>JAIYBC010000011.1 GCA_027488845.1 Verrucomicrobiales bacterium | reverse complement strand
CCTCTCAGTTCCCGCTGAGAAACATCTCCCGCAGAGACGCCGAGACGCAGAGAGGCTTACAACCAAGGGTGCCAAGGGTACGAAGCCCCTCTGAGGTACGGAGTCCCGGCTTCAGCCGGCGGAAATCGTCCTAATCTGACCACCTCGGAATCCACCAAAAGAAGCCTGTAGAAGACAACGTCAGGAGACTCACGCACTCGAGTGCATAGACCAGCATATTGCCCCAGCGACGTGTCCCCAGTGGCCAGAAACATCCCACAATTGCGATCAATACCCTCCCAAAATGCTTAGCTCTCTACCGTCTTTTGATATTGTTACGTACAACACACGACGGTAAACGGGTTTCGAATTTGTATCGAGTGGAAATACTACCGCCCGCCATTTTTCATCCGAAAAATATAACCCCATCTCACACTCTTTTGCTAGATCAAATTTGCTTAGAGCCCATTTCACAACTTCTTTTGCATCCTGCTCATCAATTTTCTGTTTACCAACCGCGATGGTTGAGTTTGTCAAGACTAAGCCTCTCGGATCAAGGTATTCTCCTGACTCACGCAGATTCAGAATTGGCACTCTATATAATACGATTACAACAACTCCAATCACCAAGACCAGGCAAGCAATCCTTTTTGATAGCGGCGCATTGATCTTCATGAGTCGTATATTCTTAGCTGCAGAATCTGAAAAGCCTTGACCGAGCCTCCGAAATCGAGGCCCAAGGGACATGTCCCAAGCAGGACACCATCAGGACACCATCGACGACTTCAAGATTTTCCGTGGAACACGGTATCGTCGCTTAGGCTTCGGCCTTGTCGCAGCAGAAAAACAAACTTACTGCGTATCATAAACATACCAAACCTCATTTCCAAGATACTCCCTAAAGCGCCTACCTACTATGGGAGGAAGATTTGTCGTACCTACAGCGAACCCTTCTCGCACAAGACCGAATCTATACACAATTAAAATACAACACCGATTGTTCTGATCCTGGAAAAGCTGCAGGAGATAGGCATTTGATTTCGCAATACAAACTCAAATCCCGATGGCACTTTCGAGTCACCAGTCAAGCAGCTCTTTATCTGAGGTTTCGCCCAATCATTCAGAGACAACAGTGAAACATTGTTTGTGAATTGCCTAATAAAACCCTCCCGACGACTGTTATCATCAACCCCACATCCAGCGAGACCGAGAAACAAGACGAGAACAGCTTTACGAAAAGCAGCTTTCATACATAACGCTCCATAACCTTGATGGCGTGAAACGAGGCATCCCTTCTCTATAAAGCCAAGTCCAAAGGACATGTCCCCAGCGGGATCCCGTGACTTCTCTTCTGAAATCACGATCTCCTTTAGGTTTCCGGAAGGCTCATGAGAGTCTTCTTCAAGCATCGCGCAAAACAGACCATAGTGAACGACACGCCTGTAGACATGGTGGCAAACCCAACCATGGCTTGTCTCGTGTTTTGAAACTGCTGGATTGCTGTTTCAGGAGTAACGTTGATTACAAAGAATATCCCACAAGAAATCAACCCAATCAGCGAAGTCAATAAACATAGGATACCAAACCAGAACATTCCGTACACAATTGACAACGCTGATTTTCTGCTTTTCATAACTTATTCTCGGCGGGCAACTGACTGGACTGTTTGACCGCGGGACCTCTAAGGGACACGTCCCTTGTACCCTGACCTCAGATTCTGTCGCCAATTTGGGGCATTATCTCCAAGCCCCCCTCACCCGCTTAAACTCGGTCGGCACCGCCTTTGTATCCGGCGAACTCGTTGGTTTCGACACCCATCCTGTTCAGGATCGTGACGAAGAGGTGAGCGAGGGGAAGCTCGTGACCTTCTGGATCGCTTTGCCATCCTGAATCATCCGAGATTCCGGCATTGGCCTGGTTGTCTTCGTTTCCTTTTCCAAACTTGAGGTAGCGGCCATTTCGGAAGCCCAGATTCTTGCCACCTGCCGAAATGATCGGGTAGTTCCGGGAAAGATGGAAACTACTCGAAGCGGACCCGTGCATGGCAAAGGTGTTGTCTAGAAGGGTACCGCTTCCGTTGGGCTCGCGGGTTTCCTTCAGCTTTTGGAGGAAGCGACCAAATTCCTCAGCCTGGAAGCGGTTGTAGGTTCCGAGGTTGCGCCAGCCATTGGGTTCCTTGACGTCATGCGTCAGGCCGTGGGCGTTGTTCAGACCGACGGCCCGGGCCAAGAGATCCTGAGGTCCCCCGGTGTTTTCCCGCCCCATCATGTAGGTGGCGACTCGGGTGGAATCGCTGAGGAAAGCGAGAAAGATCAGTTCATAGATGGTCTGGATATAGGCCCTGCTGTCGCGAACCGTCACCTCGAGATTCAAGCGATCGGCATCGACTTCAGGTAAGGCCGTATCGATCCACTGTTCGGCCTTGTGCAGCTTGATCTCGGTATCGCGGATGGCGTCGAGGTATTGCTCGAGCGTTTGGCGATCGTGGCTCGAGAGCTTTCGGTTGAGCGAGTTGACGTTGGCAATGAGGAGGTCGAGGGCACTTTTGCTGCGGGCAAGCTTGTCCCGGGTTTCCCTCCCTTGGGTGACGAAGAGGAGATCAAAGACTTCCTTGGGTCGGTTGATCGATGGGATTGGGCGACCTTGTTGGTTGAAGGAAGAAGTGTGGGTGGCCCGGGGCGCGCCGGTTCCCGCATTGGTGGAAAGGACGAGGGAGGAGTGGCGGGTGTAGCGGCCGACATGGGCGGCGATGAC
This sequence comes from Verrucomicrobiales bacterium, assembly GCA_027488845.1. GTDB lineage: Bacteria > Verrucomicrobiota > Verrucomicrobiia > Limisphaerales > UBA9464 > SXXZ01. Next base: position 59,499 of record JAIYBC010000011.1, on the reverse strand, counting down.
CTGGTCGAGCGAGATCGAGTTCTTGTAAGGCCCTTCGCTTCCGGTCTCGGCGCCGGTCAGGTATTGGTCGGCATTGGCGTGGCCATGGACCTTGCGGGCGGCGGGGTGGGAAAGTCCGGAATAGATCGTGATGTCGTTGCGCAGCGGTTCCAGGACATCGAGGACCTTGGTCAGTCGAAAATCGCGTTCGCCTCCTTGGGGGAACCAGCTCCAATCCTTCCAAGCCGGGTCATCCCGCCGGGGCAGGCCCACTCCGTCCGGATGATAGACGCTCACAAACCGAGCTATTCCCCTGCTGGGCTCTTTCGTGGCGGCAAAGGTCTCCATCCACGGTAGGGCCAGGCCGATTCCAGCACATTGAAGGAAGTTCCTTCGGTTCAGCAGCGGTCGGATATGGGTCATGGTCTATTTCCTACTGGATCTTCTCACTGAACAATCTGCTGTGAACAAGAATGGAAACAAGGTCACGAAGTCCGTAACCGCGTTCCTTGAGCTCACCCGCCATCTTGTCGATCTGCCCCCGGTCAGCGAAAGACATAGGTCGACCCAAGGCATACGAACTCAATTTGTGAATCATGGCCTTCGCGAACTGATCTTTTCGGTCGGCGATCAGGTAACTCTTCAATCCCCCCACTCCGTCCAGGGGTTGCTTGTTGTAAAGAACGGCGGTGGCGTCAACCGGTTGATCATTGATCGAGGTGCGGAAGCGACCGATGGCATCGAAGTTTTCCAAGGAAATCCCCCAAGGATCAATCTTGGCGTGACAAGAACGGCAGGCGGCTTGGTTGCGATGATCCGCCATGCGTTCCTTCGGGGTCATCTTGAGGATTTTGGGATCGGTCAGATCCACCGTGGGAACATTGGGTGGCGGTGGCGGTGGCGGATCGTGGAGAATCCTTTCCAAGAGCCAAACGCCCCGCTTGAGAGGATTGGAATCAACGCCGGTAGAATTCATGGTGAGAACAGCCGCGGTGGTGATGATGCCGCCGCGCTGGCTTCCTCGACCGATGGAGACCCTTCGAAATTCCTGCCCTGAGACACCCGGGATTCCGTAGTGCCGCGCCAAGGGTTCGTTGATGACGAGATAGTCCGAATCGAGTAACTCCATGATGCTGCGGTTGTTCCGCAACATATGCTCAAAAAGGGCCAGCGGTTCCCCGAGCAGGTTCTCTTTGAAGGCTTCGTCGTAGTCCGCGAACTTCTTTGGGTCGAAGACAATATTGTCCAAGGCTTCCAAGCCCAACCATTGCTGGACAAAGTGCCGGGAAAACCGACGCGACTTCGGATCCGCCAACATTCTTTCGATCTGGGAGTCCAGTATGTCTGGCGAATTCAGTTTACCAGCAATGGCAAGCTCTCGAAGCGCGGTGTCCGGTATGCTGGACCACAAAAAGAAGGACAGTCGACTGGCCATCTCCAGATTGCTGATGGCATGCGACGCCGAAGACGAATCGGATTCGGTTTGAACCAAATACAAGAATTCGGGAGAAGTCAGCACGGTGGCGAGGACTTCGATCATGGCTCCTTGGAATCCAGAGAAGCTTGGCCGATATTCAGAGAAGAGCTTTTGGTAAGGAGCGATTTCTTCATCGCCAATCGGGCGCCGCCAAGCCCGCGTCATGAAGCCCTTTAAGATCTCCCGACAGTACTTTTCTTCATCATTCCTGTTCGGGCTCTCAAAAAAGACGGTGACATGAGACTTTGGCGGCCACGTTTCGTACAGTCCGGCTTCGATTTCGACATAATCAATCTCCAGATTCACCGGCTCGCTATTTACCGCTTTGCCGGCACTGGAAATGTTGTGGATTTCAAGAAACTCAGTGCAATTGGGGGAACCTCCGACCTCATGCGCCTTTCGGAAAGGGTTCCGTGGCAACTCGTCGAGAGGAACATCAAAGGTGACAAACTGGGGATCCTTGCTGGAGGCCGTCACCTCCACGTCGCGGTCACTGATCTTGACCGACATTTTTCCCTCATTGTTGGATTGAAAGCCAAAAACCAGCCTGAGATTTGCGGACTGGCCCGGTTGACGTCCGGTTGCACCCACGCGAATCCGAACTCGCAAGATACCTTCATCAGGAACCGAATTGCCCAGATCGAGGTGGAATTGTCGGGATGGCGGAATGACCGCGACGACGCTGCCAACCGGCGGGGTGGCTGAACTGGTTTCGTCTGGTTTGAGATTCCAGATTCCGTACCGAGCCTCATCGTCTATGACGACATAGTAAGTCCATTGATAAGAGAAACCCTTACCATCTTCTTTATTGACGATGTGGGTGTTCCCGAATTCCCGGGCGTCGGCAGACTTTTCGCGCTGGATGGGCTTTTGCTTCAATGCGGCAGCCTTGTCCATCGCCTCTTGCATCGGGATCTGCCACCTCACAACCTTCGGACGATCTCCCTCCACGGTGGCTTTCTGCAACGCATCGATGGCAATCTCCCTATAGGTCTCGAGCTGCGTCGCCGACATCTGGAGATACTTCGAACTGTTCTTGAAGCCGTCCTCAGATGTGTTTTCGGGGGGAAGTGCCTTCGTAAACTGAAAGTTGAGATCCAGCAGGTCCTGCAGGGCATGGTTGTATTCATAGTTCGCCAAGCGGCGAAAGGAACTATATGCCCCGACACTTTTCCCAACTTGGCCGGCCTTCTGCATTTCATTCCCCAACCACTCGATAACCCGGGCGCGATCATCGTCATTGAGATGGTAGTCCGGTTCGTCACCTGGAGGCATCTCACTTCGGCTGAGGACATCATAGATCTTGCTCCATCGGTTGAGATCACGACCGGAAAGGAGATTGGGATCCAGTTCGTCGACCCGGAGTCCAGCCTTGGACTTTTTCGGACCATGGCAGTGGACACAGGACTTGACGAAGAGCGGCGCGACGATCTTCTGATAGTCTTCAAGATTGGCCGTCGGAACAGGCCCCGCGGCGCAGACCAGAATGGACCAGCGGACGAGTGCAATGACTAACAGAACACTGGAAAATGGACGCCACCTTTCACACCAATAATGAGATGGGGTCGCAGAAAGACAGCCACTTCGAGCACCTGACGCTCTCCATTTCCGGATTAGCCTCCTTGAGCAGGTCATTCTGGGCAACACTTCTTCGTGAAAATGACTACTTCGTCCCGGAGACTAGATTCAGGAGAATTGACAACCCCCAACCCAATCTCGCAACGACTTTGGATTTCACCTGATCATTTTCAAGTTCGCTGCCGCGAATGCCTTACCCATCTGGGCAAAGATCTTCGCGCTTCCAAAATAGTGGTAGCCGCCATTCGAAGCACCCTTGAGTGCCTCTCTGTCCTTGACCGGGAGGACTTCCTCCAGAGCGCGGTCGAGCTTCTCTTGATCCGCTTTGGAAATGCCCTCGATCCGCATGTCGATCGCAGCATAGCGCATTGGAGAGTTTTGATCATATTGATCGTTTGCATAGACGGCCAACACGTTCTTCCCCTTCTTCAGAATACGGATCTGATCCTTCTCGAGGACGATGGAGCCATAAACCGGCTTGTCTTGCCACCAGATGTAGGTGTGCAGTTTGACGCCGTTCAGGTAAACGTGAAACCCCTGTCTCGCCAGATTCGAAATGCGATAGGAATCGAAGCTCAGGTCATCAATTTCAAACGTGGTGCGCATCAACAAGAATTCGTGAGCTCCCCACTGGGAGGGAAACTTGTCCAAGGTGATTCCGCTGTGTTTCCAGACGCCCTTTCCAATGGGTGCCTTGCCTTGCTCCCAACCACTGTCATCGAAGTCCGGCATGAACCACTTCTCCATACCCGCAGGCAAGGTGATGTCGCGGAATCTCCGATCGGTGTATTCTTCCAACTTGTCTGCCTTCTCGGTCGCATCCACCGTTGTGAAGCGCCAAACCCGTTCCTCTGGCAGGGGCTTTCCGACCGGTTTCCAGTAGTTCCCCCATTTCCATTCATTGTCGAGACTACCATCTCGCTTCAGTATGTGCGAGGTGCCCACGATTTCATTGTACTTCTCCTGTTTGGGCTCTGCGGCAGCAATATCCTGATCCCAGAAGGGAGCCGTTTCCACAGCGATGACATTACCTTTGAACTCAGGCAGGTCGGCGGGTGCGGCCATGGCTTTGCGAAACACTTCGTTTTCGCTTTCGCCGCCCACTCCCAGAACGCCAATCACGAAGGGCAATTTCGGGGACGAGAGATCCTTGCGCACATCGCGGATGAAGTGTGCCAAAAGTCGGGAGTATTCGTCGAATTTCCCGGGCTTTTCAGGACCAGGATAAGTGGTCCCATCGACCAGATCGTTGAAACCTTGGAGCCAAACAAATCCAGACAGCTCATACCCCTCTTTGTCATTGTATTCGGGGCAGACCCTTTTGGGATCCGCGAGCACCTTTTTGACATGATCAATCATCATTCTGTAGAACACCCCTGAGGCGGCATCCTTGTCCTCCCGCCACTTCTTCCGCTCGTTGGCATTCGGAATTCCATGAGCACCTTGTGGATGTTTTTCCCACAGCTCTTGGATTTCCTTGGGCAACTGGTATTGGCCAGCACTGGGCGGACGGAATTCAGTGTTGAGTGACCTACCACCCCAAGCTGTCTTGATGATCAGGATCGGCTCATTGAGCTCCTTCTCCATGTAGATTCCGAATGTGAACTCGGGGCCGATTTTGCCGCCGTCCTTGGTGGGTTGTTCGCCACGTGCTCCGAAGCCGGTTGTCAACTTTCCCAGACCTTCGCCATTGGCACTGCCATCGTAAGGGCCTGTCAGATAAGACATCCAAACCTTTTCACAGACACGGGGAGTTCCGTCAGGATTCCGCATCTCCTTGAGTATGGGCGCCGTCAGCGGGTCCTTGCCGATGTAGTCAAACGTGCTGACCATGGCGTGTCCTTCCATATTGGACTGACCTGCAAGGATGAACACCTTGAGCGGCTTGGCAAAAGAGGTCAGAGAAGAGACACACAGCAGTGCTGCGGCTAGAACTTGCTGGATATTCATGGCGACCTACAGGTTCGGAAAACGGTCAGTCCAAAACGGGTTTGGCTCTTGTCTGGAGACTCGGAGACTCCAATTCCACAGAAAGAATCAGGTCATCGTTCCATTTCTGCATCCACATTCTCAGATGGAATCGAGAGCGGGCGGTCTCTCTTTCTGCGGATTCGGCAAACGAGTCGAGTTGGTAGGGGCGGAAACGCGAAAAGGTCGGCGGGCTTCCCGGCTTGGGGATCGCCGGCTTGGCTGGTCGACCTGAACCTTCCGAGCATGTCCCCTGAATGGGCCGCCTGTTCACGGGCGGTGCGGCCGGCGATGGATGCCCGACCGCGGGACTCAGGTGCCGAAGCAGCGGTCGCCGGCGTCGCCGAGGCCGGGGACGATGTAGCCCGAGCGGTTGATCCGGCGATCCAAGGCCGCCGCGAACAGGGGCACGTCCGGGTGGACCTCCTGGAAGCGACGGACGCCTTCCGGAGCGGCCAGCAGGTGCACGCACCGGATCCGCTTCGCGCCTCGTTCCTTCAGGCCGGAGACCGTGGCAGCCACGCTGCCGCCCGTGGCCAGCATCGGATCCAGCACCAGCACTTCCGCCTTCTCCAGTCCGGCGGGCACGTTGAACAGGTAGCTGTGGGGCTCGAGCGTGGTCTCGTCGCGCTTCTGTCCGACGAACCCGACCGTGGCGTCGGCCACCGCTTCGAGGAACGCGGAGAGCATCGAGATCCCGGCCCGGAGCACCGGGACCAGCACCACCGGACGCCGCAGCACGACGCCGCGCGCAGCGCTCACGGGCGTCCGGATGGCGATCGAACGGCACTCCAGATGCCGGGTGGCCTCGTAGGCCATCAGCCTTGAGGCCTCGGTCACCGCCCGGCGGAACCCGGTCGTGTCGGTGGACTGGTCGCGGATCCGCGTGAGTGCCGCCGCCAGGAGCGGATGTTGTACGAGGGTGATTCCGTCCATGGCGGCGATTCCGTGGCTAGTGGAGGTGGAGGGGCGAGATGAAGTAGAGGCGTCCCTGCGGCAGCGGCGACTGCAGGGGGAATCCGAGGTCGACCTTCACGGTCTTCGACCCGGACTGCCCCAGCAGCGAGAAGAGTCCTGGGAAACGCATCGGAGGCATGTAGCTCACGAGGCGGGCCTGTTCGATGCCGGCCAGCGTCTTCGCGCGCTCGACCGCCACGTCGAAGTTGCCCAACTCGTCGACCAGCCCGATTTCCAGGGCTTGGTTGCCCGAGAGGATCCGGCCGTCCGCGAACTCCTGCCAGTTGGCGGAGAGCACGCGGCCGCCCTCGACGTTTTCCTTCTCGTTGAGGTCCGCGGCGTTGCGGCGGCCGTTGCGGACCACGGCCTTGAACCGGGCGTAGCTCTCGTTGATGAGGCCCTGCATGATCTTCTTCTCCTCGGGCAGTTCCTCCTCCGGCAGCTTCTCGCCGCTCATCATGTCCTTCAGCTTGCCGCTCTTGGTGATCTCCGGCCGGATGCCGACCTTGTCCATCAGGCCGCGGTAGTTGTAGCTGTGGAAGATCACCCCGATGCTGCCGGTCATGGTGAGTTCGTTGGCGACGATCCAGCGGCAAGGTGCGCTGACGTAGTAGCCGCCCGAGGCCGCGAGCGAGCCCATGGAGGCGATCACGGGGATGTCCTTGTTCTCCTTCTGGAAGCGTTCGATGAGCAGGTAGATCTCGTCGCTGGCCAACACCTCGCCGCCCGGTGAATCGACCTTGAGGATCACCGCCTTCACCTCGTCCTCCGCCGCGCGGTCCAACTGGTCGCGCACCAGGTCCACCAGTGTGCGGTCGATCGACTCGATGTATTCGCCGGTGATCACCCCCTCGAGGCTGATCACCGCGATCCGGTCCTGGGAATCGGCGTCCCTAACGACGACCTCATGCAGGTCGGATGCGGTGTGGGAACGTCCGTGGGCGAAGCTGTCCGGCAGGGAGAACTGCGAAACGGAGAAGAGGACGAGCACGCCGAGTCCGGCGACCAGGACCAGGGACAGCACGATCGCGAACCACATCCAGCCACCGCCACCGGAACGTTTCGGGGCCGCCTGCGGAACCGGTCCGGCGTAGGTCGGGGCGGCAGGCGGTGCTGCAGGGGGAGCCGACGGGAGCGGCGGGGGAACCTGCGGCGGGACCGGAGGAATCTCGGACGCGGGAGGGTTGTTCGGATCGATTGGACCCATGATGGCCGAAACTACGGAGAGTTCCGCCGAGGGGCAAGTTGCCACGCGGGGATCTGCGCGGAACGAATGCGGGCTCGCGCGGAGACGGAGCTCTCGTTGGAGCGTTGAAGGGTTGAAGCGCTGAATTGCAAAGGGAGCGCCGGAGCCGATGGCGAAACCGCGAGCAGTCTTTAGGGTCGGATTCGAGGCGGGGAATTGGCGGGTTTCCTCGCCTTGCAAAGCAGCTTGGCGGCTTGGCGGCCTTGCGTGCGCGCCCCAGGGCCTCGCCCCCCTACGCGGCGTCCATCATGGCACGGACGCGACGGCACGCGGCCGCGATGTCGGAGGAGCGCAGGATGGCGCTGACGATGCAGACGCGTCGGGCACCCGCTTCGAGCACGGCCGGCAAGGTGGCCTCGTTGATGCCTCCGATCGCGAACCACGGCACGGAAACCGAGGAAGCGGCCCAGCGCACGTAGTCCAACGTGACCGGCCGCGCCGTCGGCTTCGTGCCCGTGGCGAAGACGGGGCCGATGGCGACGTAGTCCGCTCCGGCGTCCACGGCCCGACGGCATTGGTCGGGCGCATGGGTGGAAAGGCCGACCTCCAGTCCCGGCGGCTTCCCGGGAAGTCCGGAGACGTGCGAGTGGCCGGCGTCGAAGAAGTCCTCCTGCCCGAGGTGGACACAGGGCGCCCCCACGGCGACGGCCACGTCCAGGTGGTCGTTCACCACGAGCCGAACGCCGGCCCGGTCGAGCACCGCGGCCAAAGCCTCGGCCACCGGCAGGACCCGTTCGCGCGGCCAGTCCTTCGCACGGAACTGGACCAGGTCGCTTCCGCCGCCGCAGAGCTGGCGCGCGATCTCCGACGGATCGCGGCCGTCGAGGTATGCCGTGTCGACGAAGGTGTAGAGGCGGCAATCCGCCAGGGGTCGGAGACTCATGCCTGAAGGAGATCGGGGATCAGCGACGACGGACGGTCGCGTGGTCCCTCAGCCATTGGAGGTCCGGCCGGCTGCCGGTGCCGGGGAAACCGCCGGCGTGGCTGTTGTGATGATCCGCGGTGGAGGCCGGGTTGTTGAAGCGGGCGTCGATCCAGCGGTGGGATTCCACGTGTCCGTCCGCGAAGGAGAAGTTGGAGGAGCGGCCGTGGTAGTTGCCGGGGACGTGATAGGCGCCGGCCGCGTTCGCGCTCATGAGCACCCCGAAGAACGGCCGGCAGACGCCGCGCGGATGGATCTCGCCGTGGACGAAGATCTCGGTGGGCGCCGTCACGTCGGAGGTCTTGCGATAGACGACGTAGTTGACGTCGTCGCCGAGGTTGCCGGAGGCGTAGGGCGTGGCGTCGGACCAGCCGATCCAAGGGTTCTGACCGTAGCTGCGCGGGTTGGTCTGGCGACGGCCGTTGACCATCTCGCTGAAGCGGTCGCCGGGGCACTTGAGGGACCCCTTCGCGGCGAGGAACGGGCCGAGCAGCGAAACGCGGGGATCCACCAGGCTCGCCGCGGTGGCGTCCATCAGGTTGTTGCCGTCGCGTCCCTCGACCCAGTACTTGGGCACGTAGTTCGCCGGCGGATTCGCGAGGTTCACCGCGGCGTCCCCCTGGCCGTTCGGAGGCCAGAAGTCCCGGAAGTCGGACGCATACACGAGCGACGCCGTGAGCATCTGCTTCTCGTTGTTGACGCACGCGATGGAGGTCGCCTTCTGCTTCGCCCTGCCCAACGCCGGCAGGAGCATCCCGGCGAGGATCGCGATGATGGCGATGACGACCAGGAGTTCGATCAGCGTGAACCCGTGTGAACGGCGCGAGGGGGCCGGTTGGACTGCGAAGGGAACCATTGGGATGACGCTAGGGTTCAGGCCCCCGACTTCAATTCGGAAAGCAGCTGCTCCAACTCGGCCTGGGGTCCTTCGTGGTGTTGCGCCACCGCGAGGTCCAGTGCGCGCTCGAAGGCGGCGACCGCCTCCGCACCGCGGCCCTCGGCCAGATGGCATCGGCCCAGGAGGATCTGGACGACCATCCAGTCGGGACGGATCGCGAGGGCGACCTCGAGGTGCTCGCGGGCGCCCGGGATGTCGCCGGCGTCGTAGAGCGCCTTGCCGAGGGAGAATCGCGCCAACTCGTTCCGCGGATGCTGCTCCACGAGGTTGCGCTGGCGGGCCAACGGATCGTTCATCCCACCCATTACAGACTCCGACTCCCGAGGTGGCAAACCCGCAGCGAGGCAAAAGAAAGGCCCTCCGGAACACACGTCCCGGAAGGCCTTTCACCCAAACGACCCTAACCATACCGAGTTACCCAACTCGGCCTAAGCTTCCCGTAGCCAGTGCGATGCCAGCCGGCGATCGCGGGCGATTCGAGGGGCGAATTGCCGCTCCGGCGTCACAAAACGGTTCCGAACGGCCGGCATACCGACGGACCAAGTTCATGGCGCGCGCCTCAGGCGGTCCTTCCACGCGGAGATGCGTGCGGTTCACACCCGAGGCGACTGCGGACCAAGCCGTTGCGGACTGGCGCCTGGGTTGAATCCGGCTCCAGGTCCGGGCAGGATCCCATCCATGCCCCGGAGTTGGAAACCCCACGTGGCCCTGTTCCTCGCCGGCTTCCTGGCGACCGGAACGCTGCACGCGGGGACGACGTGGCATCGGCTTCGGAGCCCGAACTTCGAGGCGATCACCGACGGCGGAATCGTGGCGGCGTCGAATCGTCTCCAGCGTCTGGAACACCTCCGGTCCAACCTCGGACGACACTTCCTCGCGAGCCGCGCGACGCCGCGTCCGACCCGGGTCCTTTTCCTCGAAGGCGGCGCCGGATTCGCACGGCTCCGTCCCTCGGACACGAACGGTCCCGCGCAGGTGGACGGCCTCTACACCCACACGCCGTACGAGAACCAGATCGCGGTCAACATCGACGCCGACGACCGGTTGGCCGGCCAGATCACCCAACACGAGATGGCGCACCTGCTGTGTCGCGACGACCAGCGTCGTTGGCCGCTCTGGCTTTCGGAGGGCGTGGCCTGCTGCCTGGAAACCGTTCGGCCGGTCGAGGACAGGATCGAGTTCGGCGTGCCTCCGATCCAGTTCCTCGAGTCGCTCCGACAGAAGATGCTCTTCGACTGGGCGGCCCTGCTCTCGATGGATCGACGGGAGCTGTATTCCCTGCCCCGGACCTCGGCGGACATGGTCTATCCTCAGTCGTGGATCCTTTGCCACTACCTGCTCTTCGGACTGAAGCCGGCCGAGGCCGCGCGATTTCCCAAGCTGCTGGCCCTGATCGAGAAGGGCACGAACTCGCCGGCGGCGTTCGAATCCGCGTTCGGATGGAGCATGAAGGACCTCGACGCCCGTGTCCGGCGTCACGCGGCCAACCCACACCTGCCCGTCCGCTTCTCACCGTTCCGCAACGCGACGCCGGCACACATCGTGGTCGAAGCCGCGGAGGAAGGTGAAGGCGACGCCTGGATTGCGCTGTGGCAGGTGGCGGTCGGCCGTACCGAAGAGGCCCGTCGCGAAGCCGGGCGTCTGGGGCAGCTGCCCGGCTACTACCCGAACCTCGCCGCCGGTTTCCTCGCCTTCGAGACCGGCGACCGTGACCGCGCAACGGAGCATTTCCGCAAGGCCGTCCTGGCACGGCCGGACGCGCCGCTGGCCCAGGCATATCTGGCCCGCAGCCTCGTGGAATCGGAACTCGAACTGGGCCTGGTGCCACCCGACGCCAAGCTGGACGAAGCCCGGACGGCTCTCCGGCAGGCAGTGGGGCTGTATCCCGCCCTCCAGCCCGCCTACGCGACATTGGGGATCGTCGAGAACCACAGCGGCCGCCCCGACGCCGCCGTGGAAGCCCTCACGAAGGCCATCGAGTTGGATCCCCGCGACTTCGGCTCCCGGCTTCTCGCCGGATCCGTGCTCGAGCGCCAGGGACGCAGGGAAGCGGCCGCCGTCGAACTGCGCGTCGTCGCCGAAAACAGCCGACGCCTGGAACTCGTCCGCGAGGCCAAGGAACGCCTGACCCAAATCGAGCGGAACGGCCGTTGGACAGGGCATCCGCCTTCGCAGTCCCCGGTGCCCACCGACCGTCCGGTCCGCTGAGGCGACCCCACTCAGAAGGCACCTTCCCGTCCCGCTTCAGCGTTTCAACCCTGCAGCGCTTCAACCCTTCAACGTAGCGAAGGACCGGGAAGTCCCGCTCCCTCTTCACCTTGGCGCCTTTGCGGATCTGCGTGAGATCGGGTCTCTCCCACACCGCCGAGACGTTCAGCGCCCGGCACCGTAGCCCGAGACGGGCTTGCCGTCGTCGCCGAGCTTCCCGGCCGCCCAAAGCGTCCCGCGGGTGACGAGGTCGAGATAGACGGGATCGGCCATGGTCTTGTCGTAGTGGCCGATCGTGGTGCCGAAGACGCGGGCCTTGCCATACTGGTGGACCCAAACGTTCGCCTCGCCCCGCTTGGTCTCATGGCTGTAGCCGACCGCCAGGGGAGTCGCTTCCTTCTCAACCTTCTCGATGATGTACAGCTCCTCGTTGGGAGTCTGCCACACCGCCGGGAACCCGATCATCACCGGATGCGCCGGCTTCACGTTGGTCATCGGATAGGCGAAGTGCGAACCGTGCCGGTGGCTGGTCACGCCCACGAAGCGGAACCACTCGTTGGTCGGGGCCCGGTAGCAGTGCATCGCGCAGTGGATGACCACCGCCGGCACGCCCGCACGGTGCGGCGCGACGATGCGCTCCAGCCAGGCCGGGTCCTTCTCGTCGGCGTAGCACTCGTTGTGGATCACCACGTCGTAGCCGTCGGCCCAGGAATCCTTCGCATACGCACTCACCCGGTGTTGGGTGCCGTCCGCGCCGGCGTCACGCACAAGCGTGAAGGCGATGTTGGCCCGCTTGGACATGCCCTCCATCAGCGTGATGGCCTGGCGGTCGTACTCATGGCAGCAGCCGCCGGTCACCAAAAGGGCCTTGAGCGAACGGGCCACGGCGGTGCCGGGCTTGCGGACGTAGCGGGCCAGGAACTGGCCCGAGGCATCCGCCTTGAGCGAGGCGGGACGTTCGCCGCCGTCCAGGGCATACGCGGCCTTCCAGCCGTCCGCCGTCTCCTCGACCAACGCCTCGACCTTGCGGCCGACGTTCTGTCCTTCCTCCTCCACCAGGTCCATCCGCGCCGGCATCACCGACGCGTCGACCGTGAAGCGGCCCTTGGCGGCGACGACTCCGCCGGCTTCCAGGGTGTATCGTCCGCCGGCGAGGATGAGGACGAGCGATTCCCGCTGGTCGTCCGGAATGGATCCGTCCGCGGTGGCGCCCTCGGCGAAGAGCCACGTGCCATCCAGGCTCGCCGGGGTCAGTGCGGCGCAGAGCCGCGTCATGAGAAGGGTCGCGAGGACCAGCAGACGGAGTTTCATGGGCCGAGGATGGACAGCCACACACGGACGTCCAAGAGAAGTTTGTCGCCCAACAGACAAGTTCAACGGATTGGCCACTGAGGCGCGGAGAACACGGAGGTGGCGAATTTGTCCGTTGTCCGTTGTCCGTTGTCCGTTGTCCGTTGGTTGTTGCCGACGGAGCCGCGCCCAGGCCGGATTCCGCAGTTCAAACCCTCCTTGGGGTCCACACAGGTAGGAGTCGACGTGAGGAGTCTCAGCCTCGAGGCATCGAACCGCCGGGATGATGGGTCACGGCCGGCCAACGGACCACGGACCACGGACCACGAACAAAGACACCATCTCCCTGCCCTCGTCGTCCGGCATCCAAGACGGCGTCCCACGGATCCCGGATCCTAGCCGGCCACGCTGATACCGCGGCCGCCGTTCACGAGGAACAGGCTGGCCATGCGCACGGCGAGTCCGTTGGTCACCTGCTCGAGGATCACCGACTGCGGGCCGTCGGCCACGCTGCTGTCGATCTCGACACCGCGGTTGATCGGCCCCGGATGCATGATCAGGACGTCGGGTCCCACCTTCGCCATCCGGGCCTCGTTCAGACCGAAGAGCGCCGCGTACTCGGACGTGCTCGGGAACATCGAGGCCTTCTGCCGCTCATGCTGGATGCGCAGCAGGTTGACCACGTCGGCTCCCTTGAGGGCGTCGTCGATGTTCCACGTCACCCGCACGTTCGGAGCGAAGGATTCGAAGATCTTCGGGACCAGTGTCGGCGGACCGCACAGCGTCACCTTCGCGCCGAGCTTGCTGAGCGCCCAGATGTTCGACCGGGCGACCCGGCTGTAGAGGATGTCGCCGAGGATGGTGACGTTCAGCCCCTGGATCCGGCCCTTCTTCTCGCGGATGGTGAAGAGGTCCAGCAATCCCTGGGTGGGATGCTCGTGGGAGCCGTCGCCGGCGTTGAGCACGTGGGCGTTGAGGAACCGTGCGAGGAAGTGGGGCGCGCCGCTGGCGCTGTGGCGGATGATGATGACGTCGGCGTTGAGCGCCTCGAGGTTCCGCGCCGTGTCGCGGAGGGTCTCCCCCTTCTTCAGCGAACTCGCCTCCGCCGAGAAGTTGATGACGTCCGCGCTCAGGCGCAGCGCGGCCAGCTCGAAGCTGATCCGCGTCCGGGTGCTGGGCTCGACGAAGAAGTTGACCACGGTCTTCCCTCGCAGCGCCGGCACCTTCTTGATGGAACGCTCGCCGACCGCCTTGAACTCCCGGGCGGTGTCCAAAACATGGGTGATCTCCTCCGCGGTGAGGCTTTCCAGGTCGAGCAGGTGCTTTCGGTTCCAGGTCATGTTCGTTCGGGAAGGGTTCAGGCCGCGACGGGATTGCCGGAGAGGAAGACGCCGTCCACGCCATCCGCCTCGGAAAGGCAGACATCGACGGTCTGGTTGTTCCGGGTGGGGATGTTCTTCCCGACGAAGTCGGCCTTGATGGGCAGCTCGCGATGCCCGCGGTCGACCACGACGGCCAGCTGGACCCGGCGGGGACGTCCGAACTCGTGCAACGCGTCGAGCGCCGCGCGGATCGTCCGGCCGGTGAAGAGGACGTCGTCCACCAGCACCACCGTGCAGCCGTTGATTTCGCCGGGGATCTCGGTCGGATAGATCACCGGGGCCGCGCGACGGTCGAGGTCGTCGCGGTGGAAGGTGACGTCGATCGCGCCGCACGGCACCTCGCGGCCGAGGATGCCGGCGAGGATGCCCGCCAACCGCCGCGCCACGGGCACCCCACCCTTCTGGATGCCCACGAGCACGAGGCGTCCGTCGTCCGGGTTCCGCTCCACGATCTCATGGGCGATGCGTTGCAACGACCGTTGCAGGGTGGCGGCGTCGAGCACGGGTTCACGCATGGCGGACCTCAAGGGAGATGGATCCGCGCGGGGAACCGCCACGACGACGGTTCCGTCGGGACGGGTGCGGGGATCGGGTTGTGGGCTGTGGCATGGGCGTCTTGGGGTCTCACAGGACCGCCTTCAAGTCGCGCGGACGGGGCAGCGGGCGTTGGCGGCTACCGACTCGGGTAGGCCTGCCGGGCCCGCCGCCAACCGGCCCGGTGCTTCGTGATCCAATCCACCAAGGCCGCCTCGAAGCCGATGTCGTGACCCTGCTTCTCCGACTCGATCCACTTGTGCTTCAGGATCTCCTCCTTCTCGGCGAGGAATTCCCGGTAGAGGGTGGAGCCTTGGAGAAGCCGCGAATCGCCAGAGGTTTCGGTGGATTGCGCCATGTGACGGCGGGGTGACGCCGGGGGAAAAGTATCGCGGTCCCCGTGGGTGTAAATTGCCATTTCGGATTTTGAACGGAGGGAATCCAAAACGGTCGCGGCCTGCGCCGCGGGCTCTTCCCATCGTCCACCGCCCCGAAACCCCGGCGTCCGCAGCCGCCTGGCGTCAGGGAAGTTCCAGTTCGGCCAGGGAACGGATCTCCGGATGGGGCGTACCCGAGACGGGTCGGTTCCCGGGACGGAGCATCAGCCCGACCTGGCACCCGGCCGCCGAGGCCGCGTCGAGCTCCTCCGGCACGTCGCTCAGGAAGAGGATCTCCCCGGCCGCGACGCGACACTCGGCCGCGATGGCCCGGTAGCTGTCCGCGGAACGCTTCGGTCCGAAGGTCGTGTCGTAGTAGCCGTCGATCCAACGGCTCAGGTCCCCGAAATCGCTGTATCGAAAGAACAGCCGCTGCGCCGCGGCGCTTCCGGAGGAGTAGATCCGGTTCGAGATCCCCTTTCCGGCGCAGGCTTCGAGTGCGGGCGGGACGTCTTCGAACAGATGCGACTTCAGGACACCGTCGCGGAAGCCGCCCTCCCAGACCCTTCCCTGGAGCTGCTTGAGGCCGGTCAGCTTGGCGTCGACGTCCATCCACGCATGGACCTTCCGCGTCACCCACTCCGCCGCACCACGGCCGGATGCCGCCCCGGGACACCACTCCGCGAACGAGGCCGCCCCGTCGTCGCGCGCCATCTGTTCCAGGACCGCCTTCACCGGAGCGTCGGAACCGTGATCGGCCAGGAAGCCGCCGACCCGCTCCCGCGCGTACGGGAAGAGCACCTCGTGGACGAAGGAGAGCTTGGAAACCGTCCCCTCGATGTCGAGGAGCAGGACGCGGCCGTTGAACCGGATCATGCCGGCAGGACGGGGAGTGAAGGCGTCACCCGCGTGCCCGGAGGCAGGTGGCTCGGGCCGAAGCACAGCGGCTCGAAGCGCGTGGCGATGTCGCTGCCCGTGTAGAGCGGCGACCAGCCGGCCTTCTCGCGGAACAGGCGGATCGCCCGGATGTTCCGGTCGGCGCAGAGGTCGAACCAGTGGGGGGTGCCGGCGGGCACGTTGATCAGGTCGCCGGCGGAGACCTCGATGGAGAACACAGGGCCGGTCGGCGGATGGATGTGGAAGATGCCGTGGCCGCGGACGATGAAGCGGACCTCGTCCTCCGCGTGGGTGTGCTCCTTGTTGAACTTGTCGAGCATGGCCTGCAGGCCGGGGATGTCCGCGGTGACGTCGATGACATCCGCCGTGACGTAGCCGCCCCGACGCTTCAGCGCCTCGATCTCCGGTTCGTAGGCCGTGAGGATCTCCTCGCTCGTGGCCGACGGCCCGATCCGGCCCTCGACCGGCCAGGACTCGTACCAGATGCCGTGTTGGGCGAGGTGCCCACGGATCTCGGAAACCTCCTTGAGGAGGCGGTTCTCTTCAGCGATTCGAAGCAGCGCCATGGTGTCCGTCTTATAGCGTCGAGAGCGCCGGGGTAGAAAGCGTCTTTCCGGTCACGTCGAACAGGAACTCGAGCACCTCGATGTGGCGCCGGGCTTCCGCGACGTCCTTGCCCCAGGTGTAGAGTCCGTGTCCGGCCATCAGGAAACCGTGGCGCAGGGCGGGATCGCCCGACTGGAGTCGCGGGCGCAACTCGGCGGCGAGCCCGCGGATGTCCTGGGTGTTCGGCACGACCGCGATCCGGGCCGTCGACTCGTGGGTCGTGATCCCGGCGAGCCCCTTCAGCATCTCGTAGCCGGAGATCTCCAGGAACCCGCGCCGCACCGCCGCCGCGGACAGCACCGTGCCCCAGGCGGAATGGGTGTGGAGCACCGCCCCCGCCGCCGCCTCACGCACCAACAACGTGTGCAGCAAGGTCTCGGCGGACGGCTTCGGATGACGTTCGTCCAACCGGTTCCCCTCCCCGTCCACGACGACGAACTGACCCGGACGCAGGCGGCCCTTGTCGAATCCCGAGCCGGTGATGCAGAGCCGAACCGGATCCCTCCCGATCACCACGCTGTAGTTGCTGCTGGTGCCCAACGACCAGCCGCGGCGATGGAAATCCACCCCGGCGGCGATCAGTTCCTCCACTCCTTCTGCGTCCACGCTCATGTGCCGGTCATGGTCCGAGTCCCGGCCCCACGGGTCGAGTCCGTTCCGGGAGCGGTTGCGGCCTGCGCCTTCGCGGACGATGGATCCCCCGCCATGCAGCGCTTCCAACGCCATGTCGGCATCGACTACTCCGGCGCCGAAGCCCCCGAGACACCGATTCCCGGACTGAGGGTGTCCGTGTCCGAGTCGGGCAAGCTTCCGGTGGAGGTCCCCGGCCCCCATGGCAAGGACCGCCGATGGTCGCGCCGGGACCTGGCCGGATGGCTCGAAGCCCTCCTCCGAGAGGAAACGCCCACGATCGTGGGCATCGACCACGCCCTGTCCTTTCCGCTGGCCTACTTCGAACGCCACGGCCTCGCCCGGGATTGGGACGCCTTCCTCGTGGACTTCCAGCGGCACTGGCCCACGGACGTCGATGGATGCCGCATCCGGGACCTACGGAGCGAGGTCGGTTCGACAACCCGTGCGAGGACCGGCGAGACGCGATGGCGCCGCGAAGCCGACCGGTTGTGCCGGGCCAAGTCGGTGTTCCACTTCGGCGTCCCCGGAAGCGTCGCCGCCTCCACCCACACCGGCCTTCCGTGGATCCTCCGCCTGCGTCGGACCCTTGGGACCCGGTTCCACTGCTGGCCCTACGACGGCTGGAACCCGCCCATTGGCGCCTCGGTGATCGCGGAAGCCTACCCGGCGATCTATCCAGGCGATCCGAAGGAAACCGCGCTCGAGGACGGCTTGGACGAACACCGGCGAGATGCACGCCGCGTGGCCCGTTGGCTGGCGGCCGCCGACACCGACGATTCCCTTCTCCGCCACCTCCAACCCGAACTCAACGGAGACCTCATTCAGGCGGCCCGGACAGAAGGTTGGATCCTTGGGGTTCACCCCTCACAGGCGGAACGGAGCCGAGGGGATCGGCGCGCAAAGCCGCCAAGCCGCTGAGGCAGGGCGAGGGAAACGCGGGTTCGGCGTGGCAGAGCCGTGGACCAGGGGTATCGCGGTCTCAGTCCAGGATCCCCAGCCAGTCTGGCGTATCGGGGTAGCGGGATGGACTCCTTACGCCCCAAGCGAGGTGCGCGATCCCATGGAGGATCCGGCCGGTGCCGCGTCGTGACGTCGGCACCGGTCGGGGTTCAACCGTCGTTTCCGATGGTCTCCGTCGGGCATGCGAGCCTCGCCTCCTCGGCGAGGGCCAGCTCGATGGGCGTCTCCGGCTGCCGGAGGACGTAGCTGTAACCTCCGTCGTCCTGCCGGCCGAAGATCCTCGGTGCGGTGCTGCGGCACAGGTCGCAGTCGATGCAGGTGTCGTCCACATACCAGGTGCCGGGGACGTTCTCCGGCGTTCTTCTCGTTCTTTCGGCCATGGGTGTTCCTTTCCTTCACGGCCAACATAGCGACCTTGCCATGTCGCAATAACTTCATAAAACACATCGACTGATGCGTTCCGTGAATGAGTTCCTGGCCACCGTCCCGTTCGACCTCTACCAGCTGCACCTGTTCCACCTGGTCGCACGGCACCGGAGCTTCACGCGTGCGGCCGAGTTGGCCGGACTGACCCAAAGCGCCATCACGCGTCAGATCCAGGCGATGGAAACGGGCCTTGGGGTCGGGCTCCTGGAGCGTACGACCCGCTCCGTTGACCTGTCCCCGGCCGGCCAGTTCCTGTACGCCGAATCGATCCAGCTCCTGGGCGATGTGGATTCAACGTTGCAGGGCCTTCGGGAGGCCTTCACCGGCGCACGGCCGGTGGTCCGGGTCGGCGTTTCGCGATCCATCGGACTGGCGCATCTGCCGGGCTTCTTCCACGCGAACCTGAGGCGCCGGCCGGAGGTGGGTTGCCGGGTCGGGTGCCTGGACAGCGACGACATCCTCGCCGCGCTTCTCGCGAACGAGCTCGATCTCGGTGTGATGTGCGGCAGGGCCAAGCTGGCGAAGTCGCTCCAGGTGACGCACCGCTTCACCGACGCCTTCGCGTTGATCGTCCCCGCCGACGGAAACGGGGTCGTGCCGACCCGCGGCGATGCATTGGCCAAATGGGTCTCCGAACAGTCGTGGCTGCTGATCAGCGACACCACCACCACCGGTCAACGTCTCCGCGGATGGTTCCGTAAGCAGCGGTGGTCTGCCGAGCCGGCCATGGAGTTGGACAGCTTCGACCTGATCATCAACCTGGTTTCCCTGGGAATGGGCGTCAGCTTCGTGCCGGTTCGCGCCTTGGCTCTCTACCCGAACAAAAGGTCGATACGCCGGGTCTCCTTGAAGCAACGGTTCGAGCGCGAACTGGTGGTCGTCACACGGCGCCGGACACGGATGCCCGAACACCTCTCGGGGTTCATCGGCAACATCCTGTTCTGAGCCCGCCCGACAGCGTGGGCCGGGGTTCACCTTGGAATGCGTCTGGATCCCGCGTCCCGGCCACGGCCGCGGGAACGGTGTCGAACGGGTCCACGTGGTGAAAAGCGCGAGCGGACTCGCGCCCTCCACGACGCTCGCGCGCCCTCTCCCAACCGCCCGCCGGCTCAGGCGAGCAGCGCCTTGACCGGGTGCACTTCCTCGACGCCGGTGAGGCGCTGGTCGAGGCCCTGGCTCTTGAAGGTGAAGCGCCGGTGGTCGATGCCCATGCACTGCAGGATCGTGGCGTTGAGCTCGTTGATGTGCACCGGGTTCTCCACGACGTTGTAGCTGAAGTCGTCGGTCTCGCCGTAGACGATGCCGGGCTTGATCCCACCGCCGGCCATCCACATGCAGAAGTTCCTCGGGTGATGGTCGCGGCCGTAGTCGGTCGCGGTGAGCTTGCCCTGGGAGTAGACCGTGCGGCCGAATTCCCCGCCCCAGACCACCAGGGTCTCGTCGAGCAGGCCACGCGCCTTGAGATCCATGACGAGTCCCGCCGTGGCCTGGTCGATGTCCTTGCACTGGGCCCGGATCTCGGACGGCAGGCTTCCGTGCTGGTCCCAGCCCCGGTGGAGGACCTGGACGCAGCGCACACCCCGCTCGACCAACCGCCGCGCCAGCAGCGCGCTGGCCGCGTAGGAACCGGCCTTGTTCACCTCCTCGCCGTAGAGGTCGATGGTGGACTTCGACTCCTTCTTGAAGTCGACGAGGTCCGGCACGCTGCTCTGCATCCGGAAGGCCATCTCGTACTGCGCGATGCGGGTGAGGGTCTCGGGATCCCCGAGGCGGTCGTGGGTCCGCTGGTTCAGCCGGTTCAGGGCGTCGAGCAGGACGCGCCGGTCGGAGCGGTCGACGCCGGGCGGGTTGTCGATGTACAGCACCGGATCGCCGACCGCGCGGAGCGCGACGCCGGTGTACTTGGTCGGGAGGAAGCCGCTGCTCCACATGCGGGTGAAGAGCGCCTGGGCATCCGCCTTCGAGGACCAGTTCGGCGTCAGGACGACGAACGCCGGGAGGTCGTTGTTCTCGCTGCCCAGTCCGTAGGCCAGCCACGAACCGAGGCTCGCCTTGCCCGGGATCTCCGCCCCGGTCATCACGAAGGTGCAGGCCGGGTCGTGGTTGATGGCGTTCGTCTGGACGGACTTCACCAGGGCGATCTCGTCCACGATGCGCGCGGTGTGGGGCAGGAGTTCGCTGACCCACCGGCGGCTCTGGCCGTGCTGGGCGAACTGGAACATCGAAGGCGCCACCGGGAACCGGGTCTGCCCGGAGGTCATGGTGGTGATCCGCTGGCCGTTCTTCACCGAGTCCGGGAGGTCCTTGTCGAAGTACTCGCGGAGACCGGGCTTGTGGTCCCAGAGATCGAGCTGGGACGGCGCCCCGTTCATGTGCAGGTAGATGATGCTCTTCGCCTTCGGGGCGAAGTGGGGGAATCCGGGCAGCGGCGGATGGACGCGATCCGCAGGGGCGCCGATCAACCGGCCGGCGGGACCGGCACCGAGGGCCGCGAGGGCGAGTCCGCCCAGCCGTATCCCGGTGTTGCCGAAGAACTGACGGCGGGTCTGCGCGAGGTTGTATTCGAAGAGGGGATTCATGGGGTCAGTTGCGGCTGATGGTCTCGTCGAGGTTGAGGATCAGGTTGGCGATGTGCGCATAGGCGGCGATCTCCTCCGACGCGACCGACTTCGGGGCCTTCGCCTCGCCGAACCCGACCAGTTTGCCGGCCGACTCGGGATCGGAACGGTACCGCGCCACGAACCGGTCGAGGGCGCCTTGGACCACGGACAGCTCCTCGGCATCCGGGTTGCGGGCCAACACGGTCTGGTAGGCGAAGCGGATGCGCTCGGGCGCGCCGCGACCGCCTTCGAGGATCATGCGCGTGGCCAACCACCGGGCGGCCTCGAAATGCTGGACGTCGTTCAGCAGCTGCAGCGCCTGCAACGGCGTGTTGCTGCGCTCGCGCCGGGTGCAGATCTGCTCCCGGTTCGGCGCGTCGAAGGTCGACATGAACGGCGCCGGGGCCGTCCGCTTGAAGAAGGTGTAGAGGCTCCTGCGGTAGAGTCCCGAACCGGCGTCCGCCTTGTAGAAGCGGGTGTTCGAACCGCCGTATCCGACGGGCTCCCAGATGTTCGGCGGCTGGTAGGGCCGGACGCCCTTCCCGCCCATGGTTGCGTCCAGGAGTCCGGAGACGAAGAGCGCGTTGTCCCGGAGCTGTTCCGCATCGAGGCGGAACCGCGGTCCGCGGGCGAGCAGCCGGTTCTCGGGATCCCGCTGGACGAGCTCCGCATCCGCCTTGGAATCCTGCCGGTAGGCGGCCGAGGTCACCATCAGGCGGACGAAGCGCTTCACATCCCAGCCGGAGCTGCGGAAGTCGATGGCCAGCCAGTCGAGCAGTTCCGGATGGCTGGGCGGCTCGCCCTGGGAACCGAAGTCGTCGGAGGTCTTGACGAGCCCGATCCCGAAGAACTGCTGCCACAGGCGGTTCACGGTGACGCGCGCGGTGAGCGGATGGTCCTCGGCCATCAGCCAACGGGCGAGGTCGAGGCGGTTGGGCACCTCGCCGGCGGGCTTCAGCGCCGGCAAAGCCGCGGGCGTGGCCCGGGGGACCTTCTCGCCGGGCTTGTCGTACTGGCCACGCACCATCACGAAGCTTTCCCGCGGCTTGTCGAGGTCCCGCCAGATGAACGTCTGCGGGATGGCGTCGTTGAACTGGTCGCGCCGCTTCCTCAGCTCGGCCACCGAGGCGAACAGCGGCTCGAAGGTCGCCCGTGTCTCGGAACAGACGCGGGAGACGTAGTGGTCCCGCAGGACCTTCGCCTGCTCCGGAGTCCTCTCCGTCGGCTTGGTGTCCTTGAAGAGCTTCCGGACGTTCTCCGGCAGTTCCTTGGCCTCGCGGCCCTCGTACTGGCGGCTCCAGGCGGCGAAGGAGGTCAACGGATCGTTCGCCGGGTCCACGCGCGCCTTCACGCCCGCCTTGTCCCAATGGACCGTCCCGCCGACCTGGGTGTAGGCGAGCCCGGTGACCTTCTCGCCCGGCTTCAATCCGAGCTTCTCGGCGTCGAACTCGACCCGGACCCATTCCCCGGCCTTGGGCAACGGCCCCCCCACCTGCCGGCTCGCGGTCCCCTTCTCACCCCAGGTCGTGGCGTCGGCGTCGCCCCACACCACCCGGTGCTCCCAGCTGCCCTGGAAGAACTGGAGCATGACCAGGGACGGCGGATTCGCCGGATCCACGAACACATGGGCGAACACCTTCGAGCCCCGCGGCACATCGAGGGAGACGCTCTCGAAGACGTCCTGCCAGAGGGCCGCCGACTTCTGGCGCAACGAGACCGAACCCGAAAGGACGGGACCCTCCGCGGCGCGGGACCACTGGGGCTTCATCTGCGGCTTCGCCCCGGGCGGCAGGTCGTCCTCGACCCAGACGCTCTCCACCTCGCGCGGCTCCGGCGGCGGATTCAGCGACGCCGGGTCGGTGTAGGCCACGTCCTTGGCCGACTGGGTGATCTTCTCCTCGGCCTCGCGGATGGCGGCCTCCATGCCGGCCAGCTTGCGCTCCTCCTCCGGCGTCTTGAGCTGCACCAGCGGCGGCGTGCGCAGCGCGTTGCCGTCCATCGCGGGATCCGCGGCGCTGTGGAAGAAGGAGTACATCGAGTAGAACTCCTTCTGCGAGATCGGGTCGAACTTGTGGTCGTGGCAGACGGCGCAGCCGGCGGTGAGCCCCATCCACGCCTGGACGGTGGTGGAGGTGCGGTCGACCGCGTAGCGGAACACGAACTCGGCGTCGATGGCACCGCCCTCGCTGGTGGTCACGTTGTTCCGGTTGAACCCGGTGGCGACCAGCTGCTCCTGGGTCGGATTCGGAAGGAGGTCGCCGGCGAGCTGCTCGACGGTGAACTGGTCGAAGGGAAGGTTCCGGTTGAACGCGCGGACCACCCAATCGCGGTAGGGCCAGATCTGGCGTTCGTTGTCGAGGTGCAGCCCGTGGGTGTCGGCGTACCGCGCGACGTCGAGCCAGTGCCGCGCCATCTGCTCGCCGTACTGGGCCGAGGCGAGGAACCGGTCCACCAGCCGCTCATAGGCGCCGGGGAGCTTGTCGGAGAGGAAACGCGCGGTCTCGGCCGGGGTCGGCGGAAGTCCGCGGAGGTCGAAGCTGAGCCGGCGGATCAGCGTGGAACGGTCCGCCTCCGCCGCCGGCTTCAGGCCCTCGGCCTTGAGACGTTCGCGGACGAAGACGTCGATGGGATGGACCGAACCGTCGGCCACCGCCGGC
This sequence comes from Verrucomicrobiales bacterium, assembly GCA_027488845.1. GTDB lineage: Bacteria > Verrucomicrobiota > Verrucomicrobiia > Limisphaerales > UBA9464 > SXXZ01. The sequence goes on along the minus strand of JAIYBC010000011.1, from coordinate 35,904 downwards.
AGCGATCCGGCCTGGGGCGCCTCGAAGGCCCAATGCCGCTCGTACGGGGCACCCTGCTCGATCCAACGCCGGATCAGGGCCCGCTGCTCGGCGGACACCGACTTGTGCGTGTCCGGGGGCGGCATGACGTCGTCGGGATCGGTGGTCAGCAGACGCTTCCAAAGCTCGCTCTCCTCCGGCTTGCCGGGCTTCACGGCGACGCGGCCATCCTTGTTCGCGGCGAACGCGCCCTCGGCGACATCGAGTCGCAGGCCGGCCTTGCGCTTCTTCGAGTCGAAGCCGTGGCAGGCGAAGCACTGGTCGGAGAGGATCGGGCGGATGTCCCGGTTGAAGCGGACCGGACCGGCGGGGGTTCCCGGCGCGGCGCCGGAAGCCGCCACGGAGAACAGGAACGCCAAAGCCAGTCCAGGGAGACTGATGTGCCTGCGGGAGAACATTTGAGGAGAGAGTGCCCCCGACCGCCACCGATTCAACCCCGGAGCCGCGGAATGCGGGCGTTCCGTCCGTGATGCAGCGAAGAAATCCGATGGACCGGGCCCACGCGAACGGGACAAGACGCCAACGGGACAACCGAACTGGTCCCAACCGGCGATCCCCCTTCGGCAACCGGTCCTGCCTTGGGAAACCGACGGTTTCCCCCTCCCCGCTCCACCGGCCTTGCGGCTCTGCGTGCCAATCCCTTCCACCCCATCCCACTCAGAGCTCCATCACCGCCGCGCGCCGCATCCCGAGCCGCACCGGAAACCACGCCGCCAACGCCGATCCGAGCACGAACACGGTCCACACGAACGCGGCGCGGCTGGGCTGGTCTTCGTCCCCGCGCCATCCCCAGGGGCTTCCCACCGCGAGCACCACGACCGAGACGACGATGTAGGTGAAGCTGAGGACGAGGCAGAACGTGCCTCCGAAGCCGCTGACGATCTTGCTGGGGTTCGTTTCCCGGAAGTTGGGGTACAGCGTCCCGAGCCCGACCGCGATCGAGTTCAAGACCACCGTCATGACGGTGATCGCCATCGCGAAGTAGACGGTGTGCGCGAGGTCGAGGCGGAGCATCCGGCAGCTGAGGAGCGTCAGCCCGAGGGTCAGCACCAGGGTGGCGGCGGTGGCGGTGGCGAACTTCCACCACACCACGCGGGCCATTCCCAGCGGGGCCATGCCGATCACCCAGACCCTGCGGCCCTCGAGCGAGAACTGGGGGAAGACGAACCGCGTCGTCAGTGTGGCCAGGTTCAGCGAGCAGGCGCCGAGGTTGAGGAAGCTGGTCAACGAGATCCAGAACGCCTGGTCCATCTGGCGGGTGAACTGCCGGAGGTTCAGCAGGTACACCGCCAGCAGTCCGAAGAGCATCAGCGTCTGCCCCCACTGCGTGGTGTCCCGCCAGAAGACCCGGAGATCCTTGAGCATCATCGCGCCGACGTCGCAGGGCAGCCCGGGGATGCGGGCGAACCATTCCTCCAGGAGATCCCGCCGGACCGGCCTCGACGCGAGGGCCTGTTCGCGGCGCTGGAACCACTTCCACCGGGAGAAGACGGAACCCCGCGACTGGACCACCCCGGCGGCCTCGCGGAAGGGATCGCCGAGACGGGTCATGGCGAGCACGCCGAAGAAGAGGGTGTAGCTGGCCAGGACGCCGGCATGGAACCACGCCGCGGCCAGGGCCCCTTCCATCCAGTTCTGCACCGCCGAACTGAGCCAGTAGCTGGGCAGGAAGGGGAACTGCACCACCCGCGTGTTGTCGAGCAGGCGGTCGATGACCACCAGCACGCGCGACTCCAGCAGCATCTCCTCGGTGACGGCCTTGGGTTGGGAGCGGAAGAAGACCAGGCCGACGAGCAGCCCGATGCCGAGCAGCAGCAGGATCTGGAAGGCCTTCCGGTCGAGGTGCCGGGCCAAGGCCACCGAAAGCGCCGCCCCGGCGATCCCCGGCAGGAGGACGAACATCGCGACGAGGCCGAGGGTGGCCGGATAGAAGTGCCAGGGGACGTGGTGGATGCGTCCGTAGGCGAGGAGGAGCGGGGCGATGAGGAACACGAACGCCCAGGAGGCGAGCACCGCCGACTCGATGAACTTCCACCGGAACACCACGTCGTTGGGGATCGGGAGCGTGAGGAGGAACGACGCCTCACGGTTCCGGAACAGGTTCGAGTAGCTGATCACCAGGTTGCTGATGAGCAGCAGCGCGAAGAGGCAGGCGAACAGGAGGAACAGGAGCCGTTCCACCAGCAGCCCGCCGAGCCCCGGGAACCGCGAGATGAAACGCAGGCCGCTGTAGAAGAGGCCGTACGCCAATCCCGCGTAGCCGACGAGGAAAAGCCCGATGACCCCCATGAGGAACATGGACTTCTCACGGAGGGACAGAATCCTCCGCCAGGCCGAGACGAGGTTGACCCCGAGCAGCAGGCGGAAGTGGTTCGCGTCGGACGGAGGCATCGCTCAGGGAACCGTCACGATCCGGTAGAAGCGGGACGGCCTCTGGCCCGGCGCCGAGGCGGGATCGACCAGGCGGATCACCGCGCCGGTTCCCGTCGCCGTGGTCACCTGGGTCCAAACCACCGGGAGGACACCCAGGTTCTCGGTGGATTGGAGCGCATAGCGTGTCCCGTTGGCCGCGGTGAACGACACCTCGAGTCCGCCGGCCGTCATCACCGCTCCGCTGATCGCGATCGCGCCGCCGCAGCCGGTCGGGTTCTCAACCCGCCAATTCAACGTGTAGGAACCGGACGCCGAGGGATCGTAGCCGTCGACCCGGATGCGGTAGCCCTGGCCGACCGAGGCCAGGATTCGGATCTCGCTCTGGGTCACTTCCCCGATGTCGTCGTTCTCCGCGACCAGCGTCAGTCCACCCAAGGCCGAGCCGGAGTATGCGGAGATGTAGGTGTCGAACGCGCTGCCCAGGGTGTCGAACACCACCGTGCCGTCGCAGGTCGCGGTCCAGGAGAACCAGACCGTGGAACGCCCGGTGGCCGTGGGTTCGCCGGCCTCGAGGGTGGCGCCCAGGGTGGTCCCGTTGGTCGCCCCCGAGTTCCCGGAAAGGAGGAACGGCGTCGCGAAGGCGTCGTTCGGCACCGTGACCGGGGCCTCGATCACCACGGGGATCCGGACGACGTTGTTGGTCTCGGACGCCTCGGTGATGCGTCCGGCGGCATCCACCACGACCTCGAGCAGATAGGAACCCGCAGCGACGTCCGTCACATCCAGCCAACGGCAGGCCGCCCCGGCCGTGGACGTCGCGGCCCAACCTGCGGACAGACCCTGGGAGTCGCAGTTGAACTGCGCGGTCGCCGGACCCGCCGACGTGTTCCAACGCAGGTTGTCCGAGACGCACATGGAGACGTCTCGCGACAGGATCGAAGCGCCGTTGGTGGACAACAGACGCAGCGTCACGAACCCGGGCCACTCCCAACCGGTGCGGCAAGCGTTGGTCACGAAGCCGTTGGCCACCGACGGGGAACCGAGGACGATCGGGACGGTCCCGATGTTGCGGATCTCCAGGTCGGCGAGCAGCAGGCGACGGGCACCGACGATCCCGCAGCCGGCGGCGACCTCGCAATCCGACGCGAGGAAGGTGCGGGACTCCACACGGGGAGCGGCGGAACCCGCCACCGGCATGAGGTCACCCTGCTCCACCAGCGTCGAGGACTGGCGCCAGGCGAGCCGGATGTTGCCCTGCTCCTGCGTCGTCCCCGTCTCGAAGAAGCCGTCCACGGCGATCCGGTAGACCTGCCCCTGTGTGGCGTTGAAGCTCACGCGGCTCTGCCAGACGTCGCCGAGGAGGATGTCGTCGTTGGAGGCGACCTCTGTGAGGCCGTTCACCGCCGAACCGGTGTAGACGGCGAGGACCGTGTCGAAGGCGGAACCGACCGTCTCGAAGACGTAAACGCCGGTCGCGGGTGCGGTCCACCTCCACCAGGCCGAGCGCTGGCCGGCGATCCCGGCGTGGCTGGGTTCACCGGCTTCGCGGCTGAAGTTGACGTTGTTTCCGGTCGCGCTGCCCGTCGCGCCCGTGATGGCGGCGGCCGAGGCGAAGGCGTTGTTCGGGCCCGGGGTTCCACCGCCTTGGGAGACCTCCAGGCGGATCTCCCCCTCCTCCTGTCCGAAGGCGTCCACGTAGCCGTCCACGGCGATCCGGTAGGTCTGGCCGGCGACCGCCGAGAAGTCGAGAGAGCTCTGGTATATCTGGTTGGCGGCGCTGATGTCGTCGTTGAAGGCCACCGTGGTCAGGGCGGACACCGAGTTGCCGCGGTACACCGCGAGCAGCGTGTCGAAGGAGCTGTTGATCGTGTTGACGTTCACCGTGGCGGTGATGGGCGCGGTCCAGACCCACCACGCCGACCGTGCGCCCGCGGTGCCCGCATGCACCGGTTCACCGGTCTCACGGGTGAATCCACGGTTGCTGGAATGGTAGATCCCGCCGAACCCAACCACCTGGGCCGCGTCGGCGAAGTTGTTGTTCGGCGGCCGGGTGATCTCCCCGCCCGGTCTCCAAGATAGGCGGAAGGTGCCGTACTCGCCGCCGGCGCCGTCCACGGCCAAGAGGTACTCCCGTCCGGCGACCACCGCGAAGCCGACCCGGGACGCCGTGACGCCGAGATCGCCGTCGTTGTTGGCGATGACCAGCTTGAGACTGGCGATGTTGGTGCCCGTGTACACCGCGAGCACGCTGTCGAAGTTGTTCCCGACGACCTCGAAGGTGACGTTGGTCGTGGCCGGGGCGGTCCAGCGGTACCAAACCGAGTTGCGGCCGCCGAAGGATCCATGGTTCGGCTCGCCGGTCTCGCTGCCCGCATCCTGGGTGTTCACCTCGGCGGAGGTGCCGGAAGTGCCGGTGAGGACCGTCGCCGCCGCGAGGTTGTCGTTGGCCGGCGGATTCCCCGCCTCGTTCAACAGCCAGCGGCGGATCAACGGGAAGGTGATGTTGAAGCGCCCGTATTGGTCGTTCTGCAACGCCGGGTCGGTGTTGGAGCAGCTGGAGGAACCGCCGTAGAGCTGTCCGATCACCTGGCGCTGGGCGTTGAAGATCGGGGAGCCCGAGCTGCCCGGCTCCGTCACGCCGCGGGTCCAGGAGATCTTCCAGTAGTTGGCGTCCAACGCGGTGGCCGTGCCGAAGCTGATCCGCTTGTAGTCGCCGTCCGGATGGTGGATGCCGGTGATCACCTCCCCGGCCGCCGGCGGATCCGAGGTCCAGCCGGCATAGGTCACGCCCGCCGGAACGGTCCCGCGGAGCCGGAGGAAGCAGTGGTCGTTCAGGCTCTCAAGGCTGCGGGCGGACAGGATCACGGCGCCGCCGGTCGTCCTCGGAACGGTCGCCGGATTCGGCGGTGCCGCCGCGCAACTGGCCGACTGGTAGTTCCAGTAGAACTCCGTGGTGTCGGCCTCGGACTGGCTGGTGAGGCAGTGTTCCGCGGTGAGGAAGTAGTCCGTCCCCGCCGCGGGATTGGAGTCGTTCAGGAGGCAGCCGGTGCAGAAGATCTCCCCGGAAGCCCCGACGCTGCCGATGCCGGCCACGGCCTTGGACGTCTCGACCCAGGCCGTTTCGCAGGCGAGGTTGATGTTGCAGGCGCCGGCGGCCTTGGACTCGTCCGACTTGCCTTCGCTCCCCAGCGCCACGTAGCGGTGGGTCACTTCGGTGATCCGGAACGCCGCCGAAGCCCCGCCGGCCGGAACCCGGCACTCCACGGTCACGTCGGAGGAAAAGACGCTCGGCGACCAGAACCCACCCCGGCCCGCGAGGTATTCCAGGTCGAAGGGGCCCTCGAACCGTTCCGGGTTCAGGGTGTCGTAGACCAGGATCTCGGCACCCGTCGGCAACGACACCTCCTCAAAGCGGACCCGAAGTCCGTGGGCGCCTTCCGATTGGATCCGACCGGTCCAGACCCGCTCACCGGAAGCCAGGGATGTCCATGGCGCCTTGGAACCGGCCACCGCGAGTCCCGCGCCAAGCGGACGTCGGATGCCGACGCGTGCGGGTCCCTTGGACTGTACCGAGTTCGCCCGTGCCGCGGCGTCCTCGGCGAACACCTCCCGCAGATCCGGCGCTTCCAGCCGGACCTCGGAGGACGGACGGATTCCCGCGGCCGGCGACACCGGCGCCTTGCGGACCTTGGCCGGGGCCGCCTCCCGTTTCACCCATTCGGGCATCTGGGGGGAAGCCCCCTGAGCCACCGAGATCCAAAGACACAAAACCCAAGCCAGCGACGCCGGAAACGGGACGAGCTTCATCGTCCACAACAATGGCCCCGGAAACCCACAAAAGGACAGGAAAACCCGGGAAGCCCAGGGAGGCTTCCACCGGGGCCGAAGTCCCTGGATTACGGCACCACCTGGACGATGCGGTAGTAGCGCAGCACGTGCTGGTTGGCGCTGTTGTCGGTGAAGGTCATCGATCTCCCCTCGCCCGTGGTCGTCAACAGACGCACCCAGCCCGCGGGGTTGGAGATGTCCTCCGAGACGTCCATCGCGTAGGTCTCGCCGGTCTCGCCGAAGAAGCCGACCGTGAAGGGACCATTGGCCAAGGGGCGTTCGATGGGCAGCGGCCGGGGCGCAGGCGGACACGCGCCACCTTGGAGGACCCAATGAAGCCGGTGACGGCCGGTCTCCGACGGGGAATAGCTGTCGAACGCCATGAGGTAGGCGACGCCTTCGGTCGCGGCGAAGCTGACACGGCTCCAGGTGCCTCCCGGGGCGTCGTCGTTCAGGGCGATCCGAGTGAGCGCGGCGTTGTTGGTTCCCCGGTAGACGCCGAGGACCGTGTCGAAGAAGGTTCCCTCGGTGTCGAAGACCGCCGTGCCCGTGCAGGGGGCGATCCAGCGGAACCAGACGGTGGCCCCGGATCCGACCTCCGGGTCGCCCGGATCGGCCGTGGCCCCGGAGTTGTTCCCGTGCACATAGCCGCTCACCCCGTGGATCTCGCGCGCCGCGGCGATGGTGTCGTTCGCCGGGACGACCACCGGCCGGATCTGCACCGCGATCCGGCCGACGTTGTTCGATTCGTCGGATTCGGCGAACTGGTTTGCGGGATCGACCTCGACCTCCAGCCAGTAGTCGCCGTCCGGGACGTCGGTGATGTCGATCCATTGGCAGGAGAGGTTGCGGCCGTACACGTCGCCCCAACCCGCCGAGATGCCCTGGTTCTGGCAGTCGTAACGCGAGGTGGAAGGTCCGTTGGTGGTGCTCCAATGGATGCTGTCCAGGAGGCAGAAGCCGACCTTCCGACCCGTGGCCAGGACGCCGTTGGTGCCGACCAGGCGGTAGTTGGCGTAGTTCAGCCAGTGGTAGTGGCCGTGGCAGGGATCCCAGACGAAGTTGGTGTTGCCGGGGCCGGCCACGCCGAGGCGGACGTCGGCGGTGCCCTGGTTGCGGACCTCGGTGTCGAAGGTCAGCAGGCGACGGCGCCCGACGACGCCGCATCCCTCGTTCACCGAGCAGTCGCCCGCGGCGAAGGTTCGGAGCTCGACGCGGGGATTGAGGGACGGAACCCAGACGGCCAGGTCCGGCTGGCCGGTCCCGCCACCGCCGCCGCCACCGCCACCGCCGCCGGACGGCGTGAACACCCAGTTCAAGGTGATCGCGCCCGAGGCGGCGTCATATCCGTCCACCGCGATGCGGTAGACGGTTCCCGCGGTGGCGTCGAAGGTGATCCGGCTCGTCCGGACCGCGCTTCCGCCGGAGTCGTCGTTCTCGGTCACCAGCGACAGGGCGGCGACATCGGCACCGACGTAGGCGGCGAGGAGGGTGTCGAATCCGGAGCCCTCGGTGTCGAGGATGACCGCGCCGTTGGTCGGGGCCGTCCAGGTCCACCACGCCGACCGGACCCCCGCTCCCGCCGCGTGGTTGGGCTCTCCGTTCTCCCGGCTGTATCCGACGTTGGATCCGAGGACCTGCCCCGAGTTCCCGGACAGCACTCTGGCGTCGGCGAAGCGGTCGTTGTTGGTGGGCACCGAGGTTCCGGCCCAAGCGAGTTGGATCGCACCGGTCGACTGCACGCCGCTGGTTTGCGAACGGTAACCGTCGACCGCAATGTGGTACACCGTTCCGGCGACCGCCGTGAAGGTCACGGAGCTCGTGAGGTCGTCGTTGCCGACATCGTCGTTGGAAGCCACAGGGACCAGGGCATTCACCGCAGTGCCCGTGTACACGGCCAACACCGTGTCGAAAGAGCTGCCGGCGGTGAAGAAGCGGACCGGCCCACCCGCAGTCGCGGTCCAGCGCCACCAGGCCGAGGCCTGGTTGGCGTTGCCGGCATGGCCCGGCTCCCCGACCTCATGGGTGTAGTTCGTATTGGAACCCACCGCGGTTCCGGAGGCCCCGGTGATTAGCACCGCGTTGGCGAAGCTGTCGTTGCCGACCACCGACTCCTGCCCCACCCAGTTCAGGACGATCGCTCCTTCGGACTGCGTCCCGGCGGTGCTGCGGTAACCGTCCACCGCGATGCGATAGGTCGTGCCGGCCACCGCCACGAACTCCACACGGCTGGTCAGCAACTGGGAGCCGACGTCGTCGTTCTGGGCCACCGACGTCAGAGCGGTCACCGAGGTACCGGTGTACACCGCGAGAACGGTGTCGAAGGCGCTGCCGGCGGTGTCGATCGTCACCGCACCCGAGGCCGGCGCGATCCAATACCACCAGGCCGACCGCTGGCCGACGTTCGCGGCCGGGATGCCGGTGGGCTGGTGGGTCGGCTCTCCGGTTTCCCGGGTGTATCCGACGTTGGTGCCGTTGGCCTGCCCCCGGGCCCCACGCAACAAGGTCGCGTCGGCGAAGCGGTCGTTGTTGGTCGGCACACCGGTCGAGGTCCAGTTGAGCACCACCGTCCCCGCCTCGCCGCCGTACCCGTCCACGGCGATGCGGTAGGTGACACCCGCCGTCGCCGTGAACTGCACGCGGCTGCTGAGGTTGCCGTTGGCCGCGTCGTCGTTTTCCCCGACCACGGTCAGCGAACCCAACGCCGTCCCCCGATAGACCCCGAGCAAGGTGTCGAAGGAGCTGCCCGCGGTCGTGAACGTCGCCGTGCCGTTGGCCGGCGCGGTCCAGGAATACCAGAGCATCGCACCACCACCGTTGCCGGTGATCGTCGGTTCGCCCGACTGACGGCCGGCGTCGGAGCTGTCGTCGGTGACGGTTCCCGCGGCGCCCGCCAGGAGACGCGGCGTCGCGAACAGGTCGTTGGTCGGTGCCGCCGGAGGGGGCGGCGGGGTCTCGTTCAACAGCCAGGCCCGCACATGGCCAAACGTGATCGAGAACCGACCGAAATCGTCGTTCTGCTGGGCCGGATCGGTGTTGGCACAGGCCGACGGCCCCCCGAACAGCTGTCCGATCACCTGCTTGCGCGCGTTGAAGATCGGGCCGCCCGAGCTGCCCGGCTCCGTCACGCCACGCCCCGGGGTCCAGAGGATGTTCCAGAAGTTGGCCGTGGACCGCCCGGCGTTCACGGTCCCGTGGCTGATCCGCTTGTAGTCGCCGTCCGGGTGGTGGATGCAGGTGATGTCCTCGCCGGCGGCAGGGCTGTCGATCGTCCAGCCCGCGTAGGTGACGCCGGCGGGAATCGTGCCGCGCAGGCGCAGGAAGGAATGGTCGTTCTGGTCGGTGCCGGTTCCACGCACCCGCCGGGAAAGGATGTCTGCGCCACCTCGCGTCCTCGGCACCGTGGCCGGATTCGGCTCGGAGCTGGTGCACGTCGCGGTCTGGTACAGCCAATAGAACTCGAGGGTGTCCGCTTCCGACTGGCCGCTGATGCAATGGTTGGCGGTCAGGTAGTAGTCCGTGCCCGCCGCGGGGTTCTCGTCGTTGAGCAGGCAACCGGTGCAGAAAAGGGAGCCGGCGGCGCCGACGGCCCCGATGCCGGACACCGCGTTGCCGGTCGTGCCCCACTGGGCGAATTCGCAGGCGAAGTTGATCTCGCAGGAGCCCGCGTTCTTCGCCTGATCCTCACCCGGCGAACGGTAGTTGTGGGTCAGTTCGCCGATCCCGAACGCGGCGTCCGGTTCCTCCGCGGGAACGACGGCCTCGACCACCACCTCGGACGCGAAGACGGTCGACGACCAGAAGCTGTCGCGTCCGCCGAGGTACGCGGCGTCGAAGGGCCCCTCCACCATGGCCGGATTCGCCGCGTCGTAGACCAGGAAGTAGGCGCCCTTCGGAAGGCGGACGCCCGTGAAGTGAAGCCGGACGCCGAGGGCGCCGGCCGAGTCGACGCGACCGACCCAGACGCGCGTGCCGTCCGGCAGCCGGTTCCACTCCGGGGCCGCTGGCGACAGGTTCGCGATCGGTCGCTTGATGCCGATCCGCCGCGGCGCCTTCCCGTCCTGCTTCATCGAAACCTTCTCATCCTCCTCCCGCACCGGGGCGAGATCCGGCGCGGGCAGACCAAGATGGCGGGCGGGGCGCAAGCCATGCAGGCTGGCCTTCGGCGTCGGCACGGCCTTCACCGGATCCGCCGATTCCTTGACCCGCGACGGCATGTCGGTCCGGGCCGCGAACAGCGACGTCGGAACGAAAAGGCCGAGCAGGATCCAAAGGGCGGCCCCGCGGAGCCGGCCGACGAGGTTCGACCGACGCGAAGTGACGGAGTCAGGACCGTTCATGGGAGGAATAGGGGTGATGCGCGAAACGCACGCGGCCACAAAAGATGTGACAGACCGTGTCCATGGGAACCGCCGGGCGGCAACCAGATTATCCGGTCCCGGAAGCGGGCAATACGCCGCGGGGTTCCCCGCGTTGACGCAGCACGCCGGGATCGTAGGGTCGTGGGCATGCTGACCCGGACCCTTCCCCTCCTGATCCTCGGACTTCAACCCTGGCTCCATGCCGGCGACTGGCCGCGCTTCCGCGGACTCCGTGGCGACGGCATCTCCGACGAGAAGGAGTGGCTCGGAGCCTGGCCCGGCGGCCAGCCGAAGCGGGTCTGGAAGCAGGCGGTCGGCGTCGGTTTCTCATCGATGGCGGTTTCCTCGGGACGGGTGGTCACCGTGGGACACAACGGCATGAAGGACGGCGGCGAGGACACCATCACCTGCCTGGACGCCGACACCGGCGCCACCGTGTGGAAGCACACCTACCCGCAGGCCTTGGCGGACCACTACTACGAAGGCGGCACCTCCGCGACGCCGACGATCGACGGCGGCAAGGTCTACACGATCGCCAAGTCCGGGATCGTCCACTGCCTTGAACTCGCCACGGGCAAGGTGCTGTGGCAGCGGGATCTCGCCAAGGAACTCGGCCTGAAGGTCCCCGAGTGGGGCTTCGCCGGGGCACCGCACGTCCATGGCGAAAAGGTGGTCTTCAACGCCGGTGAGGCCGGAGTGGCGCTGTCCAAGGCCGACGGCAAGACCGTCTGGAGCAGCGGCAAGGGCTCGGCGGGCTACGGCACGCCGGTGCCGTTCGCCCCCGGCGGGAAGACCGCCCTCGCCCTCTTCAGCCTGCGCCATGTCATCGCGGTCGATCCCGACACGGGCAGGGAGCTCTGGCGCCACCCGTGGAAGACCAAGTACGACGTCAACGCCGCGGACCCCGTCGTCTCGGGCGACCTGATGATGCTTTCCTCCGGCTACGGAACCGGCGCCACGGTGATCCGTTTCGATGCCAACTCGGCACGGCAGGTCTGGAAGAACGAGACGCTCCGGGCCCACATGCAGGCGCCCGTCGCCTCGGGTGGATTCGCCTATGGCATCGACGGCGACGGCGGCAGCGGGGACTCCCGGCTGAAGTGCATCGAGATGGCCACCGGCAAGGTGGTCTGGGAGTCCCCCAAGGCCGAGACCGGCGTGCTGACCGCCGCCGACGGCAAGCTGATCTGGGTGACCGGCCGCGGTGAGCTGATCGTGGTCCGGATGGATCCGGCCAAGTACGACGAACTCGCCCGCTCGCAGGTCACCGGCGGCAAGGTCTGGTCGACTCCGGTGCTCTCCAACGGACGTCTCTTCGTGCGCACCTGGAAGGGCGACCTGCTCTGCCTCGACGTCAAGGCCGCCGGCGGCGTCTCCTGACCCGCGCCCGCGACGTCGTCGTGCCGGATCCGCTCCAGTTCCGATACCACCGCGGAGGGCTCCACTTCCCGGCCCTCGGGCTGTGGATGGATCCCCACGAACCGGTCCGCGACGGCAGCCTCAGCTTCGTCAGCCACGCGCACAGCGACCATACGGGCCAGCACTCCGAGGTCCTCTTCACCGAGCCCACACGCCGGCTGATGCGTTCGCGGGTTTCCGGGGAACGTGTCGAACACGTCCTCGCGTTCGGCGACGAGGCGGATTCCGGCCGGTTTGGACGTCCGCCCGGCGCCTTCCGGATCCAACTCACGCCCGCCGGACACATCCTCGGGAGCGCCATGGCAAGGATCGTGGCCGGCGGCGGTTCGCTGCTCTACACCGGCGACTTCAAGCTCCGCCGCGGACTCAGCGCCGAGCCGTGTGAGCCGCTGCCGGCCGACGTCCTCGTGATGGAGACCACCTACGGACGTCCGCACTACCGGTTTCCCTCAACCGACGAGGTGGTGGCCTCGGTGCTCCGCTTCTGCCGGGAGGCGCTCGACAACGACGAAATCCCGGTCCTCCTCGGCTACTCGCTCGGCAAGAGCCAGGAGATCCTCTGCAGCCTCGCCCGGGCCGGCTTGCCCGTGATGTTGCACTCCGCCGTCGCGACGCTGACCCGGGTCTACGCCGACCTCGGGTTCGCCTTCCCTGCGTGGAGCGATTGGAACCTCCGCAAGGCTGCCGGACACGTCCTCGTCGCCCCGCCCGGCGGCACCGCCCAGGACCTCCGTCGCCGGCTTCCCCACGCGCGCACCGCCACGCTCACCGGTTGGGCGCTGGATTCCGGTTCGCGGTTCCGCTCCGGCACCGACGCCACGTTTCCCTTGAGCGACCACGCCGACTTCCCGGACCTCGTCGAACTGGTCCGTCGGGTCGCGCCGAAACGCATCCACACGCTGCACGGGTTCGCCGCCGAGTTCGCCGCGCACCTCCGCGGTCTCGGCTGGGATGCCCGCCCGCTCGGCATGGAGGAACAGCTCGAACTCCGCCTGGCCGAACCGCCCGCCTTCCCCACGTCGGAATCTGCGGTTCAAGACGGTCCAGCCCGGATCGATACGGCATCGCCCACGAGCGCTCCGACACCACTGGCCGCCTCGGCGTCCCTCCGGGCATTCGCCCGGGTCTGCGCCGCAATCCGCGCCGTGGCGTCCAAGCATGCGAAGGTCGAGGAACTGGCCCGGTTCCTCGGCGGCCTTCCCGCGGACGTCCTGCCGACGGTCGTGCGTTGGATGTGCGGCTCGGCCTCGACCGGAGTCGGGGCGCCCGAACTGAAGATCGGCTGGAAGGCTCTCCAGGAGGCGCTGTGCGGGGCCGCCTGTGCCGACAGCGCCCGGTTCCACCAGCTCTACCTCGTGCACAGCGACACCGGCGAGACGGCGGCCGCGCTCTTCGAAGGACGCCGGACCGACGGCGATGACGGATGGTCCCTGGCCGGACTGAAGGCGCGCTTGGACGAATTCCCCGCGCTCGGTTCGCAGAAGGAACGCACGACGTTGCTCACCGGGACCTTCCGCCGCGCCGACGCCGAGGAGATCCGCTACCTGGTGAAGATCCTCACCGGCAACCTCCGCATCGGCCTGAAGGAAGGACTGGTGGAGGAGGCCGTCGCCGCGGCTTCCGGTGCCCCGGCGGAAGCGGTCCGACGCGCCTCCATGCTGCTCGGCGACCTCGGCGAGGCGGCGGTCCTCGCCCGCGAAGGCCGACTCCAAGGCGCCGGCCTGGTCCCATGCCGGCCGATCCGGCTGATGCTCGCCGTCCCCGAGCCCGATGCCGCGTCGGTGATGCGCCATGCCGATGGCTGGGCCCGGCCGGAAGGCGTTCCGACGCGGCTGCACGTCGAGGACAAGTACGACGGCATCCGCTGCCAACTCCACAAGGTTGGCGACCGGGTCAGCCTGTTCAGCCGCGATCTCCAGGACCTCACGGCCACCTTTCCCGAGATCGTCGACGCGGCGCGGCTCCTTGCCTCTGATGTGATCCTCGACGGCGAACTCGTCGCGATGGACGAGGGCCGCCCCGCCCCTTTCGCACTGCTCCAACGGCGGCTCGGACGCCGTTCCGAGGACCTGTTCCTCGGTTCGGAAATCCCGGTCGAATTCGTCGCGTTCGACCTGCTGTGGAAGGACGCCGTCACCGGCATCGACCAACCGCTCCAGGAACGCCGGGCCGGGTTGGAGGGGTTGGCCTTCCCGCGGGGACTGCGGATGGCCCCGGTCCGCTTCCTCGATTCGGCGGACGCCGTGGACGCAGCGTTCGAGGCGGCCCGGTCCGCGGGCAACGAGGGATTGATGCTCAAGGACCCGGAGTCGCCCTACACGCCGGGGCGACGCGGCGGCGCGTGGATCAAGCTGAAGAAGGCCCAGGCCACGCTCGACTGCGTCATCGTCGCCGCCGAACTCGGGCACGGCCGCCGACGCGAGGTCCTGAGCGACTACACCTTCGCGATCCAGGAATCCCCGGGCGGACGCCTCCTGACCATCGGGAAGGCCTACACCGGACTGACCGACGCGGAGATCCGGGAACTGACCCGGCGGCTGGTTGCGGCCACGGAACGGACCGTCGGACGGCGACGCGAAGTCCGTCCGGAGATCGTCCTCGAGATCGCCTTCGACAGCCTGCGTCCCTCGGCCCGCCACGACAGCGGCCTGGCCATGCGGTTCCCCCGGATCGTGCGCATCCGGAACGACAAGGGCCCAGCCGACATCGACACCCTCGCCACAGCCCGCAAGCTGGCCGCCCAGTGATGGCCGTTCGTGATTCGCGATTCGTGATTCCAGATCCGGTCGCGGAACATCCCATCCGTCCCATCCGTCCCATCCGTCCCCCGCTACGTGCTTGAAGCCCGCCGCGATTGCCGGACAGCCTTGGGCATGCCCTTCGTCACCAGTTCCAAGACCCGTCCCGAATATGACGTCATCATCGTCGGATCCGGCGCCGGGGGCGGCATGAGCGCCTACGTGCTGGCCTTGGCCGGCGTGAAGGTCCTGATGCTCGAGGCCGGACGGAACTACGACCCGGTGAAGGAACCGGCGATGTTCCAGACGGCGGGCCAGGCGCCGCTGCGGGCCGGCGCCACGCCGGACAAGCACTTCGGCTTCCACGACGCGACCGTCGACGGCGGCTGGACGAATCCCGGCGAACCCTACCTGACGCAGCGCGCGGACAAGCCGGCCGGAACGTTCCACGAGGCCCAGGACTACGTCGCCTTCGGCTCGAAGCAGGAATGGATCTGGTGGCGTCCCCGCATGCTCGGCGGACGCACCAACCACTGGGGACGCATCTCGCTGCGCATGGGGCCGTACGACTTCAAGCCGAAGAGCCGCGACGGCCTCGGACTCGACTGGCCGTTCAACTACGACGAACTGGCTCCCTACTACGACAAGGTCGAGTCGCTCATCGGCGTCTGGGGCTCCAACGAGGGCCTCGAGAACACGCCCGACTCCCCGAACGGCACGCTGCTGCCGCCGCCGCGCCCCCGCGTGCCGGAAATGTTCCTGAAGAAGCACGCGGCCAGGCTCGGCATCCCGGTCATCCCGTCGCACATGGCGATCGTCTCGCGGAAGATGAACGGGAACCGCATCGCCAAGACGCTGCATCCGGACGATCCGCAGGCGCAGAAGTGGAGCGCCGACTCGATCAACGCCCGCCAGGCCTGCTTCTGGTCGACGCCCTGCGGACGCGGCTGCTCGATCAAGGCCAATTACCAGTCCACGACCGTCCACCTGCCCGCGGCGCTCGCCAGCGGCAACCTGGACATCATCACCGACGCCATGGTCCGCGAGGTCAGCATGGACGACACGGGCAAGGCGACCGGCGTGTACTACGTCGACAAGAAGACGAAGAAGGACATGCACGTGAAGGGACGCGTGGTGGTCCTCGCGGCGAGCGGCTGCGAGTCGGCGCGCATCCTCCTGAACTCCCGAACGCCCCGCTTCCCCAACGGCGTCGCCAACTCCAGCGGCAAGGTCGGCCGCTACCTCATGGACACCGTGGGCGCCGGCCTCACCGGCCAGATCCCGGCGTTGGAGGGCTTGCCGGTCTTCAACGACGAGGGCGCCGGCGGCGGCATGCACAGCTACGTCCCCTGGTGGCTCTACAAGGAACAGCTCGCCGGGAAGCTCGGCTTCGCCCGCGGCTACCACATCGAGATCAGCTCCGGACGCCAGATGCCGGGCACCGGCACCCTGGGCTTCCTCGACACCGTCACCGACGGTTCCTACGGCCGGAAGCTCAAGGAGGACGCGCGCCGCTACTACGGTTCCACGATCCACCTCGCCGGGCGCGGCGAGATGATCCCGAACGACGACAGCTACTGCGACGTGGATCCGGACCGGAAGGACGCCTGGGGCATCCCGGTCCTGCGCTTCCGCTTCAAGTGGAGCGAACACGAGATCAAGCAGGCCGCGCACATGCACGCCACGTTCAAGGAGATGATCGAGAACATGGGCGGCAAGGTCCTCGGCACGCCCCAGGCCGACGGCAACAAGGCGATCTACCCGGGCGGCGGCATCATCCACGAGGTCGGCACCACCTGCATGGGCGCGGATCCCAAGAACACGGTGCTCAACCCCTGGTGCCAGGCGTGGGACGTGAAGAACCTCTTCGTGAACGACGGCGGACCGTTCGTCAGCAACGCCGACAAGAACCCCACGCTGTCCATCATGGCCCTCGCCTGGCGGACCTGCGACCACATCCTGTCCGAGATGAAGAAGGGCAACATCTGAACCCCGAACGAGGCCCCATGAACACCGACTCCACGCCCTCCTCCGAAACCCGGACGCTCTCCCGTCGCGCCGCCCTCCAGTGGGTCGTCGCCGCCGGTGCCGCGATCCCCCTATCCTCCCTCGACCTCTTCGCCGAGGAGGCCGCGCCGGTCACCGGCAAGCCGTACGGGACCGACCCGGTCCTCAACAAGGTCTACAAGCCCGGCGACCTCTGGCCGCTGACGCTGGCCCCCGGCCAACGCCGCACCGTGGCCGCGCTCTGCGACCTGATCCTGCCCGCCGACGACCGCTCACCGGCCGCCTCCGCGGTCGGCGTGCCCGAGTTCATCGACGAATGGATCAGCGCGCCCTACCCGGTCCAGCGGAAGGACCGCGAGACGGTCCTCGCCGGGCTGACCTGGCTCGAGGCGGAGTCCCGGAAGCGTTTCCAGAGGGGCTTCGTGGAACTCTCCGTCGCCGAGCAATCGGCGATCGCCGACGACATCGTGCATCCGAAGCGGGCCAAGGCCGGCTTCGAGCAGGCCGCGGTGTTCTTCGCCGCCTTCCGCAACCTCGTGCTCACCGGTTTCTACACGACGCCCGCAGGGATGAAGGACATCGGCTTCATCGGCAACGTCGCCTTGGCGAAGTTCCCCGAACCTCCGAAGGAAGCGTTGGAGAAGCTGGGGTTGGTGTAGCCGAAACGATTCGGAATCAGTCATCCCACCGAGTCCCGACCCCGACCAATCGGATGTTTTGCTGTATTGAAACCGCAGCATTCAGATCGTTTACAATCTCAAACATCCTTCGTCTGCGTGGCCCGCAATCAGCGAAACAATCTTCAGTTCATCGACAACGAAGTGACCTCGCCAAACTGGGCCGGAGTGAGTGAGAGTGTGGGCGACCAAGAAAGGGACCAGACGATTAAGGGAAATGGACACACGACCGAGGAGAAGATCCGGGTATTGAGGGAGGCGGAGGGCGTGAAGCCTATCTTGGAACTGTGCCAGGAGCGGAACATCGCAGCATCTTGGACTCGCGGTTTTTCCATCCTGGCATGGTCTCGCGACAACACCCTGCATGCAGGTCATACGACGTCGACAAGCAATGTCACCCTGCCATGCGAGTCTCGATAGGATTCATGGAAGCAGCACTTCGATCCGCTGAAGTTTCAATCCCGCGTCCTTGATCACCGTCAGCGCGTAGATGTCGGTGATCTCGAGTCCGTCAGGGGTGGCGGAGAGTTCCGGGTGAAGCGGACGGAATTTGGAAACGGGCAGGTCCACCGTCCACGTCTGGCCGGCGGGACCGAGCGAGCGGGCGGGCACGTCCACCTCAAACTTGCCGGCGAACACGCCGCGCATCTTCTGAGTGCTGAAGCCGAACCGCACCGTGTGCTCCCGCTGCGTGCGGCCAACGAACCGCAACCGCGATTCCGTCCGGAGCTCGACCGGCCGGCCCGTGGTACGGAAGGCGGAAATGCCTACGACATGCAGCATGACCGGCGGCCGATCGGGAACCGGCCAGAGCAATGGCTCCGCGCCGAGACGGATAGCGGAGTCGTACTCCGTGGGCAGCCAGCGGCCGATGGCGACGGCCGGGAAACTGGCCATGTCGCAGGTCCAGGATGTCACCGGGGTGGGTTGCAGTTCCGCTTGACGCGGCGCAGCCGCGGCAAGCGTCAGGCGGACCTGTGAGCCGGCCGGAACCTCCACTCTGCTTCCGTCCGGATTCCCTGTCACATGGGCCAGACCGGCGTTGACCCGCACAATGGACTCGGAGTCGGTCGCCTGGAGGTTGAAAAGGGCGTCGCCCGATTCGAGCACGGCGGTCGGCGTTCGCACGGTCAGGGGGGCAGCGGGACGGTCGGTGGCCGGGCTGCGCCAAAGGTTGCCATGTTCAAGACTCAGTTGGGCTGCACCCGCGAACGCGCCCCCGAACCGGAGGACTGAATGTCCGGCCACGGTGAGCTTGGAGCCGTCGGGCAGCTCCAGCTCAATCCAAGAATCGCACGAACGCGTCTCCACGACGTCGCCCGCACGCAGCGCTACGCCCACCGGCACCGGGCGTTCCGCGGAACCGCGAGTGCCGAAGAAGCCGCTGGCCCCGGTAACCTTGGTCACTCGGGCGAGCTCACGTCCACCGGAGCGCAGCCAGAAGGCACCGAAGCCCAACAGAAGAACCGCTGCCGTCGCTGCCGCCCACTTCCGGGCAACCCGGCGCGTGGGAGGCGGGGGAAAAGGGACGACGTCCGCCGTTCCAGCCCGGGCGGCGGCGGTCCGCTCGAACTCGCCGACGGCGACAGCCTGCTCGGCGAGTTCGCGCAGTTGCGCGCGCGCGGCGGGGCCCGCGGCCAGCTCGGCATCCAGGACGGCGCGTTCCCGCGCGCTGGCGGTGCCGTCAAGCCGTCGAAGGAGCCGCCAGGTCAGGGAGTCGTCGTCGCTCATCGGGATTCTTCCGGCGCTGGCAGTTTCCCTTCGACGCATTGCCGCAATTGCCGGTGCAGCCGCGAGAGCCGCTGATAAACGGCGTCCAGTCCCAGCCCAAGCCGTTCCGCGACTTCCTCGCAGTTGTGCCCTTCGAAGTAGCGGAGGCGTAGCAGGCGTCGGGCGGATTCGGGCACGGCGGCCAGGCAATCGGCGAGCGCGTCAGACCGGGCGCTGCCGGCGGGGATCTCCGCCTGCCATTCGCGGTCGAGAAGGTCGAGCACCCCGTCCTCCAGGCCGATCGTCTCGCGCCGATGACGGCGCAGCCAGTCGATGCCTTCGCGGCGGGCGGTGATGAAGGCCCAGGAAAGCAGCGAGGACTCGCTGGCAAAGGTTGCGCGACTGGACATGGCCTTGAGCGTCACGTTCTGGAAGATGTCCTCCGCCGCGTGGGTGTCGCGCACCATAAGCCAGACGGCGGCGGAGAGTCGCATCCGCGCCTGGAGCAGCGTCTGGAGGATGGATTCTTCGGTCAGCATGACGGGGTGGCGTTGGCCGGCACCGCGGGGGCCTGAGGGCGCTTGCGGGGGCCATTCAGCAGTTTTCCAACCCACGTGTAGCGCACCAGGAAGTGATACGTCAGCAGGAGAAATGCGGTGAGCACGAGCGAGAACACCGGCAGCTTCACCCAGACTGGCGCTCGCCATTGGCTGATGACAGCCTGGCCGGCGATGCACAGCGGCAGGTGCGCGAGGTAGAGCCAGTAGGCGGAGTCCGAGAGGTAGCGGATCAAGTAGCTCTCCCGGGTGATCAGGGAACGGGACAGCCCAATGCTGCTGAAGGCCATCATCCACGCGAACAACGACTGGAACAGCACCGACGAGGGCCGTTGCCAAGCTTTCGGCAGCAGGAAGTCGCGGAAACCGAAGGTGCCCGTGGCAAACTCGAGCGCGAGCGGGAAGACGACCAGCAAGGTCAGCGGGAGCATCCAACGCCACGAGGCACCCAGCCGGCCCTCCCGGTCGTCGCAGTCGTAGTAGATCGCACCGAAGAAGAAGAAGAGCACGTAGTAGAGCAGGACATGCGGCATGGGAATGATGCCCATCGAGGTGTCCGGGCCGATGCCCACGCCGGTTCCCATCAGTGCAGTCGGCGCGAGGGTGAGCGGCACCAGCCAGAGCAGGTTCGCCGGTGTCAGGATCAACCAGTGCGACCGGACCTTCCAGCCGAAGCGTTGGGCCAACAGCGCATAGATGGCGAAGATCGCGATCAGCCAGACAAGGAACCACAGGAACCAGATGAGGACGAACACGGGCTGGTTCACGAGGATATCCCACAGATTCCGCCCCCTGGAACCAGGCGGGCCGGCGGACACAACGGATGCCCTCGCGCCCGCCGCTTCCAACTGCGCCCGGACCGTCTTCCGGCCTTCCACCCACTGTGCCTGATCCACTTGGAGGCCGAGCAGGCCGGAGATGTAGCGCACCGCGTCGAAGTCCACTCCGGCGTTGTGCAGTGGTGTCTCGCCGTTGTTGCTGGCGGCGTTCACGTCGGCGCCCCGTTCCAGCAGCAGGCGCACCGACTCGGCGTGCCCCATGAAGGCCGCACCATGCAGCGCCGTGTGGCCATCGCGGCTGCGCCCGTTGACCGGAGCGCCGCGGTCGAGCAGCAGGGCGAGCGCGTCGCGCTGTCCATTGAGGGCGGCCCATTGGAGCGGAGGCAGGCCGAAGAGCTGATGCAGATTCGTCAGGCTGCCATCCACTGCGAGATGGCCCGCGGCCGCCTTGAGGTCGCCGAGTTGCAAGGCCGCCCAGAGGCTTGCCGAAGCCGGCTCCACGGCGGAAGTCGAAGCCGGCGGGGCCGAGGCGGCGCGGCCAAACGCGAAGCCGACGGCCCAGTTCATGGCCGGGACCACGGTGATGAGTCCCAGCAGGCACGGGAACAGCACTCGCTGGCAGCGCTGCCAGAGCACCGCCTTCAGGCCCTTCTTGCGCCAGAGCATCGCGGTGAAGAAACCGCTCACGATCATGAAGAGCTGCATCCGGAAGCCATGCACCCAGGCCTGGAAGACAAAGGGCCACTTCGCCTGCGCGACATCCTGGACCACCCAAGGTAAGCCCGCGGCAAACGAAAGGGCCACATGATAGACGATGCCGATCAGCATCGCTGCGGCGCGGAGAGCGTCGAGGTCGTGGAGGCGTCGGTGCGAGGATGCAGGCGGGTTCACGGAGATTCGGGCGAAGGGGGGGGCGGAAGATGGCGCCCAAGGGCCGATGAGCCGGACACAATTCGCCGCAGAGCATTTCCGGTGTCCTGCGCGAACAGCAGGGCGCAGGGCACCAGGAAGAGCGTGATAACGGTGGTGAACAGGATGCCGAAACCCATCGAAACGGCCATCGGGATCAGGAACTGCGCCTCGATCGAGCGGTCGAAAATCATCGGTGCGAGGCCGACGAAGGTCGTGATCGAGGTGAGCAGGATGGGCTGGAAACGGCGCAGACCGGCTTCGCGGGCGGCCTCCAGCAGCGGCACCCCGGCGGCGCGGCGCTGGTTTACGTAATCCACCAGCACCAGCGAATTGTTCACGGAGATGCCCGCCAGGGCGAGCATGCCAAACACCGACAGGAACGATGGCGTCATGCCGAGCGCCAGATGGCCGAGCAGAGCGCCGATGGTGCCCATGGGAATGATCAGCATGACGAAGATCGGCTGCGTCAGCGACTGCAGCGGGATGGCCAGCAGCGCGTAGATGGCCAACAGGAGCCCGACGGCCCCGAGGATGGTGCGCTGGCGTGATTCCGCGGCTTCGGCCACGTAACCCTTGAACTGGAAGGACAGGTTCTCGCCCTCAAGGCACAGCGCGAGCAGTTGCGGCTCCAGTTCCCGGGCGATCCCCAGCACGTCTACCGAATCGTCTACCGGCTGGGCGCCGATGCGGATGACCTCCGCGCCGTCGTTGCGCTCCACAAAGGAGGGTGCCTTGGCGAAGCGGACCTCCGCGACGGTGGCCAGCGGCACCTCCGCCCCGCGCGGCGTTCGGATGCGGAGCTGGTCGAGGGTGTGGAGCGTCTCGCGGTCGGCGCGCGGCAGGCGGACCATCACCCGGATGTCGTCCACGCCGCGCTGCACGCGCTGGGCTTCCTCGCCGTAGAAGGCCTGCCGCACCTGCCGGGCCAGCAGGGCCTGGGTGAGGCCGAGTTCGGCGGCGCGCGGCTTGAGGCTCAGCTCGAGTTCGTCCTGGCCATAGTTGATCTGCGCCCACGCGGTGCGGATGCCGCCAAACGATTCCAGCAGATCCTTCATCCGCTGGGCGATCTCGGCCTTCCTGGGCGAGGTCGGCCCCCGCAGCTCGAAGTGCAGGTTGCCATCGGCGTATTCTTGGCCGCCCTCGAAGGACTGTTCGGCGAAGATCCGGAAGAAGGTTGCCTCGGGGATGGGCCCTACCAGTTCAGTCCAGCGGTTGGCGATGACCGCGTTGCGCGGGCCGGGCTCCGAACGCTCGGACGGGTCGGCGATCTCGACGGAGACAAGACCGGCGGACTTGCGGAAGCCTCCGCGAGCATCCGTGCTGCCGATCACACGGGTGACATTCCGAATGAGGGACTCTCCAGTGCCGGGATCCTGGAATTCCTTCCGCATCTGTTCAAGGGCCACGGAGATGCGGTCCACATAGCGGGCGGTGACCTCGACCGGCGTGTCCTCTGGCAGGCGCAGGACGGCCGTAATCCGCCGCGCATCCACCGAGGGGAACGAGACGAACTTCATTCGCCCGCCCAGGCAGTAACCGCTCATCAGAAGCCCGGCGGCGACAAAGGCGGCCAGCACGACCGCCCGGTGCTTCAGCGCCGCGTCGAGGGCCGGCCGGTAAACGCCGTCCACGAACCGGTCCAGCCGCCCCGTGATACGGGCCTGGAATCGGTCGAAGGCGTTCTGGCGCTCCGCGACCGCGAGGCCCTTTAGGTGTGTCGGCAGGAACAGCTTGCAGGCGAGCAGGGAGAACAGCAGCACCGCGGTGACGACCGGCGGGATCTGCTTCGCGTAGTCACCCCAGGTGCCCTGGAAAAAGAGCATCGGCACAAACGCGACGATGGTGGTGAGCGCCCCGAAAGTGACCGGCGTGGAGACTTCCTGCGTGCCCACCACCACCGCGTCCAGTGGCGGCAACGTGCCGGACTTGAGCTTCCCGAAGATGTTTTCGCCCGTGACAATCGCGTCATCTCCCACGATGCCGATCACGATGAAGAAGCCGAAGAGGCTCATCATGTTGGCGGTCATTCCGAGCCACGGCATGACCAGCAGCCCGCCGGCGAGGGCGACCGGGATGCCTGCGGCGATCCAGAACGCCAGCTTGGGCCGCAGCGTGAGCCCGAGCAGGAGCAGCACGAGCAGTCCGCCCTGCAGCGTGTTCGAGGCCAGCGAACCGAGCCGCGCCCGGATGGACAGCGACTCGTCGTTCCAGACCGTGAGGCGCAAGCCTTCGGGGAAGCGCGCGCCGGCGGTCCGCACGTATTCCCGGACCTTGTTCGAGATGTCGATGGCGCTCTCCTGGCCGGTGCGCATCACCTGCACGAAGAGCGCCGGATGGCCGTTGAACTCCACGCGCTTCTCGCCCTCCTCGAAGCCGTCGCGGATCGTCGCCACCTCGCCCAGCAGCACATCCGCTCCCCGTCCGGCCCGGATGGGGATGTGGGCGAAGTCGGCCTCGGTGAACGCCTGGCCCCGGGTGCGGATGATCAACGTGCCACCCGCGCTGTCGATGGCGCCCGCGGGCAGATCAATCGAGAAGCGCCGGACCGCATCCGCGAGTTCCTGGAAGGTCAGCCCATAGGCCTGCAGGCGGTCGGAACGCGCCTCGATGGCGATCTCCACCCGCCGGCCACCCTGCACTTCGGCGCGGCTGATACCGGGCATTTCGAGGAGGTCCTCCTGTACGCGCCGGGCCGCCTTGCGAAGGTCCTGCGGACTGAGTTCCCCGGTCACTGCGACGTTCAGCACGGCGAAGTAGTTTCCCGATTCCGGGATGAACACGCGGGGACGTTCCGTTTCGTTGGGGAATGTCGTGATGGTGTCCACCCGGGCCTTGACCTCGTCCATCAGCGCCCGCAGGTCGGCCCCCGGCTCGGCCTGGAGATAGAACCGCGCCATCCCCCGCATGCCGTCGGCGTTCAACTGCTTGATTCCCTGCACGCCTTCCAGCGCTTCCTCGATCGGGATGAGGATCGCCCGCTCGACATCCTTGGCCGTGCCTCCGCGGTAGGGCATCTCGATCATCACCGTGCGCCAGCTCAACGCCGGCGCGATCTCCAGCGGCGTGCGGAAGATGGCCATGTAGAGGCCGCCCGCGAGAATCGCGAGCATCAGGAAATTCGCGGCGATGCCATTCCGGGCGAACCAGCGGATCACGGTGTCCTCCTGGCGGCAACGGGGTGGTTGGTGCCGACCGGAACCGCATTGGTCGGAGACGCTCCGGCGGCCGGAGTCTCCGGGATGATTTCCACCTTGGCCCCTTCGGGCGCGTAAACCAGTTGGGTCGTTGCGACCAGATGGTCGGCTGGAACGGCGTCCGCCGGCACCAGGATGTGCTCCTCGTCGGACCAGAGGGGAGTGATCCGCCGCGAAGTGAGCGTCAGCTCTTCACGATGCACGAAGTTCACCCGGTCCAGTTCACGCACCGCGGCCCGGGGCAGCACGACGACATTGGTCAGCACTCTTCCGCGGACCAGGCCGGTGACCGGATGACCGGGGCGCAGGGGCGGCTTCCCGGATTCCAGGCCGAACGGATCCGGCACACGCACGACGAGTAGCGCATCCAGGGAATTCTCGTCGAGCGCCCCCTCGGTGCGGACCAAGAACCCCACGCGAACGAGGGTCGAAGCCGGATCCAGCGGATCGGTCAGGGTGACTTCGGCTGCCGGTTCAGCAGGCGAGGTCAGGGACAATCCGGCTCCTCCGTGGCCTGGATCGCCAGAAGTGGCCCCCCGCCGAGCCTGCGCTGGCAGCTCCATGAACCGGAGATCCCGGACCGCGACCGGCAGGCGCACTTCGGCCTCATCCACCGAAAAGATGCTGCCCAGGACCGTGCTCGGCCCGACGAGCTGGCCGGGGCCCACCGCGCGGCGCCGCACGCAGCCGTTGAACGGCGCCCGGACCCGGGTGCGCTCATGATCGCGACGGGCCCGTTCAAGCTGGGCGGCCGCCGAATTCACGTCGGCCTGTGCCTGGGCGAGCGTCGCTTCCGTCACTTCGGCCTGGGCTTCGGGGAGCAATCGGTCTTTCAGCAAGCCCTCGTTGCGCCGGTGGCTCAGCAGGGCCAGCTGCCGGGCCACCTCCGCGCTCCGCAAACGGGCCACGGCCATGACGACGGCAGTACGATAATCCTCGTCTTCGAGTTCAAGCAGGACCTCATTCGCCGCGAAGAAAGAACCGTCTTCGAACCGTTCACTCACCCGGGCCACCCGGCCGGACACCTGCGCACTGAGGGTGATCTCTTCCCGGGCCCGGACCACCCCCTGCGCCCGCAACGCCACTTGGAACTCCCGCGGATGGACCGCCAGCACCCGGGTTCGCACCGCCTGCGGCCTGGCCGGCGGCAGTTTAGGCCGGGCCGGCTCCCGCGACAGCAGGACAAAGCCCAAAGTCCCGAGGGCCAACACGGCAGTCGCGATGGTCCAGCGGGGCGCCGGGGGGCCGTCAGGTGACGGGTCGGGCAACAGGTTAGCCGACTCGGTTGTCAAATGGACGTTCTCGTTTCGCGGGAGCACTCCCTAGGGAACGCGCACGCCGAATCCTCCCTGACACCAAATGTTCAATATCTTGAGCGGGTCGACCGCGAATATCTGACCATGGTCGACCCGGAACCTTGCCCATGCAGGCATTCGACAGCGTTATCGGCTGCAACCAAGCAGACCCCGCGAGGACTTCAGACCACCGTTCCGTCGTGATGGACCTTGGCCGAAAAGCGATCGGCAAGTGGGCGAGCCGGCTCCTACGAAGTTGGTCGGAATTGCTGGGTAGCCCGCGGGCCGCCTCGGACCACGGGAGTCGTCGAGAGCTTGAACGGACCGCTCTCCAGCACCCGATGAACGCCGTACATAGATCGCCCTCATTGGCCTGCAGTGCCGCGCCCAGGATGTCCAGGCACATTTCGTCGGTGAGGCACTGTGGGAAACAGGGAGACAAACGGAGGCGCCAGCCCTCCTGTGCGTCATCCGGCAGATGATCGCCAAGGTGCTCGAGGAACTCGAAAACCCTGCGGATACGGATGAGGCGAAACCAAGGAATCCCGTTGGTGGACAGCGAGGCCAACACTGTCTTTTAGCGCCCGACTCTCCGAGGCCGGACTCCCGTTTCTTGGCGCCCTTGGGAACTTGCGTGAGGTCCATCTCGGTTCCTGTTCATGGGCGGGACAGTCATGGCCGAGGAAGACAGGCCCAACTGCGAGTGCTGCGACCGGGATCTGCCACCGGAATCGCAGGACGCGCGGATCTGCTCCTTCGAGTGCACGTTCTGCGTCGACTGCGTGGAACGTCGCCTCGGCGGCCGTTGCCCAAACTGCGGCGGCGAACTGGTTCGGCGCCCCGTCCGTCCCCAGGCCGCCTTGGCGCGGAACCCACCTTCGACGCGGCGCGTCCGCCGCGAGACACCCTGCCCCGGAGACGGACTTCCCGGGAACTCCTGAAGTGGCCTCACGCAAACGCGCCAAGACGCGAAAGGATTCGGATCGAATTGGAACGGGCACCGCCCCTGCCAAGATCGGCAGTGGACGCTCGTTCGACCGAGCACGGCGCAATCTCCCTTGGGACTTCCGAGTTGCCTCCGCGGCTTGGCGCCTTGGCGTGAGGCACCCTATCTGGACCGGAAATCGGGGATCACTGCTGCTGCTGTTCCTGCTGCACCAGGATCTCCGCCTCCAGATTGTGGAAGGGCTGGAAGATGTAGGCGTTGAACAGGGCGTTGCCGACGTCGATCAGGGCGATCTGGAGGTCGTCGATGTACTTGTGCAGGCCCGAGAGGATGAAGATCTCGTCGATGGTGCCGAACTGGAGCTGGGCGACCAAACGGCCGGCGAGCTTCTCGGCGTCGTTGCAGAACCGGCCATCCGAAACCCCGGAGACGCGGCGCAACGCTCGGTTCAGGCGTTCCACGCAGAAGCGGATCGAACGCGGGAAGTCGTCCGAGAGCATGAGGAACTCGGCGACCAGGCGCGGATGGACCTCGGCGCCGTGGATCGACTTGTAGGCGTCCCACGCGCTGCAGGAATGCAGGATGGCCGCCCACTCCAGGGCCTCGGTGTGGCTGATGGTCTGGGGAACGCCCTTCTCCGGCAGCGTCTGGTAGCGGACGTCCAGGATGCGGGACGTCATGTCCGCGCGTTCGATGAACTTGCCGGCCTGGAGGAAGAGCCACCCCTCGTTGTGCGGGATGGTGGCGTCGGCCAGACCCTGCAGCATCAGCGAGCCCGCCTTCACCTGCTGGAGGAAGTCGAACGGGTTGGTGTCCCAGCTCTCCCGCGCCTGGGGCGAATGCAGGAACAGGTACAGGCGGTTCAGCTCCTCCCAGATGTCGGTGGTGAGCTGGTCGCGGACCATGCGGGCGTTCTCCCGGGCCTGCGCGATGGAGGAGACGATGGAGTTCGTGTTCTTGGTGTCGAACACCAGGTACTCGGTGACCGACTGGGCGTTCGCCTCGGAGTACAGCCGGTGGAAATCCGCCTCGTCGCCCGTGGCCTGGATGATGGGAAGCCAATGCGCGGCGAGCTGCTGCGAGTTGAGGTTCCGGTGGTCCAGGATCAGCTGGAGGTTCACGTCCACGATGCGCGCCGAGTTGTCGGAGCGTTCGATGTAGCGGGACATCCAGTAGAGGGAATTGGCGACGCGGGAGAGCATGTCTTGAATCGATTTCCGTTGGGGAACCCCGTCCGGTCGCGGGACCGGACGGGACTCACTCGTCACTCATCACCGAACAGGACCCAGGAGTCCTTGCTGCCACCGCCCTGCGAGGAGTTGACCACCAGGGACCCCTTGCGGAGCGCCACGCGGGTCAGGCCGCCGGGGATGATGACGGTCTTCTCCCCGTAGAGGATGTACGGACGGAAGTCGATGTGCCGCGGCTCGAACTTCCCGTCGCCGACGTGGGTAGGGTGGGTGGAGAGGTTGATCATCGGCTGGCCGATGTAGTTCCGCGGGTCCTTCTCGATCGCGCCGCGGAAGCGTTCCCGCTCCTCCTTCGTCGCCTGCGGCCCCATCAGCATGCCGTAGCCGCCGGACTCGTTGGCCGCCTTGATGACCAGCTTGTCGAGGTTCTCGAGCATGTACTTCCTGTCCGCCTCCTCGCTGGCGAGGTAGGTCGGCACGTTCGGGATGATCGGGTCCTGGTCGAGGTAGTATTTGATCATCCGTGGGACGAAGTAATACATCACCTTGTCGTCCGCGATGCCGGTGCCGATGGAGTTGGCCAACGACACGTTGCCGGAACGGTAGGCATTCACCAGGCCGGGCACGCCGAGCATCGAGTCCCGGCGGAACACCGTGGGGTCGATGAAGTCGTCGTCCACGCGCCGGTAGATCACGTGCACGGGCTGCAGGCCCTTGGTCGTGCGCATGAAAACCCGCGCGTCACGGACGACGAGGTCGCGTCCCTCGACGATCTCGATGCCCATCTGGCGGGCCAGGTAGGTGTGCTCGAAGTAGGCCGAATTGTAGGCGCCCGGCGTGAGCACCACGACCGTGGGATCCGCGACGCCGGACGGCGCGATGTACTGCAGGGTCTTGAGCAGCTCCTGCGGGTACTGGTCGACCGGACGCACGCCCACGGACTCGAACATCGCCGGGAACGTGCGCTTCATCGCACGCCGGTTCTCCAGCACGTAGCTGACGCCGGAAGGACAGCGGCCGTTGTCCTCGAGCACCATCCACTGGCCGTCGCCGCCGCGGATCAGGTCGGTGCCGCAGATGTGGATGTAGATGTCCTTGGGGACCTGGAAATTGACGAACTCGCGGCGGAAATGCTTGGCCGAGAGAACGAAGAACGACGGGATCACCCCGTCCTTCAGGATCCGCTGCTCATGGTAGACGTCGTGCAGGAAGAGGTTGAGGGCGGTGATCCGCTGGACCAGGCCGCGCTCGAGGTATTCCCACTCCGCCGAGGAGATGATCCGCGGCATCAGGTCGAACGGGAAGATCTTCTCCGTGCCCGCCGAGTCGCCGTAGACGTTGAAGGTGATGCCCTGCCGCAGGAAGGCCAGGTCCACCGCATGGCGGCGCTCCTCGAAGTCCTCGGCGGTGAACTGGCTGAATCGCTGGGCGAAGGCTTCGTAGCTCTTCCGGAACTTGCCCGGCGCCGGAGACATTTCGTCGAAGTAGCCGTTTGGGTCGTATCCGCCTAGCACGGTTCCCATTTACACCCGGCATCGCAGGAACGAAACAACGGAATTCCGGAAGGAATCCAGAATTCCATTCATGAGTCCGCCGGGGGAGGCGAAAGGCGGTTCGCGGAAGCCGTCTTCCGCGGACCGCGACGGGTCAGGCCGAGTAGTCGAGGTAGATGGTCTTCGTGCGGCTGTAGAAGTCGAGGGCCGCCGTCCCCTGCTCGCGGAACGAGTCGGTCGAGCTGTTCTTCACGCCGCCGAACGGCGCCTGGAGCGCCAGGCCGGTGCTGATCTGGTTCACCTTCACCACGCCGCACTCGATGCGCTCCGCGTACACCATCGCCTTCTTGAAGTCGCGGGTCACCAGGCTGGCGCTCAGGCCGTACTTCACGCCGTTGGCCACCTGGATGGCCTCGTCGAAGGAATCCACCGCGATGATGCCGACCACCGGTCCGAAGACCTCTTCCTGGGCGATCTCCATGGTCGGCGTCACGCCGCCCAGCACCGTCGGCTGCATGAACAGGCCGTGGGCCAGGTCGCCTTCCGTGAGGCGGGCTCCGCCCCACACCAGTTCCGCACCGTCGGCCTGCGCCTTGCGGATCGCCGCGAAGTTGCCCTCCAGTTCGTCCGCGTTGACCGCCGGACCCATCTGGACACCCGGGCTGAGTCCGGGACCGACCTTCCAGGCCTTGGCCGCGGCGACGAGCTTCTCGGTGAAGGCGGCGAGGACCGGGCGTTCCACGATCACGCGGCTGGTGGCGGTGCAGGCCTGCCCGGTGAGGCCGAAGCCGGCGATGGCCACGAGGCGCGCCGCCAGGTCGAGGTCGGCGTCGGCGAGGACGATCGTGGGGTTCTTGGAACCCATCTCCAGCTGCACCCGGATCATCCGGTGCGAAAGCGCCTTGTAGAGGCCGGTGCCGACGCCATGGGATCCGGTGAAGCTCAGCGCCTGGACGGCGGCATTGGAGGCGATCTCCGAGCCGAAGGCGCGACCTTCGCCGGCGACGACGTTCAGCACCCCCGGCGGGAGCCCGGCTTCCTGCAAGGCCTTGGCCAACTCCAGCGCCATGGAAGGCGCCTGCGAGGCGGGCTTCAGCACCACGGTGTTCCCACAGAGCAACGCCGGGACGAGCTTCCAGGCCGGGATGGCGATCGGGAAGTTCCACGGCGTGATCAGCGCCACCACGCCCACCGGTTCGCGGCGGGTCAGCAGCAGGTTGCCGGGCAGGTCGTGCGGAATCGTCTGGCCGCCGACCGTGTAGCTGAGTCCGCCGTAGAATCGGAAGATGTCCACCGCGCGGCCGACCTCGCCGGTCGCCTCGGTCAGCGTCTTGCCTTCCTCGCGGGTCAGCAGCGTCGCCAATTCGGCCTTGCGGGACTCGAGGATCTGGGCGGCCTTGCTGAGGATGCGTCCCCGGGCCACCGCGGTCTGCGCGGACCACCTGGAAAGCGCCTCGGACGCGGCGCGCGTCGCCGCGGCGTAGTCGGCGGCGCCGCCGAGGGCATAGGTCGCGACCGTCTCCCGCGTGTCGGCGGGATTGGTGGTGGTGAACGTGCGGCCGTCCTGGGCGGCGACCCATTGGCCGCCGATGAGGTTCTGGTAGGAGATCATGGGAGTGCGGTGCGGAAGCGGAGTGGGTTCAGGCCGGAAGGTTGGCGAGCGAGGCGAGGACCTGGGCCTCCTTGGCCTGCCAATCCTTGAGACGCGTCTGATGCTCCTCGAGCACCTTGGCGGGAACCTTCGAGGCGAAGGCGGGATTGGAAAGCTTCTCCTGAACCTTTCCGACCTCGGCACGGATCTTCTCGAGTTCCTTCTCCAGGCGGGAGCGCTCCGCGGCGAAGTCCACCAGGCCGGCCAACGGCAGGAAGAGTTCGCCCAGCGCGTTGGCGGCCACCGGCGTGCCCCGCTCCGGCGCCCAGGCGGCGTTCACAACCTCCAGCGACTCGGCGTTCAACAGCAGGCGCAGCACCTCGGAATCCGCCGTGGACAGCTCGCCGGACGGGCGCAGGACGAACTTCACCTTCTTGGCGGGATCGATCTTGCAGTCCCGTCGCAGGCCGCGTCCCAGCGAAACCAGGTCGTACTTCGCCTGCGCCACCGCGTCGGCGGTCTCGTCGAGGCCGAAGTAGGTCTTCTCGTCGTCGTTCAGCGCCTTGGGCCAGAGGGCGAACATCAGCGTGCGACCGCCGCGGTCCTGCGGCAGGTCGGCGGCGTATCCCATGCCGTGCCACAGCTCCTCGGTGATGAACGGCAGGAACGGGTGGAACAGCCGCAGGAGGTTGCCGAGCACGAAGTCGATGACCGCGAGCTTGTTCGCCTTGAGGGCCTCGTCGGTGCCGTAGAACGCCGCCTTGGACGCCTCCACGTACCAGTCGCAGTACTCGCTCCAGAAGAAGCGGTAGAGCGTCGCCGTGGCGTCGCTGAACTTGTACTCGACGAACGCGCCGGTGACCTCGCGGATCGCCTGGTCGAGGCGGATCAGGATCCAGCGGTCGTCGCTGGTGAGCAGGTCCGGAAGGATCTCGGCCTCGGTCACGCCGCCCTGCATCTGGCGGAAGCGGCAGGCGTTCCACAGCTTGTTGCAGAAGTTGCGGCCCAGTTCGACGGTCTGCTCGTCGAAGAGCACGTCCTGACCGAGCGGCGCGGCGCGCATCACGCCGAAGCGGAGCGCGTCGGCGCCGTACTTGGCGATCAGGTCCAGCGGGTCGGGCGAGTTGCCGAGGGACTTCGACATCTTCCGACCCTGCTTGTCGCGGATGATGCCGGTGAAATAGACGTTCCGGAACGGCAGGTCGCCCATCCACTCGTAGCCCGCCATGATCATGCGGGCGACCCAGAAGAAGATGATGTCCGGCCCGGTGACGAGGTCGGTCGTGGGGTAGAACGCCTTCAGGGTCGCGTTCTTCGAGTCGGCGTCCTTCTCGTCGACCCAGCCCATCGTGGCGAACGGCCAGAGCCAGGAGCTGAACCAGGTGTCGAGGACGTCGGGGTCCTGGGTCCAACCTTCACCCGCCGGAGTCTCGAGTCCGCAGTAGGTCTCACCGTTGCGGTACCACACCGGGATCCGGTGTCCCCACCACAGCTGACGGCTGATGCACCAGTCCTGGATGCCGCCCATCCAGTGGTCGTAGACCTTGGCCCAGCGGTCCGGGAAGAACCGCATCTGGCCGTCGGCCACACACTTCGTGGAGGCCTCCACGCTCGGGTACTTCAGGAACCACTGCTCGCTCAGGCGCGGCTCGATGGGCACGTCGGCGCGTTCGCTGAAGCCGACGTTGTTGGTGTAGGTCTCGGCCTTCTCCAAGGCGCCGGCGGCCTCGAGCAGCTCCGCGGCCTTCTTCCGTCCGACGAAGCGGTCCAAACCGTTGAGTTCGCTGCCGGCCAGAGCGGTGAGCTTTCCGTCCGGGGTGAGCAGGTCCAGCACCGGCAGCTGGTGGCGCAGGCCGATCTCGAAGTCCGCCTTGTCGTGGGCCGGGGTCACCTTCAGCACGCCCGTGCCGAAGTCGAAGGCCACATGCTCGTCGGCGATGATCGGGATGATCCGCTGCTCCTTCGGCACGTCGAGCGGCAGGGCCCGGTACACGTGCCTGCCCACGAGATGGGTGTAGCGCGGGTCGTTCGGGTTCACCGCCACCGCGGTGTCGGCCGGGATGGTCTCCGGACGCGTCGTGGCGATGGTCAGGAACGTGCCGGGATGCTCCACCACCTCGACCTTGAAGTGGTACATGAAGCCCTTCTGCTCCTTCATCACGACCTCCTCGTCGGAGAGCGCCGTGAGGGACGCCGGGCACCAGTTCACCATGCGCTTGCCGCGGTAGATCAGCCCCTTCTTGTAGAGGTCCACGAACACCTTCTGGACGCACCGGGAATACTCCGGGTCCATGGTGAAGCGGGTGCGGGTCCAGTCGCAGGAGGCACCAAGCGCGCGGAGCTGCTTCAGGATGATCCCGCCGTACTTCTCCTTCCACTCCCAGATGCGGGCGACGAGGGCCTCGCGGCCGAGGTCGTCGCGGTGCTTGATCTCGCCGGCCTTCTTCAGGGTCTTCTCGACGACGTTCTGGGTGGCGATGCCGGCGTGGTCGGTGCCGGGCAGCCACAGGACCTCCTTGCCATCCATCCGCGCCTTGCGGGCAAGGATGTCCTGGATGGTGTTGTTCAGGACGTGGCCCATGGTCAGCACGCCGGTGACGTTCGGGGGAGGGATGACGATGGAATAGGCGGGGCGGGAAGCGCTCACGCGGGACGGATCGGCGGTGAAACAGCCTTCCTTCTCCCAGAAGTCGTACCACTTCGATTCAACCGCCTGCGGCTCGTAGGCCTTGGAAATCTCGCTCATGTGCGTCCGGTGAGCCTACCGGAACCCCGAGCCGAGGGGCAACCCGAGGCTGGATTCTTGATTCCGGATTCTGGATCCGGGATTTGGACCGGGTCGGCAGGACTCGGCAAATTCCACGGTTTCACGGAGATCGGGAGTCCTGTGGGATCGGACAACGGTTTGGGATTCCAAAGCGCCCCGGCCCGGTCCAAGCCCCGACCGGCTGAAGCCGGGACTCCGTACCCTGAAGGGAAGGCAATGGGGCGGCCCCGAAGTCCCAGCCCAGCGGATCTGCGAAGCCCGGCCACATCGGTGGATGGATTTCACCCAAGGGACCCGGAAACGATCCGCGAGAATTCCTTCGCCCGGCGACGCCGGACCGTGTTCCATCCGGCCTCACTTTCGACCATGCCGAAGCGTACAGACATCCACTCGGTCCTCATCATCGGTGCCGGCCCCATCATCATCGGGCAGGCCTGCGAGTTCGACTACTCGGGAACCCAGGCCTGCAAGGCCCTGCGCGAGGAGGGTTACCGCGTGGTCCTGGTGAACTCGAACCCGGCCACCATCATGACCGACCCGGAGTTCGCCGACCGGACCTACATCGAGCCGGTCACGCCGGAGGCGGTGGAAAAGATCATCGTACGGGAACAGGCCGAGATGGAACGGCTCGGCGCCCAGGGCAAGCTGGTGCTCCTGCCCACCCTGGGCGGGCAGACCGCCCTGAACACGGCGATGAAGCTCCATCGCTCGGGAACCTTGGAACGCCTCGGAGTGGAGATGATCGGCGCCAAGGCCGACGCCATCGAGCGCGGCGAGGACCGCCAGATCTTCAAGGACCTGATGCTGAGCATCGGGCTCGACGTGCCGATCAGCGGCACCGCGCACAACCTCGACGAGGCCCGCGCCATCGCCGAGCGGATCGGACGCTATCCCCTGATCATCCGTCCGGCCTACACCCTCGGCGGGACCGGCGGCGGCATCGGCTACAACCGCGAGGAGTTCGAGGAGATCGCCAAGCGGGGCCTGGACCTCTCCCCGGTGTCGGAGATCCTGGTCGAGGAATCCCTCCTGGGCTGGAAGGAGTACGAGATGGAGGTCATGCGGGATCGCGCAGACAACTGCGTGATCATCTGCTCGATCGAGAACTTCGATCCCATGGGCGTGCACACCGGCGACTCGATCACGGTGGCCCCGATCCAGACGCTCACCGACAAGGAGTACCAGATCATGCGCGACCAGAGCTTCGCCGTGATCCGGGCGGTGGGAGTCGAGACCGGCGGTTCCAACATCCAGTTCGGC
Organism: Verrucomicrobiales bacterium; assembly: GCA_027488845.1. Classification (GTDB taxonomy): domain Bacteria; phylum Verrucomicrobiota; class Verrucomicrobiia; order Limisphaerales; family UBA9464; genus SXXZ01. The sequence goes on along the minus strand of JAIYBC010000011.1, from coordinate 768 downwards.
GTCAATCCCGACACCGGACGGATGGTCATCATCGAGATGAATCCCCGGGTGAGCCGCAGTTCGGCGCTGGCGTCGAAGGCGACCGGGTTCCCCATCGCCAAGATCGCCGCCAAGCTGGCCGTCGGCTACCTGCTAGACGAGATCCGGAACGACATCACGCGCGAGACGCCGGCCAGCTTCGAGCCGACCATCGACTACGTCGTCACCAAGATCCCCCGCTTCGCCTTCGAGAAGTTCCCGCAGGCGGACCCGACGCTGACCACGCAGATGAAGAGCGTCGGCGAGGCCATGGCCATCGGCCGGACCTTCAAGGAAAGCCTGCAGAAGTGCCTTCGCTCCCTCGAGATCGGCCGCAGCGGCCTGGGCGGCGACGGCAAGCCCTGGCGCATCGGTGGCGACCTGCACGGCGACCGCGACGTCCTGCCGAAGGACCTGATCACCCGCAAGCTCACCCTGCCCAACGCGGAACGGATCTTCTTCATCCGCCATGCGCTGCGCGCCGGTTTCTCGGTCTCGGACATCTTCCAGCTGACCAAGATCGACCGCTGGTTCCTGACGCAGATCCAGGAGCTCGTGGACTTCGAGGAGACGCTGGCCAAGTCCAAGGACCGGAACTGAGCCGAAATCGGCCGAACGGGACGAAGGCGGACCTCACGCAAAGAACCGACCCCAACCGATTGGGGTGTTTTGCTGCAATGAAGCGGCAGTCACCAAACTGTTTACATTGTTCAACGATTTCGGCGTAAGTCGCTCGCAATCAACGTAACT
>JAIYBC010000004.1 GCA_027488845.1 Verrucomicrobiales bacterium | reverse complement strand
TGGCGAACAACATCTGGTTCGACTTCGCCGGCGGCACGGGTGACGACCACGGCGGGACCTACGTCCCGGCCGCCTCGAACCCGGTCGTCAATCCCCAGCTCCGCGGCATCAGCCGCACCGCCGACCGCGGTCTGGATCCGACGGTCCTGCCGGGCAGCCCGGTCTACACCGTGGCCGGTGCCACCCCTGCGGATGGCTATTGGACCCCGGTCAACTACGCCGGTGCCTTCGACCAGGAGAACTGGGCGCAGGACTGGAGCGCGCTGGATGCCGACGGCTTCCTGCGGGCCACGGCCATCGCCAACGACGGTCCCGCCGGCAGCACGCCTCCGCCCTCGCCGGTGGTGGGTGTCTCCCGCACCGAGACCGGGATCCGGTTGGCCTTCGCGACCGTCTCCGGACGCACCTACACGGTCCAGACCCGCGCCGCCCTCGGCTCGGGTGACTGGTCCGCCGCCGGACCGTCCGTCCCGGGCACCGGTTCCGAGGCCACGGTCGGTCTCCTGACCACCGACGCCGCCGCGTTCTACCGCGTGGTGGTGGAGTAAGGCCCCGGTTGGGCCGACGAAGACGGGGCGGGCCTTGCGGCCCGCCCCGTTTCTTTTCATCCGGCCCCTGCCGGGCCGATGCCGCGGTCACCCCGCGATCACGGCTGCTTCTTCGTCGGCAGCTTCTCGAGGAACCGGTCCAGTTCCTTCTCGGTCGCGGCATTGGTGATCACCTGCGAGCGGTCCCGCATCGAGCTGGAAAGGGAGGCCAGCTGGGTCGGGGCATCCACGATGTAGGGCGTCAGGAAGATCAGCAGCTCGGTCTTGGAGCGGCTCTTCTGCCTCGATTTGAAGAGGTTCCCAAGGCCCGGGATGCTGCCGAGGATCGGCACCTTGCTCTCGGCGTCGGACTTGGTGTCGGAGATCAGTCCGCCGATGACCACCGTCTGCGAGTGCGGCGTGACGACCACGGTGTCGGCGGACCGGACATTGATGTAGGGGGCCGAGACGTCGGAGGAGAGCGACTGGCGTTCGGTGGGCGAGACCGACGAGATCTGGGGTTGGACGATCATCTCCACCTGGCCGTTGGCGCCGATGAACGGCGTGACGTTGAGGATGATGCCGACGTCGGTATAGCTGACGTTGACGATGGGGATGGTGTTGTTCCCGGCCTGGGCGAAGGAGACGCCGGAGGGCAGGGGGACCTGCTGTCCGACGACGATCTTCGCGAGCTGGCCGTCGCGGGCGATGATGGAGGGCTTGGAGAGCACCTGGGCCTTCCCGGCCTTGGCGATGGCGCGGAGCGTGGCCTGGAAGTCGGTCCCGGCGATCTGGTAGAGGCCGCCGGCGCCGGCGCCGTTCGCGCCCGGGGTGAGGGCGCCGGACATCGGGCCGCCGATGACGCTGGCGTTGGTCACCACGGAGTTGAGGCCGGAGAGGCCGAGGACGGATCCGCCGCCGGTGGTGATGCCGTTGCCGACGTTCTTGGCCCAACCGCCCTCGACGCCGATGTCGGAGGAGTTGTTGAGCTGGACCTCGACGAACACCACGTTGATGAGCACCTGCGGCTTCGGGGAGTCGAGGTTGGAGATGACGTTGCTGATCTGGAGGCTCGTGTCGGCGTCGGCGATGACGATGATGTTGTGGGTCTGGGGATCGACCGAGATGATGGCGCTGCCGACGCTGCCGTTGTTGTTGTACTGGCTGGAGCTGCTCGAGGAGCCGCCGCGGTTGGCGTTGTTGCCGCCGCCGCCGCCGAATCCGCCGAAGCCACCGAACCCGCCACCGCCGCCGCCGCGCTGCTGCGCGTGGAGAAGCGGGGTTGCCGCCAGGACCAGTGCGGCCGCCGCGGCGAGGCGGGTGAACCGCCGGAAGGAAGGAATGTTCATGGAATCTGTGGGAAAGACCGTGGGGTTCAGAACAGGTTTCCGCCACCGCCACCGCCGGTACGGGTCCCGGTGCCGCCGAAGGCCGACGACGTCCCGCCGCTGACCGTGGTGCTGCTGCTGCTGGCGTTGTTCTGCTGGCGCTGCATGAGCGCGCTGTTCTGCTGTGCCGTGGAGGAGGCGCTGTTCCCGCGGCCGGAATTGCTGCCCTGGAACATGTTCTGGAGCACCTGGACCGCCTGCTGCGGATCCCCGTTCTCCATGTGGTAGACATACACGCGCTGGTCCCGGTTGGAGGGCACGTCGAGTTCGCGGACCATGCCCGCGATCTGGGTCATCAGGTCCTTGGAGGCGGTGACCACGACCGAGGAGGTGCGGGCGTCCGCCACCGAGACGACCTGTGAGGCCTTGCGGATGCGGTCGTTGGCGCCGGAGGCCGTGGCGGCGGCGCCGCCACCGCCACCGCCGCGTCCGCCACCCCCGAAGCCGCCGAATCCCCCGAACCCACCGAAGCCGCCTGCGCCCGGGGCCCCACCGAAGCGGATCGGGGACTGCGTGCCGGATCCGCTCGAGGAGCTGGTGTTGAAGAGCTCGGTGAGCAGCGTCGCCACCTCACCCGGATTGGCGTTCTTCAGCTTGAAGACCCGGATCTCGGTTTCGGACTGGGCGCTGGTGTCGATCGCACGGATGATCTCGACCAGGTGCCGGATGTTCGACTGGGTGTCGGTCATCACGATCGAGTTGCCGGCCGCATTCGCCACGAACGTGGCGTTCGCGGAGACGAACGTGGAAAGGTCCTTGGCCAACTGCTCGGCCTCGACGTAGCGGATGGGGATGATCTGGGTCACGACCTCGTCGTTGGCCGGGATCAGAGCCGGATCATTGCTCACCTTGACCGGGATGTTGCGGCTCTTGGCGGTGCTGCGGTCCACGATGGTGAGGGTCCTGCCGTCCCGGATCGCGGCGTAGCCGTTCTTGCCGAGGACCGAATTGAGCAGGTCCACCGCCTCGTCACGGGTGAGGGGCTGGTTGCTGATCACGCTGACCTCGCCCTTCACCGTGGCCTCCATGACCACGACGAAGCCGGCGGCCTCGCTGAGGTGGCTGAGGACCTGGTCGAGCGGCGCGTTCCGGAAGTTGAGGCGGATGGCGTCGGGGCCCGACGACGGCGTCGTCTCGGCCAGTGGCTGGGGCTCCGAGGCGGCGGGCTTGGGTGTGGAGTCTTCCACCTTCACCGGCGCCGCGGCGGTGGCTTTGGCTTCGGTGGCGGTGTCGGCGGACTTGGGGACGTCCTCGGCGCGGGCGGCGGCGAGCATGCCGGCGGCGCAGGCGGCGGAGATGATCCGGGTGATGGCAGTGTTCATTTCGACTCCTGTTGGCGTTTCAGCATGAGCTTCCTGAGAACTTCGGCGGCGTCGCCGGAGGCGGCCGGCGGTGTGGCGGCGTCGGCCGCCGCGGTGGCATCGGCCTTCGCCGGGGCCTCCACGGGTTCGGCACCGTCCAGGCGCAGGGCCTTGCCGATCGCCAGTTCGATCTCCGCGCCCTCCTTGGGCTTCAGGATGACCGAGGACGGCCGGATTGCCGAGACCGTGAATCCGGCGATGGACCCGTTGGCGGCGATCGTCTTCCTGTACTCGGAGGCGGGGCCGTCGAAGAAGGCGAACCGGCCGCGCGAGTAGTCCATGACGCCCACGAGGGTGAGGGTCGGGATCACGGTGTTGCGCGGCCGCTCCGGCTGTCGGCGCGACTCGCCGGGTCCGCGGGCACGGCGGTCCGGGTCGAAGATGTTCCGGTCCGAGATGAAGCGGACGAACGAGGCCGGGTCCGCGGTGGCGGCGGTGGCGTTGGTCGTCGACTCCTCGGCCGCGCGCGCCGGGAAGGCGAGCAGCGTCACCGCGAGGCCGACGGCGGCGGGGATGCGGGTGCGCTTCATGGGCGGGATTCCGGGGTGAGGGTGAGGCCGCTCACCTGGAGGCCGAGGGTGAGCTTCTGTCCGGTCTTGTCACGGGTTCCGAGCTGGACCGAGGCGATCCGGACGCCGAGGGGGCTGTCTTCGATCCGTTGGAGGAAACCGCCGAGGTGGGAGAGCGATCCCGAGGCCTCCACGCGGCAGGTGAGGGTGGAATGCTCCTCCGAGTCGTTGCGCCATTGCGGGATGGTGTCCGTCACCTCGGCTCCGGCGGCGCGGGACCAGGTGTTGAACTCGTTGAGCAGGCGCTGCTCGGCGAGCGAGGGATCCGCGGGAAGGGTGTTGGTCCTCATCGATTCCCAGCGTCCGCGGATTCCCGCCTCGCGCCGGAGCAGGGCGGCCCCTTCGTCGACCTGCTTGCGGAGGGATTCGATCCGCTTGGAGCGTGCGGTCCACCAGTCGCCGGCCGGGCCGATGACCAGGAGGTCCGCGGCGTAGAGGGCCGCGGCCCCGGCCGCGAGGATCATGAGAAGCTGTTGTCGGTTGCGGATGTTCATGGTGTGGCTGCCGGGTTCCACTGGAAGCCGAAGGTGAACTGGATCGGACTGGTGCCGCGGATCTGGTCCCGGTGCAGTTGGGTCACGCCGGGCGCCGCGTTGAGCGTCTCCAGCATCCGCAGGAACGCCGCGGTGTCCCGGGCGGTTCCGGCGCAGGTCACGTTCGAGCCCTCGCGGATCTCGATGCTCGTCGCGGTCACCGAGCCATCCTGGGGGAACGCGGCGCTGAGCTGCCGGAGGACCGCGAGGTTCGGGAAGGATTCGTCGAACCACGGGCGGTACTGCCGGATGCGCTGCTGCATCGAGTCCAGCTCGGAGACCTTGGCCGACATCGCCGACCAGCGGCGTCCCAGAAGGAAGAGCTGCACCTGCTGGTAGAGGACCAGGGCGGCGAGCAGCGCGAAGACGCCGCCGGCGACGGCCCCGGCGGTCTTGAGCCGGCCCGCCGAGTAGCGGGCCACGAGTCGTCCCACCAGGGTCGGCCGCGGGGGAAGCAGGTCGCAGGGCGACGGGATCCCCACCAGGAACCGGGCCGCGATCGCGACGGCGATGGAAGCGGGCGTTCCGGAGGCGATTCCGGGTCCGGGCTCGCCGTCCGGGAAGTTCGGTGCGACCTCGGTTGCCAGTCCGGACTGGCGCAGGCGGTCGCCGAGGGCATCGGCGAGGGCCTGTGACGGTGCCGACGGCCCGGTGATCCGGGCGCGCGTCACCTGTTGGCGGAGCGCGTCGGGAAGCTGGCCAAGCGTGATGCGGATCTCGCGGGCCACGATCTCCGGCCGCGGGGCGAGGCGGGAGCCGTCCTCGGCCGGATCGCCTTCCAGGGTCCGATGCGCGGCGACGCCGCCACCGGCCATGACCAGCAGGATCACCTGTTCGTCCTCGAGGGAGATCAGCAGGAGTCCGTCGCGGAATTCCTGGGGACGCACCAGGGCTGGGGTTCCCAGCGGGAGTCCTTCCAGCCGGAGTCCCGCCTTCGTCAGGCCCGCCTCGAGTCCCGACAACGGCGAGTCGGCCACGCCGAACAGGGTCACGTGGTGGCTGCCGCCGGGAAGCCCGCACCGGGACGAACCCTGGCGCAACGCCGCGGTGTCGGTGGAGAAGCAGCGTTCGGCCTCCAGTTGCAGGAGGCTCTCGGCGTCGGCGTCCGGGAGCTCGGGGATCTCGGTCCTTCCGGTGAGGATCCAGCGGGGCGGGACGGCGACCACGCAATGGCGCTCGCGGATGCCCGCGGCCTCGAGGTGGGTCCGGATCTCGGTGCCGAGCGCCTCGGGAGGGGTCGAGGGTACCGCGGAAGCCAGCGGCACGGTCACGCTGGCGACGATCCGCAGCGATCCGTTGGCGCGGACGAGATGGGCGGCCTCGAGGCGTCCGGCTCCGAGCCGGAGACCGACGATCGAGGTGGGGCGTTTTCGTCGCCCGAATCCGGAGATGGCGGCTGAGTTCATGGGGTGTTTCCGGCCAGAAGCTTCTCCCGGACCGTGTCGCCGAGGGCCCAGCCGAGCCGGCTGAGGTCCTGTCGGTGGATGATCTTCGGGGTGCCGTCGGAGAGGTCGAAGACGAAGCGGACCCGCCGGTAGCCGCGTCCCTCTGGACCCACGGCCGCGATGTCGGCGGAGTACTGGAAGCTGCGGGTCGTGATGCGGTCGCGTTGGGCCAGGGCGGTGACCACGGGGCTGTTCCGCCCGAGGGCGGTGACGATCCAGGCCACGCTTCCGAGGGAGTCGGGGTTGCTGCGGCGGTAGTTGATGAGCGTCTCCGCGGCGCCGGTGGCGGTCTGCTCGTTCACGCCGGAGCCCATGAACAACGCGGTGAGCACGGGCTCGGGGGCGGTGTTGACGTTGACCCGTCCGTAGGTGAAGGAGTTGGTGGACGTGGCCAGTTCGCCGGCGATGCGCGCGAAGTCGTCCTCGCCCAGTCCGCTGTTCAGGTAGAACTGGAGGGGGCTCGCGATGGTCGGCGTGGCGTTGCCCCGGAATCCCAGCTGGTTGAGCACCTGCTGGGCGCGCGCCTGGCCGAAGGCGGTGCCGAGCAGGCCGAGCAGCTGCGCGCGGTTGCCGATGTTGGTCAACGTCGTGCCGTCGGAATGGGTGTTCGGCTCGCGGCTGTAGACCGTCAGGTAGTCGAGCAGTCCCGGGTGGAAGGGCTTGGCCCCGGAGGCCGCCTTCTCCTGGGCGTCCTGGACGCCGTTGCGGTTGCGGTCGTCGCCCTCGAGGTCGGCGAGCGTGATCCCCTGGACCAGCCGCAGTTCGTCGAGGCTCTCGTACTGGCCGTGCTTGGCCTCGTAGCCCAGGGCCCCGTAGTTCAGCGTCAGGGTGCTGTTGGTGGACCGCCAGTCGACGACGGCCTGGGCGACGTCGACGAACATCCCGGGCAGGTAGACGAGGATGTTGGAGCCGGCCCGGTTGATGTTCAGCTTGCCGGCCTCGTCCACGAGCCCGAAGACGGGTTGGGTGGCGGTGACGTTCAGCGTCGGCGGCGTGTCGCGGCCGATGATCCACACCCTGGCCTCGCCGATGGGAAGGGATTCGCAGCGGAAGAGGGAGTTGGTCGGGATCACCCCGTTGGTGGAGAGGTTGAGGATCGACCAGGCCACGTAGCGGGACGCTCCCTCGATGGCCTGTTCGGCGGCGAGGCCCGCGGCCCGGTTGGCCGAGGCCCGCAGCTCGAGGGTCATGGTGTCCGCGAAGTACAGGGCCAACGCCACCAGGCCGACGGACATCCAGAGCACGAGGATCAGCACCGACCCCCGCTTCCGGGGAGCGCTCTCGGGACTTGATGGAGCCGTGGTCCTCAACCGCTCAGAGGGTGGTGTTGGAGATGTTCCGGGCGACCACGCGTACCGGGACGAGGAGTTCCGTCGGGTTGGAAGGGTCGGAGTTGGCGCCGCGCTGGATCTGGAGCCGGACGGCCAAGGGGAGGTTCGTGCTCAGGGCGGCGGTGTCCGACGTGTCCCAGGTCTCGGTCCACATCGCCCCGTCGAAGCACTGGACGCGGAACTGGGAGACGTCGCGGAGGACGAGCTGGTCCTCGGTCTGGGGTGTGCCGAGGGTGAGGAGGTTGCGGGTGACGGAGCGGTACAGGTCCCTGGAGTTGCCGTTGCCGCGGAGCCCGTAGGCCACGCGTTGGACCTCGCCCCAGGGTTGGGTGCGGTCCATGACGGCGGTCGCGGTGTGGAACTCGAGCTGGACGGGTTGTCCGAGGCCGAGGGCGGAGACGTTGCCGGCCCGGAAGGCGCCCGACATGACGCCGTCCGGCTTGGGGGCGACGGCGCAGGACAGGTCGCGGCGCAGGATCTCCGCGGCCTGGTCGAGCGGCGCGGCCGCGTCGATGGTCTCCGCGGTCCTGTTCCGGAGCCGCACCGCGCCGAAGAAGGCGCCGTTCACGGCGACCAGCACGATCGCCGCGAGCCCGATCGCGAGGATCAGCTCGATGAGCGTGAACCCGTGCCGGGCCCGTTCGCCCAGACCTGTCGTCCCGATGGAATTCCGGACGTTCAACGGGAGGAGGTGGCGGAAAGGGTGGTGGAGGAGGCGCCGGGATTCAGGTCGGCGACATCGGCCAGGGTGGAGAGCCGCACGGCGTAGTCGCGTCCCTGGGCGGCGAAGGTGACCTCGGCGGTGAGCACCTGGAGGTCGGGGAGGTTCCAGTTGGAACGGCTCAACGACCAGCGGTACTCGATGCTCCCCTCGCGGGTGGTTCCACGTTGGGAGGCGTTGGACCAGTTGGTGAGGACGAGGCTCTCGTTGAGGACGCGGTCGGCGATCCGCGCGGCGGCCCCCTTCCTTGCGGCGACGGTGCCCGAGAGGCTGGCGACGCGCAGCGCCTGCACGGCGGCCGGGATGACGATCGCCAGGAACAGCAGCGACGCCAGCAGCTCGGCCAGCGTGAAGCCGGAGCGGCGATGTCTAGTTGGTTGCGTTCTGGATCTCATATCCGCGTCGGTCGGCGGCTTCCACCAGCCACAGGGACGTGCCCAGCGCGTCCCTCAGCTCGACCCGGCCGGGACTGCCCTCATCCGCGGTTCCATCGGGAAGCCATCGGACGGCGGGGCGGTCGCGGAAAGTGACCGAGGTGCCGGTGCCCGTGGTTACGGAAATGCGGAGGGTTTCGTCGGCGATGAACTCGAGTTCCTTAGGATCCGACTTCCCAGCCGGGGTCTCCGTGGCCATGCCGTAGCGTCCCGCGGCGGCGTCGAGCCAGACCATGGCGGGCATCCCGTCCGAGATCGCCCGGGCCTGGCCGGCACGGAGCAGCGAGTACAGACGATGGGCCTCGGAATGGATCGCCCGGCCGCGGATGAAGCCGGAGATGCGCGGCGACACGATGGAGACGGCGATCACGAGGAGGGCGAGGACGAGGACCAGCTCGATGAGCGTGAACCCGTCCCGCGCTCCCCGGTCACTTGGCCGTCCAGTTGCCGATGTCATCGTCGGTGCCGGTCTTCCCGTCGGGTCCGGACGAGGAGATGTCGAAGGAGTTGGCGTTGTGGCGTCCCGGGTAGGCGTAGGTGTACGCGTTGCCCCACGGGTCCTGCGGGATCTTGTCCAGATAGGGTCCGCGCCAGTTCTTCGCGTCGCGGGGCGCCTGGAGGAGGTCGTTGATGTTCTTGGGGTAGAAGCCGCTGTCGACCTCGAAGGCGTCGAGGGCGGTCTTGACCGCGGCGATGTCGGCGCGGACGGCGGCCTGACGGGCCTGCTCGGAGCGACCCATCATCTTGGGGATCACCAGGGCGGCGAGGATGCCGATGATGGTGATCACCAGCAGCATCTCGACGAGGGTGAAGCCGTGGCGTCGGCGACGGGATTCCGGGGCGCTGGTGGAGGCGGGGATCTTCATGGGGAGGTGTGGACGATTCGGGTCGGGTCGGTGGCTTACTTGATGTTGTCCTGGAGCGAGAACACCGGCAGGAGCATGCCGATGAAGATGATGCCGATGAATCCGGCGATCATGAAGAGCATGAGGGGTTCGGCGAGGGCGACGGCGGTCTTGAGCTGGCGGTCGAGTTCGCCCTCGGTGACGTTGGCGATGCGGACCAGCTCCTTGTCGAGGTGGCCGCTCTCCTCGGCGACGGAGATCATCTCCATCACGGAACCGGGGAAGAGCGTGCGGCATTCGGCGAGGCTCTGGCCGAGCCGGCCGCCCTGTTGGACCTTCTCGATCGATTCGGCGACGGCGTCGACGAGGATCTGGTTGCCGATGGACTTGCGGGCGACGTTGAGGCCTTGGACGAGGGGCACGCCGGCCCCGAGCAGGGTGCCGAGCATGCGGCAGAACCGGGCCATGGCGAACTGGGCGAGGAGGTTTCCGACCACCGGCGCATCCAGAAGCATGCCCTCCCAGGAACGGCGTCCCTTTTCGGAGGTGAACCAGGTCCGCAGTCCGAAGAACGCCCCCAGGCCGGCCACCACGAAGACGAGGCCGTACTCCCGGAGTCCGCGGCTCGTGGCGATGATCAGCTGTGTGATCAACGGCAGGGAACCCTTCACGCTGGCGAAGACCGTCTGGAACTTCGGGATGAAGAAGACGAGCAGCACGCCCAACACGACCAGGGCGAGCACCAACAGCACCGCCGGATAGATCATCGCGGTGGCGACCTTCGACTTCAGGTCCTTTTCCCGGGACTGGAAGTCGGCGATCTGGGCCAGGACGAGGTCGAGGAAGCCGCCCGCCTCGCCTGCCTGGACCATGGCGGTGTAGACCTTGGGGAAGGTCTCCGGGGAACGCGCCATGGCATCGGCGAGCGACATGCCGTCGACGACGAGGTCGTGGACTTCCCGCCACTTCGCGGCGGCGGCCGGGGACGAGGCCTCCTTGCCCAGGATGACCAGGGCCCGGCTCAGCGGGACGCCGGCGGAGAGCAGGCTGGAGAGGAGCCGGGTGAAGGTCTCGAGCTCCTTCGAAGAGACCTTGCCGGAACCGAAGCCGGTGGCGGCGTTGGCGGCACCGGATGCGGCGGGACGCGGCTTGCCGTCCTTGCCCGCCTTCTCGGTGAGGCGCAGCGGCCTGAGCCCGAGCGACTGGATCTGGCGCAGGGCGTCCGGGCGTCCGCCCGCGTCGATGGCGCCCTCGGCGATCCCGCCGTCGGCACGGAGGGCCTTGTACTGGAAGGTCGGCATGCCGGGGCTACTTCCGGTTCACCGCGATCTCGGCCGCCGACGGGGCGTCGGGTGACGCGGCGGGCGTGGCCTGTTCGGTCTCCTTGGCCGTGGTGACGCTGAGGACCTCCTCCACGGTGGTGATGCCCTGCGCGACCAACCGCCAGCCGTCCTCGGCCAAGGTCCGCATCCCGGCGCGGCGGGCCGCGTCGCGGACCCTGTCGGTCGACGCGCGGGAGAGGATCATCGAGCGGATGTTCTCGTCGGTGTCCATCCATTCGAAGATGGCATGGCGTCCGAGGAAACCGATCCCGCGGCAGTCCCGGCAGCCGTTGGCCTGGTAGAGCACGGCATCCGCGGGAAGGCCGAGCCGCGACTTGAAGGCGGCGGCGGTCGGGCTCAGGTCGGGTGTCTTGCACTTCTTGCAGAGCACGCGGACGAGGCGTTGCGCGAGGACCGCCTCCAGGGAGGAGGCCACCAGATAGGGTTCGACACCCATGTCCACCAGACGCGTCAGCGCACCCGGGGCGTCGTTGGTGTGGAGCGTGGAGAAGACCAGGTGGCCGGTCAGCGAGGCCTGCACGGCGATCTGGGCGGTCTCCTGGTCGCGGATCTCGCCGATCAGGACCACGTCGGGATCGTGGCGCAGGATCGAGCGCAAACCGCGGGCGAACGAGAGGCCGGCCTTTTCCGAGACCTGGATCTGGTTGACGCCCTTGAGCTGGTATTCGACGGGGTCCTCGATGGTGATGATCTTGCGGACGGCGTCGTTGATCTCGTTGAGCGCCGTGTAGAGCGTCGACGTCTTGCCGCTGCCGGTCGGGCCTGTGACCAGGATGATGCCGTGGGGAAGTCCGAGCACCCGACGGAAGCAGTCGAGGTCCCGCTTCGCCATCCCGATGTCGCCGAGTCCGCGCAGGGAGGAGTTCTGGCGCAGGAGGCGCATGACCACGGCCTCGCCGTGGAGCATGGGGATGATCGAAACGCGGATATCCACGTCGGCGGAGTCGATGCGGACCTTGATGCGTCCGTCCTGTGGCAGTCGCTTCTCCGCGATGTTCAGGTGGCTGAGGATCTTGACGCGGGAGACGATCGCCGGCTGGAACTGCTTCAGCTGCGCCGGCACGGGGATTTCCTGCAGGTCGCCATCGATCCGGTACCGGATGCGGAACTCGTCCTCGAACGGTTCCAGGTGGATGTCCGAGGCGCGCAGCTCGATGGCATCCTTCAGCACCTGGTTGACGAAGCGGATGATGGACGCCTCGTCCTGGCCGTCGGAGTCGAGGTTGTTGTCCTCGGCGCCCTCGTCGACGATCTGGATCGACTTCTCCTCGTCGAGGGTGCCGATGGTGTCGGCGCCGACGCCGAGGTGCTTCTTGAGTTCGCGCTGGATGGCCTCGGTGGGCGCGAGCACCGGATGCAGTCGCAGGCCGGTGAGCGTCTTCAGGGCGTCGAACCCCTGGGTGTTGAACAGGCGGCTCGTGGCCACCTCGACCGTCCCTCCGTTGCGGCGCAGGGGCAGGAGTTCCTCCCGCATCAGGACCCGGGCGGGGAACTGCGCGAGCAGTTCCCGACCCGGTTCCACGGCGTCGAGGGACGAGTACTCCAGCCCATATTCCGGTGCCAGCCACTTCAGGACTTCAGCTTCGCCGGCGGCCGCCTTCCCCGACCTGAGGAACTCGTCGCGGTCGCCGACGGACAACTGGCGCGCCGTCACCATCCCGTCCAGCAGCGGCTGGAGGTCGGAGGCGGTTTCGGCGACGGGATTGGCGGCGACGGGCATCGGGTTCCTCGGGGCGGATGGGCGTGGGGCGGGGTCCGGCTCAGTTGAGCAGGCCGAGCAGGGTGGCGGCCGCCTCCTGCTTCACCGTGAGGACCTTGCGCAGGTCGTTCTGGGCCGCTTCCAGCTTCTCCTGCTTGGCCTTCTGCGAGGCCTTGTACTTGGCGAGGGCGTCCTTGATCTGGGCCGCCGGGGCGTTGTCGTCGATGGTCTTCTGGAGGGCCTCGGCCTCGGGGCTGGAGCCGCCGAAGCCGCCACGACGGCCACCGCCGCCCTGGTCGTTGCCGCCGCGACGGCCCGGTCCCATCAGGCGGCCCATGCCGGCCGCGCCGGAGACGCGGTTCTCAAACACCTTCTGGACCAGCGGCTGGATCGCCTTCCACTCGGTCTCGTCGGTGAAGCCGAGCTCCTCGCGGAGCCGTTCCATCATGCGCTGCTGCATCTGGGCCGGATCGAAGTTCCCACGGCCGCCGGGTCCGCCGGGGCCGCCTTGGCCTCCGCCCTGGCGGTCGGGACGCGGGTTGTCGTTCTGGGCCTGGGCCGGGCTCAGGACGGTGGAGACGGCGAGGATGGCGCAAAGTCCGGAGATCCGGCCGCCATGGAGCAGTGTGTGAAGGGCTTTCATGTCGATCTGAGTGTTGGATTGAGCTTCGACGGTCGCAGACAGCGAGGGATACGAGGCGGTTACGGGTTCCGCCGGGAATCGTTGCCCACGGACGACAGCTCCTCCAACGCCTTCAGGCAGTACCACCGGACCGCGCCACTCATCGGCGGCTCCAGGCGGTCGAGTTCGTCCGCGGTGCACCAGCGGATGTCGTGGTGTTCCGCCGCGGCCAGGGTCAACGAGCCCGAACGCGGCCGCGCGAAGTAGATCATGCCGATGTGCTCGTGGGTGGCGGAGATGCGATGGACGTCGAGGAACCTTGGCGCGATGAGGGCGCGGGTGCCGGGCTCGGTCGTGGGTGGACGTTCCCCCACCAGCTCCACCTCGAGGCCGGTCTCCTCCCGCGCCTCCCTCAACGCCGCCTGCTCCGGGTCCTCGTCCAATTCCACGTGCCCGCCGACGGGAAGCCATTTGCCGAGCTTGCGGTGGTGGATCACGAGGATCCGTGGTCCCTCGACGATGAGAAGCGCCACGGTGAAATCGATCTTCTCGTGGATATGGGCCATGCGTGGAGGTTGAAGGGGCGGGACCGACGAAGGCGAGTCCCGGGGTGGACTCCGTGGCCGTTGACCTTGGAGACTGGATTCGAAGAAGGTAACCCGGCGTGACCGAACACCCTCTCGTCGCCCAGATCACCTCTCCGGATCCGGCGGTCCGGAACCGGTCCCTCGACGATTGGGCGGAAGGTCGCGAGGTGGCCGAGTTGCTGGAGGCTGGCCGTGCCTTGGATGCCTTCCGGCGCGGCGCCGAGAACCTCTACGAGCGGGTGCGGGCCCTGTTCTTCCTCGCGGCGCTCCACCGTTTCCAGCTGCCCACCCGCCTGTCCCCTGCGGGTTCCGGGACGCTGATCCCGTTCCAGGGCTTCGAGCATCTGCTTGGACGCCGTTTCGAGGAGGCGATCGACACCTTCCTCGCCGCTCAGGAGGCGAACGGCCCTTCGGACGGCCTCTGTTCGGCGCTGGCGGCCTCCTACCACCGGCTTGGCTTCCAGACGCTGGCCGACCAGGTCCGGCGGAGCGTCCGGACCGTCCGAGGCAACCAGTGGATGTTCCGCATGGGACATCCGGCCGACCAGCCGCTCCGTCTCCGGCCGGAACTCCGGGTACGGTCCTCCGACGGGACCTTCCCCATCTTGCGCGAGCACACGCCGGTCCGCATGGACCTCACCCATTCGGCCTGGTCGGACATCTTCTTCCTCGGGATGGACTTCCCGGAGGGCGCGAAGGTGCTGAACATCTCGGTCGACCTCGGTGTGCACGGCCGTGATGCGGCGCCGCGTCCTCCTGTGGGGGCCTGGCTCCGGGTGATCGAGGAGCCCGTCCTGAGGCTGACCTCCGTCGACCTGGGTGCCACGGCGGACCTGACCTCGTTGGGCGACGTGTTCGATTTCGCCCGCGACTACCTCGGCCTGCTGAAGGCCGCGGTGATCGCCTCGGGCATCGTCCCTCCCGGAATCGAGGGCTCCGGCCAATCCCTCGAGGAACTGCTCGCCCGAGTGGTCGGCCCCGGCCTCGGGTTGGAGATCTGCTCGTGCGTCAACGACATCCCCAAGGGCTCGCGTCTCGCGGTCAGCACCAACCTGCTGGGTTCCCTCATCAGCGTATGCATGCGGGCCACAGGCCAGGCGGCCTCGTTGACCGGCCCGTTGGAGGAGTCCGAACGCCGGCTGGTCCTGGCGCGGGCGCTCCTCGGCGAATGGCTCGGCGGCTCCGGTGGCGGATGGCAGGACTCCGGGGGCGTCTGGCCGGGCATCAAGCTCATCACCGGGGTTCCGGCGGGCGAGGACGATCCGGAATGGGGCGTTTCCCGGGGCCGGCTGATGCCGGTGCACCACGTCTATTCGCGCGACGAGATCCCGGATTCCGCGCGGCGTGCCCTGATGGATTCGCTGGTCGTGGTCCACGGCGGCATGGCGCAGAACGTCGGTCCGATCCTGGAGATGGTCACCGAGAAGTACCTGCTGCGTTCCCCGGCGGAATGGCGGGCGCGCCAGGACGCCCTCGGGGTGCTCGACGAGGTGATTTCGGCGCTTCGGCGCGGCGACATCCGTGCTTTGGGTGCGGCGACGACGCGCAACTTCCGACAGCCCCTGCAGGCCATCATCCCGTGGGCCACCAACCATTTCACCGAGCAGGTCATCGCACGCTGCGAAGCCGACTTCGGCCGGGATTTCTGGGGATTCTGGATGCTGGGCGGGATGTCCGGCGGCGGCATGGGATTCATCTTCGCGCCCCACCGCAAGGCGGAGGCCCAGGAACGTCTGAGGACGATCCTGCTGGAGACCAAGCGGTCGCTGTCGTCCGCGCTGCCGTTCGCGATGGATCCGGTCGTGTTCGACTACGCGATCAACGAGAACGGGACCTTCGCCGAGCTGGTCACCGGGGCGGACGCCCTGATGCCGCCGAACTACTATGCGCTGACCCTGCCGCGGCTCCTGCGTTCGGACCGCAGCGGACTCCCGGCGGCCCGGCGGGCCGAGATCGACAACTTCGGCGCGGCCTGCCGCACCCGTCCCGAGCTGGCCGGCATGGTGCAGACCTTGTTCGACGTCCTGCTTCCGCGCGGCCGTTCCCAGGCCTCGGGCGACGGTTCGCTCCCCGAGCTGCTTCGCCGCAACGGCTTCGATCCGGAGCTCCACGAACAGGTGCGGTCGGACCTCCGCGAGGGACGCATCGGCCTCGCCCAGAACCGGCTCCGCGCCGACGCCAAGGTCGAGGACGTTCTCGATTCCGACGTGGAGAGGCTGCCTGAAGGTCCCTGTGCGTCGTGGGATGGGGACCTGGATCGGGGATCGGAGTCGCTGCGCCGCGGCGAAGTCGCCGTCGTGACGCTCGCAGCCGGAGCCGGCTCCCGTTGGACCGGCGGCGCCGGCACCTGCAAGGCGTTGCATCCGTTCGCCCGTCTCGCGGGACGCCATCGTACCTTCATCGAGACCCACCTCGCGAAATCCCGCCGCGCCTCGCGCCTTTCCGGGACGCCGGTCCCGCACCTTTTCACCACCAGCTACCTCACCGACGGACCGACCGCCCGGTTCCTCGAGGACGTCGGTCGCTACGGCTATGTGGGGCCGCTCCACCTCTCCCCTGGACGCAGCGTCGGGCTGCGCTTCATCCCGACGGAACGGGACCTGCGATTCGCGTGGGAGGAGATGCCGCAGCAGGTGTTGGACGTGCAGCAGCAGAAGGTCCGCGACAGCCTGCGCGCCGCCCTCATCGGATGGGCCCGTTCCGCCGGGGAGGCGACGGACTACACGGACAATGTCCCGCTCCAGTGCCTGCACCCGGTCGGACATTTCTTCGAGGTGCCGAACCTGTTCCGCAACGGCGTACTCGCTGCCCTCCTCCGGGAGCGCCCGAACCTGAAGTACCTGCTTCTGCACAACATCGACACCCTGGGCGCGGACCTGGATCCCCGCCTGCTTGGGCGTCACATCGCGAGCGGCGCCGCGCTGACCTTCGAGGTCATCCAACGCCGGCTTGAGGACCGCGGCGGCGGCCTCGCCCGGGTGCAGGGACGTCCGCGGCTTGTCGAGGGCCTCGCCATGGCCCGTGAGGAGGACGAGTTCGGGCTGCGCTACTACAACTCGATGACCACCTGGATCGACCTCGACCGCCTGCTGGCGGCGTTCGGCCTGGGGCGTGCGGAGATCCTCGAGGGCGACGGTGCCGTCGTCACCGCGGCGATCCGCCGGTTGGCCGCGAGGCTCCCGACCTACGTCACCATCAAGGACGTCAAGAAGCGCTGGGGCCACGGCCAGGAGGACGTCTTCCCGGTGGCGCAGTTCGAGAAGCTCTGGAGCGACCTCACGGCGTTGCCCGAGATCGACTCGCGGTTCGTCGTCGTGCCGCGTCGTCGCGGCCAGCAGCTGAAGGATCCCGCCCAGCTCGACGGCTGGCTTCGCGACGGTTCCGCCGCGCACGTGGAATCGATCGGGGACTGGACCTGAACCGCGCGTTTCATGGAACGCCGGTCAGGGCGGCGCGTCGGCGTCGGCCTCCCGGGTGTCCCAGATCAGGATCTCGCCGCGCCGGCCTTGGGCGGCGATGCGGTTTCCATCCGGGGAGGCGGTGACCGCGACGATGCGGATGCCGACCGGACCTTCGAGGACGGTCATGGGTTGGAGGTCCGGGAGCCGGACCCGACGGACTTCCCTCCCGCCGCTCGCCACGGCCAGGAATCGACCCTTGGGATCGAAGGAGGCCGCGGCCCTGGCTCCACCGCCTGCAAGCGCACGCCACGTCCAGTCCAGCGTGTCCCAGATCCGGGGCTCGCGGTCGGCCACCGCCAGCCAACGTCCCGACGGGTCGAAGGAGGGTGTCGCCCCGGGCGACGAGGGGAGGTTTCGGAGCCGGCGCCCGTCGGTTCGGTTCCACACGACGAGGTTCGAAACGGACGCGGAGGCACCCACGATGAAGGACGATCCCACGGCGATCCGGCGTGGACGTTCCAGGGGTCCTTCGCACCACTTGTCGGCGGCGATGTGGATCCGCTCTTCGATGGCGTCCGCAACGAGCGGTTTTGCCGCGTCGCCGTCGAACGCCAAGGCGCTCCATCGGGCTCCTTGGCGGAGCCAGGAGGGTTCGGCGCCTGCCGCCTGCGGATCGATGCTTCCGATCCCGGCTCCGTTCCGGAACCAGATCCGCGTGCCCTGCACGAAAAGCTGGTCGATGCCTGGAATCGTCCACGAACGGATCCACGTGCCCCGGGGATCCCATCGGTGCAGTCCGCCTTCGCTGGTGCCGAGGAGGCCGGTTCCGTCCGCAGTCCACGCGAGCGCCCCGTCGGAACCACCCAGCCCGCGGGTCCGGACGCGGACCAGCCCCGACGGCGGCTCGATGCGGAGCAGTCCGTTGGTCCCGTTCTCGGCGACCGGCCCCACCGAGCGGCCGTCGGGTGAGAACAGCGCGTTCCAGGCGGTCTGCGCTCCGTTTCCCAGGTCGATCCCCTGGCCCGCATCGATGAGGTGGACGGTCTCGTCGTCGGCGCCGGACAATAGAAGGCATCCGGGGGGATCCATGGTGAGGCAGCGCACGGAGCCCGCGTGCACCGCGAGAGTCCAGACGGGATCGGTGTCCGGCAGGGCGCAGAGGAGCACGCCGCCGCCGTGGGTGCCGACGGCGAGACGGAGTCCGTCCGCCGACCAGGCCAGGGAAGACGCCTCGGAGGCCGTGGCAATCTCGCCGACGGCGGCACCCGACTCGGGATCCCAAAGAACCACCCTTGCCCGGCCGGCCTCCGCGGCCGCGATCCGCTGCCCACTGGGCGAGAACGACAGGAGCGACCAACGGGTTCCACCTCCGGGATCCGCCTGCCACGCAGGGCCGGCCGATGCCTCCGGAATCCGGATGCGGACCGGCCTTCCCCGGGAATCCATGTGGACGAACGAGGCGCCATCGGGTGCCAGCGTCGCCGCGCCCTTTGCCGGGAACCAGGAGCCGGTTGGAAGATGTCCGATCCAGTCCGCTGGACCGTTGCGGACGCGGATGGCCGTTCCGGAGGGCGTGATCTCCACGAGCTGGTCCGGAAGCCACCCCGGGGCGGATTGGGTCCGGACCGTTCCGTCGGTGCGGTTGCGCAGCCGGATCTCACCGTCGCCCTGGATGGTTCCGAGCCAGGTGTGGGTCCGGTCGGTGGCGACCCACATCGGGTCCGTCGGCGTCTCCGAAGCGGTTTCCGGGAACGGACTCCAACGCGCCTCCCAGAGCGCCCTGGCGGCCGTGGACTCCTGTCGCCAGGAGGGTTCGCTGCAGATCGTGTCACCCAGGGAAGCCGCCTCGTGCAAGGCGGCGACGGCCCGTGTCCGGGCGCCGAAGCCGCCGGCAAGCCGCTCGGCACGCGCCCGGGCGACCCACGACTGCTGCAGTCGCAGGCGGGCGTCCCGTTCCGCGGCGGCGATCCGGACCCTCAGTTCCCGTTCACGCGCCACGTCCCGTCGGGCGGCCCACCAGGCCGTGCCGACCACCGACAGGAGGACCGCTGCCGCGACCGCCACAAGGCGCACCGCAGCGGCGCGGCGCTCCAGCCGTCTCAGGGCGCGGACCGACCGGCCGCTGCGCAACAGCGCGACGTCCGCGGCCAGCGCGGCGGCATCCGGATACCGCCGCGCGGGATCCCCTTCGCAGGCCCTCAGGACGACCTCGTGGAACTCGATGTGGTCGGCCGCGGTCGGATCGCCGACCCAATCCGACGGGATCTCCGGAAACCGGTTCCGGTCCAGGCCGGTGCTGGCTTCGTAGAGGACCTTGCCCAGGGCGTAGAGGTCGGCGCGGACGCTGCCCGGTCCTTCCGGGGGCACGAATCCCTCGGTCCCGACGAAGGTCCTCGACTCGCCCGCGAGGCCGGCCAGGCCGGGATCGGCGAGCTTGGCCGCACCGTGCACGCGGATGATGTTCGCGGGCTTGATGTCCCGGTGCACCAGCCCATGGCGATGGAGGTGCCCGAGTCCGGAAGCCAGCGATGTCGCCAGGTCCATCACGTCCCCCAGCGGGAGCCTCCCCAGACGGCGGAGTTCCGTGCGGAGCGTCCTTGGCACGTAGGTTTCCGGGGCGTCCGCACCGGAAGCGCGACGGAGAAGGACCGTGGCGGTCGGATCCTCGTCGTCCGCCAGCTCCATCACGTAGTAGAAGAGCCCGGCGTCGTCGTCGCGTCCGACGTGGAGGATGTGCACCAACGCCTCGGATCCCCGCGAGACGGGCTCGTAGTGGCGGACTCCCCGGAACTCCCGTTCGTAGGGACGGCCCTCCTCGAAGGCGTCGCGTCGCACCACCTTCACGGCCCGCAACGTTCCCATCACGTTCCTCGCCAACCACACTTCCCCGTAGGCGCCGCGGCCGACCGGGCGCAGCAACTGGTGGTCCGGCACCAAGGGGGGCGGACGACGGGGCGACCCTCCGGATTGGGCTTCCGGGTCCATGACCTTCAGGGCCCCTTCTCCTGGAGGCGGCGCAGCCGATCCACCTCGTTCCGGATCGCCCGGGCGACCCGGTGTCGGGCGAGGTAGACCTGTGCCGCGTTGATCCCGAGGGTCCGGGCCACGGTGGACACCGGCAGCCCCTGGGTGGTGGTCATCTGGAACACGAGGAACTGCCGCGCGGCCACCGTGGCCTTCACCTTCGCGAGGGCGCCCTCGAGGAGGTTCCGTTCCCATTCCTCCTGCCAGACGGCCTCCACCCCGGCGGTGTCTTCCGCCGGAAGCCGTTCGATGAAGGCCGTGTCCCGCCCGTCTCCGTTCTCCGGCGTGGCGTCGAGAGGGGGACGCACCGCACGTCGGCGACGGAAGTCCGTGATGCGGGACCGGACGATGAGCAGGAGCCAGCCCTTGAACGATCCGAGGGAGGGGTCGTAGTGGAAGCCGGGAAGCTTGCGGGCCACGGAGAGCAGGGTGTCCTGGACGATGTCCTGGGCCTCGGCGTCCTGCAGGCCCGCCTTCCGGGCGACGTTGTAGATCAGGCGCCAGTACCGGTCGAAGAACTCGCGCCAACCGGCCTGGTCGTCCCAGTCGCGCAGGCGCTCGAGCAGGCTGGCCCGCGTGGCGAGGGAATCATCCGGGTTCTCCATCCTCCTGACCTCCGCAACGGAAGCTCCGGTCTTTCAGGGAATCCCCTCAACCCTTCAGCTGCTGGCGGGCGAGGACGGCGGCGCCGGTGATGCCGGCCTCGTCTCCGAGCTTGCTGGCGACGATCTCGACGTCCTTGAGCGCGCCCGGCATGGCGTAGTCGCGGGCGGTCTCGACGATGATGGACATCATCTCGTCCTCGAGCGCGTCGAGCACGCCGCCGCCGAGCACGATCACCTCGGGCCCGAGGATGTTGGCGAGGTTGGCGATGGCGATGCCGGTGTATTCGGCGGCGCTCTCTACGACCTTCTCCGTGAGCTTGTCCCCGCGTCGCAGGGCCTTGCGGAGGTCGCCGCTCTTGAGGTCCGTGATCGTCTCGCCGCCCTGGAGGAAGTCCGTGAGCACGGTCTTCTCGCCCTCCTTGGCGCGTCGGGCGAGCTCCCGGAAGATCGCGGTGCGGCTGGCGAGGGCCTCGAAGCATCCGAGGTTGCCGCAACCGCACTTGGGTCCGCCCACCTCGAGCACCATGTGCCCGATCTCGCCTGCGGTGTGGTTGAAGCCGGAGAAGAGCCGGCCGTCGAGGATGAGCCCGCCGCCGATGCCGGTGCCGAGGAAGATGCCGAGCAGGTTGCGGGGCTTCGCCTTCATCTCGACCTCATGCACGCCGAGGGTGCAGGCGTTGCAGTCGTTCTCGATGAACACCGGGATGCCGAGGTGCTTCTCCAGCTCCTTCTGCAGCGGGGCGTTCTTCCACTGGAGGTTGGGGGCGAAGATGACCTCGCCCTTGGCCGGATCCACGGCCCCGGGGGCACCGATGCCGACCGCCTTGATCTGCTTCGGGGAAAGGTCCGCCTCGTCGGCCGCATCCCGAACACAGCGGGCGACCCGCTCGACCACCGACTCGAAACCGCGGACCGACTTGGTGCTCAGCTTCGAGGTCTGCAGCAGGCGCAGTTGGGGAGTGAAGACACCGGCGAGGATCTTGGTCCCGCCCAGGTCCACGCCAACGATCACATCCTGTTTGGTGGGCTCGGCCATGGTGTGCGTCCCCATCAGGCTGAAAACCACCCGGCGCGGGCAAGGAAAACGTCGCAGCAATTCTCCCGGACCGAAGCCCACTCCGGTCGTCCCGATGCTCCGGACCGCGGTGTCCGGCGTCCTGACCCGGGGCCGCTCCCCAAGGGGAAAGGCGAAAGGGGCGGAGTTTCAGTCCCGTGTTTCCCGGGAACCGCCTCCGGTCGCCGTCGACCCCGCATTGCCATTCGCAGAGCGAACGGCTCCGGGCACCGGCGAAGCCTCCCTCGGCCCGGCGGGCGGATGGGCCTGGCCCGTTTGGGTTTCCAGCGGTGGGGCGATGGGGATCGGGATCCGTGTCGTGTTCATGGCCGCCCCCGTCGCCAGACGGCGTGACATCCTCCGACACGCCCACCCTGTCCCTTGATCCCTGTCACACGCACCGTCAGGAACCGGGCGGCGGCGCGGATGGGCGGGGTACTTCGATGATCTCCCGCTTCCAGAGCAGTTGCCTCACCCCGGCGCGGCGCAGGCAGGTCGCAGACACACCCGCGAGGCCGTAGGTGATGAGCACCCATCGGATGTCGAAGGGAATGGGAACGGAGAAGAGGAGCTTCTGGAAGCGGTCCCAGAACAGTCCGATGACCAGGCAGGTCACGGCTCCGGAGAGGCCGGATTCACGGCGGAGGACGGACTGCGCGGCCGACATGCATACGGCACCTGCGATGAGCAGGTAGAGCCAGGACGACCGGAAGATGCCGAGGACATCGGGCCAGCGCCGCCAAGCGAGGCCGTCGCCAATCCACCAGACGAGGATGCCGGCGGCCAGGAGGGCGAGGATCAGCGCCGTCCAGCCACGGATCCGGTTCTCGAGCGCGTTCAGCAACCGTTTCATGAAGCCTCCCTCCGGTCCGAGCGGTACCCGGGGTGTGAGCCGTCGTCGACCTCGTGATTGGACTCCGATTTCCTGTGCGGGGCAGCCGTCGGCTTGGGAAAGGTGTGAGACTCCTCACGTCGTCTCCGACACGTGCGTGAAGTGGGGGTGCCGAGTTTCACGGCTTCGGGACGGATCCGGTTCGTGTCGAACGGGACTGGAGGATTTCGTAGAGGCCGTTTCGGGCGGTACGGCTGGTGATGATGAGGTGTCCGCCGGATGCGGACCATGTCCAGTCCCGGCGCTCTTCCAGGACACGGCCGCCATGCCGGACCTCGGTTGCCGCCGCATCGAGCCGGATGCGCAGCCGGTGGGGCTTCGGCACGCCCTCGAGCTCCACCTGGAGCGCGGAGGTCCTCGAGACTCGGATTCCTGAGGAGCCGGTGTCGTCCGTGTGCCGGACGTCCGCGCTGAAGTCGTCCCCCGGCCAGACGGCCCAGGTCAGCAGGCCTTCCGAGTCCTTGTCGCCGAAGCCGCTGTAGTCCCGCCGCACGTCGAGCGGCAGCGCGGAACCTTCGCGCACGAAGACCGGATATTCGTCCATGGCGTAGTCCCGCGTGATGTCGGTGCCTCCCTCGAACAGCTCGCCATCCTTGAGCAGGTACCGCCAACGACCGGGAGGCAGATGGGCGGTGTGGCTCGGCGAATCCCGGTGGATCGGGGAGATGAAGAGGGATTCGCCCAGCGTGAAGTCGTACCCGGAGCCGGTGGGCCGAATCGGCGTCGGTCCGCCTTCATGGCATTGCGCCACCAGGGTGTGGAGGTACGGCACGAGTTCGGTGTGGACCCACGAGAAGCGACGCACCTGCTCCAGTTCCTCGGGAGAGCGTTTCCACAGTCGCCGTTCCCCGTGGCCTCCGTTCAGGAAGAGAGGCGTGAAGGCCGCGAACTGGGTCCAGCGGATGTACAGGTGGGGCGGAATCGGTTCCTTGCCGTGGTAGCCGGCGACGTCGTCACCCACGACCGCGTAGCCGCGACGGGCGCTCGCGAGGATGTCGCGGATGGCGCCTTCGAATCCCCGGTCGCGCCAGGAGGTGGTCTTCAGGAGGGCATCCGTGTCGTCGCTGCCGCCGGGCGCCGTCGAGGACCACTCGTGGGTCCTGTCGCCGACCCAGGTGACCGGTGCGGCGTCCAGTGGGGCGAATCCCTCCGGATGGCTCAGCGGGAAGTAGCGGTCGTCGATCCCGCGGGTGAGCACCACGAACTCGGGGTTCACGGAAAGCCCGTGCCGGTACTCCTCGCGGTTGTAGAGGTCCATGTACTCGCGCGTGGACATCCAGCCGGAGTGGGTCCGCTGGTAGGGCAGGAATCCGAAACTGGAAAAAAGCGTGTCGGTCCCGTCGAGCTTCCAACCGTCCACTCCCCATTCGAGCACCTGTCGCTGGAGTCCGTGCCACCAGTCGCGCGCCGCGGGATTCGTGTAGTCGATGAAGCCGCCGCGTCCCTTCCACCAACGGATCTCACGTCCGCCGCCGGCGAGGAACCCGCGTTCCTGGGCGTCCCGGTGGAAGCCTTCGGAATCGCCGTCCACGGTGTCGCGGCTGTGGCTGTTGACGTTGGGTGTCATCCAGAGCACGACGCGGTAGCCGTCCCGCTGGAGTCCGCCGAGGAATCCCGCCGGATCGGGGTAGCGGTTGGTGTCGAAGGCGAAGTCGTTGTAGCGCCGGCTCCACGGCGAATCGAGAAGCACGGTGCGAACCGGGATGTCGTGCGCACGGTAGCCTTCGAGCAGCTCGCGAACAGCCGCCGCGGTGTTGGCATCGTCCTCCCAGAGCCAGCATTCGAGGGCCCAGGCGGGGGTCCGGGGAACCCGTCCATGGCGGCTTGAATTGGTGCCAATCCCCCAGAAGGGACGGAGCCACAGGAAGTGGACCAGCGTAGCGGACCCGAGGAGGAGCCACGCCAGACGCCGGAGCCGCCGGCGTCGTCGGAGGTCGGAGTGGCGATGGACTCCGCCGGGTTGTGAGGCGGAGTCCACGCTCCGAATCAGGCCTTCGGATTGGGGCCGTAGGCGTTCTCGCCGGATTCACCTTCCTGCACGGTGAAGAACAGGATGGCGAGGGCACCCAGCAGCGGCACGAAGAGGAGCAGAACCCACCAACCGCTGCGGCCGGTGTCATGCAGCCGGCGGAAGAGCACGGCGATCGAAGGGACGAGCACGGCGAGGCTGTAGAGACCCGAGAGGACCCCCGGAAGCCCGATCACCCCCTCGACGATGGCGAGCACCAGCGAGATGAGGCAGCTGAAGAGGACAAACATCCAATACTCCTTGCGGCGCGCGCGGCCGTTGAATTGGGCGTAGTTCTTGAGGACGGCGAGGTACCAGTTCATGTGGTTTGGTGGGGAAGGTTCCGGGTTGCTGGGTCCTGAGCGGACGGGCGCAGACTATCGGCTCCGGGATGTCGGGCAATTGGAAGAAACGCCCCCTGGATCCAAGGACCCAAAGTGCGTTTCGTGAGACTCCTCTCTGCCAGGAACCAAAGGGCGGGACGCCCGATCCGAGGTTCGCGGCCGCCGTTGCCGGTCTGAAGCTCGAGCCTGCCGTTCAGGTTCCGGACCCAGTCGTTGCGCTCGTCGTCGTCGCCGCTGAGCGGATCGCCGTTGGACGGAAGGGACCACGCATGGCCGTGGATGATTCCGTCCTCATCGACCAGCACTCCGATCACGCCGGTGCCGACGCCCTGGGTCTGGATGAAGACCCAGGCAGGGTACTCGACGAGGCGGGAGTCGTCCGAATGGAGGCTGCCGCCGGTGCTGTCGAGGATCTCGACCTCGACGAAGGTCAGTCCCTCGAAGGCCTCGACCGAGTCCGGAAGGCCGGCGGGGTAGGTCACCGCGGATGCCCAGCGTGTGCGGATGAAGAGCGCCGCGTGATCATCGGTGGGATCGTCGATCCCGGCGAACACGACGATGTCGCCGACCTGTGCGAGGTCGAGGTCGATGGTGCTGCCGGTGAAGCCCTTGTTCTGGTTCATCATGGCCAGCATCCGGTAGGGGAACGGGCGGCGTGGGACCGTTTCATCCTGGCCGTTTCCGAGGAGATGCTGTCGGGACTTCGGAGCGTCGAAAGCCAGACCAAGGACTGCGGCACGACGCGGTTCTTCCGGGATCGCGGAGCGAACCCGCCCTGAGGCGGTGGTCCCGCCTGGCATCCGTTTGCGGGCGAGGAAGCCGGTTTCCCTACGGCAACCAACGGTGATGGTCGGCACCGCGGCCCATGTGGCCCGCCGTCAGCATCCGCGCATTCCGTCCATCCATGTCCGACACCCACAGGGAGGGCATTTCGCCGGTCTCCGCCCGACAATAGGCGAGGTGGCGTCCGTCGGAAGAGGCCGTGGCCCTGCAGAGCCAGACGCCTTCGCGCGGCTCGAGGATCGGTGTGGAGACACCGGTGGCGGGATTGATCCGCGAGATGCCTGTTCCGCCCCGCGCGCGTTCGGGGAGGAAGTCCCGGTTGAAGTGGTCGATGTCCGGCCGGGAGTCCTGGAATTCCCAGGGCACCCGGGCCTCGGGCGATCGCGGACAGCAGAGGACCGAGCCGTCCGGCGTCCACATCGGCATGTTGGAACCGCCGCCGCGGCCTGCCGGTCCCCCGTAGGTGGCGGCGAACCACAGGGACTGTCCCCGGGTGAGGACCTCGTGTCCCGAGCCGTCCGGACGTCCCACGCACAGGTCCGACCAGTCGTGGCCCGGGTCCTGTCGATGGAGGCAATCCTGGAAGAGGATCCAGCGGCCGTCCGGCGACCAGCTGGTGCCGAAGTAGAGATGTCCGGGATGGCCCGCCACGCGGATCCGGTCCCGTCCTTCCGTGTCGCACGTCCAGATCTCGTAGCCGCGCGGACTGGCGAGGTGGAAGGCGACGCGGCGGCCGTCGGGACTGAGGCTCAATCCATAGGGAAGTCCCTCGTCCGGCTTGGTGAACTCCCGGGCGTCCGAACCGTCCAGGTTCATGCTGAACAGCTGTCCCACCCGGTTCCGCACGACCTGCACGAGGATCCTCGCATCCGAAAGCAGCAGCGCCGGGGTGTAGAACACGGCGAGTCGGTCCCGGGCGGCGATCTCCTGCAGGGTCCCGGAGTCCAGGTCATGGATCCAAAGGTGGGTCGGTGTCTGCGTGTAGTACTCCTCGAAGGGACGTCCGGGTCCGTCACGCCGGGGTTCCATGCTCAGGAAGACCACGCGTCGTCCGTCGGAAAGGAAGGGGCCCGGTTGCCAGGTGGCCTGTCCAGGCACGTCGAAATCGAGCCAGCGCAGGCCGGAACCGTCCGCATGGACCAGCCCCGTACGGCCGTCGGAGGTGAAGAACATCCGGGGTTGGGATCCGGTGATCCGATGCCGGCAACCCGCGGCACCCGCCATGGCTGCCGCTGCCAGCGCAACGACGAGGCGACGGCGCGGGAACGACGACAGCATGGGGCCGGGAAGCATGGACGCATCCGATCCGGCGGAGCACGGAGGGATCAAGCCCGCAGGCCGGAAATCCAGGTTCCGCTTGCCAGGAAGCCATCGTATACACTAATTTCTGTATCGACAGAAATAACCGATAAACAGAAAGGAAACGTATGAACCTGACCGTTGCGACCCATCTGACCTATCTGGCCCTGAGCGTGACCCTGACCGTCTGGGTTGCCCGCACGCTCCATCGGAACGGGCGGATCTTCCTGGTGGACTGCTTCCATGGGAACGAGGCGCTGGCCGACGCGGTGAACCAGCTG
Organism: Verrucomicrobiales bacterium; assembly: GCA_027488845.1. Taxonomy (GTDB): domain Bacteria; phylum Verrucomicrobiota; class Verrucomicrobiia; order Limisphaerales; family UBA9464; genus SXXZ01. The sequence goes on along the minus strand of JAIYBC010000004.1, from coordinate 143,506 downwards.
CTGGTGGTGGGCTTCTACCTGGTGAACATCGGATTCGTGGCGCTGGCGCTGCGGTTCGGGGTCGATGCGGCGAACCTGCAGACCGCCTTGGAGACCCTGAGCACGAAGGAGGGCATGATCCTGTTGATCCTGGGGGGCATGCACTTCCTGAACATCGCGATCTTCACGGGCTTCCGTCGTCGCGCCCTGCTGAACCGCAACGCGCCGCCGGCCCTCCCGCATCGCGCCTGAAGCGCGGTTCTCCGTGGGGAGGCGTCTCGGCCTCCCCGCGGATTTCAACTCCGACCGCCCCGGCGGGGGGTGGCCTTCGGCAAACTGCCCCACCCCTTGCCCCGGATCCCCGGTTGCGAGGGGCCAGGCGATCCGGGGGCCGAACGTGGACCGTGAACCGCCTGGGCTTCAGGCGGCTTCGAAGGCGACGGAGAACTCGGTGCCGCGGCCGTTCTCGGACTGCACGACGACCTCGGTGCCGTGGCGGAGGGCGATCTCGCGCACGATCGACAGGCCGAGGCCGGTGCCGGGCTGGATCTGTCCCGGGCGTTCGAACCGGTAGAAGCGGTCGAAGATCCGCCCGAGATGTTCCTGGGGAATGCCGGGTCCGTTGTCCGCCACCGCGAACCGCCAGGTGCCCGCCTCGCGGTGCAGGCGGATCTGGATGAGGCCGCCCTCCTGGGTGAACTTGCAGGCGTTGCCGGCGAGGTTCTCGACAAGCGACCGCAGTTGGCCGGGATCGCCCCAGACTTCGGCAGGCCCGCCGATGGTCTCGAGTCGCAGCTGCTGTCCCTTGGCGGCGGCGGTGGCGGCGAGGTCGCGCAGCACGCCGCCACACAGGGCCGCGAGGTCCACCCGTTCGCGCACCGGCCGGTCGGTCCCGCCCTGCAGGCGGGAGAACTTGAGGATGTCCGACACCAGCGACATCAGGCGGGCGGTCTGGTCGCGGGCGATCCCGAGGAACTCGGTCCGGACCTCGGCCGGCATCGCGGCGTCGGCGAGCACGGTGTCGAGGAAGCCCCGGATGGAGGTCAACGGCGTGCGGAGCTCGTGGGACACGGCCGCGACGAAGTCGCTCTTCATGCGATCCAGTTCGCGGGCCTTCGAGACGTCGCGCAGGGCGAGGACCACGCCTTGGACGGAGCCTCCGGTGCGCCGTGGGGCGGCGACGAGGGTGACCGGGTGGGCGGCACCGGTGGCGGATCGGACGGTCTGGGCTCCGTCGATGCGTTGCGGGTCGCCGACCGGTTCGCCGGAGGCGAGCACCGCGGCGAGGAGCGAGCCCGTGTCGAGGACTCCCCCTTCCAGCCGGAGGATCTCGCGGGCGTCGCGGCCGACCGCCTGTTCGGCGCTCCAGCCGGTCATCCGGCAGGCCTCGGCGTTCATGAGCTCGATGCGGCCCTCGCGGTCGGTGGAGATGACCCCGTCGAGGATGCTGGCCAAGGTGGCGGCGAGCCGGGCCGACTGGTCCTCGAGGCCGGCCTGGGCGCGGGTCCGTTCGTCGACCTCGATGCGGAGCGCTTGGTTGGTGGACCGGAGTTCGCTCACGGCGCGGTCGCGGGAGGCGGAGAGGGTGGAGAGCCAGATTCCGGCGACGCCGGCGACGCCGGCGAAGGCCCAGTAGCGGTTGTAGCTGTCGAGCAGCGACTCGGCGCCGAACGGTCCATGCTTCTGGCTGGTCCCGACCGCCGAGATCAGGAGGATGGCCCCGTTGGCGAACGTGACGTTGCGCACCCCCAACCGGAGCGCCGCCCAGGCCACGAAGAGGAAGGGAAGGTACTCCAGCCGGAAGTTCGCGAACATCGGCGCCGGTGTCATGAACAGCAACGTGTTCAGCAGCACGAGCAGGATCCAGAAGGCGAGCTCCTCCACCCGGTTCGGACGCCATTGGGTCGAGGGATGCAGCTCCGGCAGCAGGAGCACCGGTGTCAGTGCCAGGACGCCGACCATGTCCCCGGCCCACCACATCCACCAGTCGCGGAGGAAGGCGCCGCCGATCGGGAGCATGCTCAGGGCACCGACGACGGCACTGATGTTGACCGAAAAGGCGAGCAGTGCGGTCAACGGGAAGACGTCACGGGGTTCGATGGGGCGTCCCGGGAGATCGAGCCATCGCCGGAGCCAATGGCTGGAAAGGTAGACCTCCAGTGCGTTGCCCAGGCTGGAGCCGATGAGCAGTTGCCAAGGGCTTCCGGACACCAGGTAGAGCAGCGCCTGGCCGATCATGATGCCCGGGACCACTTGTGGGCCGCGGAGGATTCCGAGTCCCAGCGTGATCCCGGACGGCAGCCAGATGCTTGGCGTCAGGTGCCCTCCGAAGATCATGGAGTGCGACAGGCGGGCCAGCGCGAACTGCAACACCGCCACACCGAGCCAGAGACTCCAGGGACAGGACTTGATGGCGGCGAGGGCACGCACGTCCTTTCACCCTAGTCCACCGGGAGTCCTTCCGACAAGCCTGCCGGAGACGCTGCCGAGGTTCGCGCCTTCCCCTGTCCCGGCCCACCCGGCATCCTGCGCAGCAATGAAGGCCGTCATCCTCGCCGCCGGGAAGGGCACCCGAATGGGCGATCTCACCCAGGAGGTCCCGAAGCCGATGTTGCCGGTGCAGGGGCGTCCCATCCTCGACCACATCGTCGAGGGCCTCCGCGACGCCGGCATCTCGGAGTTCCACATCGTCACCGGGTGGCGGGCCGAGGTGATCGAGTCCCACTTCGGGGACGGTTCACGCCTCGGCGTCCGCGTTTCCTACTCCCGGCAGGTCGTCCAGGACGGCACCGGCAAGGCTCCCGAATTGGCGAAGGACTTCGTGGGGGCCGACGACTTCATCCTCACCTACGGCGACATCCTGGTGCGGCCCGAGACCTACCGCCGGATGCGGGAGCGTTGGGATTCCGGACCGTTCGACGGGCTGCTGACGGTCACCGAGGGCGAGGATGTCACGAAGGGCGGGCTCTTCTTCTTCGACGACGAGCGCTTCCACCTGACGCGCCTGGTGGAGAAGCCCTCCGCGGCGGAACTGGAAGTCCTGAGGTCGACCGGTTGGATCCGGCCCGGCAAGCCGGTGTGGTACAACGCCGGCATCTACCTTTTCCGGCCGTCGCTCTTCGAGTACACGGCGCGCCTGGAGAAGTCGCCGCGGGGCGAGTACGAGCTGACCGACGCGTTGTCGGCGATGATCGCGACCGGGCGCGTCCTGGCGGGACTGAAGATCGAGGGACGCTGGGTGGACGTGCGCGACCCGGCCGTGCTGGCTTCCCTCCAGTCATGAGCAACATCGAAAGGACGGGCCCGCCGCGTCTGCGTCTGCGCCTCACCCCGGCGGCCGAGGGCGCGGTGCGTTCGGGGCATCCGTGGGTCTATGGCGAGCGCATCCGCGAGTCCAACCGCGAGGGCCGGTCGGGCGAGGTCGCGGTGGTGTACGACCGGAAGGACCGGTTCCTCGCGCTCGGCCTGTACGATCCCGACTCGCCCATCCGATTGCGGGTGTTGCACACGGGGAAGCCGGTGCCGGTGGACGACGCGTGGTGGCAGGCGCGCATGGCCGCGGCGATCGCCCGGCGGGCCGGGCTCTTTGGCGCGGACACCGACGGCTACCGCTTGGTCAACGGGGAGTCCGACGGCTGGCCGGCGCTGATCCTGGACCGCTACGCCGGAGCGCTGGTGCTGAAGCTGTATTCGGCGGTGTGGCTGGAGCGGGTGGACGACCTGGTGCGCTGGATCCGGGCCGCGGAACCGTCCGTGGGCCGGGTGGTGTTGCGGCTCAGCCGGAACGCCCAGGCCGCCTTCGAGGTGGCCGGCTACCGGGACGGACAGAACCTGTTCGGGGCCGACGCCGCGGACTCGGTGGTGTTCCACGAGGACGGCCTGCGGTTCTGGTCGGACGTCGTGAAGGGCCAGAAGACGGGGTTCTTCCTGGACCAGCGTGAGAACCGGCGGCGTGTCGGTTCCCTGAGCGCCGGCGCGGAGGTGTTGAACGCGTTCAGCTTCAGCGGCGGCTTTTCGCTCCATGCCGCCAGGGGCGGGGCGGTTTCGGTGACCGACCTCGACATCTCGCCACACGCGCTCGACGCGGCCCGTCGGAACTTCGAGCTGAACCGGGAGGATCCGAGGGTCTCCGGGGCGCGGCACCAGTCGGTCCAGGCGGACGCCTTCGAATGGCTGGAGAACGGACCGGGCCGCTTCGACGTGGTGATCTGCGATCCGCCCTCGTTGGCGAAGCGGGAACACGAGCGTGCCGGCGCGATCGAGGCATACCGTCGTCTCGCCCATGCGGCGGCGGGGAAGGTGCGTCCCGGGGGACTGCTCCTGGCCGCCTCCTGCTCGGCGCACGTGCTGGAGGAGGAGTTCCACGCGGCGGTGATCGAGGCGGTGGACCGCACCGACCGGCGTTACGAGGTCGTCGAGCGGGCGGCGCATGCGCCGGACCATCCCGCGACCTTCGACGAGGCCCGGTACCTGAAGGCGGTGTACCTGCGGTTCCGGGATTGAGGGCGGACGACGGACCGTTCCTCGTCTTCCGCCGATTCCGCATTTCCAAACCGGACCCGAGGCGGTTCGATCGCCGCGAAATGTCCGCTTGGCTGTATGCGGCGCTGCTCGGGGTCATCGAGGGCGTCACCGAATTCCTTCCCGTCTCCTCCACCGGCCACCTGCTCATCGCCGAGAGGCTGTTGGGGATACACGTCTCCGACCTGTTCAACACCGTGATCCAGTCCGGTGCGGTGCTGGCGGTGTTGGCGGTGTTCGCGGGCCGGGTGAAGGAGCTCCTGACGCGCTGGAAGGAACCCGCGCAGATGGACTACCTGCTGAAGCTCGGCGCGGCCTTCGTGATCACCGCGGTCGGAGGTCTGGCGATGAAGAAGGCGGGCCTGAAGCTGCCGAAGACCTTGGCGCCGGTGGCCTGGGCGACATTGGTCGGCGGCGTCGCCTTCGTCGGTCTCGAGGCGTGGCTGAGGAACCGCCCGGGCCGGGACTACGTGACCTGGTCGGTCGCCCTCGCGGTCGCCGGCGGCCAGCTGATCGCCGCCGCCTATCCCGGTGCCTCGCGGTCGGGGACCACGATCCTGCTGGCGTTGGCGTTCGGGCTTTCGCGCACCGCGGCCACGGAGTTCTCGTTCCTGCTCGGCATCCCCACGTTGCTGGCCGCGGGAGCCAAGGAGACCCTGGATGCGGTGCAGGAGAAGACCCCGCATGAACCGATCGGGCAGATCCTCTTCGCCGGCGTGGTGGCGGCGGTCACGGCGTTCCTCGTCGTGAAGTGGCTGCTGGGCTACGTGCGCTCGAACAACTTCACCTGGTTCGGCTGGTACCGGATCGTCGCCGGGGTGGTGTTGCTCGGTTTGGCGGCCGTGGGTTGAACCGGCGGCGAAGCTTCGGATCCGCGGAAATACGGACTTGCGACACGTCGGGACGCCGATAGTTTCCGCGTCCGGTTCGAGCGGGGGGTTGGTAGCTCAGCGGTAGAGCAGCGGCCTTTTAAGCCGTTGGTCCAGGGTTCAAATCCCTGCCAACCCACCACTGAACCCGACGCAGATCCGGCGTGACAGACAGCCCGGAGAACGCGTAAGCAGTCGCTGTCGGTCACAGACGACCCCATCGTCTAGCGGTTAGGACACCGCCCTTTCACGGCAGTAACCGGGGTTCGATTCCCCGTGGGGTCGCCACTTTCCTCGCCCTCCGCCTTTCGGCGGAGGGTTTTCATTTTGCGGGGCTGGAGATCCCGCCCTTCGCGTCCCCGAGCACCACTTGGAGCATGACCTCGTTGCGCCGGAGGAATCCCGGGATCCACGGGGGATCGAAGTAGGCGAAACGGGGTGTGCCGGTGGTCGGTATGCCGGCCTTCCGGAGTTCCTCTCCCAACACCCGGGCCGCCGCGTCGTCGGGACCGCGGCCCGATCCCTTGAACCGACGGACGGCCCAGCTCCCGGCGGGAAGCTCCCGGATCCGCACCTCGGGATCCTTCGGGGCCGGTGGCGTGGCGAGCCCCGACGGCAACACGAACGACATCGTCCCCTGCGACTCCGTGCGGTCCATCCAGACGGGAGTGGTCATGGCGATGCCTTGGGATTCCGCGTTCCCGTGGTCGATGTAGCGGAAGAGCCGCATGAAGCCGCCCCCGGCCTCCTTCGTCTCCGCGACCCGGATCGCCGGGTAGTCCCGGATCTCGAATCCCGGTGTCTTGCGCACGACCTGGTAAGGGGCGGTCTGATAGCCGGCGCGCGTCAGGCTGCAGCCCCCGGCGAGGACGAGGGAGGAAGCGGCGAGGACGGAAAGGCCGATCTTGGCCCGGGAATTCATGGGGCACCCTACCGCGGATGTCGGCTGGGGCAAGGCGCGTGCCGGCTTCCGGAACCCGGCTTCGGGGTGGAGTTACGGGGTCGAACCGGATCTGTTTCCTTCCTGTCAAATCCCAGCGGTTCCCGTTACCCACCTTGACGTTTGCCCTGAGCTGGCCATTCTGCGCGGCCCTATAGGGGACACGGCTTTTATGCAGCACATCCGAAACATCGCGATCATCGCCCACGTCGATCACGGCAAGACGACCCTGGTCGATTGCCTCCTCAAGCAGTCCGGAACCTTCCGGCAGAACCAGGCGGAGACCCAGGTCGAGCGCCTCATGGACTCGATGGACCTTGAGAAGGAGAAGGGCATCACCATCCGGGCCAAGAACGCGGCGTTCAAGTACAAGGACAACCACGTCAACATCGTGGACACCCCGGGACACGCCGACTTCGGCGGCGAGGTGGAGCGCATCATGAACATGATCGACGGCGTGCTCCTCGTCGTCGATTCCGCCGAGGGTCCGCAGGCGCAGACCCGCTTCGTGTTGCGCAAGGCGCTCGAGGCCGGTGCGAAGCCGATCGTGGTCATCAACAAGATCGACCGCGACAACGCCAACCCCAAGAAGGTGCTCGACCTCGTGTTCGAGCTCTTCATGAGCCTCAACGCGACCGACGAGCAGCTCGACTTCCCGTTCATCTACTGCTCGGCCAAGCAGGGTTACGCCAAGCTCGAGCTCGAGCACGAGTCGAAGACGATGGAACCGCTCTTCGACGCCATCGTGAAGCACATCCCGCCCCCGCGCGCCAAGGCGGGCGAAGGCTTCCAGCTGCTGGTCGCCAACCTCGACTACTCCGAGTACATGGGCCGTATCGCCTTCGGCAAGATCGTCGAGGGCAAGGTGAAGGTCGGCGATCCCGCCATCTGCCGCCACGGCCACGGCCGCATCTCCAAGGGCAAGATCACGATGATCTACCACTTCGAGGGCATGAAGCGCGTCGAGATCGGCGACGCCTCCGCCGGCGACATCGTCGGCATCGCCGGCTTCGAGGACGTCTTCATCGGCGAGACCATCTGCGACAGCGAGGCGCGTCCGGCGCTGCCGTACATCCCCATCGATCCCCCGACCATCCAGATGGAGTTCGCCGTCAACGACGGCCCGCTGGCCGGCCAGGAGGGCAAGCTGGTGACCGCCCGCCACATCTGGGACCGCCTCGTGAAGGAGATCCGGACGAACGTCGCCCTGCGCATCGCCCAGACGAGCGATCCGAAGGTGTTCTCGGTCGCCGGCCGCGGCGAGATGCAGATCGCGATCCTCGTCGAGCAGATGCGTCGCGAGGGCTACGAGGTGCTGGTCAGCCGGCCCGAGGTGCTCTGGAAGAAGGGCCCGGACGGCGAACCCCTGGAGCCGATCGAGAAGGTGTACGTCGAGGTCCCCAACGAGAACCTCGGCGCCGTGATGGAGAACCTCTCCTTCCGCAAGGCGACGATCACGAACATGTCCCACGTCGGCAGCCAGGTCTCCGTCGAGGCTCTGGCCCCGACCCGCGGCCTGATCGGCTTCGAGACCGACCTGGTCAACATGACCAAGGGCATGGGCGTCATGAGCCACCTCTTCCACGAGTACGGCACCGACCGCGGCGAGATCGCGGCCCGCAAGAACGGTTCCCTGGTCTCCATGGACACCGGCGAGGCCACCTCCTACGCGCTGAACATGGTCCAGGAACGCGGCCGCCTCATGGTCGAGGCCGGCGACCAGATCTACGTCGGCATGATCGTCGGCGAGAACGCCCGCGAGAACGACATCCCGGTGAACCCGGTGAAGGAGAAGAAGCTGACCAACATGCGTTCGCAGGGCGACGGCAAGGGCATCCAGCTCAACCCGCCCCTGAAGCTGAGCCTCGAGCGCGCGTTGGAGTACATCGACGTCGACGAGTACGTCGAGGCCACGCCGAAGAGCCTCCGCCTGCGCAAGAAGATCCTCGACGAGGGCCTGCGCCGCCGGTCGGAGAAGGGCCGGAAGATCAAGTTCATCGAGGAGCAGTAGGCTTCCTCCTCCTCCTCCATCCCGCCCGTCCGCCTTGTGTGGACCGGCGGGGGGAGGTACGGATTCGCCGGTGAACTCCGCAGGCCGCGCCTTCCTGCCGTGGCTCCTGCCATGGCTGTTGATGGGTTGCTCCTTGGTGCCAGACGTCGGGAATCCACCGCAGGCTTGGAGCCTCCTCGACTGCCGCTTCCACGCGGGAGCCCCGGATTCCGGGGGCACATCGGATTCCGGCATCCCGATCCGTTTCGGCGTTCCGTTGCAGCGGCAGGGATGGTCCGGCGTGGGGCATCGCGGCCGGATCGTCGCCGATGTCACGGTCCCCGAACTTTCGCCGAGGGGACCGTTTGCGGTGTCGGTCGGCAATGTCGGCAACGCCGCGGAACTGCTCTGGAACGGGGAGCGAATAGCGCAGGCCGGATCGCTCGATCGACCGGGGACGCCCTCACCCGGATCCCTGCTCTGGGGCTTGGTGGAACGGGACCGCATCCGGATCGGGCCCGGAAGTTCGAACCGCATTGAGATCCGCTTCGTGAACACGGCCGGTGCCGCCGGAATGGTCGGTGGCCCAGCCGGGATCTTCCTGCCACAGGATCTGGAACACCACCGACGAGTCCGCGAGCTCGGACGTTCCATGCTCCGGGGCGGCTCCGTCGCCCTCTGCGGAATCTGGACGGTCCTCCTCTGGGCGGGCAGGGCCTCCGGTTGGCGTGCCCGCGAACTGCTCGGGGCGTCGGCTCCCACCGTGTGTCTCGGACTCCTGGGTCTCTTCCGTTCGCCTTGGCTGGTGGAATGGCTCGGATCCGGCGGCGTCCCGCGGTTCGTGGAAGGCTTGCTGACCCTTCTCCTTCCACTGTGCTTCTACGGACACTTCCGCTCCGTCTTCCGGCCCGCCCGACGCTGGATCGATTGGACCTTGGTCGGGGTGACTTGTGCCTATGTCCTCGGATTCGGACGCCTGTCGGCGTTGGGTCATGGTTGGGCGGTTGCCGGACTTGCGGGCGTCCTCGCCGCCGTCGCCACGGCGGTCTATGGGCTCGGCCTCTCCGCCCACCGGGACGGCGACCCCGACGCCCGGGTCCTGATGGCGGCCTGGACGGTCCAGCTGGTACTCGCGGCGTTGCAGCTGCTTCCGGCCTGGTTCGGGGGGATTCCCTTCGCCGCACTTCCCCTTTGGTTCTCCGACATCCTCGCCCCGGCCTGGGTCCTTTCTCTCGGCGGCCTGACCCTTCGGGCGCAGCGCCTCGCGCAGATCCGTGAATCCGCCTGGCGCGAGAGGCTGTTGCAGGCGCACCTCGAGGAGCGCCGCCGCATCGGCATCGAACTCCACGACGGCATCGCCCAGGATCTGGAGGCGGTGCGCCTCCAGACGCGACTCCAGGGGGCGGCCGCACCGTGGGCCTCCGAGCTCGCCGGAGTCCTCGGCGGCGCCGTCTCCGAGATTCGCCGGCTTTCCGCCGATCTGCAGCCGATCGGCTCCGACACCTCCGCGGTCGAGCATGCAATCCGGTCCATGTCCCGCGCCGACGGGAAGCCCGTGGTCGAGGTCCAGGTCGAGGCCGGTTCCATCCAGCGGTTGGAAATTGCCGCCCTCGAGCAAGTCCATCGGATGACCCAGGAAGCCGTCCGCAATGCCATTCGCCACGCCCGTGCGGACCGGATCCGCGTTTCGCTGGAATCCGAAGACACCAGGATCCGACTCCGCGTCGAGGACGACGGCTGTGGATTCGATCCTTCCAAGGCTTCGGGCCGACTCGGATTGGGATACCTGCGCGACCGGGCCCTGCTGTGTGGAGCTCAGTTCAGCATCCGATCCAGCCCCGGCGCCGGCTGCCGGCTCGAAGTCCGCTTCCCTGTCGCCGAACACCTGAAGGGGGAAAGCCGATGACGCCCATCCGTGTCCTGATCGCAGACGACCACGCCTTGTTCCGCGCAGGCCTCGAGGCGCTCTTCGACTCGCGGGGCGGTGGGCGGTTCCATCTGGTCGCCAGCTGTGCCGATGGCCGAGAGGCCCTGGAGCAACTCCGATCGACTCCCGTCGACGTGGCCATCCTGGACCATCAGATGGGTGGAATCACCGGACTGGACCTGGTCCGGAGCTTCTCCGGCGGGACGGTGCCGGCTCTGGTGCTTCTGAGCAGTTTTGGGGCGCCTTCGCTGGTGGCCGAAGCCTTGAGGGCTGGCGCCTCCGGATGGGTCCTCAAGGGCGACGCCGTCGACGATCTCCTCACGGCCGTGGCCGCGGTCTCCGAGGGAGAGGTCTTCATCAGCAGCGGTATCCCGAAGGACGGACTGCGGGAGGCTATGGTCTCCCTTGGGCCATCCCCTCGGGAACTGGAGGTGCTCCGCCACCTTGCCGAAGGGCGGACCACGGCGGAAGTAGCCGCCCTTCTTGGCATCGGGTTGAAGACTGTCGAGACCCATCGAAGCCATCTCTTCATCAAGCTGGGAGTTCCGAATGTCGCCGCCGCCGTGGCTGAGGGAATCCGTTCCGGGTGGCTTCCCTCCTGCTGAACGGCGACCGCACCCATCGGGGTTTTCCCGGATGCGGGCGTCCTCCAAATGGCACCGGGATTGCCGATCTTGTGGATGTGAAAAGACACATCCGCCTTGTGCTCTCAAAGTGGGCCGCCGGAGCGACGCTGCTGCTTCGTTTTCTTCTTGTCGTGGCCGGTTCCTCCGTTGCGGCCCACGCCACGCTTTTCCCGGAGTCCAACCGGTTTCCTGTGCCGCCCGAGGATCCCCCGGTGCTGAGGTCGTACCGCTACACGTGGCCCGGCACCCGGTTCTCCACTTTCGTCGGCAACGCCCGCCTGGAATCCGACGGAGCCGGGACGAACGCCGGGTTCCGCCGACCGGTGGCCCTGGCGGTCGCGCCGGACGGTGCGGCTTGGGTCGCCGATGACGAGGTGATCCGTGGATTCGACGTCCTCCCGGCGCGCATCCGCGCGGTCTCTTCGGCCGGCGTGGTCCGGACCGTGGTCGAGGGACGTCCCGGCAACGAGCTCCGGGACGGACGCCCCGGAACCGCGCACTTCAGGAACGTGACCGCCCTGGCGGTCGGCTCCGACGGTCTGGTCTACTTCGCGGACGAAATGGGCCTTCGACGGATGGATTCCGAGGGCAACATGTTCACGATCGCGCCGGCCACCGGCATCCGTGACGGCGACATCCGCTTCGCCGCCGACGGCGATCCGGTGGTGCCCGCCAACCCGGCGGGCATCGGATCCGTCGGTGCCATGACCGTCACCCACGAGGGTGAGCTGTGGTGGGTGGAGTTCGGTCAGGTGGTTCGGCGCCTGATCGGCGGACGCATCGTCACGGTCTTCGCGAACGAGGGCCAGAACCCCTTTCCGCCGTACCGTCAGGCAGACGGTCCGGGGACCAACGGAGCTGTCTTCCGGATCACCGGCATCTGTCGCGGCCCAAGGCCGGACGCACTGAATCCCTTTGGCGATTCGCCGTTCCGGGGTGGCGTCTGGCTCTGGGACCACCGGAAACTCCGCCACCTCTCGCCAGACGGGACGATCCGAACCCGCTTCGGCTGGGATGTCGGCGCCACGAACGTCCCCACCTCCGGTCTCGCCGACGGCGCGCTCGACGTCGCCCTCGTCGGGCCACCCGTCGATCTGGGAAGTGGCCATCTCGTCGACCTCGGCTCCCAGCACCTCGTCCTCGGGCTCGGCACACGTTTGGCGCTGATCGACCTCGGCAGCGGCCAGGTGTCCACACTTGCCGGCGGACGCCCCCGGAACATCGAGGTGATCGAGACTCCGTTCGGCCAGGAGTTTCGCGAACTGCCCACGGACCCGCAGGACGGCCTGTGGTGGGAGGCCCGGTTCGTCCAGGTTGGCAACATCGCCGTCGACCGCTCGAGCGGCGGACTCGTCGGTGTCGATGCCTTCAGGCTCTTCCGCTCGGGCGGGCAGGGGATCCCGACGGATCCCTATATCCTGGATGGTCCCCGAGACCGCGTCGTGGCCTCGGGCACCGACGTGGTCCTGTCGGTCCAGGCGGCTGGAACCCCGACGCTCCTCTACCGGTGGTTCCGGGGAGAGACGAACGTCGTCGGTCAGGGCTCCCGCGAGCTGTCTCTGTCTGCGGTCCGGTTGGAGGACGCGGGCGAGTACTGGGTCGAGGTCTCGAATACCAACGGCCTCGTCCGCAGCGCTCGGGCGACCCTCACCGTCACCAATGCCGGTGCACCCCGCATCGTGGCGGAACCCCGGGATGTCCGTGTCGTCGAGGGTGACACCGCACGTCTTGAAGTCGTCGTCGATCCCCTGGATGGCAGCGAGTTCCAGTGGTTCCTAGAGGACCGGGTGTTGTCGGGTCGGACGGAACCGGTCCTGATGCTGGGTTCCGTCGTGCCGGCGCAGGCCGGGAGGTACCGGTGCCGGATCCGCCGGCTGGGTGCGGAGATCCACACGGCTTGGGCGACGCTCGTCGTGGATCCCAGGATGGTGGCGCCGACGTTGGTCGTGCCGCCGGAACCGCTGACCGTGCTGGTGGGGAAACCGTTCCAGCTCTCCGTGGGATTCCTCGGCACCGGCCCCTTCCGGATCCGTTGGTACCGGAACTTCGAGTGGCTTCCCGAGCACACACTGGCCGATCTCCGGGTCGATTCGGCGACCCTCCTCGACTCCGGAGAGTACCATGTGTTCGTGGGCAACGACGCGGGATTCTTCGAAACCATCCCGGTCCGGGTCACCGTCACCCCGTCCATCGACCTGCCACCGACGATACTGTCGGATCCGTCGCCGATCTCGGTCTTCGTCGGAGGAAGAGCCGTGTTCCGGGTCCGCGCAGAGGGCGAATCCCTCCGCTTCGAATGGTGGCATGGCGAACGGCTCCTGCCCCTGGCCACGGGGCCACAGCTCGAGATCGCCGGAGTCGGCATGGAGTCGGCCGGGGATTACCGGTGCCGGGTCTCCAACGGGTCCGGCGCCCGGGACAGCGCGTGGGCACGGCTCACGGTGCTGCCCTTGGATCAATTGCCCCCTGTGACGCCCGTTGGCGGTGCCTGGCCCGACGGTGGCAGGTTTCGTGTCCGAATCGGGGCGCCTCGTGCGGGGACACCTCCGGTGCGCCCCGTTGCGTTCGAGGTGTCGGAGGACCTTCGGGCGTGGTTGCGGCTGCCAGCGGTTCCTGCCGGCAGCGCCGACGAGTTCGAGCTGGGAGATGATGCCGCGAAGCCGCAGCGATTCGTCCGGGTCGTCTTCGAATGAGCGGAACCAGGGCCGACCCGGATCCGGAGGGGGGATCCGGGTCGGCCCGCCAGCTCAGAAGTAGCCGGCCTTCTTGCGGTCTTCCATGGCGGCCTCGCTCGCCTTGTCGTCGTTGCGGGTGCCCCGTTCGGTGACCCGCGCCGCGGCGATCTCGGTGATGATGTCGGACACCGACTCCGCCGGGCTCTCGATCATGCCGGTGCTGATCATGTCGGCGATGGTGCGGACGCGGACGACCATGGACTTCACCGTCTCGTTCGGACGCGGGCGGGCGCCGGCGTAGGGATCGGGCCGGGTGGCGTCGGTGTGTTCCGGCGGCACGGGCAGCCACTGTCCGCCGCGTCGGAAGCACTCGCGGTGGTGGCTGAAGTAGATGTTCGGGACCTCGAGCTTCTCGCGCTGGATGTATTCCCAGACGTCCATCTCGGTCCAGTTGGAGAGCGGGAACACGCGCATGTTCTCCGCGGCGTTGAGGCGGGCGTTGTAGAGGTTCCAGATCTCGGGACGCTGGTTCTTGGGGTCCCACTGTCCGAAGGCGTCGCGGAAGCTGAAGAACCGTTCCTTGGCGCGGGCCTTCTCCTCGTCGCGCCGGGCGCCGCCGATGCAGCAGTCGAAGCGGAACTCCTCGATGGCGCCGAGCAGCACGGGGATCTGGAGCCGGTTGCGGCTGACCTCGCCGGGTGCCGGGGTGGCGCTGCCGTTGGCGATGGCCTGGTCCACGGTGCGGACGATCAGCTTCGCCCCCAGCTCCTTCGCCCGGCGGTCGCGGAACTCGATGAGTTCGGGGAACTCGTGGCCGGTCTCGACGTTGAGGAAGGGCATCGGGATGTCCGACGGACGGAACGCCTTCTCGGCGAGGCGGAGGATGCAGATGGAGTCCTTGCCCCCGGAGAAGAGGATCGCTGGGCGTTCGAACTCGGCGGCCACCTCCCGCAGGATGTGGATGGCCTCGGTCTCAAGGTGCTGGAGATGGTCGAGATGGTAGCTGCTCATGAAGGATGCTGGTGAGCGGGGGAAAGGATGAAGGGATGAAGGGATGAAGGGTTGAAGGGTTGAAGGGTTGAAGGGTTGAAGGGTTGAAGGGTTAGTCGGCTGGGATTTCGGGGGCGTTCCAGCAGGTTCGGTAGGGAACCGTGGGTTCCTTCAAGCCGACTTGGTCGTCGTCACGGCGTTGGCGTAGGTGTCGGAGATAGCCCGCGAGGATCCGATGGACCCGCCATCCCAAGACTCGAAGCCGTTCGACTTCCTCCGCAGGTAGGTAGGATTCATCGAGACAGGTATTCAGGTCGTCGATGAGTTCCTCAAGGGAGCCTCGGGCGATCAGGAGAAACCGGATCTGCTCCTGGAAATGGTAACGCCCATGGCCTTCGGCGATGTTGTTGGTCAGGGAAACGGCGGCCCGCCGGATCTGGTCTCCCAGCGCAAAGCGCTCCTCCGCGGGGAGCTTGCGCGCCACAGCGTAGAGTTCCCTCCGGAACTCCCTGGCGAAGCGGTAGACCTCCAAATCCTCGAAAGTCCGGAAGCCTCCTTCCCCTTGGATTTCCATCGATGCCATCTCGTTTCCCTTTTGTGTGAACCGTTGAACCGTTGAACCCTTGAACCGTTGAACCGTTGAATCGTTGAATCGTTGAACCGTTGAACCCTTCAACCCTTCAACCCTTCAACCCTTCAACCCTTGACCGCCTTGCCTCCCCAGCCGGCGTGGAGGCCGCATTCGCGCTTTTCGTCGGCCTTGGCGGGATCGAAGTAGTCCCACTCGTTCGGCAGGTCGTTCGCCTTCAGGTAGGCCTCCATCTCGGCGTCGCTCCAGTGGAACACCGGGCTCAGCTTGATCTCGGCGCCGAAGTTCCCGTCGGCGCCGACGATGTCGAGTCCGGCGCGGTTCGGGTTCTGCACCTTGCGCAACGCCGTGATCCAGACGGTCGGCGCCATCTCGCGCATGCCGCGCTGGAACGGCTCCAGCTTCATCACGGTGCTGAACGCCTTGATCCGCTCCTCGTTCTCCGGGGTCGGCTCCGGCATGCCGCCATGGACGGCGTCGTAGTGGGCCGGGGTCAGACGGGGCAGGTAGGCGTGGATGTTGAGCCCGAGCCGCTTCCTCAGGTCCTCCGCATGGCGGTAGGTGGCCGCGCGGTTGTAGCCGTGGTCGACCCAGAGGACCCGGATGTCGGGTTGGATCCGGGTGACGAGGTGCAGGATCACGGCCTCGTAGGGCCGGAAGTTGGTGGAGACGACGGCGCGGCCGCGGGCCTGCTCGAGGCCCCAACGGACGACGTCGAGGGCGGGAAGGCCACGCAGTTCGGCGTTGGCCTGGGCGATCTGTTCGGTGGTCATTTGAAATCAGGTCAGGTTCTCGATGTCGGCGCTGTCCTTGCTCCGGCCGCTCGCACGCTTGTTCAGGAGCAGGTCCTCGAGACCGATGAAGTTGATCGGGATCCCATCGTGGACGACCTGGACCCGATTCCTCCATGCCTTCTCGAAGTCGCCTCCCGAGACACGGTTCAGCAATTCGATCAGGTACGGCCGGGCCCCGAAGTGGGTGACGTGACCGGGGTCCAGAAGCTGTTCCACGGTCAGTCCCGCCATCTCATCCCCGAAGAACCTTCGGACCGCCTTGAGAACCCGTTCGGCATTCTCCGGGGTCGCACCGAACCAGACGTCCATGTCCGAGGTCATCCGGGCGTAACCGTGGAAGCAGACCGCATGGCCTCCGACCAGGAGATACTCAGCCCCACTTCCGTTGAGACACTCGAGGAACTCTCGGAAGTCGATGGGTAGATGTCTCGGGTCCATAGTTCAGTTCGCGGAGGAACTCGAGGTGCCACAGCCGTTCCTGGGAGGTCCGGGACCGCCAGAACTCCCTGTCCTTGCGGTCGGACTCCTCGAAGGAGGCCGAGAAGGCGACCGTCGGCTGGATCAACCGCTTCCTGGGGGCCTGCATGGTGCGAGGATGCGTTCCGTCTCGGAGGATTCAATTCAGGCCTGGGGGCCTGCCTCCTTCCAGAACACCCGCTCAACCCAGTCGCCGAAGCGTTCGCCGTCGAGGCGCTCGGACTTGAACCGGAGGAGCAACGGGCGCAGCTCGGTCTCGATCTCGGTGTCCTTCATCATCTCCTTCCACACCTTGTTGAGGCGGGTGCCGTTCTCGTTGCCGCCGAGCCACACCTGGTAGCGGCCCGGGCCCTTCCCGACGAAGCCGATCTCGGCCATGTACGGACGGGCGCAGCCGTTGGGGCAGCCGGTCATGCGGATGATGATCTCCTGGTCGCCGATGCCGACCTCGGCGGTGAGCGCCTGGATGCGGTCGAGCAGCGACGGGAGGAAACGCTCGGATTCGGCGAGGCCGAGTCCGCAGGTCGGCATGGACGGGCAGGACATCGCGGCGAGGTGCAGGATGCCCGCCTGCTTCTCGGTCTTCACGCCGTGCTCGTGGAGCAGGGCGGTGATGCCGTCCTTCTCGGCGTCGGAGACGTTGCAGAGCAGGACGTTCTGGTTCGCCGACAGGCGGAACTCGACGGAGTCGAAGCGCTCGGCCACACGGCGCAGCGCGGTCTTCTGCAGGACCGTCTCCGTGTCCTTGATGCGGCCCGAGGAGACGAACAGCGTCAGGAACCACTTCCCGTCCATGCCCTTCTGCCAGCCGTAGGTGTCGCTGGTGGTGATGAAGCGGACCGGCTTCGCATCCTCGAGCTTGGCGCCGATGCGGGCCTCGACCTCGGCGCGGAACCATTCCACGCCCTTCTCCTGCAGGACGTACTTGAGACGGGCGTGCTTGCGGTCGGTGCGGTCGCCGAAGTCGCGGTGGACGGTGAGGACCGCCTTGGCGACGTCGACGAGGCGATGACGCGGGAAGTAGCCGACCACGTCCGCGAGGCGCGGGTAGGTGATCGTGTTGCCGTGGCTGCGGCCCATGCCGCCGCCGGCGGTCAGGTTGTAGCCGACGACCTGGTCGTTCTCGATGATGGCGACGAAGCCGAGGCAGTTGGTGAACAGGTCGACGTCGTTGACCGGCGGGATGACGAAGGCGGTCTTGAACTTCCGCGGCAGGTAGGTCTTGCCGTAGAGCGGGTCGACGAAGTCCTTGTTCTCGGCCGAGTCCAGGTTGAGCTGGACGCCGTCCACCCAGATGGAGTGGTAGGCCTTGGTCTGGGGCAGGAGCTTCTCGGAGACGAGCTTGGAGTCCTCGAACACCTGCTGGCGGGCCACGCTGATCGCCGGGGCCGGCGAGGCCATGACGTTGCGGTTCACGTCGCCGCACGCGGCCAGGGTGTCGACCATCGCCTGGTTGATCTCCTTCATCAGGGGACCGAGGCGGTCCTTCACCACGCCGTGGAACTGGATGCTCTGGCGGGTGGTCACCCGGAGCGTGTTGTTCGCCCGCTGGGTGGCGAGGTCGTCCATGGCGATCCACTGCTTCGCCGACAGCACGCCGCCGGGGATGCGGCCGCGGATCATCCAGATGTAGAGCTTGCCGGTCTTGCGCAGGTCCCGGTCGTCCTGCTGGTAGATGCCGTGGAACTTCAGGAACTGCTCGTCGTCCGCCGAGAAACAGGCGGCCGAGCTGTCCGCCAGCGTGGCGGCGATGTTGCCCGCCAACGTGGGGATGGCGGTCTTCAGTTCCTCGTTGCGGGACGGCTTCTTCTCGGTCGGGGCAGCGGTGCTCATTTCAATGGTTCTGATCGCGTCGCAAGGACGGCTTCCCAGTATCGCCGGAGCCGGTCCTGAATCAATCGCGGAAAACTCCGAGAGACGACCGGATGACTTGGGAATCGGCCGCAAACCGCTGGTGTGCAGCGATGGCATCGGATGCCGGCCGGCCGGGATCGGCCGCTGGAATTTCGGTTTGCCGGACCGGCGCGGGCTCCGCCAGATTGGGCGCGATGCAATCGACCTTTTCGGGACCGGTATTCGTGGTGCGGGACAACATCGACACCGACCAGATCATCCCGGCCCAGTTCCTCAACCTGATCCCCACGATCGCCGAGGAGTACGAGAAGCTGGGTTCCTACGCCCTTTGGGGACTGCCGGAGGCGCTGTATCCGACGCGCTTCGTGAAGGAGGGCGCGCTGGACACCGACTACCCGATCGTCATCGCCGGCCGGAACTTCGGCTGCGGCAGCTCGCGTGAGCACGCCCCGATCGCCATGGGCTCGGCCAACTGCCAGGCCGTGGTGGCGGAGAGCTACGCCCGCATCTTCTTCCGCAACTGCGTCGCCACCGGCGAGCTGTACCCGATCGAGACCGCGGACCGCCTGTGCGAGATCTTCAAGACGGGCGACCTCGCGACGATCGACATCGACGCGAACACCATCCGCCACGAGGGCACCGGCAAGGTCTATGGCCTCAAGCCGCTCGGCGAGGTCCGGCCGGTGGTGGATGCCGGTGGCATCTTCGACTACGCCCGTCAGACCGGCATGATCCCGCAGAAGGCCTGAGCCTTCGGGAAGCGGCTCTCCGATCCTCCGCCGGCGATTCGCCGCGGGCCGACCATGGGCGAACGCTACGACAGCACCGCGGCGCAACACTATGCCGCGTACCGTCCGCCGCTCCACCCGCGGATCCTCGAACGGCTGGTCGGTCCCTCGGAGGAATTCGCGTCCGGACTCGACGTCGGCTGCGGCACCGGGATCTCGTCCGTCGCCCTCGCCCGTCATTGCCGATCGGTGACGGGCATCGACCCGAGCATCTCGATGCTGGAACGCGCCGAGCCGCATCCGCGGGTCGTGTACCGTTCCGGAACCGGGGCCGTGCCGGGCGCGCTGCCGGGTTCTCCGTTCGACGTGGTCGCCTTCGCGGGATCGCTGTTCTACACGAAGTCCGCGGAGCTTCGGCGCGGCCTCCTCGGCCTTTGCCGCGAAGGGGCACCCTGGTTGGTCTACGACTTCGAGATCCTGCTGGATCCGGTCCTCGCCGCGCTGGGAGTCCGGGTCCGGCCTGAGGCCTCGGACTACGACCACACCGTGGACCTTTCGGATTGGGAGGGATTCGGGACGGTGCTCCGCGGCCGCGAACGGATCCGCCTGGAGGTCCGTTCCGTCGAGATGGTGCACCTGCTCCTCTCGGACTCGAACCGTCACGATGCGCTGTCCGAGCGGCATGGGGTCACCGACCTGTTTGGGACGTTGGTCAGGATCGTGGAACGCGATCCCGGACTCCGCGGCCTCGAGGCCGAGATCCATTTCAGCCGACATCGCGGCCCGGGCGGTTGCACCTGAGCCGACAAGGCGGAAGAACCCCTCGAGCAACGCCGCGAAGCCTCCGGTCGGTGGTCGCCTCTCCCTTCGGAAATCCCGATTCTTCCTGCCCGACCGGTTGCCAGACCGGACCTGTGTGGCCAGCGTGGAGTCCTGCCTTCCATGTCTTCCCAACTCCGTCGTCTTCGGAACCTGATCCTGCTGATTTGCGCGGGACTCGGGCTTCTCACGCCGTCGTTGCCTTCGTCGACGCTCCGGGCCGAGACGGTGGTGGTGCGTCCGGCACCCGCGCCCGGGCCTGCCGACAATCCGCTCAAGGGATTCGTCCCCTACGCCGGCAAGGCCCGCGATTTCCCCCACTCGCTCGAGTTCGGCTACCTCGCGCTGTCGGAACTGATGGTCGGCCCGTCGGAGTTCGACTGGGGGCCGATGGAACGCTTGCTCGACGACGTCGCGTCGCGGGGCTGCCAGACGGTCTTCCGGATCTGGATGGAGTATCCCAAGCGCCCCACCGGTGTGCCGGCGTGGCTGGTCGCCGACGGACTGAAGCTCCGGGGTTGGAGCGGGGCCGATGCGAGGGACGGCGCGGCGGAGACGGACCGGACGCCGGACTACGAGGATCCGCGTCTGCGGTCGGCCTTGAAGCGCTTCATCGCGGCCCTGGGCAGACGCTACGACGGCGATCCCCGCATCGGGTTCGTCACCGCGGGGCTCCTGGGCAGTTGGGGCGAGTGGCACACGCATCCCCACGCCGAGTGGTTTGCCTCGAAGGCGGTGCAGGCCGAGGTGATGGACGCCTACGAGGCGGCGTTCCGGCGGACGCCCGTGCTGCTGCGGTACCCGGCGGGCGCGGACGACGGGGTCTACGCGTCCAACGTCGGACGCCGCCTCGGCTACCATGACGACTCCTTTGCCTGGGCGACCTTGGAGACCGGCCGACGTCAGGATTCCTGGTTCTACATGGCCCTGATGCGACGGGCCGGGGCGGACGTGATGCAGCGTTGGCGGACCGCGCCGATCGGCGGGGAGATCCGCCCCGAACTCTGGCCGTGCCTGTGGAAGGAGGGCGGGTGCGAGAAGGCCCAGGACTTCGCGCGGTGCGTCGCGGAGACCCATGTCTCGTGGCTGATGGACTCGAGCATCTCGCGTCCGATGACGCCTTCCGAACGGGAGCGCGCGATCGCGGCGGCGCGCAGCCTTGGGTACGAGATCGAAGTGACGGAGGCCGTCCTGGAATCCGCCCCGGGTCGACTTTCGGTTCGGGTCACCCTGAGCAACCGGGGCGTGGCTCCGTTCCATGCGGACTGGCCGGTGCGGGTCCGCGTGATCCGATCGGGAGGCGAGCCCGTGGAAGCGGTCTTTCCATTGTCCCTCGCCAAGATCATGCCGGCGGAGACCGTCACGGCGGAGACCGCTTTCGTGATTCCTTCCGGTTCCGTCGGCCCGCTCCGGGTGGGGATTGCGGTTCCGAATCCGATGTCGGGTGGCCGTCCGCTCCGCTTCGCCAACCGTGGCAGCGACGCGGATCCGGCCGGGTGGATGGACG
The DNA here is from genome assembly GCA_027488845.1 of Verrucomicrobiales bacterium. Classification (GTDB taxonomy): domain Bacteria; phylum Verrucomicrobiota; class Verrucomicrobiia; order Limisphaerales; family UBA9464; genus SXXZ01. Next base: position 122,221 of record JAIYBC010000004.1, on the reverse strand, counting down.
TCGGCGAGGTCGGACTCCGCTGAGGTGGACGTCGGCCCGTGGCTCCGGCTCCCCGGGGTTCAGCGTGCGGACGTCGGACGAGACCCGAGAGACCGCAACACGGAGCACATGGCGTCCATCCGCGGGGTCGGAACCTTCGCGCGGCGCGCCTCGGACTGCGGGAAGAAGAAGATCGACTCCAGTTCCATCGGACGTCCGCGTTCGAAGTCGATCAGCGTCGAGGCCTTGTAGGCCCCCATGGCCTGGGTGCGCTCCAGCTCGCTGTCCGCGTAGCCGGGATCGATCTTGTGTCCGAGGGCGTTGGCGACCGCGATGGTCTCGGCCATGAGTTCCCGCAGCAGCGCCCGCCATTCCGGATCGCGCAACAGGGCCGCGGCGGAGAGCACGGGATCGGACGGGCGCCCCGGGTCCACGGTCCCCGACCGGACGGCTCCGATTCCCGCGGTGCCGGCGACGCCGAGGCCGTTGAACGGGATGTTCCAGACCAGCTTCTGCCAGTGCGTCCCGATGATGTCGGCGGAAACGTCGCTGGGGACGCCGGCCTCGCGGAACATCGCGGCGACGCCGTGGGTCCGCGGCTCCGGCCAGCGCCGGAACTCGCCGAGCACGATGCGGCCGTTGTCGATGTGACGGATCACGCCGGGCTCAAGGCGGTTGATGCTGACGAAGCAGAGTCCCCCCATCACCTGACGCACCGGGAACAGCGCCGCCAACGCCTCCTCGTTGCCGAGCCCGTTCTGCAGCGTCAGCAGCGCCGTGGAGGGGCCGACCAACGGCGGAAGCAGTTCCGCGAACGTGCCGTTCGCCGTCGTCTTGAGCCCGATCAGGACCAGGTCCACCGGACCGATCTCCCCGGGCGTCCGGGCGCAGCGCGGATGGATGTGGAAGTCGCCGTCCGCGCTCTGCACCCGCACGCCGTGTTCACGCACCGTCTCGAAGTCCGAGCGCAGCAGGAACGTGACGTCGCGTCCCGCCTTGGCGAGACGCGCGCCATAGTAGCTCCCCAACGCCCCGCATCCGACGACGGCGATCCTCATCGTGTCGGTCAGATCGCGGCGACGATGGCGGCGCCCATCTCACGGGTGCCGACGCGACGGGCCGCGGCGTCGGTGGCGGAGTGGATGTCACCGGTGCGCAGGCCTTGGGCGATGGCCTTCCCGACCGCGGCGTCCACCGCGTCCGCGGCGGCGTTCAGGCCGAAGCTGTAGCGGAGCATCAGCGCCACGGAGAGGATCTGTGCGATCGGGTTCGCCAGGTCCTTGCCGGCGATGTCCGGGGCGGTGCCGCCGGCGGGCTCGTAGAAGCCGAAGGTCTGCTCCGCGCTGGTCGCGCCGAGGCTGGCGCTCGGAAGCATCCCCAGCGAACCGGCCAGGGCGGCCGCCTCGTCGCTGAGGATGTCGCCGAACATGTTCTCGCAGAGCACCACGTCGAACTGGGTGGGACGCAACATCAGCTGCATGGCGCCGTTGTCGACGAACATGTGTTCCAGGGCGACATCCGGGTACTCCTTGCCGACGCGGGTGACGACCTCGCGCCACAGGACGCCGTTCTCGAGCACGTTCGCCTTGTCGATGCTGGTGAGCTTCTTCCGGCGAAGGCGCGCGGCCTTGAAGCCGACGTGGGCGATCCGTTCGATCTCGGGCGTCGTGTACACCATCGTGTCGATGGCGCGTTGCTGGCCGTTGCCGAGGTCCTCGGTCTTCTTCGGCTGGCCGAAGTACATGCCGCCGGTGAGTTCACGCACGACGAGGATGTCGATGCCGTCGCCCTGGCGCTCCGGACGGAGCGGGCAGGCATGGGCGAGCGCCTTGGGCAGCTGGACCGGACGGAGGTTGGCGAACAGGCCGAACTCCTTGCGGATGCGCAGCAGCGCGGCGCGTTCCGGGCGCTGGTCCTTGGGGATGGTCGGGTCGCGGTCGGGAAGCCCCACCGAACCGAAGAGGATCGAGTCGCTGTTGCGGCAGAGCTCGAGGGTGGCGTCGGGAAGCGCCTTGCCGGCGGCGTCGATTCCCGCCCAGCCGACCGGGGCCTCGGTGATTTCGAAGGAGAGCGAGAACCGCGTGCCGATGGCGCGGAGGACGTTCAACGCCTCGCGCATCACCTCGGGTCCGATGCCGTCGCCGGCCAACGCGGCGATCCGATAGGTCTTGGAACTCATGTGCGGCGCGGAGTGTGCGAACCGGTGGCGGAGTGGGAAGGAATTTCAGGCCCCCCGGATCGGGCTGCAGGCGCGCTCTGGGACGGATGCAGCAACAACCGTCGCCGGCATCCACGGGTGGAAAAGCGCCAGGGACTGGCGCACTCCAAGGCGCTGCGCGCGGAGGCTAGCGTCGGCCCAGCCAGCCTTCCACCATCCGGGCCAACCGGTCCGTGTTCACCGCGGCGCCCTCCGGTGTCGGATGCGCCACCGTGTCCGCGTAGTCCCCGACCTCCGTGTGCACCCCCAGCTCCTCGTCCCGCAACACCGGCAGGACCGTTCCCACATCGGCCAGGAACCTCAGGTTCGCCTCCCGCATCGCCGAGGCGTCGTGGCCCGAGCCGTACAGCCACGGCGGGGTGTACGCGACCTCGATGCCTTTCCGGTCGCATTCGGCCTTCAGTTCCCGCAGCCATTCCCGGGCCTGCGGCGACAACGCGTCCGGCAGGATGCCCGGGGATTCCACCGGTCTCCGTGCGGCCACGGCGTGCCATCCACCCGGACGCACCTCGGCGGCGCCGTACCGGTAGAGCGGCTGCCTCAACGCCAGCTTCCCGAGCAGCGTGAACACGTGGTACCCGCCCGGGCGCAGCGACAGGAGGGTCGAGGTGAAGCCGTATCCGTCGGGACCCCCCAGGAGGTCCGGCCGCCCGATTGCCGCGGCGAACTGCACCCCCAACGAGTCCCATCCGACCGTGCCGGCGAGCAGGCCCTGCTCGAACGACAGGAGCATCCGGTCGCCCGGCCGGGCGCGGTCGAGGGCGTAGCGGGCCAGGAAGCGGGGGCCCATCCCGGCACCGAGACCGAGGTTCAATGCATGGATCCCGTGTTCCTTCTCCAGGTGCACCGGGTCGAGCGAGGTCATGCAGCTGGACCCGGCGACGAAGAGAACGCGGTTCGTCGGGCCGACCTGCGGTTCCCATTCCAGCTTGGCCCGGTGGACCGCGTGGAAGAACCGCACCTCGGGGTTCAGGCGCACCGTGTAGGATGCGCAGGCGGCCCACGTCACCATGGCCGTGGCGAGCAGTCGCAGGGCGAGCCGGGGAGTCCCGGACGCCGGTTCAGAAGGCGAAGTAGATGAAGCCATTGTTCTTCCCGGGTGCGAGCAGGAGGGTGAGCACGACCAGCACGGTCAGGGCCCGCGGGGTTGTCAGGACGGCATAGGGCCGGTCGAGCCGCCGCACGGACCAGGCCTCGGCGGCGAGGGTGGCGGCCGCGAGCGCCAGCACGCCGGCCAGGGCGACGAGGTCCCCTCCGCCATACACGGCGAGCATCCCCTTGAGGTTCGCCGCCGAGTAGCCGCGGATTTGGATCAGCGTCAGCAGCTTCGCCTTCAAGGACGGCGTGTGGGTCTCGAGGAAGAACAGCCAGCTGAAGGCCACGCCGAGCATCGTGCCCGCCCAGCCCGCGGCCGGGGGGACCTTCCACTGCGCGGCGAGACGGGACCCGACCAGCAACGCCGCGTGGATCGCGCCCCACAGCAGGAAGTTCCATCCCGCACCGTGCCACACGCCCGAGACCACGAAGACGAGTCCGATGTTGAACGCCCACCAGGCGACGCGTCCGCCGCCGAGCGGGACGTAGAGGTAGTCGCGGAACCATTGGCTCAGCGTGATGTGCCATCGGCGCCAGAACTCCCCGGGACTGGTGGCGCAGTAGGGGCTCTGGAAGTTCATCGTGAGGCGGATCCCGAGGCAGCGGGCGATGCCCAGCGCCACCAGGCTGTATCCGGCGAAGTCGTAGTAGATCCGCAGTCCGAAAAGGACGTTGGCCAGCCACAGCGTCCACGGGTTCGGCGACGGGTCGCCGTGGAACTGCTCCGCGAGGTTGTCCGCGAGGGCGAACTTGAAGAAGGCCCCGAGCGCGATCCAACGGGCGCCCTCGTCGAGGTCCTGCGGCGACCAACGCAGCCGGAACGACTGGATCTGCGGCAGGAGGTCGTCGCGACGCTCGATGGGACCGGCGACGATCTGGGGGAAGAATCCGGCGAAGTTGAAGAAGTCGAACAACCCCGGCACCGGCTGGCGGCGAATGAGGGTGTCCACAGCGAAGCCGACGAGCTGGAAGGTGTAGAACGAGATGCCGGCCGGGATGACCAGCCCGGAGAAGGCGACCCCGTGGACGCCGAGCATGCCGTCGAGCACGAAGCCCGAGTACTTGTACCAGAACAGCGGCGCCAGTTGGACGGGGACGATCAACGCCAGGAGCCAACGTCCCTGGGAGGCGGGCCGGGCGAGGCCCCATCGGACGAACGCATGGGTGACCGCGGCGACGCCCAGGTGGATGACGAAGCTGAGCCAGCTGACCATCGCGAGCAGGACCAGGCCGAGCACGAGGAGGAAGGCGCGATCGTAGCCGCCGTCACGGACGACGGCGGAGGACCGGAACAGCCTTCGGAAGCCGAGGGCCAGCACCAGGCTGGCGATCAGCACCTCCCAGAAGCGCGGGTCGGCGAAGTTCATGCGGGGGATGGAAAACGGCCGGCCGACTCCGTTGGAAAACCCCGGGCCCGTCAAGCCCCGGACGCCCTTGGGTCCAAGCTGCCGGGAGCGCCATGGGAGAAGTCAGAGACTCGTGACCTCGTCTCCTACGACATGCAGTGATCCCAACAATCCCCGATCGGGAATCCGGAATCCCGAATCGCCCCCTCGTCTCCGGATTGTCGCTTTTCCAGAGACGGCCCGGCGAAGGAGGATCGGGGATGTCTTCATGGATCTCGCTTCGCCGGCTTCCCGTGTTGCTCGCGTTCGCCGTGTCAGGCTGGGCCGCCGTCACCGAGGTGCCGAGTCTGCCGGGCGCCCGTTCCGACGGTTCCATCCTGCTTCCCAACCAGTGGTCCCTCCGACCGGCTGGAACCCAGGTGCCCGTCGGCGACTTCCCCGTGAACCTGATCGTCCATCCGTCCGGCAAGCATGCGGTGGTGCTCCACTCCGGACACGGACGCCATGAAGTCGTCTCCCTCGCCCTGCCGTCCGGACGGATCGTCGAGCGGGTGGCCTTGGAGGAGACCTTCTACGGCCTCGCGTTCTCGGCGGACGGCAACCGAGTGTTCGCCAGCGGCGCCGGCAGCGAGACCGTCCATTCCTTCGCCTTCTCCGACGGCCAGTTCTCCGACCGCCGTGTGCTGAAGGTGCGTCCTTCGGCGGAGCGGGGTGTCGTGGCCGGGCTTGCCGCCGGGTCCGGCGGGCGTTGGCTGTACGCCGCGGAGCTGTTCGGGATGTCGGTCACGGCGATCGACCTCGAGACGGGACGTCCCGGCTGGACCCTGCCGTTGGCCCCGGGGTCCGTGGCCACCGATCTCAGCCGGACCCAAGTCTCCGCCGATTCCGACCTCGCCGCGATCGAGAAGCGGTTCGCCGCGGACCAGGAACGGATCGCGCCCGATGCGCCGTGGCCCTATGCGGTGCTGGCGGACGAGGAACACGGACGTCTCTTCGTGAGCCTGTGGGGCCGGGCCGAGGTGGCCGTGATCGACCTCGCTTCCCGGACCGTCCGGGCGCGTTGGGCCACCGGCGAGCATCCCAACGAGATGCTGCTCGGTTCCGGCGGACGCGTTTTGTACGTCGCCAACGCCAACCGGAACACCGTCTCGGTGCTCGACACGGAGACCGGCCGTACGCTGGAGACGCTCTCGGCGGCCCTGCATCCCGAGGACGAACCCGGCGCCACGCCGAACTCCCTCGCCCTGTCGCCCGACGGCGAATTCCTCTACGTGGCCAACGCCGGCAACAACTGCGTGGCCGTGTTCGAGACCGAGAAGCCCGGGAAGTCCCGTCCGATGGGCTTCATCCCGGCGGGCTGGTACCCGACCTCGGTCCGGACCACGCCCGACGGCGGACGCCTGCTGGTGGCCAACGGCAAGGGCGCAGTGCCCAAGGCGAACCGCCACGGCCCCCAACCCGGCCGCGAGGTCCCGGGAACCCTTCGGGAGTACATCGGTGCCCTGCATCCGGGCACGGTCGGCCTGGTCGACCTGCCGGCGGATTCCACGAAGCGCGACGCCCGTTTCCGCCAGTGGACCGAGGCCGTCATGAAGTGCAGTCCGGCGGCGCCGCGGCCCGAGGTTTCGTCGCGTCGCGGATGGCGGAATCCCGTCCCCGAGCGGGTCGGCGGATCCAGCCCGATCCGGCATGTGATCTACATCGTGAAGGAGAACCGGACCTACGACCAGGTGCTCGGGGATGTCCCGGCCGGCAACGGGGATCCGTCGCTGTGCCTCTTCCCGGAGGAGGTCACCCCGAACCACCACCGGCTCGCCCGCGAGTTCGTCCTGCTCGACAACTTCTACGTCGACGCCGAGGTGAGCGCGGACGGCCACGAGTGGAGCATGGGCGGGTATGCGACGGACTTCGTGGAGAAGACCTGGCCGTTGAGCTACGGGCACAACGCGCGGGGCAAGTATCCGTATCCGAGCGAGGGCGTGTTCCCCGTGGCGGCCGGCGTGAACGGGTACATCTGGGACCGAGCCAGGGAGGCCGGGGTCTCCTTCCGCAGCTACGGCGAGTTCGTGGCCAACGGGTCCAAGACCAACGAGCCCGCCCGCGCCCGCGTGGCGGCGCTCGAGGGGCATTTCGACCCGGGCTACCGGTCGTTCGACATGGAATACCCCGACATGAGCCGCGCGGACCGGTTCATCTCGGAACTGCACCGCTTCGAGAAGGAAGGCGAGATGCCCCGTCTGCAGATCCTCCGGCTGCCCAACGACCACACCTCCGGCACCAGCCCCGGCAAGCTCACCCCCCGGGCCTTCATGGCGGACAACGACCTCGCCTTCGGCCGCATCGTCGAGGCGGTCACGCGCTCCCGCTTCTGGAAGGACACGGCCATCTTCGTGCTGGAGGACGACGCGCAGAACGGACCCGACCATGTGGACGCCCACCGTTCGATCGCCTACGTGATCAGCCCCTACACGCGGCGCGGCGCAAAGGACTCCACGATGTACTCCACGAGTTCGATGCTGCGCACCATGGAACTGATCCTGGGCCTGAGGCCGATGAGCCAGTTCGATGCGACCGCGGCGCCGATGTACCACTGTTTCCAGCCGCGACGCGACCTGCGGCCCTATGTCCATTCGCCCGTGCGGCTCGACCGCTGGGAGAAGAACCTCGCCGGCGCCTGGGGTGCCGCGGAATCGCAGGCGATGAACCTGGCCGAGGAGGACGCGGCGGACGACCTGCGGTTGAACGAGATCGTCTGGCGCAGCGTGAAGGGGGCCGATTCCCCGATGCCGGCGCCCGTCCGCGCCGCCTTCGTCCGCGCCGGCGCCGAGGACGACGACGACGAATGATTTGGGAGAAGTGGGGTCCTGACGATTGGCCACAGAGACACGGAGGCCACGGAGGGAAACAGAACCGGGCCGGAACGACGCAGAAGGGATTGGCACGCAAAGCCGCAAAGCCGCCAAGGGAAGGGAGGAGGCCGAAGGATTCCGGTCGCTGAACCGCGCACCGAATGGCGACCGCGGCTCCGAACCGGATTCCTGCCCCCTGTTGGCGTCTTTGCGTTTCTGTCCGAGGTGGGTCTTCGCTTCATCTGAATCGTTTCCGCTGAATGTTTGGAGAGGGCGCCGCCGGTTGAGGGCCAGGGATCGGGGCCGGCGAAGCGGCTTCGAGTCGGGCGCACGGGTGACAAACGTCCCGATCCTGCCGTGTTGTCCCGAATCCGCTGGGAGGCTCGCCTCCGCGTGGAGCGAGGGATAAATAACGAGCGTGCCTTCCACGCCCCAGAATCCCGAATCCCGGACTGCGGACCTTCAGGGGCCGTGGGCCATCCGATTTCGGCGGTTCCTGGGTTTGGGCCGTTTGCTGGAATTCCAGGCGGTGGTCGCCGCCGGGCTCATGGTCTCGTTGGTCCTGTCGGCGTGGGTGAGCCACAAGACCCGGGAACTCGACCGGGAACGGCTGCGTCGGGAGGCCGGTCTACTTGCGGCCCTTGTAGAGCAGCGGTTCGACCTGCACCGGGAGGGACTCGAGAACTTCCGGATGGCGCTCTCCGGCACCGGAGGCGAGTCGGATTGGAGGTTCTTCTCGAACCACGTGGCCAGCGTCTATCCGGCGGTGAACTATCCGGCGTTCATCGACTTCGGATTGCTCCGGAAGGTGCCGCTTGACGCACGTCCCGGTTATGGGGAGTTCGTCCGCAACAACGCACACGCGCCCTTCGACCTCCGGTTCCCCGGAGGCATCAGCAACGAATGGATTTCGTTTCCCATCACCTTCCACCAGTACGTGCACGCCGAGGACGCGCGGCCTGTGGAATGGGGACTGGATGTGAACCAGGACATCGCTGAGCACTCCTTCCTCCAGTATGCATGGCCGGCGGAGCGGCCCGGTGTGACGGCTTCCGGGCCTTCGGTCTACGGCCAAGGCAGCAACAGTTGGGTCCGGCTCTATCTCGCCGTGATGGGTGAGGGCCGCAATCAGGTGGATTGGTCCTCGGAGTCCAACCGGCTGGCGACGCCAAACCGGACGACCCGATTTTCCGGAGTCGAGTTGACGCGGCAGATCGATGGGGAAATCCGCTTTATGCACCTGAAGGGCGTCCTCTTCGGAACGCTCGACGTGGAGCGTCTTCTGGCGGCCTCGTTTCCTTCCGATGCCCCGCCGCTGGCGGTGGCCATCTACGACGGCAAGTCCGGACCGGATCTTCGCCGGATGGCGGGTCGCCTCGTGGAACGGCCTTACCTCGCGACGGAACGGGTGGAACGCTATTGGGGTCGGGACTGGTTGTTCCGCTTCACGACCACGCCCGCCTGGGAGTCGTCCTCACTCATCTATTGGAAGTGGGTCACCTTGGGTGTGGGATCGGGGCTGACCGCCGTCCTGGCGCTGGCGGCCGGGCTCTGGGCGGAGGGTCGCGAACGGGACCGCGTGGGGAGGAAGGAAGCGGAGTTCCAGCGTTCGGAGGTCGAGCGTGCCCGGGACGCCATGCGGGTGGCCGAGGAGGAACGGCAACGGCTGCGTCGAAACCTCCATGACGCCGTCCTCCAGCGGATCTACGTGGCCGCGCTCCATGCGCGTCGGACCGCCAACGACCTGCGTCGCCTCGTGGTGCCGCGCCTGGAGGACGTCGAGGCGCAGGCGTCGGAGCTGGACGCCGCGATGAAGGAGATCCGCGACTTCCTCACCGGCACGCGGGATTCCGGTCTCACGGGCGAGGCGCTCGCCTCGGCTCTTCGCGGTGTCGCGGTGGCCTACCGACGGCAGACCCGCATGGAGGTGGTCCTCGACCTGTTGCCGAGCGTGCTGGACGGCGTGGCGTCGGAACACGGGACCCACCTGCTCCAGGTCCTCCGCGAGGGGCTGAGCAACGCATGTCGCCATGGCAAGGCCCGACGGTGCCTCGTGCGGTTGGCCGGCAAGGAAGACGGCCTTGGGATGGAGATCGAGGACGACGGCCAGGGATTCGACAGGACCGGGACATCCGAGGGCCAGGGATTGGCGAATCTCCGGGCCCGTACCCGGGAGTGCGGAGGGAAGTTCTCCATCGACTCCCGGCCCGGCGGTCCGACGATCCTCTCCGCCTGGATTCCACATCGGCCCACATCGGCATGAACGCCACAGAATCCGTCCGAACGCTCCGACTTCTCCTGGTCGACGACCACCCGATTGTCCGCGCCGGACTGATGTCGATCTTGTCCGCCGATCCGCGGATGCAGGTCGTCGGAGCGGCCCGGTCCGGTGCGGAGGCCGTGGCCTTGTCCGGCGCCCTTCTCCCCGACCTCGTGGTCCTCGACCTCCGTCTGCCCGACGGGGCCGGCACCGGTCGGATCGTCGAGATCAAGGCCGCGGCCCCGGGATGTCGGGTGACCATCCTCACCTCGTTCGTGGACGCCAAGGAGGTCTTCGCGGCGCTGGAGGCCGGCGTGGACGGCTACCTGTTGAAGGAAAGCGACGAGGAGGCCTTGAAGGCCGCCTTGCTGGCCATCGCGCATGGGGAGCAGGTGCTGCATCCGCAGATCCTGCGTCTGGTGATGGGGCAGGGTGGCGGGGCGCTTCCGGTGGCGGGGACGATGATGCATCTCACCGAGGCGGAGCGCCGCATCCTGCATCTGGTGTCCGACGGCCAGACCAACAAGGAGATCGCGGCCTTGGTGGGCCTTTCCGAGAAGACCGTCCGGAACCAGATGACCCAGATCCTCCGCAAGCTCGGTGTGGAGCGCCGCTCCCAGGCGGTGGCGGTGTATGTGCGGAGTGGGTGAGGGAAGCAGGGAGCCGGGAGCAAAGAGCGGCGTCGAGCGGCGTTCAGCATTTCCGATAAAGGCAGTGCCTGAGCATGGTGGATGCTTGCAAATCTTCCATGGCGTGGAAGATTTACAAGGATGTTGGCTCGGAGAGCATTGCTGACGGTGAAGGAAGCCCTTTCCCGGCAGGCGGCGGTGGCTTTGTTGGGGCCGAGGCAGATTGGCAAGACGACATTGGCGTTGGCCTTGGCCCAGGAGAGAGATGCGGTCTATCTGGATCTTCAGAAACCCGCCGACGTGGCCAAGCTGTCGGAACCGGCGGAGTTCTTCGCGTTGCTTCGGGACCGACTGGTGATCCTCGACGAGATCCACCGCGTTCCGGGCCTGTTTCCGATCCTTCGAGGCGTCATCGACGAAGGTCGTCGCGAAGGCCTACGGCACGGACGGTTTCTGATCCTCGGATCGGCCTCCTTCGAGCTGCTGCGCCAGAGCGGGGAGAGCCTTGCGGGACGAATCACGTTCATCGAACTAGGTTCCCTCAACGTCCTGGAGACCCCGCTCGACCAGCAGGAGAGACTTTGGTTGCGCGGCGGATTCCCGGATAGCTTCCTGGCGACGGACGACCGCATCAGCCTTGCGTGGCGGGACGATCTCATCCGGACCTACCTCGAGCAGGAGATCCCCCAACTGGGGCCCCGGATCCCATCGGAGACACTACGTCGATTCTGGACGATGCTGGCCCATGGACAGGGAGGGGTCCACAACGCGGCCCGCCTAGCCGCGGGCCTCGAGATCAGCGGTCAGACGGTGGCTCGCTACACCGATCTACTCGTGGATCTGCTGCTCGTTCGCCGTCTTCAGCCCTACCACGTCAACGCCGGTAAACGGTTGGTGAAGTCGCCCAAGGTCTTCATCCGGGACAGCGGCCTCGTTCATGCGCTCCTCAACATCCCAGGCCTCGAACCGTTGCTCGGACACCCGGTCGTCGGCGGCAGTTGGGAAGGATTCGTGGCCGAGACGTTGATCGGAGTGGCGCCGTCGGGGACGGTGCCGGGCTTCTACCGGACCTCGGGTGGCGCCGAGGTGGACTTGGTCCTGGAACTCCCGGGAGGGGAGCGCTGGGCCGTCGAGGTGAAGCGCAGCGAAGGTGCCTCGCCATCCCGGGGATTCCACGAGGCCTGCGAGGACCTTCAGCCGGCTCGGCGACTGGTGGTCCACGGTGGCGAGGGCCGGCACCCGATCCGTCACGGCATGGAGTCGGTAGGACTTCGGGAGCTGTCGTTGGAATTGGCTTCCGCCAGGACAGGGAGCGGATGAGCCAGGGGCCCGGAGCCGGGGCGGCCGAAGTCCGGCCCGAGTCCATCCGTGGAATCCGTGTCGGAATCCGTAGGGGATGGTGCCAGGCTGACGGCGGTCGGAACGATGAAGATCACCATCGACAGGATTGAAGCCCATCCGCCGCACGCGTTCTCGCCGGGCGAGCTTCGCGCGTTCCTGAGAGTGCTTCCCGGTGAGCTTTTGGACGGGGTCGAGATCGTGCGGTTGTCGAACGCCACGAAGTCGCCCCAACCCCGACGGATCGCGGCCTTCTCTCGTCTCGAGGGCCGTTTGGTCGTCGAGTCGCGAGGCATTTCCCGTGAAAGCGCCATGCGGGCTGTGATCCGGTGTCTGGTCCGAAGCAACAGTGTCCGGGACGGAGGTCGCGGGCGTGGCCCGGTGCCGCTTCCCGACGCGGAGATCGAGATCCTCACGGACAGATGGTTCGCGGCGATCCTTCCCCAGATGCCGGAGCCGCCACACTGGAACCGGATGGAACTGCGATATGCCCGTGGGACCTTCAATCAGCTGCCCAATGCGGGAGATGCAACGAGTCCCGACGGCCCTTCGGTTTGATTGCTGCACTTCTGCTCGACGCCCGTCGTGGCCTTTGTTCGGAACTGGAGACGGGTGGTCCACGGTGGCGCGGGTCGGCACCCGATCCGTCACGGCATGGAGTCGGTAGGACTTCGGGAGCTGGCGTTGGAATTGGCTTCCGCCAGGACAGGGAGCGGATGAGCCGGGGGCCCGGAGCTGGGGCGGCCGAGGTCCGGCCCGAGTCCATCCGTGGAATCCGTGTCGGATTCCGTCGGGGATGGCGCCAGGCTTCAGGGCTCCCGGATCCGTCCGCGTTTGCCGTCGACTTCGGGACGGACGTCTTCGACGGTCCGCGACGTGGACAAGGGAACTTCCGGGGAAAACCGGCTGGTGCGGAACACGACCCTGCTTTTCGGCACCGGAATCGTGGCGGTGGCGCTGGTCGTGTCGGGTGTCTCGCCGTTCGACCGGCTGACCTGGTTCCTCGAAGTGCTGCCCGCCCTTGTGGCTTTCCCGTTGATGTGGGCGACGCGCCGTCGGAAGGAGCTGACGCCGATCCTGTACGGCCTGATCGCGGCTCATGCGCTCGTCCTGATCCTCGGAGGCGCCTACACCTACGCTCGGGTGCCGCTCGGGACCTGGATCGCCGAGGCGTTCGGGCTGCACCGCAATCCCTACGACAAGATCGGCCACTTCTTCCAGGGGCTCGTGCCCGCCTTGGTGGCGCGGGAGATCCTGCTCGGCGGCGGCCACGTCCGTCGTGGGAAGATGCTGGTGTTCCTGGTGGTCTGCGTCGTCCTCGCGATCAGCGCGGTGTACGAGCTGGTCGAATGGGCCGCGGCATTGGCACTGGGCCAAGGGGCGGAAGAGTTCCTCGGGACGCAGGGCGATCCCTGGGACACCCAGTCGGACATGTTCCTCGCGCTGATCGGATCGGTGTCGGCCCTGGTGGTGTTCTCGCGTCTCCAGGACCGGCAGATGGAAGCGCGAGGCGTCGGGCGTCGGGCTTCAGGAGTCGGGAAATCGTGAATTTCGAATCCATGACCCGGCGGTCGCGGCCACAGGTCATGGCCACAGGTCATGGCCACAGGTCGTGTCCGCCGTGGCTCAAAAGGTCCGCCTCATTCACCGAGCACGTGGACGACCAGCTCGCGGGTGTGGGGATGGGTGCGGTGTTCCCACAGGTAGATTCCCTGCCAGGTGCCGAGGACCATCCGGCCATCGGAGACGGGGATCGAGAGGTTGACCGTGGTCAACGCCGTACGGACATGCGCCGACATGTCGTCGGGACCTTCCATCGTGTGGACGAAGAGGCGGTCCCCATCCACGACGAGCCGTGAGAACCACGCCTCGAGGTCGCGGCGCACATCGGGGTCGGCGTTCTCCTGGATCAACAGCGAGGCGGAGGTGTGTCGCAGGTGCAACGTGGCGAGGCCGGTGCGGATTCCGGAGACACGGATCACCGCCGCGACGGCCTCGGTGATCTCCGCGAGGCCGCGTCCACGGGACCGGAGACGAAGCGTTTCCTGCTGCTGCTTCATGCGCCTCTTGGAAACACCTCCGCGACCGCCTCGTCGAGTGCGGACACCATTCGGTCCAGTTGGGTCGGAGTGGTGCAGTAGGGCGGCATCAGCACGACGACGCTGCCGATGGGACGGGTGAGGACGCCGCGGCGGGACATGGCCTCGCAAACCCGGATCCCGGCGCGTTGCTCCAGGGGGATCGGCTCCCGGGTGCGCCAGTCGCGGACCAGTTCGACGCCGACCACGAGGCCTTCGCGTCGGATGTCGCCGACCTGCGGGTGCCGCCACAGGAGCTCGAGCCGGCGGGCGAGGCGCTCCTCGAGCGCGCGTCGGCGGGCGACGCCGGCGGGATCGGCGAGCAGGGCAAGGCTGGCGAGCGAGGCGGCGGCGCCGAGTTGGTTGCCGGTGTAGCTGTGGCCGTGGAAGAAGGTCCGGAACTCGGTGTAGTCGCCGAGGAAGGAGTCGAAGACCTCCTGCGTGGCGAGGGTCGCCGCCATCGGGAGGTACCCGCCGGTCAGGCCCTTCGCCACGGCCACGAGGTCGGGGACCACGCCTTGGCGCTGGGCGGCGAAGGTGTGGAACCGCGGTCCGGACCGGAACCCGGTGCCGGTGCGGCCGAAGCCGGTCATGACCTCGTCGGCGATCAGCAGCGCCCGGTGGGCGCGGGCGATCTCGGCGACGCGGGGCAGCCAGCCTTCGGGCTGCGGGACCATGCCGGCGGCACCCTGGATGGCCGGTTCCACGATGAAGGCGGTGTAGGGCTTCCCGGCGCGGGTCGCCTTGGCGAAGCGGTCCTCGACCTTGGAGACGCATTCCCATCCGCACTTCCGCCAGGTCCGCGCGTCGGCGCGCTCCGGCTTGGCCCGGTTGAACGGACACCGGTAGCAATACGGCGCCATCACGGCGTCGGTGGGGAACAGGAGCGGCTTCCAGGTCCGGTGGAAGAGGTCTATGTGTCCGACGCTGACCGCGCCCACGGTGTCGCCGTGGTAGGCGCCCTGCAGGGAGAGGAAGCGCGGCTTCTTCGTGATCCCGGCGCGTCGGGAGTGCTCGGAGGCGAGCTTGAGGGCGGCCTCGATGGCGGTTGAGCCGTCGTCGGAAAAAAAGACCTTTTCCAGGCGCGGCTGGCCCTTCGGTCCGCGGGCGCGGCGGATCAATTCAGAGGCGAGTTCCGAGGCCGGTGCGGAGGCGAAGCCGAGGGACGAGGTGTGGGCGACCTGCGAAAGCTGCCGACGAAGGGCCCGGTCGATGGCGGGGTTCCGATGGCCGTGGAGGTTGGTCCAGATCGAGGAATTGGCGTCGAGGAAACGACGTCCATGGACGTCCTCGAGAACCGTGCCGCGGCCCTTCACGAGCACGATCGGCTCGGACTTCAGCCAGTCGCGCATCTGGGTGAACGGATGCCAGACGTGGCGGTGGTCGAGTCGGGCGAGGGGGTGCATCGAGGGGGCGTGGGCTTCAGGCGTCGGGCTTCGGGGAATCTGGAATCTGGAATCACGAATCACGAATCACGAATCACGAGGGCTTCACCGAGGTGGCGGAGGTCGTCGGGGGTGTGGGCGGCGGAGAGCGTGAGACGGATGCGGGCCTGGCCGCGGGCGACGGTGGGATAGCGGATGGCCGGGGCGAGGATGCCGGCGTCGAGGAGCCGGCGGGAGAGGGAGACCGCCGCGGACTCCGCGCCGACGAGCAGCGGGAGTATCTGCGATTCCGAACGGGGTTCGAATCCGGCGCTCCGTACGTGGGCGAGGGCGGCGGCGATGTTCGACTCGAGTCGTCCGCGGCGGAGGTCGCCCTCGGGGCCGGCTGCGAGCCCGATTCCGGCGGCAGCGGCCGCTGCTGCGGCGGGGACGGGTGCGGTGGAGAAGAGGAAGGTGCGGGCGCGGTTGACCAGCATGTCGGCGAGCCGGCGCGAACCCGCGATGAACCCGCCGGAGGCGCCGACGGCCTTCCCCAGCGTGCCCATCTGGACCTCGACCCGGTCCGTGAGCCCGAGGCGTGCGACCCAGCCGGCGCCCTGGGGGCCGACGACGCCGGTGGCGTGGGCCTCGTCGACCATGAGCCAGGCGCCGTGGCGCTCCTTGCAGGCGACGATGTCGGCGAGCGGGGCGACGTCGCCGTCCATGGAGAACAGGCTCTCGGTGACGACGAGCACGCGGGGTCCGCCGTCGGCGGAGCGGGGGCGGGCGGCGCACCAGCGGAGGATGCGGTCGAGGTCGTCGACGTCGTTGTGGCGGAAGACCCGGAGCGTGGCCCCGGAGAGCCGGGCGGCGTCGACGCAGCAGGCGTGCACGAGCCGGTCGAGGACCACGATGTCACCGCCGCCGACGAGGGCCGGGATGGTGCCCATGGCGGCGGCGTGGCCGGTGCTGAAGGCGACGGCGGCCGGCAGTCCCTTGAGGTCGGCGATCCGTTCCTCGAGACGGTGGTGGACGTCGAGCGAGCCGGAGATCAGTCGGGAGGCGGTGGAACCGGCGCCGAAGTCGCGCAGGGCGCGGCCGGCGGCCTCGGCGAGGTCGGGATGGGCGGCGAGGCCGAGGTAGTCGTTGCCGGCGAAGTTCCGGAGCCGGCGTCCGTCGACGACGATCGAGGTGCCGTCGACGGCGCCGACCCGACGGAGTTCCCGCCAGAGGCCGGCGTTCCGCAGTTCCCCGAGGCGTTGCCCGAGGACGGCGTCGAAGTCGGATTTCGGGACGGGCTCGGCCACGGGGGCTTTCGGGGCGGGGTTCAGGGGATGACGCGGCTGTCGAGGGCGAAGAGTTGCCCGGAGACGTTCCGGGTGGACAGGAGGAAGGCGACGAAGCGGGCGACCTCGGCGGGGTCGTTGTGGCGGCCGAGGAGGTTGGCGTCGCGGTAGGCCTGGAGGCGTTCCGGAGTCAGCCCGGCGGTCAGCGGGGAGAGGAGGAAGCCCGGCAGCACGGTGTTGACGCGGACGTCCCGGGAGCCGAGTTCGCGGGCGAGCGAGAGGGTGAAGCCGTGGAGGGCGGCCTTCGACGCCGCGTACGCGGACTGGCCGGCGGAACCGACGGTGCCGGAGTGGCTGCCGATGTGGACGATGTGTCCGCCGGTGCGGGCCATGGGACGGGACGCGGCGCGCGCCAACCGCATGGCCCCGCCGAGGTTCACCGAGAACAGGCGGTCCCAGTCGTCGGGTCCGATGTGCGCGAGCAGGGCGTCGAGGATCACCCCGGCGACGTGGACCACGGCGTCGATGCGGCCCGTGTCGTCGAGGACCCTGCGGACGGCGGCGCGGCAGGAGGTGTCATCGGCGACGTCCAGGTCCACCGGCACGGCGCCGGGCACGGGTTCCCAAGGACGCCGGTGGACGCCGGCGAACACCCTGTGGCCCGCGCCGGCGAGTTCCCGGACGATGGCCTGTCCAAGCACCCCGGAGGCGCCGGAGACGAGCACCGCGAGCGTTGCGGGGGCCGGAAGGTTCTCGGAGGGCGGGTTCATCGCGGGATCTCCTGTGGGATCCGGTCACGGAAGGAGGGCGAGATCCACTCCCAACGTCCCGCCACGAGCGTCGCGCCGACCGGCCCGGCGTGGTGGATGAGCGCCTCCTCGGCCGACCACGTGGATCCGTCGTGGGGAATGACCAGGAGATCGGCGAGGGAATAGGTCTGGAGTCCGCCGATCACCGAGCGGAGTCCGAGGGCCTTGGCCGGATTCGCGGTGGATTCGGCGACGAGGCGTCGCGGGGGCAGGGCGGGATCGGCGGCGAGGGCCTGGCGCATCTCGGCGACCATCGAGAGGACCGTGTCGGGTGAGCGGCCGTTGCGGACCGAGGCGAGGCTGTCGGTGCCGAGGCAGATCGGAACCCCGGCCTCGGCGAGTTCCTCGCGCGGGAAGCGGCGGTGGCCGAAGTAGGCGTGGGAACGCGGGCAATGGGCCACCGCCGTGCCGCGGGTGGCCAGGAGGCGGGCGTCGTCCCGCCATAGGTAGTTCACGTGCACCGCGAGCATGGCCGGCCCGAGCAGCCCGCAGCGGTGCATGTGTTGTACCGGGGAACCGAGGCCGCAGTCCTCCATGGGGCGTTGGCCGTCCAGCCAGGAGAACATCGGTCCACGCCGGTAGGTGAACATGTCGAACTCGGACTCCGACTCCGCCACGTGGGTGGTCAGGCGCCATCCGTCGCGTCGGGCCGCGTCGGCAACCAGCCGGAGCAGGTCCGGGGTGGTGGAGTAGGGGGCGTGGGGAGAGAGGCCGATCCCGCCGCGGATGGGCGGGAGGGAGGTCAGGGTCTGGACCGCCTCCTCGAGCAGGCGTTCGGGTTCACGCGCGGAGCGGACGCCGGTGACCTCGAGGCAGGAGAAGATCCGCAGCGGCGTTGCAGCCCGGAGCGCCGCGAGCTGGTGTCCGCGGGATTCGATGTTCACCACGGTGGTGACGCCGCCCTGGAGCAGTTGGCGGGCCCCGGCCAGCCAGGATTCGGCGAACTCCGCGTCGTTCCATTGGGCCTTGAGGGTGAGGATGCCCTTGATCCAGTCGGGAAAGGCCCGTGGCGGTTGGAGCTGGCCGGCCATGCCGGTGTAGTCGAGGTGGCAATGGGCGTTGACGAGGCCGGGGAAGACCGCGGCGTCGCCCAGGTCCACCACCGGGCCAGAAGCGGATTCGCGGATCTCCGACCAGGGACCGACCGCGCGGATGTGGTCCCCCGAAATCCAAACCGCGCCGTCCGGAATGGACGGCGCGGTGACGGGTACGACGGATCTGGCCCGGAGTATCACCGGATCAGGCTGCCTGCGAACGGCGGGTCTCCTTGAGACGCGCGGCCTGCTTGTGCTTCGTCGCCTTGGCCTTGCTGTGGCGGGCGCGGAGCTGGGCCTGGAGCTTCTTCACCGAGAGGTCCACGGCGGCGTAGAGATCCGACTCGCGGTCCTCGGCGAACAGGTCGTTGCCACGGACTCCGATGCGGATGCCGCACTTGAACTGCTTCTCCGGGGAATGGGCGACGTGGTCCTTCTCCAGGGTCACGCGGGCGTCGATCAGCCAGCGGTCGATGTGCTCCAGCTTCTCGATCTGCTGGAGCACGTGCTGCTCGATGGCTTCGGTCAGCGTGATGTTGTGTGTCGACAGGATGAACTTCATGACGGCCGCAAGGTGGCGAGCGGAAGGGGGCATTTCAACCCGCCAATTGTCGCGGGGCGCGTCGGCGTCGCCGCAAAGGGCCGCTTTCCGGGTCGTTTGGAAACGGCGGGGGACGGTTCCAGTCGGCGTTGCCGGCGGCTGCGGCGACCGTTGACGGCACCGCTGGCGCACCCTGGGGCGGCCGCCGATCCGTCGTGAATCGGCGGCGGGCGGCGGCTCCCCCTTGCCTTCGACCCCGTTCGACGGCTTAGTCCGCCCGCGCCATTCACCGCATGCTGGCACTCATCGACATCTCGCTCTGGCACTGGGCCGCGTTCACGACCTTCGTGCTGCTCGCGTTGGCCGCGGATCTCGGGCTGTTCCACCGCTCGGGACACGAGGTCCGTTTCCGGGAAGCCCTGGGATGGACGGCCGTCTGGGCCGCCTGCGCGTTCGCCTTCGCCTTCCTCGTCGCCCCGGCGGTCGTGCCGGGATGGGACCGGGCCGCCGCGGCGACCTTCACCACCGGCTACCTCGTCGAGCTGTCGCTCTCGATGGACAACGTCTTCGTGATGGCGGTGATCTTCTCCTACTTCGGCGTGCCGAAGGCCTGGCAGCACCGTTTGCTGTTCTGGGGGATCCTCGGCGCCCTGGTGATGCGCGGCCTGATGATCTGGCTCGGCACGGAGCTGATCCAGCGGGTGCACTGGATGCTGTACCTCTTCGGGGCCTTCCTGCTGCTGACCGGCTGCAAGATGCTCTTCGTCGGCGGCGGGGACGAGGCGCCCGACCTCTCCCGGAACCCGATGGTCCGGCTGGTGCGGAAGCTGTTCCCGGTCACGGACCGTTTCGACGGCGAACGCTTCACCACCCGCGTCGACGGACGTTTCGCGCTCACCCCGCTGGCCCTGGTGCTGGTGGTGGTCGAGACCACCGACGTGATCTTCGCCCTGGATTCCATCCCGGCGATCTTCGGCATCACGGTGGAGCCCTTCCTGGTCTTCACCTCGAACGTCTTCGCCATCCTGGGCCTGCGCTCGCTCTACTTCGTGCTCGCCAGCGCCATGGGCTACTTCCGCTACCTCAAGACCGGCCTCTCGCTGGTGCTGGTCTTCATCGGGGCCAAGATGATCCTCGAGGACTTCCTCAAGCGCCGGTTCGGGGACGACCTGCGGTACATCTCGCTCGGAGTGGTGTTGGGTTTGATCCTGCTCTCGATCGCGGCCTCCCTGGCCGTTTCGTTCTGGAAGCCCGGGGGGAAAGAGCCGCGGACCCCATGACGCCGAGGACCCGCTGGGCGGTCGCGGAACCGGATCCGGCCGCGGTCGCGGCGCTGGTGCGTGCGGTCGGCGTGCCCGAGCTGACGGCGGTGTGCCTGGTGAACCGGGGCGTCGCGACCGCCGCGGCGGCCTTGGCCTACCTCGAACCGCGCCTGAAGTCCCTGGCGGACCCGTTCGGGCTTCCGGACATGGGCGTGGCTGTGGACCGCCTGTTCCGGTCCCGTGACACCGGCGAGCACGTCGTCGTGTTCGGCGACTACGACGTGGACGGCGTGACCTCGACGGCGCTGCTGACCGAGGTGTTGGTCTCGTTGGGCTGGAAGGTCTCGCAGTACCTGCCGCACCGCCGGGACGAGGGTTACGGGCTGACCCAGGCCGGGGTGGAGAACTGCCTGGCGCGGTTCCCGGCGAACCTGGTGCTGGCGGTCGACTGCGGTTCCACGGCGGTGTCCCAGATCGCCTGGCTGGCGGCACGCGGCGTGGACGTCGTGGTCTTGGACCACCACCAGACCAGCGACCCTTTGCCGGCCGCGGTGGCGGTGGTGAACCCGCAGCGGTCGGCGGTGCCGGAACCGTTCTGTTCGGCGGGCCTCGCGTTCAAGCTGGCCCACGCCGTGGTGAAGCGCGGACGGGAGCTCGGGATCGCGGGATTCGAGACCTTCAACCTGAAGCCGTTGCTGGACCTGGTCGCCTTGGGAACGGTGGCCGACCTGGTCCCGTTGACCGGGGAGAACCGGATCCTGGTGCAGGCCGGCCTGGAGCGGCTGGGGGTGACCCCGCGTCCGGGTCTGGTGGCGCTGAAGGAGGTGTCCCGCACGCGGAATCCGGTGCGTGTGCACGAGGTGGCCTTCCAGCTGGGACCGCGGTTGAACGCGGCGGGACGGCTGGAGACGGCCGAGGACGCGTTGAGGCTGCTGCTCAGCACCCAGCCGGCTGAGGCGCGGCATCTGGCGGAGTCGCTCGACGCCAGCAACCGCGAGCGACAGGAGGTGGAGAAGCGGATGGCGGCGGAGGCGGTGGCCCGCGTGCGCGACCGCTTCGATCCGGCACGCGACCACGTCATCGTGGAAGGGGACGCCTCGTGGCACATCGGCGTGGTCGGCATCGTCGCCTCGCGGGTGCTCCGGGAGTTCCACCGTCCGACGATCATCCTCGGCGGCGACGGCGAGCTTTGGCGTGGCTCGGGCCGGAGCGTGACGGGATTCGACCTCGCGGCGGCGCTGCGCGACTGCGCGGATCTCCTCGCGAAGCATGGTGGCCATGCGATGGCCGCCGGCCTGTCCCTCGCCCCGGCACGTGTCGCGGAGTTCCGTGAACGGCTGAACCGGCTCGCCTTGGAACGCCTGGCCGCGACCGACCTGCTGCCGGAGGTGCGGGTCGACGCCGTCTGCGAATTGCGGCGGATCGACCTCGAGGTGGTGGCGACGCTCCGCCGATTGGAACCGTTCGGCATGGGCAACCCGCCCGTGCACCTGGCCTTCCCCGGCGTCACCCACGCCCGCCCGCCACAACGCCTGAAGGACCAGCACTGGAAGTTCTGGCTGACCGACGGCGGCACGCCGGTCGAGACCGTGTGGTGGGGTGCCGGGGACCGGGAGGTTCCGCAGGGTCGGTTCGACGTGGCCGCGGTGCCCGAGGAAGGGGAGTTCGGCGGACGCCGCTACCTCCAGCTCCGGCTGCTCGACTGGCGGGTTCCGGTCGTGGTTTGAAGGCGGGCTGGACCGGGTGTATCAAAATGGGGCATTGACACCCGGATCGGGATTTGGTTTCTTCCGCGTCCCTTTTGGGGAAAGCTTTATGTACGCTGTTTTGGAGACCGGCGGTAAGCAATACCGCGTGACCGCAGGCGAAACGTTCGAAATCGAACGGCTCGCCGTTGAGGCCGGACAGGCCCACACTTTCGATCGCATCCTCCTGGTGAACAAGGATGGTGCCGTGACCGCGGGTTCCCCCGTGATCGCCGGCGCCTCCGTGAAGGCCGACGTCGTCGCGCACAAGCGCGGCCCGAAGGTCATCGCCTTCAAGATGCGCCGCCGCAAGGGCTATCACCGCAAGGTGGGCCATCGGCAGGAGCTGACCGTCGTCAAGGTCACCGAGATCAACGCCTAATCCCCAACATTTCCCACTTATGGCCCACAAGAAAGGTCAAGGCAGTTCCAGAAACGGTCGCGACAGCGTCAGCAAGCGCCGTGGCGTCAAGGCGTACGGCTCCGAGCTGGTGACCGCCGGCAGCATCATCGTGCGCCAGGTCGGCAGCAAGTTCGTCGCGGGCGCCAACGTCGGCACCGGTCGCGACTGGACCCTGTTCGCCACTGCGGACGGCAAGGTCGAGTTCGACAAGGGTGGCCGCCGGGTCAACATCGTCCCCGTGGCTCCCGCCGCTCCGGTCGCCGCGGCCAACTGATCCTGCGTCCAACGTCGGGTCCACTCGGCGAGGCCTGGTGCCTCGCCTTTTTCTTTTTGCCAGTCAGACTTCCGCCATGTTCGTCGACGAAATCCAGGTCTTCGCCCGCGCCGGCCACGGCGGCAAGGGGGCCGTGGCCTTCCATCGTGAAGCCTATGTGCCCAAGGGCGGTCCCAGCGGCGGCAACGGCGGACGCGGCGGCGACGTCATCCTCGAGGCCGACCACGACCTCAACAACCTGATCAACCAGTTCTTCGTCCCCCGACTGCTCGCCGAACACGGCCAGGGCGGCATGGGCAAGGGCATGGATGGCAAGGCGGGCAAGGACCTCATCATCAAGGTTCCCTGCGGTACCCTCGTCTGGCGCAAGGCCCGGCCGGCGCCCCTGCCCGAAGGGGTCACCGCCTCCGATCCCGATGCGGACCCCGAGGCCGGCGACATCGATCCCGATGCCGATCCGGAGGAGCCGATGGTGATCCCCTCGGCCAACGCGGCGCGTCCCGTGATCCGCTCGTCCGGCGGCGTCCAGGCGGTGGAACTCGACCTCTCGGCCGACGACACCGGCGGCGGCGACAGCAAGAAGCCGGAGAAGGGCGAGTTGGTGTGCGACCTCACCGAGAACGGCCAGCGGTTCGTCCTGTGCAAGGGGGGGCGCGGAGGTTTGGGCAACCGCAACTTCGCCACCTCCGTCCGTCAGGCCCCGCGTTTCGCCCAGCCGGGCGAGGCCGGCGATGAGGGCGAATTCCTCTTCGAGTTGCGCATGATCGCGGAGGTCGGGCTCGTGGGGTACCCGAACGCGGGCAAGTCGACGTTGCTCGCAGCCATCTCCCACGCGCGCCCCAAGATCGCGGCCTATCCGTTCACCACGCTCACGCCGCAGGTGGGCATCCTCGAATATCCCGACTTCGCCCGGCTCACCATCTGCGACGTCCCCGGCCTCATCGCCGGCGCCCATCGCAACGTCGGGCTCGGCCACGCCTTCCTGCGTCACATCGCCCGGTGCAAGATCCTGGTGATCCTCCTGGACATGGCCGGCACCGACAACCGGGCCCCGTGGGACGACTACAAGAGCCTGCTGGAGGAGTTGGAGCTGTACGATCCGGCCCTGCTGGAGCGTCCGCGTCTGGTGGTGGCGAACAAGATGGACGAGACCCAGGCCGAGGCGAACCTCAAGTCCTTCAAGCGCCGCGTCCGGAAGATCCCGGTGCTGCCGATCTCGGCCGCGTTCGACGAGGGCATCCCGCTGTTCCGCCGCACCATCCGCGAGATGGTCGAGGAAACCGGGAGCGCGCTCGGGAAATGAGCGGGGAGCAGGGAGCAGGGAGCCCTGATGAAGTGACGCCGATTCCCTGATCGCTCTCCGCTCCCGGCTCCGAGGCTGCCGCCCGCCGTTTGCCTCTTGGTCGTCCGTGGGGTGCCGACTAGCCTCGCCGAAGCATGCCCCGCCTCGTCTTCGACATCGAAACCTCGGCCGTCGGACTGGAGAACTTCGACGAGGCCCAGCAGGAGTACCTGTTCCGCGAGGCGGAGCGTCAGCCGACCGACGAGGAGAAGGCGCGCAAGCGTGCCGAGATCTCGCAGCAGTTCAGCCTTTGGCCGTTCACGGCGCAGGTGGTGTGCATCGCCATGGTCAACGCCGACTCCGGCAAGGGCCAGGTGCTGTACCAGGCGGAGGACTTCGACGAGGAAAGCCTCGAGGCCGAGGCCGAGGAATCCGGCGGCGCCGGGGTGGAGTTCGCGCCGCAGGTGGACGAGGTGGAACTGCTGACCGCCTTCTGGGACGTGGCCCGCAAGTACGACTCGATCATCACGTTCAACGGACGGGGCTTCGACGTGCCGTTCCTGTACCTCCGGTCCGCGCTGCTCAACGTGCCGATCAGCCGCAAGGACTGGCTGGGCTACCGCTACCAGACCGAACCCCATTGCGACCTCGCCGAGCAGTTCACCTTCTACAACGTCAGCGGCCGCGAGGGTGCGGCGCGGAAGTTCAACCTCGATTTCTACTGCAAGGCCTTCGGCATCCCGTCGCCCAAGGCCATGGGCGTGACCGGCATGGATGTCAGCACGCTGCTGGCCGAGGGACGCCAGCGGGAGATCGCCGAGTACTGCCTCCGCGACGTGGTGGCCACGGTCGAGCTCTACAAGGTCTGGCGCGACCGTCTCATGGGCATCAAGTAGCCCCGCTGCCCGGGCTCCCGGCGCGGTCGCGCCGCGACGTCGACGAAATTGTCGTCGGCCACGCGGCCCTCCGGTAACCTCGGCGCATGAAGCTCTGCCGTTTCCATTCCGCCGCGCATCCGTTTCCACGCGTCGGGTTGACGCTCGACGACGCCACCCTGCTCGACCTCTCCGGGGCCGGGGTGGGAAGCCTGACCGAACTGCTCGAATCGCCGGACCTGGTCGGGACGCTGAAGCGTCTCGCGTCCGGACCGGTCCGGCGGGTGCCGATCGCCGAGGTCTGCTTCGCGGCACCGACCGAGCAGCAGGAGGTCTGGGCCGCCGGCGTCACCTACCTGCGCAGCAAGGCCGCGCGCATGGAGGAGTCCGAGTTCAGCGCCAGCGCCTACGACCGCGTGTACGACGCGCCCCGTCCCGAGATCTTCTTCAAGTCGCTCGGTCAGAAGGCGGTCGGATCCGGCGGCCCGGTCGGGATCCGTTCGGATGCCCGTTGGAACGTGCCGGAGCCCGAACTGGCGTTGGTGTTCAACAGCCGCGCGGAGCTGGTCGGATTCACCGTGGGCAACGACATGAGTTCCCGCGACATCGAGGGCGAGAACCTGCTCTACCTGCCGCAGGCCAAGACCTACCGCGCCTCCTGCGCCCTGGGACCGTTCATCCGGGTCGCCGCCGACGAGGCCGAGGCGCGCACCTGGGGAATCCGCCTGGAGATCCAGCGTGGCGGCGCCGAGGTGTTCTCCGGGACGACGTCCGTCTCGAACATCAAGCGCACCTTCACCGAGTTGGGCGGATGGCTCCACCGCAGCCAGGAATTCCGTCAGGGCGTCGTGCTCCTGACCGGGACCGGCATCGTGCCGCCGAACGAATTCACCCTCGCGGCCGGGGACGTCGTGCGCATCACGATCGACGGCATCGGCACCCTCGAGAACCCGGTCGCGGTGGTTTGATCGGCTGGATGGCCGGAGGGCCCTTCGCAGCGGGCGTCGGGCTGAAATCGGGAATCGGGAATCGGGAATCCACGACCTGACGGTCGTGGCCGCGGTCGCCTGCCTCCCGTCACCGTATCTCACCGAGTCCCTTGCCTTCGCGGCGGCGGAGCACGGCGTCGATCTTGGGGACGTACATCTGGGTTTCCGCGGGCAGGAACCGGGCGATTTCGGGGAACCGCGTGGCCTTGTGGCGGGTGAGCAGGCCTCCGACCCGGCCTTCGCCGGCGTTGTAGGCGGCGAGGGCGAGGGGCCAGTCGCGGAACCGGACCCGCAGCCGCTTCAGGAGCTTTGCGGCGCCGGCGGCGCTGTGGTCCGGGTCGTAACGCTGGTCGATCGGGAAGGTGGAAAGGCCGAGTCCCCGTGCGGTCTCCGGCATCAGCTGGAACAGCCCGGCGGCGCCGGCCGGGCTGCGGGCCTTGGGGTCGAAGGACGACTCCACCTCGGCCACCCAGACGAGTTCCGCCGGGACTCCCTCGGCCGCGAAGGCGGACTTCAGCCGCGGCAGCAGCTTCCGGGCGGCCGGAGGGGCCGGTTCCGTCGCCACGACCCGGGCCCAGACCCGTTTCTGCTGTTCCTCGGTCGGTGCGGCCCGCTTCGGGGACGGGATCTCCCGCGTCGGCTTCGGCGCCGCCGGGACCAGGCGGTTCAACTGCTCGGACGCCTCCAGGTAGTCCATGCGCGACCTCAGCCACGGGGCGAACGGACGGAGCGTCTCGTCCT
This sequence comes from Verrucomicrobiales bacterium, assembly GCA_027488845.1. Classification (GTDB taxonomy): domain Bacteria; phylum Verrucomicrobiota; class Verrucomicrobiia; order Limisphaerales; family UBA9464; genus SXXZ01. The sequence goes on along the minus strand of JAIYBC010000004.1, from coordinate 95,824 downwards.
GTTCCACCCAGGGCAGCAACGCCTGGCCCATCCCGCGCAGACGTCCCAGGTCCAGCACCTCCTCCCCACGCAACGCCTCGTCGATCCTCCTCAGCAGCCGCTCGGCCTCGGCCTCGTCGAGCTCGGGGAGTTGCTGCAGCACGTTGGTGTCGACGTTCTCCTCCAGCCACCGGCGTCCGCCCTCGAGCAGGGATCCGAGGTCGGCCGGTTGCTGCGCCCGGGCCGCGGACGGTCCGGCGGCGAGCAACAACGCTGCGATGACGTGGGGCTTCATCCCGGACGACAATAGCGGGTGGACGGAAAGTTCCAGCGCGATTGCGAGCGGCTTCCGGCCGGCTCCCAACCGGGCGGGTTCAGCGGGCGAACAGCTCGATGGCCAGCTCGATGAGGCGGGCCCCCGAGACCCGGATCCCCAGAATCCGGCGCCACGACGGGACATTGGCCATGTCGCGGTAGTGGAAGCCCTCGACCTCCAGCCGGACATCGCGGACGCCTCGGGCGAGGAGGCATTGGCGGACGAGGATCCGATCGGCCCGGAGGGTGTCGGGCCGGCGGTGGATGCCGAGCATCCGCACCAGCGGGCCCCAGGGCATCGGAAGACATCCGGAGAGGACCGCCGCCTCGACCTCCTCCGGTGGAATCCCATGGGCGGCCGCGTATCGTTCCGAGAGATTCAACAGGACCATCCTGTGCCCCGGGTCCGATGCCCGGCAAACAACGGATGGGTGAACACCCGGTGCCGGAAACGGACGGCGCGGTGCTGTCGTGGGACCTCCTTCCACCCCCGGTCTGCGGATGTCCGAGGAGGTGCACGATTCTCCGACTTCGGAGTTCACGGCGACCGGGGTGATCCTACCATGGCCGGCACGACTGGACCCATCGCCATGGCCGCCAACGACACCCTCATCGACCTCCGCCGGATCCTGGCCGACCGGGTCCCGTCGGCGCGGCTGGGCGTGGCGGAGCCGCCGCCGGCGTCGGTGGTCCCGACGGGGCTGGAGGTGTTGGACCGGTTGCTGGGAGGCGGTTTGCCGGCGGGGGAGACGGTCGAGTTGGTGGGCGAAGGTCCGGGTTCCGGCACCGCCCAGGTGCTGCACGGGCTGCTGGCGAGATCGTCGGCGGACGGCCGTTTCCTCGCATTGGTGGACGGTGCGGACAGCTTCGACGCCGACGCCGCGGAGGCGGCCGACCTCTCGCGGTTGCTCTGGGTGCGGTGCCGTCAGGCGTCGGAGGCGCTCCAGGCCGCGGACATCCTGTTGCGCGACCGCAACTTCCCCCTCGTGGTCCTGGACCTGAAGCTGAACCCGGCGACCCAGTTGCGGCGCATCCCGGGCACGGTGTGGCACCGGTTCGGCCGCCTTCTCGAACAGCAGCGGACCGCGCTGCTCGTGGTGACGCCACAGGCCCTGGTGTCGGGGGCCGCCGTGCGGGTGCGGTGCTGCTGGCGGGCCGGGGTGGAATCCCTGGCGGGAACCCCCGGTTCCGCCGCGGCTTCCCTGCGCTTCGAGGTCCTCCGCCAGACGCCTGCGCTGCAGGTCCTGCCGACGGGAAGGTCCTTGGCGGCCGGTTGAACCCATCCACACCGCCCCATGTACGCCGTCGTGCATCTCCCCGACTTCGCCCTGCAGGCCGCCCTGCGCGGATTGCCGGAGCTGCACGGGCAGCCGGTGGCGCTGGTCGATCCGGACCGTTCGCCGCCGAAGGTCTGCGCCCTGACCGCATCCGCCCGTGGACTCGGGGTGGTGGAAGGGGCGACGCCGACGCAGGCCCTGGCCCGGTGTGAAGGCATCCGGATACGGCACCGTTCCGCCGCGCGCGAAGCGGATGCGTCGGACGCGCTGATGCAGGGGGCCTTCGCCTTCTCGCCCCATGTGGAGGCCACCGCGCCCGGCGTGCTGACGTTGGACCTGCGGGGGATCTCGGGCGTGGACGCCGCCGCGCCGGAGGTCCTCGCGGCGTGGGCCGGACGGCTCCGGACCGTGCTGGCGGGACTCGGCCTCGACGCCCGGATCGGGGTGGGGCCGACGCCGGACGTGGCCCGCCATGCGGCCCGCGCCGCCGACGTCTCCGCGCCGGTGCGCGTGGTGGAGACCGCGGTGGAGTTCATCGCCGGCCTGCCGGTGGAGGCGTTGCAGCCCTCGACCCATGTGGCGGAGATCCTCGGGCGATGGGGGGTCCGGACGGTCGGCGAACTCCAGGCGCTGGGGCAGGCCGAGGTGATCGAGCGTCTCGGGCTGGAGGCCCTGGCCCTGTTCGCGGCGGCCTCCGCCACGACGCTGCGCCCGCTCCGGCTGGCCCGGCCGCCGGAACGCTTCGAGGAGTCGGTGGACCTGGAGGAACCGGTGGAGACGCTCGAGCCGCTGCTGTTCCTGCTCCGGCGTTTCGTCGACACCCTGACGCTCCGGATGGAGCCGTCGCAGTGGGTGGCGCGTTCGATGACGCTGCGTCTGCGCCTGGAGTCGGGCGTGGCGCTCGAGACGGTCCTGCGCGTGCCCGAGCCGACGCGTCGGCCGGACATCCTGTTCCGCACCCTCCGCACGCACCTGGAGACGTTGCGCACCGACGCCGCGGTCTCGGGGTTGGGGCTGACGCTCGATCCCGGCCGGGCGCCGCAGCGTCAGTTCGGGCTCTTCGAGTCGGTGTTGCGGGATCCCTGCCAGTTCCAGGAGACGTTGGCCCGCCTGTCGGCCCTCGTGGGCGCCGACCGCGTCGGGTCGCCGGTCCGGCTGCCGGGGCATCGGCCGGACGCGTTCCGTCTCGTCCCGCCCGACTTCGAGGGTCCGCCTTCGGATTTCCCCTCGCGGCCGCCGTTGCTGCGTCCCGTGCCGTGGCGTCGGCTGCGTCCCGCCCCGGAGGCCGAGGTCGCCGTCGCCCCGGGCCTTCCCGTGCCGCTCACGGTCCGCTGCTCCGTGGTCAACGGACGCCTGCGTGTGGCTGTGGGCCCGTGGCGGGCCTCGGGGAACTGGTGGGAACCGGCGTCGTGGTCGCGCGAGGACTGGGATGTCCAGACGCCGTCCGGAACGGTCGCCCGCCTCACCCACGAGGGTGGACGCTGGCAGGTGACCGGCCTGCTCGACTGACCGGGACGTCCCATGGAGACCGGCCAACTGCTGCTGCTTCCCCCGGTGCGACCGTTGTCGGAACGGCTGGGACGCGGGTTCTTCCGCGACATCCCGGAACGGCCCGGCGTGTACTTCCTCTGCGGCCCGGGGGACGGCGTGCTGTATGTCGGCAAGGCGAAGAACCTGCGTCGCCGACTCGGCAGCTACCGTTCCGCCCAGACGGACCGCGTCCCGCGGAAGATCCGGCGCCTGCTGGCCGCGGTGGTGCGGATCCATTGGGACGAATGCCCCGACGAGCCCACCGCGCTGGCCCGGGAACGCGAGCTGATCGTCACGTTGCGTCCGCGCTTCAACACCGCCGGCGTCCGTCCCGCGCCGCGCCTGGCCCTCGGCTGGAACGCCGGTCCGGGCGCCTTGGACCTCGCCATCGGCGACGCCGCCGAGGGCATGCCCCGCCGGTCCGGGCCGCTCCGCGGGGCCCCGGCCCTCCACGCGCCGCTGCTCCGCCTCGCCTGGGGCGCCGCCCATCCCACGCTTCCGCTCACCGCCCTGCCGTCACCGCTGCGCGGACGTCGCGCCCCGGCGAACGTCCGCCTGCCGCTGGCCTTCCCGGACCTGGACGGGCTCCTGGCCGGGTTCCTCGACGGCTCGTGTGCCGAACTCCCGGGACGGCTCGTCGCACTGCGCGGGGAGTCGCATCCGTTCGGCGTCTCCTGGCAGCGCCGGGACGTGGAGCGCCTCACGGAGGCCCATGCCGCGTTCGCCGCCGCCCGGGAACCGTCGGCCGCCGACGGAGGCGCGCCGTGAGCGGGACCGGCGGCTATGTGGAGCTCCATGCCCGCACGGCCTTCAGCTTCCTCCGCGGGGCCTCGTCCCCGGAGGCCCTCGCGACCGAGGCCGCCCGGCTGGAGATCCCCGCCGTGGCGGTGTGCGACCGCATGGGGCTCCACGGCTCCCCGCGCTTCCGCCTCGGGGCCCAGGAACGCGGGCTCCGGGACGTCGTCGGCTCGGAACTCGTGATGGAGGACGAATCGGTCCTTCCGGTGCTGGTGCGGGACCGGGCCGGCTACCGCAACCTCTGCTCCCTGCTCACCGGGGCGCACCTGCGTGCGGAGAAGGGCGCCGGCAAGGTCCGGTGGGACGAGCTTCCCGCCCACGCGGAGGGCCTCGTGGCGCTCACCGGCGGCGAGGAGGGTCCCCTCGTTCGGGCGTTGCTGGATCCGCGTCAGGGGAGTGCCGTCGCCGCCGCCCGCCTGGAGTCCCTGCGACGCGCCTTCGGGCCGGACGGCGTCTTCGTCGAGCTGCAGCGGCACCACCGGCCGGAGCAGGAACGGTGGAACCGTCCGCTGGTGGACCTCGCACGGGCGACACGCACGGGGCTGCTGGCCACCAACGGCGTCGACCAGGCGACACCGGATGGACGCGAGGTGGCCGACGTCTTCACCTGCCTGCGTCACCACGTGAACCTGGACGCGGCGGGGTCGCTGCTCTCGGTGAACCCAGAGCGCCATCTCAAGCCCGCCGCCGCGATGCGGGCGCTGTTCGCGGACCTGCCCGACGCCGTGGAAAACTCGGTCCGCCTGGCGGAACGGCTGACGTTCGCGCTGACGGATCTCGGCTACGGCTTCCCGCGGCATCCGGTCGGTCCGGGCGAGACGATGGAGGGGGTGCTGGAGGACTGGTCCTGGCGTGGCGCACGGGAGCGGTACCGCGGGAAGGTCCCGGAGAAGGTGGCGAAGCTGCTGCGCAAGGAGCTGGCCCTGATCACGAAGCTCGGCTTCTGCGGCTACTTCCTGATCGTCGCGGACCTCGTCCGCTGGTGCCGCGACAACGGAATCCTCGCCCAGGGCCGCGGCAGCGCGGCGAACAGCGCCGTGTGCTTCTGCCTCGGCGTGACGGCGGTGGATCCCGTGAAGTTCAACGTCCTGTTCGAGCGGTTCCTCAGCGAGGGCCGGAAGGGCTGGCCGGACATCGACATCGACCTGCCCAGCGGCGACCGGCGGGAACGGGTGATCCAGGAGGTGTACCGGCGCTACGCCCCGCGCGGCGCGGCGATGACGGGTGCGGTGCACACCTACCGCGGCCGCGGCACGGCCCGCGAGGTGGGCAAGGTGCTGGGGTTGCCGGTGGACGTCGTCGAACGCTTCTCGGCCCTCTTCTCCCACGGCGACTTCCCCCACACCCTCGACCTCGCCGCCCAGATCGAGAAGGCGGGACTGCCCGCCGGCCATCCGCGTGCCGCGGCCTTCGCCTCGCTTTATCCCCGGGTCGCCCGCCTGCCGCGCCACCTCGGACAGCACTCCGGCGGCATGATCATCGGCGACGGCGGCCTCGACCGCTTCGTCCCGCTCGAGAACGCCGCCATGCCCGGACGCATCGTGGCGCAGTGGGACAAGGACGACTGCGAGGAGCTGGGGATCATCAAGGTGGACCTGCTGGGCCTGGGGATGATGGCCGCGATCCAGGACGCCGTGGTGCTGTCCGCGTCGCGCGGACGTCCGGTGGACCTCGCGTCGCTCCCGGAGAACGACCCGGAGACGTTCCGGTCGTTGAAGGCCGCCGACACCATCGGGGTCTTCCAGGTCGAGAGCCGGGCGCAGATGGCGACGTTGCCGCGGCTGCGTCCGGACTGCTTCTACGACCTCGTGGTGCAGGTGGCGATCATCCGGCCGGGTCCGATCCAGGGCGACCTCGCCCATCCGTACCTGCGTCGGCGCACGGGCGAGGAGGCGGTGACCTACTACGACGAGCGGCTGGAGCCGGTGCTGCGTCGGACCCTTGGCGTGCCGCTGTTCCAGGAGCAGATGCTGGAGATGGCGATGGTGATGGCGGACTTCTCCGGGAACGAGGCCGAGGAGCTGCGCAAGGCCCTGAGCTTCCACCGGTCGGAGGAGCGGATGGTGCGGGCGAAGGCGAAGCTGCTCGCGGCGATGCGGGCGAAGGGGGTGCCGGACTCCACGGCGGAGCGGGTCGCGCAGGCGGTCGGGTCGTTCGCGCTGTACGGCTTCCCGGAGTCGCACGCCATCAGCTTCGCGCTGCTCGCCTACGCCAGCGCGTGGCTCAAGGTGCACCGGGCCCCGGAGTTCTACGCCGCGCTGCTGAACAACCAGCCGATGGGCTTCTACTCGCCGGCGACCCTCGTCGCCGACGCCAAGCGGCACCGTGTCCAGGTGCGTCCGGTCTGCATCGCGCGGTCGGACTGGGACTGCGCGATCCTGGAGGACGGTTCGCTCCGGCTGGGTCTCGGGCAGGTGCAGGGCCTGCGTCGCGAGTCCGCCGAACGCCTGCTCGCCGAGCGGCGCCGACAGGCGTTCGCCTCCATGGCGGACTTCCTCGCCCGTTGCGGGCTGTCCCAGGACGAACGTCGGACGCTGGCCTCGATCGGCGCCCTGAACGCGCTCTCGGCGCATCGGCGCGCCGCGCTGTGGGACTCCGAGCAGCCGCCGCGGCCCGAGGAGCTCTTCCAGCCGAAGCCGGTCGGCGGCGGACCGCTGCGGCCCATGGATCCCGGCGAGCGCCTTCAGGCCGACTACGCCGGCCTGCGCCTCAGCACCGGTCCGCATCCGATGGCCTTGCTCCGGTCCGCGATCCCGGATGTCTGGCGCGCCGCCGACCTCGTCCTGGGCCGGGATGGCCAATTCATCCGGGTCGCCGGCCAGGTCATCTGCCGCCAACGTCCCGGCACGGCCAAGGGCGTCTGCTTCGTGAGCCTCGAGGACGAGACCGGGATCGCCAACGTGATCGTCGCGCCGGACATGTTCGAGGCGCTGCGCCTGACCATCACCACCGAGCCGTTCCTCGAGGTGGACGGCGTGATCCAGCAGCGTCACCGGACGATCCACATCCAGGCCCGGGCGATCCGGCGCCTGGCCCACGAGGGACTGCACACCGCCGAGTCGCACGACTTCGGCTGATCGAAGCGGAAGGGATCGGCACGCGAATCCGTGAATCCGCCGAGGGGTGGGGAGGAAACCGCTCGTCGCCGTGGCGGCCGCGCCACGGTCCCGTCTTCCCGGGAAGGGTTCGATTCCCCGTCGCGCCCGGGCACGTCTCAGCCGCCCTTCACACCACTTCGACCGGGCACTTGGGGATCGCGTCGAGGAAGGCCTGTCCGTAGCGCTTGGTGAGCACCCGGTTGTCCAGCACCACGACGATGCCGGAATCGGACTTGGTCCGGATCAGCCGGCCGACGCCCTGGCGGAACTTCAGGATCGCCTCCGGCAGGCTGAAGTCGCCGAAGGAATTCCCGCCGGCGGCCTCGATGCGTTCGATGCGGGCCTCGACCAGCGGATGGTCGGGCACGGCGAAGGGCAGGCGTGTGATGATCACGTTGCTCAGGGCCTCGCCGGGGACGTCCACGCCCTGCCAGAAGCTGTCCGTGCCGAAGAGCACCGAATCCACGTTCTCCTTGAACCTCTCCAGCATGGTCGAGCGGGGGATGCCGGTGTTCTGCACGTAGCACTCGATCCCGAGCCGCTCGAAGAACGGCTCCATCCGTCCCGCGACCTGCTGCATCAGTCGGGAATTGGTGAAGAGCACGAACGCCTTGCCGTGGGTCTGCCGGATGAAGTGCTCGATCCAGCGCACCAGGGCGTCCTCGTAGCCCGCGTCCCGCGGGTCCGGCATCTTGCCCGCCACATACACGCGCATCTGCGTCGGGTAGTCGAAGGGCGATCCGACCTGCAGCCCGAGGGCGTCGTCGCCGCCGACGCGTCCCGCCACGTACCGCAGGGCGGGCACGTTCCCCGCGCGACGCAGGCCGAGTGCCGTCGAGGCGGCATCGGGGGCCGGTTGGCCGGCGATGCGGACGTCCTGCGGCGGCTTCTGGCCCTGGGTCGCGGGCTGCTCGCCGCCGCTGGTGCCGAGGGTGGCGCTGGTGAGGATCACCGAGGTGCCGGCGGCGAAAAGCCTTTGCCGGAGGTAGTCGGCGACGTCCACCGGGGCGGCGTTCAGGGAGAGGTTCCGCTGCGTCCGGCCGCCGCGTTCCACCCAGTACACGTGGTCCTCCTCCGCCTGCTGGAGGAAGGTGGTCACCGCCATCCTGAGGTCCCCGAGCCGGCGGTTGCATTCCATCAGCTCCTCGCCCGTCTCCTTGTCCTCGGTCTGCTGGATCAGCTGGTGGATCTCCTCGCGCAGACGCTGGATGGGCAGGGTGAGGTTGTCCTGGACGAGGTCGGGCCGCCGGATGCGGAGTTCGTTCCATGGGCGGCCGCCGGATGCGGATTCGGCGCCGGGCGTCGGGCTGGCGGGGCGTGCCGGCGCCGCGGCGGCTCCCTGGACGGCGAGGTCGTTGCAGGAATCCTCGACCCGGCCGAAGAAGTCGTCCGACTCCTTGAGCAGGTCCGCGACGAGCCGGACGTTGGCGCCGGAGCGGAGGGCGGCGAGGATGCCCTTCTCGGTGCGGGGATTCCAAAGGCGCTGGAGCGCGTAGCGGACCTGGCCCGAGGAGACGCTCACGCCGATGTGCCGCGCGGCGACGTGTTCCACGGTGTGGGCCTCGTCGAAGACGACGAAGTCGTTGCGGAAGAGCACGCCGCCCTCCTGCTCCTCGTCCACGCCGTTGAGCAGGGTGAAGAACAGCGTGTGGTTCAGCACGAGGACGTCGGCGCCGAGGATCCGTTGGCGGGCCCGCTGGAAGAAGCAGGCGCAGCCGGCCTTGGCGAAGTCGCTCTGGAAGCCGCACTTCTTCGGCGTGCAGATGCCGCGTTCGGAACAGACGTGCTCCCAGACCTTGGGATCCGGCTCCTCGTCGAAGTCGCTCAGGGAACCGTCGGTCGTCTCCTGGCTCCACTCGTAGATGCGCTTCAGCTCGTTGATCTCGGGCGAGGTGAAGAGCGAGTCGGACTGCTGCATGGCCTTCTGGAGCCGGCGTGTGCAGAGGTAGTTCGACCGGCCCTTGAGCATGGCGAAGGAGAACTCCGCCGGCAGGACCTTGCGCAGCACCGGGAGGTCCTTTTCCACCAGCTGCTCCTGGAGGTTGATGGTGTGGGTGCAGACCACCGCCTTCTTCTTGCGGGCCACCGCATGCAGGATCGAGGGGACCAGGTAGGCGAAGCTCTTGCCCACGCCGGTGCCGGCCTCGACGAGCAGGTTCCGGCCGTCCTGGAGCACCGACGCCACCGCCATGGCCATCCGCTGCTGCTCGGGCCGGTACTCGAAGTTCTTCGCCTTCGAGAAGAGGCCGGTCGGGGAAAAGATCTCCTCCACCTGCGCCACGAGGTCGGGCGCGGCGTTCCCCGAGGAGGTGTCGGCCAGCGAGATCACGCGCCGACTCTACGGTCGGAAACGCCGGATGTCTTGTCCCGGACGGCGCGGGTGCCGGATTCCCGTCCGGCGGTGGGACGCGATTTCCGCTGCCGGGTGTTGGCAGGACGGCGGTGTGCGCCCCAGCATGCCGGGGAATGCTCCTGGTCGAGCCCAATTCGTTTCGGCCGCCGCCCCTCCTGGGCAATCCGCATTTCCAAACCGTGTTCCCGTCGTTGTTCCGGCGGATCCGGCGTGTGCCGTGGCGACGGGAGCGGCTCGGCCTGGATGACGGCGATTTCCTCGACCTGGACTGGTTGAGCCAGGCCGCACCGAGGCTGCTCATCATCTCGCATGGGCTGGAGGGATCGTCCCGCCGGAACTACGTCGCAGGCCTCGCCCGGGCCGCCGGACGGTCCGGTTGGGATGTGCTGGCCTGGAACTTCCGCGGATGTTCGGGCGAGATGAACCGGCTTCCGCGCTTCTACCACAGCGGCGCCACCGAGGACCTCGCCGCGGTGGTGATGCATGCGGTGAAGTCCCGCCAGTTCCGGTCGATCGCGGTCGCGGGCTTCAGCCTTGGCGGCAACCTGACGCTCAAGTTCCTCGGAGAGGGGAATCCCGCCGCCGAACACGTGGAGGCGGGTGTCGCCATCTCGGTTCCGTGCGACCTCAAGTCGGCGGCCGAACGCATGGCGCAGCCCGCGTGCGCCTTCTACATGCGGCGGTTCCGCCGGGACATCCTCGCGAAGTGGGAGCGGAAACGTCGGCGCTTCCCCCAGCTCATCCCCCGACCCGACCCGACGCGACACCGGACCTTCCGCGACCTCGACGACGTCTTCACCGCACCGATCCACGGTTTCGGGACTGCGGAGCGCTACTGGGCCGAGTGTTCCGCCAACGCCTACCTGTCGGGCATCCGCCGGCCGGTGCTGGTGATCAACGCGCGGGACGATCCGTTCCTCACCCCCGAATGCCATCCGATCGAGGCGGCGCGTCGCAGCGACCTGATGCACCTCGAGCTGACGACGCGTGGAGGCCATGTGGGATTCCTCGACCGCTTCCGCTCGCGGGACGACCTCTGGTCCGAACGCCGGGCGGTCGCCTTCCTCGAAGGCGTCGTGCAGGCGGAGGAAGGGTGATGGTGCCCTTTGCCCTTTGCCGACGCCCATGCGATGTGCGTGATGTCCCTTCCTGCGGGAGGTGGGGCGGTCAGGGAAGCAGCATCGCGAGCGTCCAGGCGGCGGCGGTCGTGGCGACGAAGGCGGCCATCCAGGCGCGGTCGCCACGTTCCCAGCGCCACCACGACGCAAGCGCGCCGAGGACGGTGCCGCCGAGGAATCCGCCGAAGTGGGCGAGGACGTCGGCGGCGGGATCCACGCCGACCACGAGGAACAGGAACGAACCCGCGGCGAGGCCCCCGAGCACGCGGCGTGAGGCGTGGCGGCTCACCTTCCACCAGGTCACGGCGTGCCCGGTGAGCAGACCGACGGCGCCCATGACCACGCCCGAGGCGCCGAGGCCGAGGTACGGCGTGCCGCGTGCGGCCATGGCGAAGGCGTTGCCCGCCGCGCCCGCCGCGAGGGTGAGGGCGAGTGTGGTGCCGGGACCGAAGCGTCCCATGGCGAAGCCCATCGCGACACCGCCGGTGAGGGTGTTCGCCGCGAGGTGGGCGACGTCGGAATGCAGGGAGGTCGCGGTGAAGGCCCGCCACCACGCACCGGCGCGGACAACCTCCGAGTCGAAGCGTCCCGCGGAGAGCAGCGAATCCCGGAAGACGTGGACGAGGATCAACGCGGCGGCCCAGAGGATCGCGCCGTGGTGGAAGACGACGCCGGCGGAGGGCAGTTCGCGTCGCCAGGCGAAGCGGCGGTTCTCCCGACGGAACAACCGGATCGACTCCCGGGCCCGTTCCAGGTCGCCTGCCGGCACGTGCAGCGTCCAGGCGCCGGACGGCGAGGCCGGTTCGATCACCGCCTCGATCCCTTGGCTGGCAAGCACCAGGGCCCAGTCCATGGCCTGCCGTTCCGAGCGGGCCACCACGTGTCCGGCCACGCCGTTGGACGTCATGGTTTGGGAATCCGGGAGGGCCTGCACGGCGCGAACACTCGGCGAGCGGTGGGACAGGGCAAATCCGATTCCTGCGTTCCCGGTCCTCCAGCCGGACAACGGAAGAAGGGGGTACGCGGAGGCGCGGAGACGCGGAGGGTACGGGACGGGAACCGCTCTGCCGGCGGTTGGAAGACCAATCGCCCGATCCGGCTTCCCCCGGGTGGGTCAGCTCAGAACTGGAGCGAGATCCCGGCGTAGACGTTCCGTCCGATGGCCGGGTCGATGCCGTTGATGCGGACGCGCGACCAGTAGCGTTCGTCGAAGACGTTGTTGAGGCCGGCGACGACCTTCGCGCGGTCCTTCCACACGGTGAACTCCGCCGTGAGGTCCCAGACCTGGTAGGCCGGGATCCGGAAGTCGGCGGTGTTGTTGTCGTTCGCGAAGTGGTCGTCCACGAAGGTGCCGAGGAAGGAGAACTTCAGCCGGCCCGCCAGCCGGTAGATCAGCCCGGTGCGGACGATGAAGTCCGGGGCGTACTGCGGGGTGCGGCCGTCGAGCGGGCCGGCGACGAACTCGGCGTCGAGTAGCGAGGCGTTCGCGTAGACGCTGAGGGAGCCCCAGTCCTCGCCGTGCCGGGTCCCGTGGAGGCGGTCGGCGAGCCCGATGAAGTCGAGCTCGGTGGCGAGGTCGATCCCGCGGTTGATGGAGCGTCCCACGTTCTCGACCCGGGTGACGCCACCGCTTGCCACCGATCCGAAGCGGTCGTCGTAGTCCACGAGGAAGACGCTGACGTCGTAGTTCCAGAAGTCGGACGGACGTCCGCGCAGCCCCGCCTCGTAGGTCCAGGTGCGTCCGGGTTCCAGCTGGTCGCCGACGACGGTGTTGTTGGCGAGGGGGACGGCGTCGGCGTAGGTCTTGGCCTTGTAGCCTTGGCTCGCGTTGGCATAGGCCTCGGCCCCATGGCCGAGGGTGTAGGCGGAGCCGAGGGCCACGAGCGGGACATGGTCCACCGAGCTGTCGCTCAGGAGGGGCGACGTCTTGTCGAGGTTGAGGGTCTCGACGATGGACTGGTGGATGTTCTCCAGCCGGAAGCCGGGTGTGAGGCTCCAGCGTCCGAACCGGAAGACGTTCTCGGCGAAGACGCTTCCCGCGACCGTCTCGCGGTGCGAGCGCTGGCGTGCGGTGCCGGTGTCCGCGGAGGCGGTGGCGCCGCGGTCGACCTCGAACGGCGAGTCGGCGACGTAGGTGGAGATCCCGCCGACGAGGGTGTGCGCGTTGTTCCACGCCTCCCATTCGTGCCGGGCGCGGGCCTCGGCTCCGAAGGTGTGGTAGCGGTGGGTGTTGATGGTGTTGGAGTCGACGAGGTTGTCGACCCGCCCGAACGCGCTGCCGCCGGAGTTCCGCTGCCGCTTCGAATAGCGTTCGTAGTAGCCGCCCCAGGCCCTCGCCGTGAACAACGTCGACTCGCCGAACCAGCGTTCGAAGCCGACGGACGGCACGTAGCGCTGGACGCGCACACGGTCGTATTGCAGTTGGGTGGCGCGCCGGTCTGTGGCGTAGCCGAGCAGTCCGGTCCCGGAACCAAGAGTGACGCCCCCGGGCTCGCCGCTGTCCGCGGCCGTCGCGTCGAAGTCGAACGTCGCCCGACTGGTTTCGGAGAGCGCGTAGGTCAGGCGGACCGATCCTCCGTTGAGTTCGAAGTCGCTGTTGTCCCTGCGGAAGCCGTCGCCTTGGCGGTGGTCGAAGCTCACGAGATACCCGAGCCGGCCCACCGTGCCGTCGGCCAGGCTGTGGGTGGTGTAGAGTCCGTAGCTGCCGACGACGTGTTGGGTGCGGAGGGCGCCCTGGCGGTCCTTCCGGGGTTCGTGGGTGACGTAGTTCAACGCGCCGGACGGCTGCGGGCCGTACATGAGCGAGGCCCCGCCGCGGATGAACTCCAGCCGGTCCACCGACTCGAACGGGGGAGCGTAGTACACGGTGGGGTATCCGTAGAGATCCACCACGAACGGGAGGCCGTCCTTGAGGACCAGCAGGTTCTGGGACTCGTGCGGGTCCCCGATGCCGCGGTAGCCGAGGCTCAGCAGGCTGGCGTTGCTCAGTTCGCTCACCAGCAGGCCCGGGATCTGGGAGAAGGCCTGCCGGTAGTTGTCGGTCTGGATCTGCGGAAGGGAGTCGAAGTCGAGGACGGTCACCTTCTTGCCGGCGTAGACCTTGGTCCCCTCGACCTCCGCCGGGAACGGCTGGGCCACGGAATCGTCGGCATCCGCCTCGCCGACGACCACCGTGCGGGGCAGGGAGAAGGGCGTCGGCTGCGGGGTCGCGTCGCCGGCCAGCGCGAGGCGGCATGCGAGGAGGATCAGCGCGGTTCCGACGGCACGGGTCCGGTTCATCAGGGCGGCGACGTTAGGGAAGCCGGCCTGGGGTTGCTGTCGGAGGCTTGCGGAAGGTTTCCGTCGTCTTGCACCGATCCATTCCGGGATTGCCAAGGGTCCTTCCGCCGCCGATGACCTCGCCGTGCCTGTCGCCCAAGCCCCGTTGTGGCGCGCGTTGAACCAGCGCCGCCGCCTGTTCCTCATCGCCGGACCGTGCGTCATCGAGAGCGAGGAGCTCTGCCTTTCCATCGCCCGTTCGCTGCGCACGACGTGCTCGCGTCTCCGGATCCCGTTCGTCTTCAAGGCGAGCTTCGACAAGGCGAACCGTTCCTCGGGCAAGTCGTTTCGGGGCCCCGGCCTCGAGGAGGGATTGGCGATCCTCGGCCGCATCGGTTCCGCGCTCCGGGTGCCGGTGGTGACGGACGTCCACACCGAGGAACAGGCGGTCGCCGCGGGACGCGTCTGCGACGTGCTCCAGATCCCGGCGTTCCTGTGCCGTCAGACCGACCTGATCCATGCCGCGGCGTCCACCGGCCGGATCGTGAACATCAAGAAGGGGCAGTTCCTGTCGCCGCAGGAGATGCGCAACGTGCTGGCCAAGGCGGCGGAGGCGGGCAATCCGCACCTCCTGGTGACCGAGCGTGGGACGACCTTCGGCTACAACAACCTGGTGGCGGACATGCGGTCGTTGCCGATCCTCGGTTCCTTCGGCTATCCGACCGTGTTCGACGCGACCCATTCCGTGCAGCTGCCGGGAGGGCAGGGCGACCGTTCCGGCGGGCAGCGGGAATTCGCGCCGGTGCTGGCCCGGTGTGCGGTGGTGGCGGGGGCCTCGGGACTCTTCATCGAGACCCACCCGGATCCGGACAAGGCGCTCAGCGACGGACCGAACATGATCCCGCTCGACCAGATGCCGGCGTTGCTCCGCCAACTGTTGAGGCTCAAGAAGGCCCTGTGACGCCGGCTGGCACCGGGGTTCCGGTGTCGGGTTGCGCGATGTCGCCGAACAGGCGGAGGAAGTTGGTTTCCAGGATTGGGGCCAAGGTTTCGGTTGTGGTTCCGCGGACCTCGGCGAGTCCTGCCGCCACCGCGGCGAGGTTGGCGGGCACGTTCCATTCCCGGCCATCCGCCCCGTGGTGCACGTGGGTCCGGCGCTCCGGAGGGAGCGGTTGGTCCGGGGCGTCGGTCTCCACCAGCAGCCGTTCTTCGGGGATGTGCCGGAAGGTATCCCGATGACGTTCCTTGCGGGCGTGGAGGAAATAGCCCGGAAACCCGAAGTAACCGCCCAGTTCCACGATTGGGCCGACGAGTTCCATTGGGCCGCCGTAGCTGTGCAGCAGGAATCCCCGTTCCGGAAGCGGGCCGCGACGGAGGTCTTCCAGGAGCGGTCCCCAGGCCTGGAGGCAATGGACCGAGAGGGGGCGGTTCCAGCGGGCGGCGATCCCGAGGTGGCATCGGAAGACCTCGCGCTGTTCGTCCAACCCGGCGGGTTCGAATGACGCGAGGTCCGGATGCCATCGGGCCCGGAGTTCGGGTTGCAGGTCGAGGATCCAGCGGTCCAGACCCGTTTCGCCCACGCCGGCCATGGGATCCTCCGCCAGCCGGCGCTCCAGTTCCGTGGCCCAGTCCGCAGGTCGGGTCGGCAGGTACCAGGGATGGAGACCATAGGAGGCCTGCACCCCGGGATGCCGGAGGGCGAGGTGCCGGACCTCCTCCCAGTCGGCGACGCAGGAGCCGTTGACGACCATCCGGACGACGCCGACCCCGACGGCGGCGGAGACGAGGTCGTGTTCGACGCCGGAAAACCGCTCGTCCATGAGGTGGTTGTGGGCGTCGTACAGCCGCGTCACGTCCGTGAGCGTGGCATGGGAGGCTGGAAATGTTGGGAGAAATTCCAAGTAATGCCGTTGCAGCCAGTTGAGATGTGCGGATTTGGTGACATCGTCGTGTGTGCCTCATTCCCGTCTGTCCAAGTCCCTCGAAGCCGCTGTCGGCTATTTCGAGTTGGGGATGGCGGACGAGACCTTGCGGGAGCTCGACGCGTTGCCCCCGGAAAGCCAGTGCGACCTGGACGTCCTGGAGCTGCGTTCGGTGGCCTGCCAGCAGCTGGGGCGTTGGGCCTCTGCCGCCGCGGCGTATGAGGCCATGTGCCGGCTGCCCTGTGCGGACACCGACCGATTCATCGGCTGGGGCTGCTGTCTCTATGAGCTGGGGGCCTACGCGGATTGCCGATTGGCCCTGCTTTCGGCGCCTCCCGAGGCGAGGGAGCATGGTCTGTGGAACTTCCACCTGGCCTGCTACGAAGCGCTCCTCGGGAACCCGTGCGAGGCGAAGCGCCTGATCCGCAAGTCGCTGCAGCTGGATCCGGCGTTGCGACGGATGGCCGAGCGGAACGAGAACCTGGCCCCGTTGCTCTGAGGTTGGACGGCCGGTTTCGTCGGTTTCGCCGGTCGACCCGGGTGTGGAGTGGTCGGGATCGCGGTTCAGGAGCCCAAAACCGGCAACTTGCCCCGGCCTGACGATTCTCACAGGCTCGGCGGGTCTATGGGACTTCTCGAAGGCAAACTCGGAATCGTGTTCGGCGTCGCCAACAAGCGCTCCATCGCGTGGGCGATCGCCCAGGCCTGGCACCGCGAGGGCGCCAAGCTGGCGTTCACCTACCAGGGCGAACGACTCAAGGACAACGTGGAGGAACTCGCCGGCACCTTCGGCGCGGACACGCTGATCCTGCCCTGCGACGTCACGAGCGACGAACAGGTCCGCAACGTGTTCGGCACGGTGAAGGAGTCCTTCGGTCGGCTCGACCTGCTGCTCCATTCGGTGGCCTTCGCCCCGCGGGAGGCCCTCGAGGGCGATTTCCTCAACACCAGCCGCGAGGCCTTCCGCATCGCCCATGACGTCAGCGCCTACTCCCTGATCGGGTTGGCCCGCGAGGCGGCGCCCCTGATGGACCAGGGCGGATCGATCGTCGCCATGTCCTACTACGGCGCGGAGAAGGTGATCCCGCACTACAACGTCATGGGCGTCGCCAAGGCCTCGCTCGAGGCCTCGACCCGCTATCTTGCGTACAGCCTGGGCAAGCGGAAGATCCGCGTGAACTGCATCAGCGCCGGCCCGATGAACACGCTCGCCGCGCGCGGCATCGCCGGCTTCGGCGACATGCTCAAGCACTACGAGGCGCATTCGCCGCTGGGACGCAACGTGGAGCCGTCGGAACTGGGCCACACCGGGGCGTTCCTCGCGTCGGACGGCGCCGCGGCCATCACCGGCCAGGTGCTCTACGTCGACTGCGGCTACCAGATCATGGGCATGTGAGCGACGGGGCATCCCGGCACCTTCCAAGCATGTTCGTCATCGTCATGGGAGTCGCGGGCTCCGGGAAGAGCACCGTCGGCGCGGCCCTTGCCGCGCGTCTCGGATGGGAGTTCCGGGACGCCGACGGATTCCATCCGCCGGCCAACATCGCCAAGATGAAGGCCGGGACGCCGTTGACCGACGAGGACCGCTGGCCGTGGCTGAAGGCGATCCGTTCCCACATGGACGCCGAGAACGCGGCGGGCCGCAGCGGGGTGATCGCGTGTTCGGCGCTCCGGGAGTCCTACCGGGACATCCTCGGCCGCGGGTTGCCCTGGGTCCACTTCGCGCACCTGACCGGCTCCAAGGACCTCATCGCCTCCCGGATGCAGGCCCGCGCCGGCCACTTCATGCCGGTAGCCCTGCTCGACAGCCAGTTCGCCACCCTGGAGACGCCCGTCGACGCGATCCGCCTGGACATAGCGAAACCGCCGGAAGCCCTCGTTGAAGAGGTCGTCCGGCGGCTTGGCTGAGGAAGCGGGATCGAGGAGCGGGAAACCCGGTTCACTCCTTGGTGGACGGGGCGTCGACGGCCGGCTTCTTCGCGTCCTTGGTTCCGACCGCGGCGGCGGCCTTCTTCATTCCGGGGAGATCCATCTTCTCGCCCAGCTTCGCGAGGCTCTCCGGCCTGATGTTGCCGACGATGTTCACGAACACCGCCTCCTGATCCTTGCCGAGGATGCTGACGCAGAGACCTTCGATCGACTCCTCGCCGCGGGTCTTCACGTGGACGGCCACGTTGTCGCCGTTGTCGTCGACCGCGACGATCCGCTCCCAACCCGTCGACTCGAGCGACTTGCGTCCGTCGGCGAAGCGCTTGGCGATCTCGCCGGCGGCATTCTTCTTGAGGTCGATGACGTTCACGCGGACCTCGCGGAGTCCGCTGAGGAGTTCGGCGGTTTCGGGTTCCGAGTGGGAGGCGATCCGGGTGGCGATGCCGAGCAGCGCGCCCTTGAGTTCGACGGTCACGCGGCCGCCCTCGAGGTTCTCGGGGACGAAGCGGCTGGCGTCGACGGAGCCGTCGGCGTTTCCGGCCTTCACGTTCGATCCGAGGATCGAGGTCGCGACGAACACCGGGAGGAGGATTCGGAGGAGGGTCTTCATGGCTTCTGGATTCGGTTCGGGGGTTGCCCGCGTTGGAACCACACGGAAGCCGTCGGGAAGTTTCAGGATGTCTCAGAGCCTGTCCGAAAACTGGGAGGGGTCCTGTTTCCAAGCAAACGGTGCGATGGCAAGGCGCGAGGAGGGAGCATACCCGCAGTGGTCTGTGACCGACGAGCAACGAAGCCAGCGCGCCGTTTGCTTGGAAACCCTCCGGGCGGCGGTTCTTTTGGCGGTGTCCTGCGTTGGCTCGGCCCTTACAGCCCACTTCGGGGATGCGGCGGCCTCACCGCCTTGGCCACCGCCAAAATCCCTCGCCGCAGGACCCCTCCCAGTTTCCGGACAGGCTCTCAGGAAATCCGGATATGCCCCGGAACGGAGGGCTCATCCGCAGATGGCGCAGGACTTCGCAGATGGGAAGGGAACGGGGCTTCCGGGGATCCGTGGGAATGTGTGTTCCCTTGAGGATCACGGGCCCTTGCCGGTGGACTGCGCTGCCGGATTCCCCGGGCTGAACGAGCCGTCCGGGCGGAGATGCAGCCGGGACTGGAGCGAGGCGACGAAGCCGCCGCGGTAGGTCCTCGGAAGGTGGAAGTCCGAGTGGAACGGCTTCCCTCGGCGGGCCGGGTCGGCGTGGTGTTCCACGTACTTGATGTCGAGGTCGATCTCCTCGCGCAGTTCCCACACGCGCCGGTGTAGGGCCTGGAAGAGGGGCCGATCGCGCAACTCGGAAACACGGACGCAGAAGTCGCGCAGCCGGACGGCGGGTCCAAGGAAGCGCCGCACCGCCTCGGTCGACCAGGTGGACGGATCCGCGGACAGCAGCGAGTCGAACGCCGACCGCAGGGCCTCCGCGCCGGGGCCTTCCGAGTAGGGGAGATGGAAGACGTCGCAGAACAGGGCGAGGTCCTCCGGTTGGACCGGTTGGCCGGCCGAGGCGAAGCGGGGGAGCCAATCGGAGAGGGCCGAACGCTGCGCCTCCGCGGGATCCCATGCGTCGGACGGGTTGCGGACCCAGGCGGCGAAGGTGTGCAGCGCGGGGAAGTTCGCCGGGAACTCGGTGTTCGGATTGCACAGCACGCCCGCGACGAGGCCCCGGAGCGCGGGTGGACGGCCGGAGTACGGCCCGCAATAGAGGCGTCGACCGTCGTAGTCGTTCGCGTGGAGGTTGTCCCAGATCAGCGGCGGACGCCGGAGGATGCGGGCGAGTTCCGCGGCGTGTTCGAGGGTGATCTTCTCGGAGACGATCTCGGGTCCGGTCCAGAAGACGGGGATCGAGGGATCCAGTTCCCGGCCGACGGTCTCCAGGTAGCCTTCGCCGCCGTGCTTCGCGGCGACCATGCGGCCGCAGTACGGGGTGGGGCAGAAATGGAACCGCACCTCGCCGCGTTCCCGGAGGGCGTCCCGGAGCCGGTGGGTGAGGTCGCATTGGGCGGAGGCGAGGTGGCCCCAGCGGGCGGCGTCCTCGGGATGCATCCGGTCCGGGATGTCGTCGAACAGGAGTCCGAAGTCGCGGCAGCCGAGGTCGAAGAGCTGTTCCAGCCGCCGGCGCAGGGCCTGGAAGTCGGCGTCGGCGCCGTAGCGGATGTCGAGTCCTGGCCCGAGCGCGTAGAGGAACCGGATGCCACGTTCCGCGCAGGCACGGATGCGTTCGCCGAGTTCGGCGGCGGCCGCGGCGTCGTAGCACTCGCGCCAGAGGACCCGGTGGTGCAGGTCGTCCTTGGGGCCGTACACGTAGGTGTTGAGGCCCCAGGCCTTCATGGAGTCGAGCAGCTCGCGGCGCTCGGCGACGGTCCAGAGCGGGCCGTAGAAGCCCTCGATGACACCGGAAAGGAACATGGTCGGAAAGGCGGTGTGGAAGCGGCTCAGCGCGGATCGAGGAAGTCGGGCACGCCGTTGCGGTTGCCGTCGGAAGCGCCTTCGGCGAGGTCGCCCTTTCCGTCGTGGTCGCCGTCGAGGGTGTTCAGGTCGAGGAAGACGTACGGCCGTTGGTAGGCCTCCTTGTCGCCTCCGGCGAAGCTGGCCCAGAGCCGGAGGCCGGTGCCGTCGTACACCGCGTTGAGCACGTTGCCGCCCTTGATGGGGATGCTGTTGGCGAGTTCGACCAGCGACGGGCCGTCCAGCTTGCCGCGGCTGCCGGAGAGCGTGGGAAACGCGCCGCGGCCTTCGTCGTGGTAGACCACGCAGGAGAGGACGTTCGGGGCCAGTTCGTCGCCGGCGTCGTTGTCGGTCCAGGTGCGCACTCGTTCGGCCGCCGGGGCGTTGGCGAGGGTGCGGACCTTCACCGCCCGCTTCCGGGTCCTGCCGTCGCCGAAGACGAAGTGGTAGCTCTTGGTCTGGGGGAGTCCGCGGAAGATGGCCTGCACGCGGTCGAGGTCGCCGGCGTCGTAGAGCATCGTGCGGAACCAGGTGGTGAAGTGCGGCGCATGGAGGTTGTAGGGACGTTCCTTGGCCCCGGCGTCGCCGATCTCGGAGAGCACCACGCCGGCGTCGTTCATGCCGGTGTTCGCGCCGACGACGCCCGCGAAGGTCGGCATGACGTGGGCGTGTCCCTCGGACGGGATGTGGACCAGCAGCACAGGGAACTCGTGGGCGCCGGCCTCGAGGGACCAGTCGAGGTTCCGGGTCTGGTAGAGGTGGCCGTCCTTCGTCGCCTCGCCCCAGGCCGCGATGCTGCTGCACGAGTACGGCATCAGCAGCGGCAGGGTGTGCGCGTGCTGGAGCGTCCGGACGGGGATGCCGGCGCCGTCGGCGACGCCGACGATTTCCTGGAGCACCCGGGAGTCGGTGTGGCCCGAGGTCAGCGCCCAGGCGCGGTCGAGTTCGTCCTCGGAAACGCCGAGCTGCTGGCGGAATCCCGCGACCACCGCCGGCACGAAGGCCCGGATCTCCTCGCGGGATAGGCGACCGAACCGCCAACCCATCTGGTAGGGCGAGCCGCCCACGACCACCACCGGCACGCGGGCGACGCCGTTGGTGAGGGTGAACCGGTAGCCGGCGCCACCCGGGTCGGCGGCGCCGGAGCCGATGGCCGGATCCGAAGCCGGGGCGGGAGCGGATGCGGGCGCCGTGAGGGCGCGGGCCTTGGCTTCGTCCGCGGCGAAGGCGGGTCCCACGCCGAGGAGCAGCGCGGCGAGGAGGAACGGGCAGGGCTTCATGGGAAGGGCGGGCCGGGAAGGGACCCCTGTGGGATCAGGCGGATTCGAGCAGGACGTTGGTGTAGATGCGGCGTTCGCCGGTGCGGACGAGGCCGATGGCGCCGGGGACGCGCCGCTTCAGCTCGAGGTGCGGCTCGAATTCGAGGCGGGTGGAACCGAAGGCCGCGGCGAACTCGGCCCGGACCTTTGCGTCGTTGTGGTCGTGGAACTCCGAGGCCATCCGGGCGGTTCCGCCATGCCATTGCGCGAGGATCGCCTCGACGACCTGCGGCACGGTCGGGATCCCGTACACGAGGGCGAGGTCCACCGTCTCGACGCCGGGCCACGACGGGAACATCGAGTCGGCGATGACCAACGTGTTGGTGTGGCGGATCCTCGCGAGGAGGGAAAGCAGGTGCGGATTGAGGAGACCGGACCGGAGCATGGGGAGATGCAACGGCGGTGCGGTGTCCCGGGTCAAGCGCGACCCCGGGGAACGCCTCGGACGCAGGCCGTCTGGGTCCTGTCCGCCGCGTGGAGGCAGGAAGCCGACCTGCACGTTCCGGAATGCGGGACTTGAGTCCCACGGCTGCCGATGGAGGCTTCCGGCATGGCCCTTTCCTCCCTCCCAATGCGCTCCTCCCGCCAGGTGCCGCGCCGGGTGCTCGTGTCCGCATCCTGGCTGCTGATGGCCGGTGTCCTTTGTTCCTGCAGGTCGGACAACCTCGGGTTCACTTCGACGGAGGTCCGGGACGGTTCGAACCATGAAGGGAACCACGTCTCCCGGGTCGAACGCGAGTGGCGGGCCAACGAGCCGGGTTCCTACCGCTGACACTCCGCTGGCCGCCGGGCTTCTTCCGGTCCGGCACTTCTGCTCTGCTCCCGCGGACATGGCGCGCCATCGCATCGACCAGATCCTTTCCCGTCACGGGTACTGCAGCCGCAGCGAAGCCCGGGGTTGGGTGAAGTCGGGACGTGTCTTCGTGGCCGGCGAGCGGGCCCGCGACTCCGGGGAGCGGGTCGAGCTGACCGAGGTCCGAATCGATGGCGAGCCGGTGGAGCGGCCCGAGGGGATCCTCTGCCTCCTGCACAAGCCGGCCGGTTTCGTCTGCTCCCGGGACGAACGCGAGGGGGCGAACGTCTTCGACCTCCTGCCCGAACGCTGGAGCCACCGCAATCCGCCGGTGACCACGGTGGGGCGGCTCGACAAGGACACCACGGGGGTGTTGTTGGTGACCGACGAGGGCGGGTTGGTGCAGCGCTGGACGTCGCCGCGGCACAAGGTGCCGAAGGTCTATGAGGTGGTGCTCGACCGCGACCCGGATCCGTCGCTGGTGGATCTGTTCGCATCGGGGACCTTCCTGTTGAACGGCGAGGAGGATCCGTGTCTCCCGGCGCGCCTGGAGATCACCGGACCCTGCGCCGCGCGCGTGGAGCTGATCGAGGGCCGCTACCACCAGGTGAAGCGGATGTTCCACAGCCAGGGGCTGGAGGTGCTGTCGCTGCACCGGAGCCGGTTCGGCGAATTCACGACGGACGGCCTCGCGCCCGGCGAGTGGAAGCTGCTTCCGATGCCTTCCTAGGGCTGGATTCCCGCGGCGACACGCCGATGCGAGGCGCCGACGCGGAAGTGTGCGCCGTCCTGCCGGCGGCCGGTTCCGGAGAGAAGTCGCCGACCAAGCCCTCGGCCTTTCGGTGCGTTCAAACTTTTCCCGTGAAGCCTTTTCCCAACGGTTTGCGTCGTTCCTTGCCCGGGCTGTCGTCGTGGTGACGACGCCTGGGCAACCGAACATGCTGCGTTCCCCAAAAGAGATCGTTTCCGGAGCCCTCGTGGCGGCCGGTCTGATACTGTCGCCGGTCGTCCACACCGTTCTGCTGTCGGCCAACCTCCTGGTGCATCTCGGGGTGCTCGGCCTGCAGGTGGTGATGACCCGCATCCGGCGGGTGCCGCCGAGGGCGCCGGCCCGGATCGAGCGTGCGGAGCCCTTCGTCTCGATACTGGTTCCGGCGCACAACGAACCTCCGGAGATCCTCGTGGCGACGTTGCGGAGCCTGTCCGGGATCCGCTGGTCCGCCTACGAGGTCCTCGTCGTGGACAACAACACCGCGGACGAGTCGCTGTGGCGTCCGGTGGAGGCCGAATGCCGCCGGCTTGGGCCGCGCTTCAGGTTTCTCCACGTCGAGGGACTGAAGGGCTTCAAGGCCGGCGCAATGAACTGGGCGAGGCCCCAGGCGGACCCGAGGGCCGAGTTCCTCTTCGTCGTCGACGCCGACTACCAGGTGCGTCGGGACGTCCTGGTGCGCGCGGTGGGCCATGCAGCGGATCCGCGGGTGGCGATGGTCCAGTTCCCACAGGACTACCGGAACATCACTCCGTCCAACCGTGGGGTCGCCTTGGACTACCGGCACTTCTTCGCTGGCCACATGGCGATGGCGGATCGCCTCGGTTGTGTGCCGTCGACCGGGACGTTGACCCTTCTCCGCGTGCAGGCGCTCCGCTCGGTGGGCGGCTTCGACGAGTCCGTGGTGACCGAGGACGCCGAGTTGGGGCTCCGTTTCGCCCTGGAGGGCTGGAAGTCGGTGTTCGCCGACGAGCCGGTCGGGAACGGCCTCATGCCGCATTCCCTCGAGGACCTCCGGAAGCAGCGTTGGCGTTGGGCGTTCGGCAACGCTCAGATCCTCCGCCGCAACCTCGGGGCGATCCTCTTCAGCCCCGCGCTTCGGCCGATCCAGCGGCTCGGATGGATCGTCGTCCTGACCGCGTGGTTCAACTTCAACCTGATCCCGTCGCTTTCCCTAGTCCTGCTTTCCCTGCTGCCGTGGATCGGCTGGACCAGTCAGGTCCAACCCTACCTGCTGGTGGTTTCCGGGTTCACCGTGTTGAGCTATTTCCTGCTCCGGTTCCTGACCCTGTTCCAGATCCTCATCCGGGAAGGTTGCAGCGTCGGGGACGTGTTCTCGGCCTTCGCGACCCATGCCGGACTCGGCTGGATCTTCAGCACGAGCTGGCTGAAGTGCCTGTGGCGTCCGGACGAACCCTTTCTCCGGACCAACAAGTTCCTCGGCGCGCGCCTTGGCGGAGACTGGCGGTTTGGGATCGTCGAGATCGTCACTGGCTCGCTCTACCTTTCCTCCGCAGGCCTGCTGATAGCGGCGGATTTCGTCATCGCCCCGGTTTTCGCGCTCCTGATGTTCTGCGCCCGGCTGGCGTTTTGGTGGGTCGGAGTCCAGATGCGGCGGACCCTCGAGATCACGGAACGCCTCGCCGAGACCCTGATTCCCGATTGGAATCCGTTGCCGGCGGAGGGCGAGGTTCTTGCGGAGGATCAGGGCACGTCGACCACACGGTAGTACCGGGCGGGTCCCGACACGGCAGCGTTCGGAAGGGGCAGTCTCAGGGTTCCGTCCGAGTCGGCACGGCGGAATGGACCTTCGGGCACCCATGTGTCGTCGCCAAGGTTCTCGGTCGACTCCACGGCGTAGCCCCGACCCGCTTCGGCGGGCAGTTCCAGCCGTGCTTCGGGTCCAACCGTGACGAGGTCGACACGCACCGGCCATCCCGTCCGGCCCGGGGTGCCGCCGGAAAGGCGGCTCGTGCGCCAGGAGTTGGTGCTGTCGAGGTGGAGCCAAGGCGTCCGAGATTCGAGCGAAGGCCCGGTGCCGTCGGCGGACGGGAACGCCGCGGGATCGTAGCGGAACTCGAACACCACCTCGCCCTCGGCGTCCTCCATCCGCAGGCGGTCCCCGTCGTTGGAGAGCCTGCCGTAGTATTGGCCCGCGGGGACCACCGCGTTCCCATATCGGAGCGCGAAGGCGTTGGTGTCGCGTGCGAGGATCAGGCGTCCACCCGGCGCCAGCATGGCCGGCGTGTTGGTCGGGAACCCGAAGACGACGCCGTCGGTGAGCCGGAGCCCGGCAAGCCGCAACGGCGAGGTTCCGGCATTGGCCAGCTCGAGGAACTCGAAGTCTTCGTCCGTGAACGCGGAGCCGGCCGCGGGGTTCGCCGGATGGAAGTGGACCTCGGAGGGACGCAGAGCCTGCTGGGCCGGGGTCGGGTTGCCGGCGTAGTCGAGGCGGTCGGCCACACGGCCGGCGGGGTCGACGAGCTCGACATGGCCTCCGCGGGCGGACAGTTGTCCGGAGTAGCCGCCTTGGACGAAGACCGACTCGCCGCGGCGTGGGCTGGCAGGGCGGGCCCGGAACGCGGCGACGTCGCGGGCGACATGGAGCGTCCTGCCCGCAGGAACGACGGTGCCGGGACGGAAGCGGTGCCGTATCTGGCCCCGAAGCGTCCAGCCGGACAGGTCGACGGCGACCGGCTCGGCGTTGGTGATGCGCAGGAACTCCTCGCGGCCGTTGCCCGAGGCCGGGCGGAAGTCGATGGCGTCGATGCGCACGGCGGGATTCGTCGGCTGCGGCGCGGGCAGGGCTTCGCCGACGAGGCGGGCCGCGCCGAGCAGGAAGGCGCGACGACCGGGAAGGTAGGTGTCGAGGATGCGGGCGGCTTCCTGGCGGGTGGTCCGCCGGGTGCCCCAGATACCCCAGCGGGTCTCGTCCTGCGCCGCGTCCGACGGGACGATGTCGGCCGGGTCCATGCGGTCGAGCCAGTATCGGATGCGGTTCCCGACAAGTCCGCCTGCGGGTGCGGATTGTGGGGCGAGTTCGTCGAGGACCGTCCGGAGGCGTCGCAGGTACATGCGGCGGAAGTCCGGGTGGTTCATCAGGAGGTTGTAGAACCGGTTGGCCGGCTTCCCCTGCTGTGAGGCGTTGTAGAAGGTGAGGACGTTGTTGGTGAACAGCGTGTCTGTGAAGTAGCCCTGGGCGTCGAGCCAGTTGCGGCCGAAGGTCAGGTCGGTGTCCCACGGGAACAGCGACCATTCGCCGGTGCCCGGCGTGTCGCGGCAGACGAAGTAGTTCTTGTGGCCGTGGTCCTGGCTGCTGACGAGGGCGAGTCCGACGCAGTAGCTGACGCATTCCGGCAGGTCGACGTTGTCCCAGGCCCAGGCGGCCCGGGCGGCGACCGTCCGCGATTCGTCGAGGTTGGAGATGAGGTCCTGGAGGTCCGCGTTGCCTTCCTCCCTGCGGGTCTTCTTCTCGGATCCGCCGGCGCTTTCGAGCGAGTCGTAGACCTTGTAGAGGGCGCCGTCGGGGGAGCGTCCGAGGCGTTCGAGCCAGCGGTCGTCGGAGTCCTCCATCAGGTCGAGGATCCCGTGGAATCCGCCGTTGCGCTGCACGCGGACCGGGAAGTCGACGAGATGGGCCCCGCCGACGGCGGCGAGGGTCTCGTGGGCGAGGACGTTGTGGACGCGCGACTTGTCGCCGTAGTTCTGCATCAGCTTCGCGTCCTTCCAACGGGTGAGGTTGGTGGCCGCCCGGAACCGGTGGTCGCGGGGGAAGTCGAGGTTGTGGCTCTTCTTCGGGAAGCCGGCGGAGCTCTGTCCGTGCACCGCGATGGCGACGTTGTCGTAGAACTCGCCGCCGAAGGCGATGGAACAGCGGGTTCCGGCGAAGCCCTCCGAGGCGCCCTCGTTCTCGACGAACAGGTGCAGCACCTCCAGCCGCGTCCGGATCGTCGGATCCTCCACGACGAAGCCGCGCCATTCCTCGCTGTCGGCCGGGTCGGGGAACAGGGGCAGGCGCGACACCCGTCCGTCGCGGTCGGTGGCGGCGATCCGGTAGCGGACCATCTTTCCCGGCGCGGCCACGCCCGCGGGGATCGTGGCCCCCCACACGCCGTCGCCGGCCCCGGCGTCCCCGTGGAGGCCGTCATCGAGCATCTCGACGGTGGCCGCCGCGGCGAACTGGACCCGGTAGGTGAGGGTGAGCGAGCGGACGGGAGCGGCTGCGGCGGAGGCGTGGACGGTGACGAAGACGGGGTTGGTGGCGGTGACGACGGCGGGGGAGTGGGCGGGGTTCCGGAGGATCGGCCCCGGGATGGCGAGGCCGTTGCGGTTGGCGGCGCCCGGCGTCGGAACGGGGAAGAACGAGTGGCCGGAGGTGGTGGTGATCCGGTCCGCCTCGAGGGAGGCGCGGAACAGCGCATCGCTGCTGCCGAGGCGGATGTTCAGGACCTGGACGGCGAGGATGTTGGTGCCTTCCTTCAAGGCGCCGAGTCCGGCGGAGAGGTCGATCTCCTCGGGGACCACGGCGAGCGAGTCCGGGTGGTCGGCGGTCGCGGTCGAATCCCAGGCGGGTTCCGCGGGGGCGTTGCGGGCGGCGACGGGACGTCCATTGATCCAGGCCATGAAGCCGTCGTCGTATTGGACGTCCATGCGCAGTCCGGTGAGAGCGGCGACGCCGTCGACGCGGAAGGGAATGCGCAGGAACGCGCCGTTGCGGAGGTTGGCCATGGCGACGCGGAGGTCGGTGCCGATGAGGCCGGCGTAGTCCTCGGGCGCGTTCTCATATCCGGCTCCGCCGATGCCGGCGGTCCAGGCGGAGTCGTCGAAGGCGCGTTCCCGCCAGCGGGTCCCTTCCGAGGCGTCCACCGGGACGCGGGCCCGGAGCGGGGCGTCGGGGGCGAGGATCCCGGTCGTCTCGGCGGCCGAGACACCGAAGGAGTATCCGGGGTACTGGGGTCGGAACGCGGGCGCGAAGCCGGAGACGGCGTTGGAGACCCCCGGGCGGAAGAGGCCGAGATACTCCCCGCCGTCCGAGAGCCGGAAGGAGGTGTGGAGTGGACGTCCGGGAACGCGGCGGTCCTTGCCGGAGGCGAAGACCACGAGGAAACCGCCCGGCGGCAGGTTCGTCGGCGGGAAGCGCCACTGGAACGGAGCGTCTGCGCGATCGGTGAGGCCCCAGCCCAGCAAAGGGATGGCGTCCGACCCGGGGTTGTGGATCTCGATCCAGTCCGGGGTGTCGCCGTCCTCGTCCTCCAGGCCTCCGGTGTTGCTGGCAAGGAACTCGTTGATGCGCGGATCCGAGGCCGCCGACGCGAAACCCGCCAAGGCCAGCAGCAGCGCCATGCCCGCGGAACGGTACCAAGTGGACGGACTTCTCATGAACCCCGGCAACATCACCGATCCCGACGTCGCCACAAACCTCCGTTTGCCAATTGTACGCAGACGTACCAATTTGAGTGCCGGACTTCGAATCGACATCCCGACCATGAGTGACATCCCGCATCTTCCCGTGCTCCGTTTCGGCCGCAGCTACGCCTCGCTGGACCAGTCCGAGGTGAAGGACTTCCGGACGGGCGAGGTGCGCGCGGTGGTGTCCACGGTGAACGCGGGCATCGTGAAGAAGGACCTGCAGAAGCTGGGTGCGGCGCGGGCGGCTTTGCGGCGGTTCACGGTTGCGGAGCTGATGGAGCTGAGCGCGAAGGCGGGGGACCTCTTCCTGAACGGGTCACTGCCGCTCGGCGACCGTGGGCATGTGCAGTCGCCGGACGACTACGTGCGCACGTTGAGCACCACCAGCGGGCTTCCCCATGTGATGGTTCGACGCAACATGGCGAAGGTGCACTACGCGCTGACCCACATGCCGGAAGTGCTGAACGGGCTTTCCCGCGGACTCGACCTCTCGATCCTGGACCGCGGATACGGCGAGCAGTTCGGCACGAAGCTGGCGTTCTTCCCGACCGCGCAGGCGTTGGGGCTGGTGATGCCGAGCAATTCCCCGGCGGTGAACTCGCTCTGGATCCCGTCGATCGCCCTCAAGACCCCGGTGGTCATCAAGCCCGGCAAGGAGGAGCCCTGGACCCCGTTCCGCCTCATCCAGGCGTTCATCGCGGCCGGCGTGCCGGCGGAGGCCTTCGGTTTCTACCCGACGGACCACGAGGGGGCCGCGGCGATCCTCAACTCCTGCGGACGCGCGCTCATCTTCGGCGACAAGTCCACCACCCAGCAGTATGCCAACAACCCGGCCATCCAGATCCACGGCCCGGGTTGGAGCAAGATCCTCATCGGCGAGGACCAGGTCGACAACTGGCGCGACTACATCGACGTCATCGTCTCCAGCATCTCGGACAACGGTGGACGGTCGTGCATCAACGCGAGCGCGGTGGTGGTGCCGCGGCACGGGGCGGAGATCGCCGACGCCTTGGCCCAGAGGCTGGGACCCATCGCACCGACCGCGCCCGAGGATCCGGGGGCGCGTCTCTCGGGCTTCGCCAACGTGAAGATGGCCGACTACATCGAAGGCCAGCTGGAGGAGGGGCTGAAGACGCCCGGAGCCGAGGACGTGACCGCGAAGTACCGCAACGGACCGCGCAAGGTCGTCGGCGACCTGGGGACCTTCCTGCTTCCCACGATCGTGCGTTGCGACTCGTTCCAGCATCCGTTGGCCAACCGGGAGTTCCTGTGTCCCTACGCGAGCGTGGTGCAGGTGCCGCAGGCGGAGATGCTGCGCCACATCGGCTACACGCTGGCCTGCACGGCGATCACGAAGGACCCCGCGTTCATCGCCGAGCTGGAGGCCTACGCGCACATCGAGCGCCTGAACATCGGCCCGGTTTCCACGATGAAGATCTCCTGGGACCAGCCGCACGAGGGCAACATGTTCGAGTTCCTCTGGCAGCGCCGTTCCATCGAACGGGCGTGGTGATCCGGGAACGGCGGAAACCGGTCCGGCGCCCCTGTCGATCCCGGGTCGGATTGACTTGGGATGCCCGCGGCGACAAGGTCCAAGAAGCCCGGCGGGCGTTCCACGAACCTCCGGACTGCCACCATGCTCGAAGGATATTGCGTCAAATGTAAGGCGAAGAAGCCGATCTCCGAGGCGGTGGAGGAGGTGATGAAGAACGGCCGCAAGGCGGTGAAGGGCAAGTGCCCGACCTGCGAGGCGGTGATGTTCAAGATCCTCGGCGGCAAGGCGACTCCTGCCGCCGCCAGCCCCGCCGCGGAGGCGGCCGAGACTTCCCTGGACGCGGCTGCGCCGACCGGAACGGGTTCGACCCCGGCTTGATCCGAGGCGGTCCGCGGGTACCGTCTCCGGACCTTGAGCAACGATCCCTCACCGGAGGCGGAGAAGGCGCTCCGCAAGTTCTTCGGAGTCTTCATCGGCACCCTCTTCCTGTACGTGTCCATCTATGGCGGGTGCCAAGCGTACCGTGTCCGCAGCGGGGCCTGGAGGCTGACCTTCGATCTCCAGCCCGACGGGACGCCGCAGCTTCGGATCGACCATCCGCGCATCCTCAAGGAGGGGCCCTTGGCGTTGTCCTTCCCGGGCGAGGTGGCCCCGCGAGTCACCAACGGGCCGATCACCTGGGTGTACACGCGGCCGGACACCAACACGACGCCGTTCGGTCCGATCGTGTTCCTCGACAACACTCAGTTGCCCGGGACGATTTCCATCAACGCCTTCGGGCATGCGGTCGAGATGGTGCCGCGGACGCTGTTCGTCGACTTCCAGGAGATTCCCTGGACCTCGGGCACCAACGTGGTGCTGAAGGCGGACACCAAGCCGGATCCGGAACGGATGAAGCCGCGCAACCAGCAGTGGAACGGCCGCTGATCGGGAACCTTGTGGGGTGGTTTCGGTTCGAAACACCTCGGAGGATCCGGGACCGGCGCCGGTCCTTGGGAAAGCCTGCTGCGTCGTCCACCGCCCGGGTCCCCGGTGGTTGGGAGTGAAGGTGAACCGGGGTTGATGCGTCGTCGCCGATGCGGTGGGCAGGGGGCGGGGAAGGCCGGGCGATGTCCTCCTGATGGTCGGTTGAGAGGCCGGTTCCGCGATTGGAACCCTGCACCCGGAAACAGAGTCGTCAGCCCGGCCAGGTCCAGACGACCCGTGTGCGAGGCGGGGGCTGGGATTCCCCGACCGGAGTCGGGTGTGGGCTGGGTACGAAAAAGGGGGCCGGCTGGATGCCGGCCCCCTTTGCGTTTCAGACAGGGATCAGCGCACGAGGCGATAGAACCGGCCGCTCTCGGTCGGGGCGATCGTGACGGTGCTGACGTTGCCGGTGACGACCGGGGTCAGGCCGGTCGCGGTGTAGGTCCCGTTGAGGGTGGTCGAGGACTGGAGCGTGAAGCCCGTGCCGGTCCAGGAGAGGACCACCGAGCCGTCGGTGCGACGGATCTGGATGAGCGGGGACTCGACCGGGAACGCGGTGGCGAGGTCGCCGAAGTTGCGGATCCGGACGACGCCGTAGTTGGACTCGTTCTGGACCGGGGAGCCGTCGCCGTTGACCGTGCCGTTGCCGGCGTAGGTGCTGCCGGCGGGCGGGACGCCGTAGCCGGTGTCGTTGTGATGGCCGAAGCCCACGAGCACGGTGGCCGGGAGGTTCGACATGGTGCGGGTCGAGCCGTCCTGTTCCACCCAGGTCATTCCGTCGTAGCTGAAGTACGAGGTGAACGACTGGCCGGTGCGCTTCACGCGGATCCACTTGGCCTGCGTCGGGTCGGACTCGGCCGAGATGGTGCCGGCGGCGTCCACGGCGCGGAGGTCGGTGAAGAACCCGCGGAGGCTTCCGATGAGCGTGTCGTTCGAGTACGGACCGCTGTTGCCGTAGTTGTCACCGGCGGCGGGGCGGTTGAGCTCGATCGCGGCGCGGTTCGGGTCCGAGGACTCGTAGTACGCGATGTTCACGTAGCTCGGCACCTTGGTGTTGGCGCCGATCTCGGTGTTGTCCGGCAGGTAGAGGCCGGCGCGGACGTGGATGCCGCCGTTGGCGTAGCCGCCGGCGATGCCGCGGCGGTCGAAGCGGTCGATGGCGACCACCACGTCGAAGTCACCGGTGTAGGGCCGGTAGAGGTAGTGCATGTAGTCGCCCGGGTTGTAGGCGTTGGAGCCGCCGCCGACGATCTCGACCTCGGGGTTGGTGTCGGAAGACACGGCGACGGCGGAACCGGCGACGTACGGATCATCGCCGAGGGTCGGGCGGAACACGGGGTCCTGGATGTAGCCGATGTCGGTGGAGGTCCAGATCGAGCGGCGGGCGTTCAGCGTGGTGGAGGCCAGCGCATTGCCGTGGAGGTCGACGACCCCCGACACCGTGACGGTGAAGTTGGAGGCGGTGAGGCCGGCGACGGAGAGGTAGACGGTGTCGCCGCTGATGCCCGGGCGGACCGAGAGGACGGTGCCCTGGGAGAGCGTGTACTTGAGGCGGTCGGTCGCGGACGGGGTGCTGACCGGCTCGGAGAACTTCACGCCGACCGTGCGGCCGTCGAGGGTACCGGCGGAGACCGCGACGGGCGCGGTGGTGTCGGTGGCGGCGGGCACGCCGTAGTTGGCGAACTCGGCCACGGCGAGGAGCGAGCCGGTGGCGTCATCCGGCGCGGCGAACGTCCCGAAGAACACGGTCGCGGGGAACGACTGGTACTGTTCGGCGACGAGCGACCAGGTGGTGCCGTTGGTGCTCACGAAGAACGCGAAGGCGTCGCCCGTGCGGCGGATGCGGAGCCACTGGTTGGGCAGGTTGGCGGCGACGCCGGCGTAGTCGCGGCTGAGGCGCTTGGAGTAGACCTGGTCGACGCGGCCACGGCCGGCGACGCGGACGAGGTTGGCACCGGCCGGATTGTAGGCGGCGATCTCGAGGGCGGGCGTGTTGAAGCCCTCGGAGGCGCGCAGCTGGAGGCCGGCGCGGCTGAGGCTCGGGGTCTCGGAGGTGCCTTCGACGCTCAGTCCGACGAGGCGGACGGCGCGGTCGAAGTCGCCGGTGATGCGCTCGCGGCGGAAGGCGATGGTGTCACCGACGTTGTCGGCGTTGTCGAAGGCGGCGAGGCCGGTGGCGCGGATGGTGAAGCTGCTGGCGTTCGTGACGATCTCGCTCGGGGTGACGGGCGCTTCCTTGGCGATGTCCGAGAACGCGGTCCAGCGGGTGAACGAGCCGGTCACCGTGACGGTGGCCGGGGCGGTCTGGCCGGCGCCGCTGAGGGGGTTCATCCAGCGGAGCTGGTAGGAACCG
Organism: Verrucomicrobiales bacterium; assembly: GCA_027488845.1. Classification (GTDB taxonomy): domain Bacteria; phylum Verrucomicrobiota; class Verrucomicrobiia; order Limisphaerales; family UBA9464; genus SXXZ01. The sequence goes on along the minus strand of JAIYBC010000004.1, from coordinate 62,658 downwards.
GCGTCCGAGGCGGTGGCGCCCACGATGGTGAGGGAGGCCTTGTCGACGCCGACATGGTAGCTCGACTCCACGAGGGGAACTCCGTTGCGGAACCACTGGAACTCGTTCGGGCTGCCAGTGACCGAGGCGGTCAGGGTGACCGAGGCGCCGGCGGCGACGTTGGTGGAAGCCGGGCTGGCCACGAGGGTGGCCGGGACGTTCTCCACGATGAAGCGGCCGAAGCCGAGGCTGCCGCCGGCCCAGAGGACCTCGGAGCGCTGCACGCCGGCGGGCGAGGACGGATCGGCGTACACGTTGACGTTGGCGTCGTAGGTGTAGCTGTTGCCGGTGTTGACGTTGTCGAGGGTGACCTCGGTGACCTCGTTGAAGTCGAGTTTGTAGGAGCTCTGGCCGGAGGCGATCTTGCCGCTCAGGCGGTGGATGCCGAGCCAACCCGGGCGGCGTTCGGTGGGGCCGTACTGGTTGTTCCAGGACGGACCGGAGTAGTTGACGACGTAGTCGAGGCCCGCCGCGGTGTCCATGGCGTAGCTCCAGTTGCCGTCATAGAAGGCGGTGCCGCTGGGGAACGGGCGCTCGGGACCTTCCCAGGAGAAGGCCGGCAGGGCGCCGCTCTGGGCGCTGTCGGGGTCGAAGAAGTTGTTGCGGTTCGACTGCCGGTTCGCGGGCACGGCCTCGGTGAAGCTGCCGGAGTAGGGGCTGTCGGGGTTGCGGGAGAAGCGGCGGGGCTTCAGTTCGCGGCCGGCCGAGGGGAAGGACGGGGAGAAGAAGATCTCCAGGTTCGGACGGGACGGGTCACCGGCGTACTTGACCGCCTTGGTGTTCATTCCCGAGAAGCTGTAGCGCTGCTTGATGCCGCCGTCGCGGTCGTTCACGCGGGCCACCGAGGTGAAGTTGACGCCGTCGACGGTCGCAAACTTCTGGACGTGCATGTTCTGGCGCCAGGTGCCGCCACCGGCGTAGATCACGGTGTTGGTGCCGGAACCCTCGACGCGGAAGGTGCGCCAGCGCCAGGAGTTGGAGCCGTCGCCGCCGGAGCTTTCGTCACCGACTCCGGGGACGGGTTCGATCCAGGCCGTGGTCGGCGTGGTGGACCAGCCGCCGCCGGGCAGCGGGGCCCAGCGGAGGATGACGTTCTTGTAGCCGGTGTAGACGACGCGGGTGCCTTCGGGGCCGTCGGAGACGCCCCAGTTCCAGAAGAAGTCGTTCGGGCTCGCCTGGGAACCCGGGGCCAGCTCGACGGGGAAGACCGGGGTCTTCAAGGCCAGGCCCATCGGGGCGCCGTTGGTGGGGTTGATCCAGATCAGGCTGCGGTCGGGATACGCCGCCGCCAGGGCCCGGTCGGCCGCGGAGAGCGTCGCGCTGGTCTCGTCGATGCCGTTTTCACGGACGCCGAGCAGGAGGCGGGTCGCGTCGTAGCGGATGAAGGCCGCGTAGTTGTCGAAGCCGCTGGTGCCGTCCGCGCGCTCCGTCGGTGCATCCGCCTTGCGGAGGATGGGGAGTGCGTTGGTCGGCAGGTTGACGTGCTGGACCCAGACGGGCCGGATCTCCTGCGCCGAGAGCAGGCCGACAAGGCCCGCCTGGAGTCCGACCAGCTGTACCCAGCGGCCGGAAGCGTTTTTGATGTTCATGTTTGAGGGATGGGCTGACTGCGAATTGCGCGCCCGAAGTCCGCACCCCGGTTCCGAATCCGCGCTGTTCGCGACGAATCCGAAACCTTTGCTGACTTCCTGACACACGTGGGGCGTCAGGAGTCTGCGGGGAGGTATTTTCGGACGGTCGGAGGATTATATCAGATTCGGCTGAATACAAGTTTCGTTCCGCGGACCGCTCCGATCCGGGGCTGCGGTTGGGCGATGTTTTTTCCCGTGTCTTGGGCAGGCCAACGCCCGAACCCCAGATAACGGAGTTGGTTCGGCAGCCTGTCCCTGTCGACTAACGATAACGCCTTCGCCGTTCGATTGGCGCTATTCCTTTCCGGTGGTTCTCTGATTCCCAAAAAAATGACCGTTGTGGGGACCGGGGACCCGCCACCCCTCGGACGCGCTTCGGATTTCGAAGTGGGTTGGACTCCTGAATCTGGCTTTGGAAGTCCGCCGGCTCGTGTCCGGGATCGGACACCTGACGCGTTGGGTGGCAAGCAACCCGGTCCGCGTGGATCCGGCGAATTCGTTCCATGGGAACGAAGTGCGACTTCACGCGATGACCCGAAGGCGCCGATGAAAAACCGGAGCCGAACCCCAAGCACCGACCGGGGTTTGACGCCAACACCGCAAGACGCGCGGTTTCCCTTCCGTTCCGTCAGGGCATTCCGGCTTTGGGTGTGGATCCCACCTGCGTGAGGCCCGCTCAGTGGAACTCCTGGCGGTCGTTCAGGCGGAGATGGGCCCGGATCTCGTCCAGGAACGACTCGCCGTAGTCGCGCATCTTTCGTTCGCCGACGCCGGAGATCCGCCGGAACTCCGACTCCGACACCGGGTATTCGCGGGCCATCTGACGGAGCGAGACGTCGCCGAAGACGATGTACGGTGGCACGCCGTGCTCGTCGGCGAGGGTCTTCCGCAGTTGGCGGAGCTTCTCGAAGAGCAGTTCGTCGCACTCGATGTCGCCGACCTTCTGGGCGCGGGGACGCGGACGTTCCATCGGGCGGGTGAGGAAGACCTGGCGCCGGTCCTTCAGCGCGGCGAGGCCTTCCGGGGTCAGTTCGACCACGGTGAAGGGTTCCGAAGCCTGTCGCAGGTAGCCGAGCCGGACCAGTTCGCGTCCGACCGATCCCCACTCGTTGCGTCCCAGCTCGGTGCCGATGCCGAACGTGCTGAGGGAATCGTGTCCCCATTGGCGGACCTTCTCCGCGTCGCTGCCCAGGAGCACGGCGACCACGTGGTTGAGCCCGGTGTTGAAGCCGCTCTTCTGCCGGATGCGGAACACGCAGCTCAGGAACTTCTGGGCGGCGACGGTGCCGTCCCAGGTGTCGCGCGGGTTCAGGCAGTTGTCGCATCCGCCGCATCCGCCCCGCGGGTAGTCCTCGCCGAAGTAGCCGAGCAGGGCCACCCGGCGGCAGCCGCCGTCCTCGGCGTAGTGCGCCATCCGGGTGAGCTGCTCCCGGGCGAGGCGCTGTTCCTCCGGATCGGTCTTCTCGGCGATGAACGCCGTCTGCTTCGCGACGTCCCCGGCGCTGAAGAGCAGCAGGCATTCCCCGGGCAGGCCGTCACGTCCGGCACGTCCGGTTTCCTGGTAGTAGCCCTCGATGTTCTTGGGCAGGTCGTGGTGGATGACGAACCGCACGTTCGGTTTGTTGATCCCCATGCCGAACGCGATGGTGGCGCAGACGATCCGCGTCTCGTCGCGGAGGAACGACTCCTGGTTGGCGGCGCGTTCCTGTTGGGAGAGGCCGGCATGGTAGGGCAGGGCGCGGATCCCGTCGCCGCGGAGCTTCTCCGCCAGTCCCTCGGCTCCGGCGCGGCTGAAGCAGTAGACGATCCCGGACTCCCTCGGGCGGGACTTCAGGAACTCGAGGATCTGCTGGTAGCCCTTGGACTTCGCCTGGACGCGGTAGGTGAGGTTGGGGCGGTTGAAGCTGGCGACGAACACCGCCGGATCCCGCAGACGCAGCTGGCGCAGGATGTCCTCGCGCACGCGGGTGGTGGCGGTGGCGGTGAGGGCCATGAACGGCACCTCGGACAGGCGGTCGCGCAGGGTGGCGAGCTGGCGGTACTCGGGACGGAAGTCGTGTCCCCACTCGCTGATGCAATGGGCCTCGTCGACGGCGACGCGTTCGGTGCCCCAGCGGACGAGGGAATCGAGGATGGAGCCCTCGCCGGCCATGAGGCGTTCGGGCGAAAGGTAGAGCAGCCGGTACTCCCGCGCGTTCAGGCCGCGCCATCGCGCCTTCCGTTCCTCCTCGCCGAGGGACGAATTCAGGAAGGTCGCCGGCACGCCGTTGGCCTGGAGCTGGTCCACCTGGTCCTTCATCAAGGCGATCAGCGGCGAGATCACCACCGTCAGGCCCGGTCGCGCGAGGGCCGGGAGCTGGAAGCAGAGCGACTTGCCGCCACCGGTCGGCAGGAGGGCGAAGACGTCCCGGCCCGCCAGGGTGGAGCGGATGATCTCCTCCTGCTGTGGGCGGAATGCGGTGTACCCGAACACCTCCTTGAGCGGGGTGAGCAGGTCCACCTCGGATTCGGGCGACGTCACGGCCCCGATTACCGGCGATGGACGACGTTCGGACCATGAAAAACCGGATTTCCTCTCCGGGCGATCGGAGCCTGCGGGTCGTCCGGGACAACGGAGACGGCCGCGGAACGGATCGTCGGCTTGACCCGGCGGAGGTGGGTCGGAGGATGCGGCCGGTTCCTCATCCCATGCCAACGATCCGCACCACCCATCTGGAGATGACCGATCCCTCGCGGCTCCGGGGGCGGGCGATTCCGGATCCGCGTCTCCGTGTGTTGGAGGCCACGGTTCCGGAAGGACGCCTGAACCGTTTCCTCTACACCCTGGTGGGGGCCGACTGGTCCTGGCGCGACAAGCTCGTTTGGAGCGACGACGAATGGAAGGCCTACGCGGAGGACGAACGGCTCCGCACCTTCGTGGCCTACTTCGACGGCACACCGGCAGGCTACTACGAATTGCTGCGGGCCGGGGAGGAGACCCAGGTCGCCTACTTCGGGCTGGTGCCCCGGTTCATCGGTCGCGGCTTCGGAGGGGCCCTATTGACGCATGCCCTTGGGACGGCCTGGTCGGCGGGGTCGAAGCGGGTGTGGGTCCACACCTGCACCCGCGACCACCCTGCGGCGCTCGCGAACTACCTTGCCCGCGGGATGACCGTTTTCCACGTCGAGGAGCACGAATCCCCGTGAAGACGTCGGCCCGGAACAAAACGCCATGGATGCCTACCTGCTGCTGATCCACGACAACGAGACGACCCCGACCCGCGACGAGGAGTGGGAACGGTTCTTCGCGGAGGCCCGTTCCAGCGGGATGTTCGAGGGAGGCAGCGAGGTTGGCCGGCGGGAGATCCTCGGTGGACCGGCGACGGTCCCTTCGTCGTCGCACATCGTCGGGTACATGCGGTTCGAGACCGCGGACCGTGGCCCGCTGCTGGACCTGCTGCGGCTTCATCCCGTGGTGCTGCACGGCGGAACCGTCGAGCTTTGCGAACTACCCCGTTCCTGACGGCGCCTGTTCCTCGAAGTCCGCGGCGCCGCACGAAGGGCATTTCGGCGAGATCCTGGGCACGAGTCCCCTGCAGTAGGTGCAGACCCGATCCGGTTCCGGCGGCCTGGGTTCCGTGCGTGGGGCCGGATCCGGGGTGACGTTCCGTTCCCGTTCGAATCCGAGGAAACGGGTGCCCTGATGGGTCAGGCGGCCGATGTCGTCATCGGCGATCCCGCTGTAGAGCACGCTGTTGATCGCGAACTCGTTCCGGTCGCCGTTCGAGAGGTCCTCGAAGGTGGCGTAGTACCAGGTGCTGGCGCCGGAGTCGCCGGACCCGCCGCTGACATGCTGCCGTTTCGTGGCGACCCGCACGCGGCGGGTTTCGACCGGCAGCGCGTTGTTCGACACCCAGGTGGAGATGCCCTTGAAGATCGAGAAGCCGATCATCCCGAACACCAGGATGAAGACGGCCCCGATGAAGACCGGGACGAGCAGGAAGAGGAGGCCGACGCCCATGGGATGAAAGTCCATTGTCCGGTGGCTGAGTTCCGATGGGCATCCTCACCAAGGGCGGACGGTTGGCAGCAGGAAACTTCGGGGCCGGATTCCAGAGGTGGGAACCAGCGCGAAGCGAAGCCCGATGGATTCGGCCCGCAGCCTCGGACCCGGCGACGGTCACGGGTTGTTGGCGCGGGCGCCCTGGACTGTTCGCAAGCGCTGGGCGGCGGCCTTTGCTGCAGCCTTTTCGGACTCGGAAAGACCTTTCTCCGCCGTGGACACAAGGGCTGCGGCTTCGGTGGAACCGCCGGCGGCCGCGGTGTGGAACCATTTCGCCGCCAGCCGTCGGTTGGCGGTGACGCCGCTCCCGGAAAGGTAGGCACGCCCCAGTTCCAGTTGAGCCGGCGCATGACCGAGTCGGGCTGCGCGCCGGAGCCAGCGGACGGACTCCGCGGGATCCGCGGCCTGGCCTTCAAGGCCAGATCTCCAGAGTTCCGCCAGCCGCATCATCGCTTCCACGCCGTCCGCCTGGGCCGCCCGCAGGAACCAGTCCAACGCCTTGGCCGGATCCTTTTCCACGCCCCGTCCTTCGAAGAGGAGTTCCGCCACCTGGGTCCTGCTCGTGGGATGGGGAAGGAAGACCGCATTCTGCGGCAGGGGCACCAGGATCGATCGGAGTTGATCCGAGGAGAGCAGTCCGGAGGCGTGGATGGCGACGATCCGGGCGTAGGCCACGGTGGTCGCCTTGAACTCCCGTGGCAGGGTCGGTGGCTGGCGGTTGACCTGGGCGTAGTCCTGGATCGCCGCGGCGAGTTGGCCACGCTTCTCGTTCAGGAATCCCTTAACCAGCCACACCTCCGCGGCACCGACGCCGGTGAGGTCCCCCAGGGCGTCGTTGATCTCGTCGAGCGGAACCTCGCGCATGGGATCGACCCCTTTCGGAACCGGGGGCACGGGGTCCACCTGAAGCGGTTGGTCGAGTCGCGCCCGCACGGCAGCCATGGCGTTCTTGGTGCTGAGCGGAAGATCCAAATCGGCGCCTTCGGTGCGGCTTCCGAGGATCGCCACGAGCAGCACGGTGGACAGGACCGTCCGGCGAGCGGATTGCGTGGGGTTTTCCATGGATTCACTCCGGCCGCGGCGCAGAACCTGCCGCCTGATCCTTGGCCAGGTTCTCCAGGGCCGTGACCAGGGCTTCCGGGCTGGCGGGCTGGGTGTGTGAACCGAGGTAGCGGGCCGCGAAGAAGAACTGGGCCTTGTCCGGCGTGAGCGGAAACGGCATGGCGAAGGGAATGAGCTTGGGCTCCCGGGTGAACAGATCGACCTGTTCCGACGGTTCCAGCAGGCCATTCCGGTCGGCATCATGGCGGGAGAACATCGAGCGCACGTCCCCCGGGATCTCCGCAAGCCGACGGTCGAGCCGGAAACGGATCCTGGGTCTGTCCTCCGCCGCCTCGACTTGGGACGAGTCCGCAGACGGCGGCTGGACCGCGGGGACCGGACGAGGGCGCCGTCGGTTCGGGGGACCCGAGGTCGGTGGAGGGTTCGGCAGGGCCCGGGTGAAGCCGCTCTCAGGGTACTCCTTCCGTAGGCGTTCCCGCAGGCGCGCCGCGTAGGACGGGTCGGACGCAGGTTCCAGTTCCATTGCCCGGGCCAACAGGAACAGTTCGTCGGGCAGCAGGTCCTCCTCGTCGTCTCCGGCCCACAGTTCCCGCACCGGCATCGGGTCTCCGGCCATGAGCGACCGGACCGCCGTGTCCCGGGCACCGGAGCGGACCGCGTTTGCGGCGGCCGGGTCGGTCGGGGGTGGAGCGGAGCTGGATGGGAGGGCCCTTCGCCGGATCCGGAACAGCACCGGCCGGTGGTAGGGATCCGAGCCGTCCCCGACGCCGCCGAACCAGACGGCATCCGCGACCGGGACGATGAACGCGGGTGGCGTGAAGGGCAGGCCGAGTCCCCGGAGTCCGCTTCCGGACGGCCCGTCGACCGACACCAGGAACGCGCGTTGCGGGTCCGCGCTCGCCAGCCACGGTTGGCCCGCGTCGAGCGCCATGGAGGAAACCGCGCCGGGAAGCGGGCCTTGGAGATGGCGCGAAGCGGTATCTGGGAACAGGGCGCGGAGAGCCTCGGTCCAGCCCTCGGGAAGATTCCGCGTTTCGCCGATTGGGGATTGCGTGAACTGCCAGGCGCCAACCGGCAAGGGGGGCAGGCTCACACGGCCTGCGGTTCCCAAGGGGATGTCCGCAGAGAGGTCTGCATGGACGCGGACCAGTCCGTCCGAGCCTCCCAACCAGAAGTCCTTGCCATCGGCCACGCCGCAGTACGGAGGCGAGAGGATTCTCCGGCCGTCCCGTTCGTCGATCCGGGTCCAGGTCAGCGATGCCGGATCGAAGACCGCGGCGCGCAGGCCGAGCTGGACGATCCGGGTGCCCCAGGGAAGGAGACGCTCACGACCGGGAGTGCGGGCGGTGAAGCTCCCGAGCTGTGGGATCGGAACCCGTTTCCATTGTGCGCCACGGTCGGCGGACATCCGGAGGTCCTCCCCGAGAAGGAAGACGTGCCGGGAAGCGGCCGCGAGATTCCAGAGGGCGACCGGTTCCTGATCCGGTTGGCCAAACACCCGCCGCCGGACCTGTCCGTCGGGTCCGATCTCCACCACAGCCGAGCCGTCCACCACGGCCCAGATCGCATCGTCGATCCAGGCCAGGTCGCTGACCTGGTTCGTCATGGGCGCCGCCACCGGGCGCGCCAGCGGGCCGGTCTCCTTGAGCCACCAGAGGCGGTTCATCTCCCGGAACCCGGCCTGTCCCGAGGCCGTTGGACGGTCGTCGAGCGGGTACTGACCGAGAGCCGCGAACCAAAGTGTTCCGTTGCCGCGGGCCATCGCGGTGACCCGGGTGATCTGGAGCTCACGTTGGAAGCGCACACCCTCGAACTCGACCAGGGGCGCCTGGGCCAACCCGGTGCGGGGGGATTCCGGGATCGGATGAAATCCCGGAGCCGACTCCATCGCCGTGCTGCGCGGAAGCGTCTGGGCCACCGCGGCAAGCGTCATCCCGACCAGGCCGGCCACGAGGCAACCTGCCCGAAGTCCGCCGTGGAACGGACGCCTGAAAGAATGGACCTGATGGCGGCGCATGCCGGTGGATTCCCGGGGCAACCCTGAATTGGAAACCGGGGAAATCCAACGTCGGCGATTGTGACCTCGGTGCCACACGGGGTGTGGACCCTTTCCGTCGCCTGCACCAACCGGGGGGCGCGGCCGGGATCACACCCGCAGGTAGATCCTCCGCTGGTGCAGGAAGCGCAGGAACGCGAAGCCGAAGCCAAGCGTGGTCAGGGCGAGGACCAGTTCGGCATAGGGCCCGAATGCGGCGCCCACGGGCCCGCCGACGAACAGCTTGGCCATCGCCTCGAAGTCGATGAACCGGCCACCGAAGTAGAGGGTGATGGGATTGACGCCGATCCAGACGAAGGGCGTGGCCCACTCCTGGAATTTCCAGACGTCGATGACCTGGTAGAAGGCCGCCAGGAGCAGGCAGCTGTAGCCGCCGGCGACGAGGACGAAGGAGGAGGTCCAGAGCTTCTTGATGACCGGGAAATCCAGGTGCCATGCCCAGCCGGCGGCCAGGCAGAGAAGCCCGCCCCCGACCAGCCGGAGCACCTTCCGTCGGTCGTCGAGCGACGGGTTCCTCAGGAGCATCCCCGCGAAGACACCGAGCAGGCAGCTGCCGATCGCGGGCAAGGTGCTGAGCAGGCCCTCGGGATCGTGATCCCCGTCGTGCTTCCGCAGCGGCAGGTACTGTTGGTCGACGTAGTTGGCCAGGTTGGCGCCCTCGGCGAAGTTGCCGGCGCCGTGACCGGGCACCGGCACGAAGGACATCAGGGCCCAGTAGCCCACCAGGATTCCCACGAGCGCGCCCAGCAGCGCGCGGGGCTTGAGGTAGAGGAAGAGCAAACCGGAGAAGAGGTAGCAGAGGGCGATGCGCTGGAGCACGCCGAGGAGGCGGATCTCCTCAAACGGGGTGGAGAAACCGCCGTAGTAGAGGATGCCGAGGAAGTAGAGCAGGGCCCCCCGGCGCAGGACCCGCAGGGCCACCGTGCCGCGGTCTTCCTTCTGGAGCGCCTTTCCCAAGGAGAAGACCAGGGAAACCCCGGCGATGAAGACGAAGAGCGGGAAGATCAGGTCCTCGAAATGGAAGCCTTCCCAGGCTTTGTGGTGCAGCTGTTCTGCGATCAGACCGAGTAGTCCTCCATTGCCCTGAGTGATCTTCTGCAGGCCACGGACCAGTTCCTCGGCGCCGACGATCCAGAACATGTCGAAGCCGCGGAGGGCGTCGAGGGACAGGAGACGTCCCGGGTTGGGCGCCGTGGCCGATGCGGGCGAGGCAGGGGATTCGCTGGGCATGGATGGTCGATGTCCGCCAAACCCCTGGGGGCAAGCCGACGCCGAGGCGTTAGGCGTTCGACTCGGCCCGGAATTCAATAGGGTTTCCCGGACTTCAACCCCGAGATGCCGCGAGGGACCTGCCCTGCGGTGTCGCCAGGCTGGATCACCTCGGGATCTCGTTCAGCGTGTAGTAGGCCAGCGGATGGAGCAGCGGCCGGCCGGCGGCGGAGCGGAGACCGGTGGGCTTCAGTTCGTGCAGATGGCCGACGTTCAGCGCGGTCTTCAGACGGACGCTCCGACGGTCGGCGGATACGGTGACGGACTCGATCGGGGGCTTCGTTTCGTCGACCTCCGGCGAGCCGTAGCTGGACTGGTAGATGTAGGTGAAGGTCCGGAACTGGTACGACTCCACCTTGCCGGCCGACTCGGCGTCGACGGGTTCGGTGAAGGTGAGTTCGAAGCCGTCCGGCTTCACATGCATCTCGTGGATCTCGAAGGGCGTCTTGCCCGACCAGGCGAGGCGTTCGAGGGCGAAGGGCTTGCCGCCGCGGGCGCCCCATCCGCGATCCGTGCCGCCGACCAGCATGACGCCGCTGGCGTCCATCTCGAGGCTCAACGTGCCGCTGCCGAAGCCCTCGCGGAACGGGAAGCAGGCTCCTTGGTAGATGCCGTTCACCTTTTCCAAACAGACACGCATGACGGTGCTCCAGGTCTGGTCGCCCACGAAGAGTTGGTTGGCGAACGGGCCGAACTTGCCGGCGGTGGAATCGTTCAGGATCCCCGACGCGCTCTGCCCCATCTTGTTGTAGGGGAATCCGATCGCCGGCGGGTTGAATTCGGGCATCTTGGCCCGTTCGGTCGGGATGCGGCTGTTGCTGGCGGGATCCTTCGGACGCGGCCCCATCACGTCGGAGGCCTTCTCGTACCAGCGGTTGCCGCTCGGGTTGCCGACGAAGGTGCCGGGCTTGAGCGGCTTCAGCCAACAGGTGCCGTTCCAGGGACCCTGGTTGTCGGTGTAGAACATGTCGCCAAGGTGGTTGGTGGCGATGCCGCCCGGCGAACGCAGACCGCTGGTGGTGGGGATCACCTTGCCCTCGGGCGTCACGCGCAACGCCCATCCCCGGTAGGGATTTTCGCTGGTGAACGATCCGGTGAGGCAAAGGGCCACCCAGATGTTGCCGTCGCGGTCGAACTTCGAGCCGAAGGCGTACTCGTGGTAGTCGCCGTTGATGCCCCAGCCGTCCGCGACCGTCTCGAACACATCCGCCCGGCCGTCGCCGTTGGAGTCCTTGATGCGTGTCACCTCGCCGCGTTGGGTGGCGTAGATCCAGCCGTCGCCTCGGGTGGTCACCCCGAGCACCTCGTGCAGCCCGGAGGCGAAGCGTGTGAACTTGACCTTGGACGGATCCGACTCGAAGGCGCCGGCGACGAACCAGATCTCGCCGAGCCGGGTCGACACCGCGATCTGCCGGTCGGGAAGCACCTGGATGGCCCCGGCCTCGAGCACGACGCCCTCGGGGATGGGGATCGGCGTGATCGGATAGTACTGCGATTCCTCCTCGGCCTTGGTGGCGGCGAAGAGAGTTGCCGAGGAGACGGCCAGCGCGAGCAGGGCGGATCCGGTGCGGTTCACGGTGCTGGAAGGATTCATGGCGGGTTTGAAGTGGGTGGGTTCCGGGGTCACCAGGTCATCTCGACCGTGAGTTCGCGGGAGGTGTCGACCGGCACGCGGAGTTCGTCGCCGGCCACCACGGCCTCGGCGCCGCGGACCGTGATCCGCAAGCCGTTCTCCAGGGTGAACGACGGACCGGCGGTGCGGATGGGCCCCTTGGCGAGGCGCAACCAGAGCGGTCCCGGGGCCTTGCCCTGGAACCGGAAGGTCCGCACGAGCGTCATGTCGATCGGGCCGGGCTTGGGCGTCGGGGTCTCCTCGATCTCCACGCCGTCGATCCGGTACCGGAAGGTGGGCTGCTGACGCGGGTCGAGCCGGTAGCCGAGGAAACGCGAGTCGGTGCCGGCCGAGGTCGGCCAGGCGGCTCCGGCCTGGGCGAGGACCGCGAAGGCGGGTCCGTCGGGCAGGGTGACGCGGTGGTCGCCGAGCGGCGGCTCATAGCCTTGTCCGCGGTCGGTGCTGTGGCGGGCCATGTCGATGAACGGCCCCTGCCAGATCAGCGCCAGCCGGAGGGCCTGGGCGTCGAAGGCGAGGTTGGCATGACCCGGGTAGCCGACGCCGATGGCGCGGGCCCCGGCGCCTTCGATGAAGTTCCGGTAGATCACCGCCTCGTCGTCCACCACCAGCTCCTTGCGTCCGCGGATGAGTCCGGAGGGGATCTCGGCCTTGGCACCGTCGGAGAGGTACGCGTAGAGCGCGCGGATCTGGGCGTCGGTGTTGCCGCCGAGGACCCCCTTGTTCACGGCCTGGCCCTCGGGCCAGAAGGTCGGCATGCGGGTGCCGGGACGCAGCGCCGCGGGGTCGGGCAGGTAGCGCCGGAACCAGTCCCATTCGAGGCGGGAAGCCATCCTGTCCAGGGAAAGGGCCGGGATGCCGAGCGAACCGTAGGTGGTGAAGGTGTGGCAGGAGACGCAGCCGAGGCCGTCGCGTCCGACCAGCTTCCAGCCCGACTTGGCGTCCGTCGCGGTGAACGCGGGAACCGCCTGGGCGTCCGGACGGGGATCGACCTTCTTGAAAACGGTGGCCAACCGGAGCGATTCGGCGCCGAAGACCGGCATGCGCGCGGCCATGTACGGACGGACCTTGGCTCCGCCACCGAGGATCTCCTTGAGCGCGGATTCCTTGAGCTTGGCGCCGACGCCGGTGAGGTGCGGCGGAATGCGGCCTTCGTCGCCGAGGTCCGCCTCGCCGACGACCGTGAACCATTCGGCCCGTCCGGTGGCCACGGGACCGCCTTCGCCGTCGCGGCTGTGGCACGCATAGCAGTTGAGACGGGTCATGGTGAGACGGATGTCGTCCGCCGGGGCCAAGGGCTTCGAAAGGTCCGCGACCCGGGCGAGGGTGCGCCGCAGCGCCTGGCGTTGCGCGGGAGAGAGGTCGAACCGCGGCGCGCTTCCCGACGGGGCTTCGGCGAGGCATCCGGCGTCCGATTTCCCGGCCAGTTCCGCAAGGGGTTTGGCGGGCTTCGCAGCAGGCAGCGGTCCGGCCGGGTCGGTGACCGCGTGGCAGGCGACGCAGTTCAGGGCGGCGAAGTGGCGGCGTCCCTCGGCGAATTGGACAGGGTCGTAGGCCAAGCCCGTGTCGCCCACCGGCAGCAGGGGACGACCGTCATGGCTCAGCACCTGGGCCGGGATCGGTTCCCGCTTCTGGCCCGGCCTGGCCCAACGCAGGGAGAACTCGGTCTCGCCGCCGCCCTGGAAGAAGGAGACCTCGATGGAGTGCAGGCCGGGCTTCAACGCGATCTTCCCCGACTTCTCGGCGGCCGGGTGGACGCCGTCGTTGTCCACCACCGGCTTGCCGTCGATGACCACTCGGGAGCCGTCGTCGGAACGGATCCAGAAGCGGTGGTCGCCTTCCTCCGCGATCTCCAGGAAGCCGCTGTAGCGGACCGCCCAGTTGTTCCCGGGGTGGGGCATGCCGATGTCCGGGCTGGCGGCCACCCCGGTCGACATGGGGTGGCCCTTGAGGAAGTCGTCGAGCCGCGAGCCGTCCCCTTCGAACAGCTCGTACTTGAGACCGGAAGTCCGCTTGGGTCCGCGGTCGGCGGAGTCGAGGGCGGCCAACTGGTCGCGGACGAGGTAGATCGCGAGATCCTCGGCCTCGGAGGCGGAGAGGTTGAGGGCCGGCATACGGCCACCCGGACGATGGGCCGTGGGATCGACAAGGAAGCGGGCGAGGTCGCCGGCGTGGTACTTCCGGGCAAGGTCGCCCAGGGGAACCGCCTCGGCCTGCGCCCGCTTCAGGGCGTCGGGCGAACCCTCCGCCGGAGCGGTCTCCGGGGCATGGCAGGCGACGCAGCCGACGGAGTGGTAGAGGCGGCGTCCCTTTTCGACGCGGGTCGGATCGGCCCCAAGCCCGACCGGGCCGTTGGTTCCGTTCAGAGAGGCGAGGTACTGGGTCAACGCCGCGGCGACCGCGGGCCTCTCCGATTCGGGCACGGCATGGAGGACGGACGGCATCGCGGTCCCGGGCTTCTCCTTGAGGGGATCGAGCAGCCAGGTGCGGGTCCAGGCCGAGGAAAGGTGCGGGCTGGCGCCGAACTTCGGGGCGCCGCGGGCCGACAGCCGCGCGGCCGCGGCGGGCTCGGCGGCGTGGCATGCGGTGCAGTTGAGTTCACCCAGCAGCACGGTGCCTTCGTCGACGCCCGACGGCATCTGGGGCAGGTGCAGGGCCGCGGAAGCGGTCAGGGCGGTCCAACCGAGCGCGACCGAGGCGGCGAAAGCCGTGGGGAGAATCCTGGAAATCATGGGCGGTGCGGTGTCGTGACGCTATCCGGCGCCGGAGCATCCAGCCAAGCAACACATGGCGGACGGCGGCAGAAATCGCGGGCGCGCGTCACCGTACCGTCGAATTCAGGCTTCCTTCCGAGGGGTTGTTTTCGCTTTGCTCAGGCCCATGGGAGCCCAATGGAAACAGGCCGGTCGTGAAGCCGCCGCGCAGAAGAAGGGACAGGTCGTCGGGAAGCTGACCCGCGAGATCATGGTCGCCGCAAAGCTCGGCGGTCCCGAGGTCGAGATGAACGCGCGTCTCGCCGCCGCGGTGGAAAAGGCGAAGAAGGCCAGCGTGTTCAAGGACACCATCGAGAGGGCCATCAAGAAGGGCGCCGGGCTGCTCGACGAGAAGGTCGACTTCGAGACCGTGGTGTATGAGGGCTTCGGCCCGCACAAGGTGCCGGTGATCGTCGAGTGCCTCACCGACAACCGGAACCGGACCGCGCCGGAGATCCGCCGCCTGTTCAAGGACGGCCAGCTGGGCCAGCCCGGAAGCATGGCCTTCTTCTTCGACCGCCTCGGCGTGGTCGAGGCGACCCACACCGACAAGACCCGCGATCCGGAGTCCGACGCCATCGAGGCCGGTGCCCAGAACGTCGAGGCCTTGGACGCGGAGGAGATCCCGGAAGGCGCCATCGGTACCCGCTTCCTCTCCGAGGTGAAGGACCTTTCCACCGTCAGCGCCTGGCTGGCCAAGGCCGGATGGAAGCTGTCGGCCAGCGAGATCCGGTACGTGGCGAAGAATCCCGTGGAGCTGTCGGACGCGGACAAGGCGCAGGTCACCGAGTTCCTCAACGCGATCGATGACCACGACGACGTGCATCGGCTTTACGTCGCGATGTGATGGGCTGGGTGTCGGGCGTCAGGCGTCGGGTGGCAATGGCGCTCGGTGGGTGGGCCAGGACTCCTGACGTCGTCTCCTGGGCCTGCATTTCTCCTCCTACGAGGGCGCGAGGGAAAGCACACGGCGCCGTTCTTCGCTGGTGAGTTCGCGCCAGTTGCCGGCCTTGAGAGGGCCGAGGTCGAGCTCGCCGATCCGGACCCGGAGCAGCCGGAGTGTCCCGTGCCCGATGGCGCCGGTCATCCGGCGGACCTGCCGGTTCTTCCCTTCGTGCAACTCCAACGCGATCCAGCAGTCGGGCACGCTTTTGCGGAATCGGATCGGAGGATCCCGCGGCGGGATGTCCGGCTGGGGATCCAGCCTCCAAGCGCGGCAAGGGCGGGTTCGGTAGCCTTGGATCTCCAGTCCACCGGCCAGCCGGGCAAGGGCTTCCGGCGTGGGGATCCGCTCCACCTGCGCCCAATAGGTCCGGGGATGCCCCCGTTCCGGATCGAGCAGACGGGTGTTCAGGCCGGCTTCGTCGCTGAGCAGGAGTAGGCCTTCGGAATCGGCGTCCAGGCGGCCGAGCGGATAGACCCTCGGTGGCAGTCCGAATCCGGCGAGGGTGCGGTTGGGCGACCCGTCGGGTGTGAACTGGGACAGGACCCCGTAGGGCTTGTGGAGCGCGATCAGCACGGCGCGAAGGGCGTCCGCGACGTCATTCGATCGCCCCGTCGCGGCGGCGTCCGGTGAAGAGACGCTTCACCCAGGAGCCCACGGCGACCAAGGCGACCACGCCGATCTTCCAGGCCTTCTTGAAGAACAGGACGACCGGGCCGAGCAGTCCGAACTTCGCGGCGGCGGCGGCCGTGCCGCCGAGGACCAGGGCGCCGAGGCCGTACTTGGCGATCTTGTCGCCTTGTCGGTACTCGGCGTAGGACTCGCCGGAGGTGTACTTGTGGGTCGAAAGGATCTGCCGGAACTTCGGAAGGGTGGCGTCGATCTTGTCGCGATCCTCGATGAGGGTGACCTTGGTGACACCCTTCCGTCCAAGCAGGCGGACGTTGTAGTTCACGAACTTCTCGCCGCCGCTCTCGGCCTCGACGCTCCATTCCAGGTTCTTGGTGGCGTCGTCGTATCTCGGCGCGACGTGCCAGCCGAGGATGTGGATCTCGGGCACGCCCTCGCCCCGGCGCTCCTCGTTCATCGCCTCCGTGCCCTTGCGGTAGTTCTCGAGCAGCTTGTCGGCGTTGAGGTCGTTCTTCTCGTCGTCCTTCACGTAGCCGATGTCCTCGAACTGGAAGATCACCCACCAGCGGTTGGTCTCCGAGCGGAGCAGTCCGGTTTCGTCGCCCTCGGGGTGGTTGCCCGTCATCCGCAGGAACTTCTCGGCCTCGCGCGAGGCGAGGAAGCGGAAGCCGGAAGGGAAGTCGATGGTGGCGCGGTCGGCGAGCTTGCCCGTGGCGGGTCCGTTCAACCAGTTGAGGCGGTCGATCGGGCTCTTCTCCTTGTCCGGGGAATACTCCTCCGCCTTGTCGGCGGCATGGAGTGCGGGCAGCAGCAGGGCGAGCAGGAGCAGACGGAGCAGGTGCCGGGTCGTCGTCACCGGCCTAGCCAAGCGGCAACGCCTTGGGACCGCAAGTCCGGCGGCGCGGACGGCGTCTCGTCGTCGCGGACTGCCATGCCGCACCGTGGATCAGACCGGGACGGCGAGCTTGCGGAGCTGGTCCCACGGGCCGGTGATGGCCACGGTCACGCCGGGAACCTGGATGTTGACGAACAGCGTGGAGCCGTCGGGCGAGAAGCAGGGGCCGGCGAGCTCGGAGAGGGTGGTCCGGCCGAGCTTGTAGATCTTGCCGTCGGGTGTGATCCCGATGATGTGGTGCGGCACGGCGCCACCATCCTCGCACACGATCATGTCGCCCCAGGGAGCGATGCAGCCGTTGTCGCAGTTGTCGACCAGGTTGCCGTCGTTGGGCTCGATGAAGAGTTCGAGGTGGCCCGGGTTCGCGGCTTCGCCGGGGCGGCCTTCCTCGGGGCCGGGAATGTAGCGGAGGATCTGGCCCTTCCGCTTCGCGCCGCCGTTGGTGCAGCAGAGGTACACGGCGTCGCGACCCCACCAGCAGCCTTCGCCGCGGGCGAACCGGGCCGCGCCCTTCTCGAAGAAGCCCTGGTAGCGGAGGTCGTCGTCGGGTGACGAGACGTTTTCGAGGTCCACCCATTCGACCGGCATCCGGGCCCCGACGGAGACGCGCCGTTCCAGCCAGTTCCGCGTGTCGCACCGGGGCAGGTCCCGCAGGCGCAGCGCCTGGAGACGTCCGCCACGGTGGAGTTGGCCTGGGGTGGAGGGGATGAAGCGGTAGAACAGCCCGTCGAAACGGTCCTCGGTCTGGTAGACGATCCCGGTGCGCGGGTCCACGGCCACGGCCTCATGCCGGAAACGCCCCATCGCCTTCAATGGAACCGGCGTCGTCAGACGGATGTCGCTCCAGGCGGGCACCTCGAAGTTGTATCCGTGCGCCTGCTCGATGTCGGAGGGGACCTTCTCGTCGTCACCCGGCTTCTCGACGGCTTCCTCACAGGTGATCCAAGTGTCCCACGGGGTGATGCCGCCCGCGCAGTTCCGGTAGGTGCCGGCGAGGCTCAGGAAATGGCGCAGCAGCTTCCGTCGGGAAGTGTCATAGACGAGGTTGGTGGTGCCGCCAAGGCCGGGAACACGCCCCTTGCCGGTGTCGTACACCTGGGACAGGTCGACCTTGCGGAGCCCGTGGTTGCGGGGTCCGTAGGGGCTGTATTGGCCATGTTCGGGACCGAGTTCGTGGTTGCGGACGAGGACCGTGGTGCCGTCCGGGCCCTTGAAGGCGCCCATCCCGTCGTGCAGGCCAGGGACCATCAGGCCGTCCGACATCCGTTCACCCACCTCGGAGAGCAGTTCGTATTGGAAGCCGGGGAGGAGGTCGATGACCCGGAAGAAGTCGGAACCCAGGGCGGCGTCGAGCTGCTGGTAGTTCCGGGTATCGGTCCCGGCCTGCGCCACATGACGCAGGCCGGCGAAGGCCATGGCAACGGCACCCGACCGACTGAAGAAGGAGCGCCGGTTGAGTTTCATGGGGCCGGATGGCGTCGTGACCTGTGCGGAAGTCTACGGATGGCAGGCGCAGGAACCGCCGCACGGGGTGGGCGGCGGGGTGGGGCAGGCACCGTCGCCGCAGGCGGATGAGGGCTCCGATTTCAGCATGAGGAAGCCGCCCGAGATGACCCGCCGGACCGGTTCACCGGTTTCCGGATGTTGGGTCAGGGCGCGGTCGTTCATGGACTGCTTCACCTCGAAGCGATGGACGGGCCCGTCGGGGACGGTGGGGATGGTTTCGTACTGATAGACCGGCATAGGACTGTGGAGAGAGTAGTGGTACGGGACCGCGGGGGTGCAATCCCGCTTTGGCGTCACGCTTCGAGCCCGGAGAAGGAGGGATCGCCCAATCCGGGGAGTTCCCCGCGGCTGTCGGCAAAGCGGTCCACGGTGAGACCCATCCGACGCATGAGCCCGAGGTGGAGTCCGGCCATGGGGGTGTCGCGTTCGTAGACGAGGTGGCGGCCCGGGGCGAGGGAACCGCCGCCGCGGCCGGCGAGGACCAAGGGGAGGTTGTGGGGGTTGTGGGCGTTGCCGTCGCGCATTCCGGCGCCGAAGAGGATCATGGAGTTCTCCAGCACGTTGCCGTCGCC
The DNA here is from genome assembly GCA_027488845.1 of Verrucomicrobiales bacterium. Lineage (GTDB taxonomy): Bacteria > Verrucomicrobiota > Verrucomicrobiia > Limisphaerales > UBA9464 > SXXZ01. The sequence goes on along the minus strand of JAIYBC010000004.1, from coordinate 43,630 downwards.
TTCCTTGAGCCCGCGGAGGCGTTCGAGGAGGTAGCCGTATTGTTCCACGTGCCATCGGCCGATCCGCGTGTAGGCGGCGAGCTTCTCCGGCTTGCGTTCGTGGTGGCTGATCTCGTGGTGGCCGCCCTTGACGTCGTCGAGGAAGGAGAAGTTCCGGCCGGAGACCGCGTTCCCGAACATGAAGGTGCCCACGCGGGTGGAGTCGGTCCAGAAGGCGAGGGCCAGGATGTCCATCATGATCCGGACGTGCTCGGTGTGGTTGATGCCACGCTCGCTGGCCTTGGCGGGGTCGAGGTAGACGTCGATGCGGTGGCCGAGGCGTTCGATCTCGGCGCGGGCCGCGGGGTCGGCGAGGTATTCGCCCGAGGCGCGGCGGCGGTCCCACTCGATGCGCTTCTCGACGGCACGCACGCTCTCGAAATACTCGCCCAGCTTCTGTTGGTCGTTCTTCCCGAGTTGGCGGCGCAGCCGGGAGGCGTCCTCGGCGACGAGGTCGAGAACGCTGGTGTTGTCGCCGAAGCGTGAGGGCTTCAGGCCGCCGGACGAGCGGAACAGGCGGTCGAAGGCGAGCTTCGGGTTGATCTCCTTGGCGGCCGGAGTGGTGGGCGTGGTCCAGCTGATGTGGGAACCGTAGAGGCGGGTGAAGCCGACGTTGGTGTCGACGCCGGTGGTGATGGGTTCGATGCCGAGCTCGAGTGACGGCAGCGGCGTGAGGTTGCCGATCCGGCGGGCGATCAGCTGGTCCATCGAGGTGTTGCCGGCGCAGAGGTCGGCCCCGGTGGTGCGGGTGATGGTGGTGCTGGTCAGGAATCCGCCGGTCTTCACGTAGTGGCCGTCGCCGGTGTTGGTGGCGGCGTTCCAGAGCTGGGTGAGGACGAGGAGCTCGGACTTCAGCCCGGCGAGGGGAGAGAGGAGTTCGGACAGTTCGAAGGCGGCGCCGATGCCCTTGGGAGTCCAGGCGTCCGGGTTGACGCCGTTGGGCATGTAGAGGCAGCCGAAGCGGACCGGACGGGCGGCCCTGGCGGATTCCGACGCGAAGCCACGGGGCAGCATGGCGTCGAGGAGCGGCAGGGCCATCGACACGCCGGCACCCTGGAGCAGGGTCCTTCGGGAGAGACGTCCGGGAATCATGGTCGGATAGGTATCACGGGAGGAGCGGGCCTCCAAGATCGGAGGGAGACGCGGCGGTTCGGGCCGCCATTCGGTCGAATTGACGTGGCCCAGCGGGTGGTCGGGAGCCTTGGAAAAGACGGACGCCGTCCCCGCTGGGAGACGGCGTCGGCGCACGGCGGAAACGGGTTCGGCCCCGTCCGCGAGGGGTCAGAAGGTGTAGCCGAGACCCGCAAGCAGGCGCAGGTCGTTCTCCTTCCGGCCCGGGGCCGGGGTGGAGCGGTAGAAGTCCTGGAAGGTGACGTTGACCGACAGCTTCTCGGTGACCTTCGAGGAGAGGGTGAGGTCGAAGTTCATGACGTAGTTCTCGAACTCGTCGATCTTCGGCAGGAACTCGATCTTCTGGCTCAGGGAGGCGCGGTCGTTGATCTTCCAGCGGAAGTTCTCGGCGACGCGCAGCGAGAGGTAGTTGTCGGTGCCCGCGCCCTTCAGGCGTTCGAAGATGTAGCCGGGACCGGCTTCGAACGAGAGGGTGATGGTGTCGTTCTTGATGGCGTAGTAACCGGCGGACGGCACGAGGCTGACACGGTAGTCGATGCCGGCGATGCGGTCCTGGCGGCCGTCGACGAGCGCCGCGAAGTACCAACGTTCGGTGATGAGCCGGTTGTACTGTCCGAAGGCGCCGTAGTTCTGGGCGGTGGTGGTCCGGTTGCCGGTGTTGAAGTCGCGGTTGTTGCCGTAGGTGGCGTCGGAACCGAGGGCGACCTCGTTCTTGTCCCACTTCTTCAGGGTCTTGATGGCGGCGCCGACCAGAAGGGTGTCGGAATTGCCCTTCGCGACGGAGGCGTTGACGTTGGCCGTCGTCTGCCAGCCCTTGGGTTCCTCGGCGATGGCGAGGGTCGAGCTGGCAATGAGGCCGGCGAGGCCGGTGTACAGGATGGTGTGCTGCTTCATGACAGGATGGCCGGCGGTTCTAGGAGGGGGTCGCCGGGATGGCAACCGGATTCCGAGTCCGTTGCGGGGCGTCCCCGGCTCCCGGCGTGGTTTCGCGGCTTGTCATTCGGGCCGGTTCGGGGCATTGGCCTGCGGCATCCGATGGACCTGAAGCTCATCCTAGAGGCCTTGCTGTTCACTTCCCAGAAGCCGTTGTCGCCCGCGGAGCTGCGGGATGTGCTCAACCGGGCGGCCGGGGAGGAGGGCGCCGCGGAGCCGGTCCGCGCGCTCGGCCGGCTCGATCCGGATCGGATCCTGACGACCTTGCGCGAATTGGCCGCGGAGCACGAGGCGGCGGGCCGTTCCTACCGGCTGGTGTGCGTCGCCGGGGCTTGGCAGTTCGTCACGGAACCGCCCTTCGCCCCTTGGCTTCGCGCCCTTCTTGGCGTGAAGGCCCGTCCTTCGCGGCTGAGCCAACCGGCCCTGGAAACCCTCGCGATCATCGCCTACCGGCAGCCGATCACCCGCGCCGAAATGGAACAGATCCGGGGTGTCGCCGTGGATGGCGTCATTTCAAGCCTGCTTGAGCGCGGGCTGATCCTCCAAGCGGGCCGGGCCGAAGTCGTGGGGCGTCCGATGCAGTTCGCGACGACGCCCGCCTTCCTGGAGTATTTCGGTCTCGGTTCCCTTGAGGAACTGCCGGATGCGTCGGAACTCCGGCGCATCCCGGTGCAGCGTCCGGAGAGCCTCCTGACGGTGGATCCCCACCTGGCTACGGCCCCGACCGAGGCGCCCGCGACGGTGCCCGCGGACTCCCTGGCGCTGGGTCTGCCCTTGGAGGGCTCCGCAGCCCCCGTGGGGGAACCGGTCTCCGATGGGGCCGCGGTCGTGTCGCCCGATCCGGATGCGCCGGCCGGGGCGGCGTCGCCGGGCTGATCCGCCCGTGCGATCTCCGCCATGCCTTCTCCCACCGAGTTCCGGCTCCCGGACTGGTTCCATCTGACCGCGGTGTTCTTCGCCGGAGGCGCCGGTGCGCTCGCCGCGATCCGGCGCCGCTACGATGTCGTCGGTGTCGCCTTCCTATCCCTCGTCTCCGGGCTTGGTGGCGCGTTGGTGCGGGACGTGGTCCTGCAGCGCGGAGTGCCGTCCATCTTCCTCGACGGCCGCTACATACTCACCGTGGTCTTCGCCGGACTCGTGGCCTACGCCTTCGGCCACAAGGCACCGCGGATCGCATCGGTGCTCTCCGTCTCCGACGCGATCGGCCTCGCCGCCTATGCCGTGATCGGTGCGCAGATGTCGGTCCAGTCCGGCCTCAGCCTGTCCGCTTCTGTGGTGGTGGGCACGGTCAACGCCGTCGGGGGCGGACTCATCCGCGACATCCTCGTCCGTGAGGAGCCGATCATGTTCCGCCCCGGCCATTTCTACGCGCTTGCCGCGGCGGCGGGTTCGACCTGCTTCGTCCTGCTGCATCGAAGGGCGGAACTCGAAGGGGGGCTTTCGGGAGCGGTGGCCGTTGCGGTGGCTTTCCTCATCCGGATCCTTGCCGTCCGCTACGACTGGAGGACCCGTCCCATGGAGCCGTCCAAAGACGGGGACCGCGGCTCGATCGGCGACTGAGGTCCGGTCCGCGGGCGAAGAACGGATTGGCGCTGAAATCGATTGATCGCATGTCGCCGGGCGCGAAAGCTCCGCGCCCCTATGTCGAAGCCCGCCTTGGGTCGAGGACTCGGTAGCCTCATGAACAACGGTGACACGTCGCCTGCCGGTCCGGCGGCGATGATGTCCGCGGACGCGACGAAGTCCGATTCCACGGGGCCGGGCACCTTGCCGGGAGGCGTCACCCTTCTTTTGCGGGGGAACGAACGGCTTGTTGGCGGTGCACCGGCACCCGCCGCCAGTCCGAATGCCGGCTTGGCCGCCGCCGCCGAGGGCCCGGAGCCTTCCGGTAGAACCCTGGCTTCCGCGGCCGCTGACCGCCCTGCGCAACAGGGCTGGATTCCGCAGGCCCTGGTCTGCAGCGACCTGGTCATGGTCGCCGTCGCGGCGCTCTGGACCTTCGCCGGCGAAGGGGATTGGAGATGGATCGGGATCGGGGCGCTGCTGGCGGTGGGCTGTGTTCAGGCGCTCGTCGCCTGGGCACTGGTGCGTCCCGCCGAGTCCGGTAACGGCATCCAACTGGGCGGATCGGAGTCCACGGTGGCTCCCCGGATCCGGGTCCATTTCGTCGACGAGACGCCGCGTCACCGTCGCTGAGCGTCCGTGGCTCCGCCGATGGACCCGACCCCGTTTTCCAACGTGGTGGGCGGTTCCGGACCGGTCAGGGAGAGGGGCTGGCGACCGTGGCTGGCCGGGCGTTGGTGAGGTGGTTGCCGACGACCCGGTTCCAGAGGGCATAGCCTGCGGGTCCGAGGTGCAGGCGGTCGGCGGCGAAAAGGGTCCCATTGGGCTCGCCATGCGGGTCCAGAAGCGGGGAGAAGACGTCGATCACCGAGACATCCGGATGGCGTCGTGCGACCTCGGACACCAGGCGGTTGGCCCTCTTCTGTTCCTGCAGCAACGCGAGGCGTTTCGGACTCGGCTTGATGGCGAGGAAATCGATGGGGATCGGCCCGGCCTTGTCCCGCACCGTGGACACGAAGGTCTCGAAGCCGGCGGCGATGCTCTCCGGCGACTTGCCTTCTGCGAGGTCGTTGTCGCCCGCATAGAGGACGACGCGGGAAGGACGATAGCGCAGCACCGTCCTCTCCAGGTGGAACAGGACGTCGCTGAGCTGGGAACCGCCGAAGCCGCGGTTCAACACCGGCAGGTTGGGAAACAAACCGGGCAGGTCGGGCCAGAGCCGGATGCTGGAGCTTCCGACGAAGACGATCGGCCGGTTCGGCGGAGGATTGGTGCCATCGCGGCGGTCGAAGTCGGCAATCTCCTTCTCAAACCGCCGTGGATCCGAGGGGGGCTCAGCCAGGAGCGATCGCAACAGGCCGAGGGCAACGAGGGCGACAAGGAGTGGGCGGATCACGGACGGACTGAAACAGAAGCCGCCTGCCCCGGAAAACCGGAACAGGCGGCCCAACCCAGAACCGACCAACAGACGCGGCGCAAACGGGCGCCGATGTGAGAAAGGTGGCAGATCGGATGCCACGGTCGGTTTTCTCAAAAATGAGGGGAGGTCAGTTGAGCGAGTTGGTCCGCCATTGGGGGGTCAGGGCCCACAGGTTGATGGGTTCCAGAGACTTCCGGTAGCGGAGATACCGGGTGGAACCGTCGGCGAAGGAGAAGTCGGAACCGCCGGACTTGGACGCGCCAGCAGTGCCACGTGGGCCGCCGTTGTGGACGGAGTGGTTGAGGACCTCGTTGTCGTTCCCGAGGCGACCCTCCATCAGATCCATGAAGTAGTGCCCCACCGGGTAGAGCTTCTCGCCGAACACCACGGTTTCACCCGGTTCGGACATCTGGTTCTCGTTCATCGATTTGCCGACGATCGTCTCCATGCTGAAGGGCTCACCGGCTCCGACCATCTGCTGCTCATGCCAATCGTTCCAGCCGTTGATGATGTAGGTCCGGGGAGCGGAGTCGGCGACGAGGTTGGTCCGCGTCTCGGCAGTCGCCGGTTTGTTCTTCCCGCCGTCCGCGATGTCGCTGGGGCAGACGAGGACCTTCACGGTCTGGTACATGGGAAGCAGGCGGTCCGGCCAACGGGGCCCGGAATTCCGTTCCGGGTACAGCCCGTTGTTCTCTCCGGTGTACAAGGTCGATGCGAGCCCGACCTGCCGCAGGTTGTTGACGCAGGAGATGCGTTTCGCGCTTTCCTTTGCCTTGCCCAGGGTCGGCAGAAGCATGCCCGCGAGGATCGCGATGATGGCGATCACCACGAGGAGTTCGATGAGGGTGAACGCGTCGTGGCGCGCGAAGGAGTCCGGTGTCTTCGGGTTCATGGTCTTTGACGTGCGTATCCAGGCGACGTGATCCCGTCCTTTCCAAGGGGTCGTGTCGAATGCCCAGCGCTCCACCGCCGTCCGCCATCGGGTCAGAACTATGGAACGCAAGACTCTCGGCCTCTGCCTTTTCCTCACCTTCCTGGGTGGGATCTACGTCTACCGGTTCACCGACTGGTTCGAGAAAAAGGCTATTCAAGTGAGTGTCTCTTTTCGACCGCTGCGCCAGGCGGCTTCCGGAGAGGCGCTTCCTGTCGTCATCGGGCTTGATCAGGACCATGCCTTGAAGACCGTGGTCGTCTCGGAGTTGGATTCGGCCGACACCAACAAGGTGGTCCGGCCGGTATGGAAGCTCGAATCCACGCCGAAGACCCCTCCCACTCGCGGTTTCCTCTACGGCGATCTTCCCGAGGGGATGAAGGAGAGTGCGGTTCCCGGCGTCGCCCAGCCCCTGAAGGCCGGTACGTCCTACCGTGTCGACCTCGTTTCCAAGGCGGCCAAGGGCAGCGCCGTGTTCCAGGCGAGGGGAGGCGAATGATCCCGGCGGCATCCGGTTCCTTCGGCACCTCCGTCCGGCCATTGCGTGCCGGCCCGGCTTCTGGTTCGTTCGTCGCCGTGGCCCGAGATCCCGGGTCGCCTGAATCCCGCTCCATCCCGAGAAAATGAATCCGCTGAAGTCCATCGCTTTCCGTCTGTCCGTGGTTTCCACCCTCGCAGCCCTGTTGGTCACGGCGCAGGTGCCGGCGTCCGATCCCGTTGCCTCCCCGGGTGGTGGTCTGGTCTCCACCAACCTCCCCGTGACGCCGGCCTTGCCAGTGGTGGCGCCGCCGCTTTCCGCGGAGAACCCCATCTCCGCCCCGACCGGGGAGCTGGTTTCTCCCCCGGGCACGGCCGAAGCGCCGAAACCCGCCGCGCCGCCCAAGCCCGCCGCCCCGAAGCTTCCGGGAATCGGGGTCCGCGGAACGGTGAAGGCCGTCGATCCCAAGGCGATGACCGTGACGGTGACCGTGAAGGGCAAGGACAAGTCGACGGAACACGTGGTCCAGATCTCCAGCTCCAGCCGATACACCCGTGACGGCAAGGCCGCCATCGTCTCCGAGCTCGCCGTCGGCGATTCCTTCAACGGCCGCGTGAAGAAGAAGAAGTCGGAGGAGGTCCTGATCACCGGCGCGTTCAAGTCCGCCGCCGCCGGGTCGAAGGCGACGCCCAAGGCGAAGGCGAAGGACGGTTCCGCGGCAGCCTCGCCATCGACGCCGAAGCAGCCCTGAACCTCCGGGGCTCCTTGGAAATGGGGCCTTGGTTTCCTGTTCTTGGATTCCGTTGCCCGGACAGAGTTGCCGGGCACTTCTGTCACCTCTTCGAGAAAGGACCGATATGGGACTGATGGACTACATCAAGACGCAGCTGCTGGAGATCATCCAATGGGAGGATGACTCGCGGGACACCCTGAGCTGGCGTTTTCCGGACCAGGACAAGGAGATCAAGAACGGGGCCCAGCTGATCGTCCGCGAGTCGCAGGTCGCGCAGTTCGTCCACCTGGGCCAGTTCGTCGACACGTTCGGACCCGGCAAGCACACGCTGAAGACCGAGAACATCCCGGTCCTGAGCACGCTCATGGGCTGGAAGTTCGGCTTCGAGTCCCCGTTCAAGTGCGACGTCTACTACGTCAACACCCGGCTGTTCACCGGCAACAAGTGGGGGACCAGCAACCCCATCATGCTGCGGGATCCGGACTTCGGCATCGTCCGCGTCCGCGCGTTCGGCACCTACGACTTCAAGGTCGCCGACGTGAAGGTCTTCCTGAAGGAGGTCGCCGGCACGGACCACCATTTCCGGATCGACGAGTTCCAGGACTCGATGCGTTCGCGGTTCGTCAGCGTGTTCAGCGACGCGTTGGCCAGTGCGAAGGTGCCGGTCCTCGACGTCGCCTCGCGCTATTCGGAGCTGGGCGAGGCCCTGCTTCCGGTGCTGAACCCGGTGCTCCGCGAGAAGTACGGCATCGAGCTGGGAAGCTTCATCGTCGAGAACGTGTCCGTGCCCGCCGAGGTGGAGACGGCCATCGACAAACGCTCGAGCATGGCGGCGATCGGCAACCTGAACGACTACGTGAAGCTGCAGTTGGCGGAGTCGTTGGGTCGTGGGGATGCGGGCGGAGCCGGAGTCGCCGGGCTGGCTGCCCAGTTCGCCCTTGGAACCCAGATCGCCCGCGATCTGGGCAATCCGTCGCCCACGTTGCCGCCGCCGCTCCCCGGACCTGCCGGCGCGACCAATCCTGCGGGTCCGGTCCCGGGACTACCGGAACTGCTCGGTCCCGGAGAGGTCGCCGCGGCCCTCGGCGTCTCCGAGGTGGATGTGCTCGCGGCATTGTCCGACGGATCGCTCAAGGGCAAGAAGATCGGCAGCGCCTGGAGGGTCACCCGGACGGCACTCGAGGAGTTCCTGCGCCACTGAAGGCGGAGCGTAGCCCCGGGGTCAGGGCTTTCCGATTCCGGCGGCGGCGTCCGAGGACGTCGCCGCGGCGGCGGCGGGCTTGGACTTCTGTTTCTCGGTGTAGGTGATCACACCGGCGCCAAGGACGATCAGGCAGACCCCGAACCAACGGAGCAGGCTGACCTCCTCGTGCAGGACGAGTTTCGCGGCCAACGTCGTCAGGACGAAACCAAGGGAAGTCAGCGGCCAGACGAAGCTGACGTCGCCTCGGCTCATCAGGTGGAGCAGGCAGCCGAAGAAAGCGGCTTCGAAGGCGATGCCGAGCAGGAGGTGCCGATTGGTGATGCCGGCGCGGACCATCCTCAGCACCTCCGCAACGCCGAAGCGTTCCAGTTCGCCGATCTCCTTGAGTCCGCGGCTGAGGTACACGACACCGACCGCCTCGAGCACGAGGCCTGTGGCGAGCACGATGAGCAGTCGGGTCATTCGAGGTCTGAGTAGCGGCAGAGCACGATCCCGCGCTGGCGGATGATCTCCTTCACCTTGGGGCTGGTGAGGGCCTCGAGTTCATGGAGATGGCTGCCGAGGTCCGGGTGGCAGTAGAGCTCCCAGGTCCCGGGTGTCAGGCTTTCCAGCAGACGCAAGACGTAGGCCTCGTTGATCCGGTCGTTCTGGAGCAGGCCGAACGTGGCGTCGGCGAAATGCACATGACGGCGTTGGAGGGAGGCCTCGGACCGCCTTGAAAGCCAGTTGAAGATCAGGGCGTGGGTCGTCCTGTAGAAGTAGCGTCCGTAGGCCAACCGCAGGTTCATCCAAAACGGGTCCCGGGTCAGCCGCATCGCCCCGATCCCCAGGTCCGCCTTGTCCTTCTTGAGGAAGTTGAAGACCGTGGGATGGAGGTGGAAGTTCAGGTGTCCGTTGACGTGGTCGAGGGGCAGTCCCGACATCCGGAATTCACGGAACTGGGCGTGGATCTCCTGGCGCAGGTAGTGGTGGAGGGAACTCCTGAAGAAATAGCGTAGGCCGGCGAGGACCGGGCTGGGGCTGAATTGGAACTTCTGATCGACGACGCCGATGATCTCGCTCGGCTTGAGGGTGGACTTGCCGCAGACGAGCACGAGGTGGAGTCCCACCGCGAGCAGGGGATTGTTGCGGGCGATGTCGACCGCCTCGTTGGCCCGGTTCCCGTTCACCATCAGGCTCGCGGAGGTGAGGATGCCTTCGCGGTGGGCCTGCTCGATCGCGGTGTTGGCGCTCTCCGAGCTGCCGAAGTCGTCGGCGTTGACGATGAGCCGGATGGTCTGGTCAGCGTCCATAGTCGGCGAAGGGGATTCCAAGTCGTGCCTTGATCAGGGCCGGGATCACGAGGGACATCTTCCCGAGGCGTGACAGTCGGAGCGGGGATTCGTCGAGGACCTGGAAACGGGAGGCCTCGAGCTTCCGGAGCAGGTGCCAGTACACGTTTCCCATGAGGTCGGCGGTCCTCATGTTGTTGCGTTCGGCCTTGGGAAGGACCTCACGGGCGAGGCGGTAGTGGGTCCTGGCCCTGCCGGCCACCTCCACCGCCAGATGATGGAAACGCTCCGACCATTCCCGGCGGAGGATCTCCTCGGGATCGACGCGGAAGCGCGCGAGGTCGGAGAGTGGCAGATAGATCCGGCCGCGGACGGCGTCGTTTCCCACGTCCCGGAGGATGTTGGTGAGCTGGAGCGCCTTTCCGAGGTGGTCCGCATATTGGCGGCACAGGGGATCCCGGTAGCCGAAGATCTCGATGCTGAGCAGCCCGACCACGCTGGCCACCCTGTAGCAGTAGAGTTCAAGGGATTCGGGCGTCCCGTGGCGCGTCTGATCGAGGTCCATCTCGACACCCCGGATCAATTCGTCGAAGAGCCCGAAGGGCAGACCGTACGTCTTGATGTGCGGTACGAGCTCGCGGTTGACCTCCATGCGCGGTTCGCCTCCTCCGCAGGCGGCCGCGATGTCCGCGCGCCATTCCGCGAGCTGGCGTCGACGTTCGTCCACTGGGAGCGAATCCTCGTCGGCCACGTCGTCCACCTGCCTGCAGAACGCGTAGAGGGCCGACATGGCCATCCGCCGTTCCGGCGAGAGCAGGATGAAGGCGAGGGCGAGATTGGACGCGCTCTTGCGCGTGATCTGCGCGGAAACGCCTTCCGATGCTGCTTGGGTCACGGGGATTGGACGTTCGTGTCTCCGGCTCCACGCGGCGGGAGTCCCCCGGTCTCGGCCAGGGTCGGGTTCCGCGGACGCTCCTTGCTGCTGCGCCTGCGGCGACGTCCTCCGCTCCGGCCCGGTTCGGGCGAGGGCGGGCCCTCACGCAGCGCGCCCCGCTTGCGGGTGGTGTCCGGCTTGCGGATGAAGACGGCCCAGATGAGGCACACTCCAATCACCGCGAAAACCGCCGCGAAAACCGCCCCCATCCCGCTCATCATCTGACGGGTGCCGGTCGGCAGGGCGCTGTTGGGCAGGCTCGGGGCCGGGGTCTCGACCACGGCCAGATGGATGGGAAGGTCGTCCGTCATCGGGCGGCAGAGCCTGTTCCGGCATCGGTGTCCTCGTCAACGGCGCCGTCCACACCCAGGCTGAGCCTCCCCATCCGGTACCGGAGGGCGTGTCGGCTGAGACCCAACGCCGCGGCCGCCTTCCCGAGGCTCCCTTCGCTCGCCTCCAGCGCCCGAAGGATCATCTCCTTCTCGAAGCGGAGGAGCGCGTCCGTCAGGTTCTCGTCCCGCGGATGCGTTGGTGGAACCTGGATCCCTTCCCTCAGGCGCGACTCGACCTCGAAGTCCGGCAGGCTGGACGGTTGGACCTCCTCGGCGACCTCGAGGATCACGGCCCTTTCGATCACGTTGCGGAGTTCGCGGATGTTCCCGGGCCAGACATGGGCCTGCAGTGCCTGGAGTGCCAAGGGTGAGATGTCCTTCAGCGATCGCCCGAGCTTCGCGGCGAAACCCTTCAGGAAATGCCGGGCCAGAAGCGGGATGTCCTGTCCACGTTCGCGCAGCGGCGGCGGCCGGAACTGCATCACGTTCAACCGGTGGAAGAGGTCCTCGCGGAACTCCCCCTTCTTGATGGCGTCGACGATGTTGCGGTTGGTCGCCGCGATCAGCCGGACGTTGACCTTCATCTCCTGCGTGCCGCCGACCCTTGTGAAGGAGCCGTCCTCCAGGAAGCGCAGCAGCTTCGCCTGCAAAGGCCGGCTCATGTCGCCGATCTCGTCCAGGAACAGCGTGCCGCCGTCGGCCTCCTCGACGTAGCCGCGCTTGGTCCGGTGGGCGCCCGTGAAGGCGCCGCGTTCGTATCCGAAGAGCTCGGACTCGAGCAGCGTCTCCGGGATGGCGGCGCAGTTGAGGCGGACGTAGGTGGCGTTCGCCCGTCGGCTCAGCGAATGGATGGCCCCGGCGATGAGCTCCTTGCCGGTTCCGCTTTCGCCGAGGATCAGCACCGTCGCGTCGGTCGGGGCCACCGTCTGGATCAGCTGCCTCAGTTCCCGGATCTTCGGCGACTCGCCGATGATCTGTTCGAGCCGGATGCCGTCGCCGGCACGGGCCTTCAGGGCGGCGTTTTCGGCGAGAAGCCGGTGTCGCTCCCCACAACGTCCAACCGCATGGAGCAGTTCGTCGGGTTCGAACGGCTTGGCGAGGTAGTCGATCGCCCCCGCCTTGATCGCCTCCACCGCCAGCTTGGGCGTGGCGTAGGCGGTGATCATCAGTATCGGCAGGCCCGGCCGCTTCTCGCCCGCGGCACGGAGGAACTCGTAGCCGCTCATGCCGCCGAGGCGGGCGTCGGTGATGACCATGAAGAACTCCTCCTGCTGGAGCATCTTCAGGGCGTTCTCCGCCGATTCGGCGAGGCGCACCTGGTAGTCCTCCCCCTCGAGGACGGTCTGGAGGGAGAGTCGCATGTTCTTCTCGTCGTCCACGACGAGCAGCGGTGGGAGTTTCATTGGAGTCGCATCAGGGTGCGTGCCGGGAGGTTGATGGTGAAGGTGGCGCCCTTGCCAACCTCCGAATCCACCCGCACCCGGCCGCCGTACATCTCGGCGTTGTGCTTGACGATCGCCAGCCCCAGTCCGGTTCCCCGGTCCTTGGTGGTGAAGTAGGCCTCCCAGACCCGGCCGAGCTGGTCCGAGGGGATGCCGGGACCGGAGTCGTGGATGGTCACCTGGACCGAGTAGTCGGGTGTCGCCTTGGCGCCGATCCAGACCTGCCCAACCCCGTTCATCGCCTCGCGGGCATTGACCAGGAGGTTGGTGAAGATCTCGAGGAAATGGACCCTCTGCCCGAGCAGGCTCGGAAGCGGATCGACATAGTCGCGATGCACCTGGACCTGGAATCCCGAGCCGGGAGGGAACGCGACGAGGAGCGACTGCTCCAGGATCTCCGCCAGGCCGATCCGTTCGACCCTGCCCTCGGCGAGCCGCGCATAGCCCATCAGGTCCGTGATGATGCGGTCCGAACGGGCCACCTCCTCCCGGATGATGGCGATCTGCTGGGTGATGGTCTTCCCCTCCTTGACCGTCTTGTGGAGCGTGTAGGCGGCGTTGTTGATGATCCCGAGCGGGTTCTTGAGCTGGTGTGCGATTTCCGCCGCCAGGCGTCCTGCCGCCTCGAGTTGCTCCTGTTTCAGGGCGAACTCCCGGGATTCCGCTTCGCGTTGGCGCTGGCGGTCTAGCAGCACCTGGAGTCCGAGGCAGACCGCCGTCATCAGGAGGAGCAGCAGCACCCTCAGCACCAACGATTCGAACGGTTCCACCGCCGCCTCCTGCATCATCTCCGTGGTGGCTCCGCCGCTGTAGCTGTCGAGCACGACGTTTTCGATCCTCGTCAGGGACAGGTCGAGCACCCCGGCCAGCACATAGCAGGCGCAGCCGGTCAGGTTGACCAGCACCTGGACCTCGGCATTGGGAATCACCGCGGCGTTCCGGATCACCAGGCCGAGGAAGACCCAGTAGAGGATGCTGTCGAATCCGCCGCAGAAGAGCGTGATCGCCGCCAGGAAGGCGAGGTCGAGCATGGCCACGACGTACACCACCCTTTCGAGGAACCGGGTGGCCAACTCGTCCATCCCCCAGAGGACGATCCCGTAGCCGACCGTGACCGCGGTCATGATCAGGGTGTAGTTGCGGAGGTAGTGGAGGACGTCTTCGCGCGGGGCCGTGAGGCTGGTGAAGGTGTTCGGGTTGAAGAGGAACCAGAACAGGGCGGGAGCGATCGCCGCCTTCACCCAGATGCCGATGTTCCGCTCCATGAAGCGGACCCGTTGCCGGATGATGGCCGGGTCGATCGGAGGACCGGAGAAGACCCCGACCACGGACGCCCATCGGCGCCGAAGCAGGTCGGAGAGGTTTTCCTCGGCCATCACGGCCCCACTGGCAGGTTCCATGCCGGTTGGACTCAGGTGACGCCGGCGAGGACGGCGGCGACGATGCGTTCGGGCGTCTCCAGCCGACCGATGCCTTCGTAACCGCACGAAAGCAGGCCTTCCTCGGGACCGACGAAGGCGGCCCCACGCGAACGGAGGATCCCCACATTCGACTGGGTCGCCGGATGCTGCCACATCCTGCCGTTCATCGCCGGCGCGAGGATCACGCGTGCCTCGGGACGGATCGCCAACGCGATGCAGGTCAGGGCGTCGTCGGCCAACCCCAAGGCCAGTCGGGCCAGGAAGTGGGCCGTGGCCGGAGCCACCAGCAGGATGTCCGCTTCGTCCGCGAGTCGGATGTGCGCCGGCTTCCAGCCTTCCTCCTCGTCGTAGAGGTCGGTGACGACCGGATTCCTGCTGAGGGTCTTGAAGGGAAGGGGGGTGACGAAGCGCTGGGCGTCCGCGGTCAGGACCACGTTCACCTGATGCCCTGCCTTGGTCAGGAGGCTGGCGATGTCGATGGCCTTGTGGGCCGCGATGGAACCGGTGACCCCGAGGACGATGCGCAGGCTCATGGCTGGTTTTTCCATTCGAACCGTTGACGCGGCGAACGGGAACGTTCCGCCAAGTAGATCGACTGGATCCGCGCCAGGTCCTCCTCCCGTGTCCCACTGACCACCAGGTAGTCGAACTCCGGCCAGCGGCGGACCTCTTCCGCGGCCGTGTCGAGCCTTCGGGCCAACGCCTCGGGGGAGTCCGCATCCCGCCCGCGGAGACGGGACTCGAGCTCGGACCGGTTGCCCGGGGTCAGGAACACGCTCACCAGACGTCCGATGAGCCTGGGATCCACGGCCATCACGGCCCGGACCGTCGCCGCTCCCTGGACGTCCACGTTCAGCAGCACGTCCGATCCGGATTCCAGCAGTTCACCCACGGAACTGCGGAGAATGCCCTTGAGGTCCCCGTAGACGTTGGCGTGTTCGAGGAACTCACCGGCTTCGATCCTCCGCTCGAATTCGGCCCGGGAGAGGAAGTGGTAGTCCACCCCATCCTGTTCGCCGGGACGAGGTGCACGGCTGGTGCACGTCGTCACCCGACGCAGCCTCGGATTGGCCGCGAGCAGGCTTTGGCTGACCGTGGTCTTGCCGGCGCCGGAGGGAGCGGAGATCAGCAGCAGCAGGCTGTCGGTCTGGTGCATGTGCGCGTTCACTCGATGTTCTGGGCCTGTTCCCGGAAGCGTTCCAGCTCGGTCTTCATCGCCACCACGTCGGCCGCGATCCGGGCGTCGTTGGCCTTCGATCCGATGGTGTTGATCTCGCGGTTCATCTCCTGTGCGAGGAAGTCGAGCTTCCTGCCGACCGCCTCCGTCGAACGGGCGCAGTCCTCGAACTGGCGGAAGTGGCTCCGGAGACGGGCGATCTCCTCGGCAATGTCGCATCGGTCGGCGAAGAGTACCATCTCCTTCAGCAGGCGTTCGTCGTCCGGGGAGATCCCCTCCAGTCCGGCGGACCGGACCTTTTGCAGGAGCGATTCGCGGTGCCGGACCAGAACCTCGGGGGCCGCGGCGGAGATCCGCTCCAACGCCTCGCGAAGCAGTTCCACCCGACGCCGGAGGTCGGACTCCAGGGCTTCGCCTTCCCGGCGGCGCATCGCCTCGAATCCCACGAGGGCACGTTCCAGTGCGACGTCGGCCCAGGGGCCCACCCGATCGGGATCGGCGGGCGTGGAATCCGCCTGGATCACTCCGGGACAGCGGGCCAGCAGGTCCAGGGTGGGCAGGGCGGCGTCGCCGGTGAGCCCGATTTCCTTGGCCAGCGCGCTCCATTCGGCAGCGAAGGCTGCGGCGAGCGGACGGTTGATCCGGTTCGAGGCCTGTCCCACCGGCGGCTCAAACGTCACCCGCACGTCGCAACGTCCCCGGGCGACGATCCGGTTGACCGTGTCGCGCAACCGGGCCTCGAGGGCCTCCAGCTCGCGTGGAAGGGAAACGGCGACCTCCGCCTGCTTGCGGTTCACCGAGCGCACCTCGATCGCGATCCGCGCCCCGTCGGCGGCGTGTTCACCGTGGCCGTAGCCGGTCATGGACTTCATCGACGGACAACCCTGCGGCATTCGGCCCGGCCGGCGAAACGGTTTTCTGGTTGGGTGAACGGGGAGTCTACGGCCGTCTCAGCCGGTAGAAACGGGTCGCATTCGTGGTGGGCACGATGGTGAAGTTCAACCCCGACTCGGTGCCGATGGACTCGTCGGATGTCCTCCAGCCCGCATCGGGAGAATCGGACTCCTCGAGCTGGAATCCGACCGAAGTCTGGGGCCAGGCGAGTCGGATCCGTTCCGGGCCGCTGCCGAGGGCCAGCTTTGGAGGAGCGGATGTGGGCTGGAGCAGCGCGGCCAGCTGCAGGCTGAATCTCAGGTCCGAGCTGTCCGGGGCGAACTGGTGCAGTTCCACCGCGATGACGTTGGTGCCCCGCTGGATCGCCGCCGGATCGATCTCGGCCTCGAAAACCGCGGTTTCATCCGTTCCGCCCACGGATGCCGAGGCCCGGGTCGCCGCGGTCAGCGTTCCGGTCGGGAGATTGCTCCGGAACACCTCGCGGCCGTTCACGAACACCGCCGCTCCGTCGTCGCGGATCAGGCCCAGGGTCACGGTCTGCATCTGGGTCGGATCCTCGACCACGAAGGAGTGCCGAAACCAGGTCGTGATGTGCTTGTTGGTCGCCACCCCTCCGAAGCCCACGGTCGTGACGATGTTGTCGTCGCCGTAGCCGAGCGGCGCGGCGCCGACCCTCCAGTTCGAATCCGGGAAGGCCGGAGAGCGCCAGCTTGTGCCGACGAGGTTGCCTCCGTCGTAGTAGCGCCACTGCGCGCCGAAGGGCACCAGCGACAGCGAGGTCAGGTCGCCCGGAAGCGAGGCCTCGAAGTCGATTCCGATCCGGTTGGTCTGTACGGACAGCGGGTTCACGAATCCTCGCCGCGTGAAGAGCAGTCCCTCCTGAACAGCCTTGACCGTGTAGGCGCCGCGGGTCAGTCCCGCGATCAGGTAGTTGCCATCGCTGTCGGTCACGCTCTGTCGTGTGTTCGAGACCTCGACGCGCACCCCCGGAACCGGCTCCCCGGCGCGCAGGATGCGGCCGGCGATGCGGGCGGTGTTCGGGGTTCCGACGCGGACGAGTTGGAAGCGGCTTCCGACGCCCCCTTTCATGTCGCTCACCGTGCAGCGCACGACGTATTCGCCGGCGGTGGTCCAGGAATGGCTGACGCGGTTGGTGTTCAGGGGCAGCATCGTCCCGTCGCCGAAATCCCAGGAATAGGCGAGAGTGTCGCCATTGGGATCCGAGGCGGCCGCGGTGAAGGCCAAGGAGGCGTTGACGTTGGCATTCGTCAGCGGGGCTGACAGCGACAGGTCGGGGGAAAGGTTGTTGGTGAACCGTCCGATGTTCACCACCACGTCCAAGGACTCGGGGATGGTGCCACCCTTCCCGACAGGGGTGATGTGGATCCCGGCGGCGGCATCGCTGAAGGTCCGTCCGATCAGCAGGGCCGAGTCGTTCTTGCCGTCGGCGGTACCCGGAGTGGTGTCCAGCAGGAGGGAGGACTGGCTCCCGGTCCGGCCCCAGCGCAGGCCCAGGCCGTGGAGCAGGGCCGGCCGGTCGGCGAACTGCTGGCGGAACTCGAGCCAGTAGTTGGTCTGCGAATTCCGGACCACCCGCAGCGCCCGATGGGTCGCCGCGTTGGTCTGGTCATGCGCCCAGATCCGGAAGGTTCCGCTGGCGGTGGCGACCCGCACCTGGGTGTTCGGCATCCAATCGAGGAAGTTCTTGTACCGGGCGTTGAAGTGTCTGCGTCCCGCAGAGGCGTTCCCCATGGTGTCGAAGCTGTCGCCGTACTCCACGTTGCTGCCCGACCCGATGACGCTTTGGCCTCCGGTGTCCCAGAAGTTGGCGTGGTTCAGGCCGAAGTTGTGGCCGAGTTCGTGCGCGGAGACACCGCCAGCGGCGTCGAAGGAAGCGCGAATCCACGACCCTGGCGCGCCGACATACCCGAGACCGGCCCAATTGAACCCGGGGACCGGGCCGAAGCAGATCAGGTCGAAATCGAAGTTCGAAAGAACCACACCGGCGGTCCGGGCCGCATTGCGGGCGTCCGTACGCAGGACCGAGGCGTCCGACGACCCGTAGACCGCCGCCGTCTTGGGCATGCGCAACGTGGCGGTCAGCACGCTGCCTTCCCCCAGCTTCCGGAACCCCGTCTTGCCGAAACTCTGTTCGCGAAAGAAGGAATCGATTCCGTTGAGCATGTTGGTCGCGGCGACATCCGAAAGCGGCACGCCGGCGAGGTCGCTGAAGTCCACCCGGACGATCAGCAGCCGCTTGATCCCCTCGGTGTAGGTCGACTTCATGCGAAAGGCGCCGTCCATGTCCTGTCCGTTCCCACGGTCCTTCATGGACAGCAATTCCGCGGCATTGAGCGATTCCATATGCCGATGTCCACACACCCAGGCCTGTCCGCTCCCGATGTCCACGGCGGTGGCCGTACCGTGCTCGGTGGCGGGGTGTGGGGAGTAGGCACACAAGGCCCCGGTGCCGTCTCCCATGGTTTCGGACTCCCCGGCTTCCATGGCGCGGACCGGATTCGGGTCGAGCGCGAAAAGGCCGTCCAATGCGATGCCGTGGATCGGGATGTCGTACAACGTCAGGCGCTCCAGTCCGGCAGCGAAGGTGTAGGCCTTCCACGTGCGGTCGCCGACGGAAACGGTGCGGTACAGCGGTTCCGCCGGCGGCGCTTCGCCCGGGAGTCCGACCTTGGCGAGCAGTCCGAAGTCGCCGCGCGCACTGAGCGGTTCCTCCAGATGTTGGAGAATCGCCTGCGGGAACCGCGCCCGAACCATCCTCGGCACGGCGACGGAAAGGGCGGCCTCCGGATCGGATGGAATCAACTCGCGAAGCGCCAGACGGCGGGTCTCGGCCAAAGTCCGGCCTTCGTCTTCAAGTCGGGAGCGCGAAGCCGCATCCGGGGCGGTCAGATAGCGGTCAGACCATTGGGCGAACTCGCGGAAGGCGGGATCGGATTGCGCCCGCCTCCACCCTTGGCCCTGCGACGCCGCATCCGTGAGAGAGGCGGCGTCCGACGTCGGAACACCCATCCCTTCGACCTGGCCGGCCGTCGCAGGTTCCCGGGCGGGTTTGGACGCCGTCTTGGGGATTGAACCAGGAGACGGAGGGACGCCGTCGGGGCCGGGCCGGCGAAACCCTGCGACCTGGAGCAGCGCGATTCCCGCGGCCATCAGTGAAAGCGACCAGACGACGGAGCGATTCATAGGACCTTTCGACTATGCAAGTACCGGGCCGGATTTCCCACCCAAACCGGGCCGGATTGGATCCTTGGCCTTGCGGAGGCTTGGGATGGTCAGACAAGCCGGAAACGCCCTTTTGTCACAGCGGTTGCGCAAGCATTTAAGGAACAGGCGTTTGAATATTGCCTTTTGCACCGCGGTTCCCGTTCCAATTGGCATAGGCAAAGGTCCGATTCCAAGGTGGTATCAGCGCTCCACTCGGGTCCGAATCAAGGGGATGGGGTTGTCAAGTGATTGATGACCAGACTGTTGGCTTGGGTTGTGTTGCCATTCGTCGGAGAGTTTGTTCGACCTTTCCATTGACATTAGGGTGTTTTACCTCCTTAATCGCCCAGGTTTGGCAGGGTAGCATTTCCAAAGTTTATGAATCTAAAGCATCTTGTTTCTGTTTCTGCGGCTGCCATGGCGTTCTCCGCCAACGCGGCCCTCTTCGTCACCTCGAGCACCTCGACCGGCGCCAACGTCGGACGGACTGTGGGAGGGTCCTATCCTTCAGCCAACTCAGTTTCGGGCGGCAACAACTTCGGCGCCGCGGTCTTGATTTTCAGCCCTTCTGTCTCGGGCACGTTGAACTCGGTTGGTATCTTCGACGCGGCCAGCGATGGCTTTGTGGGTACCGCTCAGGGATCCTTCAACGTCACGGTTTGGGAGCGGACCTCTGGCTCTCAGGGAACTTCGCTGGGCAACTTTTCCTTCCACAGCGGAGACAACGGTACATTGGCCGGCGCCGGCAACGAATGGCGTACCCAGGCGGCGTCTCTTTCGTTGACCGCGGGCACGGACTACGCGATTTCGATCTCGGCGTCGACTGACCCGTCGGTCAGCTACTACTTCGGCTTCGGCGATCCGTTCAACCAGGACCTCGGCCATGTCAGCACCGCTGGTGTCTCGGCGACCTACGCGCCGGTTTTCAGCGCCACTCCCACGGTCGTCTTCCGCACCTCGGCCCCGGCCGGAGCGGACATCTTCGACGTGACTGGAGCGGTTGCGACCTCGTCCGACTTCCGTATCGCCACCGGTGACTTCACCGCGGTTCCCGAGCCCTCCACCTACGCGCTCGTCGCCGGTGCCGGCCTCGCGGGCTTCGGCCTCTGGCGCCGTCGTTCCACCAAGGCCTGATCTTGGTTGATCTTTCAGACGCGCCTTCCGGTCTGCGGAAGGCGCGTTTTGTTTTTTCGTCGGAATCGGAAAATCCTCGGCCAGAAGGAATCCGCATTTGACTCGTTCAACCGCCGCTGGCTAGACATTGCGACACCGCGCTATGGCAAAACTCTCCGTGCTGTCCGAGGGATTCAACGGACTCTCTTTCGAGGTGAAAACCGAGAAAGCCTCGATTGGGCGTCTGGATGACAATTCCTTCAGCATCCCCGAGGCCAGCGTCAGCAGCCACCACTGCGAGGTGTGGCTGAAGGGCGATGACGTGGTGGTCAAGGACCTGGGTTCGACCAACGGAAGCTTCATCAACGAACTCCAGTTGGCCGCCGAGAAGGAGGCGGTGTTGCGTCCGGGTCAGATCCTCCGGCTGGGTCAGGTCCAGCTTCGCTTTGAGACGGGCATGAAGCAGTCCGACGCTTCGCGGCAGACCGTGAAGATCGGCGCCGGAACCGTTGCGGGTACCGCGAACAACACGGCCTTCGCCAAGAAGTCGAACAACGCCAACAAGGTCTTCTTCGCTGCCGGCGGCCTGCTGCTGCTCATCATCATCGCGGCCTTGGTCTACGCCTTCGGGAATCTTTCCTCTCCCACCGCTCCGTGACGCCGGGACGGTTCACGGGCGCCTGATCGGATCGCCGTGCCACTGAACATCAGGTTCCTCTCCGGTTGCGATCCCGGCCTTGTCGCTGGCCTTCTGGCCTTGCTGCTGCCGCTTTCCGGCCGTTCTGAGCATCGCATCCAAATCGATCCCCGTTTGGAGATCCGGCTATGGGCCTCTGAACCGGATGTCCTGGATCCTGTTGCGATCGCATTCGATGCCGATGGTGTCGCCTTCGTCGCCGAGTGCAGGGACTATCCCAGCGGGGCCGGACCGGGTGGATCCGTCCAAAGCGCCGTTCGGCGGATCGAAGACACCGATTTCGACGGCAAACCGGATCGCTCGACGGTCTTCGCCTCGGGACTCAGCTTCACCACCAGCGTCCTGCCGTGGCGGGAGGGCCTGCTCGTTCTGGCGCCGCCGCAGATCCTTTTCCTCAGGGACACCGACAAGGATGGTCGGGCCGATTCCCGTGAGGTCCTGATCGAAGGTTTGGTTCGTGGTGTCAGCGACTCCCTTGCGAACAGCCTCCGTCACCATTTGGATGGGTGGGTCCATGTCGCCAACGGCGGCAATGGCGGACGGCTCACGTCCCGGAAGAAGCCCGGGGAACCCATGGACATCGATGGAATGGATTTCGCCTTCAGGCCGGATACGGGCGAGATGCGATTGACCGGCGAGTCCGGCGGAGGATTCGGTTTGGTGTTCGACGAGTGGGGCAGGGCGTTCACCACATACAACATCAACCACATCCAACACCGGTTCCTGGAGCGTCAGGTCGCCAGAAGGAATCCGGCATTTCCTCCTGTCTCCCTGACCGTCAGCATTTCCGACCATGGGGAGATGGCGCCGATCTTCCCGATCTCGTCGCCATCGACCCGACCCAACCACCCGGAACAGTCAGGCCATTTCTCCGCGGCCGGAGGCTTGGGGGGAGGCCTGTCCTCCGCGTTTCCGGAGGATCTCCAGTCCTCGATCCTCGTCGGCGATGTCGTGGGGAACCTCATCCACCGCGACCGGATCTTCAGTGACGGCCCCGGCTTCCGTGCCGCGAGGGGCACCGGGGAAGGCGCATCCGAATTCCTTGCCTCCACCGATCCGGCATTCCGACCGGTTGCCTTCGAGTCCGGTCCGGACGGAGCGCTCTACATCGCCGACATGCAGCGGGATGTGATCGAGCATCCGGACTACATTCCTGCCAGGGTTCGGGATCGTCAGGATCTGCGCGCCGGCGAAACCCGGGGCCGGATCTATCGTGTGACCCCCAAGGGGGGCCTGCCTCCGTTCCGACCGATCCGTGACCCGAAGTCCCCGACGGATTGGCTCTCCCTTTTGGGACATCCGGACCTCTGGTGGCGGCAGACTGCACAGAGGAAGCTGGTGGAGGCGCCGCCGGAGGACGCCATACCGCGTCTCCGGGAGATGGCCGCCACCGATGGCCGCCCACTGGCGCGGCTACATGCCTTCTGGACGTTGAAGGCCTTGAATGCCTTGACCCTGAAGGACCACACGAGGGCGTTGACCGACGGCCATCCCGGGGTGCGCGAGAACGGGTTGATCCTGGCCAACGAAGTCGTCGGAACCGGAAGCGATCTGCACCCGTTGGTGGTCCGATTGGCCACGGACACCGATCCCCGGGTCCGGATGGGGGTTGCCGTGGTGCTTGGGAATTTCGGTACCGACCTCGCTTCGGTCACTTTGCGGGATCTCTATCGATCCGATGCCGAGAGTCGTTGGAACCGACTGGCTGCGCTGAGCTCCATGAAGTCGTCGGATCCAAGACGTTTCCTCACGCGCTTCCTTGCTGAAGACGGCTTCCGATTCGCAGCCGGACCCGGCCGGATCCAGATATTGAGGGAATTGTCGGAAATGAGCGCGGTGCTGGCCGGCTCGAATCCATCCGATTTCTCGTGGTTGCTCGAACATTGCGACGTTTCCCTGTCGGTTGAATCGAGGTTGGCCATCCTGCAGGGAGCGGAAGCCGGTCTGGAGCGCGCGAGCCCGAGGTTCCGCCTTCCCGAATCGACCCGAAGCCACCTGGCCCGGTTGACCACCGGGGCGAAGCCGCAGGAGATGCTGTTGATCTGGAGGATTTTCAACCGGCTTCAGATCCCTATCGGAGCCGCTTTCGAACGTTCGCTGACGCAACAGGTGCGGGGTGTGACCGAGGAATCCCGCCCGCTCCCGACCCGGCTTCAGGAGATCCCCCTCCTCGAAGCCGTGCCTCAACTGGGAACCAATCTCCTTCCGCGACTGCTGACCGAGAAGGAGGTTCCGGAGGTCCAGATGGCGGCGTTCGACGTCCTCCTGAGGATGCGCCCCGTCGACACGGTCGGCATTGTCCTGGAACGTTGGCCGACCCTTTGGCCCGTCGTGAAGGAGCGGGCGATACGCTTCCTGGTGGACCGACGGGAGAACCACGATGCCCTGCTCACCTCGCTGGAGTCCGGACGCATCCAGACGGGCGAGCTGAACCTCGACCTCGAACAACGCCGACGCCTGCTGCGTTCGCCGATTCCGTCGGTCCGCGCGCGCGCGGAGAAATTCTGGAAGGACGAGGAGTATTCCAATCGGAAGGCGGCCGTGGAGGAATGGATGGCGAAGCTCCCCACGGCAGGCGACGCGATGCGGGGTGCGGGGATCTTCGGTGACCTGTGCGCTCGTTGCCATAGGCTGGGCAATGTGGGACGCCAAGTGGGGCCGGACCTTGCTGGTTCCGCCCATCGCAGTGTCGAGGACCTGCTGTCCAACATACTCGACCCGAACATGGCGATGAACCCGGCTTTCAACGCGTTCGAAATCGAACGACAGGACGGCGAAACCGTCCTTGGACTGCTGGCGTCGCAGTCCGTGGAGGCGGTGGTTCTGCTCCAAGCCGACGAACAGCGTGTCACCGTGCCCCGGACTCAGATCAAATCGATCCGTTCCACTGGCCGATCCCTGATGCCCGAGGGGCTCGAAACCGGAAGGTCACCTCAGGACCTCCGCGATCTCATCGCTTTTCTCCGAGGGGAAAAGGCCCAGCAGGGCCAATGAGCCGGGAACACCTTTGCGCCGATTGACGGAGTGCCACGGCCCGATCTGTGCCCGCGATCGGCTCGAACCTGTCGACCTCCCAAGGGGCGCAAGCCATCCGGAGCGTGGCCAGCGGGGCCGAACCGAGTTCAGGGTCGATTCCTTGTCTGAAGGGTGGTTTCAGGATAGGTGACCGTGGGTCGCCCACATGGCTTGCCAATCGGCTTCCTGATGCAATTGGCACGCTCCCGAGATTAGTTCCCAGTTCCCCCATGAGACCTCCCTTTCCGCGCCCTGTTGAAAACGCGACGTGGTCCTCCCGTGGCTTCACCCTGATCGAGCTGCTGGTGGTGATCGCCATCATCGCGATCCTCGCCGGGATGCTGCTTCCGGCGTTGGGGAAGGCGAAGTCGAAGGCGGTGGGCATTTCCTGCCTGAACAACCAGCGCCAGATGGGCATCGCCACCGCGATGTACACCGGCAACTACCAGAAGTACCCGGGCTGCATCAAGGTACCCGAGTTCTACTACCTCTGGCCGCTGCGCCTGTTCGGGGAGATGGGCACCAACCGCGCCTCGTTCTTCTGCGCCGCCAACAAGCCGGACGCGCAGTGGGACACCAACGTCAACAAGACCTTCCCGCGGGGCATCAACAGCGTGGACGCCTCCGGATCGGGAAGCCGCTTCAGCTACGGCTACAACGACTGGGGACTGCGCGCTCCCACGCAGAACATCGCCGACCAGCTGGGCTTGGGGGGCGACATCAACGCCCCCACCCAACCGGAAATGCCGGAAAGCCGTGTGAAGGCACCCTCGGACATGATCATGTTGTCCGACTCCAAGACCGATCGTTCTTGGGACGGCAATATCGACCCCAAGGAGTCCGACCAGTGGCCGGCAAAGCGCCACAACAACCGCTGCAACATCATGTTCGCCGACGGCCATGCCGAGAGCGCCCTGCGCAAGGAGGTCGTCAATCCGCTGAGCCAGACCTGGAGGGCCCGATGGAACAACGACAACGACCCGCATCGGGAGATCCCGAATTGGACCCCGGACGACGGTCGGTCGAGGGATTGATGTCCCGAGGGTGACGAACGGTTCGACGGTGGGATTGCATCATTTCCTGAAGGGGCGTTATCCGCTTTTTCCCCGGCGCTTTGGCTGATTCGCTTGCACCGATGTCGAAACATCGTGAAGCGATTCTCCGATGGCTGCCCTTGGTTGCCTGGATGGGGATCGTCTTTCTCTTCTCCTCGGATGGATTTTCGGTGCCCCGCACCTCGAGGTTTCTCGGTCCGTTCTTCCGTTGGATCCTGCCCGACGCCTCTGCTGAAACCGTCGCCGCCTGCATCTTCGCCGTCCGCAAGCTCGCTCATGCGTGGGAGTATGGTGTCTTGGCGCTGCTTGCCTGGAGGGCCTTGGGACGGCGCGGGATCGATGGCTTCCGTCCATGGATCTGGGGTCGGGCAGGACGGGCTTGGCTCATCGCCGCGGTCTATGCCGCATCCGACGAATGGCATCAGTCGTTTGTGCCCAGTCGCGGTGCCGCGGTCGGCGATGTCATGATCGACTCCACCGGTGCCGCGGCGGCTCTGCTCCTGCTTGCTCTTGTCGCCCGGATGCTCCGCGGCCGGGGCCCCCGAAAGGCCGATTCGGGCAACTGAAGCCCGCCGCACCGACCGCTTCGGCAAGGAGCCCTGCTGTGTTCGTATGGCCCCGTGTTTCGCGGACGTCCGTTCCTGCTTCCGGCGATCGCCTTCGCCTCTGGGATCCTCGGGGCGGAGTTCCTGTCGTTTCCCGTCCTCTTCTGGTTTCTGGTGACCGCGGTCGGGATCTCCGCCTCGGCGCCCGGACGGTCGTTTCGTGCGGTCGGAATGCTTTTCGTCTACGCGGGCGGTGGCGCCTTGGCCTTCGTGGGAACACAGCTCCCTTTGGATCCGACGGAACTCCGGTGGCAAATGGCGGGAAATCCCGCCGTCGTGTCCGTCCGGGGCATCCTTGCCGAGGCTCCTTCCATCCGTCTCACGGAACGACGCGGAACGCTGGCCGAAAGGACCGTGGTTCGGTTGAACGTCTCTGCCTGGGATCCTGGGGATGGCCGCTGGCGTCGGGCGAGTGGAACGCTGTTGGTCGGCTCCAAGGGGGTTCCCGATTCCAGGTTCTTCCGAGGCCAGTCGGTCGAGTTGAAGGGGCTCGCGAAGTCGCCGCCAGGACCGGCGGCCCCGGGCCTCCTCGACTACGAAACCCACCTGCGCCGCCTCGGCATCGGGCTCGTCTTGCAATGCGATGCACCTCAGGACTGGGAGTTGGGGCCCGCTCCCCGTACCGGTCCACCGTGGGATGAGCGGTTCCTGACCTGGGCGCGTGAGCGTCTTTCCCGGGGCCTTCCCGACGACGAGGCGACCCGGCTGATTTGGGGAATGCTCCTCGGCTGGAGAACGGCGCTGCACGACGAGGTGGACGACGTCTTCATGAGGTCTGGAACACTCCACCTCTTCGCGATCTCGGGCCTGCATATCGCCCTCATAGCGGCGTGGATGGTGGGAATCCTCCGCCTGTTCCGGGTGGCACGGCCAGTCTGTGGCGTGTTCTCCATCCCTTGCATCTGGGGTTATGTCGCCGCCACCGGTTGGCAGGCCTCGGCGGTGCGTTCCGCGGTCATGTGCACCGTCGTGGTGGGCTCCTGGTCCCTTCGCCGGCCGGCGGATCTCATCAACTCCCTGTCGCTGGCGGCGCTGGCGCTCCTCGCATGGGATCCAGGACAGCTGTTCCAGGCCGGCTTCGTCTTGTCCTTCGGAGTGGTTGGCGCGCTGCCGGTGCTGACGCCCGCCTTCGAATCCGCCTTGTGGCGAATCCGACCGTTTCCACCGGACCCGTTGTTGCCCGAACGCCTTTGGACACCCCCACGAAAGTGGCTTGAATCGGCTCTCCGTCGATCCATCCCTTCCGTCGCCACCGGCCTTGCAGCCTTCGCTGCGTCGACGCCGTGGACGGTCGGCTTCTTCCATCTCGTTTCACCGGTGTCCGTCCCGGCAAACCTCGTCGCCGTCCCGTTGGGCGGCCTCGTGCTGGTCTCCGGACTCCTCTCCATGACGGTTCCGGTGGGCACGGAAATCTGGAACGGCGCCGCCTGGATGGCGATGCACTTCCTGGTGGGTTGGAGTCGGAGCTGTGCCGATTGGCCCTTCGCGTGGTGGGCTGTGGGACGGGTTCCCTGGCCCATCTGGCTCTCCTACGCTTTGGCGCTCGTCCTTTGGGTCCGGGCTCCCGATGAACAAGCTTGGCCGGACTGGATTCGGTGGCGGAACTGGTCGTGGGCTTCCGCCTGCGCCTTGGCGGCTTCCCTTTGGATGGAGCGCCGCCCGGAGGTCCAGGTGTTCCCGGCGGGCGAGGCGGTCCTGATCGACCGACCGGGACGTCGCCGCGACCTTCTCCTCGATTGCGGGGACGACTCCGCCGCTCGCCATGTGGTCGTGCCGGGAGTCCAGGTCGCCGGGTTCCGGAGCCTGGATTCCCTGCTCCTTTCACATGGGGACATCCGACATGGCGGCGGAGCCACCCAAGCCTTGGAGCGGCTGGAGATCCGAAGGGTCATCCTTCCCCGGGTCCGCATGCGCTCGCCCAGCCTGCTCCGGTTGACACCGTGGGCAAGGAACCATCGCGTGTCCGTCGAAACCATCGCGGCGCCCGAACGCCTCCACGACTGGGACGTGGTCCACCCCTGGTCCGATGAGGCGTTTACGCGAGCCGACGACGCGTCGCTCTGTCTTCGTGGCGAGCTGGGCGGCTGGCGGATCCTGATCGCCCCGGATCTCGGATCCCTGGGGCAGGATGCGCTGGTCCGACGCCACGGCGGCGAGTTGGCCGCGGACGTGCTGATCACCGGGATCCCGAGATCCGGTGAGGCGGCCGCCGCAGGATTGCTGGAGGCGGTCCGGCCCAGGCTTCTGGTCATGGCCACCGGCCGTTTCCCGGCTACGGAACGGACTCCACGTCCGACCCGCCGACGACTGCTCAACCAATCCTTCCACGTCTTGTTCACCGAGGATGTCGGCGCTCTGCGTCTCCGTTTCGGCAGGCGGCTCGAGGCCTTCGATTCGCGGGACGGTTTGATCCTGACCTTGGATCGTGGCCGGGATCAGGGAACCGAAACGGCGCGATAGGACCGGGAAGGCGACGGTTGTGCATCGACGAACTCGGCGCGTCCTTCCGGTGATGTGGCCACCACCGTGCCGCGATCGGTCCAAACGGCGAGGTCGTTGGAGGACTGCACGAGATACGCGACCCCGGGTTCGCCCCAGAGCGTCAGTCGGGCCGTTCCATTGGAGTCGACAACCGGTGGTTGCAATATGGGAGCGATCTCGGTCGGTGGGTAGGCGAGGATCCGGTAGTCGTCGAAGAGCATGTAGTTGTCGTCCCAACTTCCTTGGGCACGGGCCGCCCAAACGGCGTCGATGCTGCCGAGGGCCAGGGTGCCGGGTCGGGTGCTCAGGGGCTGTTCGGCCACGACCGTGAACCCGTTGAGGCTCGCGGACCAACGGTTGCGCCCGAAGCTCATGACCACTTCCAACAGATAGGTGGCTCCGTATTCGAACTCGTAGCCGGTCGATTGGAATCCCGAGCCGTCGTCCAGGGCGTAGTTGATCGTCCGGTCGGCGCCGTGGAAATCGATGGTGAACAGCCGTCGGTCGTCGGGCGTGTAGGCGCTCCAGCGGAAATCGTCCGCACGCTCCGGCGACGGGGTCTCGTCCCGCAGGCTCATGTTCACCTGGAAGACCACCACGGGCGGTTGGTTGGTCGAAGGGGCGAAGCGGAGTGGACGGAACACGTTGAAGAACCCGTTGCCGTTCGTGGAGGCCAGGAAGCCGATGTAGGCGTACTGTCCAGTGAAGTCGGGCAGTGCGTCGCCGAGTATTCCGTTGCCGCCGTAACCGACCGCGGTCCAACCGTTCTGTCCCCGGCCGGCCGCATCCACCAGGTCCAGCGAAGCATCGAATCCCTCGAACCGCTCGAAACCCGTCTCATAGAGCACGCGGGACTGCTTTGCCGTAGCCGACGCCGAATCCGCCTCCCCGGCCTCGACCCAGGCGCCGGAGGAGATCATCGCCAAGAGCAGGAGGAGGCGTTTCATCATCGGTTCTAGGGGGCTGGGAAGCCGGTTCAGGGCTCACTCTTGCGGTTGGGGCCGCCCGTGTTGGGCTGGCGGACGCCGGACGGTGCCGCAGAGGGAGCCGGTGGCAACGCCGTTGTCGGAGCCGGCCGGCCGGGGCTGAAGCCGGAGGCCGAGGGCCTGAAGGACTCCGCAGACGGAGGGCGGTAGTTGTCGACAGGCTTGGGTTGCGGGCTGAACGAAGGTTTCGCCTGCGTGGGAGACGCGAAGCCAGCGCCCTCCGGCTTGGAGTAGTTCGATGCCGGCGACGGAGTCGGCCGGAACGACCCAGCGCTGCTGGGACGGCTGGCTGGGATGGATACCGATGGGCTTGGTGCCGGTGCAAAACCGGATCCCGGCCGGATCTGAGGCGACTGGGGAGCCGGACTGGGGACTGCCGGGTTGTTGGCGCGGACGGGGGCGGACCCGGGCCGCAAGACCTCACCGCGTCCAACTCCAGGAACGGAGCCCGGCCGGGCTGGGGTAGCCGGGGCTTGGGTGGCCGTCGGCAGCGGCGCCTGTGAGACGCTTGGCCCTGGACGGCTCACTTGGCCACCACCGAAGGACGGTGAGACCAGCGAATTCGGCTTGGGCGACGGGGCGGCTCCCAAGGCAGCTGGCCGGGGCGAGCCCACGGGGGCGCCGGAGGGCCTGGTTGCCCCCGCCTGGGGAACAGGGAGGGGGCGCGATGGGGAACCTGAGGGCGAAATGCCGTTGAAGGACGTCCTCACCGGGGCTGGCTTTGCTAGGGCCGCCGCGGAGGGCTTCGCCGCCTGGACAGGAATCGTGGGGCGGTAGACCGCCAGCTCCGTGGGCCGTCCCGCCGGAGAAGGGCGACCTCCCGCCGACGACTGGGCGGCCGCGGGGCTGTTGACGTCGCGGATCTCTGTCCGGCGGATCTCGTCCCGCGTGTGGCGTTGAACCTCCTCGCGTGAGACGCCGTTGTTGATGATCACCGTGTTGTTGTTGCCCTGGATGTTGACCGCGTTGCCGCCGGCGACAGTGATCCGGCTGTCGTTGACGAACTGGCGGACACCGTGGGCCGGAAGACGATGAACAGGGCGTACCGGTTCGCAGAAGCGGTTCCATGTCGTGGCGAACCACCAGTCATGACCGATGCCGAATCCGACGCTCACCGAGGTGCGTCCGTTGACCCAGGAAAAGCCCACCCCGGACCGCCAATGGCACTCCGGTGGCAAAGGCGCCCAACCGCAGTAGGTCGGCGTGCTGCGCCAGGCAACCCAAGCCGGTGCCCAATCGTATCCTGGGACCCAGACCCAGCCATGACGGCCGTGACGATGCCAGCGTCCGTAATGGTAAGGTCCCCAGCCCCACGTGTAGCTCGAGTGCCAGTACCAACCGCGATCCGTCCAGACCCATCGCCCACCGTCGCCATAGGGAATCCACGACGAATTCACCACCGCGACCGTCGGCTGCCAGCACCAGCCATAGGAAGGGACCTCAACCCAGGAACCGTAGGGTGCGAGGGATTCGTAGAAGATCTGCTGGTTCACCACCACCGGTTGGCTGGGAGCCGTCGTCGCGACGGTGCCGGAAGGCGCCGCGGGCGCCGTTCCAGCCTGGGTGGGGGCCGGCTGTCCCGCCGGCCCCGGCGCGGAGGCGGTGGAGGTGAGATAGGGGTTCAGAAGGACGTTCTCGCCCGACTTGGCCCCGGCCGCGGACGCCGGGGTGGGGTTGGTCGGGACGCCCGCCTGCACCAACACGTTCTGCACTGCTTCACCCTCCCCAGACGCACCGGCCTTCTTCAGCAGCGCCTGCAGCACGGGGCCGCTGATCCCGAGATCGTTCAGGTAGATCACCTGGTCGGCACCGAGGGTGAACGGTTCCCGGATTTGGGCGATGTAGTCGGTCACCACGGATTCGCTGATTCCGCGTCGGACCAGTTGGACGACTTCCGCGACCGCGGGCGGCAAGGTCGGCACCGGCGGCACCGCCACCAGCGCCGGGGCATTGGTGGAATCCGAAGAAGTGACGATTGCCGTTGCCGATGGCGATCCGTTGGTGGCTTGTGCTTGGGATCGAACCGCGAACCCGGTGACGGTCGCCAGCGCCAGACACACCGCAGGCAGAGTGGAGTGCTTCATGGTATCGAACGGGGAGGGGTGGAGGTGAATTCTCAGTTCCGGGCGGTGGATTCCTTCGTAAAGGAAAACGGACCGTTTGCGGGCCCGCAGCCGTCGAACTGGTAGGTCTTCACAACAGCCCAGTCGACGGCGTAAACGTGCCGTTATTCATCAGCTCAGGTAATCCAGGGTGTTAACATAATGTAATGACCGGGTACCGTCGGGCCGGGGCCGCCTTTTC
The DNA here is from genome assembly GCA_027488845.1 of Verrucomicrobiales bacterium. Lineage (GTDB taxonomy): Bacteria > Verrucomicrobiota > Verrucomicrobiia > Limisphaerales > UBA9464 > SXXZ01. Next base: position 12,246 of record JAIYBC010000004.1, on the reverse strand, counting down.
GGATCCGAAAGCGGCTGCAGGTTGTCCGATCGGCTCGGTTCGCGTCCAAGTCGGCATGCCCAGCCGATGCTTGCAGATCGGCAATGACGGATGTAAACATCAAATCCCATCGAATGAAGCATCAAATCAGCCGGTTCTGGATGACCTGGTTTGCCGTGGTCCTCGCAGGATCCTCCTCGGCGTTGGCGCAGTGCTGGCCTTTGCCGACATCGATCTCCAGCTTCAGGGGAGAGCCCGGGGCGCTGATCACGATCAATGGCGCCAACTTCCTCAGCCCCCAAGTGACCGCGGTGACCTTCAATTTCACTCCGGCCGTCATCGAGAGCATCAGGACGATCTCCGGCGGGCAGCAGCAGATTGCGGTAAGGGTCCCCGTCGGAGCGACCATAGGACCGATCTACATCGAAAACAGCTGTGGCCAGACGCCGATCACCCGCAATTTCCAGGTGCCTCCCGTTGTCACCCGCTTCGAACGTCCGGGCGGCCTGACCGAAGCGGATCGTGTCCGCGGAGTGGCGGGCAACCTGGTGGTCCTTTCGGGTGCCAACTTCCTCGACATCACCGATGCCAACTTCCGGCTCGGTGTCTTCTTCGACGGTGTCCGAGCGCAGGTGGATACGGTCACCGAAACGTCGGTTTCGGTCTACGTGCCTGCCGGTGCCGGTACCGGCCCCATCACCGTGACCAACAACGCCGGGGTTTTCATCACTTCGACGAACTTCTTCATCCCACCTTCGGTCCGTGGCTTCACCCCTCGGGGCCGGGTTGGGGATACCCTCTCGATCACGGGGCTCAGCCTCAGGGCCGTTTCCGCGGTCACCCTGGGTGGTGTGCCTGTGGCGGCTTTCACCGTGGTCTCGCCGACCAACATCGCCGCTGTGATCCCCACCAACGCGCCCACTTCCGGTGCGTTGGCTGTCGAGTCGCCCGGTGGCCGCTTCCTGACCACCTCCAATTTCGTGCTCCAACCACGCATCTTCGGCTTCACGCCCACCGGAGGCGCCCGTGGCACCAATGTGACCATTACCGGTGCCGGGCTGACCGGCGTCCAGCAGGTGAGATTCGGAGGCATCGCGGCCACCCCCACCAGTGTCACGGCCACGACGGTGGTGGTGGCGGTTCCCTTTGGTGCCGGTACCGGCCCGATCCAGGTCGTTTCCCCCGTCGGCGCCGACGAATCGACCTCCACCTTCCATCTGGCCCCGACCATCGCTCAGCTCGGTTCCACCCGCCTGCGATCGGGTGAAACGCTGGAGATCACAGGAACCAACTTCCTGGGTGCCACTGCGGTCCGCTTCGGCACCAACACCGCCCCCTCCGCCTCATTCACGGTTCTCGACAACCGGAGGATCAGCGCGGTGGTCCCCTCCAATGCCATCACCGGAAGGGTCGTCGTCGAGACTCCCGGTGGACGTGACGAAAGCCCCACGATCCTGTCCGTCGTGGGTGAACAGCCGTTGATCACCGGCTTCTCGCCGGCCACCGGTCAAGTGGGGGCGGTGGTCTCGGTCGCTGGAAGCCATCTTTGGCCGTTCCTGTCCGTCCGCGTCGGAGGTGTCGTCGCCGTCATCGTACAGACGAACGCGTCCGGGTTGGCGGTCACCGTTCCCGCTGGCGCGTCTTCCGGTCGAATCGTGGTCGAAACCAGTGCCGGCATTGCGTCCTCGTCGTCGGACTTCCTCGTGGGCTCCACGGCGGAATTGACCGCCGAGATCGAATCGACCGCGAATCCCGTCATCCTCGGTTCCGAATTCCGGCTGAACCTCCGGGTTCGCAATGCGGGTCCGTTGCCGGCCAACGGGGTCCGGGCCACCTTGTCCCTCCCGAGTCCTTCCCAGTTCCGGGGGGCTGCGACCTCCTCCGGCTCATTCGCCCAGGTGTCCGGCGGCGTCGAATTCGAACTCGGCGCCCTTGCTCCCAACGCCTCCTGGACGGGTCAGGTTCGCTTGGCACTGACCGCACCGCAGGAGGTCGTGTACTCCTTGGCCGCATCCAGCGTGGCTTCGGACTCCAACGTCTCCGACAACATCGACACGGTCCGGGTGCGGTCCATCCCGCTGACCCTCGACTTCACCGGTTTCGACGATCTGCTGGTTCTCAGTTGGCCTTCGATGGCCACCAATGCGGTGCTTCAGGTGACCCCGGCTCTTTCCCCGACGGGTTGGACCAACACGGGGCTTACACCGGTCGATGACGGTGCGCGTCTTCAAGTCACCCTGCCCGCCACGAACGGATTTCAGGTGTTTCGGCTCCTTGTTCCCTGATGTTCCTCGACAGTTCAGTGATCGCCATTCATCTAGGTGAATCGGCACGGCATCTCAGACGCCTTGGATTCATCAAGGAACCCGCTGGAAACAGGGAGGAAGCGGAGCCGATGGGTTCCACTTTTTGGATATCACATTAAGGTGTTCGGCTTAGGACATGAGTGGAGTATTTAAATGTCGCTCCTGAATAAATTGCTTAGGGTCCAAGTGTGATGGGAACTGTTGTGGTTTATGTTGAAATGGTGTTGAAGGTCACACCAATGATTCCCAAACCTTGGTGTTGATGTTGGGCTCCGCTTTTGGTTCTCCTCAACTTGACCTTATCTTAAGGTTCTGCTTGACTTGGGTGCTTACGTAAACCTCGGCGACGCTCTTGAGCCGAAAAAGGGGGATCCGACCCGGTTCCTGAATGAAGCCACAGGAGGGTTCTATTTATAAAATCCTAATAAACAACGGTTTAGATAGCATTTGCAGGCTCTTCTCAACCGACCGGTGAAGCCTGCCGATACCTTCTGGGGGAGCGTCTGCATCGCCCGATTTTCCTTTGCTCTTCGTACCCGTGGTGAAAAACTTGTAAGCGATTCGCTTCGATGACGAAAAACTCCACTTTTCCTACGCAACCATCGGCAGGACCGACGGACGAGGTGGAGCGCTCTTTTTGGAGGATTCTGGCTGATCTTTTCGAGAAAAACCCTTTGGCGAACGGTCTGTTCGCTCTCGCAATTGTTATTGGGTTCTTCCACGGGTGGTTGAAGCTTCACTTTCGCGGTGCATTAACCACGTTTGCGTTTGATATACCGGTAATCATTGTGATGTTTTTGACCTTTTCTTCGCGAAAAGGTGAGCCGCTGTTTCCACGAACTGGAATCGGGGATGCGTTGAAGATTCATACGTTTCTTTGTCTATTGTATATTCCGCTTTCGGTTGTTATATGGGATGTGCCAGTTTTTGCTGCTGTGGCTGCATTTCGGGGGTGGGCGGTGATTCCGATGGTTTTTCTCGTTGGATACCACTTGGCAACTAATATTAGGCAGGTTGAATTCTACATGTGGATGATGATTGCGTTGGGGTTTGTCACCGCGATCTATGGAATCCAGCAATCGGAGGAAGAGGTTCGGCGCCTGATGTTGGAAGATCCTGAGTTTCAATTTCGATTCCAAAATCAGTTTTATGCAGTCAACGGTGTAGGTCAGTTTAGGCGGTTTTCCACCTTCGTCTCATCGGCCGCATTCGCGGCGCAGCTTGCCTATTCTGCAATGTTTGCATTTTCGCGGCTTTCAGTTAAAACCTGTCCGACCTTGGAGCGCGTGATTCTAGCAACCATGACGGCGGTAATGGTTTATGCATTGATTCTCACGGGGGCTCGATCAGGAATGCTGCAGTTGATTGCTGGAATCTTGTTCGCAGTTTGGTACCGGCGGGGAGGGTTGGGTTTCATTTTTCTGCCGGTTATTCTTACAATCGCTTGGAAAGCTGGTAGCGCAGCGACATCGGGTGTTTCAACGGACCGCTTTGCCACACTGATGGAGTCGGATACAATCTGGTGGCGATTCTGGATTGTGCTGGGACCATCGATTGATGCCCTCTTGGATGCACCCTTCGGCACCGGATTGGGAAGTTCTTCGCACGGGGTTCCCATGTTTCTGATGGCACGAATGAAGTCCTCGCGACCGATTGATGGCGACCTTGGTCACATGGCGGTCGATATGGGAATTCTTGGGTTGGCTTCCTTGTTTTGGCTCTTCTATCATTGTTCTCGAAGCGCCTTTTCATGGATGAAGCGTCTGCGGGATACATCGATTACCGTGGTGGCTCTTCCTTCGGGAATCTTCATGATTCTGAGTCTCTTTTCGTTTCCAATTGGGACTCCGTTCCTTGGTATTCCATATGGTACACTACTTTGGTTTTTTTTGGGTGCTCTTTCTCGGATGTGCTTGGAGTACGAAAAGGCAGTTTCTTCAGGAGTAACTTCAGTTTCTCGGTTTCAAGAAAAGTTCACTTCATTCATCGCAACCCCCAAACTGGTGCCTCTTTTTCGTCCTTCTCAGGTCGATTATGGTGCGAGCCTCGCCCCAGTCTCTACCGCCAAGACGCCGGTCCAGGTTGTGGGAATTCTCAGGCCCGGGTCTGCGCCGCTGATCCAAGTCGGATCGCCCTCGGCCCAACCATGGAGTCCGTCCGGTAGTCCCGATCCCCGTCAGAAAAGGTTCCTTTTCTCCAAGAAACCTAAACGCAATGGATAGCTCTAAGATTTCGGTTGGACTTGTTGTCCATGACTACGACCCCAATTATGGGCAGGGTCGTTATTGTGTTGAATTGGTTCGCCGTCTTCATAAAGACGTGCGATTCACAATCTTTGCGAATACGTTCAATGCACCTCAGTTTGAAGGGGAAACGCGAATCAAGATTCCAGCAATTCGCTTTAATGCTCTAACAACTGTTTATAGCTTTATTCCGTCTGCTCAGTACCTTGTTGGAAAACACCCGGTCGACTTGATTCATGCTCAAGGGTTGACTCTTTGGTACGCTGATTTGATCACCGGCCATATTTGCAATGCTGCGCGCGAGAAGCGCATGAATACGAAGTGGGTCAAGCCTCGGCTCTTCATGAGGCTGGTGATTCCAACAGAGAGACGGTTTTACCGCCATCAATCCAATCGACGGCTGATCGCTATCTCGCGGACACTGGAGAAGGAGGTTCGCCAGTTTTATGATTGGAACCGGCCAGTTTCGGTGATTTACCATGGAACTGATTCCGACGTGTTTCGTCCTGCTCAAAGTACGGAGGAAAGGAATTCCTTACGCCAAAGATTTGGAGTTATGGGAGATCAGTGGACTTGGCTCTTCATGGGTGAGGCAACCAAAGGGCTTCGACAGTGTATTGATCAGCTGAAGCAATTTCCGGAAGCCCGTTTGCTGGTGGTGACCCGCTCACGCCTTGAAAGCTTCATGGCGCAGGCCGACCTGCTTGGGGTTCGTTCCAGGGTGGTATTTCACGGCTTTGAATCTCAGCCGGAATTGGCCTTTCGAGCGGCCGATGTTTTCCTGTACCCCAGCGACTATGATCCGTTCGGCATGGTGGTGACAGAGGCCATGGCCAGCGGCATCCCGGTTGTTGTTGGGCGGGATATGGGTGCTTCCGAATTGATCGACCATGAGGTCAATGGCTTTCTTTTCGACCCACATCGGCCCGAGGAGATCACCGCTTGCCTCCGGTTGTTGAGGAATTCACCGGGTATGGCGGAAACGGTCGGACGGCTGGGACGTGCAACACTGCGGCAGTTTGGATGGGACACCTGTGCTGCTGCGACCTTGCAGGTCTACAAGGAGGTGGACGCCGAAAAGCGTTCCGGTGCCAGTCCTCGTACCGTCGGATGAACCCTCCCAAGGTTACGGTCCTTGTCCACGGAGGTCCGTCGAGCATTGAAATGGTCCGGGTCCGCGGCTTGACGCGCCGGCATCCTCCGGAGCGCCTGAGGATCCTCTCCCGTTCCGGTGGCATCGCAGCCACTTGGAAGTCTTGGTCCAAGGACCTCGGGGAATTTCCTCCGGACGTCGCCTATGTCCTCAATACCGCTGCCCCTGGTGCCATTTCGGCGCCTCTTTGGCGTTGGACACGGGGGTTGCCGTTCATCCTCGACACGGGTGATGCGGTGCATGCCATGGCCAAGGCCTCCGGGATCGGCGCAGGCTGGAAGCTGCCACTTCTCTGGACCTTCGAACGGCTTTCCCAACGTACCGCCGCCGCGGTCGTCGTACGGGGCTCGGGACATCGCCTCCTTCTGGCCTCACAAGGCTGTTCCCGGGTCGAGGTGATCCGCGATGGATATTCCGAGCAGCAGAAGGTCTCTCCGGAATCGGTGGATTCCCTCCGACGGAAACTCGGACTCGAAGGACGCTTCGTGGCTGGGTTGATGGGATCGACCGTGATGAGTCCCCGTCTCGGGATCTGCTATGGCTGGGATCTCCTGGAGGCCATGGTCTCGCTGAAGGACCAGCCGGTGACCGCCCTCGTCATCGGAGATGGCACCGGCTTGCCTTGGCTGAAGTCCAGGGCCCGGGTCTTGGGGGTCGAGGATCGCGTCCTGTTCACCGGGCGGATTCCCTACGACGACGTTCCCCGCTATCTGCGGCTTTTGGATGTGGCCCTTTCCACTCAGACCAACAACCTTCCGGGGCGAGTCCGGACCACGGGCAAGCTTCCCGAGTACATGGCCGCGGGATGTTTCGTCCTCGCGAGCCGGGTGGGGGACGCGGAGATCCTGCTGCCGGAACCGATGTTGGTCGACTATCAGGGTGAAGTGGACCGCGGCTATCCGGCGCGTCTGGCCCGCAGGATACGGGAAGTCATGGCTTCAGAAGAGCTGCGGCGTCTGGCATCCGACCTTCCCCTGCGAGCCGAACGGCTCTGTTCCTACGGAATCCTTTCCGAACAGTGGAGCCGATTGGTCGCCGAGATCTCAGGGTGGCGGCGTTCCATGTCCTCCGGGTACTGAGCCGCAAAGGATTTCCTCGAGTCGGGCCACCTGGCGGGGCGGATCACAGAGATTGAAGGCCCTGCGACGGCCGGCTTCCCCCAGCGACTTGCGCCTTGCGGGATCGCGGATCAGATCTCCGATCGCAAGAGCCAGGGCCTGGGGATCGGATGTCGGAACCAGCACCCCGCACGATCCGTCCACGATCTCCCTCGCCCCTCCGATGGACGTGGAGACTACGGGAATTCCGGCATAGAGAGCCTCGATGAACGCGATTCCGAACGGTTCCGGTCCCGAGTTCGGTTGGCAGTGGATGTCGGCCGCCTGCAGCACCGTGGGGATGTCCGTTCTTTGGCCGAGGAACCGGATGCGATCCCCGATTCCCAAATCCCGCCCGAGTTCGCGAAGGGATTCCAGACGCCGCATCTCATGGTCCTCCTGGGCCCCGCCAGCCACCCAAAGGTTCCATCCGGGTACCTTTCCAAGGATTCCCAGGGCGCGGAACAGGATGTCGTGTCCCTTCCACGGCTCGAAACGGCAGGAAACCACCACCACGACCTCTTCGGCCCCCGTGTCCAGCGATCTCCTCAAGGCGAGGCGATCCGCCGGACCGATCCTGTCAGGAGCTGCGACCGGGATGTGCACCACGGAGCGCGGTGTGCCGGGATACCAGCCGGCGGTTTGCTCTGCCATGAAGTGGCTTGCGGTGAAGATGCGGACCGGGCGGTGTCGTCGGGCGAGCCATTCCAGCCATGGTTGGCTCGTGGCGATCCCGTGGATCCAGGTTGCGGTCGGGATTCGCCTTCGGCTCAGCACCGGTCCAAACAGCACCTGCATCCAACCGCTGTGAATGAGGGCCATGGCCGGCGTCGACGTGGCGAGGACCGCGTCCAGCGCCCTTCTGGCCCGGAGGATCCACAAGGGACGGGAAAGCCGGACGTGCGGCAACACATGGACCGTGCGACCTGCGGCCCGCGCCTCGTTGGCCAACCGCCCCTCCGCGCAGAGGGCGAAGGAAGGAATCGTCCTCCGGCTGTGGACGGCCAGCGAAGCCAGGAAGGCCTCGACGCCGCCGTGGATCACCCCAGCCCCAAGATGCAGAACGGGGAGGCGCTCAGCGTTCGTGATGTCGGCGGCGGATTTCATCAGGAGTTCCATGCCATAGGCCGTATGGTGCCGGTTTCCGAGACAAGCCGACGCCAGTCGCGGTTTTGCCCGGTCCGCGAGACCGGTTCGTGTCCCGCGGTGTCGACCTCGCGGACGCGGATCGCCGAAGCGATCCGCTGATCCGCGTTCGTCAGCTGCCAGTGGGGGCGCGATCCCAGGCCTCGATGTTCCACCGGAATGACCATCTCGACTCCGGCAGGCTGCAAGGTTTCCACGAGGCCACCGCGGGCGGGTCCGACCACGGGCAGGCCGGCGAGCATCCCCTTGACCAACGAAAGCCCAAAGGCTGTGTCGACGCCGATCGAAGCGGAGGCTCCTGCGATCCGACACTCCCAAATGGTCCGCAAACGCAGACTGAAGAGGGAACGAATCACGGTCTCCAACCCCTTGCAGCGGGTGATTCGCCCGGCCTGTAGGATCAATTTGGACAAGTCCGCAGCACCCGTCGAGGCACGGAGTCTCTCCCTGGTCCCGGGCACGGGCACCGGTGGCGGAACAACCCTGGGAACCGCGGAACCAAGGCAACAGTCCATCGCCGATTCCGCCGTGAATCGGCGGTTGGCGGCGACGCCGTCGAGGTCGGTCCGACAGGCCCATTTCTTCCTCAGCGAATCCCGCTGAAGGCCGGCATGCGGGAACATCGCCTTCGGAATCCGGTGGCGCCGGACGACCTGGCCCTGCAACGAATCGGTCCAAGCGGAGTGGAACGCCACAATCCGCGAAGATCGCCGGCTGTGAATCCGGCCGACAAACCGCGGGCTTCCAAGCAGCGTCCATGGCCGTGAGAACCGGGTGGGGCCTCGGATCTCGGTATCGGCCCTGATTTTCCGGATCGCAGACGCGAATGCGGCCTTCCATCCCAACACGTGCCGGTCAGCCCTAACCGCCGACTTCGGAGGGTTTCGTGCGTGCGTCACGAGTTGGGGCTCGATGTCACCGAACAGGTTGCCGGTACCGCAATGGAGCGCGCCCTCCGGTCGCCGCGGATCCGCCACCTTCGCGGATGTCCCGGGATTTTCGGATCCCGATTCCGCTTCGTCACGTTTCCATGCGTTCAACGCCCAGTCTCCTTGCGTGACCGCTGACCGATCGGGTTCCTTCGCCGTGCGGTGACGGAGTTCGCCGTGGCCTCCTCCGGGCTTGGTGCCGCACCTCCTTGGTAGGTTGAATGCGAGGCGTTCCACCCTGTCGCGCGTGTCCGGGACTCGCAGTTCTTCCAGACGATCGAATCGGCTCCTGAAGGCCAAGATGAACCCCAGCGGAACCCCGCCCCGGTGGTGACGCCCAAGGCGCTGCGGGTGGGCTTCACATTGGGCCATTGCCCGCTCGCCCGTTGGTTCCTGCGAGGTTCGATCGATCGACAAGGTGGAAACCAAGGAGTCCCGCCCATTCATCCCATTCAGCCCAGGACCTTCCATCCGCGGGCCCGGCAGCGTTCCTTGGCCCGTTCCGGATCCCGCGTCGCGAGGTAGTTCGGGGCAAGCCAGTCCGGGATGCGGTCCCGTTGGTCGCATCCCAGGAGCAAAGGTCCACCGAAGCTCCGTCCGATCAGGAAAACCGTATATCCGGCGGCCTCGAGCCAACGGGTCGCCGGTGTCGGGGGCTCCTCATGCTCCTCGAAAAGGATGTCACGGATCGTCCCCTTTTGCAGCAGGTCGCCGCATCCCTCAAGGATCGACGGCTCATGACCTTCGGCATCGAGCTTGAAGACCCCCACAGGTCGGTCGACAGGGAAGATGGAATCGAGCCGCCGGGTCTGGATTCGATGACGTCTCCCCCCGTTCCCCGAGTGGGCCAGCGATGCGATGCCCGTGTTGGTGGAGAATTCCTCAGGCTCGAACAGGTCGGCCTCGCCGTCCTTGTCCGACGCAGCCAATCCATGGATCCGGATCGTCCCGAGGCGTGCCTTTTGGGATGCCCAGCCGTCGACCTGTCGTTTGAGGGTCTCGAGGATCGTCGGATGAGGCTCGAAGGCGTGGACGGTTCCACCGGGGCCGACGCGGACCGCGAACAACCCGGTGACAGCCCCGACATTGGCCCCGACGTCGATCACCGTCTCCCCTGGGTCGGAGAGCCGCCAGATCAGTTCGCATTCGGAGAGGTCATAGACACCGAGATGGTACAAGGCCATCCCGACCACTTCCTTCGGCCGTATGGACATGGGGAGTCCCCACGCGGTCCGGACTTGGGCCGTTTCCGGCGGCGCTCCACTGCGGAGCAGCCGGTGCAAGGCCTGACGCGGCCGGAAGATGTATTCCGGCTTCAGAGCGTTCTTCAGTGAACCCATGAAATGGAGGGATGGATCGGTTGATGTGTGTCGGCGTCAGGGCGTTTCCCGGGTTTGGGCGCCTTTCCCAAGAGCGTGCGGCCGAAGGAAACTCCCACGAAACGAGATGGGAAGCCGGCCTTCGAGGATGAGACCTCGCGTCGTCTGTCCGGGCAAGAGTCCGTCGTCCCAACGGGGCGGGCGAGGGCAGGCCGGGGCTTCCGGTCCGACCGCCGGGTGTTTCCCTTCCAGCAGGCCTCCCGGAAGCAGGGGATCCCGTGGAATCCCCCTGTGAGGTCCGCCTGGGCCTTGTCGAACGGGAAGAGGGACATATTCGGGAAAAGGCGCACGGCCGTGGGCCGGACTTGCACGAAATCAGGGGTTGGCTGTGGGGGTATGTCAAATCCCATCTGCCCGCGCCATCCGCGGGGGGGCTGCGACCCAGGGCAGGTGGGGCGGTTCCGCGAAACCTTGCATCGGCTGGCGGCAAGTCATCGATTCCAGTCGAACCCGGGTACAGGACGGCAGGAATTGGCCGCGACCGAAATCGGGGAATGGAACGATACGCTCAGTGTTCCGATTTGAAGCCTTCGACGAGGTACCCGGGACTGAGAAGGCGTCGTCGGTCGAGTCGTGTGACCATCAGGAGCCGCTTCAGGAGGCGCTTCAGGGGGGATTGTGTCCGTGCACACCCGGGTGCGACATAGCGTTGCAGTCCGATCGTGAACCCCGCCTCCCGCATCAGGTCGCAGGTGACCCGCATCGGATACTCGCAGTAGTGGATCCCTCCCTCGTCGATGATCCGTGAGCCGTCGAACTTCGACATCCGGGCGAAATCCCTGCTGCCCCACAGCACGTAGTTGTCCTGAAGGACCCGGATGCAGTTGGCTATGGTGGAGGGGTTGGGCGTCGTCAGGACGAGTTGTCCTCCCGGCTTGAGGATCCGGTTCAGCGCCTTCAGCAGGCCCAACGGGTTGTTCAGGATGTGTTCGAACACCTCGCCCAGGAGAACGCAGTCGAACGAGGCGTCGGGATACTGCGAAAGCGGCTCCGGGTCGTTGAGGCTGGTGGTGGTGTAGGGGATGCCGAGCCTGAGGAACAGTTCCTCACGTCGCCGGTCGTCGTAGGCGTCGGCGGCGGCGACCTGGAATCCGAGGAGGCGGAACAGGGCAGCGGCATAGCCGTTGGCACACCCGACCTCCAGCAGTCGCGAGTTCTCCGGCCGCGGTGAATGGGCGAGCGCCAGCCGGGCGATCAGTTCCATGCGGGGCGCGTTCTCGGGCCAGTAGGTTTCCAGGAACCACTCGTTCCATCGAAACTCCTCCATCAGCAACGGCACGGCCTCATCGAACGGAACGGATGGCATTGGTAGGTGGAGTGACGCCGGCAGGCTGGAAATCGGGCGAAACACAGCGGTCGGGAGGGTGGGTGTGTCAAATCCAATCTCCCGGCGGTTCCAAGACAAATGGGACTTCCCGGGGGATGGACGGTTCCCCCGGGAAGTCCTGCGCGATGCGGTGGACGGTTCCGCGATCGGGTCGGATGCAGGGACCAATCCCCGGTGCCTTGGTTTCCTACGGCTTTGCCGGCCTGCCTTCCTGCTGGGCCGTCGGATGGCCTTGGCCACCGGGGACTGGTCCCCGCTTCCGGGACCGTCGTGTCCGAACGGGTCGGTTCCCTTCGGGAGTCGGGGATCAGTTCGCGGTTCCGGTGACCCGCCTTCGGGAGGCCGGCCTGCCTTCCGTCGCAGCCGAGGGGCGGGGAACCCCTTACCGTGAACTGATCGCCGGCTCCCGGACGGCGAAGGCCTTTCGGACTCCGCCGCCGGAAGCGGTTGGTTTCTTCAGCCGAGCAGGCGGAGGGCCGACTGCGGGCTGGCGTTGGCCTGGGCCAGCATGGCGGTGCCTGCTTGGACCAGGATGTTGTACCGGGAGAACTGGGTGCTCTCCTCGGCCACGTTCACGTCCTTGATGCGGCTGTTGGCGGCGCTGAGGTTGTCCTTCAGCACGCCGAGCTGCTCCGAGTACATGCCGAGCGAGGCCTGGTTGGCGCCCACCGTCGCGCGGTCGGCGGC
>JAIYBC010000010.1 GCA_027488845.1 Verrucomicrobiales bacterium | reverse complement strand
GAAGTTCATCCGGTGGCTCCGCCAGTCCATTAGAGACAATGCCACGGAAGCCGCCGCCGTGCCCCGCCTCAACTCCCTCTTGGCCTCACTTTAGCATCCCTTTCCAGGACACCGATGGGGTTGACCCTGCGGGCAGGGGGTACGCACTCTCGCCCATCGTGAAGCGGATTCTGATGCTCGTGGACTACCCGTACCTGTTCAACGGGGGCGTCAGCCGCGTTGTGTTGGACACCTGTCGCGGGCTCCAGCGGAGGGGCTACGAGATCGGGATGGCCCATCACATGCCGGGCGACCGGGTCGAGTTGGATTGTCCGTCCTGGAAGCTTCCGGACCTTTCGACACGCGGTCCGGAGACCGAGGCGGATCTGGCGGTCGCGTTGGACAAGGCCCTGGAGGAGTTCCGTCCGGAACTCCTGCAGTCACACACCAAACAGGCCAACGGGATCCTCGACCGCATCGTGGAGAGGACGGCGATGTGCCAGTTCCTGCATGACCAGTCGTATTTCTGCGGGGGTGGCCATCGGATGCTGAGGGGATATCGGCCGTGTCATCGGGCACACGGGCCCCTGTGCCTCGTGTACAACTACCTGCTCGGTTGCGGTGGGAAGAGGCCCAGCAACAACTGGGAGTGGTGGAAGGCGGCGGAGTCCTTCACCCCGATGAAGCGGCATCCCGGCATTCGGCTCCAGGTGGCCTCCCGCCTGATGCGGGAGGGCCTTTTGGAGAACGGATATCCGGTGGATCGGATCGACTTGATCCCGTTGTCCTCCGAACCGGCGACGCTGTCGGATCGTTCGGAGCCGGGTCGCATCCTGGTGCCCGGACGCTTGGCCCGGGAGAAGGGGGTCCACTTGGCGTTGGAGGCGGTGGCGCGGCTGGGGGGGCGTCGATGGACGCTGTCGATGCCGGGTCCGGGTCCGGAGCGGGCCGCGCTGTTGCACCGTGCCGCGGAACTGGGGATCGCGGACCGCGTGGAGCTGCCCGGGGAGCTGGGCGCCGAGGCGATGGAACTGGAGTACGCCCGGTGTGACTTCGTGGTCTTTCCCGTCCTGCGTCACGAACCCTTCGGACTGGTCGGAACCGAGGCGCTGGCCCACGGCAAGCCGGTGGTCGCCTTCGGCGGCGGAGGGGTGGAGGAATGGCTCTTCGACGGCGAGAGCGGCCTCCGTGTTCCGGAGCGCACCCCCGAGGCGCTTTCCGGCGCGGTTCAACGGCTCCTGGAGGACCGGGCACTGCGCGACCGCCTCGCCGCCGGGGCTCAACGGCACTATCCGAAGTTCCACCCCGACCGCTACCTCGACCGCCTTGAGGAGAGCTATGGGAAGACGCTGGCCGGCTGGAAGCGTGGACGTGCAGGGACCTGATTCCACGGCGGATCCGGAAGGGCCGTCGGATGTGCGTCGGCGGCCGGACGTCTGCGGTGGAGGGGCGCCATGCGCCGGAAGCACAGGTTGCCCGTTGGTCTGATCCGTTTCGCCAGGAAGGTGTTGCCCCGGCTCCATCTCAACCGGGTCGGTGGAGCGAGGATCCAACCGTCATGAAATTCGGCTTCCCCGGCAAAACCGGAGCCGGTTGACTCCGCGGCTTCATGTCGAAGACTGCGTTTCTTTTCGCCGGGCAGGGAGCCCAGCAGGTGGGTATGGGACGGGACCTGGCGTCGGCGTTGCCGACGGCCAAGTCCCTTTTCGATGGGGCCGACGAGGCCCTCGGATGTCCCCTTTCGCGCATCTGCTTCGAGGGGCCGGAGTCCGAGCTCACCCGCACCGAGTATGCCCAGCCGGGAATCTACCTCGTCAGCTGGGTTGCGATGAAGCTGCTGCAGGAGAGGGTGCCCTCGCTGAAGGCGGATGCCACGGCGGGACTCTCGTTGGGCGAATTCACGGCGCTTGCGGCGGCGGGAGCGATGACGTTCGAGGACGGCCTCCGGATCACGCGCCTTCGGGGACGGTTCATGCAGGAGGCCTGCGAGGCGACGCAGGGGGGGATGGCGGCGATCATCGGTTTGGAGGAGGGACCCTGCCGCGAGGCGTGTGAGGCGACCGAGGTCACCTTGGCCAACCTGAACTGCCCGGGTCAGATCGTGATCTCGGGACCGGCGGACCGCATTCCGGCCGCAATCGAGGCCTGCAAGGCGAAGGGGGCGCGGAAGGCCATCCCGCTCACCGTCGCCGGAGCCTACCATTCGCCGCTCATGCAATCCGCGAGGCCGCGTCTGGCCGCCGAACTGGCGACGGTCCGGATCACGGCGCCTGCGGTGCCGGTGATCTCCAATGTCACGGCCGCGGCCCACGGACCGGCCGAGACCATCGCGCCGGTGCTGGTGGAGCAGGTGACCTCGTCGGTCCGGTGGGAGGCGAGCATGCGGTTGCTGCTTTCGCAGGGCTTCACGCGGTTCATCGAGTTCGGCCCCGGCAACGCGCTGTCCGGCTTCCTGCGCCGCATCGACAAGACACCCGAGGTGTTGAACGTCTCCGACCTCGCCAGCCTCGAGGCGACCGCGAAGGCGTTGGGGGCGTGATCTCCGACGTTGCCGAACGGGCTTCCGGCACCAAGGTGGCGGTCTGATGGACTCCGAGATCCCCAAGCGGCCGGAAGATGGCCGTCCTGCGGAACACCAGCTTCCGCCGGGTTTCGTGCTCGTGCTGTTCGCGGCTTTGGCCGGCGGACTGCCGGCGGGGATCTTCACGACCTTGGCCTCCGAGCCGGGGCGGCCGGGATCGCCGATCTATGGGCTGCTCCTGCCGTGGGGCATCCTGCCGTTCTTCCTCGTGATCGTGGCCGGTTGGCGAGGCCGTTTCTCGGACCGGACCCGCGCCCTCGGTGTGGCGACCAGCGTCGCCGCGGTGCTCGGCCTGCTGGCCTACGGCTACGCGTTCCTGTTCCTGCCGCGTTTGGCGGACGCCCGGAAGTGGTTCCTGTTCGTGCCGTTGTGGCAGTGGCTGTTGGTGGCGCGTCCGGCGCTCCGGTGCGCCTTGGCGCACAAGACGCCTCCGCCTCCGGGCGACGACGGAAACGCCGGCTGATCGGGCCGGGACTTCCCATTCCGCCGGTGTCCGGCGTCAGACCACGGAAGCCGTCACACGGCCCCTGGGGTGAACCGGCCCCAACCTCACGACCTGCTGGGGATCCATGTCGGTCAGCTTCATCCAGTCCTCGGTGAGGTCCGAGACCGGGAACAGGGCGTCCCCGGCGTGTTCGAGTTCCAGCGCCTGCAGCAGGTCGGCACGTCCGAGGGATCCAGGCTCCCCGGACGCGATGGCGCGGCGGATGGCGAGTTCCTTGGCGCGGGCGACGACGGCGCCGATGACCGCGCCGCTGGCGAGGTCGCCGTGGTGCAGGACCTCGCGCCGTCCGCTGCGGTGGAGGACCTCCAGGAACTCGGTGGTGGGAATCCGAGCGAAGTGGGCCGCTGCGGCCGCCTGGGCCAAGGATTCCCGGGGCTCGGCGAGGGGGATGTCGCCGCCGAGATGGATGGCGTAGATCCGTTCCGCGCCCCCGCGGTCGGGGCGTCGGACACGGATGCGACGGTCGATCCGGCCGGGGCGGAGGATGGCGGGGTCGATGAGGTCGGGCCGGTTCGAGGCGAGGATGACCACGACGTTGGACAGCGGTTCGATGCCGTCCATCTCGGTGCAGAACATCGGCACCAGGGTGGAGAGGATGCCCGCCGCCGGCCCGGCGCGTCGGATGCCGAGTATGCTTTCCGCCTCGTCGATGAACAGGAAGGCGAGTTGGCCCTCTTCGGCGCGTTGTCGGCAACGGACGAACAGTTCGCGCACCTGCCGTTCGCTTTCCCCGAGCCACATGTTGAGCACCTCGGGTCCCTTCACGTGGAGGAAGAACTCGGGTCGATCGACGCCGGTGGCCTCGCGGATCTGGCGGCGCAGGTTGAAGGCGGTGGCCTTGCCCAGGAGCGTCTTGCCGCAACCCGGCGGACCGTGGAGCAGGAAGCCCTTGGGCACCGCGTGGCGGTAGGTCTCGAACAGGCTGCGATGCAGGAACGGCAGTTCGATGGCGTCGCGGATGGCCCGAACCGCCTCATCCTGTCCGCCGATCGCCTCCCAGGGCACCGGATCGACGCGTTCGGTGAGGGGATCCGAGGGCCGCTGGGTTCCGATCACCTCGACCGCGACACGTTGCTGCGGGTCGAGCCGGACCTCGGTTCCGGCCCGGAGCTTCTCCTTGGCGAGGCCGGCGGACCTCAGCACCACCGTCGCGGTGCCGCCCGGCGAGGCGCCGCCCAGCCGGAGGCGACCGTCGGGCAGCAGGCTTTCGATCCGTGCCACGGGTCCGGTGCGGTCGGATCCGAGGACGCGGACGACGTTGAAGGCCTCGTTGCAGAGGACGCGGGCACCGATCTCGAGTTGCTCCTGCGGCAGGGATGGATCGGGACGGCAGAGGTAGTCGGCGCCGCCGAGGGCCAGCCAGACCAACCCGTCCTCGGCCGGTCCGAGGCAGGTGGCCGACCGCAGCGCCGGCGCCCGCAATCCATCGACGAGACGATCCATCTGCTCGAGGGCCTCGCGGGCCTGGTCCTGTTGTTCCTCGAGGTTCGAGAGCCGTTCGCGCAGGTACGAGAGGTCGCCCGGGGAGATCCGTCCGAGGCGGAGACGGACCTGGAGCAGGTCGAAGATCTGAAGCGTCGAGAGCCGTTCGAGTTCCTCACGGGGAACCTGATCGTCGAAGACCGAGGTCGCCGACGCTTCGGGATGGGGCAGGGCCTCCGGTGATTCGGGATCGCGCATGACCGGGAGGATCAGCGGGAAGGCGCAGGGGGCGCCGGCTTCCGGGTGGGCGCCGCATTCTGAACGGCGGGGGAAATGGGACGTTGGCCTGCCGGCGGTTTTGCCGGGGTCGAGGGTCCTTGAGGCTGTCGGTGGCTCATCGTGGCCGGCGTGCGGGAGGGAATCCCGGCCGGGAGTCGGTTCGGAGCGGCGGCATAACCGGGCTGGGCCACCGGGCCCTGTGGGAACGGGCGCGCCTGTTGGGCCAATCCGGCTCCGTTCGCGGCTTGGGGCGAACCCGGGATGCCTCCGACGTTGGTCGGGGCATTCAGGGGCACGCCGCCGGCGGCGAAGAACTGGGAGGCGTTCTGTCCGTGAACCACGGTTGGAGTGCGTCGGGTCACGCCGCGGATGCCCTGGGCTTCCGACTTCAGCGCAAACGCCACCAAGGGTAGGGCGACACGAAGGAGGAAGGGGCGGAAATCCATGCGCCTTCCCTAAACCTCCCGCCGGGGAATGCAAGCGACGGCCTGACGTCGGGGAGGTGGCTGTAAACAATCCACGGTGTGGCGGCAGGGTTTACTCCCCTCGGCGGCAGACGCAGGATCCGCCCAACAATGCTCCGGTCCGCGACGATTTTCCTGCTGCAGGCACTCCTGTTTCCCCAGTTGTTCGGGGTGCTCCCGACTGCGGCGCGCGCGGCGCATCCGGAGGAGGGCCTGCCGTTGGTTCGGCATTTCTCGGCGAAGGACTACACGGCCAACCCGCATTGCGCCGGAATCGCGTTTGCGCCCGACGGCACGCTCATCACCGTCTCGGCCAGCTACGTGATGACCTTCGACGGCGCGGAATGGACGCGTCTGGAGACGATGATTTCCCAGATCCGGGCCGTGTCGGTGACGGAGGACGGCACGGTGGTCGCCGGCGGCGCCGACAGCTTCGGCGCGGCGCGGAAGGACCGGTTCGGACGTTGGCGATGGGAGATGCTCCATCCGAAGGGACCGGACGCCCCGGCGAGGGTCGGGATGGTGGACCGGATCGCGACACGGGGCGACGAGGCCTGGTTTTCCGGTGCGGAGAACGTGTTCCGTTGGGATGGGAAGTCGGTCCGGACCTGGACCTTCACCAACGCGCCGGCCTACGCCAGTGTCTTCGTGGTCGGCCAGGAGGTGTACCTGCACCGGGAGCAGGTCGGCCTCTTCCGTTTCGACGGGTCCGACTGGCTTCCGTTGATCACCAACGGCGTGGCCAAGACCAACATCCTGGCGACGGTGCGGGACTGGGATGGAGGCACCGTGATCGCAACGCGTCGGCGGGGGTTGCACTGGATGCGGTCGGGTTCGGTCGAGCCGGTTTCGGCGGAGCTCAACGCCCTGCTGCGCCCGCAGACCGTGATCTCGGTGAAGCCGTTGCGCGACCGCACGATGCTCCTCTGCACGGCGACGAACGGAGTCTGGCGGATCGACACCGCGGGACGTGTGCTCGGGAAGCTGGGCCGGAACGAGGGGCTGCCCACGGAGCGCATCCATCAGGCGGCCGAGGATCCGGACGGCAACTGGTGGCTCGCGACGGACCAGGGGGTTGTGGCGATCGACCTCCCGAATGCGGTCACGGTCTTCGATCCGAGGAACGGTCTCGAACCGGGATCCGCGGTGGGGATCGTGCGCCATGAGGGACGGATCGTGCTGTCGCAGCCGACCGGATTGCAGTGGCTCCAGACCGGCGCCGGCCCGGCACGGATCACGCGTCATCCGGTCCAACCGGTTTCCCCGCAGTCGATGGTTTCCCGACCGGAAGTCCTTCTGGTGGGTGGGACGGACGGATTGCACCTCATCGAGGGTTCCACGAGCCGCAAGGTGCTGCCGACGGACAACCGCTACTACGCCATGACCGCTTCCACGGATCCGGAACGGGTGTTCGCCGGGCGGGCGAACGGATTCACGGTGTTGAGGAAGCGGCCGGGCGCCGAATGGGAGGTCGAGGCGCACCTGCCCGAACTTGGCGAGGTTCGGAACATCCACGAAATGCCGGACGGCTCGGTCTGGACCGACTCCACGTCGCGCGGCGTCCACCGCATCGTACGCGGTCCCGGCGGTTCCTGGACCAACGCCGTGGTGACCACCTGGTCCCGGGAGAACGGCGGCCTGCGAAGCGAGTCCGGACATTCGATGCTGTTCCGGATGCCCGACGGCCTCCGGGTGGCGGTGTTCGAGGACGTCTGGAAATCCACGTCGGACGGCAAGGGCTTCGAGGTGGACCACGGATTCCGGAGTCCGCTGGGACCGGTGCGGTTCATCGCCAACCCGGTTCCGGTGGACGACAACCTCGCCTGGGGTGTGGCGGCGTTGTCGCAGCAGTCCGAGATCAGCGAATACCCTCTGGCCCGCTTCCGCCGCGGGCCCGATGGCGGGTGGTTCGTGGACCCGTTGCCGGCGGCGGTCGGGGAACAGGTTGGATTCGCGGGCGGGCTGGTCCTGTTGCGGGAGACCGGGCCTGAGTCCGAGGTGCTTTGGGTCCGGGGCATGGACACGTTGGTACGCTTGGTCCCAGCGCGGTTGGGCGCTGCGAGGGCCCGGTGGGAGGTGGCCGTGACCTCGGTGACGGCCGGAGGGACCAATCAGGCCTTGGCGGGACCGGACGGACCAATCGGACAATCCCAGGAGCGTTACCAGTTCGGCTACACGGCGAGACGTGTCGACCGTGCCGCAAAGGTGCGCTACCAGACCCGTTTGGTCGGTTGGGACGACCGGTGGAGCGCGTCGACCGAACGGCGGTTGGCCGACTGGTCGGCGCTTCCGGGTGGCCGCTACCGGTTCGAGGTCCGGGGCGTGGACGCCAACGGCATCGCATCCCAGGTGGCCGGCTACTCCTTCCGCGTCCTGCCGCCCTGGTACTTCTCGACCTGGGCCTGGATGCTGTACGCGGTCGGATTCCTCGGGATCGTGCAGGGCGCTTCGATGCTGCGTTCACGCCGCGCGGAGGCCCGGGCCCGCGAACTTGAGATCCAGGTGGGTGAACGCACGCGCCAGCTCGCGGCGGCGAAGGAATCCGCGGAGTCGGCCAACAGGGCCAAGTCGCGGTTCCTCGCCAACATGAGCCATGAACTCCGCACCCCTCTGAACGGGATCCTCGGCTTCGCCCGGATCCTGGAACGGGACTCCGGCCAGTCCGAAAGGAACCGCGAACGGCTGCGCATCATCGGCTCGAGTGGCGACCATCTGCTCGGCCTGATCAACGACGTGCTCGACCTCGCCCGGGTGGAGGCGGGAAGGCTCGAGCTTCGTCCGGCGGCGTTCCGTCCGGCCGACCTCCTCGCCGAGATCGGCCCGGTCTTCGCCGACCGCGCACAGTCCCGGGGACTGCGATTCGAGGTGCGGTCCGGGGACATCGCCGGGGTCACGGTCCTGGGCGACCTGCAACGGCTGCGCCAGGTGCTGGAGAACCTGGTCGGCAACGCGGTGAAGTTCACCCGCGAGGGCGGTGTGGTCCTGGAGGTGCGGCGGGCCGAAGGGGACCGCTGGGAATTCGCGGTGGCCGACACGGGGCCGGGCATCGGCGCGACCGACCTGGCCCGGCTGTTCCAGCCGTTCGGCCAAGCCCAGGAGGGTCGCCCTGCGGTTCCCGGCGCCGGACTGGGGCTGGCCATCAGCCAGCATCTGGCGGGACTGATGGACGGGGCCATCACCGTCGAAAGCGAGCCGGGCAGGGGAAGCCTCTTCCGCTTCACGGCCCATCTGCCGGCGGTGGAGTCCCCGTCACCCGTGGGGTCGGTCGGCCAGGGCATCGTCGGCTACGAGGGGGAGAGGCGCCGGGTGCTGGTCGTCGACGACATCGAGAACAACCGGCTGCTGCTGCGCGAGTTGCTGGAGCCGCTGGGATTCGCGGTGGACGTCGCGGCGGGAGGCGAGGAGGCGTTGGTGGTGGCGGCGGATCCGTCCCGGTCGCCGCATCTGGTCCTGCTCGACCTCCGCATGCCGGGGATGGACGGCTTCGAGCTGACGCGTCGGTTGCGCGAGATGCCCGGTTTCCGGGGAAGGATCGTGGCCGCGACCGCATCCGTCCTCGGGTTCAACCGCGATGAGGCCACCGCGGCGGGCGCCCACGGCTTCCTCCCGAAGCCGTTCCGCGACGCTGAACTGCATGCTGTCCTGGAACAGCAGCTGGGGATCCGCTGGGTGCGGCAGGCCGGCACCGTGGAGGAAGCCGGAAGCGTGGTCCCGGCCGCCGTCGTCGTCCTCGATCCACATGCGGCCGGGGTGCCGGACTCGGCGCTGGAGCCGGTGCGGCAGGCGGCCAATCGCGGGGACATCGCGGCGGTGAAGTCGGCGCTGGAGTCGCTGCGTTCGAGCCATCCGGCCCTGGACGAATGGGTCTCCGAGATGTTGGCGCTGGCGGGAAGCTATCGGATGACAGCGTTGCGAAGCCGGCTCAGTGTGCCAACGACTCCCGATGCCTGAACCCGCCACCATCCTCGTGGTCGACGACCTCCCGGCCAACCTGGGCCTGCTGTTCGACGCCCTTTCCGGCGCTGGGCACCGGGTCCTGGTGGCGGAGACGGGCGAGGGGGCCCTCGACCAGTTGGGTCACGAGACCCCGGACCTGGTGTTGCTCGACTACCGGCTTCCCGGGATGGACGGCATCGAGGTCTGCCGGCGGCTGAAGTCGATCCCGGTCTGCGCCGAGGTGCCGGTGCTCTTCCTGACCGCGAACGACGAGGTCTCCGACAAGGTGCGCGCCCTGGACGCCGGCGCGGTGGACTACGTGACCAAGCCGATCCAGACCGCCGAGGTGCTGGCGCGGGTTCGGACGCACCTGCGGATCTCGCGGCTCCAGCGGGAACTGGCGGAGGAACTGGAGATGCGGCGTGAGGCGGAGGAGCAGCTCCGGGATTCCATCGACCGGGCGCTGGTTGTGGTCAGCCCGGACGGACGCATCCTGTTCGCCACGCGGTTGGCGCAGACCCTTCTCACCCGGAGCTTCCCCGGGAGGCTGCCCGAGGAGTTGCCCATCGGCCTTCGGCGGTGCGATTCGGTGTCGACGGATCCCGGGGGTGCGGAGGTGGCCCCGGGGCTGCATGCCCGTGCGCTCACGGGCCGGCAGGGCGAACCGGCGGTGATCGAACTCGAGGCGCGCACCGCGCCCGGACCCAACGCATTGCTCCGCCTTGGGCTGACGCCGCGCGAGGCCGAGGTGCTCTTCTGGATCACGGAAGGCAAGACCAGCCCGGAGATCGGCATCATCCTCAACTCCTCGCGACGCACGGTGGAGAAGCATTCCGAGCGGATCTTCGAGAAGCTCGGCGTCGGCAACCGCACGGCGGCCATCCGTTGCGCGCTCGACGCCTTCCGTGGGCCTTGAGGTATCCCGAGTGGACCTCAAGCCAAGGCGCCCATCCGCGAAGGAAGCCTCCGCCGCTACTTCGGCTGCTCCACCACCACCAGGCGCCCCAGCGGGACATCCTCAAGTGCCTGGCGTGCCCCGTCGGGCCACGTGCCTTCACGTGCGCCTCCGGGCCACAGGATCTCCAGGGAATCGACCCGTTCCGCGTCGCCAAGGCCGATCGTCACGGGAAGCTCGCTGGCGCTGAGGTAGCTGCGGGCAGCGGTCACGGCCCGGATGAGGGTGCGTCCGCCCACGACCGCTCGGACCACCGCTCCGGCGGCGTCGCGGTTGGCGGTGGTGCCGACCAGCTTGAGCCGCAGGAACCGGTGTCCGGTCCGCTGGTCGTTGCGCAGCAGCAGCGGGGAACCGCCGACCTGGGTCAACACGATGTCCTCGTCCCCGTCGCCGTCGACATCGGCCCGGGCGCTGCCGCGTCCGACGATCGGCGTGAAGATCGCCTCGCCGGCCTGTGCGGCCGAGACGGGGACGAAGCCGGCGTCGCCGCCGTTCCAGAACAGCTGGGCGCTCTGGCGGTAGCGCTGGCTGGCCTGGACCTTGGTGATTTCCTCCTCGAGATGTCCGTTGGCCGTGAGCAGGTCCAGCCGGCCGTCGAGATCCCAGTCGAGGAAGAAGACCCCGAACTTCAACGGCAGGCGGCTCGTGGGCCCGACGCCCCAGGAGATGGATTCGTCGGTGAACGGCGCGGTTCCCTGCCCGGCGACGTAGAGCGCGGTCATCTCGTTGGCGAAGTTGCCGATGGCCACGCCGAGCCTTGCGTCCGGGGTGAAGCAGGCGGCGTCGATGCCCATCGCCCCGCGGGTGTTGCCATAGCTGTCGAAGGCGATGCCGGTCAACGCGCCGACCTCCTCGAACGTGCCGTCCTTGCGGTTCCGGAACACGAGGTTCTGCACGGTGTCGTTGGCGACGACGAGGTCCGTGAAGCCGTCGCCGTCGACGTCGGTCGCCGCCACGCCCAGCGACTTCGCCGCGGGCACGCCGGTCGCCGGGTTCCGCACCTGGACGCCGGCCTTCTCGCCGACCTCGGCGAAGCGTCCACCGCCGTCGTTCCGGTACAGGCGCGGGAAGGTGCCCTGGAAGTTCATCGGAGGGCCGTACGCGCGGGTCGTGCCGTCGATCTTGTAGCCGACCTCGGCGTCGATCTCCCGGGACCAGGTCACGTAGTTGCCCACGAAGAGGTCGAGGTCGCCGTCGTTCTCGAGGTCGAAGAAGACGGCGGCGGTGCTCCAGTCCGAGGCCGCGCCGCCGACACCGGCGTCCGCGGTCACGTCCCGGAACCGCCCTCCGCCCTCGTTGTGGAAGAGCCGTGCGCCGCCGACCGCGGTGATCAGGACGTCGTCTCGGCCGTCGTTGTCGTAGTCGCCGACGGCGACGCCCATCCCGTGCAGTGGGACATCCAGTCCGGAGCCGGCGGAGATGTCGACGAACTTCACCGGGCCGCCGGGTGCGGTGTCGTTCCGGTACAGCGCGGCGTGGCTCGGAGCCGGGTTCTTCGCCCAGGTCCAGCTGGTGCCGTTGACGAAGAGCAGGTCCTGGTCGCCATCGCCGTCCGCATCGAGGAACGCGGCGCCGCTGCCCATGGTTTCCGGCAGGAGCTTCTCCCCTTCGGCCCCGGTGGCGTGGCGGAAGGTGATCCCCGCGGCGGCGGTGATGTCGGAGAAGGGCGCGTTGGGCACCGCAAGGGCGGCCGCGTTGGTGACCGACTGGGGGGCGTCGAGGCGGGTGACCTGGATCGGGCCCACCGAACGACGGCCCCTCAACAGGAGGAACAGCGCGGCCGCGGCCACCAGCAGAGCAATCACGGCGACCAAGGACCACTTCAGCGCCGCGGTGATCCTGCGGTCGTCGCCCTGGACCAGTTCCTCGGAGTCGTCGGGCGGCGGGGTGGATTGTGTGGGCATTTCAGAAAGGCGTTGCGGAGTGGCGTGGTGCCGGGGACTCGGGGATCAGCGGGAGGTGGAGTCCGACGCGACTTCCGGACGAAGTTGCACACCGAACGAGAGGCTTTCCGGACGTTGGAGGTCGTAGAGCACGATGGACTGGGCGGCGGCGTCCGCGGCGGGGTTGGCGCGGCGGGCGATGGCGACCGCGCGGTCGCGGGCGTTGTCGTCCGGACGGAACCGCTCGTGTTGAGCGCGGTGGTGCGCGCTCTTCGCCGTGTCCCCGAGGCTCGCGTGGATCAGGCCGAGGTTGTAGTGGGCGGTGAGGTTCTCGGAGTCGATGGCCAGGGTGTCCTCGAAGCGCTTCGCCGCGGCCTGCAGGAACTCGCGCTGACGGGCCGGGTTGCCGCGTTCCATCTTGGCCCGTTCGAAGAGGGCCTGACTGAGCTCGTTGATCACCTCGTAGTCGCGGCGGAAGTCCAGTCCGCGTTGCTCCAGCTCCGGGTAGCGGTCCTCGAGGATCGAGGTGAGGTCGCGGATGGCCGCGTCGAGGTGGCCGTTCTGCTTGTTCACCAGGCCGTTCAGCCAGGCGATGGTCCAGCGGTTCCCGGCCGGGGTGAAGCGGTTGGTGTCGTTGGCGCGTTGCAGCGCCCCCACGGCGTCCTCGAGTCGGCCCTCCTTGAAGTAGACCCGTGCGAGGTTCAGGGCGCCGTCGGCGCGTCCGAGCTTCTCGACCTGGTCGAACGCCTGGGCCGCCTGGATGAGTTCACCCTTCTCGCTGCCCTTCTCGCCCTTGAGGAAGAGGCCGATGCCGTAGTCGTTCCAACGCTGCCACAGCGGGATCTGGGGAACCGCATTCGTCCCGGACATCCCGTCGCCGCCCTCGACCTCGAAGGTGATGCGGTCGGACGCGAGGAGGGAGATCGGCAGGTCGTTGGTCACCTGGAAGGGTGCGCCGCGGGTGTAGCCCTTCCCGTAGACGTAGTTGAAGTAGATCGTGTCGAACTTCCGGTACCGGACCTGGACGTCCACGGTGAGCGGGCCGCGCTGGTTGGGCGGGACGGTGAGCCGGTAGTGGAGCACGTGTGCCGCGCCGGGCGGGACCTGGTTGTTGTAGAGCGGCGTGAAGATGTCCTGGGCGTTGCGCTGGTCGATGCGGTTTCCGTCGCGGTCGAGCATGTAGACGTTGAGGAAGTGGGACCAGGGATCCACCTCGCCATGGCGTCCGAGCGCGCCGGAGCGGCCCAGGGTGCGGCCGGCGACGTCGGTGACCGCGACGTCCGCCCACAGTTCGTTGGAATCGACGGTGCCCTGGGTCAGCGGATGCCCCAGGCGGAGCGTGCGGACCACGGTCTCGATGAGGTAGGTCCGCCCGGGCTTGAGCTTCGGCACGGAGGGACGCAGCGGCGCGACGAGGCGGCCGTCGATGGTGCCGCCCTCCTTCACGCCGAAGATGTCGACGCGGATGCAGTCCTTGAGGAAGGCCTGGTGCTTGCGGATGGCCTCGGCCTTGTCGGCCTCGGACTCGACGCGTTTGGCGGCGACGGCGGTGTTGGCGGAGGGGAAGAAGTGGCTGTGGACGGAGAGGTGGTCGTTGGTGCCGTAGCGTTTCGCCCCGAAGTCGGAGGACTTCTCGAGGGGCATGTGGCATTCCGCGCAGTTCTTCTTGGCCTGGTCCGGGTAGTAGAAGGCCCGCGCGTTCACGCCGGAGACGCCGGAGAGGAGGTAGGAGTCGTAGTGGTTCTGGCCGCGGAGGAACTCCTTGTACTGGTTGACCTCCTTGGGGATGCCGACCTTGTGGCACACCGAGCAGAACTCCGCGGTCTTGTGGAAGGGCTTGAGGAAGGTCTGCTTGTGGAAGTCGGGCTTGCCCTTCACGAGCTGCTTGTTGACGAAGAAGGCGAGGGAGTTGGTCGGGGCGAAGGCGAACGGGTAGTGGACCGGTTCCTCGATGGTGTAGTTGCCGTTGCCGATGTGGCCCTTCTCGGAGCCCTCGAGCCGGGTGATCGAATGGCAGGCGACGCAGGTGATCCCGGCCATGGCGGTCGGGTGCTTCTCCATGTCGAAGGCCGGGTCGTCGAAGGCGCCGGAGAAGAACGGGACCGGATCGTGGCAGCCGGCGCACCAGCGGGACATCTGCACCGAGCCGTCGCGCTTCATGGCGAGGTTCCGGGTGCCCTTGATGGTGGCGAGGTAGAACGGGTTGTTGAAGGAGCTGAACTTGTGGGCCGAGTGGAGGTAGGAGTTGTACACGTCCGGATGGCATTCGAGGCAGTACTCGTTGTTCATCAGGGACTCCGCCTTCACGAAGTTCCCGTTGGCCGTGCGGGCGCTGCTGGGCATGAAGTACTTCTCCCCCGAGGCGGGCGCCTTGGCCGACCACACCCGCGGGTCGTGTCGGTGCAGGGCGATCATCCCGGCCACCGCCGCCGCCACGGCGCCACCCCATCCGATCCCGACGCTCCAGCGGATCCGCGGACCGGCCAGCCGGTGCAGGATGTAGAGCCAGACGCAGAGCAGGGGGGCCACGACGTGGGCCCAGTAGGCGGCCCCACGGCTGCGCTCGGACTTCACCTGCAGGTATTCCAGGCCGTCGAAGCGGACCAGCACCACGCCCGAGACCAAAACCACGATGCTGATGGCGAAGAGCGCGTAGCCCACGTACACCGCCTTGCGGTTGGGCCGGTTCCAGGTGTTCCGGATGTGGACGACGTTGAAGGCGAGGAAGGGGACGACGAAGAGCAGTCCCAGCACGAGATGTCCCAGGAACTGCAGTTGGTAGAAGTAGTTCTGGTACGAGACGCCCTGGTCGCGTTCCAGCCAGGTCATCAGGGTGACCGTGAGCAGGTAGACCGAGTTGGCCCCCAGCAGCGCGAGCAGGCCCCAGACGAGGTTCAGGACCCAGCGGAGACGCGGTCCGACCGCGCGGACGTAGCGGCGGCGGGCCGGGTTCTGGTTGGCCGGATTGACGGAGTCGGATGGATCCATGGGAGACACAGGATCCCTGCCATCGGAACCGGCGAAGTCCACAGGAAACTGGGGCGGGATGACTCCCGGCTGGGGTGAGATGCTGCCCCGGGGGATCGGAACGGTGTTGGGGATTGAACCGCTCCTCGGCTCCGGTCCAGCCTCAAGGCATGGCCGAGAACATCCCGGTGCCCGTCGCCTTGACCAAGGGGCAGATCTTCGTCCGCCGGCTTTCGAGCACCGCGTTCCTCTGGACCATCGTGCTGGCGGCGATCTTCTCCGGCAGTCCCTTCGTCCGGCAGTACGTCTTCCTCGGCCTGATGCTCCTGCTGGCGGTCCTGGGACTCCTCGAATTCTACGGGCTCGTGGAACGCCGGAACTTCGTCTGCTTCCGGTTCTGGGGGATCGCCAACGGAGTGCTCCTGATGTTGGCCACGTTCTTCTACCTCACCGTCTACCTTCCCGGATCGCGGTTCTCCGGGCAGCCCGCGAGGGCCAACGACTTCGAGTCCGCCGTGCTGGTGCTCTTCGTCCTTGGCCTGTGCCTGCGGGAATTCGTCTCCAAGAAGAACCAGGGCAACGCGCTCACCGCGATCAGCATGACCCTGCTCGGCCTGATGTACGTGCCGTGGCTGCTCAACTTCATCCAGAAGATCAACTTCTTCCCCGGCGTCGACGGCCGCTTCTACGTGCTCTACTTCATCATCGTCACCAAGTTCAGCGACGTCGGGGCGTACTGCACCGGGTCGCTCTTCGGAAGGCACAAGATGATCCCGCGCATCAGCCCGGGAAAGACATGGGAGGGCTTCGTCGGCGCGGTGGTCGTCTCGACCGGGTGTTCCGTGGGATTGGCGTACCTCCTCCGCGACCGGCTTGCCGGGATGACCGTGACCCATGCCGTGATCCTCGGGGTGATCCTCAGCGTCGCGGCGGTGGTCGGGGACCTGATCGAGTCCCTGTTCAAGCGCGAGGCCGGCGTGAAGGACTCCGGCCGGTTCTTCCCCGGGATCGGCGGCATCCTCGACCTGCTCGACAGCCTGCTCTTCAACGCGCCGCTGATGTACCTCTACCTGCGCCACGTGCTCACGGGCTGATCCTCCGACGCTTCCTCCGGTCGGGCCCTTCGGCTATGGTCCATGCATGGAATCCGCCCGACTGCCCATGCCGACCGCGCTCGCCGGCGAGGTGGTGTACCTCTTCGCCTACGACATCGCCTACGAGCTTTCCAGGGATCTTCCCGCGACGTTGCTCGGGCGGCCGGTCGAGGAGCACCGCCTCGAGGTCTCCCGCCGGAATCCGCGGCACCTGACCTTCCATCGTCCGCGGATGATCCGGCTGCCGCCGGTGGGTCGGACGGGTCCCGGCGGTCCCTGTCAGATGTCGGTGGAGGTGAAGATCCTCCCGGTCGGGGTGATCAGCATCCGGGTGAGGATTCCCTTCGAGGGACAGGGCCTCCAGGACCTCGTGGCCTACCACGACCTGCACCTGGATGGGGAGCCGTTGGCCGACGAGGTCCGCAGGCTGGCCGAGTCCGTGCGGCAGGCGCTGGTGCCCCACACCCTGAAGCCGGTCGAGGCGATGTCCGAGGAGGAGGCCTACACCGTGTTCTGTCTCCGGCCGCCTGCGGCCACGGGAGGCGGCCAGAAGCTGAGGGCCGAGGTCTGGCTCGACAACCACCGCCGCGAGGTCGCGGCCCTGCTCAACCAGGAACAGGACCACGTCCGGCTCTCACGTCAGGAGACCCTCGACTCCACGTCGCGGACCATCAGCTACTTCGAGGACGACCTGGCGGTGATCGACTGGGACGCCGCGTTGGTCGTCGACGATCCGGAGGAATGGGAGGAAACCCTCTACGTGCTGGAGCTGGTCAACCTCCAGCTCGCCGAACTCGAGGCCTACGACCGCCTGCTGGACACGAGCCTCGAGCGGAGCTACCGCGATCTCGGCATCAGTCCGCTGCGTCCGAAGCGGGTGCTGCTCACCGAGCTTCGCGAGCTGCGCATCGACATGACCCGGTTCCGCGACGAGTTGTCGAACATCACCAAGTTCATCGGCGACTGGCACCTCGCCCGGGTCTACGAGGCGGCGGCGGCCCGGTTCCACCTCGCCGAGTGGCGCCGGAGCGTCGAGGACAAGCTGCACACCGTCGGGGAACTCCACGAGTTGCTGAAGTCCGACCAGTCCAACCGTTGGATGATGATCCTCGAGGTGACGATCGTGCTGCTGTTCATCCTCGACCTGGTGATGCTCTTCCTCGCCGGGCAGAAGTGATGCCGATTCCCTGTCCGGCCCGCGCCGGTCGGGGACGACCTCCGACAGCCATCCCGCATGAAATCCTGCCCGCTGCCGCTTCCGTTCCTGCTGATTGCCGTTCCGCTCTCCGGTTCCGAGGTGGTGTTGCGTTTGCCGCGGCCCGTCTCCTTCGAGGTCTCCGATCCTCCGGCGCTGACGAGCGACGGCTGGGTGGAGGCCCTTCCCAAAGGGGAGGTTTCACCGTGGTGGTTCGGCGGGGCGGTGGTCCTGCAGACGTCCCCAGGAGAAGCCGCCGAGTCCTGGCTCCGGGGCCGGATCGAGCCGGGTTGGAAGGTGCGTTCCGTGCGGTCCGACCTGGCGGTGGTGGAGACGGGCGATCCGATGCTGGCGCTGCGCACCGCCGAGTTGTGGGGGCATCTTCCCGAGATCCTCGCGGCCGTTCCGGAGTCCCGGCAGCCGGCCGGCATGGGTGACGCCTTCGCCGCGGCTCCCGGCGACACCTTCTTCCCGGCGCGGTTCGCCAACGTTTCCGGCCAATGGTACCTCGAGAACCGGGATCCGGCGGACGGCCGGAGCCTCGGCGTCGACATCAATGTCCGGGCCGCCTGGCCCTGCAGCCGCGGAGAAGGGGTGACGGTGGCGGTGGCCGACGTCGGCATCGAACTCGCCCATCCGGAACTGCAACGGGCCTTGGCGGGCGCTCCGCACCGCAACTTCGCCGTGCCTGCGTCTTCGGCCGATCCGCTCCAGGGCGGCGCCACGGGAGCCCATGGCACGTCCATCGCCGGGCTCATCGCGGCCACTCCCGACAACGGAGCCGGAATGTCCGGCGCGGCCACCGGAGCGAAAGTGGCTTCATGGGTGGTGTTCGACGCCCGCGGCCGGCTCGTCTCCGACACCGTGCTCTCCACGGTGTATCGTCATGCCGACGGCGTGGTTGGCGTGCAGAACCACAGTTGGGGCACCGGTGGCGACGTCCCGGCGGGCCCCGGGGTCCTGGAAGCGGCGGCCCTCGACTCCTCGCTGGACGAAGGCCGCGGCGGACTCGGCGCGGTCCATGTGCGCATCGCCGGCAACCGCAGGACCTTGGGTGGCAACGCCAACGACGACGCCTGGGGCAACGACCCGCGGGCGATCCAAGTCGCCGCGGTCCGGCGTGACGGACGGGTCGCCTCGTACAGCAATCCGGGGGCATCGATCCTGATTTCCGCGCCCAGCGGCGACGACGACACCGGTGGCCTGTTCACCACCGACCTCACCGGATTCGCCGGCGCCAACCTGCTCGGTTTCCTGCCGCCCTTCGAGAACCTCGGGGACTTCCGATTCAATTCGCTCGGCATGACCGGCACCTCGGCGGCGGCTCCGCTGGTGTCGTCGACCGTGGCCCTCATGCTCTCCGCCCGGCCCGGGCTTTCGTCCCGGGACGTCCGGACGATCCTGGCGCTGACCGCGGTCCAATGGGATCCGGCGGATCCCGGGCTGTTCACCAACGCGGCCGGACTCCGCTTCAGCCACAACAGCGGATTCGGCGTCGTCGATTCCGGTGAGGCGGTGCGTTTGGCCTTGGCCTGGAGAAGCCTCGGACCGGCGACGCGTGTCGAAGTGGCGTCGACCGCGGTCCAGGCCGTCGAGGACGACACGCTCCGGGTTGAGGTCCAGGCGGAGAGATTGCCTACCGGGTTGGAAAGGATCCGCAGTCTGCCGGGAAGCGGTGCGCATCCGGATCAACCGACGGGTTGGGTGCGCCTGGTGGACTTGGGGCGCGCTGAAACCCCGGCGACGACCAACCTGGCCGGTGCCGGCGCGCTGATCGAACGCGGCGGCACCAACTACGCGACGAAGCTCCGAAATGCCGCGGCAGCCGGGGCCGCGTTTGCCGTCGTCCGCAACCACGTCTCCGGTCCCACCAACGACTGTCCCGTCGGCGACGCCTTGTGCCCGATCGGCGGCATCGAGTTCGTGCCGATTCCGGCCGTGTTCGTCGCGGCGTCCGACGGCATGGCCCTTGCCGCGTGGATCGCCGCCCACCCGGAGACGCGCGTCCGCCTGGCCACGCGTCCGACGGTGGTCCGGTTCGACGTCGCGGCTTCGCTCCGTTGCGAGGCCGTCCGTCTTCGCCTGCGGACCGACCATCCGCTTCGCGGGGACCTTCGCATCACGCTCGTGTCTCCCGCAGGGACCCGCAGCGTCCTCCAGGCGTACAACGCCGACGAGTCACCCGGTCCCGTGGACTGGACCTACACCACGCGGGCGCCCTTCCTGGAATGCACGGCGGGGATCTGGACCCTCGAGGTCACCGACGAGGGACAGGGTGCGGTCGGATCCATCCTTGGCGCCTCGCTGGCGCTCGAGGGCGTGCCGCTCGACGACACCGACCGCGACGGATTGTCCGACGCCTGGGAGCGGGAGCATTTCGGTGGGCTTTCCGAGGGACCGGGAGGCGATTCCGATGCGGACGGATGGAGTCATCTGCGTGAGTCGCTGGTCGGCACGGATCCACGGCTGTCCGAAAGGCCGTCCGTGCCGTCGATCGGCGATTGGAATCCGGGCTTCGTCCGGGTCACGGTACCGGCGACGCCGTCGGCGCCCCGAGCGGTCCTCGCCGGGATGCGGCCGGACCTGTTGGACGAACGTGCCGAACTCGAGTCCACGGGTGCCGTGCGGACTCGGATCCTGCCCCTGGGCACCAACGGAACCCGGTTCGTCCGGGCGGTGTCGCCGCCTTGAAACCGAAACGAAGACGATGACCGACCCCAACCCGGAACCGACACCCGAGACGCCTGCCGAGCCTTCCGTTGGCGAGCCGTTGCGCCGTGTCCGAAGGCCCCGCTATTCCGGAAAGAACCCGCGCCGTTTCGACCAGAAGTACAAGGAGCATCAGCCGGAGAAGTACGCCGAGGACGTCGCCCGCATCGTCGCCTCGGGCAAGACGTTGGCGGGCACGCATCGGCCGATCCTGGTGGCCGAGATCCTGGAGGTCCTCGCATTGAAGCCCGGCGAGGTGGTGGTGGACTGCACCCTGGGATTCGGCGGGCATGCCCGTGATATGCTGGCGCGGATCACCCCCGGCGGACGGCTCCTCGGCTTCGATGTCGACCCTTTCGAGCAACCGCGGACGGTGGAGCGGTTGCGGGCGGCGGGATTCGGGGAGGACGTCTTCGTGCCGGTGCGGAGCAACTTCGCGGGTTTGGCCGCGGGATTGGGCGCGCACGGGCTGGTCGGGGCCGACGCGATCCTTGCGGACCTCGGGGTGTCCTCCATGCAGATCGACGATCCGTCCCGCGGATTCACCTTCAAGGCCGACGGTCCGTTGGACCTGCGTCTGAACCCGACCCGCGGCCGTTCGGCAGCCCAGTGGTTGGCGGAAGTGTCCGAGACGGAGTTGGCGGAGGCCCTGGCCGAAAACGCCGACGAACCGGCCGCCGCGTTGCTGGCGAAGGAGATCGTCCGTGCACGGAGCGGCAGCCCGTTCCAGGGGACCAGACAGTTCTCGGGATTCCTCCACGAAGTGCTGCGGAACCATCGGCTGACCCGGGACAAGGAGGAGGGGGACGCCCGGATCCGGAGGGTCTTCCAGGCGCTGCGGATCGCGGTGAACGACGAGTTCGGGGCCTTGGAGGCGATGCTGCGCCAGCTTCCGCTGTGCCTGAACCCGGGCGGTCGGGTTGCCATCCTCACCTTCCATTCCGGCGAGGATCGCCGTGTGAAGAAGGCCTTCCAGGAAGGGGAACGGGCGGGGCTCTATGACGCGGTCTCGGACACGGTCATCCGTCCCGGTCCGGAGGAGCTGCGTTCCAACCCGCGCTCCTCTTCGGCGAAACTGCGGTGGGCGATGCGGGCAATGGAGCGTCCTGCGGTCTGACCGCGGTGGAGCGGGACCTCGGCCCGGAACGCCAAGGCGAGACCGATTGGCATCCTATTGAGACTCGCATAATAGGGTGACATGTTGCGACGTCTGTGTAGGCTTCGTGCATGGCGCAGACGCGGGATCATGGACGTATGGAGAAGCGGCGGGTCCGGGCTGCCGCGATGTTC
>JAIYBC010000056.1 GCA_027488845.1 Verrucomicrobiales bacterium | reverse complement strand
GAGGAATGCTGGAACTCGAGATTGGAGTGTTCGGGGCGGTTGCAGGAGCTGATCGGGATCCGGGCGGCTCCGTGGCAGTCCGTGTCTCGCTACGAAAGCCCGAGCGGTCTCGCGCACTCAATGACGCTTACGCGGTTCCCCCGGCCGAGGGGCCTTTTTCAGACACTCGCTGTGACGTGTCCCCAACGAAGGAAGGTGGGCTTTCTCACACTCTCGGTAGGACGTGTCCCCTAAATGGGAAGGGTGCCTTGAACCGTAGGAGGGTAGGCTCAGAGATGTTTCCCGGGTGGATTTCTCGTCTCATGTGGCTTCCTGCTGATTCCAAGTCCAAGTCTGCTGATTCCAAGTCCAGCACGCGGAGGCGGATGGGCGTCGGAACTCTCCAGAATCCGCTCGCCCTTCGAAGCGGGTCCGGCTCCCATGAGCGCACACATGGCGTCCCGCTGGTGTCTCCTCCTGTCGCTTTCCTGCGCATGGCTCTGTCATGCCGCGGAGCCGCCCACCTTGGACGCGGCCTTCGCCGCCGCCAGGAAGGGCGATCGTGCCGGCGCGATCACGATGTTGGGCGAGATCCTCAAGGCGAAGCCGGACGACGCACGCGCTTGGCATGTCCGGGCGCAGCTCCGGGGTCTTTCCGGGGATGACGAAGGCGCGGTATCGGACCTGACCGAGGCGATCCAACGGGAGTCCCGCTCAGCCTACTTGGTCATGGAAAGGGCGATGCTCTACTTCCGACGCAACGAGATCGAAAAGGCCCTCATCGATTTCGATCGGGCGAACGAGATCGAACCGCGGCTGGCGGCCCAGAACTGGCAACGTGGCATCGCGTTGTACTATGCCGGCCGGTTCGCGGACGGACGACGGCAGTTTGAACTGCACCGGACCGTGAATCCCGACGACGTCGAGAACGCCGCTTGGCATTTCCTCTGCACCGCGCGGGAAAAGGGCGTCGAGGAGGCCCGGAAGAGCCTCATTCCGGTCGAGGGCGACACGCGCATACCGATGAAGGAGGTCCAGCTCCTGTTCGCCGGCAAGCTGAAGCCGGAGGACGTGTCGAAGGCGGCGGAGACGCCGGGTGCTTCCCCGCGGGAGCTCGCGAAGCAACGTTTCTATGCCCGGCTCTATCTCGGGCTCTATTTCGAGGCCGTCGGGCAAGCCGACAAGGCCAGGGAGAACATCCGCGCGGCCGCCGACTCGGCGCCCCGCGACGACTACATGGGCGAGGTGGCCCGTGTGCATGCACGCCGATTGAAGCAATGAATCCGGACCCGTCCGCGCCTCAGGAGTCGAACTCCGAGGTCTCCGCACCGTCCCCAAACCGCCGTCGCCGTGGCCCCCGCCGGGTCCGCGAAGACGGCCGCGCATTCTCCGAAGACCGGGGCGCGCAGCCATCGTCGGCCTCGGAAGGACCGACATCGTTACCTTCCGAGGCGGCGACGGGATTCGAGTCCCTGGACCTGGAACAGGGTTCGATGAGCGCCGGCCCCGGTGAAGGGGAAGGCTTCCAAGGCCAGAACCCGAATCCAGACTCCGGTGCGCCCGGGGAGTTCCAGCGTCCGCGGAAGGAACCATTCTGGATGCGTTTTCGTCGCAAGCGGCTGGAACGTCGAGCCGCCGCGGCCGGCGGTGGAATGGGCGCAACCGGGGCCCCGGGCACCTCTCCCGACACCTCGCCTCAAGACGCCTCACAAGCGCCTTCGGGCGGTGAACAGCCGTCCTTCGCGGCGCAGCAACAGCGTCCGCTTCGACCCGAGCACCGGAATCCCCGTCGCGACAACCGCGACAACCGGGGTCCTCGCGATTCCCGAGATTCCCGCGGAGGCGGCAATGGCGGCGGCGGCAACGGTGGATTCGGTGGAGGAAACCGGGACCGCCAAACGGATCGCCGTGGCGGCCAGGGAAGGCGCGACAACGACCGGGGCTTCGCACCACGTCATCAGGACGGGCCTCGGAATCCGGAGCGTGACGGGCCGCCGCCGTCGCAGATGACGCCGCTGCAGTTGGCGGCGCGGATCGTGGAACGTTCCGACGACGACACCCCGGCCGACATGGTCCTGCGGCAGACGCTGTTCCGTCGACGTGGGCTCAGTCCGGCCGACGCGGAGTGGGTGAGCCGTGCGGTGTTCAGCTTCTTCCGTTGGTTCCGCTGGCTCGATCCGGCGCGGCCGACCGAGGATCGGGTGCAGGAGGCGGTCGGACTCGCCGAACGGTTCGCCGGGGATCCGTCGAGCTTCTCCGACGGGGAACTGATCGCCAACGCCCTGCCGGACTGGGTCGCCAACCATGTCAGCGTGACCCCGGAACTGGTGCGGGCGCTGCAGACGGAACCCGCGCTGTGGCTCCGTTGCCGTCCGCAGTTCACCGAGGAGACCGGATTCCGTCTGCGCGACGTCGAACCGGGTCCCCTGCCCGATTCCTACCGCTACTTCGGAAGCCAGGATCTCTACCTCGACCGTGGATTCCAGTCGGGCGCCTTCGAGATCCAGGACCTGGCCTCTCAGGCGGTCGGACTGGTCTGCAATCCGCGTCCGCCGGAGATCTGGTGGGACACCTGTGCGGGAGAAGGCGGCAAGACCCTGCATCTCTCCAGCCTGCTCAACGGACGCAGCCTGGTTTGGGCAAGCGACCGGGCCGCATGGCGATTGGACCGGTTGCGACAGCGCGCCGGCCGGGCCCGTGTGTTCAACTACCGGGCGGTCCACTGGGACGGCGGGGAGAACCCACCCACGAAGACCCGGTTCGACGGCATCCTCGTCGACGCTCCCTGCTCGGGGCTCGGCACCTGGGGCCGCAATCCCCATTCCCGCTGGACCACGACGGAGAACGACGTGCTGGAGCTTTCGGAGATCCAGAAGCGGATCTTGAACAACGTGGCGGACTCCCTCAAACCCGGCGGGCGTCTCATCTATTCGGCGTGTACCTTCACCGGTGCCGAGACGGCTCTGGTTGCGGAGTGGTTCACCAACGAGCGGCCGGAGTTCGAGACCGAGGCGGTGATGAACCCGTTCCTGCCCGACGATCCTCCGGTGACCGAGATGCAGCTCTGGCCACAGGAGACCGGCGGCAACGGCATGTTCATCGCGGCTTGGCGGAAGACGTAGTCCGAACGGAAGCGTCTGGGACCGATCATCGGCCTTCCCATCCAACGGATTGGAGGGCCTTGTTTCCTTTCCGGTGCCCTCGCGACCTTGCGACCGACCGCGAGGTCCCCTTCCGCAAGTGCCGGATCAGTCCTCGGCCTTGGATTCGCGGTTGAGCAGGTCGTGGACGGCCCGTCGGACTTCCTTGCCCTCATACAACATCGCATGGACTTCGGCGATGATCGGTGCCTCCACGCCGAGCCGGCCCGCCAGCTCATGGGCGGACCGGCAGGTCGGGTACCCTTCCACGGCGGAGACGGTGTGGGCGAGGATGTCGGCGACTTGGCTTCCCTTGCCGACCTTCTCCCCGAAGGAGCGGTTGCGGCTCAGGCGCGAGAAGCAGGTGACCATCAGGTCGCCCAGGCCGCCGAGTCCCGAGAAGGTTTCCGGGCGGGCACCGCAGGCGACGCCCAAACGGCGCATCTCCGCCTCGCCACGGGTCACCAGCGCGGCCTTGGCGTTGTCGCCGAAGCCGAGTCCGTCCCCGATGCCGGCCGCGATGGCGATGACGTTCTTGAGCGCGCCGCCGAGTTCCACCCCGGTCAGGTCGGAGCTCCGGTAGACCCGGAAGGCGGGCCGGTGGAACATCTGCTGCACCTTCAGCGAAACGGATTCCTCCAAGCTCGCCGCCACCACGGCCGTGGGGACGCCGCGGGCCACCTCGAGGGCGAGGGAAGGACCAGAGATCGCCGCCAACCGTGCAGACGGCGCGCATTGCTCCAGGATGCCCGTCATGGTGAGGCCGGTGCTCGCCTCGATGCCCTTGGTGACGCTGACCACGATGCCCTCGAAGCAGGCGAGTCGGGCTGCGGTCTCTCGGACGGCCTTGGAAGGCACGGCGAGCACGACCAGTTCGGCGCCGCGGATGGCGGCCTCGATGTCC
This sequence comes from Verrucomicrobiales bacterium, assembly GCA_027488845.1. Taxonomy (GTDB): domain Bacteria; phylum Verrucomicrobiota; class Verrucomicrobiia; order Limisphaerales; family UBA9464; genus SXXZ01. The sequence continues at coordinate 90,944 of JAIYBC010000056.1, read as the reverse complement.
GGTTCGAAGGTCCAGTCCGCGGGAAGGACCACGGAAGGCAGGTAACGGTCGTTGGTCCGTTCCCGCGCGATCTCCGAAAGGTGTTCCGGGTTGTGTCCCCAGAGGACGACCTTGTGTCCGTTGTGGTGGAGCACCAGCGACAGGGCGGTTCCCCACGCCCCGGCTCCCAGTACGGTGACGTTCACGAGGCCACCTCCTTCTTCGGACCGAAGCGGTTCTCCGTGCCATCGAGCAGGCGGCGGATGTTGGGTCGGTGACGCCAGATGGCGAGGAAGGCGAGGAGGGAGGTGAGCCCGACCAGTGGCCAGCGGAGTTCTCCCCGGGTGGTGAAGGCGGTGGCGAAGGGGAGCACGGCGGCGGCGGCGATCGAGGCCAGGGAGACGTAGCGTCCGAGGGCGAAGACGACGATCCAGGTGATGAAGATCACCAGGAACGCCGCCGGCACGAGGGCGGCAAGGGCGCCGGCCGAAGTGGCGATCCCCTTCCCGCCCTTGAACCGCAGCCAACAGGTGAAGTTGTGTCCGAGCACGGCGCACACGGCGGCCAACGCCGCCAACCACGGGGAACCGGCGCCGGCAACCAAGGCGGCCAAGCCGGGAAGGAACAGGACCGACAGCGCTCCCTTCGCCGCGTCGGTGAGCAGCACAAAAATGCCGGGGCCACGCCCCAGGATGCGGAAGACGTTCGTCGCCCCGATGTTTCCGCTGCCGACCTGGGTGATGTCGATGTTCTTCCAACGGGCGACGAGATAGCCCGTTGGAATGGAACCCAGCAGGTAGGCCGCAAGGGCCGTGAGAAGGAACGCCATGACCAGCACGGCAGCGGTTGTACGGGGGCCGACACCCTGTCGCCAAGCGGGGACTGCGAGGGTGGGGTCGCCGGGAGTGCCACAAGTTGACCTTGCCCGGGCCCCTTGGGTCATCGGAACGTCCGCGCCCGTGAACCGCATCGAGAAACGCTTCGCCGACCTCCGGGCTTCCGGACACAAGGGCCTGGTGGTGTACATCGGGGCCGGCGACCCCCACCTGGACGCCACCCACGACCTGGCGTTGGCCTTCGACGCCGCCGGCGTCGACGTCCTGGAGTTGGGCGTCCCGTTCAGCGATCCGCTGGCGGACGGCATCGTCAACCAGCTCGCCGCCCAGCGTGGACTCGAGAGCGGGACCACCCCGCCGAAGGTGCTGGAGACCATCCGCCGGATCCGGAAGTCGTCGTCGGTTCCGATCGTCCTCTACATCTACTTCAACCTGCTCCACCGCGTGGGTGTGGACCGCTTCATCCGCGACGCGGCGGAGGCCGGCGTGGACGGGCTCCTGGTGCTGGACCTGCCGCCGGAGGAATCGACGAACTACGAAGCGCTGATGGCCGCGGCGGGACTCTGTCCGATCTACCTGATCGCCCCCACCACACCGGAGGCGCGCATCGCGGTGATCGCCCCAAGGGCGCGTGGATTCATCTACTACGTGAGCCGGGAGGGCGTGACCGGAATGCAGTCGAAGGTGAGTTCGACGATCGCCGAGATGACCGGCCGCATCCGCGCGCATTCCCCGATGCCCATCGCGGTCGGGTTCGGCATCTCCAACGCCGAACAGGCGCGGGAGGTGGCCACCCACGCCGAGGCGATCGTCGTCGGGAGCGCCATCGTGAACCGCATCGCCGAGAAGGGCACCTCCCCGGACCTCGTCCCGTACGTCTCGGGATTCGTCCGCGAACTCTCGCAAGCCGTCCGGTCCGTCTCCTGACACGAACGAAGCGGAAGTCCCGGCGCGGGCTGAATTCCAAACCTTGCGCCACGTCGATCTCCCAATGTTCTTCCGCCCGCTCCTGTCCTTCGCCTTGGGGGCTTCGCTGCTCCTCGCACGCGCCGCGGATTCGCCCGGATTCCAACCGGCGCCGCAGGCGTTCCTCCAGGAGATGGCCGACACGCCCGCGGGTCTGCCTACGGGGTCCGTGGCGCTGCTGGAACTGGACGCGGAAGGCCGGCCGCTGGCGTTCTCCGGTGGACGTTGGTTCAACTGGGATGGCGCCAAATGGGCACCGAAGCCCGGTGGCGCCGCCAACTCCCCGGACACCTTCCCGATGCCCGTGCCGGAGGGCCGTCCCGCCTCCGCTGCGGTACCATGGGCTGACGTGCGTCAGATCTTCCGCTCGGGAAGCACCTTCTGGATCGCCACCCGCAATTCCCTGCTGACCTGGAGCGAAGGACAGACCCGTCCGGTGTCCTGGCCTTCCGAGCTGGAGATCCGGCAACTGACGGTGGGCAAGGACGGCGAAGTGGTGGTCGCCACCTCGGGCGGACTTCGGACGAAGGTCGGAGAACAGTGGTCACCGCTGGAGGTGCTCGACGGTGGCGGACGGGCCTGGGCGGTCCGCGACGTCTTGGGTGCGGCCTTCGACTCCGCTGGACGGCTCTGGTTCGCCAGCAAGGCCGGAGTGGGATGCCGGACAGGCGACGGGTGGAGGTTCCACGAAGGCAAGGATGGGCTTCCTTGGAACGACTTCACCGGAATCGCCGCCGCTCCAGACGGATCGGTGTGGTTCTCGACGCACCTCGGTGTGATCCGCTGGGACGGCACCGACTTCCACTACCGACAAGGCCTGCGGTGGCTGCCCAACGACGATGTTTCCTCGGTGCGGGTGGACCGCGACGGCCAGGCGTGGCTGGCCACGACGAACGGAGTCGGGAGGATCCGGTTCGAATCGATGACGCTGGCCCGCAAGGCGGCGTTCTACGAGGACGAGATCGCGAAGTACGTCAAGCGCACGCCGTTCGGCTACACGGCCGAGGCGCCGCTGGGGCGGAGGGCGGACAAGTCCACCGCCAATCCGGGCGACTCCGACAACGACGGGCTTTGGACGGCGATGTACGGAGCCGGGGAATGTTTCGGCTTCGCGGCGACGGGCGATCCGGCCAACCGGACGCGGGCCATACAGGCCTTCGAGGCGCTCCGCTTCCTGCAGAAGGTGACCCAAGGCGGGAATCCTTCGCCGCCCAAGGGGTACGTCGCCCGGACGATCCGGCCGGTGGAATGGCCCGACCCGAACGTCGGCCGGATCGAAGGCGACCGTGAGGAGGCGAAGCGCGACGCCCTGTGGAAGGTCTATGAGCCCCGTTGGCCCAAGAGCGCGGACGGGAAGTGGTATTGGAAGTCGGACACGAGCAGCGACGAACTGGACGGACACTACTTCTTCCACGCCGCCTACTTCGACCATGTCGCGAAGTCCGAGGCGGAGAAGGACCGCGTGCGGGAAGTGGTCCGGGACCTCACCGACCATCTCGTGGCCCACGGCTTCACGCTGACCGACATCGACGGCAAGCCGACGCGTTGGGCGACCTACGGCCCCGACACGGTGAACGGCGACGGACGCTGGTGGCCGGAGCGCGGACTCAACTCGTTGAGCATGCTGAGCTACCTCGCCGTGGCGTCCCACATCACCGGGGATCCCAAGTACAACGCCCATGCCCGGGAACTCGTGGTGAAGCACGGATACGCGCAGAACCTGACCTTCCCCAAGGTCCAGTTCGGGCCCGGCTCGGGCAACCAGTCCGACGACGAGATGGCGTTCATGTGCTTCTACAACCTGATGAAGTACGGCAAGGATCCCGAGGTGCGGGACCGCGTGCTCTTCTCGTTCTTCGCCTACTGGGCGATGGAGGCCCCGGAGATGAACCCGTTCTTCCACTTCACCTTCGCCCCGCACGGGATGGACCAGTCCATCCGGAACGTCTGGGGCGAGTTCCCGGTCACGCCGTGGAAGGGTTGGCACGAGGATTCGATGGCCACGTTGCGCGGCTTCCCACTCGACCGGCTGGACTGGGCCTCGAAGAACAGCCACCGGTTGGACGTGGTGATCCTGCCTCCGCAGAAGTCGAAGGACCTGTACGAGCCCAAGGACCTGGGCCGTGGCCACCGGACCAACGGGAAGGTGCTGCCGGTCGAGAACCGTCACTTCGAACACTGGAACACCGATCCGTGGACGCTCAACTACGGGGGCGACGGCAACGTGTTGGGCAGCGGGACGGTGTTCCTCCTGCCGTACTACCTCGGACTCCACCACGGCTTCATCCAGAAGCCCTGAGGGACTCCGGGGACCTCCCCTGCTCGCGAAGCGTGGCCAAGGCCAGGGCCGCATGCCGCTTGGCAAGGCGGACGCCGTTTTCGTCGGTGACGAGCGGACAGTGGAAGAAGTCGGGAACCACCCAGCCGAGCGCCCGATAGAGCAGGATCTGACGCGCGGTACTGACCAGGAGGTCCGCGCCGCGGACAACCTCGGTGATCCCCATGAGGTGGTCGTCCACGGTGCAGGCCAGCTGATAGCTTGGCAGACCATCCTGACGGACGACCACGAAGTCCCCGAAGTCGCGTCCGGCGACGAAGCGTTGCGGGCCCAAGCCGCGATCCATGAATCCGATCACCTCGCCGTCCGGCACACGGAACCGCCAGGCCACGGGACGCCCCGGGGAAGCGGCCCAGTCGGTCGGGCCGCGGCAGGTGCCGGGATAGACCGGTTCGTCGTCGGCGGCATGCGGGGCCGAAACGGCCAAGGCGATGTCCTTCCGGGAGCATCGGCAGGGATAGACCATCCCCATCCGCCGGAGGCGTTCAAACACGTCGCGGTACAGTGGAAGCCGACCGCTTTGGGAGTACGGAGCGTGAGGGCCGCCGACATCGGGACCTTCCAGCCATTCGATGCCGAACCACCGGAGATCGCGCAACTGGGCCTCGACGAACTCGGGGCGGACGCGGTCGCCGTCGAGGTCCTCGTTGCGGAAAACGAGGACACCTCCCGCCTCTCGGGCGCGGCGGTGGGCGATCCAGAAAGTGCGGGCGTGACCGAGGTGGAGCAGACCGGTCGGTGATGGCGCGATGCGTCCCCGATAGGAGGCGTTGGCGGAACCGGACCCCATGGTTGTCCCCCTTTCCCGTCCGAATCAGGCGCCGGCCGGGCCTGCGAACAGCCACCAGGTGCCAACGCCGAGGGCGGCCGTGGCACAGGTCCAGAGCAGGCCCCGGTAGAGGCCGCGGGCGGCACCGGTCCAGCGGGCGGCCACGGTGCCGAGGATCGCAGAGAAACCCGCCATGGCGGCCACGGTGCCCACCGCGAAGGCGATCAGGTACGCCACGGAATCCCAGCGACTGGAGAAGGCCAACGACGGGAGGACGCCCAGGAAATGGGAACTGCCCGCCAGTCCGTGGAGCGTCCCGATGCCGAAGGCGGCATGTCCGTGGGCATGGGGACCTGACGCATCCGATGGGCCATGGGAATGGCCCGGTCCATGGAAATGGACGTGTCCGTGGGCCTGGCCGTCATGCTCGTGCTCATGGGTGTGGACCTCGACCTTCAGCGCCTCGCGCAGGCTCCAGAATCCGATGGCGATGAGCAGCACGCCGACGAGGCGTTCGCTTCCGGCGGAAATCCGCTCCAAGGGCAGCGCCTGACGGAAGGCCACGGCGAGGAGGCCGATCAGGAGGACTCCGGCGGAATGCCCGATTCCCCATCGCACGCCGCTGGTCCACGCGCGCCGGTGTGCGCGGACCGCGATGGGAGCCACCGCGGCCAGGTGGTCCGGGCCGGACAGGACATGGAGGAACCCGGCGAGGAGACCGGAAAACACCGCGAACATGGAGGCCGAGGCTACGTCCGAAGCGCGATGGCGCCACCCAAATCGCGGGCGGGGGACCGATCCGGATGCCGGCCGGCCGGGGCTTGCGAAGCAGCACGCATGAAGGCGACGGGAGGTCTCGGAACGGCGGAAATCGGCCCGCGATCGCGTCCAGCGTTCAGAGATCCCAAGAATTGAACCATTGACACCCAAGTCCAAATCGGGTCTAAACGCGGCCGTTCGATGATCGGAATGACCGCCAACTTCATTCAGGTAAGCAAGCGTGGGCTGCTCCAGAGCTCCCCGACTTGCCGCTGGCATTCCGCCGGCGCACCGGGCGATGTGGAGGTCGTTTCCTAGAGGAGATTCGAACCGTTTTCCGACCCACATCCGCCTGACGGATGTGGGTTTTTTGTTTTGGCGGCACGGCGTCCGCCGCCTTCGGAGCAGGACGCCAGAGACTCGGAGACAGAACTATGCACAGAAACATGAATGCCAGACCGACAACGCCGACCGGGCGGACGGGGGAATCCGACCGCTTCGACCGGCATCCCGACCCCGCGGTGCCGTTCCGCTTCGCCGACGAGGGCGACCTCGAGCGGCTCAAGAACGACCTGCTGCGCCCGCTGCTGGCGAAGGCGACCGCCACGGACCTCATCCTGCAGCTCCACCGCGCAGCCAACGAGGCCGCCGCGCTTGCCTGGCTGGAGCCCCACCCGCTGCTGGTGTTCCCCTCGCTCTTCGAGGAGAAGGTCGGCGCCGCCCGGAAGCGCCATTTCAGGCAGGGCCTCGTCCGTTCGCGCACGCAGGAGTTGATGGAGGCCGCGGCATGAACAGGGCCCTTCGGCAGGACATCGTCGAGGACGCGGGGCGCGGAAGGGACATCGTACGTCGATCCGGAACCGGATCGGCGCACACGGTCTCCCTGCCGCGTCCTGCGTACTGGCGATCGACTTCAGGCATTCCCGGCTGAGATCCCTCATGGGAGCCACGGGAGCCCTCACGCGAAATCGCCAAGACGCCAAGGGGAAGCCGGAGGCGGAACCGAAATGGCGACCGCCTGCCGATGTTCGGATGCGTCACGGGAACCAGCGTCTCCGTACGCGGTCTGGCGCCTTGGCGTGGCCCTCCCCTGCGCCCGATTCCGGCTCAGTGACGGAAGTGCCGGACCCCGGTGAACACCATGGCAACGCCCCGTTCGTCGGCGGCCTGGATGACCTCGGCATCCCGCACCGATCCGCCCGGCTGGATGGCCGCGGTCGCTCCCGCTTCGGCGGCGGCGACCAGGCCGTCCGCGAACGGGAAGAAGGCGTCGGAACAGACCACGCTGCCACGGAGCGACAATCCGGCTTCCCCGGCCTTCCAGACCGCGATGCGGCTCGAATCGACACGGCTCATCTGTCCCGCACCGACGCCGAGGGTCCGATCGGCGCCGCAATAGAGGATGGCGTTGGACTTCAGGTGCTTCACCACCCGCCATCCGAAGAGCATGGCCCGCAGTTCCTCCGGCGTCGGTGAACGCCGGGTCACCACCCGCAGGTCGGCCTCGGTCGTGCCCTTCAGATCCCGCTCCTGCCACAGGAAGGATTCGGCTCCGACGCTGCGGATGTCGTGCGGGACAACGGCGGCCGGATTCCCGATCACGCGCAGGAGCCGGAGGTTCTTCTTCTGCCGTAGGACCTCAAGGGCGTCCGGGGCGAAGTCCGGGGCGATGATGACCTCGCTGAAGATCTCGGCGATCTGGCGGGCGCAGGCGACGTCCAGGGTGCGATTGACAGCGATGATGCCGCCGAAGGGCGCCTGACGATCGGTGGCGAACGCGCGGTCCCAAGCCTCGGCGAGCGTCGTCCCCTGCCCCACACCGCAGGGGTTGGTGTGCTTGAGGATGGCCAACGTCGGCTCGGCGCCCGTGAACTCGCCGATCAGTGCGGCGGCGGCGGTGAGGTCGAGGATGTTGTTGTACGAGAGTTCCTTCCCATGGAGCTGCAGGAAGTGGTCGCGGAACCTGCCGTAAAGCGCCGCCTTCTGGTGGGGATTCTCGCCGTAACGCAGGGGCTGGACCAGCGGGGCGCTGACGGCCAAGGCGGGCGGCGGGACCACGCCACCGCTGAACTCGCGCGAAAGGTGGGCGGCGATGGCGGCATCGTAGGCGGCGGTACGCGCATAGACCTTCGCCGCGAGCGAGCGTCGCAACTCCAGGGTGGTGCCACCTTCGGAGCGGATCTGTTCGGCCACCTGGATGTAGTCGGCGGGATCCACGACCACGGTGACGCTCTCGTGGTTCTTTGCCGCGCTGCGGAGCATGGAGGGCCCGCCGATGTCGATGTTCTCGATGGCGTCGTGCAGTGAAACCCCGGGTTTCGCGACGGTGGCCTCGAACGGATAGAGGTTCACGACCACGAGGTCGATCGGGGTGATGCCGTGGGCGGCGGCGGTGGACTCGTGTTCCGCATTGTCCCGCAGGTAGAGCAAACCGCCGTGCACCTTCGGATGCAGCGTCTTCACGCGGCCGTCGAGCATCTCGGGGAATCCGGTGTGCTCGGAGATGTCCTTCACCGCGAGGCCTGCGTCGCGGATGGCCTTGGCCGTTCCTCCGGTGGAGAGGAGTTCCACGCCGGCGGAGGCGAGGACGCGTGCGAAGTCGATGAGACCGGACTTGTCGGAGACGGAAAGCAGGGCGCGCTGGATGCGAGGCATACGAAAGGCGCGGAGATTCGCCGACGCGATGACGACGTCAACGGATTAGAGCCGGCGGAATGGAGAGGCGTGAGACTCCTCACGTCGTCTCCTACCCCGGCGGATCACTCCTTCGGACGCAGCTGCGGGAAGAGGATCACGTCGCGGATGCTTTCCTGGCCAAGGAGCATCATGCAGAGGCGGTCGATGCCGATGCCGATGCCGCCGGCCGGGGGCATTCCGTGTTCCAGGGCCACGAGGAAATCCTCGTCGAGCTTCTGCTTTTCGCCCCCGGCCTGTTCCTCCAGGGCCTTGCGCTGGGCGACGGGGTCGTTCTGCTCGGTGTAGCCCGGGGAGATTTCCTGGCCGTTGATGCAGCACTCGAACACCTCGACCGTGGTGGGGTCGTCCGCCGAGATCTTCGCCAGCGGCACCAGCTCCTTGGGAAGGTGGGTGACGAAGGTGGGGTTGATCAGGGTCGGCTCGACGAGCTTCTCGAACACGGCGCCGGTGACCTCGAAGTCCTCGTAGGCCGCGGCGATGTCACCCGACAGCTTGAGGTCTTCGACCGCACGACGGCGGCGTTCCTCAGGGGTGATACGGAACCAGTCTTCGCCGGCCTTTTCCCGGACGAGGTCCTTGTACCGGGCCCGGCGCCAGTGGGAGAGGTCGATCACCTTGTACACCTCGCCCTGGGCGTTGCGGTGTTCGATCCTGAGGGTGCCGGCCACCTTCAACGCGAGCCGCCGGATGAGCGACTCCACCGTCTCCATCATGGTGGCGTAGTCGCCATAGGCCTCATAGGCCTCGAGCATGGTGAACTCGGGGTTGTGCCGCCGGGAAAGGCCCTCGTTGCGGAAGTTGCGGCCGATCTCGAAGACCTTGTCCACACCGCCGACCAGGAGACGCTTGAGGTAAAGCTCGAGCGCGATGCGCATGTAGAACTCGCAGCCGAGCGCGTTGTGGTAGGTCTTGAACGGCTGCGCCGCGGCACCGCCGGGGATCGCCTGCATCATCGGGGTTTCGACCTCGACATAGCCCCGTTCGTGGAAGAAGTCGCGGATCTCGCGGAGGATGAGCGACCGGGCCTGGAAGGTCTTCCGGACCTCCTCGTTGGCGATCAGGTCGAGGTAGCGTTGACGGTAGCGGATCTCGGTGTCGGCGAGGCCCTCCCACTTGGCGGGCGGTGGGCGGAGCGCCTTGGAGAGGGGGACGAACGACTCGACCTTGAGCGACGGCTCGCCCATGCGGGTGACGAAGAGGGTCCCTTCGACGCCGACGTGGTCGGCGAGGTCGAGGAGCTTGAACTGCGCCCACTGCTCCTCGGTGAAGACGGCCTTCTGGAACCAGAGTTGGATCCGACCGGAGACGTCGCGGAGGTCGAGGAAGTGGCTCTTGCCCATGTCCCGGTGGGCGGTGATGCGGCCGGCAAGTCGGACGCGGTGTCCCTCGGGCCACCCGACGGGCTCACCCTTGGCAGGGTCGGTGGATTTGTTCCAGGCGTCCCATTTCGCCATCAAGGAGCGGGCGGTGTCGCAGCCCGTTTCGGGGCTGAACTTGTTCATGAACGGGTTGACGCCCTTTTCGGCAAGCCCTGCGAGGTGGCTGCGACGCTGCTCGATCAGTGAATTGGTGTCCTCCATACCGGGAGACAAAGTGAAGCACAGCGGCGGAATCCCCGGCAAGCCTACCCGGTCCAGAGCCGCCCTTTGGGAGGCATCCGCAAGGAATGCGGGAAAAGAAAAAGGGGCCCCGAAACCGGGGCCCCTTCCTGAATTCGCGGATCCGGTTCGGATCAGTACACGCGGGTCGACTCTTCCTCGACGATCGGCGAGAGGAGCTCGCTCTCGGTGAGGACGACCTTGAGGCGGTGGTCACCGATCTCGGCGGCCTTGGCCGAGATGGTGTAGGTCACCGTCTTCTTGGGCGCGAGGGTCGGGATGGTCGGGAACTTGACCGTCTTGCCGTCGACCGTGCCACCCTGGCTGCTGGTCGGGTTGATTTCCTTGGCGAACTGGGCCACGGCGATGACGTCCCTCAGGTCGGAGTTGCCCTGGTTGGTGATCTTGATGGTGTAGAGGGTGGACTCACCGATCTGGAGCGGATCGGGATCGTCGACAACCTCGAGGAGGACGGCGGAGACGCCATTCCAGATGGTGCAGGCTTCGGAGGCCTCACGCAGACCTTCCTTGGTGCTGATGGTGGCGGCGTTGCAGTACTTGCCCGAGGTGCTGGAGGTCAGGACGATCGAGAAGGTCTTCTTCTCGCCCGCCTTGAGGGTCTCCACGTTCCAGGTGGCGACGTTGTTCGCGATGGTGGCGCCCGGGGCGGAGACGATCTTGGTCTGGGCCGGAGGAGTGTCGGTGACGACCACGCCTGTCAGGTCGGTGTCGCCGGTGTTTTCGGCCACGATCTGGTAGGTCGCCTGCTTGTTGATGAACAACTGAGGCGTACCGGTCTTGGTGAGCTTCAGGCCGGGCTTGACCACGGTGGTGCAGGCATCGTCCTGGACCGAGGCGGTGTTGCTGGAGCTGGCGACGGCCAGGTTGCAGTGACGTCCGCGCTCGGCGGCCTTGAGGGTGACCGCGATGGACTTGGACTGGCCGGGGGCGAGGTCGCCGACCGGATAGGTCTTCTCACCCACGCCACCGAGGCCGGCCGGGTACTTGTCGGTCACGACCACGTTGCGGGCGATCGAGGTGCCGGTGTTCTTGACGACCACGTTGTAGGCGACATCGGAGCCGAGCTGGGCCAGCTCCGGTCCGGTCTTCTCGATGGCCAACTGGGGCTTGCCGACGAAGGTCTGGGCGCAGACGCGGGGATCGGCCTTGATCGTGGCGCAGGAAGCGAGCGTGCCCTCACGGACCGGCTTGACGGTCACCTTGAGGGACTTGCTCTCGCCGGCGTCCATCGAACCCAGGTTCCAAGTCAGGGTCTTGCCGGACACGGAAGCCTGGGGCTCGGTGCTGACCAACTCGGTTCCCTCGGGAACCATGTCGGTGACGACCACGTTGCCGACGCAGGCGTTGGCCAGCGGCTTCAGTTCGTAGCTGAAAGGTTCGTTCAGGGTCGCCTCGGCCGGGGCGGTCTTGGTCATGCTGACCAACCCGGTGTTGATCACCGAGCAGGGAACGCCGGGACGGGCGGCCGGAGCGGCGGCCGCGGCGGCCACCACAACGGGTTCGGACTTCGGCTCAACCGGGCCGGAGCCGCGGAAATAGGGGGAACGGCCGGTGTAGTAGTCGCCGACAATGACCTCGTAGGTCTGGCGGTTCTTGGTGCGCATCTCGCGATCCGACTCGGATTCACGGGCGGAAAGGGACGGGCCAGACAGCGCCGCGACGAGCGCGACCAAGCCCCAGGTCAGGCTCTTCACGGTGGGGGGTGACGATTTCATGATCATGCTTGGACTAAACGGATCGTTGGTGCAGTTGGTAGCCCGCGGCCGCGTCCCCATGGCCGACCCAGATCCGAACCAACCGGAAGTTGGAATACGGAGGGAAGGCCCGGAAATGACGCCGGACACACGCGCTTGGTGCCACGCGGGCCGCAGCCTGTCAAATAACGGAACCGATGGCAACCCCCACACCGTAATCGGACGAAGAATCCCGCTCATCAGGCGTTTGGCTGTCCGTCCATCCCATCCCGGACCACGCCAGCCACCAAAAAAAAACGCCGCCCTGCTGAGGGGCGGCGTCTGGAAGAACAGGAATCCGGAGAGCGTCTCAGACCGAGAACGACTTGCCGCATCCGCAGCTGCTGTGCGCCATCGGATTGTTGATCTTGAATCCACCGCCGGTCATCGCGTCGCTGAAATCGATGACCGAACCACGGAGGTAGTTGGCCGAGAAGGGATCGACCACGACACCCACTCCGAGGAATTCCACGGAGAGGTCGTCGGAACGCTTCTCGTCGAACACCATCCCGTACTGCATCCCGGAGCAGCCTCCGGCCTCGACGAAGACGCGCAGGCTTTTGCCCGCGTTCTCGGGATCGCCGGACAGCATCGAACCGATCTGGCGGGCGGCACTCTCGGTGAGGGTGACAATCGACTCTTGGGTGGCAACCGTTTCCATGGGGAGGCAGGCTAAAAGTGATGCGTGTGGGTGTCAAACCCGCATCGGTCCCGCGGGGAACTCCGCCATGGACGGCTTCGCTCCCCGCGGACCCGGGCGGCCTGTTTCATCACGGGGCGACGATGCGGTAGAAGCCCACCGGGCCTGAAGCCGCATCCTCAAACGATCCTTCCAAGGCGCCCTCCCCCGAGACGGTGGGGACACCGTCCAACGTGGCGGAGCGCAGGACACGGTAGGTCCTGCCGGGCACATGGTTCCATAGCAACCGAACCGCGCCTCCGACCAACCGTTCCACACGCACCTCGATGGGCGGATGGGCCTGGACGGGGACGATGTCGACGAGGCGCGTCGGAATGACCTGGTAGCCGGTGTTCCGGGGGTTGGAACCGTCGAACTGGCTCAGCACGCCGACGATGTCCACGGCGTTGGTGGGACGCGCCGTCCCGACGATCTCGGTGACACGGGAGTCGATGCGGAGGATGACCCCGGTCCGGCCGGCCGAGTTGGTGACCACGACATTCTGTCCGGAGCCGAAGGTGGCGGCGTCACGGTTGACGCGGACGTTGCGCATCACCACCAGGCTTCCCTCCAAGCTCTCCAGGAGGGCGAAGTCATTGGCACCTGCGTCCAAGACCGTCGGTGTCGGCAGGGCGACGCCGTTTCCGACCACGGTGACCGAGGTCGCGGTGTTGGTGGCATTCGGAACCATCTGAAGCAGCCCGTTGAAGAAGCTGATCGGCGCCACGACACGCACCCGGTCGCCCTGTGCCGGCAACTGAGTGCTGTTGCGCCAGAAGACCGCGATGCCCGCGGTGGCATCCTGGATGTAGAAGAGTCGGCTCGTGCTGGTGGTCAGGTTGACCGCAGTGGTGACGACCCCCTCCACGGTGAACGACTCGGCCGAGGCGACGTCGTTGGTGCTGGTCGCCGGATCGGCGATGGTGGACCGGACATCTGCGATCGTGCGCACGACGGCGGTGTCGGGAACCACGGTCAGCACCGCGAAATCGCTGGTCACGGTGCCGGCGGCGTTGCGGACCACGACGGAGTATTCGCCCTGGTTGACGGCCTGGACGTTCTCCAGGGAGAGCGTCGCGTTGGTCGCACCGTCCAGCAGGCGGGTGCCGAAGCGCCACTGGTAGGTGAACGGAGGAGTTCCACCGACGCCCACCGAAAAGGTGGCGAGGGTTCCGGAGACGTTGGTACGGGACGCGGGAGGAACCGTGACCACGGGAAGTTCCACGACCGGCGCCTCCGTCTCGGTCCACAGGGCGCCTCCCGAACGGAGGCCCGGAGAGCCGAAGCGCCCACCCACGGAGGTGTGGGGGACGAACGCCCCGGTTCCTGAGGGATTCCGGACCTGGGAGGCGATGTTCGTGCCTTCGGCGCCGTACAGGATGCGGCTGATCAGTCGGCTCGAAGCGTTCCGAAGGAGGAGGGTGTCACCCCCGTTGTTCAGGGCGAGAAGGCGTCCGCCGCTCGCAAGGCTCGCGGGTTCGTAGTGCACGCCGGCGGGCAGCGTCGGCTCACTGCCGTTGAGCGGACCGCCGTAGAGGACCACCGCGTTCGAGGAGGCCAGCGTGACCGGGATGAAGAACTGATGCGTCCGGGAAACCGCGTCGGCCAGGGTCCATCCGACGAGGTCCACGCTTTCGGAGCCGAGGTTCACGACCTCGACATACTCGTCGAGGTTCCCGGGAGAGGCGTCCGCGGTGAAGTTCGGGTAGCTCGCCCGCTGCAACAGGTTGTAGGCCGGCGAATTGGTGACATCGGTCGGCGCCGGCATGAACTCGGTGATCACGATCCCCTGCTCCGCGACGGTCGGGGTGTAGAGCTGAAGGACCAGCGTGTTGGTGGCGCGGGAGGTCCACACATGCAGCTTGGCCGCGTAGGCGACACCCACGTCGGCGGCTCCCGCCGTCCAGGTCAGCGTCGCGCTGGCCGAAGGCGTACCCGAGCCGCTCAGCGACCACTCCGCGCCCGCCGGGGCGTCCGCCGCGGCCAACTGGACCGGAAGTCCGTCGACGTCGAACGCGATGGCCGAGGTGGTGAGCTTCTCCCCGGGCAGGAGCGTGATCTCATTGAAGGTGTTGGTGGGGAGGTCGCCGGCGCGAACCAACTGGGAGAGCACGTTGGTGAACCGGACCACGGGCGGCCGGCTGTCGGTGACCACATCGGCCGACCGGGTGGGGAGCAACTGGTAGCCGATCGTCCGGGGGTTGCTGGAATCGAACTGGCCGAGCACCGCGGTGACGGCGATCCGGCCCACGGGCACCGGCTGGCCGATCATCTCGGTCACCCGGGCGTCCACCCGGAAGTTGAACAGTGTCGGATCGAAGGCGACCCCGGTGGAGTCGTACACGGTCAGGTTATTGCCGTTCGGATAGCTGATCGCGGCGGCTTCCGGCAGGGCGAGCTGGATGTTGGTGAGGGTCACCAACGAACCTTCGAAGGCCTCCAACGCCGTGTGGTCGAAGGTGGCTCCGCTGCCATCCTGCCGGGTGACCAAGGATTCCAACGGGAGGAGCCTCGGGGTCGGCAGCGGATTGTTGGTGGAGATCCGGTTGACCGAGCCACCGGCGGCTCCGGGAACCAGCTGGAGCAGGCCGTTGAAATAGGTGCCCGGCCCGCGGACGCGAAGCCGGTCGCCGGCGGCGGGGACGAACGAGGCCCCGCCCCAGAACACGGCGATGCCCGCGGTGTCATCCTGCAGGTAGAAGAGCGCGTTGCCTGCGGTGGTGAGGCTGACGTGGGTCGTCACCACACCTTCCACCGTGTAGAGGGTGGCGGAATTGACGTTGTTGGTGTTGGTCTCGGTGGTCGGCAGGAACGCCTGGCGAACCTGGGCGATCGACATCGGCGTCGCGCTCGGGTCGGGGATGACGGTCAGGACCGCCTCCTGGCTTTCGGCGCGGCCCACGGCGTTGGTGACCACCACGGAAAACCGGCCTTGGGAGTTTGCGGTCAGGTTGGTGAGCACCAGGGTCTGGGCGGTCGCCCCGTCGATCGCCTCGCCATTGCGACGCCACTGGAAGGCGAACGGCGCCGTGCCACCGACCGTCACACCGAACTGCGCCGTGCCGCCGATGAAACCGGTCTGGTCCTGGGGTTGACCTGTGATGGAGGGGGCCACCGGTCCGGTGCCGGAGGGATTTCCGGAAACGGTGAGATAGTCGAAGCGCCAGGTTCCCGTCGTGCCGTAGGTGCCGCTGACGGCCGCATAGGCGGCGCCGTCGAAATCGGAGACGATCCGGACGCGGAACAGCGGATTGTCATTGGCGGCGGCCACGGACGAGAAATCGGCGGTCAACTCGTTGGTGAACGCCCCTCCCGTGTTGATCAGGTAGGACGGTCCGTCGACGTAATCGGTTCCGTTGACCGTGTAGAGCACCTGAACCTTGCGGCTGCCCGTGTTGCTGGAGCGGAAGTCGAACTTGAGCACGATGTCACGGAAGCCGGTGGTACCGACGGCGATCTCGATGCCCGCGGTGCGCGGCGCGTTCCCCTGGGCCGGAAAACCGGTGAGGCTGATCGCCTGGTCTGCGGTGGCGGCCGGGTCGGAAGATCCGGTTCCCGAAGCCGAGGAAAGTGCGACCCCGCCCAGGACGGAGATCGTCCCGCTGCCGGCGGTCGGATTCAGCTGTGCGGCGGTGTTGTTGAAGTCCCACTGGGCGACCAGGGATTGCGCCAGGGAAGACGAGGCCCCCGCGAACAGGAGAGCGAGGGCGAACAGGGCTCGAAGGATCATGGTTGGAATCGGTGAAGGGACAGGCAGGCAAATCAGAATCGTTCGCGGTTCGGGTTCCAGATCACGTCGGAGTTGAACCGCTCCTCGCGGCCCGAGGTGCCGTTGGTGATGTAGGAACGTCGGAAGAACTGGGCGTGGCCGTCGGTGAACACCAGGTTGCCACCACCGCGATCGCCACGGCCGTTGTGCCGGGCGGCGACGCGGTCACCGCGCGAGGCGGGGAAGATGCCGTTGCGGTTGGGCTCACCCGTGTAGGTCTCGAGGGTCGGGCTGAAGGCGGCATCCACGAGCAGCACGGTCGCGGACGGGTTCTGCAGCGCCCCGAGCATGGGCATGCTGGGATAGTCGAACGCGTTGCCCTGGACACCGTTGCGTATCGACGACAAGAGCTTCAGGTCCAGGTTCATGGTGTAGCTGAAGAAGCCGAAGGTCCCGCCCCGCAGGAACCGATCCGCCGCGGCCGCCTTGGCCGAGGGACAATGCCAGAACTTCCCATTCTTGCCCGGGAACGGCAGGACGTCCTGAGGATTCGCCCCCGTGGCCCGGGACACGTGGTTCGACAACGTCTGCTGCCCCACCATCGAAGGCAGGCTGTTGAACCACGCATACGGATCCCACGGACTTCCCGGTCCCGAACTGGATCCGGTGTCGACGCCGTACTGGCCGCCGTTGTCGGTGCCATCCCGCGGGATCGCATCCCGGTTCTCCGTGGAGTAGAGCTGGAGCCCAAGCCCCCACTGACGGAGGTTGCCCATGCACTGGACTGAGGAGGCCTTGGACTTCGCCGTGGCCAAAGCCGGCAACAACATGCCCGCCAACACGGCGATGATGGCGATCACCACAAGCAACTCGATCAGGGTGAAGGCGAGGACGGAGTTCTTGCGTGGCATGGGGAGCACTTGGGTCATGTGCTGCGGACAGGATTGCGCCGAGCGGTTCGCGATGGCGAAGGAAAAGAATTCCGCACCCTCGGGCAAGCGGTGTCATCCGGGTTCCGGTTACATTCCCATGACGCCACGGCTCGACTTCGATCCAACGCCCCGTACGATCCACCCGATGCCTCCGGGAAACGCCCTCCCCACCGCCCGAAGCGCCACGAACACACTCGGACGGGTCGTCCGTTCGCTGTCCGTCGGCCTTTTCTTCACCTCCCTGGCCGCGGAGACCTTCAATGCCCCGGGCTTCAACCCGAACCCCAGTCGCCATGACTCCCTCGTCCACGCCCGCGTCTTCGTGAAGCCCGGGGTGGAGCTGACGAACGCCACCGTCATCCTCCGAGACGGCCGGATCGAAGCCGTCGGAGTGGGCTTGGCGCCGGCGGCGGGTTCCAGGGTCTGGGACCTCACGGGAACCGTCGTCTACGCGGGCTTCATCGATCCCCACCTCGCCCTGGGCGCCAAGAAGCCGCCGGTCGACACCTCGGAGTCGGAGGAGGACCGCGGCAACCTGACCTCCGGAGCGCCTCGCTTCTTCGGCGTGCCCGGCCAGGAGTCGGACCCGGGACGTCCCGGACCGTCCCATGGACTGAAGGACATCTCGCCCGAACGCCGGGTCGCGGACGACCTCTCGCCGGATGGCAAGGTGCTTTCCGAACTGCGGGAGATCGGTTTCACCGCGGCGAATGTCGTCCCGACAACCGGCCTTCTGCGCGGCCGCGCGGCGGCGATCCAACTCGGTTCCACCTCCCCCAACGAGGCCATCCTCGCGGCCGAAACGACCCGCCATGCGGCGTTCGCCCCGACCCCAGGCGACGAAGCCTATCCCAATTCGCTGATGGGCGGGATCGCCGCGATCCGTCAGGCCCTGCTGGACGCGAAGTGGTACGTCGCCGACCACGCGGACCACGCCGCACGTCCCGATCGGCGTCCGCGCCCCGCCTTCAATGCCGCCCTCGAGGCCCTCGCGCCGGCGGTGGACAAGCCGGAATCGTCCTCGTTCGTGTTCGAGCCCGGCAGCGTGCTGATGCAGGACCGCGCCGTCCGGCTCGCCGGCGAATTCGGCATCACCCCCCATCTGGTGGCCTCCGGTCAGGAATGGCGCCGTCCGGACCTCGTCGCCGAACTCGCCCGACGCCCGGTCACGTTCATCGTCCCCGTCCGGTTCCCGGCCATTCCCAAGCTGCCCGACGACGCCGCCTGGGAGGGCATCTCCCTGGACCTCCTCCGCGCCTGGGACTGGGCCCCGGAGAATCCCGCGTTGATCCGCCGGTCCGGAGCCGAGATCGCCCTGACCACCCACGGACTTTCCGACCGCAAGTCGTTCCGGACCGCCCTGCGTTCCGCCATCGACCGGGGGCTTTCCGAAGCCGACGCCCTGGCCGCGCTCACGGTGGTTCCCGCCCGCCTGTGCGGACTTGGTGACCGTCTCGGCACCGTCGAGGCCGGCAAGCTGGCCAACCTCACCCTCTGCGACGCCGGCGGGTACTTCGATCCCGAAGCCCGGGTCCGGGCCGTCTGGATCGAGGGGCGCCTGCACGAAACGGAAGCCTCGCTGACGCCGGTGAAGGAAGCGAAGGAGGAGGAACGGAAGAAGAAGTCCACGGCCCGCGAGTTCGCGGCGAAGCGGGTGGCCCTTTCACCGATCGAGGGGCGCGGCCCCTCCAGCAACCCGCCCGCCCTGCTCGTCCGCAACGCCACCGTCTGGACCAGCGGCCCGCGCGGCGTCCTGCAGAAGGCGGATCTCGTGGTTCGGGAAGGCCGGATCGTCTCGGTCGGAGACGCGCCGAAGGACGGGACATTCCACGTCGTCGACGCCACCGGCCTTCACGTCGCGCCCGGGATCATCGACTGCCATTCCCACTCGATGGTCCTCGGAGCGGTCAACGAGGCCACCTTGCCGAGCACCGCGATGGTGCGGATCGCCGACGTGGTCAACTCGGAGACCGACAACATCCACCAGCAGCTCGCGGGCGGCACGACGGTGGCCAACCTCCTGCACGGGTCCGCGAACCCGATCGGCGGACAGAACGCGGTGATCAAGCTGCGTGACGGCGCCCTGCCCCAGGGCCTGCTGCTCGAAGGGGCGCCGGCCGGGATCAAGTTCGCCCTCGGCGAGAACGTGAAGCAGGCCAACTGGGGCGAGAAGTACGTGAGCCGCTTCCCGCAGACGCGGATGGGCGTGGGCACGTTCTACGTGAACCGCTTCACCGCGGCCCGGCAGTACCAGCAGGCCCGGGCCCGCGGCACCCTGCCCGACGGCTCGCCCCTGCGCAGGGATCTCGAACTGGAGGCCCTGACCGAGATCCTCGAAGGCACCCGCTGGATCCACTGCCACAGCTATCGCCAGGACGAGATCCTCGCCTTCCTCCGCATCATGGAGTCCTTCGGGGTGAAGGTGGCCACGTTCCAGCACGTGCTGGAGGGCTACAAGGTGGCCGACGAACTCGCGCGCCACGGGGCGGGTGCCAGTTCGTTCTCGGACTGGTGGGCCTACAAGGTGGAGGTGTTCGACGCCATCCCCTACTCCGGAAGCCTCATGCGGGACCGCGGCGTGCTGGTCAGCTTCAACTCCGATTCCAGCGACCTCGCCCGCCGCCTCAATTTCGAGGCGACCAAGGCCGTCAAGTACGGCGGCACCCCGGATGCGGAGGCGCTCAAGTTCGTGACCATCAACCCGGCCAAGCAGCTGCGCATCGACAACCGGGTCGGCTCGCTGGAACCCGGCAAGGATGCGGACTTCTCGATCTGGTCCGGTTCGCCCCTCGATTCCGGAAGCGTCTGCCTCGAGACCTGGATCGATGGACGCCGCTACTTCCGGCGGGCCGACGAACCGGCGCGCGCCACGGCCCTGTCGGCGGAGCGGACTGCGCTGATCGCCAAGGCCAAGCAGGTCGCCGACGGCCCGGCCGAAGCCAAGGCGACCGAGGCCGCCCGGAAGCAGTTCTTCGTCCGGGCGCTCGAGCAGGCGCGCCACCTCGGCGTCTCCGAATGCCAGGACTGCCGCGTCCGCCAGGAGGACTGAAGCCCCACCTCCGACACCTCGTGCCCGCCGGACCCGAATCTTCGCCGCGGCCCCTCGGGTTCATCGACGACACCCACGTCCGGCTCGGGCGCTCGGTCCGGCTGTACTTCGGCGGATGCAACTACCTCGGGCTCGCCTGGAATCCGGTCCTGCGTCGGGCGTTGGTCTCCGCGGCCCGGTCGGGTCCCTTCCAGACCGGCGCCTCGCGTCGCACCACCGGTGAGCATCCGGCCTTCAACGTCCTCGAGTCCGATGCCGCCCGATTCTTCCGCACCGACGCCGCCGCCTACTTCGGGAGCGGATACCTCGCGTCCGTCGGCGCCCTCGACGGACTCCGCCATCACGCCTCCCATGTGCTCCTCGACGACGGGGCGCACCGTTGCCTGCAGGATGGAGCCCGGGTGTGCGGCCTGCCGGTGATCCGCTTCGCCTCCTGGAACGCCGACGCCCTGGCCGTTGCGCTGCGTTCCCTGCCCCGGGGTTCACGCCCCCTCGTGGCCGTCGATGGCACCGGCGCAATCCGACCCGGATTGGCACCGCTTCGGGAGTATTTCGCCCGGTTGCCGCGCAACGGATGGCTCGTGGTGGACGACGCGCACGGCGCCGGAACGGTCGGACCGGAAGGACGCGGCGCCTGTGCGTCCATGGGTCTTTCGGATCCGCGGCTCGTCCTATGCGTCACGCTGGCGAAGGCGTTCGCGACCGGCGGCGGGTTGGTCCTCGGCTCGGCGGAAACCGTGGAAACCCTGCGGGCCAACGCCGGCGCCTACACCGGATCCACCGCCCAACCCATCGCCCTGCTCGCCGCCGCCACCGCCGCCATCCGCTGGGTCGAACGGCATCCAGGCCGGGTCCGCCGACTGCATTCGAACCTCGCCCGGTTTGCCGAGTTCACGGCCTCGCTGAAGCGGTTCTCCTTCGACCCACGAACTCCCGTCGGAACCTGGGTTCCGAAGGACGCCGGTGAAGCCGCCCAGCTCGCCAAGGCCTTGGAAAAGGAAGGCATCCACCCGCCCTGGATCCGCTATCCGGGGGGGCCTGAAGCGGGCTTCTTCCGCTTCGCCATCAGCGCCGCCCACACCACCGAAGACCTGGCCACGTTGGCACGTGTCCTCCGTTTGGTGGACTCCGGTATGCCCGGCCAAACCGGCTAGGTCGCGGACGGTGCCGCCGCCTGGAAAAGCGCGCAGTGGGCGCCGGCGGGATCCTGGATGACCGCGAACAGGCCCATCGGCGTGTCCCGGACTTCGCCCACCAGTTGGCCCCCGAGCGACTTCGACGTCTCCAGGCTGGCCCGCAGGTCGGCGACCGTGATGTAGGGCAACCACTGCGGCGGCAGACCGACATTCGTGCCGCGGGCATGGCAGATCCCGGCGACAGGAGCATCGGTGCCCGGAGGAATCATGCAGTGGTCGTTGTAGCCTTCCATGTCCACGGCCATGGAGCTCCAGCCGACGACGCTGCTGTAGAAGGTACGGAGGGCTTCGGCGTCCGGCACGGTGATGTCGAGCCAACCGATCGATCCGACTGCGGGAGGATTCATGGAAGCGGCAGGGGTACGGAGTGGGTTTGGTTTGGATCCGGGAAACGCTGTCGATGGAGGCCATACCCGGTCTGTTTTCCGGCCGAAAGTCCAGAAACGGAAAACGGCTGGGTCAAAAGCGCCCGCTCGACTGGAAATCCGTTTCCCGGCGTCGGAAGCCCGAACCGACCTCAAACCGCCGCATTGCACCGGAACCGTCGGAACGGCCATGCTCCGCGTCCCTTTATGTCGCGGAGGCAGTACCCATTCCATCGGATCGAACCCAAGTGGCAACGGCGTTGGACCGCCCAACAGACCTATCGCGCCTGGAATCCTGGCGAGTCCGTCCCGGCGGACCATCCGTTCGCCCTCCGGCACGGCCTCGGCGGACGCGTTTCGTCGGCGATGGAGCTTCCACCGAAGTACTACATCCTCGACATGTTCCCCTACCCCTCGGGTGCGGGACTCCATGTCGGCCACCCCGAAGGCTACACCGCGACCGACATCCTCGCACGCTACCGCCGGTCGGTCGGGTACAACGTCCTGCACCCGATGGGTTGGGACGCCTTCGGCCTGCCCGCGGAACAGTATGCGGTGAAGACCGGCCAACACCCGCGCATCACCACCGAGCAGAACGTCGCGAACTTCACCCGTCAGATCCAGTCGCTCGGATTCAGCTACGACTGGACCCGCGAGGTGAACACCACCGACCCGGGCTATTTCCGCTGGACCCAGTGGATCTTCCTCCAGCTCTACAACGCCTGGTTCAACCCGGCCACGAACCGCGCCGAGCCCATCGCGACGCTCGCCTACCCGGCCGACGTCGCCACCGAGTCCCAACGCCGCGCGTACCGCGACGCCCGCCGTCTCGCCTTCGTCAGCGAGGCGCCGGTGAACTGGTGCCCGGAGCTGGGCACGGTGCTCGCCAATGAGGAGGTCATCGACGGCAAGAGCGAGGTCGGCGGCTTCCCGGTCGTCCGAAAGCCGATGCGCCAATGGATGCTGCGCATCACCGCCTACGCGGAACGCCTGCTCAACGACCTCGACACCATCGAGTGGTCGGACTCGCTGAAGGAGATGCAGCGGAACTGGATCGGCCGCAGCGAAGGCGCCGAGGTGGACTTCTCCGTCGCCGGACACGACGCGACGCTCCGAGTCTTCACCACGCGCCCGGACACGCTCTTCGGCGCGACCTACATGGTCTTGGCGCCGGAACATCGGCTGGTGGCCCAGATCACGACGGCCGAACAGAAGTCGGCGGTCGAGGCGTATCAGGGTGCCGTGGCCCGCAAGTCGGACCT
The DNA here is from genome assembly GCA_027488845.1 of Verrucomicrobiales bacterium. GTDB lineage: Bacteria > Verrucomicrobiota > Verrucomicrobiia > Limisphaerales > UBA9464 > SXXZ01. The sequence goes on along the minus strand of JAIYBC010000056.1, from coordinate 68,056 downwards.
CGAACGCACCGAACTGGCCAAGGAGAAGACCGGTGTCTGGACCGGCGCCCACGCCATCAATCCGGTGAACGGCGCGCGGATCCCGATCTGGATCGCCGACTACGTGCTCGCGACCTACGGCACCGGCGCGATCATGGCCGTGCCGGCCCACGACGAACGCGATTTCGAGTTCGCGCAGACCTTCTCGCTGCCGGTCGTCCAGGTCGTCCAGCCGCCGGATCCCAAGGCCGACTGGCAGGGCTTCTGCGACGAGGGCACCGCCGTGAACTCGCAGGGCGCCGGGATCTCCCTCGACGGCCTGCCGACCCGTGAGGCGAAGCGGGCCATCACCGTCTGGCTCGAGTCGAAGGGACTCGGGAAGAAGACGGTGAACTACAAGCTGCGCGACTGGCTGTTCAGCCGGCAGCGCTACTGGGGTGAACCCTTCCCGATCGTCTGGCGCCAGGACGCGGACGGCACCTCGTACCACGAGGCCCTGCCCGAGTCCGCCCTGCCGCTGCTGCCGCCGACGCTAGAGGACTACAAGCCGACGTCGGACGGACAGCCGCCCTTGGCCCGCGCCCAGGACTGGCTCCGGCTGCCCGACGGCGCACTGCGCGAGACGAACACGATGCCGCAATGGGCCGGCTCGTGCTGGTACTACCTGCGCTACCTCGACGCGCGGAACGGAAACGCCTTCGCCGACAAGGCGGTGGAATCCTACTGGATGGGCTCCGGCGGCGCCTCGGGCCGGACGCCCGGAGTCGACCTCTACGTCGGCGGCACCGAGCACGCCGTGCTGCACCTGCTCTACGCCCGCTTCTGGCACAAGGTCCTGTTCGACCTGGGTCACGTCTCGACGGCCGAACCCTTCTACAAGCTGGTCAACCAGGGCCTGATCCTCGGTGAGGACGGGCAGAAGATGTCGAAGTCCCGAGGCAACGTGGTGAACCCCGACGACGTGCTGAAGGAGTACGGCGCCGACGCCTTCCGACTTTACGAGATGTTCATGGGGCCGCTCCAGGACACCAAGCCGTGGAACACCCAGGGCGTCGAGGGCGTGTACCGCTTCCTCGGACGCGTCTGGCGCCTCTTCGTCGCCGAGGAAGCGGAGACCGCCTTCGAACAGGCCGAGGCCGTGGCGCCCCAGGACGACCGTTCGGAGGGGCTGCTCGAAACGTTGCGCCTCTCGCCGTCGATCCAGGCGACCGAGCCGACACCGGCGCAGCTCAAGGTGCTGCACGAGTGCATCCGCAAGGTCACCTACGACCTGGACCACCTGCAGTTCAACACCGCCATCTCCGCGATGATGGTCTTCGTCAACACGGCCATGACCTGGCCGACCCGGCCGGCTTCCGTGCTGAAGACCTTCCTCCAGCTGCTGGCGCCCTTCGCGCCGCACGTGGCGGAGGAACTGTGGTCGCGCCTCGACGTCACCGGCTTCCCGGCGTCGCTGACCTACGCGCCGTGGCCGAAGTTCGACCCGGCGCTGCTGGTCGAAACCGAGATCGAGCTGCCGGTCCAGGTGAACGGCAAGCTGCGCGACGTCATCCGCGTCGCCGTGGACGCCCCGCAGGCGGACATCGAGAAGGCCGCGCTCGCCGCGGAGAAGGCCCAGCCGTTCCTCGCCGGCAAGACGGTGCGGAAGCTCATCGTGGTGCCGAAGAAGATGGTGAACATCGTCGTCGGCTGAGCCGTTGGCGGGAGACTCCGATGAAGCATCTCACCCCCTCGGAGCACCGGGCCGTCTGGCTGCTGGCGGTGGTGTTGTTGTTCGGCATCGCCGGCAGGATCTGGATCCGCAGCGGTGCCGCCCGCCCCTTGCCGCCGCTGCCGCACCTCGGTACCAATCCGGCCGCCGGGCCGGTCCACTGAGCCGACCCACCCCGGCAACCGAGATCCCGATGGACCTGCCCTTGGAAAACGACCCGCTGGCCCCGCTGCTGGAGAAGGATCCCCGCTACAACCGGGAGGCCTACCTCTTCCTGCGCGAGGCCCTCGAGTTCACCCAGCGCCAGGTGAAGCGCGAATCCGACATCTCAAGGCATGTCTCCGGACAGGAACTGCTGGACGGAATCCGCGAGTTCGCGCTGAAGCAGTACGGTCCGATGACCCTGCTGGTGCTGGAGGAATGGGGCGTGCGCCGGTGCGAGGACTTCGGGGAGATGGTGTTCAACATGGTCGAACACAAGATCCTCGCGAAGACCGAGAAGGACAGCCGCGACGACTTCAAGGGCGGCTACGACTTCGCGGACGCCTTCCGCAAGCCGTTCCTCCCCACCCGCGGGGGGACTGGATCCGGGGGAAATTGAAGTTGGGTGGCGGGCTTCAGGCGTCGGGCTTCGGGCGTCTTACTCTTACCCCTTGTCTTTATCCTCCCGCCGCTCATCCGAAGTGAGCCTCGGCTGAGGCTTCGAGTCCTGGGATTGAGATTAAGGTCAGGATCGAGAGCAGGGTGTACGGCACTCGGCTCCCGGCTCCTTCACCGGTCGTCCGGCTTCGTCAGCTCGAAGGTGTCGAACAGGCGGCCGTCCACGTCGTAGGCCTTGAACTGGATGGTCCGGTCCTGGACGACCATGAAGCAGTAGTGGTGTCCCCGCTGAACGTGCAGCGTGAACCAGGCCCGCTGCGGGGCCGCCTGCTCCAGCCCGCCGCCGCCGCCGCCGCTGACCACATAGCGCACGCCGCGCTTCTGGTTCACCGACATCTGCAGGACCGGCCATGTGCGCTCGTAGCTGTGGATGTGTCCGGCGAACCCGACGTCGAGTCCGTGCTTCTCGTACAGCGGGATCAGCTTCGCCGCGTTGCGGTCGCCGTCCACGTACGGACCGTCCGGACGCCCACGCCAACGGTCGCCGTAGTCGTCCTCGTCCGAGCTGAAGCACGGATGGTGGTGCGCGGCGAACTTCCACGTCGCCTTCGATTCGCCCATCACCTTGTCGAGCCACCGGTACTGCTCGCTGCCCGGCGACAGGTCCTTGTTGGAGTCGATCATGAAGAACTCGGCGTTCCCGTACTTGAAGGAATAGTAGTACTCCGGCTTGGGCAGGCTGAAGTAGTCGTAGTACCAGTGGGAGTTCTTCTCGTGGTTGCCGATGACCGGGAAGGACGGCACATGGGCGAAAAGCCTCTGGGCCGGCTCGAAGAGGTCGTAGACCCACTGCTGCTTGGCGAAGCCGTCGTCCACGACGTCGCCGCAGTGGATCATCATGTTGGGACGCAGCGCGAAGATCCCCTCGGCGCAACGGCGGGTGATGTCGGGATTGCGCTGGGTGTCGCCGAGGATGCCGAAGGCCCAGGACGCGTTGGCGCCGGGCGCCGTCTGGAAGTTGGCGATGTCGCTGCGGGCCACGTTCCCGGCGGCGTCGATGCAGGTGACCCGGTAATAGTAGACCGTGAAGGGCTTCAGGCCTTCCAGGCGCACCTCGTTGATGTTGCCCGCGGTCGCCGCGGTCGCCCGGGTCTTGAGCGGCTGGGATTCCCCGTATTCCACGGTCATGAACGCCGGCTTCGCCGTCTCGCACAGGATGGACATGCCGTCCGTGGTGCCGAACTGGAGGTACGGCTTCACCACGAACTGCAGCTCGCGGTTCACCGGCGAACGCCAGGCCAGGAGCGACTGGTTGCGCTCCGCGATCCCGCGGATCTCCTCTGTCGGCATCACGCGCCCGTAGGCCTTCACCTCGAAGAGCGATCCCTCCATCGGATGCCGCTCGTCCTGGTCCACGTAGGCACCGACCGCCAGGCGTCCCTCGGCAGGGTACAGGATGTCACCGGACTGCTGGGTGGATTCCCCGTCGGGCTCGCCGTCGACGAACAGCTTCATCGTGGTCCCGTCGTAGGTCGCGGCGACATGGTGCCAACGGCCGGTCTCGATCTTCTTCCGACCGCGCAGGCGGGTGATTCCTCCCAGGTTGGGGTCCTTCGCCCCGGCCCCGGCGAGTCCGAAGGTGAAGTTCTGGCGGTTGTACCCGAGCACCCATCCCTTCTCGAAGGGACCGTTGTCCTGGACGAAGCCGACGATGCCGCCGTTGGAGGCCGTCTCCTCCAGCAGAACCCACGCGGTCAGGGTGAGGCGGTTGGTCGGCAGCACCGGCCGGGCGGTCTGGATGTCCGGGGCGGCGAGCAGCCAGTCGTTGAACCCGTCGAAACGGAGTCCCAGGACCGGCCCGGAATTGGTCAGCACCGGGGCGCCCTGCACCGTCGCTTCCAGACGATGGGTGAGATCGGGCCACTTGCCGTTCTCGATCGGGTGCGCACCCGTCGCGAAATGGAACAGCAGCTGGTTCTCCACCTTGTCCGGATGCGCCGCGACACGGACCGCCAGGACCCCGACCGCACACGTCGCCAAAAACCAACGGAACAGAATCGACCTCATGCGAAGGAGGTTACGCCGGGAGCCAAGCAGGCTGGAAGCGTCCGCAGGGGGAAGCGGGAAACTTCGTGGTGAACCGCGGGTGACGTCCCGGCGTCGGGCCTACTTCCGCACCGGCGCGTTGGTGTCCAATGAACGGCGGGCGAGCGCGGACTGGAGGTAGGTGTCCTTCGGGGCGAGCACCCAGGCGGAAAGCCACAGGTCGCCGAGGAACTGGCCCGACTTCAGCAACTGCTCCTCCAACATCCGACGACCTTCGGCGGCCTGCGGGCCGTCGGCCTTGAGGTGTCCCGCCTTCTCGGCCTCATACAAGGGCACCACCAACTGGAACTGCTCCCGGATGAAGCCGAGCGCCACCGGGAACGCGGAGCTGGAAACGGCGTTGGTGCCGCCGCCGAAGAGCGATCGGGCCGGACGGACACGGGCCAACAGGGCCTGGCGGTCGAATCCGGCGTTCCGCATGAATCCGCCGTCGATCCACGAGTGGAAGGTCCGGTTGGTGGTGTAACCCGCGGGATTCGCACCGACCCAGCCGTTGTAATGCCGGGTCGTGTGGAGCGGTTGCGCGGCGTCGCCGGCGTAGTGGCCGAGGGTGCCCATCACCGAGACGATGTTCTGTCGGGCGTTGTCGACCTCCGACGGAGTGCCGCCGTGCTGTTCGAAGGCACGCAGTGTGGAGAACCCGGACTTCAGGCGGCCGTATTCCTCCGCGAGCTTCCAAGGGAGGAATCCCGGCATCCAACGCACCCGAACCGGATCCGAGGGCGAGGCGATCGGCGGGAAGCGGGAAGGGTCCTTGGCGCGGGCCGTCGCGAACTGGGCGAGGAACTCGTCCCGGAACCCGGGCAACGCATCCAAGGTGAGGCCGACCGGTTCGAGGTCCTCGATGTCGAAGAAGTGGTCGGGCTCGTTCACATGACGGAAGGCGCCCTCGTTGGAGTTCCTCCAGCGGTCGGGCTCACCCGAGAGGAAGGCGATGCGTTCCGCCGCCTCGGGGGTGCGGACGAACTCGGGAAACGACGCCGGGAGGGAGCGCAGCGCCAGTTCGTTGACGAAGCGATGGAGTTCATAGTCCCACGCATGCACGCGAAACAGGGCCGTCAGTCCGACCACCCAACCGATCCAAGGGAACCTCAAACGCATGTCCCAGTCTCCCCCGTGTTCCCGGGCTGCCAAGCCCTGAACCGTGCGGCCTCCAAGAAACCTCCTCCAAGCCGTGCACGCCGTAGGAGACGATGTCACGAGGCTCTTGCTTTTCCCCAGGACGATCTCGGCCGACGTCGCTCGCCGAAAGGCCTGAGACTCCTTACGTCGTCTCCTACTCGTGCACGCCGTATGAGGCGAGGTCACGAGGCTCTGGCTTCTCCCCCGCTCAAGGCAGTCCGCTTGTTCACCCGGCTCCGAGGTCCTAGCCTGAGGCCATGCCTTCCAGGGACCGGTTGCTGTTCGTCGGCTTCGCTCTGCTTCTGTCCCTGTCCTCGTGGGCCCAGGACGCGCGGTTCATCCGCCTTCGGAACGAGACGATCACCACACCGCCGCCGCCACCGATCGCGCAGAGGGCCCAGATCGCGAAGCAGGCGACACCGCCCGTCTCGGGGCTCCATCTGCTGCAGTTGGACGGCGCCCTCGACGAGTCGGTACGACAGGCGTTGATCGCTGCCGGCGTCCGGCTCCTCCATCCGGTTCCGGAAAACGCCTATGTCTGCCATCTCGAGGATGCGGACCTCGGGTCGATCCGGGCCCTGGCGCCGGTCCGTTGGATCGGCGAGTACCGCGCCTCCCTGCGCGTGGATCCGCGATTGGCCCGGAGCGTCGCCGCAAGGCCGGCCGAGAAGGTGCCGGTCAAGGTGCTGCTACGTCCCGGCGCGGGCGCGGCGGAACTGGTCCGGGCCCTCAAGCTCCTTCCCGGTGCCACCCACCGGACGACGACGCGCTTCGGCACCTTCCTCAACGGCTTCGCCGACGCGCCCGGGATCCTGGAGTTGGCGCGCGGACCGGGGACGCTGTGGATCGAAGGCGCCGGACGGATGAAGCTGGTGGACGAGATCGCGACCAAGATCGTGCTCGGCGACGAACCGCCCCCGGGCACGCGGGCCACGGTGCAGCAGCTCGGCTTCGACGGCCGCGGCGTGACGGTCGCGGTCGCGGACTCGGGTCTCGACTCCGGGGATCCGGCGACGATGCACGAGGACCTCTTCGGCCGCGTCGACGCTCTCTTCGCCTACGGCGGACTCGAGGACGCCTCGGACGAACACAGCCACGGCACCCACTGCGCGGGCATCGTGGCCGGGAACGGCTTCCTGGGGACGGTGGACGGCGAGGGCTTCCTCTGGGGCCTCGGCGTCGCACCCGGATCGCACCTGGTGGGGCAACGGTTGTTCGACGGAGCGGGCGAATACTTCGCGCCACCGACCTTCGAGACCATGACCCGGGATGCCGTCCGTGCCGGCGCCTATGTGGGGTCCAATTCCTGGGGAGACGACACCCAGGGCCAGTACGACCTGAGCGCCGCGGAGTTCGACGCCCTGGTCCGCGACGCCGACGCCGCAACCCCGGGCGAACAGCCCTACGTGCTCGAGTTCAGCGCCGGCAACAGCGGTCCCGGCCAACAGACCATCGGCTCGCCCGCGGTGGGGAAGAACGTCATCGCCACCGGCGCCTGCCAGAACGACCGCTTCGACCTCGCCCTGTATGCCGAGGGCCGCGAGACGATGGCCGACTTCTCCAGCCGGGGCCCGGCCGAGGACGGCCGCATCAAGCCGGACATCACCGCCCCGGGCACCTGGATCGCCTCGTTGAAGAGCCGCTTCGCGAGCGATGCCAACGCCTGGCTGCCGATCGACGAGAACTACCTGTTCCAGGGCGGGACCTCGCAGGCGGGACCGCACGTCAGCGGCGCCGCGGCGGTCTTCGTCCAATGGTACCGCGAGACCCACGGCGGCGCGACGCCCTCCCCGGCCTTGGTGAAGGCGGCGCTGATCAACAGCGCCGTGGACATGGGCACCGGGGAGGTGCCGGTCGACCCGGACGATCCGGAGGCCGGAACGGAGATCGTGGGCGGCACGCCACCGGTCCCCAACGGCGAGGAAGGCTGGGGGCGTCTGGAACTGGCGGGCCTGATCACCGGCGAACGGCGCTACGAATTCGCCGAACAGGATGCCGGACTCCGCACCGGCGCGGTCTTCGAGCGGCGCGTGATCGTGGGCGCCGACGACGCCCTCAAGGTGACGCTGGCCTACACGGACGTCCCGGGGCTTCCCGCCGCGATCCCCGCGTTGGTGAACGACCTCGACCTCGAGGCGGTCTCGCCCGACGGCACGGTGTACCGCGGCAACGCCTTCCTCGACGGCGAAACCGTCCCGGGAACGGCGGAAGGCGACCGCATCAACAACGTCGAGGGCCTCCTGATCCAGAATCCGGCCGTGGGCGAATGGATCCTCCGGGTCCGCGGCATCCGCGTGGTCCAGGACGTGCACGGCCGCGCCGGTTCCGCTCCGGAACAGGACTTCGCCCTCGTCGTCTCCGGACAGATCCCCATGCCCGGCGAAGGCGTGGTTTCCTGGGACCGCGAGACCTACCGTTCACCGGCCACCGCCGGGATCCGCCTCGTCGACACGGATCTCCGCAACCAGGCCGGAGCCGTCGTCGAGGTGTCCTCGGACAACTCCCCGACGCCCCTTCGTCTGACTTTGCTGCCGAGCGGCACCGGCGGCAGCTTCACCGGCGCCGTCCAGCTCGTGCGCTTCCCGCAGGCCGGCGCGCTGACGGTGGGACACGGCGATTCGCTGACCCTCCGCTATTCCGACCTCTCTCCGGCGGGCGTCCGGACGAGGACCTCGCTGGTCGACCTGAACCCGCCGGTGGTGGATGGAGTCCGCGCGATCGGCCGATTCGGCCGCGTGGCCATCCGCATGGAAGCCGGCGAACCGGTGAGCGTCCTCGTCGAGGTCACGCCGACGAACGCCCCCGTCTTCGCGGTGACCAACCTCGCCCTCCGCACGCAGCCCGAGGTCGCGTTGCCGGAGCTGACGCCGGACGCCGTGTACCGGTACCGGGTCATCGCCACCGACGGCGCGGGGAACGTCAGCACGAACGACAACGGCGGCCGCGGCCACTTCTTCACCGCCCCCCGCCCCGCCAAGGCGCTGCTCCTGTACTCGCCGGAGACGACGTTCGCCCAGCTGGGGCTCGACTTCCCCGGCATCGACCATTGGACGACCCCGCTCCAGGAACTGGGCATCGACTACGAGGTCTGGGACATGGGCGAGACCAACATCATCCCCAGCGCGGCGATCCTGTCGTCGTACCGGGTCGTGCTGTGGCGACCCGAGGACCTGGCGACGCTTCCCGCCGGCCTTGCCGCCAACATCTCGGCGTACGTCCAGGGCGGCGGGGCGCTGTTCGTCGCCTCGTCGGAGGTCCTGAGCCGGTTGGCCCCATCCGAACTGGGACTCCAGACCAACATCCTCCACGTGGCGGGATTCACCGTGGACGGCGGCGCCTTCGTGGGAACGGGTGTCCGTGGGGACCCGATCGGTTCGGGGATGAACCTGCTGCTGAACTACGAGGCTTTCCCGGACTTCGGCGGGTTCCTCGACTACTCGACCTTCCCCGACCACCTCCAATTGGCCGCGGACGCCGCACCGATCCTGACCCAGGACGAAGGACGCATCATCGGCCTGCGCCACCCGCGCACCGGCAGCGACAGCCGCGGACGCGTCGTGTTCCTGTCGATCCCGCTGGAGGCGGTGCCCGCGGAAGGCGAGGCGCCGGACACGCGGGGATCGCTTTTGGGACGATGCCTCGACTTCCTGGTGCCGGGACTGCGTGGAGGCGCCGGGGTGGCCTTCGACCAGCCGGCCTACACCCTGCCGGCATCGGTCGTGGTCGAGGTCAACGACGCCGGCCGCACCGGCCGCACCAACCTGAGCGTCCACGTCTCCAGCACGTCCCAGACCGCAGGCGTCGACGTACCCCTCGTGGAAAGCCCCTTGCGCGGCGTGTTCCGCGGCCGGCTGACCCTGGTGGCCAATGCGACCAACGGTCCGGTGCTGCAGTTGGGGGCACGGAACGGCGACACGCTCACGGCGCGCTACGCCGGGGGGCCGGGCGACGCGGCGACGGCCGAGGCCGGAGTCGACACCGTCCGGCCGGTCATCGCCTCGCTCGAATGGGATCCCGCCTACAACGAGGCGGTGTTGACCTGGGAGACCGACAAGCCGACCGACGCCCTGGTGCGTTTCGGCGAGGGGGGACGCGACCCGAGCTTCCTCTCCCGCTCGGCCTACAGCGCGGAGTTCTCCACCTCGCATGAGGTCCAGATCGACGGACTCCAGCCGGACCGCGAGTACTACTTCCTGGTGTCCAGCCGTGATCAGGCGGGGAACGTGGCCGTCTCGGACAACACAGGCCGCCTGTTCGTGCTGCGGACCTTGCGCCCGGTGCAGGCGCCGTGGAGCGACGACCTCGAATCGGGCCGGACCGGCTGGGCGACCTTCGACGACGACGCCTTCGACGATGAGACCGGAGAGAACCTGCTGAACACCACCTGGGCCTACGGCACGCCGGTCAACCGCCACGGCGTCGCCGCCCACAGCGGCACGCGGTGTTGGGGAACGAACCTCGGCGGCGAGGGCGTGGACACCGCCATCGCGGACCTGATCAGCCCCGCCGTGGACCTTCGCGGCGGCAACCAGGCCACGCTCCGGTTCAGGACCTGGTACGACACCACCGAGCGCAGCGACCTGCTCGACATCGAGGTCTGCCAGGTCGCGATCAGCACCGACAACGGCGCCGCCTGGAGCGACCTCGCCGGATTCGGCTACGGGGACGTCTCCGACGGCTGGGAAGAGGTGCGGGTGGACATCAGCCGGTTCACCGGACACGTGGTGCGGCTGCGGTTCAACTACCAGCTCCTCAGCTTCGAAACCACCGACCGGCCCGGCTGGTTCATCGACGACGTGTCGATCTCCATCACCAACCGCAGCGCCTCCGACCTGGTGATCTCCAACAACCTGGCCCAGGCGGAGTTCATCGTCCGTGGACCGGCCGAGTTCGGGACCGTGTCGGGCGAAGGGAGGAGCTACAACGTGCCCAACGCCGTGGCGGGAACCTACGTCGTGCAGTGGCTTCCGGTCCCGGACTGGAACACCCCGGCGACCGTGACCAACACCTTGGGCACGAACCGGCTGGTGGTGCGGGGCGAGTACACGGTTCCGGACACCAACGCGAACGGCCTCTCCGACCTGTGGGAGGTGCGGCACTTCGGTTCGCTGACCAACCCCGACGGTGGACCGGACGCGGATCCGGACGGCGACGGCTACCCGAACCGGAGCGAGTTCGTCGCGGGCACCTCACCGGTCGGATTCAAGTCGTTCCTCGCGGTCCACCTTCCCTCCGGCGGCGGCAACGGCCCGGTGTCGGTGGCTTGGACGACCCGACCGGGCCGCGAGTACCTGCTCGAGATCAGCACGGACCTCGAGACCTGGACCCCTTCCGGCGCGCCGATCATCGGCACCGGCTCGACGACCACGGCGAGCGTTCCGGCGCTGTTGGGCCGCGGACAGTACTTCTTCCGCGTCCGGGTCAGTCCATGAGGAACCCAGCCGTAACCCACGCAAAGGCGCCAAGCCGCCAACACCGAACCGGATCCGAAGGCGATCCGGCGAGCGGAAGAGGATCGCTCCTCCCGGCGGAAAACCGGGTGCTTTCCTTCCCCTTCCTTCGCGGCTTGGCGCCTTGCCTTGAGGCTTCCCACTTCGGGCTGGATCGGGAGGACGAACCGGAAAACGAGACCGCCGGCCTTCATCGGGCCGGCGGTGGCGTGGGAATCGGTGACCTCGAGCCCTGCCTGAATCAGTGCAAACGCTTGGGTCGGGCGGCCTCGATCTCGGCCGCCGATGCGGCGCGGGTGACGTGGGTGAAGACGAAGACGCCCTTCTTGTTGCCCACCACGATGTCCGGGAGGCCGTCCTTGTTGTGGTCCTGCGCCTTCACCTCGGTGCCGACGCCCGAGAGGCTGTCGACCAGGTGGGGCACGAAGTCGACCGACTTGTCGGCATTGCGCTGGAGCTGGAACCAATAGAGGACCGGCGCCGCTCCGGGGTCCGGATCCCCGGTCGGCCCGTGTGCCCAGAAACGCTTGCCGGTCACGATGTCCTTGAGGCCGTCGCCGTCGATGTCCACCAGGTCGATCGCGTGGAGCTGGCTGAACTTCACTCCGTAGGGGTTCTCGGCGACCTCCTTGTTCATGAAGATGTGCTCACGGAACTTGATTTCGCCGCCCTCGCGGAACTGCTCGTACCAGGCCAGCCCGAAGCCGTGCGCGGCGAGGCTGGTGATCACGTCGTTCATGCCGTCGCCGTTCACGTCGTAGGCGTACATCTGGGCGCCGCCGATGCCGAAGGTCCACTTGTGGTGGGTCCAGACCGGGTCGCCGGCGAGCGATGCCGGCTGCTCGAGCCAGCCGTCCTTCTCGAGCAGGTCCATGCGGCCGTCGCCGTTGACGTCGCCGACGCCGAGGCCGTGGGTGAACTTGTGCAGGTTCCGGTTCGGCGACACGGCATGCCACGTGAAGGGCGCCGTGGGATTCTTCGCGTCGGGAACCGCATAGCCGTAGCTGCCCTTGCTGGCGCAGACGATCTCGGGCTTGCCGTCGCCGGTGATGTCCACCCAGCGCGGCGACTCGTTGTCGGTGACGTCGAGGGCGACGTGGCGCTTCCAGTGGGCGGAGCCGGACTTGCCCGGGTTCTCGAACCACCAGGAGTTCTCGCCCGGGAAACCGAGGATCAGGATGTCGGCCCAGCCGTCGCCGTTGAAGTCGGAGGAGTAGGCGAAGAAGTTCGCGCTGTACTCGTTCTCGTTGCCCAAGGCGCCCTTGTAGCCGCGGAAGGTGACCTCCTGTCCGTTCTTGGTGCTCTTGGAGACCTTGTCGGCCGGCGCGTACTCATGCCGGGTCGCGAAGGACGGCCCCTCGTACCAGAAGGGGCCGGAGACGACATCCGTGACGCCGTCGCGGTTGATGTCGGCGAAGCAGGCGCCCTCGCTCCAGAACTCGTCGGTCAACTGCTGCTTGGTGAAGGAGTGGAGGACCGGCTTGGAGGAGGAAGCGACGTTTCCGGAGGCGCAGCCGGCCAAGGAGGTCGCCAAGACGGCGGCGACCGCGACGAGGCCGGACGCGCGGGGAGAGGGACGGTGCATGCAGACCTTGTCGCGGGGCTGGCTGCGGGGGTCAAGGCACGAGTGCCACCGCGGCGGGACCCTCCGCCCGGACGCCGTATCCTTGGGTATCAACGCAGGCTGCCGACCAACTGGTCCGAGTAGCACTCTTCAGCGCTCTCTGGGGTATGGAGTCCCGGCTTTAGCCGGCGTGGCCTTCCTTCGCAGATCGACGCTGGGTTTCGACCGCCTGCTGGGACTGGGAAGGTTCGGACCGACCAAAGCCGGGACCCCGTACCCCGGAGGCTCATCGCGCTTTTGGCACCCGTGGCCGTGAAACCCGCCGATGGGCGCCGGTGCGGTGATCGGAAACGAAGTGGGGCCGCGCCAACGACGGACAACGGACAACGGACAAAATCCCCTTCTCCGTGTCGTCCGTGCCTCCGTGGCCAAATCTCGACGGCGTTGCGCCCGCTCCATCCAGGCACAACGGAAAAGGTTTCACGGGGGCCGCACCGGACGGCTAGCCTCGCGGACGTGGCCGATCGCACCCATGCCGGTGGTGAACGCACGCACCGGGGAATCGCGGTGTCGGGCGGGGTGGCCCATGCCCGGATCCTGACCATTGGACAGGCCCGCCGGCACGTCGATCCGACGCCGGTTCCGGCGGAGCAGGTCGAGGCCGAATTGGCACGCCTGAACACCGCCCTCGTCGACACCCGAAGGGACATCACCGCGGTGAAGGAACAGGTGGCCGCGGCCATGGGGGCGAACGAGGCCGGCCTCTTCGAAGCCCACCTGCTCGTGATCGAGGACTCCACGCTGCTCGACGAAGTGGCGCGGAAGATCCGTTCGGAACACCTCGCGGCCGACGCGGCGTTCCATGTCGTCAGCGAGAAATACGTCGCCGCACTGGAAGCCATCGACGACGCCTACCTGCGGGAGCGCGCGGCGGACCTGCGGGATGTGGCGGGCCGGGTGATCGACCACCTGCAGGGCATCGGCGAGCCGCGCGACCTGCGTCGACTTTCAGAACCGTGCATCGTCGTGGCCCACGACCTGGCCCCCAGCACGACGGCGACGCTGGACCGGGAGCACGTGCTCGGCTTCGCCACCGAGTCCGGCGGCCGCACGAGCCACACCGCGATCATGGCGCGGAAGCTCGGCATTCCGGCCGTGGTCGGCCTTGGACCGCTTCTGGGCGAGGTCCGGGACGGCGAGTACGCGCTGCTCGACGGCCACGGGGGCGGCCTGACGGTCAATCCGACCGACCAGACCCTTTTCGAGTACGGCCAACTGAAGCAGCGCCGGGCCCAGTTCGAGGAGAAGCTGTCGCTGTTGCGGGAACAGCCCGCGGTCACGCTCGACGGCCACCACGTGACCCTCGCGGCGAACATCGACGCCCCGGAGGACATGCCGGCGGTGCAGGCGAGCGGAGCGCAAGGAGTTGGCCTCTTCCGGACCGAGTTCCTCTTCCTGAACCGACGCGACACGCCGGGGGAGGAGGAACAGTACCTCGCCTACAAGGCCGTGGCCGAACGCCTTGGACCCGGGGCCACCGCGGTGCTCCGCACGTTGGACCTCGGCGGAGACAAGCTGCCCGGGGACCTCGCCCGAACCGGCGAGCCCAATCCGTTCCTCGGCTGGCGGGCCATCCGCATCAGCCTTGGGCACCCGACCGGTTTTCGGCAGCAACTGCGGGCGATCCTCCGGGCCAGCGCCCACGGACGCGTGCGCCTCCTCTACCCCATGGTCTCCTGCATCGAGGAATTGCGCGCCGCGAACGCCCACCTCGCCGCCTGCCGCGAGGAACTCCGGGCCGAGGGGATCGCCTTCGACGAATCCATGCCCGTCGGCACCATGATCGAGATCCCGGCCGCCGCGGTCATCGCCGACATGCTCGCCCGGGAGGTCGATTTCTTCAGCATCGGCACCAACGACCTGACCGGCTACTCGCTCGCCGTGGACCGGATGAACGACCGGGTCGCGCCGCTCTATCAGCCAACCCATCCCGGCGTGCTCCGGCTCATCCGCATGACCGTCGAGGCCGGCAGGAAGCTGGGGAAGCCCACCGGCGTCTGTGGAGAAATGGCAGGCGAACCCGCGTTGGTCCCGCTGCTGGTGGGCCTGGGTGTCGAGGAACTCAGTGCCACGCCGGCGTTGGTCCCGCAGGTGAAGTTCCTGCTCCGCCGCCTGAAGCTGCCCGAGGCGCGGAAGTTGGCCGAATTCGCCCTGCAATGCGATTCGGCCGCGGAGATCCACGCCCAAAGCAGCGCCTTGGCGCGCCAGATCGCCCCGGCCCTGTTCGGCGGCGGCTGACACGCCACCCCGAGGTCCAACCTCGTTCCGTCGTCGCCTCAAGGCGTGTCCTTCCCGTTCTTCCACCAACGGGCGCCGATTCCCCATCCCCGGCCCCATCCGTGTTCCCGGATGCTGGGTTCCATGTTCCGTTCCGCATCCGCAGGCCAGCCTCTCCGGACATGGCATTGCTTCGCCGGGACGCCGCCGGCACCGCTGGAGCGTCCGCCGTACGACACCGCGTTTGGCGACGACAACCACGGCTACTGCCTTGAGCCCGCGTTCGGCCGCTCCGCCGGCTGGAGCGCCGTGGCGAGCGACGGAAGCGCCGCCATCACGGTCGGTTCGGTCCAAACCCAGGAGGGCGCGGTCCTCGGATTGATCCGCCGGTGGAACGAGCGGGGCAGGCCCGACCGCCACTTCGGGCATACCGGCGACCGGTTGGAGGCCTTCGGATTCGGGGAGGCCCGCGCCTCACGGGCGGTGATGGACCGGGAATCCCGCCATCTGTTCGTCGCCGGCCACTCCTGGAGGTCGTTTCCAAACGCGATCGGGCTCACCCGCATCGACGCCCGGACCGGAGCCGCCGACGTGGGCTTCGGAACGGACGGGATCGTGCAGGTCTCCGTCGGCAACCACAGGGGACCGTTCGACGTCACGGAGGTGGACGCATTCGCCTGGGACCCGGCGACGCGGAGGCTGTTCCTGAGCTTCTACGCCACCGACGTCGAGGAGGTGGAACATTCCGGCATCCTGTGTCGGAACGCCGACGGCACGGTCGGTTCCGATTTCGGACCCGACGGCCTGTTCGCGGTCGAGACGATGTCCCCGGCCGCCCCGTTCCAACATCTCGCAGTGGACTCCCGAAGCCGGCTCGTCGCCGCGGGCACGCTGCGTCTGAAGGACGGCACGGCCCTCGTGGTGAGCCGCATGCGAACCGACGGAGAGCCCGATCCGGACTTCGGTTCGGACGGCAAGGTGTTCTTCAAGGGACTTCCCCGCGTGCGGGCCGCGTCGGTGCAGGTGGATCGGGAGGACCGGATCCTCGTGGTCGGCGACACCCAGGATCCGACCTCGATCCGTCGGGAGCTGTTCGCGCTGCGGCTGGATCTGCGGGGCCTGGTGGATCCTTCCTTCGGTGCGGCCGGCTGGTTCCGCGGACGCTTCGCGGGATTCGGAATCCAGTCGAGCGCCGCCAGCACGGCGGCAACCCTGGATTCCGAAGGTCGGCTCCTGGTCACCGGCGAGTCGGACTCCCTGCGCGAACCGGGATGGATCGGGCTGCTCCGGTTGACCGCGGACGGCCTCCGGGACACCTCCTTCGCGGGCCTGGGAACGGCGCGATTCGACCTGCACCGGCATCGTCATTGGATCGGATCCCGTTCGGTGACGACCGATGCGACCGGACGGATCCTGCTCGCCGGACTCGTCCAGGACCTGCCGCAGTCCGACAGCGAAGGCCTCCTTCTGCGGGCGGTCGATCGCTAGGGTGTTCCCGCCACCCTGACGAACCCGCGGAAGGGAGTCCGTTGGAATGTCCGACGACGATTTCGATTCTGGCCGTGTGCGGCTCCCGGTATCAGGACGGTGCATGGCCAACGAAAGCAGCTTCCTTCCCAAGACCTGGTCCCTGCCGGACGCCATCCGCAACCGGCTTGGACGCGACGCGGGTCCACAGCGCTCGATCCACGAGGAAGGCCACCTGCTGGTGATCCTCCATCAGATCCCCGCCCCGAACGAACTCCAGCGCCGCCCCGCCCTGTTCTGGCGTCAGCCCGAGGGCGAATGGCGATCGAACCTCGGCGGCGCGGCGATCGCCTGCCTCAACGAGCATCTCGAGTCGTTCGAGCAGAAGATCGTCCAACTGGAACTCGCCGAGCACAAGGCCTCCACCGCCACCGAGTACCACACGGTGCTGGAGGAACTGGCCCCGGTCGTCCGCACCTCGCGCGGCCTCCATCGCGCCCTTCAACAGGCTCGTGACCTGGTGAAGTCGGACCGCAACCTGATCAACTTCCGCGACCAGGCCGCCTCGATCGAGCGGAACGCCGAGTTGCTCCTCCAGGACGCCCACTTCGGCCTGAACTTCACGGTCGCCAAGCAGGCCGAGGCCCAGGCCGAAACCGCGCGCCAGATGAGCGTGACGGCCCACCGGCTCAACATCCTTGCCGCGATCTTCCTTCCCCTGACCGCGCTGGCCTCCGTCTTCGGCATGGAAATCCACAGCGGGCTCCCGGACCGCCCCGGACTCTGGGCGCTCCTCTGCGCAGCCGGAATCGCTGTTGGACTCGTCCTGAGTGTCTTCCTCACCCGACGGTCGCGGGGGTAGTCCGTGGTCCGTGGTCCGTGGTCGGTCGCGGGCAATACATCGGCAACACTTTGGGTTCAGACCCGCTGCAACCCTTCAACTCTTCAACCCTGCATCCCTTCAACCCCTCTCCGCCCCCTCACCCAACCCGAATCCGCCTCACCCACTGCTGGTTCGCGTCCCAGTAGGTCCGCTTGAGCTGGATGTCCGGATCCTCGGAGGAAGGCTGCACGCGGCCGTCCCCGTCGATGGCGCGTGAGACCACCGTGTGTTCGCCGGGCGTCGCGTCCTTCCAGTCGAGCCGCCAGAAGCTCCAGGTGAACCGGTCACGGACCGGCTTCTTCTCGATCACCGCCGGGCGCCACGGGCCGTCGTCGATGCGCACCTCGACCCGCTTCAACGGCGTGCCGTCGCTCCACGCGGCCCCGGTGATCCGATGCACGCCGTCCGTTCGCCGAACGACCCGCGCGGTGATGGACTTCACGTTCATGTTGCAGACCGAGGTCTCGCGCCAGTTCGTCGTTTCCCCGGGATTTTCCTCGCCGCGGAGGGTGACATACTCGCGGGCCATCCACTTCCCCATGAACCGGCGGTCGAGGACGTCCACGCGGTTCAGCCACTTCACCCAGGCGATGCCGAACCAGCCCGGAACCACCAGGCGCAACGGCAGGCCGTGCACCTCGTCCAGGGGCTTGCCGTTGACCTCCCAGGCCAGCATGACCTCGTCCTGCAGGGCGTGTTCGATGGAAAGGCTCCGGGCGAAGTGCTGCGGGTAGTCCTTGTCGCGGATCTTCTCCACCTTCTCGTCCGCACCGTAGAAGACCACCTCCTTGGAACGCTTCACGAGCCCGAGGTCCTTGAGCAGCGGTCCCAACGGCGTGCCGGTCCAGCGCATGTTCCCGATCGCGCCGACGAAGCCGGGACTGCTCCCGTTGCCGCCGCACTCGAGGGTCGCATGGACCGTCCTCTTCGGACGCTTCCGGATCTCGTCCAGGGACAGCGTCCGCGGATTCTTGAGGAAACCGGTGAAGTCCACCGTCCACCCCTCGGCCGAGGTCTTGGGACGGCCGTAGTGGCTGACCTCGTACAGTTCCTCGGTGCGCGTCTCCCAGCGGGTGAGCTTCTGCCAATAGAGGCCGCGGCCGGCCGGCTGGATGTCGAGGAACGGCACGATCTCCTCGCCCGTGCCGGCATCGGCGTCGAGGCCGAGCACCGTCAAGGGACGGGAAGCCAAGGCATAGGCCGCCATGGCCACCGAACCGCGGAAGACGTCACGTCGGGACAAGGTCCTGGGAGTCATCCGCAAGACCCTGCGCCTTCCGTGGCTCCGAGCCAATGGGGAAGACGTGTGCCCCGCATCGGCCTCGAAATCCCAGGACCGGCGGACAAGGGCTACCCTCCAGTTTGGCCCCGGGGCATTTCGAACCCGCCGGTCGCAGGAGCCGGCAACCGCATCCTTGCCGTGCCCGAGCAAACCGTCCGATCCTCACCGCCATGATCCGCCCGCTGGTTTGCGCCACCCTCGTGTTGTCCCTCGCCGGCTTCCCATCGGAAGCGGCCGACGCCCGGGACTCGGCCCGATTGGCAGCCTTGGAACGCCTGGTCCACGACCCCCAGCCCAAGGTGCGCCTCGAGGCGCTGCGTTCGCTGGGACGCATCCAGGACGCCCGATCCGCCGCGCTCGCCCTGGAGGTGCTGGACCAGCCGATGGATCCCGCCCTGGACTACGCGCTGTGGTTGACCATCAACGAACTCGCCGAACCCTGGATCGCCGCCCTCGAATCCGGCGCCTGGAAGGCCGAGGGCCATGAGAAGCAGCTGGCCTTCGCCCTGAAGTCGTTGAAGCCGGAACAGGTGAGCCGGGTGCTCGGTCGGGTGCTCAACGAGAGGAAGCTGGCCCGTGACGGCTCGGGTCCGTGGATCGAACTGGTCGGCGAGGCCGGCGGTGCCAAGGAACTGGGAGCCCTCTACCGACAGGCCCTGGAAGGGGGCTTCGATCCCGCGGCGGCCGCCCGGGCGCTCACCGCGCTCGACAACGCCGTGCGCAACCGCAAGACGCGGCCGGATGGCGATCCCAAGGCGGTGCGGACGCTCCTGGATTCGACCGCACCCGAGGTCCGCGCCGCGGCCTTGCGTCTCGCCGGCAGCCTGAAGTCCCTCGGCGCCGCCGAACTCCGGCTCGACGCCTTCGCCGGAACCGACGCCTCCGAGACGGTCCGCAACGCGGCCTTCGACGTCCTCCGTTCCCTCCCCGCGGCCGAGGCCGGTCCCGTGCTTTCCAAGCTCGCCTCGGCGCCCGATCCCACCATCCGGACCCGCGCGGTCGCCACCTGGGCCGCCATCGACCTCTCCGCCGCCGGTCCCGCCGTGGTGACGGTCCTGAAATCCCTCGACGACGAGGATCGGGCGGTCGCCTTCTGGCGGTCGCTGCTCGCGGTCAAGGGCGCCGCCAAGTCCCTCACCCCGCTCATGCCCGAATCCGGGCTTCCCGCCGCCGCGGCCCGCGCCGGCATGCGCGCCGCACGCGAGGGCGGACGCAGCGACGTCGACCTCGCCGCCGCCCTCGCCAAGGCCGGCGGGATCGCCTCGGACGCCCAGGCGTTCACCGGCCAATGGATCAAGGACCTCGCGGCCAAGGCCGTCGCCTCCGGCGATCCGAACCGCGGCGAGATGGTCTATCGCCGGGCCGAGCTGGCCTGCGTCACCTGCCACGCCATCGGCGGCGCCGGCGGACGCGTCGGGCCCGACATGACCTCCATCGGCGCCAGCGCCCAGCCCGACTACCTCGTCGAATCCGTCCTCAAGCCCGACGCCAAGATCAAGGAGGGCTACCACGGCGTGATCGTCGAGACCAAGGACGGCCAGACGGTCTCCGGCACCGTCGTCCGCGAATCCGGAACGGAACTCGTCCTCCGCAGCCCGGCCAACCAGGAACTGGTCCTGCCCAAGTCCAACATCGAGCAACGCACCACCGCGACGACGTCGCTGATGCCGGGCGGTCTCCTGGATTCCCTGCCCGAGGCCGACCAGGTGGACCTGTTCGCGTTCCTCTCGCGCCTGGGCAAACCCGGCGACTTCGACGCCTCCCGCGGCGGGATCGCCCGACGCTGGCGGCTCGCCAACCTCGTCCATACCGACGTCCAGAACGGCAAGGAGGACTGGATGTGGAAGGCCGCCCCGGCCGACCGCCGCTGGACCGACATCCTCTCCCGCGTGAACGGCGACCTGACCCGGGCCCTGATGGAGGGCGGCACCCGTGCCGACTTCTGGACCGCGAAGCTTGCCGTGCTCGCCATGACCGAGGTCACCACGGCGACTCCGACCCGCGCGGCGTTCTCGCTTCAGGCCAACCCGGCCACCGAGCTGTGGGTGGACGGCGTCAAGGTCACCGGCCCCGTCGACCTCGCCCCGGGCACCCACCGCGTGATCGTCCGCATCGATCCGACCAAGGCGCCGGAGAAGATCCGCCTGGAGTCGAAGGACGTCTCCTTCCGACTCGACTGAGCAGCGGACTTGCGGACGGCCCCTTCGCCCGCCCCGGCCGAACCTTACGGAAGTCTTCGGGAAACGTCCTCCGGCTCCGCACTTCCGCATGGAAATGCGGACTCCGACGCAGGGTCTTGCCGGACCGGGACATTTCCGGTTTCCCGGCTTGGCTCGACCTGCTCGCGCGGCATCCTTGCAGGAAGATCTCCTGATGAGCACCGATACGAATACCGTGGCGTGGTGGCGGCTTTTGAACCGCTACCAGTGGTTCGTGCTGTTGGTCGCCGCGGCCGGGTGGCTGCTGGACTGCATGGACCAACAGCTCTTCGTGCTGGCACGCGCCCCGGCCATGAAGGAGCTGCTCACCGTGGGCTTCGGCCGGCCGGCCACGCCGGCGGAGATCGGGGAGTACGGCGGGTATTCGACCGCCATCTTCATGCTCGGCTGGGCCTCGGGCGGCCTCGTCTTCGGCGTGCTCGGAGACCGCTGGGGACGCGCCAAGACGATGCTCCTCACCATCGTGCTGTATTCCGGCTGCACCGGCCTCAGCGCCTTCGCCCAACGCTTCTGGGACTTCGCCCTGTACCGCTTCCTGACCGGGCTCGGCGTCGGCGGGGAGTTCGCGGTCGGCGTCGCGCTCGTCGCCGAGGTCATGCCGACCCGGGCCCGCCCCTACGCGCTCGGCCTGCTCCAGGCGCTTTCCACGGTGGGCAACATGACCGCCGCCACCATCGGCATCACCCTGAGCGTGCTGGAGAAGGATCAGAGTCTCCGTGGCTGGGCCCCGTGGCGCTGGGAGTTCATCGCCGGCGCCCTGCCCGCGCTGATCGTCATCTTCGTCCGCCGGGGTCTCAAGGAACCCGAGCCGTGGCTCGAGGCCCGCAAGAATCCCGAGACCCGCAAACGCATGGGCGACTACGGCGAGCTCTTCGGCAACCCGAACTGGCGACTGCCCGCGACGCTCGCCGGAATCACGCTGCTCGGAGGCGTCCTGCTCGGGTTCCTCGGACCGGATTCCTGGGCCAGGAACATGGTCATGCCCGGGTTCTCCCAGCTGAAGCTCACCGTGGTCGGCATCGCCGCGGTCGCCCTGCTCTTCGGCATCTGGTGCGTCTACGGCGGCGGCGGGGACACACGCTACCGCGGCCGCGCCGTCACCGGACTCCTCCTCGCCCTCAGCGGCGTCATCGGCGTGTGGGGCATCGCCTTCTTCAGCGCCGACCTCGTCCGCGGCGTGCTCGAGAAGAAGCTGCTCGCGGACGGCGTGGCGCCGGCAGACATCCCGTCCCAGCTCACCCGCTGGACCGGCATCAACTCGATGGTCCAGAACTTCGGCGCCTTCTTCGGCATCTACGGCTTCAGCCTGGTCTCCCAGCGCATCGGACGCCGGCCCGCCTTCGCCATCAGCCTCGTCTCCGCGATGACCTGCACCGCGGCCACGTTCTGGTTCCTGCGCGACTTCAAGGACATCTTCATCTTCGTGCCGCTGATGGGCTTCACCACGCTCTCGCTGTTCGGCGGCTACGCGATCTACTTCCCGGAGCTGTTCCCGACCCGCCTCCGCAGCACCGGCACCAGCTTCTGCTACAACGTGGGACGCTTCATCGCCGCCGCCGGCCCGGCCGCGCTCGGCATCCTCTCGGGCGTGGTCTACAAGGACACCTCCGAACCCCTGCGCTACGCGGGCATCACCATGTGCGCGATCTACGTGGTCGGCCTCGCCGCCCTGCCCTTCGCGCCGGAGACCAAGGGTCAGCCGCTTCCCGAGGAGGAAAAGGGATTCGCCCACTGAAACCCGGACACCGCCCCATCCCATGCAGCCCGTCGAATTCCCACGCCGCAGCTTCCTCGCCGGCGTCCCCTCTGCCGCGATCGCCCTGACGGCCGCGGCGACGAACCTGACTTCCGAATCGGCCCGGGCCGCCGAATCCGCCGAAGCCAAGGACGTCCTGCGGGTGATGACCTACAACCTGCGCTTCGCCGCGCTGAAGGGTCCCAACGCCTGGCCGGAACGCCGGAACGCCATGAAGACGCTGATCGAGCGTCATGCGCCCGACGTGTTCGGAACGCAGGAAGGCGTCTATGGACAGCTTCGCGACCTCGCCCACGACCTGCCGGACTACGAATGGATCGGGCTGGGCCGCGACGGCGGCAGCCGCGGCGAGTTCATGGCGGTCTTCTACCGGCGCGACCGCCTGGATCCGCTCGCCTACGACCATTTCTGGCTGAGCGACACCCCGGAGACCATGGCCTCCTCGACCTGGGGCAACACCAACAAGCGGATGCTGACCTCCGTCCATTTCGAGGACCGCCACGGCGCTCAGCGGTTCCACTTCTGGAACACCCATCTCGACCATGCGATCCAGGGGGCCCGGGAGAAGGCCGCCGCGCTGATCCGGAGCCGCATCGCGAAGCTGCCGGCCACGGACCGTCTCATCCTGCTGGGCGACTTCAACGCCGTCGCGACGAGGAATCCGGTCTACGACGCCCTGACCCGTGACGCCGGCCTGACCGACACCTGGTTCGCCGCGAAGGAGCGGAAGAACGAGGACCTGAACAGCTTCAACGGCTTCGCCCCGGCCGTCCGGAAGGGCGAGCGGATCGACTGGATCCTGCACCGCGGCGAGGCCGAGATCCTTTCCACGGGCGTCGTGGACACGGCACCCGGCGGTGTCACCCCGAGCGACCACTTCCCCGTGGAGATCCAACTGCGGTGGAAGTGACGGTGGGGCTGTTGTCCGTTGCCAGTTGTCCGTTGTCAGTGGTCCGTGGTTGGGCGCAGTCGTCCCATGCGTAGGTTCGGTCTCGTCCGCCTCTCCACCATCACGGACCGACTCCTGCCATCAATCGCAGGACCGCCTCCTGGCTGAACTCACCGCGTTCCAGGACGCCGGCGACGCGGCCACCGCGCATCACCACCAGCCGCCGGCTCAGCGACATCACCTCGGGCAGTTCGCTGGAGATCAACACCACGGCCAAACCCTGGCAGGCCAATTCGTCGAGCAGCCGGTGGATCTCGGCCTTGGCGCCGACGTCCACGCCACGGGTCGGTTCGTCGACGATCAGGACCGAGCCGTCGCGGGCCAGCCACTTGGCGAGGGCGATCTTCTGCTGGTTGCCGCCGCTCAGGCCGGCGATCGGCGATTCCATGGACGGGGTCTTCACCCGCAGCCGGTCCCCGTAGCGGGCGGCCAGTGCGGACTCCGCGTCGGCATCGATCCAGCCGAAATGGGAAAGCCGCTGCAACACCGCCAGCGAGAGATTCTCGCGGCAGTTCAGGGCCAGCACGAGCCCCTGCCGCTTGCGGTCCTCGGGCACCAGCCCGACCCCGGCACCCAAGGCCGCATGGACGTCGCCGACCGGGATGTCCCGCCCGCCGACCTCGATGCGGCCCGTCGCGGCGGGATCCAGGCCGAAGACCGCCTGGGCCACCTCGCTGCGCCCGGCACCGACCAGTCCGGCGAAACCGACGACCTCGCCACGCCGGACCTCGAACGAGACGTCCTGGAACTTCCCCGGCGAACCGAGTTCCGCGACCCGCAAGGCCACCTCGCCGGGTGTCGAGCGGAGGTGCTCCGGTTCCTGGGCGACGAGCTCGCGTCCGATCATCTGACGGATCACACGGTCGGGCCGGGTTTCGGCGACGGCCTCGGTGGCGACGTGCCGCCCGTCCCGCAACACGCTGAGCGTGTCGCAGAGACGGAAGATCTCCTCCATGCGGTGGGAGACGTAGAGCACGGTGATGCCCCGTGTCTTCAGGTCGGCGAGCAGACGGAAGAGGTGTTCGCTTTCCGCCACGGACAGGGAACTGGTCGGTTCGTCGAAGACCAGGATCCGCGCTCCGGTGCCGACGGCGGCGGCGATCTGGACGAGTTGCTCCTGTCCGGTGGTCAACTCGCCGACGGGCAGGTCCACGTCGAAGTCCGCGCCGACCGACCCAAGCATCCGGGTCGCTTCCGCTCTCAGCGCCTTGCGGTCCAACCAGCCGCCACGCGAGGGCATCGCGCCAAGGCAGAGGTTCTCGGCGATCGACATCTGTGGGCAGAACGCCAGTTCCTGATGCACCATCGCGATGCCCAACGCCCGTGCCGCCAGGGGATCCGTCGGACGGATCGGGCGGCCTTCGAGGAGGATCTCCCCGGCGTCGGCGGTGTACACGCCGGCGAGGATCTTCCCGAGGGTGCTTTTCCCCGCGCCGTTCTCGCCCATCAGGGCGTGGCAGGATCCGCAGGCCACCCCGAACGAGACGTCGTCCAGCGCATGGACCCCGGGGAACCGCTTGGAGATGCCGTTGAAGGTGAGGAAGGACATGGGGACCTCGGGGATTGGAACCGGAGCCGGCCGGTGCGTGAAGGATTCTGTGCGGGAATCCCGCCCAACGTCCCGAAGTCCCGAGCCGTTTCCGCGAAGGGAATCGCAAGGGTCCCGTGGCCGTCGCCGCCTTCGCCGCCGAGGCTCGGCGGACCCATGAGTCGATCCGCACCTGCCTGGGTGACACCCGCCGAAGCCCTGAGCCACCTGCGCAACGGCATGCGGGTCTTCGTCGGATCCGGCTGTGCCGCACCGGGCCTCCTGATCGAGGCCCTCGCCGCGCGCGCAGCCGAGGTCTTCGACGTCGAGGTGCTGCACATCCTCACCCACGGGCCCGCGCCGTACGCCCGACGCGAACTGCTCGACCATGTCCGGCAGAACTCCTTCTTCATCGGCGGCAACGTCCGGCCGGCGGTCCACGACGGGGTGGCGGACTACACGCCGATCTTCCTCTCCGAGATCCCACGCCTCTTCCGCGAACGCCGCATGCACCTCGACGTCGCCCTGGTCCAGGTGAGCCCTCCGGACGCCCACGGCTTCTGCAGCTTCGGGGTGTCGGTGGACGTGGTGAAGGCCGCGGTCGAGTCGGCGGACCACGTGATCGCGGAGGTGAACCCGGCCATGCCACGGATACTCGGCGACAGCTTCGTCCATGTCAGCCAACTGCACGCGATGGTCCGGAGCGATCGTCCGCTGTTCGAGTTCCCGATGGAGGCGGTGACGCCCGAGGCCGAGAGGATCGCCGAGTACATCGAGTCGCTGGTGCCGGACGGTGCGACGCTCCAGACCGGCATCGGCGCGATCCCGAGCGCGGTGCTGGCCCGCCTCGGCCACAAGAAGGACCTCGGCTTGCACACCGAGATGCTCACCGAGGCGGTCATGCCGCTCATCGAGTCCGGCGTGCTCAACGGTCGGCGCAAGTCGCTCCTGCCCGGCAAGATCGTCACCAGCTTCTGCTTCGGGAACCGCCGGTTCTACGACTACCTCCACGACAACCCCGCGTTCGAGTTCCGGCCCACCGAGTTCACCAACGACCCGTTCCAGATCGCCCGGAACCGGAACATGGTGGCCATCAGTTCCGCCATCGAGGTGGACCTCACCGGACCGGTCTGCGCGGACTCCATCGGCGGACAGTTCTACTCGGGCTTCGGCGGACAGGTGGACTTCATCCGCGGCGCGGCCCGCTCCGAGGGTGGCAAGCCGATCATCGCCCTGCCCTCCACCACCAGGAACGGCCGCATCACCCGCATCGTCCACTGGCTCCAGACGGGGGCCGGCGTGGTCACCTTGCGTGCGGACGTCCATTACGTGGTGAACGAGTACGGCATCGCGTCGCTCCACGGGAAGTCCGTCCGGGAACGCGCGCTGGCGTTGATCCACGTCGCGCACCCGGACTTCCGCGAGCAACTGCTGAAGGAGGCCCGCGGCGCGAAGCTCGTCAGCCCGACGCAGATCGCCCTTCCAAGAGGACTCCTCCCCTATCCGCGCAAATACGAGGCCGAACACGCGGGCCATGACGGCCTGCGATTCCATGTCCGGCCCATCCGGCCCACCGACGAAGGCCTTCTGAAGGAGCTGTTCTACTCGCACGATCCGTCGACGGTCTACCAACGCTACTTCACCCAGCTGAAGCGGCTGCCGTCCGAGGCGGTCCAGCGCATGGTCACGCTGGACTATGGGGCCAACATGGCCCTGGTGGCGGAGATCCCGTGGGAGGGACGCAGCCGCCTGGTCGGGGTGGCGCGGTACGGGCGGGAGGCCGCGACGGACTGGGCGGATGTCGCGCTCGTGGTGCAGGAGGATTTCCGCCGTCAGGGGCTCGCGGCCTTCCTGATGCGGCATCTGGCCAAGATGGCCCTGGAACAGGGCATCGTGGGATTCCGTGCGGAGGTGCTTCCCGAGAACCGCGCCATGCTGAAGACGCTCCAGAAGGTGGCCGAGCCGCTGGAATCCTCGGTGGAATCCGGCGTGACGAAGGTCCGCTTCCGTCTCGCGGACCTCAGGAAGGGCTAGGCCGAAACCATGCAGACGGGATGGGCACGCTAAGCCGCCTAGCCTCGGGAAAATGGAAGGAAGCCGTGGGATTCCGGTTTCGGAATCGTAGCCCGAGCGGTGATCGCGGGATCGGACTCGGATTCCGCGTCCCGTAGGCGTCTTGGCGTCGTTGCGTGTCGGCGGTCTTCGCTGCATCCGAATCGATTCGGCTCCGGGCCGTCGCCGACTTTCCGTTTGCCTCGCCGGCCTTCGCCAAGAGACTGGGCGGATGCGTCTCCCGTTCCTGGCCGCCCTTGCCCTCCTGTCCGGACGCCTTCTCGCGGCGGACTCCGGCTCCGTGGTCCCCGTCGGCTCCGACGGACGTCCGCTGAACCTCGGCTTCGAGACGGGCGACCTCCGCGACTGGACGGCGACCGGCACGGCGTTCAGCGAACAGCCGGTCCAGGGCGACCTCGTCTCGAAGCGGCGTGCCGACATGAAGTCCGGCCACGCCGGCGGTTCGTGGATCGGCGGTTTCGAGAAGGTGGGCGACGATCCGAAGGGCACGTTGACGTCGAAGCCGTTCCGCGTGACCCACCCGTGGGGAAGCTTCCGCATGGCGGGCGGCCCTTGGCCCGAAACGCGGGTGGAGCTGGTCGACACGGCCACCGGCAAGGTGTTCTTCAAGGTCAGCGGCGCGGAAAGCGAGACCCTGCGCCCGGTGGTGGTGGAGTTGAAGGGACTCGTCGGGAAGGAGATCCAGGTGCGGCTCGTGGACGAACGGTCGGGCCACTGGGGACACGTGAACTTCGACGAGTTCCGCCTGCATCCGGAGCGACCGAATCCACCCGACGAGTACACGGCCGCCGAACGGCAGAAGAACACGCCTCCGCCGGCGGACGACGTGCTCTTCGCCGGGTTGGACGCGGTGGCGGCGGCGTCGAAGGCGACCCTGCCCCCGGGCTTCAAGATGCAGGTCTTCGCGTCCGAACCCGACATCCGGAACCCCATCGCCTTCTGCGAGGACCACCGGGGTCGCCTCTGGGTGGTCGAGGGACTCACCTATCCGAAGCGCGTCGGCCGCGCACCCGTCGGCGGACCGCAGTCGGAGGTGCTCAAGGATCTCTTCGCGGGCAAGGACCGGATCCTCGTCTTCGAGGACACCGACGGCGACGGCAAGGCGGACCGTCGGACGGTTTTCCTCGAGGGGGTGAACCTGATCTCGGGCATCGAGTACGGGTTCGGCGGACTTTGGGTCGGCGCCGCGCCGTACCTGTTCTACATCCCGGTGGCGGACGGCGACGCGCCGAAGCCCGCCGGGGATCCGCGCATCCTGCTCGACGGTTGGAACTACACCGCGGACACGCATGAGACGTTGAACACCTTCACCTGGGGACCGGACGGCTGGCTGTACGGCTGCCACGGCGTTTTCTGCCCGTCCCAAGTCGGCAAGCCCGGTGCGGCGGAGAACGACCGCCAATGGATCGACGCCGGCGTCTGGCGCTACCACCCGGTGAAGGAGACCTTCGAGGTGTACACCGAGGGCGGAAGCAACCCGTGGGGCATCGACTTCGACGAGAAGGGCGAGCTGTGGGCGGAGATGTGCGTGATCCCGCACCTGTTCCACATGATCCAGGGGGCGCGCCTGACCCGCCAGGGCGGCGAGCACTTCGCCTACAACACCTCCGAGATGCTGCGGAACGGGCGTCATCGGGAGAAGGGCGGGCGGAAGCCCCTGTTCCCGTACGTCTACGAGGACATCGGCACCCATGCCGACCACGTGCACTGGGCCGGTGGCGGCGGGCCGCACGCGGGCAACGGGCGCAGCGACGCCAGCGGCGGCGGCCACGCCCACGCCGGGATGCTCTGCTACCTCGGGACGAGCTGGCCGGCGGAATACCGCGGGCGGCTCCTGATCGGGAACATCCACGGCCAACGCCTCAACACCGACATCCCGGTGGCCAAGGGCTCGGGCTACGTCGGGCAGCACGGTCCGGACTTCCTGAACTTCAACGACAAGTGGTCCCAGACCCTGAACCAGCGCATCGACCAGGACGGAAGCCTCTTCGTCATCGACTGGTACGACGCCAACCAGTGCCACCACACGCGGGACGACGGCCATGACCATCTCAGCGGACGCATCTACAAGGTGGTGTACAAGGACCAGCCGGCGACCCGCGTGGACCTTGGCAGGAAGTCGGACGGGGAACTGGTCGCGCTGGTCGACTCCAAGAACGAGTGGATGAGCCGACATGCCCGGCGCGTGCTGCAGGAACGGGCGGCCGCGGCCGGCGCCGCGGAAGACGTGTCGGACGTGCCCGAGGCCCTGCGTCCCCTGGCGCGCCTGAAGAAGGGCGGAGCCCGGCTAGACGGCATCGAACGCCTGAAGGAATCCCTGGACGGCACGGGCGACGCCGTCTCCCGTCTGCGGGCGCTGTGGGCGTTGCATGTGACCGGCCAGATCACGCCCGAAGACGCCGGACGCTGGGGTCAGGATCCGGACGCGACGATCCGCGGTTGGACGGTGCAGACCTTCTTCGAGCACTCCGCCCTGCTCTACTCCGACGAACGTCTTTCGGACCTGGCCGACGGCGCCACGCAGGCGCTCGGGACGCTGGCGGAATCGGATCCCTCGCCGGTGGTGCGGCGATATGTCGCCAGCGCGCTGCAGCGGATCCCTGTGGAACGCCGCTGGGATGTCGCAAAGGCCCTGTTGGCCCATGCCGAGGACGCAGGCGACCACAACCTCCCGAAGATGTACTGGTACGCCATCGAGGGCTGCGTCGCGACCGACCCGGTCCGTGCGGAGACGCTGCTGAAGGAATGCCGCATCCCGAAGGTGCGGGAATTCATCGCGCGCCGTTTGGCGCAGGCCGCGCTGGTTTCGGCACCGTGATCCGCCGACGCCGCCCGAGGCACACTCAGGCGGCGATCCGCTGCGCCGCGCAGGGCTCCGGAACCTTGGGACGCCCCGGGGATTTGGCACGGAGACCGGCGACGCGTTCCAGGGTTCCGAGGAAGACTCCCTCGGCCCGGTCGACCCATTCACGGAAGCGTTGGTGACCGGTCGTCGGCGCGGCCTCCAGAAGGCGTCCGATGTCGAACCGAGGCGATGGGACGGCGAGGCCGCACCGGCAGGCGTCGATGGCGTTGAGCTGCTGCTCGATGTGTCCCTCGACCGGGACCACCATCGCGGGCTTACCCAGATAGGCCGCTTCCGAGATCGACTCGAACCCGGCCGTGCAGACGACGCCACGGCCCGACGCCATGAATTCCAGGAAGCGCTGCCCGTGCAGACGATGGAACCAGAGTCCGCCGCCGACTTCCTCCGATTCCGGCGCGCCGGGCCGGTCATGGAAGCAGTGCAGCTCGACGCCGGGGTTCTGCCGGTGCCACGCCCGGATGTCCTCGGCATAGCCGTGGTTGATGACGTAGGCGACGACGTGCCTGCCGTGCGTCACCGGAAGCCGGGAAACCGCGCGCCGCAGCAGCGGAGGGCACACGACGGTGTCGTGTTCGGGCATGTCGTCCGCCTCGTAGAAGGAGAGGGCAAGTCGATGGGATCCGAGACCGACGACGTCGACGTAGCGTTGCAGCCCAGCGGTTTGGAGCCAGCAGCCCTCCCTGCGGACATACGTCGGGTGGCGGAGGAGGAACTGGTGTCCGACGGCGACCACGGGAGGGCGGTTCGCGCGCCGACGGGTGCCGGCCCAGAGTCCGGTGACCGGGTCGAGGAAGTTCACCACCACGTCGGGACGGCAACGAGCGACCAGGTCGTCGAGATCCCTCAGCGACCGCCGGTAGCGGCCCAGGTCCCGCACCATCCGGGTGGCCGTGCGGAACAAGTCGACGGAGCGCCCCTCTCGGTAGATGAATCCGGGGCTGGCGAGGACGAGCAGCGGGACGTCAAAGGACTTCGCGAAGAAGTCCGGCAAACTCCGGCTGGGATTGGTCCCGACCGCCACGCCCACGACCTCGTGGCCGGCCGAGCGGAGCATCTCCGCCGCCGCCATCGCCTGCGTCATGTGACCCCGTCCCTCGCCCTGGACCGCGAACAGCACCTTCATGATCGTCGTTTGAAACCGTGGGTTCCCCGGAAGAAGCGGAGGGCTTCGGCGTGGCCCAATGGATGATGCGCATCGAGCCGTCCATCTCCTCGACCAGGGCGGTGCAGCTCTCGACCCAGTCGCCGCAGTTCAGGTAGAGCGTGTCGCCGATCCGGCGGATCTCCGCGCGGTGGATGTGGCCGCAGATGACGCCGTCGATACCGCGGGTGCTCGCGAGCCGGACCACGGCCTCCTCGAACTTGGTGATGTACTTCACCGCGGACTTGGCGCGGAACTTCAGGTAGGCCGAAACCGACCAGTACCCGAAGCCCATCCGACGCCGAACGCGGTTGAACAGCGTGTTGAGGGAGAGGATCCAGTCGTAGATCCGGGAGCCCACCTTCTCGAGGATGCGGTTGAAGCCGACGAGTCCGTCGAACTGGTGTCCATGGAGGATCAGGAACCTCCGACCGTCCGCGCCGGTGTGGACGCAGCGTTCCACGAGGCGGACCGAACCGAACCGGACGCCGGCGAAGTTCTCGAGGAACTCGTCGTGGTTGCCGTAGATCAGCGTCACCCGCGTGTCCTTGCGGCTCTTCCGCAGGATTTTCTGGAGCAGGACGTTGTACTCGTCCCGCCAATACCAGCGCCGCTTCAGTTCCCAGCCGTCGACGAGATCCCCGACGATGTAGAGGTGCTGCGAGTCGTGGTGCTTCAGGAAGTCGAGCAAGGCGTCGACCTGGGCATGCTTTGAGCCGAGGTGGATGTCGGATATCCAGATCGAACGGAAGGTCATTGGGGCGATGGCGACGGCGCTTCCCTCGTCACACCAGAAGCCCGAACGCCCTCGCCGGCTCAAGCGGAAACCCCCTTCGTCGCGGAGATGTCGCCTTCCGGTAACGGAACCCGGCGTTCCGCAACCGGATCTCCTTCCGGAAGGCTCCCGCGTCACCCCCGAGTCGGGGGGCTCACCGAGCCTGCGCCAACCGGCTCACCGCGGCGTGGGCCGCAGCGGCCAAGGCCTTCCGGTCGGTCTCCTGGGCGAGCGGTTCACCGAATCGGATGTGCGCCTTCACGCGGCGGTGGGTGAGGAGGTTCAGGAAATGCGGGAAGAAGGTCATGTCGCGCCAATAGCAGACCTCGTCCGACACCACGCCGTCCTCCAGTTCGTACCCGATCCAGGCCGGCGTCACGGTCCAGCCCCGGGCCGCCGCCGGCTCGAAGAGGCCGGCATGGAAGGGCAGGATGCGGTCGCCACCCGTGCTGGTGCCCTCGGGGAAGAAGAGGACCGGGACTCCATCCGCGATGACCTCCCCCATCTTCTCCGCGGCGCGGGCCAGGTCGGACTTCCGGGCGCGGTTGAGGAAGATGGTCCCAGACAACCGCGCGAGGGTGCCGATCCCGGGCCAACCGCCCACCTCGCTCTTGGAGACGAAGACCGTGGGCCCGCTGGCGGCGAAGACGACGATGTCCATGTAGCCGAGGTGGTTCGCCACCACGATGCCACGTCCCGGATGCACCCCTTCCACCGTCCATTCGAAACCGAACAGCCGCAGCAGGGAACGGGAGCACCCGATCGACCATTCGGCACGGCCGCGATACGATCGGCCGTGGCCACCGGGGACAAAGCGGAGGATCCACCCACCGGCGACGAAGACGAAGGCGATGAGGCGCAGTGCGGAGCGGACGATCCGGATCGGCATGGAAGGAATGCGGCTACCAGGTGCCGTTGGGGCTTGGAGGCAGGGCCCGGTCGATGGGCCAGACGAGGTACGCCGTGCGATGGCTGGCGTCCCATGCGCGTCGGAAATCGACCAAGGGGAACTCGCGACGGACCCGTGACAGGCGGACTCCCGGGTCGTTGAGGACCACCTGGTCGCCGGAGAAGCCGCAGACGACCACGAGATGCCCGTCGCCGGGGGCGATCTTGGCGGCGCCCTTGAGCTGGGCGTAGGAAACGGAGACGGCGACCGGGATGCCTGCGGCGTTCAACGCAGCGAGGTCGTCCACGCCGCCGAGTCGGGCAACACAGGACTGAAGTCCGGGCCTGGTACCCGCGTAGGCGGTGTTGAAGACCCAGTTCCCGGTGCCACCCCAGGCCGGATCGTCCACCCCTGCGGCGACCACCGGCACCGGGGCATCGATCTCCGGACGTCCCAGGACGCCGGCCCAATGGCCGAGCAGCATCGAGGTGCTCGTGGGACTGCACCAACGGGTGACTCCCTCGGGGAAATCGGCCTGCGAACGACGCGGCACGTCCAAGGGCGGCACCTGGTGGTTGCCCACCGGCGTTTCGCCGGCGGCAACCGGCGCATCCGGCGACCAGAAGCTCAGGGCAAGCAGCGGAAGGTCCGCGGGAGGCACCGAGACGCGGATCCGCGCCGCCGTTGCCTCCCGCTCGAGCACCAGGGTGTCGGTGTCGAGGTGCTGTCCGTCGGCCTTCTGTCCCTCGAGGCTGCTGCGTCCCGGGCCGCGATCCGGGCTCCAGTCGGCGACACGCCACCAGCGGCCCCAGTCGGAGCCGGTGCGGACCTGGACTTCGACTCGGCAGGACACGCCGGCACGGGCGTTCCATGAGACGACCAGTTCCCGGAAAGCGGGGCCGGAAGCGATCTCCGTGGAAGTCCACGTGCCGCCCGGGGCGGCATCGACATCGGCGTCCCGGACAAATCCCTCGAGGTCGCGGATCCGGACCAGGCGCTGCGCTCCGACGGCATCCGTCGGGCCGAGCAGCGCGGCCAGCATCAGGACCGCGGGGATCCGGGACCGTTTCACGGACGCAGGCTATCGGGATGCCATCGCCGGGGCCAAGCCAAAGGAGCCGCGGAGGACCGCGGGGTCACTTGGGAAGGGACAGTTCCGCCTCGGGCGGACGGGCCTCGCGGACGGCGTCGGCGATGCTCGCGGGTTCGGTGACGCGCTCGGGTGCGCCCTCCTCCTTGTTGAAGCGGACGCTGACGATCTTGCTGACGCCGCGCTCCTGCATGGTGACGCCGTAGAGCACGTCCGCCATGCCGATGGTGCGCTTGTTGTGGGTGATGACCACGAACTGGCTGTGGTCGAGGAAGCGCTTCAACACCGCGGTGAACCGGTTGATGTTCGACTCGTCGAGCGGGGCGTCGAGCTCGTCGAGCACGCAGAACGGGGACGGCTTCACCTGGTAGATGGCGAAGAGGAGCGCCACGGCGGTCATCGTCTGCTCGCCGCCCGACAGCAGGGAGATGCTCTGCAGCTGCTTGCCCGGGGGACGCGCCACGATGTCGATGCCGGCCTCCAGGACGTCGTCGGCCGCGGTCAGCTTCAGGTCCGCCTTGCCGCCGCCGAACATCTCGGTGAACATCGTCTGGAAGTTCGTCCGGATCTTCTCGAACGTCTCGACGAACATCGACTTGGTCTCGGTGTTGATGCGGTTGATCACCTCGACCAGCTCCGACTTGGCCTTCACGAGGTCGTCGTACTGGGTCTGGAGGAACGTGTGCCGCTGCTCGGCCTCCTCGTACTCCTCGATGGCCACCAGGTTGACCGGGCCCATCTCGTCCACCTTCTTCTGGAGCGACTGGACCTGCGCGGCGACGGCGACCCAGTCCGTGGCGAGACCGGCCGAGGCCATCTCGTCGAGCGAGATCGTCTCCACCTTGGGTTGGCCTTCCTCGGCGAGGGTGATTCGGATGCCCTCGCCGCGGATGTCCTCGAGGGCGAGCTGGTACTTCTGCTGGATGCGCTCGCGGAGGTTCTCGAGGGTGATCGTGCGTTGGGCCAGCTCGACCTCGAGCTGGGACCGCAGGTTGTGGAGCGTGGTGACGCGGGCCCGGCGCTCGCGCAGCTGCTCCTCCCGGGCCTGGATCTCGCCTTCCACGAACTTCCGTTCGTCCACCAGCTGGGCGGTCTGTCCGGCGAGGACGGCACGTTCCTGTGCGAGGCGTTCGATCTCGCGGCGGCACTGGCCGATGCCGGCCTCGAAGTTGCCGCGGCGCTCGTCGAAGAGCCCGCGTTCGCGGTCGAGCCGCTCCATGGCGGCGGTGAGCTCCCGGATCCGCTGCTCCAACGGGGCGCGCTGACGCAGATGCGAGGCGAGCATCTGCTCCTCGGTGGCCAGGGCCACCTTGGAGTCGTTGGCCGCCTGGGTCGCCGTGTCCCGGCGGGAACGGAGGTCCTCGACCTCGACCCCGAGTCCGGAGACGCGGGAGGTGGCGAACGACTCGCGCTGCTCGAACTCGGCAAGCTGCGCGGCGAGGGATTCCCGGCGCTGGAGGTTCAAGCCCTCCTGCGAGGAAAGGGCCGCGAGCTCGCGTCCGACCTGGTCCAGGCGCGCGTCGAGCGAACGGCGGGAGGACTGCAGGGCGTTGAACTCGCCCTGGCGGGTGGCGACGGCGACCTCCTGCTGGCGCAGCTCGGTCCGGGCCTGCTCGAGGCCGGCCTGGATGGCGGACTGCTCCGACTGCAGCGCCCCCTTCGCCCGGCTCTCGTCTGCGATGCGCTCCTGCAAGGCCGCGAGTTCCGCCTGGAGCTCCGCGATCTGGTTCTTGCGGCCGAGGATGCTGGCCGGCGCCTTGCCGCCCGCCGACTGCGCGCCGCCGGTCAGGATGCCGCGCCGGTCCAACAGCTCGCCCGTCGGCGTCACGAAGTCGAATCCCACCGCGCCCGCCCGCACCGCCGCGGTGGCCGTGGCGAGGTCCGGAACGATGAGCGTGCGCTCCAGCAGGGCGGTCACGAGCCCTTGGGCGGACTCCTCCACCGTGATCACCGAGAGCGCGGGGATGGCGCCTTCCGGCACCCCGGTGGCGGCGCCGCCGATCGCTGGGGCGAGCGACAACGCGGCGATGCTGGCACGCCCCTTCTTCCCGGCGGCGAGGTCGTTGAGGATCTCCGTGGCGCCCTCGGGATCCGCGGTGAGCACGAGCTGGAGCAGGGTCCCGAGGGCGACCTCCACGGCGGCGACGTGCGCGTCGGGCACGCGGATGCGGTCGGCGAGCGTGCCGAGGACGTGGCGGCTCTGCCTCAGCGCGGCAAGGGCGCCGGCGCCGAAGCCCTCGTGCTGGGTGTCGAGTTGCTCCAGCACCGTGAGCCGCGAACGCTTCTCGGCCTGCTGACGCAGGAGGGCGTCGAGCGACTGCGTGGCCTGCTGGATCTCGGACTGGATCTCACGCAGGCGCGCCTGCCGCTCCTCCAGGGTCATGCGGGACGACTGGACGCGTTCGCGCTCCGACTCCACCTGGCGCTGGAACTCGTCGGTCTGCGCCTCGAGCCGCAGCCGTTCCTCCTCGAACTGGAGCTTCTCGGAACCGAGCTTCTCGAGGCGGACGACATTGCCCTCGAGCTGCAGCGCGAGCTGGTTGATCTCGTTGCGGATCCGGCCGAGCGCCTGGGTGGAATTGAAGGCGTCGCTCTGGGCCTTGCGCAGTTCCTCCTGCTTGAGGGAAAGCTCCCGCTCCACCACGGAGAGCGCCTCCCGCTTCACCGTGAGGTCCAGGCGCAGCGTCTCCACCGCCGCCTGCGAGGACGCGGTGCGTTCGATGACCGAGTCGAGTTCGGCCTCCGCGATGGAACGGCGCTCGCCGAACTGCGAGATGTCCTGCCCCGCCCGCGCGTTCTGCTCGGCCAGCTCGGCCAGCCGCTGCTGGTTGAAGCCGATCGTGCTCTCCTGGCGGTCGCTCTCGCCCTTCAGCTCCAGTCCCCGCTGCTGCTGCAGCGAGATGCTGTGCTCCAGCTCGGTCAGCCGGGTCCGCAGCTGCAGCACCTCGTCCTCGAGCCGGATCAAGGTCTCCTGGCCGACCTCGAGGTCGAGCTGGGCCCGTTCCGCGCCGGACTTCCGCTGGGCGATCTCCTCGGTGAGGACGTCGAACTGGTGCCGGGCCAGCTGGGTTTCCAGGTGCTGCAGCTCCGCCTGGAATCCCTTGAAGCGCCGCGCCTTCCCCGCCTGGCGTTGCAGCGAGCCGATCTGCCGCTTCACCTCGCGGATCAGGTCCTCCACCCGCAACAGGTTCTGCTCCGTGGCCTCCAGCTTCCGCAGGGCCTCCTTCTTCTGCTGCTTGAACCGCGTGATCCCCGCCGCCTCCTCGAACACCAACCGGCGGTCGTCCGGCTTGCTCGAAAGGATCTGGGTGATGTTCCCCTGGGCCATGATCGAGTAGCTCGTCTTGCCCATGCCCGTGCCGGCGAACAGCTGCTGGATGTCCCGCAGACGGCACGAGGTCTTGTTCAGGAAGTACTCGCTGCCGCCGTCCCGGAAGACCCGCCGGGTCAAGGTGACCTCGTTGAAGTCCACCGGGATGCCCGCCGCCCTCAACGGATCCGCATCGACGTCCCCGATGGTCAGCGACACCTCGGCCATGCCCATCGGCTTACGGGTGTCCGTCCCGTTGAAGATCACGTCCGCCATCTCGCCACCGCGCAGGGCTTTCGCCGACTGCTCGCCCAGCACCCAACGGATGGCGTCCGAGACGTTGGACTTGCCGCAGCCGTTCGGGCCCACGATGGCGGTCACGCCTTCCTGGAAGTTCAGGCTTGTCTTGTCGGCAAAGCTCTTGAACCCGAGCACGGTCAGGTTTTTGAGGTACATGGCGGACCGATTGGGACGAATCCCCCTCCCCACTGGCAAGGGGGAACCCACTACTAATGGGGGTGAGTTGTTCACAACCCCACAAGATGATGGGCTCTTTTGTGAACAACTTGGGCTGGATCACGGTGCAGAGGTCGGAAAGTGGTGTCCCGGCGCGAGATCCGAGGTTGTCGTCGTGGACGGGTCCGATTTGCATCTCCGCAATGCTCTGCCGCCTGTTGTCCCTCGCCGTCACCCTCGCCCTCCTGGCCCGCGCCGCGGACCCCCTGCCGGTCTCCACTCCCGAGGCCGAGGGATTCTCATCGGATCGCTTCCAACGGGTGTACGACCTCGTGGAGGGGACCGTCCGCGAAGGCCGGCATGCCGGTGCCTCCGTCCTGGTGGCGCGAAACGGGAAGATCGTCGGCTGGAAGACCTTCGGCTTCCGCGACCTCGGTTCGGGCAAACCGATGGAGAAGGACACCCTCTTCCGCATCTACTCGATGTCCAAGGTCGTCACCGGGGTGGCCGTGCTCCAGTTGGTCGAACGGAACCGGATCAACCTGGACAGCCCCGTGGCCAACTGGCTGCCGGAACTGAAGGGGCTCCAGGTGCTGACCGGCGGCACCGCCGGCAACCCGGTGCTCGTCCCGGCCACGAACACGGTCACCGTGCGCATGCTGCTGAACCACACGGCGGGCTTCACCTACGACTTCTTCGCGGGTTCGCCGGTCCATGAGTTGTACAAGAAGGCGGACCTCTGGAACTCGAAGGACCTGACGGAATTCATCGGCCGGGTCTCCCGCCTGCCGCTGATCGCCCAACCGGGTGTCGCCTACAACTACAGCATCTCGGACGACATCCTCGGGTTGCTGGTCGAGCGGGTTTCCGGGATGTCCTTCGGCGAGTACGTGCAGCGGAACATCACGTCCCCGCTGGGCCTGCGGGACACCGGATTCCGCGTCCCCGGGTCCGAGCGCGGACGGATCGCCTCGCTGCACGAGTTCCGGGATGGGCGGTTGGCGACGACGGCACCGCTGTTGGGCGTCTACCCCGAGCCGGGCCGCGGGATCGAGTCGGGCGGCGCCGGACTGTTCTCCACCATCGGCGACTACGCCCGCTTCGCCCAATGCCTGCTCGACGGCGGGGCGCTCGACGGAGAACGGATCCTCGGACGGAAGACCGTGGAACTGGCCCGAATGAACACGCTCCCGCCGGGCGTCCACGCCTTCAACGCCGCCGACGGCTGGGGACTGTTCAGCGCCGTCCGCATGGATCCCGCGGCCGCGGGCGAAGCGGTGAGCGAAGGGACCTTCTTCTGGAGCGGCGCGGCGACGACGCACTTCTTCGTGGATCCGCGGGAGAAGGTCGTGGGCCTGGTCTTCTGCCAGCACGTGCCCTTCGACCAGCACGGCCTGTTCACCCGGTTCCGAACCGCGGTGATGCAGGCGCTGGAATGAGCCGCGCGGCGCCTTCAGCGCCGTGGCCGGACCATGATCAGCCCGTTGACGATCCAGGGGCAGGCGATGCAGCCGACGACGAAGAGCCCGATGGCGGCGCTCCCGAGGTCGGCGGCGAGGCCGCCGGCGGAGTCGCCCGCGCCGAGGACCCCATGGGTCCAGACCGCGACGAACGTGCAGGCCGCCATCAGGGAGGCGAAGACGCCCATGACCTTGCGCGGCCAGCCGTGCGGGACCGAGAAGCAGCCCGAGACGGGCAGCGAAAGGGCGAAGAAGAGGAGCACGGGCAGGAAGAACCGGCCGGAAAAGCCGGAAACGGCCCAGAGCGCCGCGGAGCCGATGGACATCCCGAGACAGGCGCCGACCAGGTTCGCGCTGCGGGTCTCCTCCTCGTTCAAGGCCAGCCGGCCGTCCCGGTTCAACCGCAGGAGCAGGTTGAAGAGCGGCTGGGCAAGCCAGGTGAGCAGCGCGAAGACGAGGTAGGCGTAGCGGATCGGGTTGACCCACGGTGCCAGTTCCGGGTTCGAGGCGGCGAGGGAGCCGAGCAGGCGGTTCCCGATGTAGCCGCCGAAGACCACCGCCCACTGCGCGGTCTGGCTGAGCTTCTGCATCCAGAGGAAGTAGCGGAGCATCACCGCATAGACCGGGTTGCCGGCCTTGAGCGCCTCCACGATCCCGGACCGGGCCCACTCGTTGTTCGGCTCCAGGCGCAGGGATTCCCGGAAATGGTGCAGCGCCCGCTTCCGGTCGCCCTGCTCCAGCAGGGTCCAACCCCGGTTGGCGTGGGACATCGCATCCTCCGGCGAACGCGCCAAGGTGGCGTCGATGGTCTCCCCGGCCTCCTTGGCCCGCCCCAGCTTCACCAGCGCCAGGGCCCGGAGGTTGTTGCAGCCGACGTGCTCGGGATCGAAGCGGAGACCGTTCTCCGCCGCGGCGAGCGTCTCCGCCCACTCCCGGCGCGCGAACCGGATCTCGGCGTGGACCGCATGGTAGTCGGCGTCCTCGGGCTCCGCCCGCAGGGACTCGGCGATGGCGGCCACGGCTTCGTCGAGCCGGTTGCGCGCGATCAGCACGCGGGCCAGGGCGTAATGGGCAAAGGCGTCGTCCGGCGCCAAGCCGACCGCCTGACGCGCCTCCGACTCGGCCTCGTCGAACCGCTCCTGCGACACCAGGCACAGGGAGAGCAGCGCGTGCGCCTCGGCATGGTCGGGCTCGGCGGCCAGCACCAGGCGGAACTGCTCGGCGGCCAGCTCCAAACGTGCCTGCCCCATGAGCAGACGGCCTCGTTCCAGGTTCGGATTCCGGTTCATTTCAGCGTGCGGCGGACGGACTCCCGCAGGGATTCCCGTTGGGAGCGTCGATCCCGATTCCTCAGTACGACGGCCGGAAGGATGGGCAACGCCATCGATAAGCCAAACGCCAATCCGGTCGGGGCCCAACCGTGCCGGTCGAGGAACGGGCCGGCCAGCGCGCCGGCGGCGGCCACGGAAGCGCCGTAGGCCAAGGCCCGACGCCGAAGCCGGGAATCGCCGATGCGCCATCCCAAGGCGAAGGCGACGGCCCCGGGAACCAGGCCGACGAAACCCAGGGACACACGTCGATCCCAGGCGCCGAGCAGACCGGCGATCCCGGCGAGGAGGATCGTCCCGGCCACCAGGAAGACGAACCGGCGTCGGCCCGCACGCACGCCTTCGGCCAGCGATGTCCGGGCGGAGGCGTGACGTCGGACGCGCCAGTTGTGGAAGGGCTCCCAACCGCAGGCGAGGAGGCCCGGAAGGTACAGGAGGAGGCACAAGCCGAGGATCCTCAGCGGGCCCTTCGCGCCGGAACCGGCCAGACGGACCGCGACAAAAAAGGGCAGGAAGACACCCAACAGGACGGAGGCCCGGAAGGTGGAGGACCGCCTCATGAATCGACGCAGCCGGACCGAAACCCATCGGTAGACGGCCGACTCCCGCTTCGCGCAGAGCAGCGCGCCGGCGGCCGCTTCATCCAGGGAGGGATCCAGCCGGAGCGCCTCCTGAAACGACCGGGCTGCGGCGGAGTCGTCCTCCAACTCGACCAGCGCCCAACCCAGTTGCGCATGGAGTTCCGCCGACTCCGGATCCCGGGAAAGGGCGTCAAGGAACGTGCGTCGCCCCGCGTCGAGCCTGCCCAAGGCGACCAGGGCCGACGCGAGCGCCGACAACGCCCGGATGTTGCGAGGATCCAGGGCGACGGCCTTCTCGGCGACTTCCAATGCCGCGCCCGGTTTCCGGTGGAAACGGAGAAGCTCCGAGAGCCGGACGCGGTAGAGCGGCTCGCAGGGTTCCAGCGCGATCGCCTCCCGGACATCCGACATGGCCTTCAGCAGGGCCGTCTCACGCAGAAGCCGGTCCCCTGGAGACCTCCAGCCCGCTCGCCCCAAGAGGGCCAGCCGGAGGTAGGACCGGACGTAGCGTGCGTAGGCGCTATCGGGATCCCGGGCGAACGCCTCGCGCAGCGCGACGTCGGCCGCAGCGGGCCGTTCCTGCGCGACACGCAACAGCGCCAGTTCGGCGTGGACGGATGAGGTTTCCGGCTGGTCCCTCGCCGCCTGTTCGAGTCGGAACTCCGCGGCATCGAGCTCGCCGCGCCGCCAATGGAGGCGGGCATGCGCCAAGGCTCTCATGGGACCCGTGCGGGACCCGACCTGTCGCCTTCGCGGCCAGTCATGCCGTTTCCGGCGGCGGCAGGCTTCCTTGCTCGCATCTCGATATCCACCTCCCCGGCCGGCATCGCGGTCGCACCCACGGCCACCTTCCGACGCCGGTCACAGCTTCATGTACTTCAGGATGTCGTCGTAGACGCCGCCCTGGTTCGAGTAGAGGGCGTAGTTGCGCGCCGTCGCGAACCATTCCCGCGTCGTCGCCTTCTGCTGCCCGGCCGAGGACACGAGGTCCTTGGTTCGGATCGGCGTGGGCACGCCGGTCTTCATCGCGTCGCGCAGCTTGGTCTCGACGGTGATGTCCACCACCGCCTTGAGGTCGGCCCCGGAGAAGCCGTCGCACTTCTTGGCGACCGACTCGAAGTCCACGTCCTCCATCGGCTTGCCCTTCACGAGCAGGCGCAGGATGTCGGCGCGGGCGGGGACGTCCGGCGGTGGAACGAACAGGATCCGGTCGAAACGGCCGGGACGGCGGAAGGCGCTGTCCAGGTGCCACGGGGCGTTGGTGGCCCCGAGGATCAACACGCCCTCGTTCGCCGACTTCACGCCGTCCAGCTCGCTGAGGAACTGGTTGATGAGGTGCCGGCCGGCGCTGGACTTCATGTCAGAACGGCTGGCGCCGAGGGCGTCCACCTCGTCGAAGAAGAGCACGCAGGGCGCGTTGCGGCGGGCCTGGTCGAACAGCTGGTGCAGGTTCCGCTCGCTGTTGCCGATCCACATGTCCAACACGTCGTGGATCCCGACCGAGATGAACCCGGCCTTGATCTCGCCCGCCGTGGCCCGGGCCAGGTGCGTCTTGCCGCATCCCGGCGGTCCGTACATCAGGATGCCTCCGCCCGCGGTCTTCCCGTAGGCCTTGTAGAGATCGGCATGGGTGATCGGGTGGATGATCTTGAGACGGATCTCCTCCTTCAGGGCCTCCATGCCGCCGACGTCGGCGAAGGTGATCTTCGGACGCTCGATCTCGGGCAGCGACTCCTCGGTCGGCCCTTCCCAGGCCTCGCGGATCTTTCCGTCGAGCAGCTCGTCGTCCTCGTCCTCGGGACCGGGATAGAGCACCTCGGTGTCCTCGTCGGAATCCGCCTCGGTGTCCGCGGCCTCCTTCACGGGCCGGATCCCGTGGCGGGCGGCGAACTCGGGATCCGCCGCCGAGGGATCGCGGGCCACGCCGCGCCGGTACTGCTCGACCGCCTGCTCGACCTCGCCGATGCCGGCCAACAGCCTGGCGTAGAGGACGAAGGCCTTCCCCGGGGCGGACTCCACGCGGACCAGGTCCTCGAGCAGCACCAGCGCATGGCTGCGCTTCCCCTGCTGGTGGAAGGCCCGTGCGAGGCCGAACTTGAGACCGACGTCGTCCGGCGCGACCTGGAGCGCCGCACGCAGCTCGGTCTCGGCCTCGGCATAGTGGCCCCGGCCCAGCAACGCCTCCGACAACGCCCGCCTCAACGGGACGTTCTTCGGCGACAGGCGGACGGCCTCGCGGAGCTCGGAAAGGGAGTCGGCGTCGGACATGGCGGTGATCCTCCGGGATTGTGGGAAAACGGCAATGCGGCGGATGGAGCCCGGTCGGGGACGCCAAAACGCCCGCCGACCGGCCCGGATCGGTTTCAGCCGAGTCGGTTGAGCGCGCTGATGACGGCCTTGATCGAGGCCAGCTCGATGTTGGTGTCCACACCGGCACCCCAGCAGGACAGGCCGTAGGAAGTGCGGACGCGGATGTACGAGATGGCGCTGGCCCCTTCCCCGGCGGCAAGGGCGTGCTGCTTGAAGTCGACGACCTCGAACCGGTCCACGCCGGCGTGGACGAGGGCGTGCACGAAGGCCGCGATCGGGCCGTTGCCCTGCCCCGCCAGCTTCCACTCCGCCCCGTGCTTCAGGACCGAGGCGCGGCACTGGAACACGCCGTCCACGCCGTCCGCATGGAAATGCACCAGGGACCACGGCGACGTCCGCTCGACATACTCCCTCCAGAACATGCCCTTCAGCTCCTCGCCGGTGACCTCTCGGCCGAGGGCGTCGACCTGGTTGTTGGCGATCGGACCGAATTCCCGCTGCATGTCCTTGGGGATCTCGACGCCGAACTCGGTCTCGAGGAGGTACGCCACCCCGCCCTTGCCCGACTGGCTGTTCACGCGGATGACCTCACGGTATTCGCGGCCGATGTCCCGCGGGTCGATGGTGAGATACGGGACGTCCCAGTGGGTCCGCGTCCCGGACTCCCATTCGGCCAACCCCTTCTTGATGGCGTCCTGGTGCGATCCGCTGAAGGCGGTGAAGACCAGTTCGCCGGCGTAGGGCTGGCGCGGCGGGACGGTCAGG
Organism: Verrucomicrobiales bacterium; assembly: GCA_027488845.1. GTDB lineage: Bacteria > Verrucomicrobiota > Verrucomicrobiia > Limisphaerales > UBA9464 > SXXZ01. The sequence goes on along the minus strand of JAIYBC010000056.1, from coordinate 24,119 downwards.
CCGGTGCAGCGCTCATAGACCTCGCGGACGGCCGCCAGGTTGGAGAAGTCCAGGCCCGGATCGATGCCGTGCATGTAGAGGTTCATCGCCACGGTCACGAGGTCCAGGTTGCCGGTCCGCTCGCCGTTGCCGAAAAGCGTGCCCTCAACCCGGTCCGCGCCGGCCAACAGCCCCAACTCCGTCGCCGCCACGCCGGTGCAGCGGTCGTTGTGGGTGTGCAGGCTGATGATCAGCGAATCCCGGTCGCGGATGTTCCGGCAGATCCACTCGATCTGGTCGGCATGCACGTTCGGCATCGCCACCTCCACGGTGTCGGGCAGGTTCAGGATCATCCGCCGCTCCGGGGTGGGCCGCCAGACGTCCATGACCGCCTCGGCGATCTCCTTGGCGAACTCCACCTCGGTCGCGCTGAAGCTCTCGGGCGAGTACTGGAGCCGGACGTCGGTGCCGGCCAACCGGTGCAGGCGCTCCTGGATCCAACGCGCGCCCTGGACGGCGATGGCCTTGATCTCCTCCTTCGACTTCCCGAAGACGACCCGGCGCTGGGCGGGTGAGGTCGAGTTGTAGAGGTGGATGATCACCTTCTTCGCCCCGACCAGCGACTCGACGGTGCGCTCGATGAGGTCCTCACGGGCCTGGACGAGCACCTGGATGGTCACGTCGTCGGGGATGCGGTTCTCCTCGATCAGGCGTCGGTTGAAGGCGAACTCGGTGTTCGAGGCGGAAGGGAATCCGACCTCGATCTCCTTGAACCCGATGCGCACCAGCGTCTGGAAGAGCTCCAGCTTCTGCGCGACGTTCATGGGCACGGCGAGCGCCTGGTTGCCGTCCCGGAGGTCGACGCTGGCCCAGATGGGGGCCTGGGTCAGGACGCGGTTGGGCCAGCGACGGTCGGGCAGGTCGATCGTCGGAAACGGCCGGTACTTCGTGGCGGGGTTCTTCAACATGTCGGTGCGCGGTTCTTGGTTTACGCCCCCGATGGCAAATCCGGCAGTGGAAAAAACAAACCCCACCGCCGGCTGAGCGGCGGTGGGGCGGAAAGGGATGTCGACTCCCTCAGCAACGCCCGTCCGCCGCGCCGCGAAGCCGCAGCGCGCTGGGAAGTCGGAGGTTGCCGAAGACGGTCACGGGGAGGAGTTAGCCGCCGGACACCGGGGCGGCAAGCCGTTTCCCTGCCGTGCCCCGCACCCGACGCCCAAACGGCGGGAGCCCGGCTCAGAACGCCGGGGGCGTCTGCGGGGTCAGCTTGTTGCGCGACACCTCGACCTTCACGAAGTGCAGGAGCACCGGTGCCAGGATCATGCCGGGGATGCCCATCAGCTTCTCGCCGATCACGAGCCCCAGGAGGGTCATCCACATCGGGTTGCGGATGCGGTCGCCGATGATCTTCGAGTTGAGGAAGTACTCGCCCTTGTGCAGGACCACGAGGAACACCAGCGCAGCCAGGGCCATCTTGGGCGAGATGGTCAGGCCGAGACCGACGATGAGGGTGTTGCTGAGCAGGTTGCCGATGATCGGGAGCATGCCGCAGAGGAAGGTCAGCACGATGACCACCATCACGAACGGGTAGCCGTTCCAGATCAGGAAGACGGAAGTCATCGCCGTGTTGATGGCGGAGATCAGCATCTGCGCCCCCATGACCTTGGAGAAGCTGTCGTAGAATCCGCGGAAACGCTCGGCGATCTCGCGTCCGGTGGCCGTGTAGAGGTTGTCCTCGCCGGCGTCGGGCTCGGCGCCGAAGTCGAGCCGGACGGAGAGGAAGAGGCTCACCGCGACGACGACGCCGATGATGAGGGAAACGGTCTCGACCGTGGCCGTGCGGGCGTACTGGCCGACGTTGGCCAGTTTCGACTTCACCATCGTGAGCGCGGTCACCTTCAGGCTCGCGAGGTCGGTGAAGGGCAGCTCCACCCCGATCCGTTCGGCATATCCGACCACCGCCGGGATCGTCTCGTCGGCGATCTTGGGCAGGGCCACGTAGGCGTGCTTGATGAAGAAGTAGAACCCCGCCGTGACGCCGCCGAGCAGGACGATGAAGAGGAAGAGCCCCAGCCAGCGGCTGCGTCCGAAGGAAAGGAGGTTCAGGGCGAAGTAGGCGAACAGCGCCGTGATCAGCGGCGTGGCCAACTGCAGCACCCCCACCAGCAGCAGGAGGATGCAGATGAACACGTACGAGATCCGGTTGGGTTTGCCCATGTGGGAGGAAGATGTGGGATTCGACCGCGAAGCGCCATGACGCGCTCGTTCAGCTTTCGATGAGCCGTTCCATGTAGACCACGTCCAGCCAGCGGTCGAACTTGTACCCGACCTGGCGGAACAGCCCGACCTTCTCGAAGCCGAACCGCGCGTGGAGCCGGATGCTGGCCCCGTTGGCGGCGTCGATCGCGGCGATCACCGCCCGCACTCCACGGTCCTTCGCCGCCGGGATCAACGGCTCGAGCAGACGCGAACCCAGGCCGCGTCCCCGCTGGTCGGCCGCGACATAGACCGAGTTCTCCGCGGTGAACCGGTAGCCCATGCGGTCGTGGTAGGGATTGAGGGCGCTCCACCCGAGGATGCGCCCCGTCTCCGGATCCTCGGCGACGAACATGGCGTACCGCCCCCGCTCGTGGGCGTCGAACCACGCCTCCCGGTGTTCCAGGGTGCGCGGCTCGTAGTCGTAGGTCGCCGTGGTGTTGAGCACCGCGTCGTTGTAGATGGCGAGGATGCCCGGGCAGTCGGTCCGGCGCGCCGGTCGGAGGATGGGATTCATGGGCGGCTCTGTCGGGGGTGATCCTGACTACTGTGGCAGAAGGGGGAAAGCGTCCAACGGACCGGTCAAAGGAGGCGTTCAATCCCCGTGCGGCGGATCCGGAATGCCCGGCGGGACCGGCGTCCCACGGATCGCGACGAAGACGAAGACCCCGCCGAACAGCAGGATTCCAACCCCAACGGCGACGCCGACGGCCGCACCCGACTGGGGTCCCGGCTCCAGGACCGCATCCGTGGGGTCCGCCGGGTCGTAGTGGACCACCACCTTGGAGCCCACGGGATACCGTTCCGGGACGAGCAGCCGATCCCGTTCCTGGAGATCGTTGTGGATCCGGATCTGGTCACCTTCGAGCGACCGACCCGCGACCTCGTAACGGTAGCGGGCCTCGACGACGGAGCCATAGCTCTTCCCACCGGAAGCGGGCGTCCTCCGGACCGAAGACTCACGCATCTCGCCGACGACGGTCGTCCAGGTCCTCGACTGGACCCCCTTCCAGACGTCCCGGAGACTGACGGCCGCCAGCATCCCGCCGAAGAGGGCGACCACGAGACCCACGGCCAGGAAGATCCGGCGGGTTCGGACGATGTCCAAATCCATGCGCCGATTAAAGCCCGCGCGGCGTCAGGCCGGAATTGGATTCCCGCAACCGGCTTTCCACGGCTGTAACGTCCGCCGACGCGGGCTGGGACCGGAACACGCCCCGGCGACGCGACGTCGCCCTGGAATGGAGACCAAGGCAGCGCATAGGCAGGGTCGCTCTCGAAGACCGTACCGGAGGGATCCACCCTTCGCCTCCCTTCCAGGCGAACGAGTCTGCACCGTCACGCCATCCCGACAGGTCCCCGCCGACCATGCGGAGTCCCGTTGCGATCACGACGGAACCTCCGAAGACGACGAACGACCTCCCCCCGTGGGAAAGGCTGCCCAAGCAGAGGACGAAGCACCGCGATACACATCCAAGGATCCGCGCATCAAGCAGGGCGTCGGCTGCATCCAATTCATCGTACTGGCGAAGTTGTCGCGGTCCCGCCCCCTTGACGGCCGGGGACTCCTGGGCGAAGACGGGATCGCAACGAAAGAAACGGACGCTCCACGAGCCAGTGGCTTGCGACGGCGAGCGAGAACGCGAAGAGGAAGTTCGCCGGGAACTCCCGGAACCAGCGGGGAGCCCACTGGCCGGCGTACGGGGCAAAGGGCTGCTGCCAGAGATAGAGGCTGAACGACAAGCGCCCGATGGCCGCGATCGGGGCCGATTCCAGGAATCGGGCGACACCCCCTTCGGGACAGCTCACGAGTCCCTGGAGGATCCAGGCGCAACAGACGCATCCCGCCGTGGGAACCCCGACCCGGACCCACGGCCGGTCGAGCCACTTCGTCGACAACATGACGACGAGGAACGTGGCGGCGGACACCATGGAAACCGGGCCGAAGAGTCCCGGACGCCGGAGCCATCGACGCCCCTTTTCGGAGTCCGACACCAAGGCGAGGACGGCTCCGATGAGCAGTGGTTGGACCCGCAGGTCGGTTCGCCAGGTGTTGACCTGGTCCGCGCCGAACCGGATCAGGTTCCAATGCAGCCAGAGCGGCGCCGACAGCACGAATGCGACGGTGAGCCCAATCCTCCAGCGGGGCGCACGGACCCAGAGGAGAAACAACGGCCAGACAAAATAGAACTGCTCCTCGATGGCCAAAGTCCAGAGATGGCCGGTCTCATTGGACTCCCCAAGGAAGTTCCGGACAAAGAGGGCGCTGGAAGCCAGATCGACGACCGGGATCGGGAAGACACCCATCGCCGCGAGGGCAGCGAGCAAGATCAGGTAGCAGGTCAGTGCCGGAAGAATCCGAAGCGCCCGACGAAGCCAGAAACGGCGGACCGAAACGGCAACATGCAACCGTTGCTCCACCAGAAGAAGATGGGTGATCAGGAAGCCACTCAAGACGAAGAAGATCTCCACGCCAAACTTACCGAGACGGATCAGGTGGGGATCTTGAAAGAGGGGGCTGAAGTGGCCGAGGAGCACCAGGGCAACAGCCACGGCCCTCAGTCCATCCAGGCCCTGGATGTGGGAGACCCCTTCGGAAGGAAGCGGGGAATCGGAACTCGGATGGGTGGGTGCTTTGCTTGGGGGCCTTGGAAGGACGATGGATCAGCCTACGAGATAGTCGTCCCAGGAGGCAAGGACCCCGGACTTCCACCCGCGCAGACTTCGGGGCGGTTCCGCAATCAGAGGCTTCGGTCCGCCTTCAGTCCCTTCACGGTCTTGCGCCATTCGGGAGTGCATCCCCCGCATCCCGTGGCTGGGCACCCTTCGGGATGAACCCATCGAACGAGCGATCGATGCGGTACCACACACGACGGGGCGTGGGGAGCCACCTTTCAGCGGCGGCCGAGGAGGTAGGCCAGCAGGTGTCGGAACTCCGTCTCCGGGATGGCCTCGCCGAAGTTGTCCGGCATGAGCGACAACGCGCTCTCCTCCCGCTGGGCGACCTCGGCCTTCGGCACGGTGAACTCGGCTCCCGTGGCGTTGGCCATCACGACAAGGGCGCCGTCCTCGCGGCGGAACAGGCCGGACAGCGTCTCGCCGTCCTTCAACGTGAGCACCGTCTGGCGGAAGGCGTGGTCCACGTTGCGGTTGGGGTCGAGGATGTCCTCGCACAACCGTTCCACGCCGCGGTTGCCGATGCCGGTCAGCTGCGGGCCGACCAGTCCGCCCTGGCCGTCGACCTGGTGGCAGGGAGCACAGTGGGTCTGGAAGACCTTCTGTCCGGCGACCGGATCGGCGCCGGGACCCGCCTGGGCCGAACGCCGCGCGGCGATCAGCTTCTCGCGGGCTTCGTCGCCCGGCGGGAGGCCCTTCGTGAGGGAGTCCATCCGCGCCGCCCAGTCCCTCGGGTTGGCCCGCTCGATCCGCGGACGGGCCCCGGTCGACTGCAGCAACCGGGGCGAGGCCAAGCCCTGTTCGACCGCCTGCAGGAAGGCCTCCGCACCGTCCCGGCTGGCGATGAGGGCGACGGCCCACGCCTGCTGGACCCGATACGGAACCCCGCGCAACGCCGACACCACCGCGGCACGTGCATCCGGGACGGCCGTCTCGGCGAGGATCGCACCGAGGCGTTCACGCAATGCCGCCGGCTGGGCGGGGTCGGCCAGGACCGGCGCCACGACGGCGACGCCTTCCGACGGGGCCAGGGCGATCAGGCCGCGTCCGGCGGCGACGCGGGCCTCGGGTTCACCGGCGGTCGCGAAAAGCCGGCGGAGATGGGGGGCGAGTTCCTTGAGCCCCAGTCGCGAGGCCATCTCGGCGGCCCCGGCGATCCGCTCGCCCAGGGCGCGCGGCGAAACCGGAGGCAACGCCGGTGCTCCTTCCACTCCACCGATGGCCAGCCAGGCGTAGGCATCGCCGGTGTCGCCGTCGGCGGCCTCCAGCACCACACGGCGGCCGGCGACCTTGGCGGTGTCCCAGGTGACGCGGATCACGGCGTCGTTCCTCGGCGGCCAGGCCTCGAAGAGGATCTCACCGGTCTCCGCCGAACGCAGTCGGACGGCGTTCACCTTCTTGACGGGCTTGTCCGGGTAGCCGTCGTGGCCACAGAGCCAGAAGGAGACGCCGGCTGCCGCGACGAAAACCGGCGAACGGAGCGTCCCGGTCTTCTGTTCGCCCCGGGCAATGCTGGAGAGCACCCGCACGACCTGGCCGTCCGCGGTCTTCCGGTCCTGCCAATCCCACGGGCTTTCGGTCGGCGCGTTCTCCACGGGGACGTTGCCCCAGCCGGACGAAGCGTCTTCCGCCAGCAGGCCCGTCGCCAGTTCCACACCCCAGGCCTTCAAGGCGTCGGGCATCGCCAGGCCGCGCTGCTGGAGGCCCTGTTCGATCGACCGGAACAAGGCGAGCTGGAAGTCGCCCTGCCCGACGAAGCGCGCGCGGACGACCGAGGCCAACCGCGGCAAGTCGGATTCCGGGGCGTTCCGGGCCGCATGCCGCAGCGCCTCCGACACGGTCGGCGAGGTCTTGTCGGTGAGCCGCTCGACCTGGCCGAGCAGGTAACGCGAGGCCGCGGCCGACGGGATCGAGATGGCCACGTCGGAGACCGCGGCGAGTTCCGTCGGGGTGGCTTTGCCGGAACCGACGAGGGAAAGGAAGACCGCTTCGTCCCGGAGCTGGTCGCGCAACGACTTCCGCAGCGTGTAGACGAGATGGGTGTCGGCCGGATCGGCCTTCGTGAGGGCGGAGAGGACCGCGGCGACGCCGTCACCGGACGGCGATCGGCCCAACGCCTCGGCCGCACACCGACGCACCAGCGCGTCGGGGTCTGCGATTCCGGCCATGGCGACCCTGCCGGCCACCTGGACGAGATCCTCGTTCGGCACCAGCCGACGCGAGGCACGGTAGTGGACGTCGTTGGCGAGACGTTGGGCGTGGACGCGGACCACGGGACTGGCGTCCTGGGCCGCGGCGTCCAGTTCGACCGCGGCCAACGAACCGAGGCGTTGGAGCATCCACAACGCATGGACGCGGGTCCGGACGGCCGCGGGCTCCTCTCCCGTCGCCCGACGCAGCGCCGCGCGGACCGGCTTGGCGGCCGCGTCCCGGAAGCGGTCTTCGATCTCCGCCATCGCCATCAGGCGGCGCGGCAGGTTCGGCGAACCCAGCTCGCCGACCAGCCCGTCGAGGTCCTGGGCCAACGCAGCCGGTCGGAGATTCGGCTTCCCGTCGGCCTTCCGGTGCACGATCCGCCAAAGGCGTCCCCGTTCGCGGTCGCGGCCCGGATGGGTCAGCGGCACCTCGTAGTGGCCGATGATGCGGTTGTAGAAGTCGGCGATGTAGAGCGCGCCGTCGGGCCCGAGCGTGGTGTCCACCGGACGGAACCACGGATCGGTCGAGGTCAGGAAGTCCGGCTGCTCCACCGCCTTCGGCGTCGAGCCGACGAACTCGATCCGGTCGCGGTTGAGCCGGCTGGTCATGACGTTCCCGACCAGGAACATGTCCCGGTACTCGGCGGGCCAGAGGTCGTCCTCGTAGTAGAGCGCGCCGTCGATGGCCGTGCTGCCGTGCGCGTGCTCCAGCATGACCGGCGCGAAGCCGAGGCCGTCGTGCGGCTTGCCGAAGCTCGGGTAGTAGCCGCCCTCGAGCAGCTGGTAGATCGGCGCGCTGTGGCAGTCGCTCGAATAGAGGTTGCCCCGTGCGTCCCAGGCGAGGCCGAACGGGTTCACCTGTCCGTGCGTGTGGTGCTCGATGCGCGAGCCGTCCAGCCGGATCCGGTAGGTGTTGCCGGAGTTCAGGTCCACATGGCTGCCGTCCCGCGCTGTGACGTGGGAGTCGTTGTTGAACCCGTGCGTCGCGTAGAGCCAGCCGTCGAAGCCGCGCCGGAACGACGCCTGGTTCCCATGGGTGTCGCGGGTGTGGTCGAACGGCCCGTACAGCGCCGTCCGCTTGTCGGCCTTGCCGTCGCCGTCGGCATCCTCGAGCAGCCAGATGTTGGGGATGCTCCAGACGACCGCCTTCCACCGCCCGTCGACGCCCCGGAACGGATGGACCCCGATGGGGATGTTCAGGCCGCTCGCGAACTCGGTCACCTTCCCCGCCTTCCCGTCCGGTCCGAAGTCCTCGAAGATCATCAGCCGATCCCTGCCGGTCCGGTCCGCGGGCGCCGGCCATGGATACTCGATGCTGGTGGTGACCCAGAGCCTTCCCGTCGCGTCGAAGGCCAGGTTCATCGGCTTGTTGATGTCCGGCTCCGAGGCCACGAGCTGGATCTCGAATCCCGCGGGCAGACGGAACTGCGAACGCTGGTCGGCCGGCGGACGCGGGTCCGTGGTGCGGACGCCCAGGTTCAGCTCCTCGTCGGCGGCCCGGAGCGCCGTCGTCGAACACAGGGTCGCGGCGAGGACGACGGTGGACAGGATGGCGGAACGGGAAACGGTCACGGGGAACACGGACGCGGACGCTACCGGGAAATTCGGAGTGGAAAAGCCCGATGCGGAGCGGTGGATCGCCGGGGCGAAGATCCACGGAGGCACCACTGCGAAAAAACCGAGACGCACAGCACGGACTTCTGCGATTAATGTTCCCAGCTCAGGTCTTCCCGATCCGGGGAATCAAGGTCGACGTTCGAAGGCGGGCACGAGAAAGGCACCTGGAATCCCAGTGTCCATGGTGGCCAGACGTGCCGAATGGGAATCGGCCAGGAGCAGGAGGTGTGCGTCGGTCGTCCAGGACGGATGGACACACCAGCCAGGCCAACGCACCGAAACCTGGTCATCCGGCAGGAACTCATGTCGACGGCCCAAGGCGGCCAACATTCCGGAAAGGACCTCGCCGGCATCGTTCACGGTGATCCTCCCGCCTGTCCGTTGGACCGAGACCCTGACAAACCCGAGCTGCGGGATGGCCGAGGTCAGGATCCGGCAGTTGGAGGGAAGCGAGGCGATCCACGACGCCACCCTCCGGTGGTCCAGATGGTCGCTCCAGCCCCAGGCGACGAGGACGTTGACGTCCAGCAGGAACCTCACGGGAAGTCGCCCATGATGTCCCGCACCGTCTCGAGGGTGAGCGGAGGGTGGCCGGCCATCGGGGCGAAGACCATGGCGCCGGTGAAGGGACAGAGGACCTTGCCCGGCTTCAGCGGCTCCACCGCCGAAACTCCAGCACGCCTCCGAAGGAATTCGGAGAGGGTCAGCTTCTCACGACGCGCCTCCCCACGGATCCGCCGCGCTTCCGCCGCAGTCACCTTGAATGTCAGGGTGGTCATACGGTCAGACCGTCTTACGAGCTGCGGTTGCGGTCAAGTTCGAGGCAGGAACTCATGACAAGCCGCACTTCTGAAGCGGGGACATCCGCAGCTCCCCGGTGTCGTTCCAGTCCTGGATCCAAGGGGAGGTTTCCATCCGAGTCAGACGATGGACCCGGACCGGATTGCCTTCCACGGACCGCAGGGCGTATCTCAGGCCGACCGCTTCCGGCGGAACACGCCGCGGCCCCAGTCGTCGAAGATCGAGTAGCTGACCGGGGTGACCAGGAGGGTGAGGAGGAGGCAGAGCATCTGGCCGCCGATGATGACCTTGGCCATGGAAGCCCGGCCCGCGGCACCGGGACCGGCCCCGAGGGCGATGGGGACCATCGAGACGACCAGCAGCATGGTGGTCATCAGGATGGGCCGCAGGCGGACGCGGTTGGCCTCGAGGATGGCCGCGTCGCGGGGCATGCCGCGGGCGCGGAGCACGTTGGTGTAGTCCACCTGCATGATGCCGTTCTTCTTCACGATTCCGACGAGCATGAACAGGCCGAAGATCGCGTAGATGTTGAGCGGTTCGTCGAGGATGACCATCCAGGCGAGCGCGAACGGCAGGGCCAGGGGCACGGCGAGGAGGATCGAGATCGGATACACGAAGTGTTCGAACTGGGCGGCGAGCACCATGTACATGAACACCACGGCGATCAGGAACGAGATGCCGAAGTTGTGCAGCGTCTCCTGCAGCTGCTTCGCCCGCCCGACCATCGCCACGGAGTAGTCCGCGGGGAGGTTGAGGTCCGCGGCCGCCTTGAGCGCGGCGTCCACCGCCTCGCCAAGGGAATAGGTCCCGAGGTTGGCCACGAGCGTCACGCGGCGCTGGCGTTGGAAGCGGTCGATCTGGTTGGGGCCGCGCGCCTCCTCGAAGCGGACGAAGTTCCCCAGCGGAACCATCTCGGGACGTCCCTGGGCCGAGGCCGGACGCGTACGGACGTAGATGTTCTGCAGCGCCTCGGCGGTGGACCGGTCCGCGGTGTCCGCTCGGAGCCACACGTCGTACTGCTCGTCGTTCTCCTTGAAGGTGCCGACGATCTCCCCGCCGACGAGAGTCCGCAGCGCGGTCGAGATGTCGCCGATCCGCAGGCCGAACTGGCTGGCCTTGTCCCGGTCGATGTGGACCTGCACCTCCGGCTTGCGGTTGGAGAGCGTGGTGTCGACGTCGGCCAAGCCGGGGTCGCGCCGGAGGATCTCGACCAGCTGCGCCGCGTAGTCCGTCAGGCGGTTCAGGTCGGGACCCACGATGTTGAAGGACAGCTCGGCGTTGCGGCCGCCGCCTCCGCCGATCGGAGAGATGGTCGACACCGAGGACCGGAGGTCCGGATGGGCGGCGAGGACCTTCCGGGCCATGCCCATCGCCACAGACTGGTCCCAGCGTCGGGACTTCCCGGTCCACTGTTCCCAATGTCCGCCCAACTGCGGCAGACGGCAGTAGATCCCGGCCTGGGTGACGTCACCTTCCCCCTTGCCGAGGCGTCCGCTCGTCGTGCCGATGGTCACGAGCGTGTCGGTGATGACCGGCTCCCCTGCGATGCGCAGGGCCTTGAGCGCCGACTCGATCTCCGCGGTCAGCGCCGCCGTCTTCGACAGGGAGGACCCTTCCGGCAGGTTGAGCGCGATCTCGAACTCGCTGGAGTCGTCCTGCGGCATGAAGGTGAACCGGCTCATCTTGAACATGGGCCAGACCGCGGCGACGCAGAGGGCGCTGGCGAGCATCACCACCCAGCGGTGGCGGAGGCTCCACCGCAGCACGCCCATGTAGAGGTCGCCGATGCGGCGCATCAGCGGACCGCCCTGGGCCTTCTTCAGGCGGGCCTTCTCGTCGGTCGTGTGCCTCAGGAACCGCGCGGCCAGCATCGGGGTGAGGGTGAAGCTGACGAAGAGCGAGACCAGGATCGCGAAGGCGACGGTGACGCCGAAGCTGCTGAAGAACATTCCGGTGCGGCCCTTCATGAAGGCCAGCGGCAGGAAGATGACCACCAGCGACATCGTGGTGGCGAGGACGGCCAGGGCGATCTCCCGGGTGCCCACCAGCGCGGCCTCCAGGGCGCCGAGCCCCCGTTCCTCCATGGTCCGGTGGATGTTTTCCAGCACCACGATGGCATCGTCGATCACCACGCCCACCGCGAAGGTCAGCGCGAGCATCGTCGAGTTGTTGATCGTGTAGTCCATCGCCTTCATCAGGGCGAAGGTGGCGACGATCGAGGCCGGGATGGCCACGCTGGCGATCAGGGTGCCGCGCCAGTCGTGGAGGAAGAGGTGGACCGTGCCGGCCACCAGGATCATGCCGAGGACCAGGTGGAAGGAGATCTCGTTCAGGTTGCGCCGGATGAAGACCGACTGGTCGCGGATGACGGTGAGCCGGAAGTCCTCCGGCAGCACCGGTCGGAGCGACTCCATCCGGGCCTTGACCGCGTCGATGAGCTTCACCGCGTTGGAACCGCTCTGCTTCCGGACCACCAGGGTGACGCTGTTGGTGCCGTTCAGCCTCGCGAGGGAACGGGGCTCCTCGACGTCGTCGGAGACCGTCGCCACCTGCGACAGGTAGACGGGCTGTCCGCCGGGATCGGCCACGATGAGGCGGGAGAACTCCTCGACGCTGCCCATGCGGCCGAGGGTGCGCAGGACGAGTTCGCGGCCCGACTGCTGCACGCGTCCGCCGGGGGTCTCGATGTTCTGCTCGCCGAGGGCGCGCCGGATGTCGCCGACGTCCAGGCCGAACTGCCGGAGGCGGTCGGTGTCCACCGCCACCTGCACCGCACGGACACGGGCGCCGACGAGGGTGATCGCGCCGACATCCGGGACGGTCTCCAGGTTCTGCTTGAGCTGGCGGTCCACCAGGAAGGTCAGCTCCTTCAGCTCCCGCGGCGCGCTGACCGCGACGGTGAGGACCGGGGCGGCGTCGGCCTCGAACTTGTCGACGATCGGCGTCTCCACGGCCGCCGGAAGGCGGGCACGGACCGAATTGACCTTGTCACGGACGTCCTGTGCGGCCTGGTCGCGGTTGCGTTCGAGGTAGAACTGCGCGGTGATCGTGGAGACGCCCTCCCGGCTGGAGGAGCTCAGTTCCTCGATGCCCTCGACCGTGTTGATGATCTCCTCAAGGGGCTTCGTGACCGAGGTCTCCACCTCCTCGGGCGAGGCGCCGCGCAGGGTGGTGGTGACCGTGATGATGGGGAGTTCGACGTTGGGAACCTGTTCCACGCCGAGACGGCCGTAGGCGAACCAGCCGACGACCACCAGCAGGACGTTCATCATCGTCGCGAAGACGGGACGACGGATGCAGACGTCGACGAGTCCCATGCCTCCGACGGCGGAACCCGGGGAAGGCGGGTGTGGATCGTGGGCGCTCATTCCTTGATACGGACGGAGGAGCCGTCGACGAGCTTGCCTTGGCCTGTGGTGACGACCTGCTCACCGGACCGGAGTCCTTCGAGGATCTCCTGCCGGTCGCCCGCGGTCCGTCCTGGGTGGACGATGCGTGACGTGGCGACGCCGTTGGTGACGACGAACACCCGCGAGACCCCGGACCCGACCACGAGGGAATCCAGCGGCACGGTGACCGTGGGGACGTCCTTTTCGAGGAGCAGTTCGCCCCGTGCGAAGGTGCCGGCCTTCAACGCACGGTCGGCGTTCGGCACAAGGGCGCCGAAGTCGAACATCCGGGTGGAAAGGTTGACCTGCGGGCTGACGAGGAAGACGCGTCCCTCGAAGCGTCGCCCGGGATAGGCGTCGACGGTGAAGACCACCGGAAGTTCCTTCACCACCTTCGGGGCGTAGCTCTCGGGGGCCTGGACGATGAACTTGAGCACGGCGTCGTTCACCAGGCGGAAGAGCGGCGCGCCGGACTTCACGAAGTCGCCGGCGCTGGCGACCCGATCGGCGACGGCGCCGTCGAAAGGCGCGCGGATCCGGCTCCGCTCGAGGTTGAGCCGGGCGACCACCTCGTTGGCCTCCGCGGCCTTGACCGCGGCCCGCGCCTCGTCGGCCGCCGCCACCGCGGCGTCGAAGTCCGCGGGCGATGCGATGCCGGACCTGCGCAGCTCCTGCTGGCGCTGGAGTTCATGGCCGGCGGCGACGTCGGCCGCCCGCGCCTGCTGGACCCGCGCCGCGGCGAGGTTGGCCAGCGCCGCGTAGGTGTCCGTGTCCACGAGGGCGATCTCCTGTCCCTCCTTCACCCGGTCCCCGAACTCCGCCATCGTCTTCTCGACCCGACCCTCGACCTCGGCGGCCACGGTGGCCGAATCCTTCGCGAACAGGGTGCCCACGATCGGCAGCGTGCGGTCCATGCGGACCTCCGTCGACGGCGACACGGTGACCGGCACCGGTGGCGTCGGGGCGGACGCCGCGTTGCGGGCGGCGTCGCGGGAGCAGCCGGACGCGGCCAACGTCAGGAGCAACGATGTCAGGAGGGGACGCTTCATCGGCGAGGCGGCAGCATGGGGCGGAAAACGACGCAGGCGGGAGCCGAATCTTCAAGGCTTCCGAGGGAAGGACCGCCGCCGCCGCGCAGCCGACCGGGTGCCGGCCGGCCCCACGCCCGTCAGGCCTTTTCCTTGTCGTCGGACTTCCCGGCCTCCACGGAGGAGGCCTTCTTCCGTCTCGCCGCCTCGACGGCGGCGCCGATGAAGAAGCCGAAGATCATTCCCAAGGCCAGCTTTCCAAAGAGCAGGCCGAGGAAGGTTCCGAGCACGAATCCGAGGAGGGTCGCGCCGCCGGGCCTGAAGCCGTTCGTGTTGGGTTGCATCGGTGGGTTCCTTTCCGGTTCACCGAAGAAGGCCGCCATTCCAGGACCAGTTCAGGACGGGGCCTCCGGGGGTGACGCCGGACCCTTGTCCCGAAACCGGCGATGGCAAACGGAAAACCCCGGATCAATGGGCCGACTTCGCGGCCTCGATGAGGTCCCAGAACTTCGGGTTGTCCTGGAGCTGTTCGTCCTCGCCGGTGGGCAGGCTCGAGCGGTAGAGGAAATCCTTGAGCGTGTTGCGGCTGAGGATGCGGTGGACGACGACGCCGAGCGGGTGCCTCTCGAAGTAGACCCGGTAGTCGCCGAGGCGGTAGCGGGTGAGCGTGCGACCGCCCCGGGCGAGATGCCCGAAGCTGCCCTCCTCGCGACGAAGCTCCTCCGGCAGGCCCCGGAACTGGCCGAGCACCTGCAACTGCAGGTCCTTGGGCAGCTTCGACAGCTCGGCCGCGCTGGTCGGATTGAAGATGATCTGGAACGGCTGCATCGCGGTGACAAATTGCCGCCAACCTCACGACCTGTCGAGCCGGTGTTCCCGCGCCGGGATGGCGCGGCTTTCCGGCCCGTTTCCATTGGCCTTGTGCCGTCGGGGACGTGAGCCTTCGGCGTCGATGAAGTCCAACCGGTCCCGAATCCGAAGGTGGCTCCTGGCGCCGGTCGCCGCCTATCTCGGAATTGCCGCATTGGTCGCCGGATGCCAGCGGAAGCTGATCTACCACCCTCCCCGGCTCACCGCGGAGCAGCTGCGCCCCTATCAGGAACGTCATCGCCTGCAACCGTGGACCAACGCCGCCGGACTCCGCATCGGCTGGCGCCGTCCGGCCCGGTCCATGGAACCGAAGGCGGGTGCATGGCTGGTGCTCCACGGCAACGCCGGATCCGCGGCGGGACGGGAGTACATCTTCGACCCCATCCAGGAGGCGGTGGACGCCGAGGTCTTCGTCCTGGAGTACCCGGGCTACGCGGACCGTCCGGGAAAGCCGTCCCAGGAGAGCCTCGTCGCGGCCGCCCGTGAAGGCCTGGACCTGATCCCGGCTCGGGGAAAGGTGACAATCGTCGGCGAATCGCTCGGAACCGGAGTCGCCTCCGCCCTGGCGGGCTCGAGGCCGGACCGCATCCGCGGGGTCCTGTTGCTCGTGCCGTTCCGCGAGCTCGCCGAGGCGGCGGCCAGCCACTATCCGTGGCTTCCCGTCCGACTCCTGCTGAGGGACCGGTTCCCGTCCTCGGAATGGCTGACCGGGTACCACGGCCCCCTGGCCGTGGTGGTGGCCGGGGCGGACGAGGTGATCCCGCCGGAATCCGGACGTCGCCTCTTCCGGAGCTACCCGGGCCCCAAGCGCCTTTGGGAATTCCCGGGCGAGAACCACTGGGAGGGTTCGAACCGCGACGCCGCGTTCTATCGCGGGTTCTGGGACTGGATGACGACTCCCGGCTGAACGACGCGGTCAGCGGCCCCCGGTGGACTCGGCTGCCGGCGTTTCGTCCCCGAGGGCGGTCCGGATCGCTCGCAGCAGGCGGTTCGCCGTGTACGGTTTGGAGAGGAAATGCCCGAGTCCCGGGGCAATCGCGGACTTCACGGCATCCCCTTGGCTCAATCCGCTGGCCGCGAGGATCCGGATCATGGGATTCATCCGCAGGAGCACCTGGATCATCGCGGCCCCATCCATGACCGGCATCATCATGTCGGTGAAGACGAGGTCGATGTCCCTGCCATGCTGGGCATAGTGGGAGACGGCCTCGGCACCGTCGGAGGCGGTGTCCACCCGATAACCGAAACGCTCCAACGTCTGTCGCGTCACGTCCCTGACCGATTCGTCGTCCTCCACCAGCAGGATGCGCTCCCCCTTCCCGGCGGGCAGGTCGCCGTCTCCCGAGGGAGGGGCGGTCTCCAACAGTCCCGTGACCGGAAGATAGACGCGGAACACGGAGCCGACGCCGGGCTCGCTTTCCACCCGGATGAAGCCCTCGTGGCTGCGGACGATGGCCAGCGAGGTCGAAAGCCCGAGTCCGGTGCCCTTGCCCTGCTCCTTCGTCGTGTAGAACGGATCGAAGACGCGGTCCATGACCTCCCGGGACATTCCCGTCCCCTCGTCCTCGACCTCGATGAGGACGTAGGGGCCGCAGCGGGCCTCGGGAACGAGGCTGGCATACTGGGGATCGGCGATGAAGTTCCGCGCCCGGAGACGCAGTTCGCCGCCTTCCGGCATGGCGTCCCGCGCGTTGACGCAGAGGTTCAGCAGGATCTGGTGGATCTGGGTCGGGTCTCCCAGGATGAGGCTGAGTCCCGGCTCCAAGGTGGTGGAAACCGTGATGCTCCGGGGGAACGTGTCGGCGACGATCTTCGCGGTGTCCCGGACCAGGTGGGAGACCTGGACGACGACCCTTTCCCCTTCGACCCCACGGGCGAACGACAGGACCTGCTTCACCATGTCGGAACCCCGCTTGGCCGAGGCGTGGATCGTGTCGAGGATCTCGGACCGCTCGCCGTGCTCGAGGTCGAGCCGGAGCAGCTCGATGGACATGAGGATCGGGGCGAGGACGTTGTTCAGGTCGTGCGCGATGCCGCCGGCCAGCGTGCCGATGCTGTCCATCCGCTGCGCCCTGAGGAACTGCTCCTCGAGCTTCTTCCGGTCGGTGACATCGGTGTCCATCGTGAGGATCGACCGGGGCTGGCCTTCCGGGTCGTGCAGGAGCGTCCAGCGGCTGTCCAACTTGACGGGGACCCCGGAGCGGGAAACCACATCGATCTCGCCGTTCCATTCCCCGTCCCTGCGCACGGACGACTCGGCAAGATGGAGCATCGACTCGTCGAAGCGGACCAGATCCCGGAGGTCACGCCCACAGGCCTCGGCGGAACTCCACCCATGGACCCGTTCGGCACCGCGGTTCCAGAAGCGAACCCGGCCCTCGAGATCCCGCACGACGATGGCGTCACGGGACTCCTCGATCAGGGCGGCCTGCTCAGCGATCCGTTCCTCGGACCGCTTGCGGTCGGTGATGTCCATCATGCCCCCGACCACGCGCACGGCGCGTCCATCGGCGTCGCGGAGGATGAGCCCCCGGTCGTGCACGTGGATCACCGCGCCGTCCTGCCGGACGATGCGGTAGTTCTCACACCACTCCCCCGTGGTCCCGGCGACGGCGTCCCAAAGGCCCTGCGTGGCGCGGTCCCGGTCGTCCGGGTGGATGAGGTTGGTCCACCGGTCGACCGTGGTCTCGGTGCCGGATGAGGGAACGCCGGAAAGCAGCTCGAATCCCTCGCTGCGCCAGACCTCGCCCCGGGCTATGTCCCAGTCCCAGATGACGTCGCTCGACGCCTTGGCCAGCAGCCGGAAGCGCTCCTCGCTCATCCGAAGCCGGCTCTCGGCCCGCTTCCGTTCGGTGATGTCCCGCTCGATCGCTATCCAATGGGTGAAGATCCCGTCGGAATCGGAGACGGGGACGATGTCCAGCTCCAGCCAGAACTCCTCGCCGGACTTGGTGTAGTTGATGAGTTCCTCGCGAACCGGCTTCCACTCGGTCAGCGCGGCCCGGATCCGGTCGAGCGCGTCCCTCTGTGTACCGGGGCCCTGGAGGATCCTCGGCGTCTTCCCGAGGACCTCCTCGCGTCGGTAGCCGGTCCGCCGCTCGAAGGCGTCGTTGACGTAGACGATCCGTGGCCCGGGATCGTCAATCGGCTCGGCGTCGGTGATCAGGACGATGTCCGAGAGCCTGGAGACGCAGTGCTCCAGCAGGCGGAGCTGTTCCTCGTCCCTGCGGCGCTGGGTGATGTCCTGGATCGCCCCTTGGACGCGGACGATGCCGCCGTCCGATTCCCGGACCGCCTCGCCCATCAGCCGGATCCAGGTCCCAGTCAGGCCGTCCCGCTCGACGCGGAGCTCCATGTCGAACGGGGTGCCGTCGCGGGCGCAGGACTCGAAGGCCTTGCGGAATTCCCGCTGACGGACCGGAGGACCGAAGCTGAAGGACTCCCACAGGCCGAGCGGAGGCCCGGGCGGCAATCCGAGGATGGAGCCGGCCTCGTCCGAACAGGTGATGCCCAGGTCGGGAATGTCGACCTGCCAGGCCCCGAGCCGCCCCACCCTGGAGGCCATCCGCAGCATCGAGCGGCTTTGCCGGATCCGTTCCTCCGCCTGCTTGCGTTCGGTGATGTCCACGATCTGCGCCACCATCACCGGAGCGGAATCACCCGCGAGGGCGAGCAGCTCGAGATTGACGATGACATCCCTCAGGACGCCGTCCTTCCGCCGGAACCGGGTCTCCACCCCGTTGACCCTCCGCTCGACCAGAAGCCGGTTCATGACCTCTTCGCGGTTGTGAGTCTCCACATGGAGCCGGAGAGCCCCGACCGTCCGCCCGAGCAACTCGTCCCGCTCGTAGCCCAGCAGTTCGCAGTACCGCTCGTTGACGTCGATGATCCGACCTTCCTGCACGGTCGAAACCCCGATGGCGGCCGGGCTGTTCCTGAAGAGCGACGACATCCTCTGTTCGGAGAGATAGAGGGCGAGGCGCTCCGAATCGACCATCGGCGACGCCTCCGGCTTCCGGCCGACCGGAGGACCTTCCAAGACGTCCCCAAGGGTTTCCGCCAGGAGACCGAGTGCGTGCCACGCCTCGGGGTCGGGAGAACCCGGCAGGCGGCTACCCACCAGGAGGACGGCCTCGCCGGCTGGGTCGGCTGATGGAACGGGGAGTCCCAACACGAGCCCCACGTCTCCGCGACCTTGGAAGAGCGGGCATGTACGGAGCCGGGCGTCCTTGGAGACGTCCTCCACCACCGTCCCCTCGGGAACACCGAAGATGTTGATCAACGGAGAAGACCGGAGCCCGACGGCGTCGGGCGGTTCACCATGGAATCCGACGCAGCGCAGCGTGGCT
This sequence comes from Verrucomicrobiales bacterium, assembly GCA_027488845.1. Taxonomy (GTDB): domain Bacteria; phylum Verrucomicrobiota; class Verrucomicrobiia; order Limisphaerales; family UBA9464; genus SXXZ01. The sequence goes on along the minus strand of JAIYBC010000056.1, from coordinate 4,959 downwards.
CCGTCCTTGCGGACGATCCAGGCCCACGCACCGCCAACGATCCGCACGGCGATCTCCCCGATACGGTCCACCGGGGATCGCCCGGAACCGGCGGAACGACCGCGGGAAACCTCGGCACCACAGACGCTCTCGGAAACCCGTTTCGGTTCGGCGATCACCGTTCACCTCCCCCGCACTTCGTCGGCCGGACACGGAAACGAATCGGCCGCAGCAGGGCCTCCGGGCGTCGTTCCACTCCCGGAATGATGGAGAAGATATCGGATTTGGGCTGTCTCATCGGCGGCTCGGTGGCTAATTATTTCATGCCACATCGAACCGGCCCGGGGTTACTGTATCGTTTTCAAATCGCACCCGGATGGCGGTGGTTTTTACCGGCCTTCCGGGGCGGGATCGCGGATTTCGCCGGATCCCTTCAACACCTTGGCCACCGCCGACAGGAGGACATCGGCGGAATACGGCTTCGGAAGGAAATGCCGGATGCCCGAGGACGCCTCCTTGGCCGCGGACTCGTCCAGGCTCAGTCCGCTGGCGGCGAGGATACGGACCTCCGGGTCCATCCGCCGCAGGACATGGATCGTCGCCAGCCCGTCCATCACCGGCATCATCATGTCGGTGAACACCATGTCGATCTGGCCGGTGTTCTGGGCGAAGACCGAGACCGCCTCGGCGCCGTCCGAGGCCACAAGCACCTTGTATCCGAACTGCTCCAGGGTCTGACGGGTGACCGCGCGGACGGCGGGTTCGTCCTCCACCAGCAGGATCCGCTCGCCATGGCCTCGCGGAATCTGGTCGGTGCCGGACTCCGGACGGCCGGACGTGAGCTCGGTCGCCGGGATGTGGACGGCGAGACGGGAACCACGGCCGGGTTCGCTTTGGACGCGGATGAATCCACCGTGGCTCCGGACGATGGCGAGGGAAGTGGACAAACCGAGACCGGTCCCCTTCCCGTGCTCCTTGGTGGTGAAGAAGGGGTCGAAGATCTTCTCGAGGTTGGCCGAGGGGATCCCGGTGCCGGTATCCCCGACCTCGATCCGGACGTAGTCGCCGCAACGGGCATCCGGGACGAGGCTCGCGAACTGCTCGTCGACCGTGAAGTTGGACGATTGCACGGTCAGGATGCCGCCGTTCGGCATGGCATCCCGGGCGTTCACGCAGAGGTTGAGGAGGACCTGGTGGATCTGTGTCGGGTCGCCCAGCACCGGGCGCAGGGCCGGTGCGGTTTCCGTGCAGAGCTCGATGTTCCTGGGGAACGTCTCCGAGACGATCTTGGAGAGGTCGCGGATGAGGTGCTTCAGCTCGACGACAACCCGTTGTCCCTCGACCCCACGGGCGAACGAGAGGACCTGGCGCACCATGTCCGATCCGCGCTGCGCCGCCGACCGGATGATGTCGAGGATCTCGGACCGTTCCTGGGCCTCCATTTCCAGGCGGAGCAGCTCGATCGACATCAGGATCGGCGCGAGGACGTTGTTGAGGTCGTGGGCGATCCCTCCGGCGAGGGTGCCGATGCTCTCCATCCGCTGGGCCCTGAGGAACTGCGACTCCAGCCTCTTGCGTTCGGTGACGTCGGTGTCGACGGCCAGGATGGACCGGGCGGTCCCCTGCGCATCACGGAGCAGGGTCCAGCGGGAGTCGAGGCGGATGTCCTTTCCGTCGGCGGAGACGGCATTCAGTTCCCCGTTCCACACGCCGTCCGCAACGACGGCACCAACGGCCGCATCGAACTGGTCCCGGTCGAAGGCGACCAGTTCGCGGATGTCGCGACCCACCGCAGCCGAAGCCGGCCGGCCGTGGATGCGTTCCGCGCCCTTGTTCCAGAACCGGACCAAGCCCCGTAGGTCACGGACGACGATGGCGTCCCGGGTCTGGTCGATCAGCGCGGCCTGTTCCGCGAGGCGTTCCTCGGACCTCCGGCGCTCGGTGACGTCGGTCATCCCACCGACCATGCGGACCGGCCTCCCATCGGGGTCACGGATGATGTGTCCGCGGTCGACGACGTGCAGGATCCCGCCGTCCACGCGGAGGATGCGGTAGCCTGCCTGCCATTCGTCCCCGGATCCTTCCATGGCCTTCCGGAGGCTCGTGGCCACCGTTTCGCGGTCTTCGGGATGGACGATGCCGTTCCAGCGACCGGAGACCGTCTCGACGCCTTGGGGAAGTCCCCCGAGCAAGGTCGGGAGGCCTTCGTTCCACCAGATCTGCCCGGAGCCGAGGTCCCAGTCCCAGATCACGTCGTTCGAGACCTTGGCCAGGAGCCGAAACCGTTCCTCGCTGACCCGCAGCGCCTCCTCGGACCGCTTGCGGTCGGTGATGTCGCGTTGGATGGCAACCCAATGGGTGTAGAAGCCCGTCGGATCCGCCACCGGGACGATGTCGAGTTCCAGCCAGAATTCCTCGCCCGACTTGGTGTAGTTGATCAGTTCCTCGCGGATAGGAGACCAGCCCTGGAGGGCCGTCCGGATGCGGTCCAAGGCCTGCCTTTGGGTCTTGGGCCCCTGGAGGATCCGGGGGGCCTTGCCGAGGACCTCCTCCCGACTGTAGCCGGTGCGGCGCTCGAAGGCGTCGTTGACGTAGACGATCCTCGGCCCCACGTCGGTCACCGGTTCCGCCTCCGTGATGACGACGATGTCCGAGAGCCGGGAGATGCAGTTCTCGAGGAGACGCAGGTGCTCCTCGTCCTTCCGCCGACGGGTGATGTCCTGGAAGGTCCCTTGGACCCGGATGATGCGGCCGACGTCATCCCGGACCGCTTCGCCCAGGACCCGGACCCAGACCTCGTTCCCGTCCCTGCGCTGGATGCGGGCCTCGACATCGAAGGGAACACCCTCGGCGCCGCACCGGCGCACCGCCTCGCCGATCAGGGCGCGATGGTCGGCGTGGTAGAACCCGAGGGACACCTCCACGCTGGGACGGAAGTCGGCCGTGACGCCGAGGATCTCCCGGACCTCGTCGGACCACCGGACCTCCAGCGAGGGAAGCTCGACCTGCCACGCCCCCAGTCGGCTCATGCGGGAGGCCATCTTGAGGAGGGCCTGGCTCTGGATCAGCCGTTGTTCCGCCGCCTTCCGCTCGGTGATGTCGACGATCTGCGCGACCATCACCGGCGCCGCCTCGCCGGCGAGCTCCAGCATCTCGAGGTTGACCATGATGTCCCGCAGTTCGCCGTCCTTTCGGCGGAAGCGGGTTTCAAGACCGGTGATCCTGTCATCCTGGAGCAGGCGCTGCATGACGGCATCACGGTCATGGCCGTCGACATGCAGGCGCAGCTCCCGGACGGTCCTTCCGAGCAGCTCGCCACGGGAAAAGCCCACGAGGTCGCAATACCGTTCGTTGACATCGATGAGCCGTCCGTCGTGGACCGTGGAGATGCCGATCGCGGCGGGGCTGTTGCGGAAGAGGTTGATGAAGCGCTGTTCCGAAAGCCGAAGCGCCTTCTCGGTCGAGGCGGCATCCGACATGGCCTGGGCCTGCGGATCCGTTTTACCGGCGGGTTCCTGGGCCACCGGATTCCGGGGTCGACTCGGGCTCGTCACGCCGTCGCTTGCCAAGGCTGGGTTCGGGTTGGCTCCGTTCGGAGGACGCTGCACGAAGGAGAACATCCGCTGCCCCGTTCCAAGAGCCAACCCGGGACTGATCAGGAAATCCCTGATGCGGAGGCATTGGGGAAACGGGGCGGCCGGGAAGAATCCCCGGTCTTCGACTGTGCCCCCTTTGGGGACCGATCCCGTGGCCAAACGGGGAGATCCCGCGAAGCCAACGGATCTGATGGCTGGATCAGGGAGCGGAGGGCCGGTGTGGGACCACCGGAGTCGGACCGGGAAGCAACCCGTGTATCGCCCCCAGGAGGGTCTCCGCGGTGTACGGTTTCGGAAGGAAAAGACGTATGCCGGCGCCGACCTCTGCGGCCATCCGACCTTCCAGGCTGAGTCCGCTGGCAGCGATGATCCGGGCCGACGGATCGAGTCGGAGGATCGCCTCGATCGTCGCGGGCCCGTCCATCACCGGCATCATCATGTCGGTCAACACCACCGCGAACCGGCCAGGGCGTGCCGAGTAGGTTGCGACCGCCTCGGCCCCGTCCGACGCGGTCGCGACGTGGTATCCGAAGGCCTCCAGGGTCTGGCGTGCGACCTGGCGCACCGACGGCTCGTCATCGACCACCAGGACCCATTCGCCGTGGCCACGGGGCAGCACCGGCTCGGGAGCCTTGGGCGTTTCGTCGGAGCCCACGGTCGAGGGCAGATGCACCCGGAAGCAGGATCCACTTCCGGGTTCGCTGTGCACCCGGAAGAAACCGCCATGGCTGCGGACAATGGCCAGCGACGTGGACAACCCCAACCCGGTGCCCTTGCCCGGCTCCTTGGTGGTGAAAAACGGGTCGAAGATGTTCTCGATAGTCTCCGGGTCCATTCCGATGCCCGTGTCCTCGACCTCGATGAGGATGTAGCGACCGGCCTGCGCCTCGGGGATGAGCCCGGCGTACTGCATGTCGGCGACGAAATTCCGGGCCGAGAGGGTGAGGATCCCCCCCTGGGGCATCGCGTCGCGGGCGTTCACGCAGAGGTTCAGCAGGACCTGGTGGATCTGGGTGGGATCGCCGAGCACCGGCTCGAGGTCGCCCGGCGTGTGCGTCCGGATCTCGATGTTCCGCGGGAATGTCTCGGAGGCGATCTTGGCGACGTCGCGGATGATGTGCCGCACCTGCAGGGTCACCCTCCGGCCCTCGACGCCCCGGGCGAAGGACAGGACCTGGTTGACCATGTCGGCGCCGCGTCGGGCACTGGACTCGATGGTGTCGAGCACCTCGTTCCGTTCCTCGGCGGAGTTCTCGAGGCGCAATAGCTCGATCGACATCAGGATCGGCGCGAGCACGTTGTTCAGGTCGTGCGCGATGCCTCCCGCCAGCGTCCCGATGCTCTCCATCCGCTGCGCCCTCAGGAACTGCTGCTCCAGCTTCTT
>JAIYBC010000051.1 GCA_027488845.1 Verrucomicrobiales bacterium | reverse complement strand
TGAAGTTCATCCGGTGGCTCCGCCAGTCCATTAGAGACAATGCCACGGAAGCCGCCGCCGTGCCCCGCCTCAACTCCCTCTTGGCCTCACTTTAGCATCCCTTTCCAGGACACCGATGCCTTCAACCCTTCAACCCTTCAACCCTTCAACCCTTCAACCCTTTAACCTCTTCAACCCTTTAACCTCATTGACGCCTCCTCACCCCCCACCAATGCAGTACAGGAAGCGTTCGCCGCGGAGGTAGAATTCGCGGCCGGCGACGGCCGGGGAGGCGCTGAAGCTGTCGTCGAGCCGGTTCACCGCGAGGACCGCGTTGTCGCGGTCGTGACGCAACACGACGGTCACGCCGTCGCGGCCGGTGACGTAGATCCTCCCGGCCGCACCGACGGGTGAGGCGAAGATGAAGTCGTGGATGCCATCAAGCCGCAGCGGATCCCCGCGGAAACGTCCGGTGGCCGGATCGAGCCGGACCAGGATGTTCTGGTTGTGACGGAGGTGGTAGAGGGTGTCGTCGTAGAGCAGCGGCGAGGAGACGTAGGGCGTGAGGCGGTTCATCCGCCAGACGACGTTGGTGGTGCCGGTGACGTCGCCCTTCGCGCCTTCGAGCCGGATCGCGAGCATCGCCTGCGTGTAGTAGCTGTTGCCGGCGACGACGAGGCCGCGATGGAACACCGGCGAGGCGACGACGTTGTCCGAAAGACCGGCGCATTCCCAAAGCAGCGAGCCGGTCTTGATGTCATAGCCGCGGACCTTCTGCGTGGCGCTGACGACCACCTGGACTCCGCCACCGTGCTCGACCACCAGGGGTGTGGACCAGGAGGTCTTCTCGTCGCGCGGGACCTTCCAGAGCGGGTTGCCGGTCCGGCGGTCGAACGCGTGGAGGAACGAGCCGGCTTCGTGGTCCCAGTTCACGATCAGGGTGTCGCCGTGCAGGACCGGCGAGCTGCCTTCGCCGTGGGCGTGCAGGGTGCGCATCCGTCCGAGGTCGCGGCTCCAGACCACCACTCCGTTCGAGTCGAGGCAGTGGAGCCCGCGGGAACCGAAGAAGGCGTAGATGAAGGAACCGTCGGTGACCGGCGAATTGGAGACGGGGCTTCCCGTCGTGTGGCCGCCCTCATGGGGCCAGTCCTCGCGGACGGTCGTCCTCCAGGCAAGCCGTCCGTCCTGGCGGGAGACGGCGAGGACCTCGTAACGGTGGCGATGGGTCACCGGGATGCTGTCGTGCACGCCGGGGGCGTCGTCATGGACCGGCTTCTGCGCCTCGCCCACCGGCGTGGCGGAGAGGACGATCACACGGTCGCCGAGGAGGATCGGCGACGAATGGCCCTTCCCGGTCAGCGGGAAGCGCCATCGGACGTTCTTCGTCTCGCTCCACTCCACCGGCGGATCCGCGTCGGGCGCGACGCCGGTGGCGAGCGGTCCGCGCCACTGGGACCAGGGGCCGGAGGAAGCCGGTACGGCGTGGCCGTCAGCAGTGGCCTCGGCCACGCCGAACGCGAGCAGGGCGGTCAGGACGAGACGGACCATCGCATTCCGCAGGGGAGTAGGCATCGCGACCGATTCGAATCCGAAACCGCCGGACTGTTCGATCACCATCTCTCTCCGCCCGCGAAACGGTCCCGGGGCGGTTCGCCGGAATCCACCGAATCGGACGAAGCCGGGGCCCACGCGGGAATGCGGACGTCGGGCGTCGGGCGCCGATTTCCGCCTTCAATCGGATCCCGGGCTGCGGTCCACTCGGGACGTGGACGCACTCATCAAGCTTCTCCGGCAGGACGCCTCTCTCAGTCCCTCGACCATGGCCGCGATGCTCTGCCGATCCGAGGCGGAGATCCGCGAGGAGATCAGCCAACTCGAAGCCGCCGGGATCCTGCTCGGCTTCCGCGCGGTGGTGAACGAGGACAAGTTGGGACGGGAGATGGTGCGCGCGGTCATCGAGGTCCGCATCACCCCGGAGCGCGGCGGCGGATTCGACAAGCTGGCAGAACGCATCTCCCGCTACGACGAGGTGCGTTCCTGCCATCTCATGTCCGGCGGTTACGACCTGCTCGTGGAAGTCGAGGGAGCCAACCTCCGCGAGGTGGCCGCCTTCGTTTCCGAGAAGCTGTCCACCATCCAGGGCGTCCTCTCCACCGCCACCCACTTCGTCCTGCGCGCCTACAAGGAACAGGGCGTTCTGATGAAGCGCGACGTGGCCGAGGAACGCCTTTCGGTGACGCCCTGAGCCCGGGCCCTCCGGGAACCCGTCCATGGACCGCCGCCGATTCCACCGAGGCTGTCGCCTCTGCGGCCTGGTCTTGGCAACGTGGTCTTGGATTGTCGCCTGCGACTTCGCCGACCTCGGAGGACACCTGTCCGCGGAAGAAGCCGCGACGCCGGTTCCGTCCGTTCCCGTCGCCGTCGATCTTCCCGCGAACCTGGTCGACGGACGGTTCCTGCTGCAGGCCTGGAATGGAACCAACGGCCCGTTCCGCCTGCTCCTCGACACCGGGGCCAACCGCACGATCCTCGACTCCCGCGCGGTCGCACGGATGACGAAAGCCGGAGCCGCCCAACCGCTGACCGGAGCCCCGGTTTCGGTCACCTTCCTGGGAAAGACCGTTCCCCGGCGGAGGGTCCGTCTGGATTCCCTGCGGATCGGGCCGCGCACGTTTGGATCGCCCGAGGTGGTCGAGAGCGATCTGCGGTCCCTGACCCGGACCGGGCTTCCCGAACCGGATGGCATCGCCGGGATGGACCTGTTCGACGACGTCCGGCTGGTCCTCGATTTCCGTGCGGGAAGGGTTTCGATGGAACCGGCCGGTTCGGCGCTGCCGGAGGAAGGGAGCCGGCTCGCGCTCGAAGGCGCGCCGCGGCGCCCTTCGGTGCGGATCCAGGTCGCCGGTCGGCCCGTGGCGCTCCTCCTCGACACCGGGTACACCGGAACCATCGCCGTTCCGCCGTCGTCGGTCCCGTTCTCCGGTCCGCTCGCCCGGATCAACGTCTCCGCAGCGGCCGACCGCATGGTCGAGAACCTCGCCGGCCGCGTGGACGGCGACTTCACCCTGCACCAGCTCACCTTCCAGCGTCCCATCGCCGACCTGCATCCCAACGGCGAGGGCATGCTCGGCCTGGAGGCCCTCCGCCGCTTCGTCGTCCGCATCGATCCCGTCGCGCGGAACGCCCACTTCATCGCCCGCGAATCCGGACCGGTCACCACCCCGGGCATCCGTTCGCTCGGATTCGCGTTCAGCGCGGTCAAGGAAGGCCTGCGGGTGGAATCCGTCCTGGGACGCGATCCCGGGGAAAGTCCGCTGCGACGTGGCGACGTCATCGTTTCCCTCGCCGGCCAGCCCACGATCACCAACGGGACCGCACGGGTCGCCGAGCTTCTCGGAGGCGCCGTCGATTCCGTGGAGATCGTGCTCCTGCGCGGCCGGGCAACCCGGAACGAACGGCTGCGGATCCAGACGCTGCTGGAATGAATCCGTTTCCCGACGGAAGCGCCGTCCAACCCCGCCGAACCACCATGCGAATCCGAACCGTCACCGCCCCGCTTGCCTTCGTCTTCGGAGCCTCCCTGGTGGCGATGCTGGCGCTCGGGCTCTGGCTCGGCGGCCGACGCGGCGACGGTGAACGGCCCGCGGCCATCGCCGTCACCCCGGAACTGCTCCGGCGCGTCCAGGACCTGAACCAGCTCGTCACCGTGCGCTACATCATCGACAAGGTGGTGCTGGTGGAGGACGTGAAGTGGTACGGCGAGAACCGCCTCCTGATGGTGGCCCACGGCGTGGTCAACGCCGGCATCGACCTGTCCAAGGTCGGTGCCGACCGCATCGACGCCGCCGAGGGCCGCGTCCGCATCCGCATCCCGCGGCCGAGGGTGCTCGACGTCTACCTCGACGACCGCCGCACCCAGGTGGTCGAGCGGGCCACGGGGCTGCTGCGCGACTTCGACAAGGACCTCGAGCAGAACGCCCGGGTGCAGGCCTTGGACGAGATCCGGGTGGCCGCGCGCGAGGGCGGGATCCTGAAGGATGCCGAGGAGCGCGCACGGAAGCAGCTCGAGTCGCTGTTCCGCGCCGCCGGATTCACCGAAGTGCAGGTTGTCGCCGACTAGCGGTTCCGCCGGAGCGGAGTCGGACCTCACGCAATAGAGCCAAGACGCCAATGGGGCACCGGATGCGGCACGGGATTGGCGGGCACCATTCGGTGTGCGGCTCCGCTGCAGGAGTCCGGCGGTTCCCTCCCCGATCCCCGGCGGCTTGGCGGCTTGGCGAGCCGATCCCTTCCGAGTGTGGGTTCAGGCGCCCCGGGACCGTTCCGAAGGGCTCCATTCGCCGGAACCGAGGTACGGCTTGAGCCGACCCTTCAGCGTCTCACGGGCCCGGTGGATGAGCGACTTGGTCGCCTGCAGGGACGTCCCCAATACCACGGCGATTTCCTCGTAGCTCAACTCGCCTTCCCGGCAGAGCACCAGCGCGGTCCGCTGCTTCTCAGGGAGGTCCCGGAGCGCTTCCTCGACCTTTTCGAACAGCTCGGAACGGACAAGGTCGGCATCCGCCGAGGAACGCTGCCGGTCCTCGATCCGATGCGACGGGGCGTCGTCCTCGCCCGCGGGCGCGTCGAGAGAGTCCGCGGGATGCCGGGTCCGACGGCGGATCTCGTTCAGGCACAGGTTCCGCGCGATGGTGAAGAGGAAGGTGGAGAACCGGGCCGACGGCTCGTAACGGACGGCGGTACGCCACAACTGGACGAAGGTCGCCTGCGCGAGGTCCTCGGCCTCGTCCGGATCCGGGAGCGTGCGGCAGGCGAAGCCGATGACGGGATTCCGCCACTTCTCGACCAACTCGGTGAACGCGGCCCGGTCCCCGCGTTTCACGCGGAGCATCAGGTCGGCATCGGGATCGGGGTTGGCGGCGGCCATCGGGCGGTCGGCGGTTCTTGGACGTGGACCCGGGATTCGAACGCCGACAAACGGGAAAAGTTCACCGGAACCACAAGGAAAAGGCCCGCGGATCCGGACGATCCCGCGGGCCTGTCCATGATCATCCGGCTCAGTGGGCGGCGGCCTTGCCGTTCGCCTCGACGAAGGCCTTGGCCTTGGAGACGAACTCGTCCGGGTTCTTGGCGAAGTCGCCGCTGTCGGTCTCGATCGCCAGGCGGCCCTTGTAGCCGGACTTGTGCAGTTCCTCGAACAGGCCCTTGAAGTTGCCGCGGCCCTCGCCGATGTGGGTGTCGAAGTAGACGTCCGCACCCTGGGTCTTCTCGATGCGCTTGTCCTTCAGGTGCAGGTCGAACACGCGTCCCTGGTACTCCTTGTACACCTTCGCGGCGTCGAAGCCCGCGCTGGTGATCCAGCCGATGTCCATGCACACGCCGATGCGCGGGTCGCGGTGCATGACGACCTGGCGCACCACGGCGGGGTTGCCGTAGAGGGAGGTGATGCCGTGGTTGTGGACCGCGACCTTGATGTCGTACTCCTTCGCCAGCTCCTCGAGGTTGTCCCAGATGCGGAAGTCGCCGGGTTCGACGATGATGAGCTGGATGCCCATGAACTTGGCGAAGTCGAACAGGCGGCGGTTCTTCTCCTTCTCCATCGAGGTGCCGGCGACGCCGAACGTGTAGGCGCGGAGTCCGGCGGCATCGAGCACGGCCTTCTTCTTGGCCCATTCCTCCTGGGAGGCGTTCGGATCGATGTGGTTGCCGATGACCTGGAGGTCCTTGATGCCATGCTTCTTGGCGAACTCCACGACCTGCTCGAACTTCAGGTTGCGGAGGGTCCAGGTCTGGATGGCGAGCTGGTCGACCAGGTCGGCCGCCTGGGTGGAAAGGGCGAGCGCCGCGACGACGGCGAGCGAGACGAGCTTCTTCATGGTGGTTCCGGTAGAGAAACAGGCCCCGCTGCCACGGGCAAACAGGAAGGCGAGGAGAAGCCGCAGACCTGCCGACCCGATCGTGCCCGTGTCGCCCGTTGCCCCGGGGAACCGCCTTCCTGCGCACTGGCGGGAATGAAGTCCCACCCGGCCCTCGGCCCCTCCGACACCTCCGTGAGCGCACCCGCCCGCATGGCGGAACTCCCTGCCGACGATCGTCCACGTGAACGGATCGCGCGCGACGGCGTCGGCGTGCTGCGGAACGGCGAACTGGTCGCCGTGCTGCTGCGCACCGGCATCCGCGGCCGGAACGCGGTCGAGCTCGGCGACGAACTGGTCCGGCGCTTCGGCAGCCTCGAGGCCCTGGCCCGGGCCTCGCTCGACGAACTGCGACGCATCAAGGGGATCGGCACCGACAAGGCCGCCACCCTCCAGGCCGCGCTGGAACTGGCACGCCGCCTCGGACGCGAACGCCGCGCCGAGTCGCCGGTGCTCGACAGCCCGGCACGCGTCGCGGAACTGCTGCGCGAGGAGGCCCTCGGTTGGAACACCGAACACATGATCGTGCTCCTGCTGAACACCCGGTGCCGGCTGATGCGCATGGAAACCATCTCCGAGGGCGTTCTCGACCAGGTGCTGGTGCATCCCCGAGAGGTGTTCCGTCCCGCCATCGCCGCCGGTTGCCACTCGATCGTCCTCGTCCACAACCATCCCAGCGGCGATCCCATGCCCTCCGAGGCCGACATCCGCGTCACCCGCGAACTCATCCGCTCCGGGATGCTGCTCCGCATCGAGATCCTCGACCACGTCATCCTCGGCCGCCCCACCGACCAGCGCTCCGCCGACTTCGTCTCCCTCAAGGAACTCGGCCACTTCGCCCGCTGACAGCCACCGGAAGGCGCACGGGATTGGCCACGGAGACCCGGAGGGCACGGAGAAGCAGATTTCGTCCGTTGCCCGTTGTCCGTTGTCCGTCGTTCGGCACGGTTTGTTCCTTGCCCCTTGCTCCCTTGCCCTGCCGCCTCCGGGTTCCGCATGGTTCCGTCATGCGTGTTCTCACCGGCATCCAGCCGAGCGGTGCCCTGCACCTGGGCAACTACTTCGGCGCCATGCTCCCGGCCATCCGACTCCAGGAGGAGGGCGAGGCCTTCTACTTCATCGCGGACTACCACTCGATGACGTCCCTCACGGACGCCGCGAAGCGCCGGCAGTTCACCTTCGACGTCGCCCTGGACTGGCTTGCGGCCGGACTGGACCCGAAGCGCTGCGTGTTCTGGCGTCAGTCCGACACCCCGGAGCACACGGAGCTGGCCTGGCTGCTGAGCACGGTCACTCCGATGGGCCTGCTGGAACGCTGCCACAGCTACAAGGACAAGGTCGCCAAGCTCGCAGACGGGGACGTCGGCGCGGTGAACCATGGGCTCTTCGCCTATCCAGTGCTGATGGCGGCGGACATCCTCCTGTACGGCACGAATGTCGTGCCCGTGGGCAAGGACCAGAAGCAGCACCTCGAGGTCACCCGCGACATCGCCATCAAGTTCAACAACACCTACGGCGAGACCTTCGTGGTGCCCGAGCCGCGCATCCAGGAGTCGGTCGCCGTGGTTCCCGGACTCGACGGCCAGAAGATGAGCAAGAGCTACGGCAACACGATCGAGCTGCACGGCGAGGAGAAGCCGTTGCGGAAGCGGATCATGGGCATCCAGATGGACAGCCGGACCCCGGAGGAGCCGAAGCCGGACGCCGAGAAGAACATCGCCATCCAGCTGCTGAAGCTGCTCGCCACGCCGGAGGTGGCCGCCGACTACGAGAACCGCCTGCGCGCGGGCGGAATGGGCTACGGCGACCTGAAGAAGGGCCTGTTCGAGCAGTACTGGAACCACTTCGCCGAGTTCCGCGCCCGGCGCGCCGAACTGGCGTCGAGGCCGGACGAGGTCCGCGCGGTCCTCGCCGACGGCGCCGTGCGGGCCCGTGCCGTCGCCCAGGAGACGCTCCGGCGCGCCAAGGCCAACTGCGGACTCGGCTGAGCCGGCCTGCTCCCACATCCCACTTCAGCAACCACCCAAAGAAGGCACACACCATGAAATCCGTCAGCCTGCATCCCTACTTCAAGGTCCACCCCGGCAACCTCGACACCGCCAAGGCCCTGCTCCGTGAATTCGTCGACAAGACCTCGGCCGAGGAGAAGGCGCTCTACTACGAGTTCACGCTCAACGGGGACGAGGTGTTCTGCCGCGAGGCCTACACCGACGCCGACGGCGTCCTAACCCATCTCACCAACGTCGGCACGCTGCTCGACCGGATGCTGACGCTCTCGACGTTGGCCCGTCTCGAGATCCACGGTCCGGCCGAGGAACTGGCGAAGCTCAAGGGGCCGCTCGGCTCGCTGAACCCGGCGTGGTTCGAGTACCAGTGCGGGATCGCGCGGTAGGAGTCGGAGCGGACCCCAAGGGTTCCCTTTCGCCATGGGTGCGACCGAAGTCAACGAGCCAGAGAAACCTAAGCCAGAACGATCCCGGGACGGCGCCGACGACGCGCTCTTCCTCCTGGCGCGCGCAGCGGCGGTGGCGGCGCCCTGCTCCTGGCTCCTGTATTATTACGACTGGAAGTACATCGGTGACGTCGACGACCGGATCGGCTTGGTCTACGGCTTCCCCACGCTCTTGTCGCTGGGCGCCCTGGTTTCGTCTATCACGGGCTTCATCCGCCTGGTGAAGGCCTCCGCCCATCCATGGACCCGGCAGACGTTCCTGCGCCTCGGCGTCGGAGCCCTGTTGCTCTTCATCGGCTGCGGTCTTGTTACGGCGATGATCGTGGTCGGAGCGTTGGTGGAACGCAGGACCTTGAACTGACTTTCCAGAAGAAGGCCCCGCCCGCCTCAGTCCTCCGCCCGTTCCCCGCTCGGGGCCATCTTGACCAGGCGCGGTTGGAATTCCGCGAGCACCTCCACGAGGTCCTGCTGGGCGGCCATGACCTCATGGATGTCCTTGTAGACGCCGGGCACCTCGTCGAGACCTGCGGAGATCAGGTGGACGTGCCGGTCCTTGAGCACGCGGTTCACCTTGGACCATTCGAAGGTGTCGAGGGCCTTGGAGCGGCTCATGACGCGGCCGGCGCCATGGGAGGCCGAGTTCAGCGACTCCGGATTCCCCTTCCCACGCACCACGTAGCCCGGCGCCGCCATGGAACCGGGGATCACCCCGAGCACGCCCGCACCCGCCGGCGTCGCCCCCTTGCGGTGGACGACGACCTCCCGGGTCTCGCCCTGGATGACGTGGGTCTCCTTCCAGGCGAAGTTGTGGTGGTTCTCGACGTCGGCGAGGACCTCGAGTCCGAGGTGTTCCGCGACGTGGCGGTGGATGAGCGCGTGGTTGGCCGCGGCGTAGCGGCCCATCAGCTCCATGGCGCCCCAGTATTCGCGTCCTTCGGCCGAGTCGAGGTCGAGCCAGGCGAGGTGCTTGTGTTCGCGGGCCAGCTCCGCATGCCGTTCCATCGCGAGTTCCGAGTAGTGCTCGCAGACCGCCGAGCCCGCGCCGCGGCTGCCGCTGTGCGACAGGAGGGCCACGTACTGGCCGGGGGCGAGGCCGGGAATGCCGGACGTCCCGGGCGACTCCTCGCGGACGTCGAGCGTGCCGAACTCGACGAAGTGGTTGCCGCTGCCGCTGGTCCCGAGCTGGGCCGCGGCCCGGTCGCGGTTCTTCGCCGTGATCGGGCTCACCGACCAGTCCTCGTCCATCACCGGATGCTCGCGGCGCCGATCGAAGTGGGCGCCGATGCCGAAGCGCGTCTCCGCCTCGATGGCACCGATCAGCCGGTCCCGCTTCCTCTCCAGGTCGCGGACCGGCAGGTCGAGCACGGTCAGCTTCATGCGGCAGGCGATGTCCACGCCCACCGCGTACGGGATCACCGCACCGGCCGTCGCGAGCACGCCGCCGATGGGCAGACCGTAGCCGACATGCGCATCGGGCATGAGCGCACCGGCCAACGAGACGGGCAGCTGGCAGGCGCGGGCGAGCTGGTTCACCGCCTCGGGCTCCAGGCCTTGTCCCCATTGGCGCCAGGGCGCGGAGGCCGGCCGGATGATCCGGGGTGAACGCAGGAGGGCCTTCGCGAACTCCCCGGCCAGCGGGTCCTTCACGTGGTCCGCCGGGGCGGAGACGACCGCCTCGACCACGGTGGGCAGGGCCGCGCGGTCGCGACCCCTGAGGATGTAGCGGGAGATGAAGTCCACGCCGCGCCGCATGGTCTCGCCGGGCGGGACGCCAAGGCGGATGAGGTCCTGCTGGTTCATGCGCGTGGGACGAGCCGTCTCGGCTTGCGGTTCGGCAGAGGGGACGGCCCGGACGGATCAGGCGCCGGAGGCGGCGAAGGTCTCGGCGACCGCCACCGCTCGCCGCATGGCCTTCGACTTGTTGACCGTCTCCTCGAACTCGGCCTCGGGTTCGGAGTCGTTGACCCAGCCGCCGCCGGCCTGGACATGGGCCATGCCGTCCTTCACCAGGGCCGTTCGGATGGTGATGCAGTGGTCGGCGTTGCCGTTGAAGCCGAAGTAGCCGACACAGCCGCCATAGGGGCCGCGGGTGGTGCCCTCGAACTCCGAGATGATCTGCATCGCACGGATCTTCGGGGCGCCGCTGAGCGTGCCGGCCGGGAAGGTCGTCCGCATGAGGTCGAACGCCGACCGCTCCGCGGAGAGCCGGCCGTTCACCTGGGAGACGATGTGCATCACGTGGCTGTAGCGCTCGATGACCATCAGTTCCTTCACCGAGACGCTGCCGAAATCGCAGACGCGTCCGATGTCGTTCCGGGCGAGGTCCACCAGCATGACGTGTTCGGCCCGCTCCTTCGGATCGGCGAGGAGGTCCTTCTCCAACGCGAGGTCCTCCTCCGGCGACTTGCCGCGGCGACGGGTGCCGGCGATGGGACGGATCTCGACCTCGCGGTCCTCGCAGCGGACGTGCAGTTCGGGCGAGGCGCCGACGAGCGCGAAGCCGTCCAGCTCGAGGAGGAACATGTACGGCGAGGGGTTGATCGAGCGGACCGCCCGGTAGATGTCCATGGGCGAGGCCTTCACCGGCGTGCTGAAGCGCTGGGATCCGACCACCTGGATGATGTCGCCGGCGCGGATGAACTCCTTCGACTTCACGACGTTCGCCAGGAACTGCTCGCGGGTGGTGTTGGAGACGAAGGCGGCGTCGGGGGCGTCGAGCGGGAGGGTCAGCGCCTTGAACTCGGCGGGTTGCTCGAGCAGGGACACGAGGCGTTCGATCTCGCTGACGGCGTCCTCATAGGCCTCCTCCGGCTTCTGGCCCGGGGAAAGGACCGCGTTCACCACGACCGTGATGGTCTGCGCGACGCGGTCGAAGACGAGGACCTGGTCCGCGATGAGGAAGCACAGCGTGGGCGTTCCCAGCTCGTCCTTCGTCGGACGGGGCACGATGGGCTCCACGTCGTGGATGAATTCATAGCCGATGAAGCCGACGGCGCCGCCGGTGAATCGGGGCATTCCGGGGACGGCGACCGGCGTGTAGCCGGCCATCACCTTCTCGACGACCTGGAGGCCGTCTCGGACATGGCGTTCGCCCGCAGCGGGGCCGAGGGGGTCGACCGTGTACACCTCCACCACCTTGCCCTCCTGGAGGACGTCGACGCGGGAGCCCTGTTGCCGGATGACAGCGCGGGGGTTGCAGCCCACGAACGAATAGCGGCCGAGGTGCTCGCCGCCTTCCACGGATTCGAAGAGGAACGACTCGCCCCAGCCGCGCAGCTTCCGGTAGGCGGACAGCGGCGTCTCGAAATCGGCCAGGAGCCGGCGGGCCACGGGGATGCAGTTTCCCGTCCCGGCCAGCGAGGCGAACTCCTCGAGGGTGGGTGTGTACATGACCGGGAAAGAGTAGCGCGGGCCGATCCCGGCCAGAAGCCAGAAGTCCGAGGGAGGGGAGGGAGGGCGCCGGAGACAGGAAACCGCTCGCCACATGGCCCCGCGACCGATTGGCTTGGGAAGGATGTCGAAGGCTGAAACCCATTCCCTTCCCGGCGCGCCGCGGATCCAACCCTGTCTTGGGACACCGTTGACGATCACCGACCATGCCGGGGCGCTGGAGCTTTGCCTCGGCTTGTCCCGGGGCGGCCGTCCCGCGGCGGTGGAATTCTGCAACACGCAGATCGTGACCCTCCGGCGTTCCGATCCGGAGTACCGCAGGATCTCCGAGACCTTTGACCACTTCATCCCGGACTGCACCCCGTTGCTCTGGCTGTTGAACGCCCATGGTGCGGGGATGAAGGACCGGGTCTATGGTCCGGCCTTCTTCGACCATGCGCTCAGGAACAGTCCCGCCGGGGTGACCCACTTCCTGCTGGGCGGTTCCGAGGAATGCGGGACGGTCCTGCGGGAGAAGTACCAGGGCCTGAACCCGAACCTGAGGATCGTCGGATCCTTCCACGGCCGGTGCGACGCCGCCGGGGTCCTGGGAAGCGACGACCGCGAGGTCCTCGAGACGTTGCAACGACTGAAGCCGGACCTGGTCTGGGTGGGGCTGGGCACGCCCAAGCAGCAACGGTGGATCCACCGCATCAAGCCATTGCTGGAGAGCGGGATGCTGTTGTCGGTAGGTCAGGCTTTCGACGTGAACGCAGGATTGAGGAAGGACGCACCCGGATGGATGCAGCGGTCCGGTCTGACATGGCTGTATCGCCTCGGCTGCGAGCCCCGACGGCTCTTGGGACGGTACCTCCGCCACAACACCGAGTTCATCGCCTACCTCTTCGCCGACCTCCTGCGGGGCCGGGTTTTCCGCTGATCTGAAGTCAGATTCCGCGGGCTGAATGGGCCGTGTCTCAAACGGGACGCCTTCGGGTGTTCCACGGGCTTGCCCTCCACGTAGTTTTTACACATCGTCGTCGCCGGTCGGACCCGTCGGGTTTGGTTGACCCTTCGGATCACCATCATCGGACGGAGTCCCGGATTTCGTACCCGGTCGGATCGATGGGCACAGCAGCACCTCAGGAATGCAAACATCCGTGATCGAGTCCAATCCCGCGGCCAAGGCCCGCCAGTTCTCCAACTCCCTCACCCACTCGGGATTGGTTCGGAACAGCGGGCGGGACTCCGCGCTGATTCTTTCGCTGGCAGGCGATTGTGTGGCCGTGTTGCTGGGCCTCCTGTTGGGGTACTGGCTGCGTTTCCACTCAGGAATCCTTCCAACCTACATCAAGGGCCTGACCGAGCCGTTCGACGCGACCCGGGTAAACCTATCGAGCTACTCCCGCCTCATCGCGCTGGGGGGGGTGCTGTTGATCGGAACCTTCCTGTATTCGGGGCTGTACTCGGTACGCAACATCATGCGGTTCCGCAGGTCGGCGCTGGTGATCGTCCGGGGATCGATCTTCTGGTTTGTGGCCTACCTCAGCTTCAGCTTGGTCGTCAAGTTCCAGCCGGCCATCTCCCGCTTGTACGTCCTGACCTCACTGGTTTCCACCGTTTCGCTCCTCCTCCTCTGGAGACTGCTTTTCCACCGCATCCTAAGGGCCGAATCCTTTGCCAAGGTGCTGCGGCAAAACATCGTCCTCGTGGGCTGGAACAACGAGGTGGCCAACCTCGCCGACGCAATCGAGTCCGACTCTTCTCATCCTTATCGTCTCCTCGGCGTCGTCGAACCCCCAGGCGCGTCGTTCAAGTTGTCTCCGCCTCCGGGCGTCCCACGGCTTGGTTCCTTCGATGACCTTTCCCATCTGATCCGCGACCATCGCGCCGACATGGTCGTTCTTGGCGATTTGGACATCCATTCCGACCGGATCCTCGAGGTGGCCAACCACTGCGAGCGGGAGATGGTGCAGTTCAAGATCGTCCCCAACTACTTCCAGATCCTCGTCTCCGGACTCCAATTGGAGACGATCAGCGGCATCCCCATCATGGGGGTCACCGAGCTTCCCTTGGACCGCCTGGTCAACCGGATCCTCAAGCGCACGGTCGACATCGTCGGAGCGCTCGTCGGGCTTTTCCTTTCGGCCCCGCTCATCGCGGTCTTCGGAACGATGGTCTACCTCGAGTCGCCGGGACCGATCTTCTATTTCCAGACCCGTACTGGCCGCAACGGCCGGAATTTCCGGATCATCAAGCTGCGCAGCATGCGCCTCGACGCCGAGGTCGCCGGTGCCCAATGGGCCAAGGAGGGCGACCCCAGACGGCTCAAGGTGGGCGCGCTGATGCGCTCGACCAACATCGACGAGGTCCCCCAGTTTTGGAACGTGCTCAAGGGCGAGATGAGCCTCGTCGGCCCCCGTCCGGAACGGCCCGAACTGATCGCCAACTTCCAGTACGACATACCGCATTACAACGCCCGCCTGGCCAGCAAGCCCGGCATGACCGGTTGGGCCCAGGTCAACGGACTGCGCGGCAACACCAGCCTCGTCGAGCGGGTTCGGGCCGACCTCTACTATCTGGAAAACTGGAGCCTTTGGCTCGACTTCCAGATCATGGTCCAGACCTTCTTCCGGCGGAAGAACGCCTATTGATCCCGGCTCGGCCATGCGCCTCAGCCTGCTCACTGCGTTGCTCCTGGCCAGCCGGCCTGAGTGCGCGGCGACCGAGTTCGGTGGCATGTTGGCACGTCGGGAACCCGGGGAACTGATCGACTTCCTGACCCGAGACGGAGGCATCAACTGGTTGCGGACCTCCGGTGGCTTGGTTGATCGCCCCGGCGTCCTCGAACAGTCCTACCTCTACCCCGGGGCGGTCTCGCACCTGGTGGCAGACCAGTCTCCATTCCCGATACACCGATATCCGGAGGACCTTTCAGTCGTCTTCCGGAAGGCGGAGGAACACGCCTCCGATCGCTTCCCGAAGGTCGGCGCCTGGGAGATCGGCAACGAGATGGAGTTCATCTTCTCCGACGACCTCCCCGAACGCATCGCTTCCGCCACCAAGGCCGCCTATCTGGGCCTGCGCGCCGCCGGGTTCGAAGGCCGCATCCTGATGCCCTCGCTTGCGTTCCGGCCAGGCCCGTTCGCGCGCGGACTCCTCGCCAACTGGACCCACCGGTGGACCGATGGCTGGAACGCCCATTACTACGGCTGGGGTCAGGATTTCGCCGGGAACGTCGTGGAACACCGGCGCTTCCTACGGGACCACGGTGCGCCCCCCCTGCCTTTGTGGCTCACCGAGGTGGGAACCTCGGAACTGAACGGCGACGGCACACGACCGGCTCCCATTCTACTCGAACGTCAGGCCTGCTACTTCGAGCGAACCGCCCTCGAGGCCTGGATGCTCGGCGTGGATGGCTTCGGGGCGTTCACCTTCTCGCCCTACGTCCAGGGCCCCCAGGACTACGGGATGACCGAGGCCGACCGCAGCCCTCGCCCCGCCCTGGAGCGTTTCCTCCACGTCACCCGTACGGTCCGGGACTCCCGTCCACTCTACGAACTGCTCGAACGCTCCACCGGAGATCGCGTCGGCGTGGTTTTGCGGCTGCCGGACCGACGTTGGTGGACCGTGCTTTGGACGCCCCATCGGCGGGCCGAGGACGACCTCCCCCCGCCCACCTCCCGGTCAGCGGGTCCGGACAAGGCGCCCCCGACGTCCAACCACTCCTTCCGAATCCAGGTTCCCGAAGGCGCCTTGCTCGGCGTCCGCCCCGATCGGATGGAGCCGACGGAAACGACCGGACTCCGGGAACTTTCCGTCAGCGCCGCCACCAATCGCCACCTCTTCACGCCGGCCGGCCGCTTCGAAATCGACGGTGTGCGTTGGAAGGCCTGGAAGTCCCCGTCGCGCCCCGACCAGCCGTCGATCCCAGGTCCTGTCGTGACCCAGCTCCGACTGCCCGACGCCCTCCCGGACCGCGAGGGGCTTTGCCATCGGTTCGAGCCGGGGAACCCGATCCGCGTGGAAGCCGTGGCCTACAACTTCTCGAAGGCCGCCGTCCAAGGTCGGTTCCGTATCCGGGTTCCCGACGGATGGACCGCGATTTCCGCCGAAAACCATCGCTTGGCGATTCCGGCGAATTCATCCCGGTCGGTCCCGTTCCAATTGGTCCCCGCCCAGGGAACCCATCCGCAGCTCCGATATCCGGTCGGAATCGAGTGGCGACAGGGACTTCGGACCGCCGACCGGGCAGAGACGCTGCTGGCCCCGAAAGGGAAGTCGGACACCCGCACCGAACGCATCGCCTGGACTCCCGAATGGACCCCCTTCTCGCCGGCCGTCGAGTGGTCCGCGGAACCCTGTCCCGGGGGGATCATGCGTCTCCGCTTGCTCAAGCCCGAGCGAGGGACGCATCCGGGGATCGTCGCCGCGCTTCCCGACGACTTCCAGCCGCGTGGATCGGATTCCCTCCACCTCCGGGTCCGAACCCACTCCGGTCCCTTTCCGCCGGGTCTTCGGGTGGAGTTCATCACACGGAATCGGGTGGTCACCGGCGCCTCGAAGGTCGTCAGGATCACCGGGAGCGGGGCGGAGATGGACTTCAGGATCGATGACGCGGAGGCCGATTTCTGGTCGCACGCCGATCCGGAACGGCGTTGGAAGCCGGAGGACATCCGCTGGATCCGCATCCGCTTTCCTGGGTTGAGCCTCGCCACAGAACTCGACCTGATCGCCATCGACCTGCACCGGGTTCCCGGCTGAACCGTCCCATTCGCCCATGCGGAACCACTCCTCCTGGGTGGGGACGAGGATGGTGGAAGGCCACGTTCGGGAGGATCCATCGGATGGAAGAGAAGCCGAAATCGACGCCACGGACTGCGGCGGCATGCCTTCCACAGGCGCCTTCCGGTTGCCCATCGCCTTCCGTGCCGGTCCCGATGGAATGGGCGGCACATCCCATCCCTTCGTCACCATGCCCCGATATCAACGATTCGACGAACTCCCCGCCTGGCAGGAAGCCGCACGCCTCGTCAGCGCCGTTTTGGA
Organism: Verrucomicrobiales bacterium; assembly: GCA_027488845.1. Classification (GTDB taxonomy): domain Bacteria; phylum Verrucomicrobiota; class Verrucomicrobiia; order Limisphaerales; family UBA9464; genus SXXZ01. The sequence continues at coordinate 32,136 of JAIYBC010000051.1, read as the reverse complement.
CCTCAGCGAGGTACCCAACACCCCGGTTTCCACATCGGTCCGCAGCCAATTGGAACGGGCTTCCCTTGCCGTGGCCGGCCGCATTGCGCTGGGATTCGAGGTCCACGGGCCTGAGCCCCTGTTGCGTCGGCTCGATGACGCCCGCGAAGCCTGCGTGGAAATCCGTTCCACGGTGCTGTCCCTCGAGGGACGCACGAGGACACGTCCGGTGCAGGCGGAGTTGGGGCGCATCCATGAACTTGCGGTTTCCTGCAACCGGCAGCTCGAAGCCTGGATGAACGCCATCGGCAAAGGGGCTTCCCGCCGAGGGCCTGACGACCGCAAGGGCTCCGGAGAGAAACCGGGAAACGGACCCGACCCGAGCCAAGCCCGGGCAGCCGAACCGAACGACGATCCCCGGAACGCACGGAACGCATCTCCGACAAGGCCGGTGTCCAACCCGACATCGCCGGCGCAAACCGGTCCGGCCGGAAACGCGCCAAACCGTCGCGGGTTCAGCGGGCCGGAGCGGAGGGCAGGAGCGTGAACTCCTCGGCGACGAACTTCCCGCCCTCGACGAAGCCGCGCACCCGGGCCTGCCGGATGGCGTTGCAAAGGCCGTCTTTGCCATGCGCATTCCCCAGCGAGTCGATGTCGACGTTCTTCACGTAGTAACCCTTGCCCAGGATGCGGACGGCGAGGTCGCAGGAATCGCCCTTCATGTGGAACTGGCATTCGCCACAGGCGGTCTCGACGACCGTGGGCTCGGTCAAGGCCACCGGCTTCGAGGTGGCGCATCCGGAGGCGAGTCCGAGGATCAGCAGCGGCGCGAGGAAAGCCCGATTCATTCGGGAATTCTTGGTACGGATTCCCACGAATCGCCAGCGTTCAGCGAGAGGCTCCGTCCAGGTCCGCAGGTGTTTCGGTGGTGCGGACATGGAATCCCATCTCACGCTGGGGCGGCTCGGATTGTTGGAGTGGGTCGAGGAGGCTCATGACCCGTTGTAGGATCTCCACGATCGCCACGTCATGGACGTCGAGGCGCCCCTTCAGCTCGGACTCCAGGTCGGCAAGCTTCTGGGCCAGCTGGCGAGTCTCGGTCAGCGCACGGCGCATCTTCAGGAAGGCGCGCACCACGAACACGCTCATCTGCACCGCCTGCGGGCTGTTCAGGACGTTGGCAGCCATGATCGCGCCGTGCTCGGTGAAGGCGAAGGGAAGCGTACGGCGACCACCGCGTCTGGGCTTTGAAGTGCCAGTTTGGCACTTCAAAGATCCCATCTCGTCGGCGGCCAGACGGAACATGAAGTCGGCCGGAAATTTCTCCGGGTTGCGCCTCACCGCACGGTTCAAAGCCTTCGTCTCGACCCCGTAAAGCCGGGCCAAATCCGCATCCAAGAGGACGCGTTCACCGCGCAGTTCCCGGATCAGTGGCGCGACGGTTTCAATCGCGATCGAAGGCTGTGGGTTGCTGGACATCGTGAGATGGCCACCGCTCTTGGCGGTGGCCATCCCGATTGACCCACATCCGGTCGATTCGGCAGCAGGGCGAGCGGCGCTCCCATCGAGGCCGAAGGCCCGAAATGGAAACCGTCGTACCGACCCCGACCGTCCGCTCAGCTGAACGTGTTGTTCCGATAGGCGCCCATGGCCGGGGCTTCCGGGTTCACCTCGGGACCGAAGTAACGGAGGGTCACCAAGGGTTCGGTCTCGCTGGTGTTCTCGAAGGTCACGCCGGCCTTCGCACCGTCCTCGGTGGCGAAGTACTCGTCCTCGGTCAGCTCATGGAACCGGATGAGCTTCGGGCTGTTCAGCGGGAGGCCGTTGATCTTGCCGGAACCCTGGACGCAGATGAGGCCGTAGGCGCCATTGTCCCGGATGGTCACCTTCTGACCCGGCTCCACCGTCAGTTCCTTGGCGGTGAAGAGCTGCTCTCCATCCACCTTGCCGTACACGATCCAGCGGTCCACGAAGCCTTCGGCACGGGTGTCCGCGACGGGCACGGGCTCGAGGTAGTGGTTGTCCTTGAAGTTGGGATCGACGTTCTTGTCCCAGTCGAGTTGGTCGACGATGAAGTCCAGGTCGTGGTGGTACTTCTTGGGCATGTCCTTCACGAGCAGGCTCCAGGGCACTTCGCGGCCCTCGACCAGGTTCTGGTACATGCCGAAGACGTCGCTGCCCCACTGCGGCTCGTAGGTGCAAAGGCTGCCCGGGGCGTGGAGGATGCAGGGATCGATCAGCCAACCGGTGCCGGGCTTCAGGCGGTAGGCCTTCGAGAGGTCGAGGATGCCGTTGTCGCCCTTGTTCCAGTTCTCGAGGCACTTCCGGACCTGGGCCTTGGTGGTGCCGGGTTCGAAGCCCATGAACGTGTAGGGGAAGTTGTTCCCCACGTTGTTGTGCTGGGGCGGGAAGTAGTAGGACTCGGGCTTCCCTTCCTGACCCACCAGCTTGGCCTGCTTGGCCGACTGGTGCATGTGGTGGGGGATCGGCCCCATGTTGTCGAAGAACTTCGAGTAGACCGGCCAACGGCCGTACTTCTTCCAGATCGCCTTGCCCACCAGGGTCGCACCGCAGTCCTCCACCGCCTGGGCGAGGGTGAAGCGCTCCTTGCCCACCACGCAGTAGTTCAGCCCCTCGTCCGCAGCCCGTCCTTCGTTGGCGGTCGGCGTGGTCGAGGCGAACCAGCGTTCGTCGATGCCGCCGCGGTTCAGGCCGTAGGCGTAGGTGTCGTCCGGATGGAGCTTGATGCGCAATCCGGGCTGGAGAAACGAGCGGGGAACCCAGGCCGGCGCCAGACGGAGCAGTCCGCCGGTGCGGGCGAGCTCGGCCTCGACCTTGGCACGGGTGTTCTTCTTGATGGTCTTGAGCTGCGAGACGGTGTTCATGGAGAGGATGCTGGTTCCGACGCCGTCACATCGGAGCGCCGGAAACGGGAATCCGGAGCTCCATCGGGTGCAGGTGGGCGGAACGGCAAAAGGCTAGCGGCCCGCGTGGACGCTCGGCCATCCGAAAAGGACGGGAAGCGAGCACGGCGCCGGCAAAACGAAGCGCCCGCCATTCCCGAAGGAATCGGCGGGCGGGCTTGGAACCGATGTCGGACGGTCAGACGGCGGCGGCATGGGCCGCCTTTGTGATCGCATCGGCGGCGACGACCCGGTCGATGTCGAGCAGGGTCTTCACGGCGCCCCGGACCTTGGCCATCCCGAGGATGTATTCGGTGTCGAGGCTGCCACCGAAGTTGGGCGTGTCCTCGATGTCTCCGGACCCGAAGTTCACCACCTCCTCGACGGCGTCAACCAGCAGGCCCATGAGGGCGGTGGAGCCGTCGGATTGCCGGACCTGGACCACGACGATGCAGGTCTGGTCGGTGTCCTTGATGTTCGAGAGGTCGAATTTCCGGCGGAGATCGACGATGGGGATGATCTTGCCCCGGAGATTGATGACGCCCTTCACGTATTCGGGCATCTGTGGCACGGGGGTCACCTCGACATTGCGGATGATCTCGCGGATCCGGAGCACGCTGATTCCGTAGGACTCCCGTCCGAGGCGGAAGGTCAGGTACTTGCCGGCGATGGAGGACTTTTCTTCAGCGGTGGCGATCATGGGAATCCAAGGATGGAAGGTGAACCACTGGACTCATCGGCCGAAGACGGGAAAGCTTGAGAAGCCGTCTTGGGAAAAGGCTGCGGAAGGACGGGGCCGGTGGGCGCGCCGACGGACCCCTTGTCCGTCGGCGCGCCGGAATCCTGCCGCGGCAACCGGATCAGCCGAGCAGCTTCAGGACGCCCTGCGGGAGCTGGTTGGCCTGGGCCAACATCGCGGTGCCGGACTGGACCAGGATGTTGTTGCGCGCGTACTGCGTGCTTTCCTGGGCCACGTCCACGTCCTTGATGATGGAACTGGCGGCGGTGAGGTTCTCGGCGCTGACGGTCAGCTGTTCCGAGGTGTAGTTCAGACGGGCCTGGTAGGCGCCGATCGTCGCCCGGTTGGAGGCGAGTTCGGTGATGGCCGCCCGCACCGCGGTCAAGGCCGTCGCCGCTCCGGTGGTCGTGGCAACGGACGCGCCGGTGGCGTTCGAGTAGGTGGTCGACGCGAGATCGACGCCTCCCATGGAGAAGGTCGAGCCGTCCGAATCGATGGTCACGTCGAGGGACGTGCCGGAGAACAGCGAGACGCCGTTGAAGTCCTTGGTCGCCGCCGAAGTGATGTAGGACGAGAGCTGCGTGAACTCGTTCTGGTAGAGGGAACGGTCGGAATCGGTCTTGGTGACGTCCTGGGCGAGGATGGCGAGTTCGCTCATACGATCCAGGGCCTTGGAGACGCGCTTGAGGTAGCCGTCCTGTGTCTGGCTGAACGACATCGCGTTCGCGACGTTGGACTTGGCGGCCGTGGTCCGTTGGACCTGGGCGTCGAGACGCATGCTGACGGCGAGGCCGGCGGCGTCATCGTAGGGATTGACGATCTTCGAGCCCGAGCTCAGGCGCGCCAGGGAGCGCGACAGGGCGGCGGAACTTGCACTGAGGTTGTTGGCGGACGTCTGGGCCGCCAGATTGGTGTTGATGACCATACGGATCTAGGGGTGTTGGTTGCGTTGTTGGGCAGGACGGAATCGGAAATCGGGGAAACGGCCTCAGACCACCCGGGTGGCTGGCTGGGGCAGTTTGGGGAGGATGCGTGGACGGTTCTTGGTGACCGCCGCCTGGTTCGCCTTCTGGATCTCCTCGTACACCTCCAGGCGGTGCACGGGGACATCGGCTGGAGCCTCGATGCCGACCTTCACGAGGTCGCCGTCGAGTCGGACAATCTTCACGAGGATGCGGCCGTCGATGACCACACTCTCACCGGTTTTGCGGGATAGTATCAGCATGGGACCTTCCGTGGTTCCGAATGGGGATCAGGCCGCTCCGAGCGGGTACTGGATCGGGTAGGGTGAATTCGCCAGCACCACCTGCTTTCCGATCAGGGTGTGCCGATTGATGACGATCGGTCCCTTGAGGTTGACGGAGGAGGTGCCGTCGGGACGGATGGTGACGATGTTGTAGATCCAGGCGTCCTCGGGCGACTCGATGCCCAGATACGCAACATCGTCGTTGGAGAGGTCCGGCGCATAGTCCGGCAGGACCGCGGCCGGCGGGACCACGAGGAAGGCCAAGTCGGCCTCGTCGGGTACCTGGAGCCAGCAGAAGGGCTCCTCCTCGGGATTGGAGATGAGCCAGTAGCTCTTGATCTTCTCGAATCCCAGAAGCCCCAGAGGCAGACGAACCGTTAGGGTCTTCACCTGAGGTGTTTCAACGACGGTACTCATGTCGAGAACCTGAAAGCACCGCATATGCCATCCATGTAAGATGCTGGTATACAATACTGTTCAACCAATCCAACCCCTTGGAGCACCACGAAATTGCCGTTCCGGCCGAGATCGACCGGCAAATGTGACCCGTCCGGTATTGCCGCTCCGCTGTTTGCCCGGTGGCCACTCGGCACGGACAGCCCCTTTGGATCCCAAGGTCTTCTTCAATGCGTTGGGGAACATGATAGGATCCGGAAACCGAACCCAATCGGAGCCAACCTGAACAATTGGGCCGGTCTGTGGGATGCCAAGTCTCCCTCGTTTCCACTTCGAACCATCCAGACCTCGCTTGCAACCAAGTCAACTGGTGGCTATGCCACTGGTTGTCATGATGCTGCCGGAGTCGGATCCCCTTCAGCGAACACCGGCCTACCATCAGTTGCATGATCGTCTGCGTCGGCTGGCGCTTTCAGGGGAGATCCCGCCGGGAGGGCGTTTCCCAACGGAGCGGGAGCTGGCCCTGAGGTACCGCGTCAGCCGCGTCACCGCCAACAAGGCGCTTTCCCAATTGGTCATGGAAGGGCTGCTCCAGTTCCGCCCCGGGATCGGCACTTTCGTCCGCAAAGAGGCCCTCGAACTCGATCTCGGCGCCTTGGTGAGCTTCACCCAGAAGGCACGTCTCGCCGGACGGATTCCTTCCACCCGGGTGCTGGAGTTCGAAAGAGTCGACGGACGTGACCTTCCCGACATCGCGCTCCAGGAACTGGGCGGCACCGCGCCAGTCGGAGTTTTCCGGATCGTACGCCTGCGTTTGGCAGACGGCATTCCCGTGATCCTCGAGCGACGGCATCTTCGGGCGGACGTCTGCCCCGAACTCCGGCGGGAGGAATTGGAAGGTTCCCTGTACGAGCGGCTCCGACAAGAAACCGGCCTGAGGTTGACCGGCGCGGACCAGGTTCTCGGGGCCGTCCCCCTCGAACCTTCGGATGCATCCCTACTCCAGGTGGCACCCGGGAGCGCCGGTCTTCGGGTCCATGCCATCGGTCGGGCCGTCGCCGGCCCGGTCTGGGTCGAGGACACCCTCTATCGCGGCGACCTCTTCGGATTCGTCAACACCATCACCATCGACCAGCCACCACGTCCGGGTCGGATCACATCGATGTCCGGATTCACACCAGCCTCCCAGCAACCCACCGCACACATCCTCCGATGAAGTACACCTACGACGAACTCGCCAAGATGATCGACCATTCCCTGTTGCATCCGACGATGACCGACCGGGACCTCGAGGAAGGATGCCGCCTGGCTGCGCGCTATGGCGTGGCCTCGGTGTGCATCAAGCCCTACGCGGTGGGCTTGGCGGCAAGGATCCTCGCCGGCACCGGGGTCAAGGTCGGGGCGGTGATCGGCTTTCCCCACGGCAACTCCACCACCGAGTCCAAACGGCTCGAGACCACGATCGCCTGCCGCGACGGGGCGGAGGAGATCGACATGGTGATCAATGTCGGAAAGGCGCTTGGCGGCGACTGGGACTATGTCGCCGCCGACGTGAAGGCGGTCTGCGACGAAGCCCATGCGCACGGGGCCAAGGTGAAGGTGATCTTCGAGAACGACTACCTGACCCAGGGCGGAGCCGGACTCGACGCGGACGCCTTCAAGCGGCGCCTCTGCACGCTCTGCGAAGCTGCCGGTGCGGATTGGGTCAAGACCTCATCCGGATATGGCTTCGTCAAGCAACCGGACGGTTCCTACAACTACAAGGGGGCCACGGAACACGACCTGGCGCTGATGCGCGCCGCGGTGGGGCCCGCCGTCCAGGTGAAGGCCGCGGGCGGCGTCCGCGACCTGGACGGACTCATCCGTGTCCGTGACCTCGGTGCCTCCCGATGCGGAGCCACCGCGACGGCCGCGATGATGGACGAATACCGGAGACGCGAAGCGGCGGAGAAGGCGGGTGGGGTTTCCGGACCCGGCGTCCCCACCGGCAAACTCGGGACCGGCGGATACTGAACTCCATCGCCACCGACGGCCATTGTTCGGACATCCCATCGGAACGCCCACGGTTCCATTCCGGTTCCCACGCGGCTGTGCGTTCACCCGTGAGGCGCCTCCGGGATCGGTCAACCCGAGTTCCGGCTTCAGCCTCGGCTGGCGTGCGCCTATTTTGACCGCGTGCTGCTTTGGCGTGAACCGATCCCGGATGGCTGGCTGGAAAAGGTGCTCGGGAACCTTCCGGCGGTCCTCGTCGACCATGCCCATCTGGAGCGAAAGGCGGCCACCACCGCGATCAACCTCGAGAAATACCGGGCTCTCTACGATCGCGTCCACGAACTGAACGCCATCGCCATCGAGGAACTGCAGCACTTCGAGCTCGTCCTCAAGCTGCTCAGCCGCCGTGGAATCCCGTTCGGCCAACCGTTCCGAAGTCCGTGGATCAGCGGGATGATGTCCTCGGTCCGTCAGGGTCGGAAGGAGTCGGTCATCGACCACCTGATCGTCTGCGCACTCGTCGAGGGCCGCAGCTGCGAGAAGTTCCAGATCCTTTCGAAGGCCTTGGCATCCCGGGATCCGGAGCTGTCGGAGTTCTACGGCTCGCTCGTGGAGTCGGAAGGCAACCACTACGCCGCCTACCTGATCATGGCCCGCCACATCGACGAGGCGGAGACGGACCGCCGGCTCGACTGGTATCTCGACCTGGACGCGCGGTGGATCCGGGAGCCGAATCCGGAGCCCATGCTGCACTGAGTCCGCGGCTCCGGCGAAGGGGGGATCCCGTCGACCTACCAGAGGAACGAGGCCATGGAAGCCAGCTCCTCGCCGCGGCTCCGCAGGGAGACCCGCCAAGCCGAGACGTCACCCACCTGCTCGAACTCCGCAGGATCCAACAGCACCTTCGTCCATCGGCGGCGCAGGAATCCACGGCTCACAGGTCGCTCGAGCACCACGGGATCGGCTCCCTTGGACCCACGCAGCTCAAGGCGGAGGACACAGGGAACCGAAGTGCGCTCCTTGAGGGACCACAGGACGTCGATGCGCAGGCCGCGAATGCGATCGGGATGGGCCCTGAGCTCCGCCTGGTAGGCGTCACGTTCGTACAGGCTGGGCGAGAGGGCGTGCCGGCCCTGGGAATCCAGGCGATGGGGCAGCACCTTGACCACGCGGGCTTCCGCTGCCGGGGCCGAAAGCAGTGGCAACAACGCGGCGACGAGGAGGGAACGGATCATCAGAAGGGCTTTGGCGGCTCCACCACGAGGACCGCGGGACGCGGGACGAAGGTCGGGGAGCGGGGGGCGGAAAGGGACTCCAGGCCGGTGGAGAGGCCGGAACCCGGTGCCTGAGAGAAGAAGCCGGACCGACCGGCGCCGGGCGCCGCCGGACTGCCGAATCCGTTGAAGGCACCGAAACCGGCCGGTGCTGCGGGTCCGCCCTGCGACGGGGAACCGAAGGGACTGGACGGAGCCGCGGCTGCGCCGCCGAAGGCGGATGCGTTCCCGGCGAGGGCGCCGTCGTCGCGGGGAATGAACGGCAACGGAGGCGCCACGGTCGGGTCGAACGACTTCGCCGGCTCCGAGGAGGAACCGCCAGGAAGGCGCGCCGACACGGACGGATCCGAATAGGGATTCAGGAATTCCGCGGCCGCACCCGAGGAGGCGCCTCCGAGTCCGGATCCCGACGCGGAATCCGAGGAGCCTGCGGAGGATCCCCCGGAATTGAACTGGAACCACCCCCGCCCCCGGTCCGACCCCAGGCCCAGGATCTTGTTCCCGGCACGGTCCTGATCGAGATCCCGTGATTGGCCGGAGCGCTCGGACTGGGACAGGATCTTGTCGAGCTTCTCCCTGCCGACGACGTCATCGTTCGAGGCTTCCGCCGAATCCCGGTCATCGGAGGAATTCCTCTTGGACTTGCCGTCCCGAAGACCCCTTCCGGAAAGGCCGTCGACGGACTTGTCGTCCTTGCCACCGGCCGCCGTTTCGTCGGCCACCTCGCGTCGGCTGCGGAAACGGCCGCGGTTGCGGCTGAAATCCGGGATGTCGTTGGCGGGATCCGTCGGCTTTTCCATCCCCCTGGGAGTCGTGGAACCGGGCTCCACCAACCAGTTCTTGCGCCGATCGATCTCCTCCAGGATCCGCTTCTGGGTCTTGGGATCCATGATCGGGCCGTTTTGTGTCGGCGGCATCGGAAGCGGCAGGTCGATGGCCCCCTGGAGGGAATTGCCGGAACGGAGGACGTCGAACTGGCGGTTGCGCAACAGCTTCTCCCACGCGGAAGCCCTTTTCGCCTCGGCCTCGGGAGGCAGTACCTGTTCCTTCTTCTCCTCTCCTTCAGGACGGCGGGCACCGCTTGTCTGCGCACGTTCTCCGGCCGTCGCCGAGATGGCGATCAGCAGTGGCACCACCGCAAGGGAGACGCTCCGGAAAGACATGACCCTCCTTTAGCCGGCGTCCCGGCAGGCGTCAAAGTCCCTTTGCCCCGGTCGCCGGATCGGCAGGCCGACGGAAACGCTCCAGCAGCTGCTGTGCGATGGCCAGGAATGCTGCCGCCGGCTCGCCGGTCGGATTGGAAACCACGACCGGAACACCGGAGTCACCCGCTTCGCGGATCGCGACGAAGAGCGGGATCTCCCCGAGGAACGGCACGCTCTTCCGAGCCGCCTCCGCCCTGCCTCCGCCGTGGCCGAAGATGTCCACCCGCAAACCCTCCGGCGTGGTGAAGCCGCTCATGTTCTCGATGATGCCGAGGATCGGGACATTGACCTTCTCAAACATCGTGACGCCCTTGCGGACCACTCCGAGCGACGCTTCCTGCGGTGTCGTGACCACCACCCCGCCGTCCAAGGGCACCGTCTGGCAGAGCGAAAGCTGGGCGTCGCCGGTCCCCGGAGGGAGGTCCACCAACAGGAAGTCCAACTCGCCCCAATCCACCTGGTGGATGAATTGGTGGATGGTCTTCTGGATCATCGGCCCCCGCCAGATGACCGCCTGGTCGGGATCGAGGAGGAATCCCATGCTCATCAACCGGACACCGTGCCGGACCGGGGGAACCAGGCGGGATTCATCCTCGGTGAGGGCCGGGCGACCGTGGATTCCCATCATCAACGGGATGCTGGGGCCGTAGATGTCGCAATCGAGCAATCCGACGCGGGCGCCCAGTCGGGCGAGGGCCACGGCGAGGTTGACCGAACAGGTCGACTTGCCGACTCCGCCCTTGCCCGAGGCCACGGCCACGACCCGGGCGATGCCGGGAATGCGGTTGCGGTTCTGGGCGCCGGCTTGCGGAGCCGCGGCGGCCGCCTGGGGAGTGGGCACCTGCACCTGGACATGCGCATCGGAGAGCCCTTCGATCCGGTCCCTCAACGCGAGCCGGGCGGCATCCGCGATCTGGTCGCCGACCTCCTTGTTGGGAGTGGTCAGCTCGATGAGCACTCCCACGGCGGAACCGTCGATCTGCACCCCCTTCACGAGGCCGAAGGAGACGATGTCGCGGCTGTAGCCCGGATACTTGACCCCGCGCAGGGCGGCGATGACGGACTCCTCGGTGATGGCAGGCATGATGACGTGGTCGGAATGGCGGAGTTGAAAGCGGGAGGGCGGCATTCCAGAACGGAACGCCGCCCCCGTTGAAGGGACACTATCCCAGGTACTACTTCTTGGCCACCGCGCGCGGCTTGTCGGTGAGCGCCTGGAGGAAGGCCGTGATGTCGGCGATCTCCGCGGGCTTCAGCTCCTTGCCCAACTGAAGCCAGGCCATGGCCTTGACGGTCTCCTCGAGGGTCTTCTGGGAGCCGTTGTGGAAGTAGGGCGCGGTGAGGGCGATGTTCCGCAGCGACGGCACCTTGAAGACGAACTCGTCGTAGTCCTCCTTGGTGACCTCGATGCGGCCCTTGTCGGACTTGTCGGCGTACTCGTTCAGGATGCCGAGCTTCTTGTAGTTGTTGCCGCCGAGCAGCGGACCGTTGTGACAGGTGGTGCAGCCCACGGTCAGGAAGGTGTCCAGCCCGCGCAGTTCCGTGGCCGAAAGCGCCTTGTCGTCACCCTTGAGGAAGTCGTCGAAACGGTCCTGGGTGCGCAGGGTGCGCTCGAACGCGGCCACGGCCTTCGCGAAGTTGTCGTAGGAGATGGGGTTCTCCTCGCCCGGGAAGGCCGCCTTGAAGGCCTTCTGGTACAGGGGAACCGCGGAGAGCCGCTTCAGGACCTCTCCCTCGTTGGGCATCGCCATCTCGCCCGGGTTGAGGACGGGGCCCTTGGCCTGGTCCTCGAGGGTCGCCGCACGGCCGTCCCAGAACTGGGCGACGTGGAATCCGGCGTTGAGCACGGTCGGGGAATTCCGGCCGCCGCGTTTGCCAAAGGCGCCGGGCGAGGTCGGCTCGTTGTCGACGCCGCCACGGTTCTGGTCGACCGCATGGCACGAGTTGCAGGACTGGGTCTCGTTGGCCGAGATGCGCTTCTCGAAGAACAGCTCGCGTCCGAGGGCGATGCGGTCGGGGGTGTCCTTCTCCGAACCAGGCATCGTCTGGGGTAGCGGCGTGATGGTTTCGAGGGTGCGGGTACGCAGTTCCGCGGGTGTCGCGGCGACGGCGGAGACCGAGAGGGTGAACGTCGCGGCGACGATGGCCGCGAGGGACGGTGTGACGTGACGGATCATGAGGCCGAATTCTGGATGCAAACGACGCTTCCGCAAATTCGGAAGCCGGCTATTTCGAGGCCACCGAAACCGCCGAAAAGGTCTGCCGCAGGCCGTCGGCGATCCGCTTCTGGACCGGACCCGGCTCACCACGGACCACGAGGTAAAGCGGGGTGGTCACGGCCGGTTCGACGGCCACGGGATGCACCGAGGCGTCGCCGACCGACTCCGAGAGGAAGGCGATCCCGTTCGGCGCCGCGGCAAGGAGCGCGAGCACGTCCTTGGAGGCGCCACGGGTCGTCACCCGCGCCGCCATGCTTTCCTTGGCAAGGAGCGTGTCGTTCACCGCCATCCGTGAACCGTTGAGGGGAGAGAGGGCAAAGGCCTTGATGGGCTGGTCGGCACCTCCGAGCTCCTTCCAGTTGGAGACCTTTCCCGAATAGATCCGGGCCACATCTTCACGTGACAGGGTCTTCACGGGATTCGAGGCGTGGACGTAGAACGTCACCGGAACCTGGCCGACGGGAAGCTGGACCACCTCGAGCGCACCCTTGATGGCGCCGGGTTTGGCGAGGGAGAGCCCCCGGGCCACGGCCTCGGTCGGGGAATCGATCAACGCCGCATCGGCGCGGCCTTGGAGCAGGTCGAACAAGCCCTCGCCCGCAGGCTGCGGTTTGAGCGCCAGCCGTACCCCGGCTTCGGTCTCGATGGACTCCTTCTTCGAAGCCATGCGATCCAAGAGCCCCGGGGCGCCGGAGATCCTCAGGTCGTCGGCGAAGGCGATGGTCGTTGCGGCCAGGGAGAGAACACACAGCATCACGTGGCGGGCATGCATGCCGGTTTCATCGGCACGGTCCCGATCCGCTTGAATCGCGCGTCTCGGCCGGCTGCCCGCAGCGGTCGGAAAACCGCGATCCCCCGATCAGTGCGCCGGCTTGCCCGAGACCTCGGCGGCATGCGCGCTGAAGGACTTCCCGCGTCCCGTGGGCGCGATCACCGAATCGATCACGCCACGTTCGAACTCGTCCCACATCGGCGACATCCCACGGAGCTTCTTCACGATCGTCGCGAAGGTCTCCACCACGTAGTCGACGTCCTCGACGGTGTTCGCCTCGCCGAGCGTCATGATGATGTTGCCCTGGGCAAGGGCGTGGTCGAGTCCGATGGCTCCGAGGACGTGGGAGATCTTGAGGCTCTTGCTGACGCAGCTGGAACCGCTGGCCACGGCGATGCCGTTGAGATCGCACAGGAGCAACTGGCCCTCGCCCTCGATGAACTCCGTGGAGAGGTTCAGGTTGGTGGTGATGCGGTCGGGTCCGGGCAGCGGTCCGTTCAGCTGGATGTACGGGATCCGCGAGCTGAGCCCGTCCCAAAGCCGCTTCTGGAGAACGCCCGTGTGCGCGATCCGGGCCTGGAGGCGTTCGACCGCGATCGCGGCCGCCACGCCGCCGCCGACGATGGCCGGGATGTTCTCCGTGCCGGCCCGACGTCCACCTTCCTGCACTCCTCCGTGGAGGATGCTCACGATCCGCGCCTTGCGGTTGCGGTACAGCACACCGGCGCCCTTGGGCCCGTAGAAGCGGTGCGCGGAGAAGCTGACCAGGGCGGCTCCCCAGTCCTTCACGTCTATCGGCAGCCAACCGGCGCTGGCCTCGCAATCCACGTAGAGCGGAACCCCCTTCGCAGCACACAGCCGTCCCACCTCCCGCATCGGCTGGATCGCCCCGATGTCGTGGTTCACATGGTGCACCGCGACCAGGACCGTCTGGGGAGTGATCGCCGCCTCCAGTTCGTCCAGCTTGATCAGGCCCGCCGGGGTGACCCCGACCCGCGTGCAGGTCCATCCCTGCTTCTCGAGGAACTCGACCGAGTTCATCACGCTGGGATGCTCGGTGGCGGAGACGACGAGATGGCGGCCCTTGCGTTCGTTGGCGTAGGCGACGCCCTTGATCGCGAGGTTCGACGACTCGGTGCCGTCGGAGGTGAAGAAGATGTCGTCCGGATTCTCCGCCTGGATCAACCCGGCCATCTGCTTGCGGGCCGTCGCCAAGGCGTCGCGTACGCGGAGCCCATGCTGGTGCAGGGAGGAGGCGTTGCCGAAGTACTCGGTGAAGTACGGCCTCATGGCCTCGAACACCTCGGGCAGGACCGGCGTGGCGGACTGGTGATCCAGGAAGACGTGTCGCATGACTCGGGAAATCGGTTCGGACGGACCCATGGACGGGATGGGGAAAGAAAACCCGCGGGAGGCCATGGGTCAGGCCGGCCGCGGGTCGTGTTGGGCGGGAATCAGGCGGAGACCGGCTGGGCCGCAACCGCCTTGGCCGCCTCGGGATGGCGCTTCACGTAGTCCTCCAGGGCCGCCTTCAGGGCCTCCTCGGCCAGGACCGAGCAGTGGATCTTCACCGGGGGCAGACCGCCGAGGGCGTCCACGACCTCCTCGTTGGAGAAGCTCAGGGCCTCCTCGATCGTCCGACCCTTGATCAGCTCGGTGGCCATGCTGGAGCTGGCGATCGCCGATCCGCAGCCGAAGGTCTTGAAGCGGGCGTCCTCGATGCGGCCGTCCTTGATGCGGAGGCTGATCTTCATGATGTCGCCGCAGGCCGCAGCGCCGACCTCGCCGACGCCGTCGGCGTCCTTCAGATCGCCCATGTTGCGGGGATTCATGAAGTGGTCCATGACGGTCGGGTTGTACAACGTGTAGGTGTCGCTCATAGGGGTTCCTCTATCGGGTGAAAAATCGTTCAGACCGGCGCGGGCGGATTCGTGGCCAGCACCTCCAAGGGGATCCGGGCACGATCGCGGGCCTGTTGGACCAACCCGTTCGGCAGATGCCGACGTGAGAGGTCGGAAAGCGTGGTGGCCGAGAAGACCTCCTTGATCCGGTCCTGCGCCTCCGCCAGCAAACCACACAACGCGCATCCGCCGATGTGTTCGCAATCGGCGTCGGTCTCCAGACAGCGCTGCAGGGCGATGGGACCTTCGATCGCCTCGATGATCTCCAGGGAGGTGATCTCGGACGCCGGCCGGGCCAGGCTGAATCCGCCACCGGATCCCCGGGCGGACCGGACGATGCCGGCCTTGGTCAGACTCTGGAAGATCTTGCCCAGAAAGCTCTTGGGAATCGCCTCCTCATCGCAGAGGACGTCGATCATCACCACCTCGCCCACAGGACGACGCGCCAAGGCGATGAGCCCCAGAACTCCGTATTCTCCTGCTTTGGTGATCTGCATGTTTTGAATCGGACTGTTTTCGTCCGAAAGCGAAGCCAACCTATTCCTGGACCTGTGGAAGTCAAAGCGATTTATCGGACTGAATTTGTCCGGTTCCAATTTGTCCCGCGAAACGCGAGCCTCGGCGGCACGTGGCCCTGCTTTGGAGCGTCTTCTGTGAACTGGTGCTGGTTCCCTTCCGCCATGCCGACATGGTGTGGGGGATCGTCCCGCTGTATTTCTCCTGGATCACGGCGGAACTGACCTCGACCAAGGCGAGTCCCCGCACCGCGCTCCAGACCGGCTTCACGCTGATGTGGGCGGGTTCCAACTGGACGTGGCAGTCCTTGAGGGATCGTCCGGCAAGCATCCCCCAGATCTCGTTGGACGCCCTGTTGATGGTGAAGGTGGCGGTGACGGTGATGGTCCTGTCGCTGGGTCTGATCGCGTTCGTTTCCGGCATTCGCAGGCGCCTTCCAAAGGCGTTCCGCTTCCTCGGCCACGCCCGTTTCGCGGGCTACTTCCTCATTGCGATCTTCCCGATGCAGAGCGCGTTCCTGCCGTGGACGTGGGCCCGGCTGGCGGCGGTGGTCGTGTTCAGCATCCCGGTCTGGATCGCCGTACAGACGGCCACCTATCCGCTCCGCCGCTGAATCGCCGACGTCATCGCCACCGGCTCCGCGTCCGTCGGAAAACTCCCGCTTGCCCGATCTGCCCATCGGCCACACGCTGACCCCGGAATGGAATCCCAACTGATCCAGTACCTGCCGGTGTTGATGTTGCTGCTGCTCGCCGTGGGCTTCGCGGGCGGGACGTTGGTCTTCTCGGTCGTTGTCGGCCAGATGGGCCGTCGCACCAAGACCAAGGACATCCCGTACGAGTGCGGCATGCTTCCCCAAGGCGAGGGCAACTCCCGGCTCAGCGTGAAGTTCTACCTGGTGGCCCTGCTCTTCGTGCTTTTCGACATCGAGGTGGTGTTCATGTACCCGTGGGCGGTCACCTACAAGCGCTTGGTCGAGACCGACTGGAAGGTCGCCCTCGGTGGCATGCTGGCTTTCATGACCATCCTGCTCGCCGGCTACGTCTACGCCGTGAAGAAGCGGGCCTTCGACTGGAAGTCCTGATTGGGTCGTCCGCGAAAGACAACAAACCCGACAGAATCCAAGGGGGCCATCTGGCCCCCTTTTTCGTATTCTTGGATCGTCTTCAGGGACACAGGCTCCCCGATCGGGAATCACCATCCGGACCGCTCGGAGATCGGAAGTCCCAACCGCCGCCTTGGTTTGGGGTGGGATTGCATCCAAGGCCGACTCTGCGTCGGCGCACTCTGTCACGCACCCGGGCCGGCATGCGGACCACCACAGCAAACCTTGCTCGGTTGCGCATGAACGGCTTTTCCAATCTTTAAGAAAAGTAGGAGTGGCATTCATGCAGCTATCTCAGCCCCGTTGGTCGAGACCATTCAGAGAAATCAACAACAAAATATCATGAAGACCCTTCGTACCATCGTTTCCACCATTGCCATTGCCGTCGTGTCCCTCGTGGGCACCGGCTCGAATCTGTCGGCGCAGGTCATCAAGCCGGGGCCTGGCATCGCCATCTCCTCGGGACAGGCGTCGGGCATGGGCTACGGCAACTCGGTGACCGCCGCCGATGCGATGGCAACCACGGCATTGAACGCACAGAAGGCGGCGATCAACCGCCGCTATGGCAACACGGTCCGTTGGCAACCGGTGGTGACCACACGTGTGCTCCGCTACGACTGGCTCGGACGCGCCTACTACTACACGACCAAGACCCAGTCCTACTCGGTCGGGTTCTGAGGAACCCTCAAACGGTTCGGGATGACGCCCCGCCTGCCCGTGCCTGTTGCACGGACGGGCGGGGTTTTTCGCGAAGGGCGTTTCGAAGTGGACTCCAGGTATTGACCGGCAGCGGGGCGATTACCGAACCCGCGCTGTATTCGGGGGCTGACAAACGGGATGCCAAGGCACCCAATCAGGGCAAGATGCGATTGCCGAAACCGAGTTCCACCGCTTCCCCCCGTCGCGGCTTCACCCTCATCGAACTGCTGGTGGTCATCGCCATCATCGCGATCCTGGCCGGAATGCTCCTGCCGGCGTTGGGCAAGGCGAAGCTCAAGGCCACCGGTGCCGCCTGCGCCGGAAACCAGAAGCAGCTCACGCTGGCCTGGACCCTGTACACGCTCGATTCCAACGACGCCTTGGCGCCCACGGACGACTGGCGGAATCCCAATGGCACCATCGTCCCGCTGACCGGTGGCGGCTATTGGGCGGGGCCGACGCCGGACTTGACCACCGGCATCTCGATCGCCACGGCGATGGAACGGGTCGCACGCGGCATGAGCAACGGCCCGCTTTGGAAGTACTGCACGGCGATGGGAGCCTACCACTGCCCCGGAGACCTGCGCTCGCGGCTGAAGCCCGGCGCGGGCTGGGCCTGGGACGGCTACTCCAAGGCCAATGGACTGAACGGACTCAGGGGTTGGGAGCCCACCCAGACGCCCTTCTCCAAGGCGACCCAGATCGACAACCCCTCCAGCACCTTCGTCTTCATCGAGGAGTCGGATCCTCGGAACTCCAACCTCGGCACCTGGGTGCTCGGGGTTTCCAGCCCCGGCTGGATCGACGGCTTCGCGGTCTTCCACGGCGACTTCACGACCTTCGGCTACCAGGACGGGCACGTCGACGGACACCGTTGGAGGGAGGCCACCACCATCAAGGCCGGACGGGACTTCGCCGCAGGGCGGTCGGTCTTCAACTGGTCCGGCGGTGGCGCCCGCAACCAGGATTTCCGTTGGGTTTGGGACAAGTACCGTTTCGTGCAGTGGAAGGAACTTCCCTGAACGGATCGCCGGCCGGACGCCTTGTCCGGTGTCCGCGGTCGGTGCCCCGGGATTCCCCGTGTTCATGGTCCGCGTCGGGAAACCGGCGTGATACCACGGCCATTTCCCAAAAACGTTTTGCGCCCCACCCCCTCGGTTGGTTCACTTTCGCGGTTCGGACCCAAACCGGCCCGACTCCATTGGTTCAATGAGCATGTATCCGTCCGTTCCGAATTCACTGTACCGTCCCGAGTTCGAGCATGACGCCTGCGGCGTCGGCTTCGTCGCGAACACACACGGGAAACCGGAGCACCGCATCGTGCAGTTCGCCATCGAGGCGTTGAACTCGCTGGCGCACCGGGGTGCGCTCGACGCCGACGCCAAGACCGGCGACGGCGCCGGCATCCTCACCCAGCTCCCCCGCGCCTTCTTCAAGCGCGAGGCCGAGAAGCTGGGCGTGAAGGCGGTGGAGGAGGCGGAACTCGCGGTCGGATTCGTCTTCCTCCCGCGCGGCCAGAAGTACCTCATCGCGAAGTGCCAGAAGTTCGTCGAGGACGGCTGCGCCCGCTACGGCGTCCACTTCCTCGGCTGGCGCATGGTGCCCGTGAACACCCGGTGCCTCGGCGACAAGGCCCGCGAAACGATGCCGGAGATCCAGCAGGCGATCCTCGCCAAGGATCCGGATTGGAGCCCGGAGGAGTTCGAACGGAAGCTGTTCCTCGCCCGCAACCACGCGGAACGCGAGGCCATGTCCGAGAAGATCGACGGGTTCTACATCCCCTCGATGAGCTCCCGGACCATCGTCTACAAGGGCCTCTTCAACGCGCCGCAGCTCCCGAAGTTCTACAAGGACCTCGTCGATCCCCTCTTTACCTCCGCGCTCGCGGTCTACCACCAGCGCTACTCGACGAACACCTTCCCCAACTGGCAGCTGGCGCACCCGTTCCGCATGCTCGCCCACAACGGCGAGATCAACACGCTGCTCGGCAACAAGAACTGGACCCGTGCCCGCGAACGCGAGCTCACCAGCGACGTCTGGGGCGCCGACATCGAGACGCTCAAGCCGATCATCCAACCCGGCGGCTCCGACTCCTCCGCGCTCGACAACGCCATGGAGGCGCTCCAGCTCTCCGGCCGCGACGTCCTCCACTCGGTCATGATGCTCGCCCCGGAGCCCTGGGAGAACATGACCGACATGGATCCCAAGCTCCGCGGCTTCTACCGGTTCCACGCCTGCCTCAACGAGCCGTGGGACGGTCCCGCCGCCGTCGTCTTCTCCGACGGCCGCTTCGTCGGCGCCACCCTCGACCGCAACGGCCTGCGCCCTGCCCGCTACAAGGTCTACGACGACGGCCTCGTCGTGATGGGTTCCGAGGTCGGCGTGGTGTCCCTCGACGAGAAGAAGGTCGTCCGCAAGGGCCGCCTCGGCCCCGGCAAGCTCATCGCCATCGACACGCTCAAGGGCGTGCTCATGGACAACGACGAGGTCAAGGCGATGATCGCCTCCCGTCAGCCCTACGACCAGTGGTGCGCCGACAACCTCGTCAGCCTCGCCGCAGCGCCCAAGCCCGCGACCGCGCCCAAGCCGGTCAACCTGCTCGAACTCACCCTCCAGCAGATCGCCTTCGGCTGGGACCAGGAGCAGATCGACGACCTCATCAAGCCGATGGCCACACAGGCCGCAGAGCCGGTGGGTTCCATGGGTGACGACACCCCGTTCGCCGTCCTCTCCAAGCGCCCGCGTCTGCTGGCCGACTACTTCAAGCAGCTGTTCGCCCAGGTCACGAACCCTCCCATCGACTCGATCCGGGAGAAGATCGTGATGTCGCTGTCGACCACGCTCGGGCCCCGTCGCAGCTGGTTCGACGAGGACCCCGAGCAGGCCCGGCACATCCTCATCGAGTCCCCGGTCCTCTTCGACTCCGACATCGAGTCGCTGCGTGGCCTGTCCGCCTTCCCCAGCGAGACCATCCCCTGCACCTTCGAGTCCAACCGCGGTCCCGAGGCCCTCGACGCCGCCCTCACGGCCGTCTGCGAGGCGGCTTCCAAGGCGGTCGACTCCGGCAAGAGCGTGCTCATCCTCACCGACCGGGGCTGTGACGCCACCCATGCGGCCATCCCGATGGTCCTCGCCGTCGGCGCCGTCCACCACCACCTCATCAACGCCGGCAAGCGCCTCAAGTGCTCCATCGTCTGCGAAAGCGGCGAGGCCCGGGACGTCCACCATTTCGCCACGGTCGTCGGATACGGCGCGAGCGCGGTGAATCCCTACGTCGCCGTCGACACCATCCGCGAGGCGGTCGAGGCCGGGAAGTACGGCGAGATCACCGTCGACAAGGCCCTGGGCAACTTCCGCAAGGCCATCGAGAACGGCCTGCTCAAGGTCATGGCCAAGATGGGCATCTCGACCATCGCCAGCTACCGCGGCGCCCAGATCTTCGAGGCCGTCGGCCTCGGACAGGAGGTCGTCGACCGCTGCTTCTTCGGCACCACCAGCCAGATCGGCGGCATCTCCCTGCGGCACATCGCCGAGGACGCCCTGCGGCGCCACCAGGCCGCGTTCGCGCCCGGCGCCGACACCCCCACGCTCGACGTCGGCGGCAACTACCGAGTCGCGAAGGGCGGCCGCGGCGAATACCACGCCTACAACGCCCAGGTCGTCGGCAACCTCCACCGCTTCATCAAGTCCGGAAAGCGCGACGAGTTCCTCAAGTACATGGAGTCGGTCAACAAGCGGGACCCGGTCAGCCCCCGCGACCTCCTCACCTTCAAGTCCGGCACCACGCCCGTCCCCATCGACGAGGTCGAGCCGATCGAGGAGATCCGGCGCCGCTTCACCACCGCCGGCATGTCCCTCGGAGCGCTCTCCCCGGAGGCGCACGAGTGCCTCGCCGTCGCGATGAACAGCATCGGCGGCAAGTCCAACTCCGGCGAGGGCGGCGAGGATCCGTCCCGCTACTCCACCGAGAAGAACTCCGCGATCAAGCAGGTCGCCTCCGGCCGCTTCGGCGTCACCCCGGCCTACCTCGCCTCCGCCCAGGAGATCGAGATCAAGATGGCCCAGGGCGCCAAGCCCGGCGAAGGCGGCCAGCTGCCCGGCCACAAGGTCACCCCGCTCATCGCCAAGCTCCGCTACTCCGTGCCCGGCGTCCCGCTCATCTCGCCGCCGCCGCACCACGACATCTACTCCATCGAGGACCTCGCCCAGCTGATCTACGACCTCAAGCAGGTCAACCAGCGCGCCAAGGTCTGCGTCAAGCTCGTCGCCTGCGCCGGCGTCGGCACGGTCGCCGCGGGCGTCGCCAAGGCCTACGCCGACGTCGTCCTCATCTCCGGCCACGACGGCGGCACCGGCGCATCGCCCCTGAGCTCGATCAAGAACACCGGCGGCCCCTGGGAGTTCGGCGTCGCCGAGGCCCAGCAGACGCTCATGCTGAACGACCTCCGCTCGCGCCTCGTGATGCGGACCGACGGCGGCATGAAGACCGGACGCGACCTCGTGATCGCCGCCCTGCTCGGCGCCGAAGAGTACAACTTCGGCACCGGCGCCCTCGTCGCGGCCGGTTGCGCCATGTTCCGGGTCTGCCACCTCAACACCTGTCCGGTCGGCGTCGCCACCCAGAAGGAGGAGCTCCGCCTCAAGTTCCGCGGCAAGCCCGAGAACCTGGTCGCCTTCTTCAACGGCGTCGCCCAGGAGATCCGCGAGATCATGGCCACGCTCGGCTTCCGAAAGCTGGACGAGATCATCGGCCGCACCGACCTGCTCACCCGCAAGGAGCTTACCGAGTTCCCCGAGGAACTGCGTCCGCGCATCGCCAGCCTCCAGCTGGACAAGCTGCTCTACCAGGTGGACCCGAGCGGTGTCGCCTCCCGCATCCACACCCGCGAGCGCAACGAGCGCTTCGGTGACAGCTCGCTCGACGACAAGATCATCACCGACGCCCGCGTGGCCCTCCAGGGCAAGGGCGTCGCGCGCCTCAGCTACCGGATCAACAACGTCCACCGGAACATCGGCACCAAGGTCTCCGGCCAGATCGGATACCAGTTCGGCGACACCGGCCTGCCCGACAACTCGATCGACGTCACCCTGCGCGGCTCCGCCGGCCAGAGCTTCGGCACCTTCCTCGCGAAGGGTGTCCGCCTGAAGCTCGTCGGCGAGGCCAACGACTACGTCGGCAAGGGCATGAACGGTGGCGAGATCGTCGTCCGCCCGCCGGACGGCGTGAAGTTCCGCTGGAACGAGAACAGCGTCGTCGGCAACACCTGCATGTACGGCGCCACCGGCGGCCGTCTCTTCGCCGCCGGCCGCGCCGGCGAACGCTTCTGCGTCCGGAACTCCGGCGGCACCGCCGTCGTCGAGGGCGTGGGCGACCACGGCTGCGAATACATGACCGGCGGCACCGTGGTGGTGCTCGGAGAGACCGGACGCAACTTCGGCGCCGGCATGAGCGGCGGGCGCGCCTATGTCTTCGATCCCGAGGACCTCTTCCCGAAGCGCTACAACAATGCGATGGTCGGACTCCAACGCCTCACCGACGACGACGAGGCCAAGAAGGTCGCCGGCCTCGTCAACGCCCACGTCGAGGCCACGGAATCGCCTTTCGCCCAGGCCCTGCTGAAGGACTGGTCGAACGCCCGCGCGAAGTTCTGGGTCGTCGTGCCCCACCCGGCCGTCGCCCCGCCCAGCACCCCGCCGGTCCACGAGGTGGAACCGAAGACCCCTCCCGCCGGCGCAGCCGCCAAGGCCTGATCCGCCACCGCAGTGCGGGGCCGGTCCCCGGTCACGGGGTCCGGCCCGCCGCCTTCTCCAACGGCGATGCTCCACGACGACTTCATCCATGTCCCCGGCGAGATCATCGGTCTCCTCGGCGAAGCCGCCTTCCGGGTCCGGCTTCCCAACGGATACGTGCTCGTCGCCCACGTCACCCGCCGCCTGAAGTCCGGCCTCGGTCCCCTCGCGGTCGGCGATCCGGTCGACCTCGAACTCTCCCCGTTCGACCTGTCCCGCGGACGGATCATCGGTCGGACCGCGCCCGCCACCGCCTGAGCCGAGAAGCCACTCGGGGTCGGGCTGTGAATCGCGTTTTCGGCAGAGGTTGAAGTCGCGGGGTATCCCGAAGTCCTCCCCGTGGTCGCCGTTCCGGTTCCGGTTCCGTCTCCCCTTCGGCGTCTTCGCGTTTTGGCGCGAGTCCCGGTCCCGTCTTCGCTCCCCTCAGCCGACCCATTGCGGCGGGCCCCGATTCCCGGCAGAGTTCCTCCATGTCCCCGTCCGCCCGGCCCGCCCGAAACCTCGCGCTTGGTTTCCTGATCGCTTCGCTGGCCGCGTCGACGACCCTCGCCCAGGCGACCTCCGCGCCGGGACGTCCTTCTCCCGCACCAACGCCCACCGGCGCCGCCCTGCTCAAGGCCGACGTGCTCGGCGTCTTCGCCCATCCCGACGACGAGACCGGCGTCGCCGCGACGATGGCTTCCCTCGCCCTCGGCCAGGGCCGCCACGTCGCCCACGTCTACTGCACCCGCGGCGAAGGCGGCGGCAACATGGTCGGCACCCAATTCGGTCCCGCCCTCGGTCTGCTGCGGGAAATCGAACTCCGCGAGGCGCTCGGCATCCTCGGCGTACGCCAGGTCCACTTCCTCGATCGCGCGGACTTCGCCTACACCGAGAACCTCGGGATCACCCTCGAGAAATGGGGACACGAAGACACCCTGCGGCGCCTGGTCCGCGTCGTCCGCGCCTTGCGTCCCGAGGTGATGATCACCATGAACCCGGCTCCCACCCCGGGTCAGCACGGCAACCACCAGGCCGCGGGTTGGCTCGCGGTGGAGGCGTTCCGCGCCGCGGCGGATCCCGGCCGGTTCCCGGAACAGATCGAGGTGGAAGGTCTCGCAACCTGGCAACCCCGCCGCCTCTTCCTGGGCGGCGGACCGGATTCCCCCTCCGCCGTCGGCGTGGACGTGACCCGCCCCCTGCCCGACGGGCGCACACCTCGCGACGTGGCCGGCATGGCGATGTCCCGACACCGCTCACAAGGCTTCGGCGGCATGGCTTCCTCTCCCTGGTTCCGCCGGACCACCAACCAGTGGTTCACGCCTGCGTTGACCGCCGTCCCGCTGCCGGCCAAGGCCTCGGACCTGCTCGCCGGCCTGCCTGCCAAGCCCGTCGAGATCCCCTTCCCGGTTCCCGTGGCCACCGCATCCGAACCCGCCCCGGGGATCGCCTTCCGTCCCCGCCCCGCGGTGGCCCGCTACCGGAAGTTCGTCGCCGAACACGGACTCCAGAAGGTGTCGCAGTCCTTCTCGCCGGACCTGCCGGTCGTCGCCGGTGAACCCAACCGACTCCCCCTCGTCGTCCCGTCTTCCCGTCGCGCCCGGGATTGGGGGTTCCGCGTGCCGGCCGGCTGGAAGGCCCGCTTTGTCCCACCCGGCCACGTCGAGGTCGACGTGCCCACCGGCGCCGCCGAGGACGCCAACCTGGTCGCCGAAATCCGCGGCGTCGGCGAGGCTTCCGTCCGACTGCATCCGGTGCCGCTCCTGAAGGTCCGCCGTGTCGGCAAGCTCCCGTGGAACTCAGCGGACGCCGATCCGGCCTGGGCGGCCCTGAAGCCCGTCGCCATCGGTCCCGGCAACACCTGGCAGGGAAAGCCCGACGACGAAGCCGACTTCAGCGGCGCGTTCCGCATCGCCCACGACGGCAAGTCGCTCTTCGTCGAGGTGCGCGTCCGCGACGACCGCATCGTCAGCAACATCCAGCCCGACGACATCAAGGGCCATTGGCGGTCCGACTCGGTCGAGATCGGCATCGATCCGACCGCAGGAGCCGAACACACCCTCGGTTGCTGGAAGGCCGGGATCTTCCCCTTCGACTCCTCCGGGAAGGTCCGCGGCGCCCGGGATGCCGACGCCAACGCCGGACCCTTGGAAACCCGGTCCCCGGGAACCCGCCTCCTCTCCTGGCGCACCGCGGACGGCTACGCCGTCCGGGTGTCGATCCCGTTCCAGGAAGCGGGGCTGAAGTCCGGTCGCCCCGTGCGCGCGGGCTTCAACGTCTTCCTCTACGACGGCGACAAGGCCGACGCCGCCCCCGGCGAGAACATCAACCGGACCCGGCTCGCCTGGGCACCCAGGTCGGGTGTACAGGGTCGCCCCGAGGATTGGGGCCGTGTGGATTTCGAATGAGCAGAAGCCCGTAAGGAGCCGAATAGCCGACCGAAACCACGCGCCCCTTCCCAACCGGGAACCGGAAACCGCAGATTTCCCAGAACATGCACCACGAATACGTTGAACGCATCGTCGACCTCCTCGACCCGGCCCTGAACCGCGTCCGCAACATGTCCACCGAGGAGGCCCGTGCGCGGGTCCTCTCCGGAGACGCCGAACAGGTGTCCGGCATCGACGGCTCCTTCGCCCTGCTTGCGCGCGACGGGAAGACCGTCCGCATGGCCCGCTCCCTCGACCGCCCCATGCGCTACTTCCTCGCCAAGCGCGCCGAGGGGCCGGCCCTGATCGTCGCCGACCGGATGGACGCCATCTTCGAGCAGTTGAAGCGGGAAGGCCTCTCGGACCAGTTCCATCCGTCCTACACCCGGATGGTTCCAGCCCACTACGTCGTCGAGATCCAGCTCATCGGCTGCCCGGATCCCGATCCGGTCTACACCCGCTTCTTCACCCCGGTGCGCAACTCGCTGCCGACCGACCTCGACGAGATCGGACGCCGCTACGTCGGCGCCCTGGCCGACGAGGTCTCCCGGCAGTTGGGATCCATCCCGTCGGACCAACCCGTGGGCGTGGCCTTCTCCGGAGGCGTGGACAGCGGTGCGGTGTTCCTCGCCACCTACTTCGGGATGCGGCGGCTCGGCATGAGCCCGTCCCGGCTGAAGGCCTTCACCCTCAGCTTCGGCGACGGACCCGACCTGGCCCAGGCCCGGGACTTCCTCGGCCGCCTCGGGCTCGGACTCTTCCTGGAGGAGATCCCCGCCGACCTCTCCGAACTCGACTACGCCGAGACGCTGCGGGTGATCGAGGACTACAAGCCGCTCGACGTGGAATGCGGCACCATGGGATTAGCCCTCTGCCGCGGCATCCGCCGGCGGTATCCCGACTGGAAGCACCTCTTCGACGGCGACGGCGGCGACGAGAACCTCAAGGACTACCCCATCGAGGAGAACCCCGAGCTCACCATCCGTTCGGTGGTCCACAACCTCATGCTCTACCACGAAGGCTGGGGAGTCGGCCGCATCAAGCATTCCCTCACCTACAGCGGCGGACTGAGCCGCGGCTACGTCCGCACCTATGCTCCGGCCCGCAGGTACGGCTTCGACGGCTACAGCCCGTTGATGTCCCGCAACGTCATCGCCGTGAGCGAGGCCATGCCGTTCATCGACCTCACGCAGTATGACGTCCCGACGCTCTACTCGTTGAAGGGCGAGGTCGTCCGCCGTGGCGTGAAGCAGGTCTTCGGCGTCGACATGCCGATCTTCGGGAAGCGCCGCTTCCAACACGGCGCCACGAGCCTCGAGACCCTGAGAGCCAAGCTGCCCGCGCAGGAATGGGTCTACCGGAAGCAGTTCCTCGCGATCTACGGATGAGCGGATCCGGACGGCCCGCCCTGCGAGCCCCCCGTCGACCCCGATCCCACCGGACCTCCGTGCCCCATCGCCCCATCGCTCCCTTCAACCCTCCAACGCTTCATCCCATTTACCCGTTCCCCGCCCTCCCGGGCTCCGCTTTCTGGTTGGGCTTTTGACGCGGTTCCCCTTTCTTGGACGGCGTGGCGCGCGACTACACCCTGAATCCGATCCCGGTCCCCCGGGAGCTCCGCATCGACTACGCGGCGGAACTCAACGGCCAGCAGTTCGAGGCCGTCACGGCCGCCCCCGGTCCCGCCCTCGTCCTTGCCGGCGCCGGCGCCGGCAAGACCCGCACCCTCACCTACCGCGTCGCCTGGCTCATCGAGAACGGCGTCGCCCCGGACCGCATCCTCCTCCTCACCTTCACCAACAAGTCGGCCCGTGAGATGATGGAACGGGTCGGCGCACTGCTCGGCGGCGGCGTGCAGGACCTCTGGGGCGGCACGTTCCACTCCGTCGGCGTCCGCGTCCTGCGCCGCCACGCCGACCGCCTCGGCTACCGCCGCGACTTCACCATCGCGGACCGCGAGGACGTGAAGGACCTCCTGTCCGCCTGCATCGTCGACTGCGGCATCGACACCAAGGCGGTCCGCTTCCCCAAGCCCGAGGCGCTCGCCGACGTCTATTCCATGTTGTCGAACACCGGGAAGTCCTTCGAGGAGGCCACCGGTGGCGAGGAAGGGCCGTTCGCCCAGGTCCTCGACGGCGTCCGCGCGGTGCGTCAGCGGTTCATCGAGCGGAAGAAGGAGGCCGGCCTGATGGACTTCGACGACCTCCTCACGCTCTGGGTCCGACTGCTGCGCGAATGCCCCGACGTGGCCGACGTGTACCAGCGGCGCTTCCTGCACGTGCTCGTGGACGAGTACCAGGACACCAACCGCCTCCAGGGCGAACTGCTCGACCTGCTCACCGCACGTCATCGCAACCTCATGGCCGTCGGCGACGACGCCCAGAGCATCTACTCGTGGCGGGGTGCGGACTTCACCAACATCCTCAACTTCCCCCAGCGCCACGCCGGCGCACAGGTCTTCAAGATCGAGACGAACTACCGGAGCACCCCCGAGATCCTCTCGCTCGCGAACGCCGCCATCGCCGCCAACACCCGCCAGTTCCCCAAGGCCCTCCAGGCGGCGCGGGGTTCCGGGATGAAGCCCGCCCTGATCGTCACCACCGACGCCCGCGAACAGGCCGCGTTCGTCGCCCAACGCGCCCTCGAGCTGCGCGACGAAGGCGTTCCCCTGGACCAGCAGTGCGTGCTCTACCGCTCCCACTTCCACGCCATGGAACTCCAGATGGAGCTGACCCGCCGCAACATCCCCTACGCCATCACCTCCGGCGTCCGCTTCTTCGAACAGGCCCACATCAAGGACGTCGCCGCATACCTCAAGCTCATCACCAACCCGGCCGACGAACTCGCGCTGAAGCGGCTCTCCAAGATGCTTCCCGGCGTCGGCGCCCGCGGCGCGGACAAGATCTGGGCCGCCTTCCACGCGGCCTTGGCCGAGGCCGTCGGTTCCCCGGAACTGTCCGACGGCGTGGCCCCGGCGCCCGCGACGACGCCGGCCGACGAGGTCTCCGACAACGACGGCGTCCTGCCGCCGCCGTCGCCCGTCGTTCCGGTCGCGCCCCTGCTGGCCGCGGCGGCGAAGGCGGTGCCGAGGAAGTCCGCCGCCGCCTGGGCGCAGTTCGTCGCCACGGTCGCCCAATGCGAGTCGCCCACGCTCCGCAACGCGCCCGGCCGCATGATCCGCCTCGTCGTCGAGGCCGACTACGAGGACTACCTGAAGTCCGCCTACGAGAACGCGCGCAACCGCATGGAGGACCTGACCCAGTTGGCGGCCTACGCGGACCAGTTCGACGACACCGCCAACTTCCTCGCGCAACTCGCCCTCCAGACCAACATGGAGGCCGAGCAGTCCTCGCCCCGGGAGGAGGAGACGGAGCGCCTGCGGCTCTCCACGGTGCACCAGGCCAAGGGACTCGAGTTCCGGGCGGTGTTCGCGATCATGCTGTGCGACGGGCTGTTCCCATCGGCCCGGTCCGCGGAGACCGGCGACGGAGAGGAGGAGGAACGCCGCCTGTTCTACGTGGCGGTCACCCGGGCCAAGGACGAGCTGTACCTTTGCCGTCCGCTCCTGCGCTTCATGGCCGGAGGCGGCGACGCGGTCCAGATGCCCTCGCGTTTCCTCGGCGAGCTGACGCCGGACCTGTACGAGGAGTGGAACGTGCGCCCCGAACGCGCACCGGATCCGTGGAGTCGGCAGGCCCGCTTCCCCGCCGCGGAGACCCCGAGGCGAAAGGCGCCGGAACCGGACGTCCACCCCGGCTTCGACCCTGACCCAGACCCCAGTGACGACGCCGACCCGTTCTGAGCGGGTGAAGGTGGGTGGTTGAAGCGTTGAAGGGTTCAAGGGAGCCGGCCCCGCCCTGTGTGTTCCGGGATCTGGAACAGTTACCTCGGCTGGATGCCTCTCCCTCGAAGCCGATCCCACCCTTCAGCCCTTCAGCCCTTCAGCCTTTCAACTCTTCAACCGTTCAACCAACCCCTCCCCCTTCAACCCGACACCCGAAACCGGGCGCAGCATCTCCCGAAGATAGCGGCCGGTATGGGAGGTCGGGTGCGCGGCGATGGTCTCGGGTGTGCCTTCGACCACCACATTGCCGCCGGCTCCGCCGCCCTCGGGTCCCATGTCGATGACCCAGTCCGCCTCGGCGATCAGGTCGAGGTTGTGCTCGATCACCACCACCGTGTGCCCCGCATCCACCAACCGCTGGAGCACCGCCACCAGCCGTCGGACGTCCTCGATGTGCAGTCCGATGGTCGGCTCCTCCAGGATGAACAGGTCGCGTTTCGGAACCCGGGCTCCCGGACGCCGTGCCGTCAGGTCGGCGTTCTCGCGCTCCACGGCCGCGGACTTCAACCCGCCCAGCAGGTGCGTCACCAGCTTGATCCGCTGCGCCTCGCCGCCGCTCAGCGTCGGACTGGTCTGCCCCAGCTCGAGGTACTCGAGGCCGGTGTCGCGCAACGCCTCCAGCGGGCGGCGCAGACGCGTCTGCGCCGCGAAGAACCCGAGCGCCTCGGCCACCGACATCCGCAGCACGTCGGCGACGGACTTCCCGTTGAAGCGCACGTCGAGCGTCCCCGGGTTGAACCGGCCGCCGCCGCACACCTCGCACTTCACGTGCGCCGTGGGGAGGAAGTTCATCTCGATCTTCACGAAGCCCGCGCCCTCGCAGTTCGGACAACGGCCCTGAGCGGAGTTGAAGCTGAACCTTCCCGGCCCATAGCCCCGCATGCGGGCCTCCGGCACCTGGGAGAACAGCTCGCGGATGTCGTCGAAGAAACCCACGTAGGTCGCCGGCGTCGAACGCGGCGTGCGTCCAATCGGCGACTGGTCCACCTCGTGGACCGCCTGGAGCGTCTCCCATCCGGTCACCCGCATCGCGGACTTCGCGGCCCGCACGGACTTCTCGGAACGCGACGTCTTCGGGGCCGCGCCCTCGAGGACCGCCTTCACCGCCGGGTACAGGCACTCCTTCACCAACGTGCTCTTGCCCGAGCCGCTCACCCCGGTGACGACGACGAGGCGTCCGAGCGGGAAGCGCACGGTGACGTCCTTGAGATTGTTCAACACCGCGTGTTCCAACGTCAGCCATGTGACGTCGGCGGCCTGGGTCGTTGCCGGTTCCGCGGTGGCGGCGGCCGGCTTCTTCGATGCCGCGCGAGCGCGGCCGGTCGACTTGCGTGGCGCCTCCTGGACCGGACGCCGCGTCCCGCGCGCCGGGTGGGTGGGCTTCTCGCGAAGGCAGCGGCCGGTGACCGATTCCGGATGCCTTTCGAGTTCCGGGAGCGTGCCCGCGGCGATGATCCGTCCACCGCGCACGCCGGCCCCGGGACCGAGGTCCAGGATCCAGTCGGCGCGTCGCATGGTGTCCTCGTCGTGCTCGACGACCACGAGCGAGTTGCCGCGCGCCTGGAGCGAGCCGAGGGCGTCGAGCAGCTGGCGGTTGTCCCGCGAATGCAGGCCGATGGTCGGCTCGTCGAGAACGTAGAGCACGCCGCTCAGGTTGGAGCCCAACTGGGCGGCGAGCCGGATCCGCTGGGCCTCGCCGCCGCTGAGCGTGGTGACGCTGCGGCTCATCTGGAGGTAGCCGAGTCCGACCTCGCAGAGGAACTTCAGGCGCTCGCGGATCTCGGGAAGGATGTCGCGGGCGATCTCGGCCGTCCTGCCGGACGGCGCCGCGGCGTCGAACCACGCCCTCGCCTCCGCCACCGACCAGCGGCCGAGGTCCTCGACCGTCGGCGGCGGAGCCTCACCCTTCGAGGCCGGCCGGCCGCCGAGATCCAACCGCACCGCCCGGGCCACCGGATTCAGCCGCGCCCCTTGGCACTCCGGACACGCCTCGCGCTGGTCGGCCCAGCTGAACCAGGATTCCTCCACCGAATCCGCGTTCGCACCGCGGTCGACGTCGGGCAGGTAGAAGAGCTCACCGAATCCGCGGCACTTCGGACACCAGCCCTGGCTGGAGTTGTAGGAGAAGTTCTTCGGATCCAGCTGGGGGAAGGACCGCTGGCAACGGGGACAGGCGCGGGCGGTGGAATGCACCGTCTGCCGGCCCTTGCGGTCCACGGCGAAGACCGTTCCGTCACCGACCCGCAGGACCTCGTCCACGAGCGCATGGGACGGTCGCGTCTCGTCCTTGCCCCCGAGCACGCCCACCAGGACCTCCACGTCGTGTTCCTTGAAGCGGTCGAGGCGGAAGGAGTCGTCGGCGTCGCGCAACACGCCGTCGGCGCGGAGCTTGGAGTAGCCGTGGCGACGGGCCCATTCGGCGACGTCGGCATGGAAGCCCTTCCGGTTGCGGACGCGTGGGGCGAAGAGCTGCAGCGGGCCGAGGCGTTCGGCGACGGCTTCCAGGGTGGCCCGCACCGCGTCGCGGGACTGGCCTTCCACGGAGATGCCGCAATCGGGGCAATGCTGGGTGCCGAGCCGCGCGAAAAGGAGCCGGATGAAGTGGTAGGCCTCGGTGACGGTGGCGACGGTGCTCTTGCCGCCGCCGCGGGTGGTTCCCTGTTCGATGCTCACCGTGGGAGGCAGGCCGGTGATGAGGTCCACGTCGGGCCGGGCCATCTGCTCCACGAACTGCCGCGCATAGGCGCTCATCGAGTCGAGGAACCGCCGTTGCCCCTCGGCGAAGAGGATGTCGAACGCCAGCGTGCTCTTGCCGGATCCGCTGACGCCGGTGACGACCACGAACTTCCCGCGGGGAATCTCGACCGAGAGGTCCTTCAGGTTGTGTTCCCGGGCGCCGTGGATGGAGATCACCCCGGGCTTGGCGGAATCGGAACCGGCTTCGTGCGTCACGGCGGCGACGATGGGGGCGGACCCGGCGTTGGGCAACCGGCACGACACGACGGATCGAGGCGGAGTGGACTCACGCAAAGAACCGACCCCAACCGATTGGGGTGTTTTGCTGCAATGAACTTGGTAGATCGAGCGTAGCCGGCGTTCGGGCAGCGTGGCCGCTAGCGGTTTGGTGCCTTCAGTGCCCGTCGCGAAG
>JAIYBC010000063.1 GCA_027488845.1 Verrucomicrobiales bacterium | reverse complement strand
CCACGTCGAAGAGGCAAAAACTACCAAACGGGATGACCGGACACCCATCCGGCCTCACCAAGCAAAACCCCACCATGGTCCGGAACCATTCTTCGCGACGGGCACTGAAGGCACCAAACTGCTAGCGGCCACGCTGCCCGAACGCCGGCTACGCTCGATCTACCAAGTTCATTGCAGCAAAACACCCCAATCGGTTGGGGTCGGTTCTTCGCGTGAGTCGCCTCCCAACGCTCCGGCACGCGACGCCGGACTCGCCCCAGCGGCCCGGGATGTCGAAACTACGCGCATGGAATCGTTCCGGCACACCCACCGCGTGACCTACTCCGAGTGCACCGTGGGCAACCACGTGTACTACGGCCGCTACCTCGACCTGCTCGAGGAGGCGCGCGGCGAGTTGTTCCGGACCGTCGGACGGACCTTCCTCGATTGGCAGAACGACGGCGTGATCTTCCCGGTCATAGAGGTCCAGCTCCGCTACAAGGGCGCCGCCCGCTACGACGAACGGGTGACGGTCGAGGTCGTCGTGCTGGAGGCGTCGGGCGTTCGCCTGAACTTCGGCTACCGCCTGCTTGGAGCCGATGGATCCCTCAAGGTCGAAGGCGAGACCCGCCACGTCTGCACCTCCCTCGAGGACCGTCCCCGGCGTCTCCCGCCCGAACTCGTCACCGCCCTCGCCCCCTTCCGCATTCCCCCGGCCTGATCCACTGGTTCCCATCAACGCTTCAACGTTTCAACCCCTTCAACCCCTTCAACCCCAAACACCCATGACCCCCACCGATCTCCGCCACCTGAGCCGCGCCATCGCGCTGGCCCGTTCCGCGCGGGAACACGGCAACCATCCCTTCGGCGCGTTGCTCGTGGGCGGTGGTGCCACGGACGTCGGCGAGGTGCTCTGCGAGGCCGAGAACTCGGTGGTCACGGCCGGCGATGTCACAGGCCATGCCGAGACGAACCTGGTCCGCATCGCCTGCGCGCGGGTCGGCAGTGCGGCCCGGTCGACGTCGACGCTCTACACCAGCACGGAACCCTGCGCGATGTGCGCGGGGGCGATCCATTGGGCGGGCATTGGGCGCATCGTCTTCGCGTTGTCCGAGGCGGACCTCTACGACCTCGTTGGGCCTTCGCCGGAACACCTGCGGCTGCCGTGTCGGCACCTGTTCAGCCACACCGCGCGGACCGTCCTCATCGAGGGCCCGGCCGCGGAGCTCGACGCCGAGGCCCGCGCGGTCCACGCCGGCTTCTGGCGCTGAGCCGGAGCCTCCCGGGTCAGTCCCCCGACGCGCTCCAGCGGATCCAGCGGGCGCCCGCGGTTCCGGCGGGAAGACGGCGACGCCACCGACGGACCCGCCCGTCGTCCGACAGGACGTCCGCCACGAATCCCTCGGAGGTCCACGGTCCGTCGAGCCGGTCGGCCCATTCGATCCGTGGCCGGACTCCGGGAAGACCGGCACGTTCCGGGTGTTCCAGTTCGAGAACCCCGCCCTCCAGACGCACCTGGAGCGGAAGCGGCTCCGCCTTCGTGGGATCCAGTCCGAGGAGGAACTCCTGGAGTAGCCCGATGCCGTCGGCGTCGGCGTCCAGTGTGGGCTCCGCGACCGTTCCCTGTGCCGCCGCCCAGGACCGGAACCCGTCCCGGGCCGGTTCCGCGCGGAACCGGACCTCGAGCTGGGGTGGGAAGCCGCCGGAAAGCAGGGCGCCGTCCGCGAACCGCAGGGTCGTGGGTCCCGCCACTAGGAAGGCCACCGCGCCACCCGGCGCCCAACCGGGTCGGTCCACCACCTCCTGCAGCGGCACCGACAGGTCGGCGGTGCACTGGGCCGCCCCTTTGGCCCCAAGGATCGTCCAGGCCTCCGGAACCCAGTCGACGCCCCGGACGGTCCGTTGACGGAGTCTCAGATCGCCGGGCATGGCGGCGAAGGGAAGGGAGTGGTCCGCCGCCTCGGCCCAAAGGCGGAGGCTCCCGACCGTGGAACCCGTCGCGGCGGACCTGAAACGGATCCGGGCGGACACGATCTCCGCACCCCGCGGGATCAGGACCCCTGGGAACCGCACGCCAACCCAGGTGCCCTCGCCGCCGAGCGGAAGGCTGGAGATGCCGACGGACACGATGCCACGTTGCGACTGGACCGCCGTGTCGACACCCGACTGGAAACCCGCCAGGAACTCCGTCTCGGGCGTCCGCGACCGGAACCGCACCGTGAGCCGGGCCGCGTTCGTGGGGCCTGAATCGAACGCGGATGCGGAACGTCTCCCGACTCCACCGAGGTACAGGGAAAGGGCCCCGCCCTCGGCCCAGCCCTCGCGGGCGACCATCGACTCCACCAGGGACGCGAGGTTCGGTGTGGTCTGGGCCGGCCCCGAGTCGCCCGCGGTCCAGGGCGTCGGTTTCCAGTCCACGCCGAGCGAGGTGTCCAAACGGCTTCCCAACGAGCCGGCGACCGCGGTGAACCCGCCCGGGTCGAGGCCGCCGCCCGTGGTGATCCGCAAGGCGGCTGCACTGCCGTCCGTCGACACCGCCCGGAACCGGACCTCCGCGCCTTCCACCGCGACCCCAAGCGGGATTGGAAGGTCGCGGAACCGGAGTCCGGCGATCCCGCCGGAAGTCCCGCCGCCGTCGCCCAGGGACAAGGCGCCCTCCGGAAGGCGCACCGAGCCGTCGGCCGACTGCACGGCGTCGTCCGCCGACGCGGCGACGGACCGCGTCACCAAGCCGGCCAGGATCCGGAGGTCCGTCGCGGCCGCGGCACCGGAGGTGTCCAAGACGCGGACACGGAACCGCTGGTCTCCCTCGGCGGAGGCCGGGACGTTCCCGCGCAGGGTTCCGTCGCCGTCCACCGTCAGCCACGTGGGTCCGCCGAGCTTCTCGAAGCGCAGCAATCCGGTTCCGGTCGCGAAGCGGGTCAGCGAGGCCGAGTAGGCGGTTCCGGGAACGGCATCCGGTGCGCGGAGCCAGGCCATGTTCCACCGCGGGGGAGTTCCCCGGGCCATCGCCGCCACCGCGGTGTCGGCAAGTCCCGTGGTTCCGAACCGCACGTCGTCGAGCCGGCCGCGGTACGGCGGATCCGCCGGGAATTGGCTGCGTCCGAGGAAGTTGTTCCGGGCGCCGACATCCACGGGGTTCGCGGTCATCGCCGTGTTCGTCGCGACGGGCACGCCGCCGACCCACAGCTTCCCGGTGTTCCCGGCGACCGAGACGGCCACGTGGACCCACGGGCCGGCGGAAAGGGCCGGGGCGTCGAGGACCTGTTCGCCGGACCCGGTGTTGATCGCGAAACGCAGCGTGCCGGACCCGGACGACGGCGTGAGGAAGAGGTAGCGCGTGGTGTCGAGGCCGAGGTCGAAGATCCTTTGCCACGGCGGTCCGCCATCCCAACGCACCCACGCCGCGAAGGAGAAGTCGGTCGAGCGCCCCAGGTTTTCCGGCAGCACGGCGTGGTCGTCGACACCGTCGAACGCGACGGACTCCCCGACACGGCCGGCGACCCTGGCGGGATTCCCGACCCACACCGCGCCGATGCCGTTGGCGGACTCGTCGAGAAGGTCGCCGTCGAACCCGAGCTGGAGCGCCGGGGCCGTGCCCGTGTCGGGGAGCCGTTGGCGGTGGGCGACGGGCGACCTCGCGTCACGATAGGCCACGCCCGCGGCGGTCGGCGTGCCGTTGTCGAGGACCACCCGGCGGACGTCCTCGACCCAGTTGTAGATGGCGTAGCGTTCCACGAACGGAAGGCCGTCGAGCATGGACACGATGGCCGCGATGGCCGCCGCCTGCTGCGCCGCGGTCGGGTCGGCGCAGGTCGTCCAGTTGGCGCCGTTGTTCCATTCGGTGATCCACAACGGTCGTCGCACCCGCGTGTGGACCTCCTGCAGGAAGGCCCGGAACTGGTTCGCCGTCCCGGCGGCGTCGGCCGGATTCCCGAAGCACCGGTAGTAGTGGACCGGGACGAAGTCGACGCGCAGACCCGCGGCGTCGGCACGGTCGGTGAAGTCGTAGAGCCAAGCCAGGCCTCCGTCCGAGACCGCCGGCGCCCCCAGCCGAAGGCCGGTGGACATCAGCTCCGGCCAGGCGGAGAGGGCGTCGGCCACGCTCATGTTCGCCTGGTCGGGCCGGTCCGGCTCGTTGAATCCCAGGAGGTGCGTGGCCCCGCGGCTCCGCCAGTCCTGGTCCAGCCCGGGCCACCATCGTGTCTGCCGTATCGGCACGTACTCCCAGTCGGCGGTGGAGTTCCGGTCGATGTTCCAGTCGTAGCCCCAGCCGGTGGCCAAACCCGTCTCGATGTTCCCCGCGACGCCCTTCTTCGACGTCCAACGCCACGGGAAGACCCGCACGAAGCGGAGGTCGTTCTCCAGTCCCGGTGGAAGCCGCGGGATCTCCACGTCGGCGTCCTGCGCGACGTAGCACCGGCTCGTCCCGGTGCCGTCCGCACGCTGGGCCAAGGTGGCCATGTAGCCCCGCCGGAGACGGATCGAGGCCACGGCGCCGGTCCACGACCCGAGCTCGGACGGACCGAGCGACGCGAAGTTCGTGAGCCCCCGCCGGTTCCCCGAGAATTGACGTCCGTCGTGCAGTTCCAACGCCTCGAAGCCCAGGCCATGGGGGATCACCCAGGCGCCTTGTGCGTGCGGCACGACCCGCACCGTGCGGTCGCGGACGGCCGCCACGCCACCCACGCGGATCCGGCCGAGGAACGACGACACCACCCGGCTTGGAGGGATCGACTCAAGGCGGAGCCACGAGTCCGCCGAACCGAGATCCACGGTCGAACCCGGCAGCGGGTCCGTGGCGGACGACAGGCGAAGCTCGGACCGGCCCGTGATCCGGACCTCGGTGTTGGTCAATGCGGACGCAGTCCGGATCTCCCCTTCCAAGGCCAACGAGGATTGCTGTGCGGCCGCCGGAACCAGAAGGGCCAAGGCCAGTCCGGAGCCCACCAGCATCCACTGCACGCAGCCCACGAACCCGCCGACGATACCTGGACGACCCGACCTGTTGGACACGGCCATGACCCTCGCAGATGAGCCGGGACAGGTCCATCCAAGGCCGATCCGCGCCGAAGATGACCGATGGCGACGCTCTCGATGAACTGAAGGTCGTTTCGTCGAGTGCGAGCCACCTGCACGACAGACGTCTTGGGCCGCAACGAGCCGGTGACTGCCGTTTCAGCGCAGCAAAACACCCCGATTCATCGAGGACGGGTCCTTGCGTGAGGTCCCTCACCCCTCCGTTTGGACCTCCACCGGTACGCGGGCGTTCTCCGGTTCGACCTCGACGCCCTGTTCGACTGGTCCGTGAGGCACGGGCAATCCACGCTGTTTCAGACCAACGCGTTCGAGAACCTCAACCTCCCTGGCACGGTTGTGGCCAAGGCTGCGGCCCACATCCTGGTCCGCATCGGCGATGCCCGCGGCGGCCATTCCTGACTGCCCCAGGATTCCGCGCGACACCCCCGCGAACCCACCTTTGCTTCGCTTTGCGGACAGATGCATGGATTTGAGTCCTCGTAGGAAGAGAACCGGTTGGACCCGCAATCGGCGCCTTCTCGGAGCCCGGACATCCCTTTGCTGTCCCTACGGTCGAGCCATCCGCGGCGCCTCTTGCCCATACGGCCGCCTGATGTTTTGATGCGTTGATGCGGACCACCTTGGATCTCCCGGATTCCCTGTTTCGCGAAGTGAAGGCCCGCGCCGCCCAGAACGGCATGAGCCTGAAAGACTTGCTGACCCGGTATGTCGAAGCCGGGCTGCGGGGCGGTCCTGTTGTCCAAGGTGTCCGCCGAATCCGACCGCTGCCGCCGGTTGCGATCCGTTTGGACCCTTCCCTTCCCCCGACGCTGGCCCTGAGCAACCGCGAGTTGTCTGAACTGCAGGACCAAGACGATGCGATGCGGCAGGGGTTGGGTGGAAATCCCGCAAGCCCGACGCCATGACCGACCTGCTCGACGTGAACGTTTGGCTGGCACTGGTCGATGAGAACCATGTCCACCACGCGACCGCGGTTGCCTACTGGCAAAGCCAGGCCCAAGACACGATGGCCTTCTGCCGGATCAGCCTCCTGGGTTTCCTTCGTCTCGCGACTCGGAAAGGGGTCCTCGGTCGGACTCTCACCCCGGAGGAGGCTTGGGCCATCGTCCACCGGTACCTTGCCGAGCCCGGGGTGGTGCTCCTGGACGAACCTGCCGGAATCGACGAGGTCTTCCTCCGCTGGACTTCCGAGCCGGGATTCCCGACGAACCACTGGACCGACGCCTACCTGGCGGCGTTCGCCATCGCTTCCGGATGCCGGTTGGTTTCGTTCGACGCCGGATTCGACCGCTACCCGGGTCTGGAACGGCTGCATCTGCCGTCCAGCGGTTGATCTGGGAACCCAGCCGGAAGATGACCGGAGCGGGATCGAAACCGGGAATCCGAGGCGGGAGGGGCACGGTGCTTCGAGCCGCCAGCCAGGGTCGCGGATGTCTCCAATGCGACCGCAATCGCCCGCAGCGTGGGGGAGTCGGACACGGTGATCGGACCGGTGACCTGGGAATCCGCTGGGGACGCGGATGGCCGCACAACCCAAGGTCCAACCGGGACCGGGAAATGGGAGTCGTTCATGCGAGGACGCCGATTCCAGGGAGGTTCCCGTGAGACAGGCGATCCACATCCGGTTCCCTGTTGGCGTCTTGGAGATTCTGCGTGGGGTCCCACTTTGCGTGAGATCCCTTTCCCCTCCGTCCGGACCGACGTCGGATCAGGGCGTGACGCCGGGATTCAGCGGGGCCCCCAGCAGATGGCTGTCGTGCACCATGCGCAGTCCATGGGATTGGGCCAGCGCCTGGGCCTTGAGGAATTCGTTGGCCGCGGGCGTGCCGTCGGCACCGCAGTTCGGGCACCGGACCTCCACCGGCATGCGGGCGTTCTCCGGTTCGACCTCGAACGCATAGCGGGTCCCACACCGACAATCGATCTTGATCTCGGTCATCATGGAGTCGGTGGGCACCCGACACCCCGCGGCGGGAATGCACAACGGGCGATTCCGGAATGGTTGTGGTTGAAGCGTTGAAACGAAGCGGCGCTGAGGTCCCGACGGACGAAGAGAAGGACCCGGGAGCGCCGAATTCCTGGGCGTGGCTGCGATCGCCCGCGGCGTGGCAGCCGCGGCTGTGGGAACCACGGATCGGGAATTCACGGAGGTCCTGCCGTCTCAGCGGGATTGTCCGCGGAAGAACCGGATCGCCGGATCGGTCATCGGCAGGCTGAATTCCATCGATCCCGAGGCCGGCATGACCGCGGCGGGCGCCGCGTCCGACCAGGCTCCCGGTGCGATGACCTCCGCCGATTGCAACGCATGCAGCACGCCCGCGCGGCCGAACAGACGCAGCCGGATCCGTGGTTCCGGCCCGATGTCGATTCCCAGGAGCACCAACACCGGAGGCTCTCCTCCCCCCGAGCCGGGAGGAGTGCTCCTCGGGTCCGCGGGATCGGAACCGGCCAGCCACTCCTCGCCATCCGGGTAGGAGTCGGCGTCCTGGTCTCCATCCGTCGGCAGCCCGCGTTCCACTTCATCCGGGATGCCGTTCCCGTTGAGGTCCACGGGTTGGGCCGGGGCCAGCGGATCGGCCGTCTGGATGCGGTACTCGGCGAAGGCGACCGGTGTGGCCACGCCGTCCGTACCGCGCGCCCAGGCCCGCAGCGTGAGGGAGTTCGACACGGTGATCGGACCGGAGACCTGGGTCCAAGCGGGGTTGGCCCCGGACTGGATGAAGAACGTCGGCGAAGAAAGGCCGTCCACAGCGACGGCGACCTGGATCGGTTGGGAAAACCGTCCGGGTCGGGGCTCGAATCGGATCCGTGGCGCCGACACGGACTCCGGCGTGGCGTAGCTGAACAGGGAATGCAGCGGTGAGAACTGGTTCACCGACAGGAAGCCGCCGGCGACGTTGCGGATCTCCGGGGAAACCGCCTCGGGATCGCCGAGCCCAGAGGACGATCCGCGGTCCGTCTCCGCAAGCACCCGTGCGTCCTCGAGAACCGAGGTTCCCCAGTCGGACGCCCGGCCCAACGCGATCAGTCGGGCCTCGCGGTTCCGAACGGGATCGGCGGTGAAGGCGAAGACCTGGCTGCCGCGGCGGGATCCGGCCGGCAACTCCGCCAGGGTTCCCCGTGCGGCGAGGACGTGTCGTCCCTCCTGCAGCGGATAGAGGCTCCAGGCGGAAGACCGACCGGATTCGCCCTCGAGCAACAGCAGCCCGCCGTCCGGCCGTATCGCCGCGGCGGTGAAGGAAAGCGCACCATCGGAGGAGAACGACTGCCGCGTGCGCGGAGGGTTCGTCCCGTCGAAATCGAAGAGCCGCGCCTCGCGTCCCGACAGCACCAGCAACCAGCGTTCGGTTCCCAAGCCGCCGGCCAGCAGCGCTTCCACCGGCAGGCCCAGGTCGTAGCCCACCGGGTCCGATGCCGGCGGTTCCTCGCCGCCGGTGCGGCGGAGTTGACGGAAGTCCACGGTGGAGCTGCCGCGCCGGAAGAACACCAAGCCGGCGAAGTCGCCGTCGGGGCGGAAGAAGTCGGCGACCCAATCGGAGCCTGCGGCCACGTCGGCCACGGCCGGCCGCGATTCCAGGCCCGCGTCCCCGGCGGTCCAGGCGAGGAACCGCCCCCCGACGAGGAAGCCCGCCGACTCGGCGCCGGCGCGGGTGATGCGGAAGGCATGGCCCGCCCGTGCGGGTTCGGACAACGGGGGCGCCGGCCAAGGCAGCATCGAACCGCGGGGGCCATGCAGTGACAGACGCAGCGGTGTCGGCGAGCCGTTGTCGCCCGAGGCGACCATCAGCTGCGAGGCCAGGGGATCCTCGCCGGCGATGCGGGACTGGAACGCGGCCAACGACGAAGGGCCGATCACGCCGTCGAGGAACACCGGTTGCACCTCGGACGTCGGGCGATGTGGGACCACCGCGAGGCGGTTCCCGATGGGATCCCCGACGGCCACGGCTCCGAACGCACCTCCCGAGCGGACGAACGCGGCGGTCTCGATCCTTCCAAGGCCGGAGGCGCGCACCGGGAAGGAGCCCACGTTGGTGCCGTCCAACCGGATCCAGCGCACCAAGCCGGAGGCGCGGTCCGCCACCATCCAACGTTCCGGGGAATTGCCGTCCGCCTCCACGCTTCCGAAGAGCTCGGTGGGCGTGCCGGTGATCCAAGGCAGCCGGGGCTGCGGGGCTGCCTCCTGCGCGACGACCCCGACGGCCGCGACGACGACGTGGAACAGGTTCCGGAATCTCATGGGACCTCCTCGGGGAAGGTCAGTTCACCGGCCGGAATGGTTTCGGTCATCTCGCCGGTCACCGCGTCGAAGCGCAGGAGCAGGTAGCGGTAGGTTTCCCCGGCCACCGCGGGCTGGGTGTCGAGGAGGTAGAACTCGAGCTGGCCCGAGGTACCCGACATCGCGTCGGCCACGGCGACGTAGGGATCGCGGAGGATGCCGTCCGGGAGGAACGACCCCGGAACCGGCACGGAGTTCCAGGCGATCCGCTCGAGGAGCGGGGAGACCTGCTGGATCTCTCCGGTGGCGACCACCTGACGGTAGAGCGCCACGGGAAGGAGGTCGTCGGACGGCCGATCGGCCCGGCGCAGGGTCATGGTGTTGGGATCGATCCCGGAAGTCGGTGTCCGACCGACCAGGCCCTTCAGCCGGAGCAATCCCCGGTCCGGCCCGTCGCCGGCCACCTCGAACGAAGTGGATCCACGGACGCCGGAACGTCCGATCAACACCCCGGCGCGGCGGACCTGGGCGAATTCCTCGGGCACCTGACCGGGAACCGGAACCGGAACGAGAAGCCTGGGTGTGAGGCGGTACCCCAGCAGGCGAGCCCGGACGTCCGGATGGAAGCGGTTCGCGGGCGGCAACGGACGGGCGGGCCAGGCGACCTGCTCCTCGCGGAGCGGCCGCGTCCAGACGAAGGACTGGGCATTGCCCGGAGGACCGGAGGAACCCGCGGGGAAGCCCAAGGCCCGCACCGTGATGCCGCCGTAGCGCACACCCCGCTGGACCCGGAGCTCGAAGGTGAACCGTCCGGAATCCGGCGGATCCTCGACCAGTTCCGATCCGACGAAGCCCGTCAGCGCCCGCTCACGGTCGTCGAACTGGAAGAGATCCATGAGCTGGGCGGCCGCGCGGTTCACCTGCTGGAAGGTCGAGCGGGCGGGCGAGGCGGTGCCTCCCGCCCCGGCCAGGTTGTAGAGTCCGACGCTGCCGACCCACGAGGGACGGACCGAGGGATCCACCGGGAGCGACTCGGCCTTCATCACGATCTCGAACCGGGCCACGCCGCGCGGCGGACAGGTCCAAGTCAGGAGCATCGCCGGCTGGCCGTCGGCGGTGGTCGTGGACTTCGGCGTCGCCAGCAGCGGTGCTGGCAACGGCCGTGCCGGCACGACCTTCCCGATCGGGATCATCGGGCCGTCCTGGCCGTCTCGGCCCGACAACTGCGCGAAGTACTCGACCAGCGCGGCGTCCGGGGGCAGTGCGATGTCACGGTAGACGACCTCCCGGTTGGGATCGGTGGGCTGGAACCGCTCGGGCGCCTGTCCGACCAATTCCAGGGTCCCGGAATCCACGCTACGCCAGATGCGGTACTGGTGGGTTCCGGGGGTGAGACGGAAACGCAGCACCACCGGACGCAACTGGCCCGATCCGGTGGGATCCTCCAGCACCTGCGGACAGTCGCCGGCACCCGGCAGCAGGCTTTGCGACACCACCCGCGCGCTGTAGCCGGCCGGTACCGGTGCACCGGGCACCGCGGCGGGGTCGAAGAAGAGGATCCGCCCACCCTGAACCCGCCCGTGTCCGCCGGTGGAACCGAGGCGGCTGACCAGGTACGTGCCGTCGGCGGCATCCAGCGTGCCCTCGACCAAGCCGGCCTCGGTCACCGAGAGGGCGGTCACCGGCAGGATGGCCTGGCCCAGCAACGGCGCGGCGAAGACGGGGTTGGCCGCGAGGCTCGCGTCGTCGAGAGCCCGCGCCGTGAACCGCAGCACCGTCCGGCGCCCGGCCGCGGGGACGACCCCGTTCAGCGTCGCTCCGGGAAGCGGGCTTGTCGCCCCGGAGTCGCTGCCCACCACGCAGAAGACCTGTGGCGCCGAATCCGCCACGAACCGGATCTCGGCAGGCAAGGCAAGGTCGTCGGCCGGGAAGAACACCCGTTCCCGCGCCGTTTCCTGTCCCTGCACCAACACGCGGAACTCCGCCCACAGCACCCCCGCGTCGCCGCGTGTGCAAAGCACCCGGTAGTGGCTCCGGCCGCCGCCCAAATCGCCCGGATCGACCGCCTCGTCCACGGTGCCGTCGGGGAGCACGGACACGCGGGGGCAGTTCGAGAGCACCGGCAGCGGGCCACCGGCCGGGACCGCGGGGAAGGTGGTCAGGTCCCGGATCGAGGCCGTCACCGGAGGACCGAACGCGGACACCACCCGTCCCCACGGCCTCTCACGCACCGCACGGAGTGCGAACGCGAAGCTTCTCCCGACGAAGTCCGCCGTCGGCGTGGTGTTGGTGTCGAGGAACCGGACCTCCGCACCGCCCGCGGCGTGGGGCACCATCGCCAAAGGACGCAGCGCATTCCGTCGGACCGGATCCTGGAACTGCGCCAGATCCACCGTGCCGTCCGGTCCCGGCACTGCACGGAAGACCTCGTAGTGCGTGGTGAGGTCGTTCCCGGAGTCCGGATTGGCGGTCCAACGCAGACGGAACACCGGCCGGCGCGGCGCCGTCACCGGAAGCCCGGGATCCAGGTAACCCTGTTCGACACCCACCTCGAGCACCGGCGTCGACGGCGAGAGCGTCCAACGC
This sequence comes from Verrucomicrobiales bacterium, assembly GCA_027488845.1. Lineage (GTDB taxonomy): Bacteria > Verrucomicrobiota > Verrucomicrobiia > Limisphaerales > UBA9464 > SXXZ01. The sequence continues at coordinate 115,471 of JAIYBC010000063.1, read as the reverse complement.
GCGACGCCGAGTCCTCCCGGCGAGACGATCCCCGGACGGCCCAAAAGGTCCGCCGCCGCGCCGAAGTAGTAGAAGCGGGCGCCGTCCTCAAAGAACGGCCTTGGCACGCCTCCGGCCGTGGCCGGGTTGCGGGCCCCGTTGTCGTCGCCGACGTAGTGGAAGCGGTCGAGGTCAGCGGGCCCCGGTCGGAAGTCGGCCACCTCGTTCGCGTCGAGCAGACGGGTCGGATTCAAGGGTTCCGGGGTCACCCGCGCGGCCAGCCCGGGCGAGTTGCGCGACAACGCGTCGAGCGCCTCGGCCGTGGGCGGTTCGCGGTGCCAGTTCCTCGATTCGGCCTCCGCCGCGTCCACCCGCCAGAGGATCACGCCCGTGTACCGCGCTGCCGAACCCCGGAGGGATTCCGGTGTCGCCCAACGCAGCAGCACCGTGCGGTCCCCGGTGGCGGCGAGGTCCGGCACCTGCACCGGCATTCCCGGCGCCGGCAGGGGAGCAGGCCGGCCGGCGGTCACCACCAGACGACCGACGACTCCGCCCGCGATCTGGCGCACCGGGTCCCAGTCGCGGAGTTCGACCGTGACCGGCGAGCCTTCGGGAACCTCCGCCAATCCCGCCCAGCCCCGTCCGAGGGCCATGGCCAACGCCGGTTCGCGCGGCGACATCATCCGCAGCAGGTCGGCCAGGCGACGATCCCGAGGACGGGCGGACATCAACGCCGAGAACTTCCCGGGCAGGTCCAATCCGGGAGGCGCCTCCAGCCGTTCGGCGAGGACGTCCACCGCGGCGGCCCAGGGTTCCGGTGGGCGACCGAGGTTCGCCGCGCGGGAAAGATGGACCGCGAGCAACGAGGGCACCGTGGCCGGGGCCACCGCCTCGCGCAGGACGAACACGCCGGGACCGTCCGGCGGACCGGCCTTGGTGTGGACGGAGAACATGCGGTCCTCGGAGACGTCGGTTCCCGTCTGCCAATGGACATAGATCCAGGGACGTCCCGTGCCGTCCACGGCCGAGGTTCCCGTGGTCACGACCGCTTCCGGCACCATCTGCGCGCGGACGAGCGCCGTCATCAGGGCTAGCAGGCCGAGGAACCGGAGGAGGGAGGGAGGCGGTTTCATCGGAAGCAGTCCGAGCGGTGGCCGCGCGGGAGACTGAAGCGCCCGACGCCGGGCAGGGGGACATCGAGCTGGAGCGCGAGCCAAGGCGACCTCGGACGGATCTCGCCGTCGAGGTGCAGGCTGAAGTCGGCGCAGATCGGATCCACGAGGCAGGCCTCGAACCCGGCGTCGGCGGAGAGGCACAGCGAGCTGCCGAGCAGATCCCGGGAGAGCGAGCCGGTGCCGAGCGGCACGTTGGCGTAGGCGATGGCCTTCGTGTTGACCGTGAGGCTCACGCTGCTGAGCAGCTGTCCCCGGAAGGAGTAGTCGATCAGCGCGCCGCCGCGGACCACGGCCTCGCCGCCACCGGTCTCGCGCACGAAGGCGAACCATCCCTCATGTCGGCGCCCGGAGAGGTCCGCGAGGGCCCTGGGGATGCCGAACATCCTGCTGATGTTCACGGAACCGCCGAAGCGGACGTAGAACCCGTTGAACGGCTGGAGGGGATGGTTGGGATTGGCGATGCCGCCGGCCTGACCGGCTTCGCCCAACACGCGGAGGATGTCGGGGTCGAGGGTTTCCAGCTCCCCGAGCCGGCAGGTCCGGCCGGTGAAGAAGGCGACGTCGCCGACGATGCCGTCGAGGGTGACCTTGGTGTTGCCGGCGAGGTAGGCGTCGGCCAACGAGCCGCCACCGGAGGGATCCACGCCCATCGCCAGCTGAAGGCGCAGGTCGTTCAGTTCGATCGACCCAACCCGGACCGAACCGGCGAACCGGGCGTCGCCGAAGAAGGCGATCGGATACAGGCCCGCCGGCCCGCCGGAGGCGAACGAGAAGAAGCCGTCCTCGCTGACCGACACCGCCGACCCGGCGAGGTTGGCGCGGCCGGACGCGCCGAGCCGGACCGAAGCCGCCATGACACCCGCCGGGATGCAGCCCTTCGCCGGGCCGTCGCGTCCGTAGTCCTCGAACTCGAACCAACCCCGGAATTCCATCTCGTCCGGCAACCGGAGCTTCAGGTCCGCGTCCAGGCGCAGCCGCGTGATGCTGGGGCCGTTGAAGGTCGCGCTGCCCTTCAACGCCGCCGCGTCGATCGCGTCGCCCAGCTTCCCGGCGTTCACGATCCGGTCCACGGTGTCCCGGGCCTGGGTGAGGTTCCGCGGCTCGGCGAACCGCCGGATCCCCTCCTCCACGGTGGCGAACATCAGGTCGAGCGACGCGGTGAGGCGTTCCTGGGGTTCCCCGAGCCGCCGCCGGAAGACCCCCTGCAGCTGCGGCAGCAGGACCGACTGCTTCAGCCGCTCCTTCACCAGGCCCTGGATGCGGCGCTTCAACGTCTCCCGAACCGTGGCCGCGTCCGCGAACACCGCGCGCGGCTGCCCCGCCGAGGCGGCCATCTGGTTCAGGTCGCCCAACAGCTGGTTGAACACCGTGCCGTCCGTCACGCCCAGGATCTGCCCGATGGTCTCCTGGATTTCCCCGAGGAACTCCTCGCCGTTCCGCAGTCCGGAGCGGAGTTCCGCCGCCTGCACCTCGAGGTCCCGCAGGACCCGGTCGATCTTCCGGAACGTCTGCTCCGCCTCCGGCACATACTGCGCGAGGCTGAGGTCCGCCGCGGTCAGCAGCGGTGCGGCCAGCGCCTCGTAGGTCTGGCCGTCCTGGGCCTTCGTCGCCTTGGCCACCGCGCGGAAAACCTCGGTCACCACGCGACGGTCCGCCGGATCGAATTCCCGCGCCGGCGTGCCGAGGATCCTCTTCGCCGAGCTGATTCCGTCCTCCAGGTCCGCCACCACCTTCGAGACGCCGTCGGACAGCTCCTGCGCCTGGGCCGTGGCGTCACCGAGCCGGCCCAGCGAGGTGTTCATGTCCTCCACCGCCGACCGCAACGGCTGCAGGTACGCGCCACCGCCGGTGCCAAGGAGGGTCCGTTGGATGGCCGCCCGGAACTCCTCCTCGGTCCGGCCTTCGGCCGCCGCGACGAGCTGCGCCACCACCTGGGACGCCTGCTGGTCCACGAGCAGGTCCACGTAGGGTTCGATGAAGCGGTCGAGCCGGTCGTCCACCAGCCGGTCCACGCTGTTGAGCGCCTCCAGCAGCCGCGAGGCCTCGTTCGATCCGGGCAGTCCGCCCAGTACCTGGCGCACGCCGTTCTCCACCTGCACGTACACGCCGTTCCGCTCGTTCTCGAAGTCGTTCGCCAACGCCGCCAGGGACGCCGTCGGATCCCCCGCCAGGGAGACGCCGAACTCGAGTTCCGCACGGGTCGGCGTCAGGCGCTTCATCCGGTGCTCGGTCCGGAGGAACACCAGGTCCGAGGTCTCCTGGCCGCTGGACCGGAAGGAACGCATCGCGGGGCTCCACTGCAGCGAATACTCGAACTCCGCCACGTCGAGCAGGTAGGTCCGGTTGCGCACCCGGAAGTTCCGGTCGGCCGCGTTCGGCGGGTTCCGGTACTGGTCCAGGGTCGCCGTCTCCGGGAACCCGCGATGGGTCGGGTCGAACCGGCTGTTGTTGAAGAAGTGGCGTCCCTGGGCGTCCTGCCAGCCGTACTGGTTCGGCCTCGCCGGGTCCAGCGGCCAGCCACCCATGATCCAGACGCCGCCGGCCTGCGCGGAAAGCTGCACGTCCCCGGCCCGGGTGCTCCAGACCGGCGACTGACCCGGCAGCGCCGCCCGGGCATGCAGGTGCACCCGCGCCCCGGGCAGGGTCGAACAATGCAGCATGCCGGCGACGCTGACGAAGCCCTCCGGGATCGCCGGATCGAATCGGCTCAACATCGCCCGCGTCGACGGCACGAACCGGTACAGGCTCGCCGGTTCGCCCGAGACGCCGCTCGGACCGTGGATCCCGATGTCCGGCGGCAACTGCAGGGTCGAGTCCGTCGACGTCCCCGGTCCGCCCGCCACCAGCCGGCCATCCGCCGTGAAGCCCAGCGTTCCCCGCAGAGGCGCCGTCGTCAGCGTCGGGATCCGCGCATCCACCGACAGCACCAGCGAGCCCGTGTCCGTCGCGCAGCCGTCCGGGGTCCGCGTGGTCGCGAAGGAAACCGCCAACGCCCGCATCGGGAGATTCCAGTACGGCAGCTGGAACGGCGTGGAATCGGACAGCTCCGCGCGGTCGAGTCCGCCGCGTCCGGTGAACCGCAGCTCGGAGAAGGGCAGCTCGAACCCGGTCGCCATCGGGTCCGTGGGCGGCGGCACCGCCAACACGCCCCGGGTCCGCGACGCCGAGGTCACGCCGTCGAGGAACGCGAGCTTCAACGCCGTGAGCCGCGTGCGGAACCCGAACAGCCGCAGTTCCCGCTCGAAGGTCTCCAGCTCGTGGATTCCGCTCACCCCGCCCGGGCGCACGTTGTACTTGCTGCGGGCCAGCAGCGGACCGCCGACCGGCTCCGGGTTGCCGGCCAGCCGGTGCACGCCCTGCATCCCGCCGGCTTCCACGCGCAGGTTCAGCCCGGCGTAGTCACCGAGTCCCGCCGCGTAGGCCTCGCTCCCAGGCGTCTCGGTCCCCGACGGACCCACCCCGGCCAGCAGCAGCGCCGCGGCGCCGGTCTCGCCGGCATGCCCTCCCGCTCCCGTCCCGCGGTGTCCCGCGATGCGCAGGCGTCCGGTGGTGAACGATCCCGCCTGGAACGCGAACTGGCCGCCGGCCAGCGCGCCCCATTGGAGGTCGGCCGGAGACGCCGTGCCGGAAGCCGTCACCGGCCCGCCGGCCAGCAACCCGCCGTCGTCGGAGAACCTCCACGCCGGATCCGCGGACTCGTCCACCCGCACCCGGATCCCACCCGGGAGGGCCAATCCCACACAGGGCGTGGTGGCCAGCGCCGCGCCGGATTCCTCCCGCAGGTAGGCCAGCTCGGTCCCGCGCGCCAACAGCAGCCCGCTCACGCCGGTGTCCACCGCGCCGTCGGCGATCCGCAGACGGCTCATGCCCGACCAGCCGACACGCACGCCCCGGGGGTAGTGCGCCGCAAAGCCGCCTCCGCCCAGCATCAGATCCATCTCCGCCAACACCGCCCGGCCGTCGCTTCCGGCCCGGACCCGCACCGGACCCGCGACGCCGGCGACGGAAAGGTGGTAGTCGTCGTTCGACTTCTTGTCCCACGAACGGTCGTCGGCCGGGTTCTCGATCCATCCGGCCGCCGCCGCGTCCTTCAACGCCTGCACCGCGTCGCGTCGCACCGGGATGACTTCGTCCGGCACGAACGTGTACTCCCCGGTCGCGGCCTCCCACCGGATGGAGGACGTGCGGAACATCATCGGACGTCCCTCCAGCGAGACCCACAGCGGTTCGCCGTTGGTGAATTCAAGGCTGCCGCCGGGGATCCCGAGGCCTGCGTCGAGGGCGACCGACGACCGGAAGTCCAGACGCCGCCGCAGCGGGGTTCCGGAGGGTTTCGCCGGCAGAAGAAGGTCGTTGGCCCCGCCATGCGCGCTCGGGCTCCAGCCGAATCCCCGGGGCAGGACCAGCCGCGGCAGTCCCCGGATTCCCAGCTGGGTCATCTCCACGGAACGCCAGGTCACTCCACCGACGGCGAAGTCGGGCAGCGGGATCGGACGTCCCGGCGCCGGTCCCAGGTCGCCCGAAGTCGGATCGTAGAACACCTCCTGGCCGACCAGCTGGAACCGGACCTCCGGTCGGGCCATCAGACGGACGGCGTCCGCGGGGGTGTCCACTGTCAGGAGGTATCCCGGACCGGAGGAACGGACCGTGATGGACGAGAAGGAGATCCGGTCGAACCGGGCCTCGGCCGAGCCGGCCGCGAGCTTCCCGGAGAACGCCATGAGCCGGCCGGGATTCAACGTCCCGGTGTCGACGGGCACCTCGCCCGCCGCGTCCGCGAAGGCCCGAAGCCTCCAGCTGATCTGGTAGCTCCGGTCCGGCCGGATCCGCAACGGGTCCGCGACCGGGATGCCGAAGGTGTCCGAATAGACCGCCTGGGTCGGCAGCGGCAGGGCGCCACCGTCATGGGTGGCCAGCGAAACCGAGCCATCGTGGGTTCCCGACTCGATCCGCACCGGTGCGCCCGAGACATCCAACAGTTCCCAATCGATGCGCACCGGCACCGACTCGGTCGCGGCCGGCGCGGCGACCTCGTCCAACCGCTGGAACACCGCACCCACCGAGACCAGGAACCGCTCCTGCGCGGATCCGGGTCCGGTCACCACCGCCGTCTGTGCCAGTCGCGTCGAGGTCACCCGCGCATCGATGTGCCGGTCCTCGTCTCCCGACGTGGGAACGAAGGCGATCTCGTCCACCCACGCGGCGTCCGGCAGTTCCTCCACGCTGCGGTCCTTCCGGTACTCCCAGTCGACCACGTGGGCGCCCTCTCCGATCGGCAGCTCCAGCAGCGCCCAGTCCTGGTTGCCCGAGATCCGATTGGCGGCGACGCCGTCGACGAAGACGGTGAGCCAATCGAAGCCGGCCTCGCTCGAGACCTTCCACCAGAACCGGAGCGTGCCGGGTCCTCGGAACGTGGCGGTGAAGGCGGAGGCCTGTTCGTGGTCGATGACGCCGCTCCGGGCTGCCATCCGGCCGTCCCGGGACACCAGCGTGTCGGCGCCCCATGGGCGGACGACCCCTGGGAGGGAGGAGACGGCGAAACGGCGTCCGGGGTTGTTCAACGCCTCGCCGAGGTCGGCGGCCGGCGCCTGCGCCCGGACATCCGATGCCCCCAACCAGACCGAACCAAGGATCCCCGCCAGCGTCCGGAGCGCCGGAACGAGGCGGAGAGTGGGCGTTGGGAACCCAATTCTCATGGACTCTAACTCCCCGGCGGCGGGGTCGGAAAGTCAAGTGACATCAAGGACACCGGACCTCGGCTGGATGCGAACGAGGGAGACCCCCACGCCAAAGACGCCAAGACGCGGTGAAACGGGCCGCGATGGCGTCTTGGCGATCCTCCGCGAGGTCCCTCTCCCCTCTGATCGGACCGGTGCCTGCAGGACACGGACTGCACGGATCGAAACGGATTCGGAATCGGTCCCTTTCCACTCCGTGGAATTCCGTGCAATCCGTGTCGAGCCCGGCCCCGAAATGAGGAATCCAGAGTCGGGAATCACGAATCCCGTTTCCTGGGTCCTCGACCGATGCGCCGACCGCCGATAGCCTGAAGGCATGAACGCGTCCCGTCCGGCTTCCGTCCTTCGCGGTCTCCGTGATCGGTTCCGCGATGTCGCCCCGCTCGGACTTCTGCTCGCGGCGATCTGTTCCGCCGTCCCGGCCCAGGCCGCGCCGATGAAGGTCTTCATCCTCGCCGGGCAGTCGAACATGGAGGGCCACGCCCGGATCGAGACGTTCGACCACATCGGCGACGACCCGGCCACGGCGCCCCTGTTGGCCCGGATGCGTGGTCCGGACGGCAAACCTGCCGTGTGCGACGGCGTGTGGATGTCCTATCTCACCGGCCACTACGACGGCAGCGCCAACGGCGAGGGCACCGGACGGCTCACGGCGGGCTTCGGGGCGCGAGGGGACAGGCCCACCAAGGACGGCGGCAAGATCGGTCCGGAGTTCACCTTCGGATTGGCCATGGACGCCGCGTTCCAGGAGCCGGTGCTCCTCATCAAGACCGCCTGGGGCGGCAAGAGTCTCCACACCGATTTCCGTCCGCCTGGCGCGGGTCCCTACGTGCTCAACGACTACCAGCGGAAGCTCTACTACGGCCCGCCCGGCCATGGCGTGCCCGAGGACATGGAGAAGTGGCTCGCGCAGAAGAAGGCGGACACCGGCCGGTTCTACGGGATGATGATCGAACACGTGAGGCGGGTGCTGGCGGATCCCAAGCGGGTCGTCCCGGGCTACGACGCGGCACAGGGGTACGAGCTGGCCGGCTTCGTCTGGCTGCAGGGATTCAACGACCTCGTGGACGGACACGTCTATCCGGAGCGCGGCAAGCCGGGCCGGTTCGACGTCTACGGCGACCTGCTCGCGCAGTTCGTCCGCGACGTGCGCAAGGACCTCGCCGCACCGACCCTGCCCTTCGTCATCGGCGTGTTGGGCGTGGACGGCCTGAAGGCGGGCCGGGACATCGTCGAGTTCCGCAAGGCGATGGCCGCGCCGGCCGCGATGCCGGAATTCCAGGGTCGGGTGGTCGCGGTGGAGACCGCCCCCTTCTGGTCCGAGGACCTCGGCGCCATCGACCGGAAGCACGAGCAGGTGCGCCAGATGCGCCACTTCCTGAACTCGAAGCACAAGGACCATGCGAACGCCGACGGGCACATGACCGAAAAGGAGAAGGAGGCGTACCTGAAGAAGTACGAGTCGGAATTGATCTCGCCCGCGGAGGCCGCCCTCTGGAAACGCGGCGCCTCGAACGCCGGCTACCACTACCTGGGCAGCGCCAAGACCTTCGCCATCATGGGACAGGCCTTCGCCGATGCCCTGCTCCGCCTGCCGGCCGCGACGTCCGGCCGTTGATCTCCCCCAGGCTGTACCCCGCTTCCCACATGATCGCCTTCCGTTTCCTCCCGACGCTCCTACTCGCCGTCGCCTTTGGCACAGGACCGCAAGTCATGGCGGAGGAAGCCGCCGTCGCGGACACCACCCGGCCGCGGCTCCAGATCCTCAACGGCAGCGGACGGCGCCTGGAGGTCTTCCGGCTTGGATCCGACGGAAGCCGCGAATCCGCCGCGTCCGTCGGCGCCGGCAAGGACACGATCCTCGACGCGACCCTCGGCGAACGATTCGCCCTGGTCGGGGAAGGCGACACGTCGGGCACCGTCGTCACCAGCAGCGTCCCCGTGCAGGCCGTGCGTTACGACCCGCCCGACAAGGACGGGATCCCGGCGTTCTACACCCAGCGGATCGACGCACACGGCTACCCCATCGTCGCGTCGGCGAAGGTGAATCCCTACGCGCTCCGCGAGGCGGCCCACCTGGTCGACCTGATGTTGGCGAAGCGGCCGGACATCCGCGAGGCGATGATCCGGAGCGGTTCCCGGATGTGCCTCCTCGCCTGGAACGAGTTCACCACCGACCAACCGGAGTTCGCGCGGCTTGCCGGGGTGAGGATGCCGGAGAAGCCCAAGATGTCCGGCCGCGACTTCTGGGACTCCCGGGCGCGTGGGCTGGGCGGCAGCGAGACCGATCCCTTCTGTTCCTGCGGCGAGGAGAACCTCCTGTGCTACCCGGGCGACCCCTATTCCACCGAGAACATCCTGATCCACGAATTCGCCCACAACATCCACCTGCGCGGCCTCCTGAACGTGGATCCGACCTTCGACGGGCGTCTGCGGAAGGCCTACGACGACGCCAAGAAGGCCGGCTTGTGGAAGGGCAAGTACGCGTCGGTGAACCACCACGAGTACTTCGCCGAGGGCGTGCAGTCGTGGTTCGACAACAACCGGGAACCCGACCACGACCACAACCACGTCAACACGCGTGCCGAGCTGATCGAGTACGATCCCGGACTCGCGGCGCTGTGCCGGGAAGTCTTCGGCGACACGGTCCTGCGCTACACCCGTCCGCAGACACGGATCACAGGCCACCTGGAAGGCTGGGACCCGGCGACCTCCCCGAAGTTCGAATGGCCGGAGCGGCTGAAGCGGCGGTGAGAGATTCCGGTGTCGGAGGAGAGAGGTTCTTCACACGGAGGCGCGGAGCTCGCGGAGAAGCGCGCAGGGAAGGGATCCACGGGCGCTCGGCTGTGGGTTGAGGTGGGGTTTGCAACCAAGGGTGTGAAGGGTCCGAAGACCCCCCAGGGGTATGGAGTCCCGGATTCGGCCGGCTCGGGTTTCCGCAATCGGGCGGCATCGAATCACGAATGCCTTGGCCCCTTGGCGCGTTTGCTTGAGGTCGGTTTCCGCTCAGACGGAATCCGTGGAATCCGTGTCGAGAAACCGCCGGGAGGCGGGAATCGAGAGGGGACCGCAGCTTGGCAGCTGCGGCTACCTGCAGGAGATCTGAAATCCCGAATCGGGAATCAGGAATGCCTAGGCCATCAGGGGCTTCACCAGTTCGCCGGCGATGTCGGTGAGGCGGAAGTCGCGGCCTTCGAAGCGGTAGGTGAAGCGCTTGTGGTCGATGCCCAGCAGGTGCAGCAGCGTCGCGTGCAGGTCGTGCACGTTCACCGGGTCCTGCACGATGTTGTAGCCGAAGTCGTCGGTGCGCCCGAGCACGATGCCCGGCTTGATCCCGCCGCCGGCCATCCAGATGGAGAAGCAGCGCGGATGATGGTCGCGGCCGAAGCTGTCCTTGGTGATGTCGCCCTGCGAGTAGGCGGTGCGCCCGAACTCGCCGCCCCAGATCACCAGCGTGTCGTCCAGCAGACCCCGCTGCTTCAGGTCGCGGATGAGAGCGCCGCTGGCCTGGTCTGTGTTCCTGGTCTGGGTCTTGATGCCTTCGGGCAGTCCGCCGTGGTGGTCCCAGTCGCGGTGGCAGAGCTGGATGAAGCGCACGCCGCGCTCGGCGAGGCGGCGCGCGAGGAGGCAGTTGTTGGCGAAGGAACCCTTGCCCGGCGTGGCGCCGTACATGTCGAGGACGGCCTTGGGCTCGGACGAGAGGTCCATCAGTTCCGGCACGCTGGTCTGCATGCGGAAGGCCAATTCGTAGTTCTCGATGTGCGTCGCGATCTGGGGGTCGGCGAGCGTGCCGAGCTGCTTCCGGTTCAACAGCTGCATCGCGTCGAGCAGACGTCGCCGCGACTCGCCGCTCATGCCGGGCGGATTCGAGACGTACAACACCGGGTCGCCCTGGCTGCGCATCTGCACGCCCTGGTGGTCCGCCGAGAGGAAGCCGTTGCCCCAGTAGCGTGCCTGCAGCGCCTGGCCGCCGCTGCCGCTGACGAGCACCACGAAGGCCGGCAGGTTCGCGTTCTCCGTCCCCAGGCCGTAGGCCAGCCACGCGCCCATCGTCGGACGCCCGGGCTGCTGGTTGCCGGTGCCGAAGAAGGTCACGGCGGGATCGTGGTTGATGGCGTCCACGTGGAGCGTGCGGATGAGCGCGATGTCGTCCGCGACCGAGCCGATGCCCGGCAGCAACGAGCTCATCTCGGTGCCGCAGTTCCCGTAGCGCCGGAATTCGAAGGGCGAGCCGACGCACTTGAGCACCGACTGTCCGGCGGTCATGCCGGTGATGCGCTGGCCCATGCGGACGCTCGGCGGGAGTTCCTCGCCGGTCATGTCCTTGAGCTTCGGCTTGGGGTCGAAGAGGTCGAGGTGCGACGGCGCGCCGGATTGGAACAGGTAGATCACCCGCTTCGCCTTGGGCGCGAAGTGGAGGGGACCCAACGCCCCGCGGGTGCCGGCGGCGGCGGTCCCGGCCGACGTGGCGGCCTCCGCGCCGAGGGACGACCGCAGCAGCGTGCCGAGGGCGATCGTGCCGAGCCCGGTCGTGCTGCGGGTGAGGAAAGTCCGCCGGGTGAGCAGGCGTTCGAATTCGTTCTGAAGGTTCATGTCAGTCCAAGGAAGTGGGGGTGGCCTGGTCAACCGCGGCGGCCGAGTCGGCGTCGAACAAAGGTCGGGAGGAAGCCCGGTGTTCCAGCCCGCGATCCCTTTCCGGCAACAGGTCGAGGCCCCGGACAGGCTCGAACAGTTCAAGAATGGGGATCCGACGCGTAGCCTGGGTGGATCCCCCGGGGGCGCGGACCACCATCACCACCGGCTGCCCGTCCCTGAGGACGACCTGCGGGCCCTGCTCGACCGCGAGCCGGGCCACTTCCTCGAAGCGGTGTCCCGCCTCCTCCAGGTTCCATCGGTTCTTCATGGTAGTCATCGGGGCCGTCCCTTCACCGCGTGATGGTCTCGTTGAGGTTCAGCAGCACGTTGGCGACGGAGGTCATCGCCGCGAGTCGTGCCGGGTCGACGCCCTCGGGCGCCTTCGACTCGCCGACCTTCAGCAGCTCGGCCGCCGCCTTGGGGTCCGCCTGGAAGCGGGCCAGCTCGTCGTCGTGGGTCTTGCGCAGCACGCCGGTCTCGTCCGGCTGCGGCTGCCGTCCCAGCGTGTGACGGAACGCGCGCAGGATCCGGCGGTCGACGTCGTCGGGTTCCTCGCGGAGGACGCGCTGGGCCAGGCCGCGCGCCGCCTCGACGAAGGCTGGGTCGTTCATCAGCACCAGCGACTGGAGCGGCGTCTGGGTGCGTTGGCGGAGGAAGGTGCAGACCTCGCGGTTCGGGGCGTCGAAGGTGGCGAAGGCCGGGTAGTGTGCCGAACGCCGCCAGAACACGTACATGCCGCGGCGGTACAGCGCCTCGCCGTGGTCCTGCACGAAGACGGAGTCGGTGCCGTCCCACAGGCCCGCCGGCTGGTACGGCTTCACGCTCGGGCCGCCGATGTTCGTGTTCAGCAGGCCGGCCACGGCGAGGGCGTTGTCGCGGATCAGCTCGGCGTCGAGACGCAGGCGCGGGCCACGGGAGAACACCGCGTTGTAGGGATCTTTCTCCAGCTTCTCCGGCGTGGCCGCGGCCGACTGGCGGTAGGTCGCGCTGGTCACGATCCCGCGCACGAGCGACTTCACGCTCCACGCCGGCACGGTCTTCACCGAACGGCGCATTCCCTTGCCGACGGCCACCGACTCGCCGTCGCGGAACCGGGTGGCCAGGAAGTCCAGCAGTTCCGGGTGCGTCGGCCAGGCGCCCTGGGATCCGAAGTCGTTGATGGTCCGGACGAGTCCGTTGCCGAAGAACATCGCCCAGTAGCGGTTCACGGTGACGCGTGCGGTGAGCGGGTGCTCCTTGGAAACGAGCCAGCGGGCGAGGGCGAGGCGGTTGGTCGGGCCCGGCGGCAGCGGCGGCAGGAAGGACGGCGTGCCCGGGGAGACCTTCTCGCCGGGGGTGCGGAAGTCGCCGCGGACCAACACGAACGTGTCCCGCGGCGGATCCATCTCCTCCATGATCAGCGTGGTCGGGATGGCCGAGTAGAAGCCGTCCTTGACCCGGCGCGCCTCGGCGAGGGCCTTCTCCGCGCGGAGGTAGTCGACCGCTTGGAAGCCCTTGTAGAACTGCGCGAGGTCGCCGCGTTCCTCGTCGCTGCGCTTGCCGCGGGACTTGGCCACCAGCGGGCGGAACCCGTCGAGATGCCACGCCGACACGGCGTCCATGGGAAGCACGCGGTCGAAGAACCGCAGGTCGTCGACCTGGCCGTTGAGGAAGGCTTCGCCGTCCCGCGAACCGATCCGCAACGGGCCGCCGTCGGCGATCGTCCCGGTGAGGGCGTCCTTCTCCGTCTCCAGGCCCTGCACGCGGCCGTCCACGACGATGCGCACGCCGGCGGCCTTGCCGCTGCCGTCGTGGCTGACCACGAGGTGGACCCAGCGGTTCTGGGGAAGCTGCTCGCGGGTCCGCACCTTCAGCGCGTTGGTCGGCCAGGCGTGGCTCAGGTGCACCTGGAGCCGACGGTCGCCGACGAGCAGGTCCAGGCCGCGGAACTCCGGCCCGCGTCCCATGCGGCTGAGGATCGCGCCGTCGCCGGCGAGCCGGACCCAGGCGGCGATGCTGAACGCGTTGGTGCGGTCGGCCTTCCAGGCGTCGCCGAAGTCGGCGTGGGATTTCCCGTCGAGGACCAGCGCCTGTCCGATCCGGGCCGGGGCGAACGCAGGCGCGTTCGAGGCGCCCTTCCACGCGCCGGCCTCCAGCGTGCCGTCGAACTTCAGCGAGGCGACGAGGCCGTTGGTCGGAGCCGGGGCGGGCGGACGTTCCTGGAGTTCGCGTTCCCACTTCTCCTGGGTTTCGCCGAGCTCGTTGATGCGGTCCTGCAGGGTCTTCTCGGCGTCCTTGAGGCGGAAGTCGGCCTCGACGAACCGGCGCGCCTGCTCGGTGGTCGGCACCGGAAGGCGCGGGGGCGGGTTGTCGGTGCGGATGCGGTCGAGGCCCTTCTCCGGCACGTTGTGGAAGAACGCGTAGAGCCGGTAGAACTCCTTGGTCGTGATCGGGTCGTACTTGTGGTCGTGGCATTCGGTGCAGCCGACGGTCATGCCGAGCCAGGTCGCGCCGAGGGTGTTGACGCGGTCGACGACGTACTTGTTGAGGTACTCGTCCGGGTCGGCGCCGCCCTCGTCGTTGGTCATGTTGTTGCGCACGAACCCGGTCGCCACGCGCTGGGATTCGGTCGGCGCGGGAAGCTGGTCGCCGGCGAGCTGCTCGACGGTGAACTGGTCGTAGGGCTTGTCCTGGTTGAAGGCGTCGATGACCCAGTCACGCCAGAGCCACATGAAGCGGACGCCGTCGAAGTGGTAGCCGCTGGTGTCGGCGAAGCGGGCGAGGTCCAGCCAGTTCTGGGCGAACCGCTCACCGAAGTGCCGCGAGGCGAGCAGCCGGTCCACGACCCGTTCGTAGGCGTCGGCCTTTCGGTCGGCGAGGAAGGCGTCGACCTCCCCGATGGTCGGCGGCAGGCCGGTCAGGTCCAGGGTGACCCGGCGCAGCAACGTCACGCGGTCGGCCTCGGCGTTGGGCTTCAGGCCCTCCTTCTCCAGGCGCGCGAGGACGAAGGTGTCGATGGGATTCCGGACCCAACGGGAGTCCTTCACCTTCGGGACCTCCGGCCGGACCGGCGGGATGAACGACCAGTGGTTCTGCCAGACGGCGCCTTCCTGCACCCAACGGCGCAGCAGCGCGACCTGCGCGGGCTTCAGCGGCTTGCCGTGGTCGGGCGGCGGCATGAGGTCGTCGGCGTCCTGCGTCTCGATGCGCGCCACCAGCGAGCTCTTCTCGGGCGATCTGGCGACGAGCGCCGCCTGGCCGGACTTGAGCACGCGGAACGCGTCTTCCTGGCGGTCGAGGCGGAGACCGGCCTTGCGCTTGGACTCGTCCGGCCCGTGGCAGGTGTAGCAGTGCTCGGAGAGGATCGGACGGATCTCGCGGTTGAAGTCCGCGGGGGTCGGCGGGGCGGCGGCGGTGCCGCCGGTTGCCGACAGGACGCCAAGGATCGCCGAGGCCATTCGGCGGAGGAACGACGGGGACGGATGCGGCCATCGGGACATGCGTTCGATACTGGACCCGGCAGACCGCCTACAGCAACCCCGGGCCGCCCGGAAGGGGGGAGATGCGGGGTGCCGAAAGCAGCAGGGAGCCGGGAGCCGCGAGCACGGAGCTGAATGCCGGGCATCAGGCTGGGTCGAGAGCTGCGGAAGCCAGCGGTGAACCACGGACGACGGGCAGCGACGACAAACCACGAGCCACGAACAACGGACTTCCACCTCCGTGTCCTCTGTGCCTCCGTGGCCAGTCTGGGGAAGCGGTTGCGATGGGCCGGGCCCGCCACGGGCCACTGACAACGGACAACTGGCAACGCCCGTACCAACCCCTATGGAGACAGAAAACCCGGAGGGCTGTGGAGCGTCCTCCGGGCCAGTGTTCTGAAGCAGCGGCTCAGGCCTGTTCGCCCAAGTCGTTCGGGGATGTGGGTAGGACCTTTGTCACAACCATGATGGCCGTGACGGGGGGATGGAATCCTCCACCAATCTGGGATCGATGAGGGGCTCCGGTTTCCACAGGGGTGGGTGCAGCTTATCCCTTGCCAACCGTACATTTTACTGGCCGAGGCGGTAATTCAGGGTTTCCGGTGGATGATTTGCCTCGGGGTGGCGGGTTTTGCTCAGTGCTGGGGGTCTCCTCGGGTGGAAGGCGGCTGAAAATGCCGGTCGGGCTGGGCGTTTGGATTCCGCTCTGGACACCCCGTCGGGTTGGCCGAACCGTGTCCCACCGCGATGCCCGCCGACTTCGCCCATCTGCATCTCCACACCGAGTTCTCGCTGCTCGACGCAGCCTGTCGTCTGGACCGCCTGATGGAGCGGGCGAAGGAGCTGCAGTTCCCTGCGATCGCCATGACCGACCATGGCAACATGTTCGGCGCCATCGAGTTCTACTCGGCCGCGAAGAAGGCCGGCATCAAGCCGATCATCGGATGCGAGGTGTATGTGGCTCCGGGCTCGCGTCTGGACCGCAAGCAGGGCGCCGGCGGGATGCGGGACGTGTACAACCACCTGGTGTTGCTGGCCCGGAACGCGGAGGGCTACGCGAACCTGGTGAAGCTCGTCACCGCGGCCAACCTGGAGGGCTACTACTACAAGCCGCGCATCGACAAGGAGCTGCTGGCGAGGCACGGCGCGGGACTGATCGGCCTCAGCGGCTGCCTGGCGAGCGAGATCCCGGAGTCGATCGTGAAGGACGACCTCAAGCGGGCGAAGGACGCCATCGACTTCTTCAAGCAGGTGTTCGGGCCGGAGAACTTCTACCTCGAACTCCAGAACCACGGCATCCCCGAGCAGGCCAAGGTCAACCGCCAGCTGTTGCCGTGGGCCAAGGACTTCGGCCTCAAGTGCGTCGCCACCAACGACGTCCATTACGTCAAGAAGGAGCACTCGCGCTCCCATGACTGCCTGATCTGCATCGGCACCCAGGCGCAGCTGAGCGACACCAAGCGGATGCGGTACCAGCAGGAGCAGTTCTTCCTGCGGTCGCCGGACGAGATGAAGCGGCTGTTCGCCGAGACGCCGGAGGCGGTGCTCAACACGGTGGAGGTGGCGGAGAAGTGCCATCTCGAGATCAAGTTCGGGAAGGGCGCCGAACACTACCCGGTGTTCCAGCCGCCGGAGACGTGGACCCGCGAGGGTTATCTGCGTCGTCTGCTCTGCGACGGCCTCGAGCGGCGCTACGCGATCCAGGCCCATGTGGAAGGGGCGCGGATCGTGGTGGACGGCATCCGTGACACGCGTCGGCTGGCCTTCCTCTTTCCGCCGGCCCCGTTGCCCGTCGCGGTCCCTGCTGGGGAATCGGGGGATCCGTCGTCGGAAGCCCCGGCGCCGACCCCCGCGCCGGCCGTCGTGCCCCCCGCGGTGCCCGAACCGGTGCCGGCGGACGATCCGCGGGTCCAGGAGGCCATCGCCCAGCTGTTGGCCCGGCTGGACCTCGAGCTGGGGGTCATCGAGAAGACCGGTTACGTCTCGTACTTCCTCATCGTCGGCGACTTCGTCCGCTGGGGCCGCGACAACGGCATCGCGTGCGTGGCGCGTGGTTCTGCGGCCGGTTCGATGGTCACGTACCTGCTTGAGATCGCGAACGTCGATCCGCTGCGCTACGGCCTGCTCTTCGAACGCTTCCTGAATCCGGAGCGGGTGAGCCCGCCCGACATCGACATCGACTTCGCGGACGACCGGCGGCAGGAGGTCATCGAGTACGTGCGGCAGAAGTACGGGCGCGAGGCGGTGGCGCAGATCATCACCTTCGGCACCATGGGGGCGAAGTCGGTGATCCGGGACGTGGGCCGCGTGATGGGGCTCGGGTTCGGGGAGACGGATCGTCTGGCGAAGATGATCACCGACGTGAAGTGGGGGCTGAAGGACGCGTTGGAGAAGAGCGCGGAGTTCAAGCAGGCCTTCGAGACCGAGGAGGTGACGCGGGAGCTGGTGGAGACGGCGTTGCTGCTGGAGGACCAGACGCGGAGCGTGGGCGTGCATGCGGCCGGCGTGGTGATCGGGGCGCAGCCGCTGGTGAACCTGCTGCCGCTGAAGCAGGACGACGACGGCGGCATCGTGACGCAGTACGCGATGGGTCCGGTCGGCGACCTGGGCCTGTTGAAGATGGACTTCCTGGGGTTGAAGACCCTGACGGTGATCCGGAACTCGGTGGAGATGATCCGCCAGACCACGGGGAAGGAGATCGTCATCGACGACCTGCCCTTGGACGACGCGAAGACCTACGAGCTGTTGAACAACGCGCAGACGCTCGGGGTCTTCCAGCTGGAATCCGGCGGCATGCGGGACCTCTGCAAGAAGTTCAAGATCGCCTCGGTGGAGCACATCACGGCGTTGATCTCGCTCTACCGGCCGGGCCCGATGGACCTGATCCCGGACTTCATCAAGCGCCGGCACGGGGAGCAGGAGATCGAGTATCCGCACCCGTTGCTGGAGCCGATCGCGCGCGAGACCTACGGCATCCTGATCTACCAGGAGCAGGTGATGCAGGCGGCGCAGATTCTGGGCGGCTACACGCTGGGCCGCGCGGACCTGCTGCGGCGGGCGATGGGCAAGAAGAAGATCGAGGAGATGGCGGTGCAGCGGGAGAGCTTCGTGAAGGGCTGCGCCGAGACGAACGGCATCGCCGCGCCCAAGGCGAACGAGGTGTTCGACCTGCTCGAGAAGTTCGCCGGCTACGGCTTCAACAAGTCGCACGCGGCGGCGTATGCGGTCGTCGCGTACCAGACCGCCTGGCTGAAGGCCAACCATCCCGTGGAGTTCCTCTGCGCGATGATGACCAACGACCAGGGGGACACCGCGAAGCTGAGCCAGTACATCGGCGAGGCGAAGGGCTTCGGCATCCGCACCCTGGGACCGGACGTCAACGAATCCCGCCTGAACTTCGCCCCGGCGACGTCGTCGGACGGCACCGGCCGGACGGTCATCCGCTTCGGCCTCGCCGCGATCAAGGGCGTGGGCGAGGTGGCGGTGCAGTCGATCCTCGACGCCCGGGCCTCGGGCGGGAGGTTCACGTCCCTGGAGGACCTCTGCGCCCGGGTGGACCTGCGGGCGGTGAACCGCAAGGGCTTGGAGGCTTTGGTGAAGGCGGGGGCCTGCGACTCGATCGGCGTCAACCGGGCCACCGTGTTCTCGCAGGTGGAGCACGCGATGGGGCTGGCCAGCGCCGCCGCCGCGGACCGAGCACGCGGGCAGGTCTCGTTCTTCGACGCCTTCGAGACCGCGGTCGCCGGTCCGAAGAAGGCGGAGAAGGTCGCGATCCTCGAGGAATGGCCGATCGCCCAGAGGTTGGCGGACGAGAAGGAGCTGGTGGGCTTCTACGTGAGCGGTCATCCGCTGGAGCCCTACGAGAAGCTCCTTTCCCGTCACGCCACCCACACCATCGAGCAGCTGGCGGCTCTTCCCACGCGGAGCATGGCCCGCGTCGGCGGCCTGGTGACGGCGGTGCAGAAGGGGTCCTCGAAGAAGACCGGCAAGCCCTACGCGATGGTCACGCTGGAGGACATGAGCGGGACGGCGACGATCCTGGCCATGAACGAGTCCTACGAGAAGTACGTGGACCTCTTCGTGGCGAACCAGCCCCTGCTGGTGACCGCGGAGGTGAGCACGGGCGAGGACAAGCCCAAGCTGTTCCCCCAGGAGATCCTCCGCCTCGACGACGCCCCGCGGAAGTTCACCAAGCGGATCCAGCTCCGGATGCGGGCGGAACAGCTCCAGGGATCGCGGCTCGAGGAACTGCGGTCGGTGATGGAGGCCCACAAGGGCGGCGTGCCGGTGTACCTGTGCCTGCGGCTGCCGGGTGGCGAGGCGGTGTGGATCGAGCCGAACGACCGCTACCAGGTGATGGCGTCGCGGGCGTTCGAGGAGGCGGTGGTCGGGATGTTCGGCGAGGACGCGGTGCAGGTGAAGTCGGACAACAGCCTGCCCGAGCGCGCCCAACGGCGTTGGGAGAAGCGGGGTGGCGGCGGCGACGACGAGTGAGCCGGAACCGTTCCGCGGGAACGAAGGCGGACTTCACGCGACTCCGCCAGGGCATCCGCGGCCTTCCGCGTGAGTCGGGGTGGGTTGGCGGTCCGCGCCTTTCGGCCGCCGCGGTCGGAGCCGGGATTCAGGTCGCCCTGCGCAGACGGATCCGCGCCTCGAATCCGCCGGGGTCGGCGTTGCGGAACGTCACCTGTCCGCCGCACGCGGTGATGGCCGAGACCACGAGGGAGAGCCCGAGTCCGGAGCCGCCGGTCTTCCGGTCCCGGCTGGGATCGACCCGGAAGAACGGTTCCCCGAGCCGTTCCAAGGCCCAGCCGGGCACACCGGGACCGTTGTCGACCACGCGGAGTTCCGTCCATTCGCCTTCGGCATCCGCAACGATCCGAACCGTCGCCTCGGGACCCCCATGGCGCAGGCTGTTGCGCAGGAGGTTTGCGATGGCCCGCAGGATCAGCTGGGGATCGCCCAGGACGCGGGTCGGGGACGGCACCTCGATGTCGGTCCGAAGGCGGCTCCCGAGTTCCTGGGCGACGGCCGTGCGGACGAGGGGGCCGAGGTCGAGCGGTTCCATCCGTGGTCCGAGACCGGGTTCGGTGGCCCGCGAGTAGGCGAGGAGTTCCTCGACGCGTTCGCGGAGGACGGCGACATCGGTGGCGATTTCGGCGGCGAGTGCGGAGCCCCCGGTTCCGGGTGCCGGGCCCTCGATCTCCAAGGCCATCTGCATCCGGGCGATCGGCGAAGACAGCTCGTGGGCCACGTCGCGGAGGAACCGTCGCTGTGCGGCCGCGTTGCCCTCGAGACGCTCGGCCATCTGGTTGACCGCCAGGCCCAGACGGCCGATCTCGCCGCCTGGACCGATCGGCACGCGGGCGTCGAGCCGGCCGGTGGCGATGCGGTCGGTGACCGCGATCACCCGGTCGAGCGCGGTGACGATCCGGTGGGCGAACGGCCACCACACCGCCGCCGAGACCGCCACCACGACCAGTGCGGCCACCAGGAGTGGGCGAAGGTCGAAGAGCAGGCTTCCGCCCCGAACCGGATCGATGCGGACGAGCACTGCGAGTTGGGGCGAGTCGTCGTCGGATTCCCGCACCGGGATGCGCACGGCCGCGTAGAGCACGCCGTCCTCGGCCGGCGGGGCGGCGAAATGTCCCCAAGGCGGCGGAGGGAGCCTGGGGATTCCGTCGGGACCACGATGTGCCGGCTCCGGGGCCCGGATCCGGGAATCGGCCAAGCCGATGCGCAGTTCCTCCGGGATCGGTGCCGGGGAACCGGCCACCCGGCTGCCATCGGGACGGAGCAGGGTCAGTTGGACGTTCCATGTCCGCTCGGCGGCCTCCAACGTCGCCGGCCAGCGGTCGGCCGGCGTGGAGACCAGCGATCCGGCCACCGAGGCCGCCAGCGTCTGCAGCTGCCGGCCTCCCGGATCGGCCAGCAGGGAGTCGAGGGGCAGTCGACGCTGGAACCAGAAGACCCCGAAGCCGATCAGGACCAGCAGGACGAGGTTGAAGACCACCCATCCGAAGGTGCGCAGGTAGAGGGTCATCGTGCCGGGATCATCGCGGCTCCCCGGGCGTGCGGACGAGCTGGTAGCCGAGGGAACGCACCGTCCGGATCCACCGTGGGTTCCGTGCGTCGTCGCCCAGCTTCCTCCGAAGCGAGGAGACATGGACGTCGACCGAGCGGTCGAACGCCTCAAAGGACCGATCCCGGATCTCCTCCACCAGAGACTCGCGCGTGCGGACGCGTCCGCGGGAACGGGCGAAAGCCAGCAGGAGGTCGAATTCCGTCGCGGTCAGTTCCAGCTCCCGTTCCTCGAACCACGCCCGGCGCAGTCCCGTGTGGATGCGGAGGGCGCCTGCGACCACCTCGTCGGGAACGACGGCCCCGCTCGAAACCGTCTCCCCGGCCCGACGACGCGTCACCGCCCGGATCCGCGCCAGCAGTTCCCTGGGGGTGAAGGTCTTCGGCAGGTAGTCGTCCGCGCCGAGTTCCAGCCCGACGATGCGGTCGTCGGATTCGCCCCGTGCCGAACGCATCAGCACCGGGACGTCGCTTCGGGCCCGGATCCGGCGGAGCAGCTCGAAGCCGTCCAGCCCCGGCAGCATCACGTCGAGCAGCACCACATGCCATTGGCCCGTGAGGACCGCGTCGAGCCCTTCGGGCCCCGTGTGCACCGAGAAGACCTCATAGCCCATCGGTGCCAGGAAACGCTCCGTGAGACGGCACAGCCGCACGTCGTCGTCCACCATCAGCACCCGTGTGCCGCCACCTTGAACGCCTTCTTCCATGGCTGGACCAGTGTGGATCGCCGCTCCGTCGCAGGTCGCTTGCCTTTACCCGGATTTACAATCGGACGGGGCCGCTTTGACCGGATTCCAACAAGCCCGGCGTCTCCCCGGATCCGGATCGCCCTGCGCGATTCCGATCCATCACACATGAAAACCAAGACATCCGCATCCTCGTTCCTCCTCGTCCTGTTGATCGGCCTGGCACCCTCGCGGGCCGAGCCGACCCCAGGTTTCCGGCGACCGCCCAAGTCCATGCTTCCCACCGAGACGGTGTCCGTCGAGCGGACCGGCTCGCAGTACCCCGAGGCGACGAACCGCTTCCCGGGCCGCTTCCGGACGGGACAGTCCGCCGACCTGATGCTGTCGGGGTACGGCTTCAATCTCACCGGAGGGCCGTTGATGTTCAACCATCCCTCGCACGTGGCGAGCGATGGAACCCGGCTGGTGCTTTGCGACCGGAACAACAACCGCGTGCTGGTCTGGAACAGTCCCCCCGCCTCGAACACGCCGCCCGACCTCGTCCTCGGCCAACGGGACTTCCTGCAGAACGATCCGGGCTCCGGCCTGGACCAGATGAACTGGCCGATGGCGGCCTCGATCGCCGATGGACGCCTGGTGGTGGCGGACACCGACAACGACCGGGTGCTGGTCTGGAACCGACCGCCGACCGTCTCGGGCCAGGCGGCGGATTTCCAGATCCGGATCCGCGAGTTCTCGACCTTCGGGACCATGCCCCTTTCCTGGCCGTGGGGCCTTTGGACGGATGGCCGGCGTCTCATGGTGAGCGCGACCCAGGGCGGGGCGCTGATGGTCTGGAAGGAATGGCCCGCCGACGGAACCACCGCGCCGTCGTTCATCCTGCGGGATCCGGCCTTCGGAACCCCGAGGACGCTGACCTGTGACGGCGTGACGCTCGCGCTCGACGACCACAACTGCCGGTTGCCCGTCGCACCCGGACCCGGCGGGACCCATGCCACCTACTTCTGGCGCAGCCTGCCGGAATCCGCGTCGGACACGCACCACTTCGTCCGCCAGGGTTCCCGGTTGCGCGGAGGGTCGGTCGACGGGTCGCTGGTCCTGCTCGGCGAAGGACGCATGGAGGTCCATGACGGCTTCCCGGATTCCGCGACCGACGCGCCGAAGCTCTCCCTGAACCTGCCCTTCGGCGGCGACGGCATCGGGCTCGCGGTGGCCGGCGGCCGCTTCTACACGGTCGACGAGAACCTGAACCGCGTCCTCGTCTTCAACTCGGTCCCGGCGCGTGCGGATGCCCGTCCCGACTTCGCCATCGGCTCGCCGCATGTGGACACCAACACCCTCCGCACCGGGTTCCTGATCCAGAATCCGGCGGTGGTCACCGACGGCACGTCGCTCTGGGTGGGTTCCGACTTCGACCGTTCCCTGTACCTGTGGAAGAAGCGGCCCGACACCAGCGGTGCCCATCCCGACCTGGTCTATCGGGGGATCAGCCCTTGGGCGGGTGCCTACCATGACGGACGGCTGGTCATGGGCGGGCAGGGTCGGATCTGGATCTGGAACCAAGCGCCGAAGGACGGCCAACTGCCGGACCGCGTCATCGCGGGCCGGATCGGGAACGTCGTGTTCGACCAGATCCGCGGCATCGCCCTGGATGCACGTCACCTCGCCGTGGCCGACTACGGTCAGCAGAAGGTGCATGTCTGGTCGGGCATCCCGGCGACCGATGCGGTGCCCGTGGCGACGCTGGCCCTCAGCGGCCGACCGGGCCGGATCAGCAGCGACGGGACCTACCTGGCGGTGCCGATCAGCGGTCCGCCGCACGCGGTCGCCATCTACCGGCTTGAGGGCATCACCGACGCCTCGCAGCCGGTGGTCACCCTGTTGAACCGCGACAACGTCCCGCCCGTTTCCGTGGCCGGCGTCGGGTTCAACCTGCCGGAAGGTGCGCTCCTCGACGGCACCCGGCTCTGGGTGGCGGACACCAGCTACAACCGGGTGTTGGGATGGAACTCGATGGAGGAGGTGCTGGCCGGCGCCCGGGCGTCCTTGATCCTGGGTGCGGCCGACACCTCCGACGTCGGACCCAACATCGGCCGTTCCAGTCTCTTCATGCCGGGCAGCCTGGCCTGGGACGGCTCCTGCCTCTGGGTCGGCGAGTTCAAGTTCTCCAGCCGGCTGCTGCGGTTCAGCCCCCGGCCGGTGGCGGTCGAACGGGCGGCGGTCGAGCAGGGACGCCTGCAGTTGGAGATCCATGGCGCCCCGGGACAGGAGTTCTCGGTGCAGAGCTCGACCAACCTGCTGGAATGGAAACCGGAGGGTACCGGGCGGATTCCGTCCGACGGTTCCCGGGTTTCGGTCTCGTCGGTGGTGGACGGCGCCTCGGTCGGGAACTTCCTGCGCACGTTGGAACAGTGACGGAGAGGTTACGGTCGGGCAGCCCCCGCAACGGATGGGAAGTGCGGGTGCGGCTTCCGGTGAAGCCGCACCCGCGAAAGGGGCCCCGGGTCGGACACGCCAAGGAGGCGAGGGTGGAGAACCCTGCTGAAATAAGCGCACCCGGCCCGGAACGGACGGACGAATGTTGGTTCTCCGGTGTCCGCCCAATCCCCGGTTTTCACCGGCGACCGGGAGGTTTCTAGATTCGCTTCCCGGTGCCGGCAATGTCGAAATGGCCGGTTACCTCCGGGCGATAACGTTCGCGAACCGTTGCCGATGCCCGTTCGCCGTGGATCCGAGGGTCGCCGTCCTTCTGGCGGAGGATCAACGGAAGCAGATGCGTCGGACCGCCTCGTCGAATCCCTCGGCGCCGGCGAGGATCTTGATCTCGACGCGCATGAAGTAGACCGGGAGGTCGCGGCGATCGAGTTTGGGGAAGCGCACGGCGTCCTTCTGGGTGGTGAGCAACATGTCGGCACGCCGCTTCTTGCCGCGGTTCACGGCGTCGAGCACCTCCTGCTGGGTGAAGCGGTGGTGGTCGGCGAATCGCCGGGCGAGGACGATTTCGGCGCCGAGTTCGGCCAGCTTGGACTCGAAGGACTCCGGCTGCGCGATGCCGGTGAGGCTTGCGACCTTCCGTCCCCGGAGCAGGTCGAGGCCGTGGCGTTCGCCGGTGAAGACATCCTCGAAATACAGGGGATGGTGCAGGCACTCGATGATGTCGGCCCGGGGATTGAGCTGGTGGATCCGTTCCCGGAGGGCGGCGGTCCGGCCGTCGCTCTTGGTGAGGAAGATGACGCTGGCCCGGGCGAGATGGGACGGGGGCTCCCGCAGGGTGCCCCGGGGAAGGAGGTACTCGTTGCCGAACGGCAGCTGGCAGTCGACGAGCACGACGTCGGTACGGCGTCCCGCAAGGCGCCAATACTGGAAGCCATCGTCGAGGAGCAACGTGTCGCAGCCGAAGTGTTCCACCGCATAGCGGCCCGCCTTGACCCGGTCCTTGTCCACGAGGACGACGACGTCCCTCAGGTTGGACGCGAGCATGTACGGTTCGTCGCCGGCGGTCTCGGAGTCGAGGAGCAGCGAGTGGCCGTCGGAGACGATGCGTGGGGGCGTGGTGTCCTCGCGGAGCAGGAGCTTGTCGAGCAGGCGTTCGCCGACGGGCTTGGGTCGGGAGCGGTAGCCGCGGGAGAGGATGGCGACCTTCCGTCCGGCGTCCTGCAGGGCCCGGGCGAACTTCTCGACGACCGGCGTCTTGCCGGTGCCGCCGACGGTGAGGTTGCCGACGGCGATCACCTGCACGCCGAGCGTGGAGTCGCGGAGGATGCGGAGGGTGTAGAGGAGCCGGCGCAGCTTCACGATGCCGGCGAAGACGTGTGAAAGACCCGCCAGGAGGGTCCGGATGACGTCGGCCTTGCGGCCGGGAAGGCCGTCGAGGATCACGGCGAGGAGATAGGTCTCGGCCTCCTCGGTGTACTTCTGCCATCGTTCGCGCACGGTGGAGGCGACCCTGACACCTGTGCCGACGGGCTGGAAGTCCGCGCACGTTTTTGTGAAATCGGATTGTCAGCTTCTGGTTGCGCGGATAATTCCCTCCTCACTCCCCGGTTCCACAGCCCACCCAGATGAAGAAGATCGAGGCCATCATCAAGCCCTTCAAGCTCGACGACGTGAAGGCGGCGCTGACGGAGCAGGGGATCGAGGGGATGACGGTCACCGAGGTCAAGGGATTCGGTCGGCAGCGTGGCCACACCGAGACCTACCGTGGCGCCGAGTACACCGTCGACTTCCTCCCCAAGCTGAAGCTGGAGGTGGTGGTTGCGGAGGAAAAGGTGTCCACTGCGGTTCAGGCCATCGTGCGATCCGCCAAGACCGGCAAGATCGGCGACGGCAAGGTTTTTGTTTTTGCGTTGGAGGAGGTCATCCGGATTCGTACCGACGAACGCGGGGAAGCCGCCGTCTGACGCGAAGTGCAGAGAGAACCAACAAACCAACAGGAGTACAAATCCATGCCCGCAACCGAAAAGCAGCAAGCCGCCAAGAAGGCCCCCGCCAAGAAGGCCGTCGCCCCGAAGGCCCCGGCCAAGAAGGCCGCCGCCGCCCCGAAGGCTCCGGCGAAGAAGGCCGCCGCCCCGAAGGCCCCCGCCAAGAAGGCCGCCGCCCCCAAGGCTCCGGCCAAGAAGGCGCCTGCCAAGAAGGCTCCGGCCAAAAAGAAGTAGTCTTTTCCGGGCGGTTTTCCACGTTGTGAACAACGTGGGGGCAACACCCCGAAACTTCTCCTCGCGGCGGCCGCCGCTTTCTCTTAGAAGCCTCGGCCGTCACAAGTGCAGTTGGGTGCCCACCACGGTGAAATCGTCTCAAAAGGCTGCGAAGCTAGATCTAAGTAAAGCGTTGGAAACCAATAGGTTCCAACGCTTTTTAAGCCTAGCAATCCAGGCGGTTTTCGCCGGATCACGCGGTGTTTTCGTCGATGGAAACCACGGCCAAACGCCTGTCTTTGGGCAGGTTACAGCCGGGTGAAGTCGTCAGGTGAATAAAACCGAAAAACCCATCGCCACCGCGCTTTCCGATCCCTTCCCAGTCCATCATGTCCGATAACGCACAAGCCATCTGGTCCGCCGCGCAGCAGACGCTGCGTGGAATGCTCAAGACCGAGCTCTACAATCTCTGGTTCGCTCCCGTGAGCGCGAGCCGGATGGACGGCGATGTGCTGACCCTGGAGGTGGCGGACGAGTTCTGCGAGTTCTGGCTCAAGGACAACTACCTCGACGTGCTTCGGTCCGTGGTCAGCCGCACCGCGGTGCGGCCCGTGCAGATCGCCTTCGCGGTCCGCGCGGCGGAGTCCGCGGTTGCCGCCGGCTCCGGAACCGCGGTTCCGGACGAATCGGCCGAGTCCTCGTCGGCTCCCCTGGCCCCGATCCCCTCGCCGGTCGCCAAGGAACCCGCCACCCGCCGGCCCGACGCGTTCTTCAATCCGAACAACGTCTTCGACACCTTCGTGGTCGGCAGCAACAACCACCACGCCCATGCCGCTTCGGTGGCCGTCGCCCAGAAGCCTGGCCTGACCTACAACCCGCTGTTCCTCTTCGGCGGCGTCGGTCTCGGCAAGACCCATCTCCTCCAGGCCATCGGCCAACACGTCCACGCCCACAGGCGCAACGCCCGCATCGGCTACCTCTCCTGCGAGCGCTTCACCAACGAGTTCATCGAGGCCCTCCAGAACGGACAGCTGCCCCGGTTCCGCAAGAAGTACCGCGAACTCGACGTCCTGCTCATCGACGACGTCCAGTTCCTCGCCGGCAAGGAGCGCATCCAGGAGGAGTTCTTCCACACCTTCAACGCCCTCCACGACTGCCACAAGCAGATCGTCCTGACCTGCGACCGCCCGGCCAACGAGATCCAGGGGCTCGAACAGCGCCTCACCTCGCGCTTCGAGTGGGGCATGACCGCCGACGTCAAGGCCCCCGACGTCGAGACCCGCCTCGCGATCCTCCACAAGAAGGCCGCGGCCCTCAGCGTGGAGCTGCCGCCCGAGATCATCTCGTTCCTCGCCAACCGCATCCGGACCAACATCCGCCGCCTCGAAGGCGCCCTCGTGCGCGTCGCCGCCTACGCCCAGCTCACCGGCAAGGACCTCGACCTCGAGACCATCGAGACCCTGCTGCGTGAGATCCTCCAGGAGGAGGGCAAGGTCGCGATCTCCATCGGCGAGATCCAACGCCGCGTCGCCGACTACTTCGACATCCGCCTGGCCGACATGACCAGCAAGCGGCGTCCGGAGAACATCGCCTTCCCGCGCCAGATCGCCATGTATCTCGCCCGGCAGCTCACCGACCATTCCCTCAGCTCCATCGGCGACGCCTTCGGAGGACGCGACCACGGCACGGTGCTGCATGCCTGCCGCCAGGTGCGCGACCGCATGGAGGTGGAGTCCAAGGTCCGGCAGGACGTGGGCTATCTCGAGAAGCAGCTCACCCGCTGAACCGGACTCCCGCGGGGAGTCCGTCGGGCGAAGCCGCGAAGCCTCCGGGCCGCGAAGCGGAACGGCGGGTCTGCAGGAGGGGGGCCGGATCAGCCGGCCGCCCGGCGGAACCACTCGACGAACCGCGGGATCCCCTCGGCGATCTTCGTCCGCGGATCGTATCCGAGGTCGCGTCCCGCCTTCGAGATGTCGGCGTAGGTGATCGGCACGTCTCCCGGCTGCAACGGCTGACGGTCGAGGACCGCCTTCCTGCCCAACGCCTGCTCCAACAGCGTGATCAGCTCCGAGAGGGTCACCGTCTGGGATTCGCCGAGGTTGTAGATCCCGAACCCGAACTGCCGACGCGTGCAGGCGAGGACGCCGGAGACGATGTCGTCCACGTAGGTGTAGTCGCGGGCCGTGGACCCGTCCCCGAACACCGGCACGGGCCGTCCGGAGTCGATCAGGCGGGCGAACTTGTGGATGGCGAGGTCCGGCCGCTGCCGGGGGCCGTACACGGTGAAGAAGCGCAGCATCACCACGTCGAGTCCGTACACGTGGTGGTAGGTGTGGCCGAGGGCCTCGCAGGCCAGCTTGCTCGAGGCGTACGGCGAGATCGCGCGGAAGATCGGGTCGTCCTCGGAGAAGGGAACCTTGGCGTTGACCCCGTACACCGACGACGACGAGGCGAGGATGAACTTCCCCACGCCGGCCAGCCTTCCGGCCTCGAGCAGGTTCACCGTGCCCTCCACGTTCACCCGCTGGTAGAGGGCGGGCTCCTGAAGGCTCGGCCGCACTCCGGCCCGCGCCGCGAGGTGGATCACCTGGTCGATCCTTTCCCCGGCGAACACGGCGTCCAAGGACGCCCGTTCCACCAGGTCTCCCTGGACGAAACGGAAGCGCCCGCTCCCGGACCGTTCCAGGACCTGGAGCGTCGCCCGCTTGATCGCCGGGTCGTAGAACGGGTTGAGATCGTCGAAAACCGTCACTTCATGGCCCGCGGCCAGGAGATGTTCGGCCACGTGGGACCCGATGAATCCGGCGCCACCCGTGACGAGGAAATGCATGGGGACAGGATGATCCGGCCGGCCTCATCGCATCAACGTCCGACTGGCCTCCCGCGGGTCCGTCCTCCGGCCCGACCTTTCTGCGCTGGCACGCCCGGGCCGGTGCGGGGATCCTCCTCCCGTGCCCCGTCGAACGCCCCGCCATTCCCTTCCGGAGGTCCGTCCGCTTCCGGGCGCGACCCCGTTGGCCATGGTGCTGGCCCTGACGGTGGCCTCCCTCGCCGCGGCCGACGGACCCCGTTCCGGATTCACCTCCTTGGGCCCCGGCGAAACCGGGATCGCCTTCACCAACGTGGTCCCGGCGTCCCGTTACCTGACCAACCAGATCGCCCTCAACGGCTCCGGCGTGGCCCTTGCGGACTTCGACGCCGACGGCCGCACGGACGTGTTCCTCGGCGCCTACGCGGGCGGTTCCCGGCTTTGGCGGAACCTCGGCGGCTGGCGGTTCACCGACGTCACCGGTTCCTCCTTCCCGCAGGCTCTCCTCGGAGGCCTCGAGGTCACCGGTTCGGCCTCCGCCGACGTCGATGGCGACGGTCATCCGGACCTGGTGTTGAACACCTTGGGGCAGGGGACCCGGATCCTGCGCAACGACGGCGGCGGCCGGTTCGTGGAATCCGGCCGGATCAATCCGGACCGCGCGGGATCGAGCATCGCCCTGGCCGACGCCGACGGTGACGGCGACCTCGACCTCTATGTGTCGAACTACCGCGGGGTGACCGTCCGGGACGATCCCGGGGCGCGGTACCAGGTGCGCGACGAGGGCGGCCGACAACGGATCGTCGCCTACAACGGCCGTCCCACCAGCGCCCCGGACCTGGTCGGGCGCTTCACGATGACCCCGTCCGGTCCGATGGAGAACGGCGAGCCGGACGCCCTCTTCCTGAACGACGGACGCGGCGGCTTCACGGCCGTTTCCTGGAGCGGAGGCGCGTTCCTCGACGCCACCGGCAAGCCGCTCACCGGTCCACCCTACGACTGGGGACTCAGCGTGATGTTCCGGGACCTCGACGGCGACGGACGTCCCGATCTCTACGTCTGCAACGACTTCCAGTCCGAGGACCGCTTCTGGATCAACGAGACGCCGTCGGGTGGCCCGCTTCGGTTCCGGGCGTCCCGTCCCGTCGCGCTGCGTCACACTCCGGCCTTCTCGATGGGGATCGATGCGGCGGACGTCGACCGGGACGGACGGGACGACTTCCTCGTGCTCGACATGTTGAGCCGCGAGCATTGGCGCCGGAACGTGCAGCTGGACGGCCTTCCGCCCGGGTTCAACCAGCCGGGGGTCCTCGACGACCGGCCGCAGTTCTCGCACAACACCCTCTTCCGAGGTCGGCCCGACGGCACCTTCGCCGAGATCGGCCGCCTCGCGGGATTGAGCGCCGCCGAGTGGGCGTGGACGCCGATCTTCCTCGATGTCGACCTCGACGGCTGGGAGGACCTGCTGGTCTCGAACGGCCATGCCCTCGACATGCTCGACGCCGACGTCGGCGCCCGGGCCGAGGCGTTGAAGTCGGCGGGCAGGAACGGTTCGCGGGAGCTGCTGGAGATGCGACGGATGTTCCGGCCGTTCGACGCCCCGAACGCCGCGTTCCGCAACCGCGGCGACCTGACCTTCGAGGATGTCTCCACCGCCTGGGGATTCGACGAATCCGGCGTCGAGCACGGCATGGCCGCGGCGGATCTCGACGGCGACGGCGACCTCGACCTGGTGCTCAATGCGCTCAACGGTCCCGCCAAGGTGCTGCGCAACGGGGCGGGTGCCGGACGCCTGCTGGTGCGGCTCCGCGGAACCGCACCGAACACCCGCGGCATCGGCGCGCGGATCCGGGTCACGGCGCCCGGCCTGCCGATCCAGACCCAGGAGATGATCGCCGGCGGACGGTACCTCTCGGGCGACGACGCGGTGAGGACCTTCGCCACGGGAACGAACGCGGCCGTGGCCCTCGAGGTCGCCTGGCGCGACGGGAGCGTCACCCGCCTCTCCGCGGTGGGTCCCGGCTCGGTGGTCGTCGGACAGTCGGATTCCGTGCGGGTCGCATCCGCGTCCGCCGCGCCGCCCCGTCCGCGCTTCGAGGATCTCTCCGACCGCATCCGACACACCCATTTCGACACGCCCTTCGACGAGTTCGGGCGTCAGCCATCGGCCCCACGCGACCTTTCGACCCCCGGCCCGGGAGTGACCTGGACGGACCTCGACGGCGACGGCTGGGAGGACCTGCTCGTCTCCTCCGGACAGGGTGGGACGCCGAACGCCTGGACGAACGCCGCCGGCGCCGCCTTCGGGACCCTGCCGCTCGCCGCCTTCGCACGCCCGACCGCGCGGGACCTGACCACGATGCTCCCGCTGGGCGGGGCGATCCTCGCGGGCGTGAGCAACCACGAGGACGGCCAGACCAACGGCGGCGCCCTCCGGATCATCGACCTGGCGACCGGTCGCAGCGGTGAGGTCTTGGGCGGCAAGGCCGCGGCGGTGGGATCGTTGGCCGCGGCGGACGTCGACGGGGACGGCACGCCGGAGATCTTCGTCGGCGTCCGCCATGTCGCCGGACGCTACCCGGAACCCGCGACCTCGCTGCTGGTCCGCAACGACGGCGGCCGCCTCGGCGTGGCGGAACGCGTCGAACGCATCGGACTGGTCCAGTCCGCGGTGTTCACCGACCTCGACGGCGACGCCCGCCCGGACCTCGCGCTTTCCTGCGAATGGGGGGCGATCCGCCTTCTCCGCAACCAACAGGGACGACTGGTGCCGTGGGATCCGCCGCTGCGGGGCGCCGGGTTGCCTCCGGGCGCCGATCGGCTCTCCCGGTGGACCGGCTGGTGGCAGGCGTTGACCGCGGCGGATGTCGACGGCGACGGTCGCATGGACCTCGTGGCCGGGAACTGGGGGCGGAACCACTTCCTCGGTGCCGCCGCGGAACGGCGTCCGCTGCGGGGGCGCCACGGGGACTTCAACGGCGACGGCTTCGTCGAGATGATCGAGAGCCATGTCGGGCCGGGCGGGGTGGAATTGCCGGTGCGCCGGCAGCCGCTGCTGGCGGCGATGCTGCCCTCGGTGGCGCAGCGGTATCCGACCTTGGAATCCTTCGGCCGGGCTACCTTGCCGCAACTGCTGGAAGGGCTGCCCGCCGACCTCCCCCTGCTGGAGGCGGTCAACCTCGACTCGGGCCTCCTCCTGAACCGCGGCGACCACTTCGAATGGAAGGCGCTGCCGGTGGTGGCCCAGTTCTCACCGGTGCAGGGCATCGCGGTGGCGGACTTCGACGGCGACGGATCCGAGGACCTGTTCCTCGCCCAGAACGTCTTCGGCATCCGTCCCGACGAGGCCCGCTACGACGCCGGTCGAGGACTCCTTCTGCTCGGCGACGGGCGCGGAGGATTCGCGGAGGACCCGCATCCGGGCATCGCCGCGTGGGGCGAGCAGCGCGGTGTCGCCGTGGCGGACTTCGACCACGACGGACGGATGGACCTGGTGCTGGGCCAGAATTCCGCCCCGACCCTCCTGCACCGCAACCTCGCCGCCACTCCCGGACTGCGTGTCCGGTTGCTCGGCGCGGCCCGCAATCCCGACGCGCTCGGCGCCTCGTTGCGCTGGCATCAGGAGGGCAAGGCCGGTCCCCGTCGCGAGATCCGGGCCGGCGGCGGCGGCCTCGGCGTCGACAGTCCGGCGACGGTCCTCGGGACCCGGGGCGTGGCCGGCGAGCTGGAAATCCGTTGGCCCGACGGAGAAGTCGTCCGCCATCCCGTCGCCGCCGGGACGCGGTCGGTGGTCGTTCCCCGCAACGGTCCGATCCGGATCCTCCCATGATGCCCCACCGCCGATCGTCCCTCCGCGCCGCGGGCCTTGTCGCCCTGCTGGCCAGCCTGCCGGCCGCCGCCGCGGCCACCGTCGAGACGCGTCCGTTGGCGTCCGCCGGGACGCTGGCGCCGGGTTTCACGCGGATGCCGGCCACCGCGGCCGGAATCGGCTTCACCAACGTCCTCTCCGACGAACGGTCGATCACCAACCGCAACCTGCTGTCCGGCTCCGGCGTGGCGTTGGGCGATTTCGACGCCGACGGACGTCCCGACCTGCTGCTTTGCGGCGCCGACGTGCCGCCGGCGCTCTACCGAAACCTCGGCGGATGGACATTCGCCGACGTTTCCGTCGCCGCCTTCCCGGGGATCGACTGGCGCAATCCGACCTCCGGCTCGTTCGACATGACCGGAGCGGCCTTCGCGGACGTGGATGGCGACGGCGACGTGGACCTGTTCCTGAACGCGCTCGGCGGCGGCACGCGGCTTTTCCGGAACGACGGCCAAGGCCGCTTCGTGGAATCCACCGACGCCGCCGGTCTCCGCTCGCGCCACGGGGCCACCTCGCTCGCCCTGGCGGACGTGGACGGCGACGGCGACCTCGACCTGTACGTCGCTCGGTTCCGGCCGGTCACGATCCTCGACCAGCCCAACACCCGCTACCAGATGCGCCAGACGCCGCAGGGTCCGGTCATCGTCGCGGTCAACGGCCGTCCCGTCACCGCGCCCGACCTGACCAACCGCTTCGAACTCGGCCCGGGCGGCGACGTCGCCGAACTGGGCGAGGCCGACGCCCTCCTCCTCAACGACGGCCGTGGCGTCTTCGCCGAGGTCCCGTGGACGGGAGGCGCCTTCGTGGACGAGTCGGGCCGGCCGTTGACGTCGCCGCCGGGGGACTGGGGCCTGGCGGCGCGGTTCCACGACATGGACGGCGACGGACGTCCCGACCTGTACGTCTGCAACGACCTGCAGACCCCGGACCGCGTGTGGATGAACGCGACCGGCCCCGACCGGAAGCCCCGGTTCAAGGCCCTGTCCCCGATCGCGCTGCGGAACAACCCGACCTTCTCCATGGGCGTGGACTTCGGGGACTTCAACCGGGACGGCCACGTGGACTTCTTCGCGGTGGACATGTTCAGCCGCAACCGTGCGTGGCGACACACGCAGATGGCCGGCCTGGCGCCGACCCTGCGGTTGCCGGGCCGGTTCGCGACGCGGGCGCAGGTCCAGCGCAACGTGCTCCAGATCCAGCGCGGCGACGGGACCTGGGCGGACACCGCGTGGCAGGCCGGCGTGGCGGCGAGCGAATGGTCCTGGGGACCGGTGTCGCTCGACGTGGACCTGGACGGGTTCGAGGACCTGATCGTCCCCAACGGCCAGAGGCGGGACTTCCAGGACGGCGACGCCACGCGGCGCATCTCCGAGGCGTCGGCCGCGGGACAGGCCTCGACCCCGGCGCAGGTCGCCGCGCTCGTCCGCACCGTGCCCTCGCTTGCCACGCCGAACGTCGCGTTCCGCAACCGCGGCGACGCCACCTTCGACGACGTCTCGGCCGCCTGGGGCTTCACCGCCGACACCATCTCCCAAGGGGTCGCCCTCGGGGACATCGACGGCGACGGCGACCTGGACGTGGTCATGAACGACCTCTCGGACGCCCCGGGGTTGTACCGCAACAACTCCACCGCGCCTCGGGTCCGGATCGGGCTGCGCGGACCCTCCCCCAACAGCGCCGGCATCGGTGCGCGCATCACCGTCCGTGCGGCCGGCCTGCCCGCCCAGACCACGGAGGTCTTCGCCGGCGGCCGCTACCTGGGTGGGGACGCGCCCGAGAGGACGTTCGCCACCGGCACCGCCACGAAGGTGGACATCGAGGTCCGTTGGCCCGGTGGCGCCGTGGAATTTCTGTCGGGTGCCGCCGCCGGCTCCGCCGTCACCGTGGTCGCCGGCGCGCCGTTGCCCCCGGCCCCGGGCAACCCAGAGCCGGCCAGGCCGACCTTCGAGGACGTCTCGGCGCGTTTGGGCCATGTCCATGTCGACGAGCCGTTCGACGACTTCGCGCGCCAACCCACGCTGCCGATGCGGCTTTCGCAAGCGGGGCCCGGGGTGACATGGACGGATCTCGACGGGAACGGCCATCCGGACCTCGTCGTCGGAGCGGGACGCGGCGGTCGTCCGGCCGCCTTCCTCAACGACGGGCGCGGCGGGTTCAGCGCGATGGACCGCCCTCCGTTCCAGAAGCCCACCGGCCGGGATCTCACCGCGATCCTTCCGTTGAACGGCGCGCTCGTCGCCGGGGTGTCCAACTTCGAGGACGGCCTGACCAACGGCGGCGCGTTGCGGCTGTACGACCCGGCCAGCGGTCGGAGCGGCGAGATGCTCGTCGGAAGCGCCTTCGGCACCGGCCCGCTGGCGGCGGCGGACGTCGATGGCGACGGCGAACTGGAGGTCTTCGTCGGCTCCCGCACCGTGCCGGGCAGGTATCCGGATCCGGACCCGTCGCTCCTGCTGCGCAACCAAGGCGGACGCCTCGTCGTCGCCGAACGTCTCGGGTCCATCGGAATGGCCACCGCGGCCTGCTTCACCGACCTCGACGGCGACGGCCGGCCGGATCTCGTGGTCGCGGTCGACTGGGGCGCCCCGCGGTTCTTCCGCAACGAGGCGGGTCGCCTGAAGCCGTGGGAGCCGCGCTTCGATTGGAACCGCGGTGGCGGCCTCCGAGGCGCCTGGTCGTCGGTGGCCGCCGGGGACTTCGACGAGGACGGCCGGCTCGACGTCGTCCTCGGCAACGAGGGAACCAACCGTCGCCAGGTCGGGACGACGGCCTCCCCACGACGCCTCTACGCCGGCGACTTCGGATCCGGCGGTGGCAACGACCTGATCGAGGCCTGGCACGACCCGGTTGGCAACGTGGACCGGCCGGAACGGGAGTTCATGATGATGACCGCCCTGTTCCCCGCGGTGCGCGACGCCGTGACCTCCTACCGCGCCTACTCGACCTCCTCGGTGCCGTCGCTCTTCGGGGAATCGGCCGCCCGGGCGACCCGGCTTTGGATCGACACCCAGGAGTCGGTGGTGCTGCTCAACCGCGGCGACCGCTTCGAGGTCCGTCCGCTGCCGGCTGCGGCCCAGTGGTCCACCGTCCAGGGGCTCTGCGTGGCCGACTACGACGGCGACGGCCACGACGACCTCTTCGTCGCGCAGAACGACTCCACGGCGCATCCGTTCGCCGAACGCAGCGATGCCGGCCGGGGGCTCTGGCTTCGCGGCAACGGATCGGGCGGCTTCCGGGCCGACTTCCTGAGCGGCGTCGTGGTCCATGGGGATGGCCGTGGCGCGGCCGTCGCGGACTTCGACGCGGACGGCCGGATCGATCTCGCCGTGGGACAGAACGGCGCGGCGACGACCCTCTGGCGCAATGTCGGCGGCAAACCGGGTCTGCGGGTGCGTCTGGAAGGCCCTGCCGGAAACCCCGCCGCCATCGGTGCCGCGGTCCGCGTGCTCGGCGTCGGGAAGACGGGGCCATGGCGCGAACTCCACCTCGGGTCGGGTCATCTTTCCTGCGACGATCCGACAACGGTGCTGGGACGCCCGGAGGGCACGGAGGCGGTCGAGGTCCGCTGGCCCGGGGGGAAGTCCACACGGCATCCGGTCACCAAGGATGCCGCCGAACTGCGGCTTCGTCCGTAGCGGCACCGATGCGGAAGGAACCGGCGCGCAAGACCGCAAAGCCGGTGGGGAGAGGGGGGAATGCCGTCGGATTCCCGCCGTGGAAGTGTGCTCCGGGTGGTGACTGCGGTTTCGCACCCCGATCCTGAGCCCCAATGGCGTCTTGCCGAACTTGAGTGCGGTCGTCCTTCGTTTCCCCTGGATCGAATCGTCTTGGATCGAGGCTCACGGAAGGTCCCCGGCCCCGGATCCCATCGGAACGAACCGGGGAAAATACTTCTGGCAGAAGGGCGTTCATCGGGGAACCATTTTTACAACCCTGTGAACACATCGAGTCGAAAGGCTCCAAGGCTCACCCGTGCCTTGGAGAGTCGGCTTGGTGGACATGGGGACAAGGGAGTTCAGACCGTCATGCCCAACGCCATCCTTTGCGACCATTGCGAAGCGCTCAATCCCACGGATTGCCGCAACTGCCAGCAATGCGGTCGGGAACTCTTCCGTCCATGCCGCTCCTGTGGCGAGCCGGTTGCCCGCTACTACACCCGTTGTCCCAACTGCCGGCGTTCCACAGGCCGCGGTGCCGCGGACGGTGGCCAGGACCTTGTCGGCCGCCCCGAGTATTCCACGGGGCTTGTGGCCCGGTTTTTCCGCAAGATGCGCCGGTTGGCCGGTGGCGGTTCGTGATGCCGGGGTGCGGGTGGGGCGTCGGCTTCCCCCGCTTTCCGGTTCCGTCCCGGGAGCATTTCCCGTTTCCGGATTCGAATTGTCCCACGGCCGGTGTATCGTCCTCTCACCGTGCCCGCACCGGCTCCCATCGTCCGCCTGCTCTGCGACCTGATCGCCTTGCCGAGCGTCAATCCCGCCTTCCTCCAGGATCCGGAGCTGACCGGGGAACACCGCGTGGCCGCCCACCTCGCCGACCTCGCGACCAAGGCCGGCCTGGACGTGGAGAGGCAGACGGTTGCGCCGGGCCGTGAGAACCTCGTCGTCCGGATGGCCCCCGCCGGACGTCCCCGCCGACGCCTCTTCCTCGCCCCACACCTCGACACCGTCGGCGAACCCGCCCTGTCCGGGCAGCTCCGCCCCCGTGTCGTCGGCGGCCGGATCCACGGACGCGGGGCCTGCGACACCAAGGGTTCCGTGGCCGCCTATTTCCAGGCGCTCCTCGACCTCGCCGCGTCCGGCCTGCGGCCGCGGGACACCGAGATCGTCTTCATCGGCCTCGCCGACGAGGAGAACATGCAGCTCGGTTCCCGGCATTTCGCGCGGACCGGTGGCCGGGCGGACCTCGCGATCGTCGGCGAGCCGACCGGGCTCGAGGTGGTCACGGCCCACAAGGGGGACGTCTGGCTGCAGCTCCGTTCCGTGGGCCGCGCGGCCCACGGTGCGACACCCCACCTCGGGCGCAACGCCGTGGCCGACATGGCCCGCATCGTCCTCGCCCTCGAGGAGGACTACGCCAAGGAACTCGCCTCGCGGAAGCCGCATCCCAGGCTCGGCCGCCCCACGGTCAACGTCGGGCGCATCGCCGGCGGACGGCAGCCCAACATCGTGCCGGCGGACTGCGTCATCGCCATCGACCGGCGCACCCTGCCGGGCGAGACCGAGGCCGGCGTCCGTCGGGAGATCACGGCCCTGCTGCGTCGGCACCGCCTGAAGGCGGGCTTCGACAACCTCCGGACCGCCCCGTGCGAACCGCTCGACACCGACCCGGAACTGCCGCTGGTCGCCGCGTTGACCCGGGCCGCGGGCCGCAGGAAGACCATCGGCGTCCACTACTTCACCGACGCCGCCCCGCTTTCCGCCGCCGGTACGCCCGCGGTGGTGTTCGGCCCCGGGGACATCGCCCAGGCCCACACCGAGGACGAATGGGTGGAGGTGAAGTCCCTCGAGAAGGCGTCGGCCATCCTCACCCGCTTCCTGCGGGAACAGGCCTGAGCCGGGACCGGCACTTCAGGAAAGCCCAGGATCCCCATCCGCCATGCGCGTCGCGTTCCTGACCCATGAGCCCTTCCACCCGCCCAGCGGCGGCGGTTCCGCCGAGGCGCCCTACCTCGTGGAGGAGTTCGTCCGACGCGGACACGAGGTCCACCTCCTCTGTCCCGACTTCCCCGACGCCACCGCCGTCGCCCGCCGTTTCGGTGTCCGGGTCCACCCGTTCACCGCCTGGGAAATGGGACGCTACACCCGCCTGCGCAACCTCAAGTACCTCCTGTACCCGACCGCGCTGACCCGACACGCCGAACGGGTCCGCCGCGGACTCGAACAGGATTCACCCGGCTCGGGCCGCTTCGACGTGGTCCTCGCACAGCACACGATCTCCGGCGTCGCCGCCGGCAACCTGCGCCGGCGCTGGGGCGTCCCGATCGTGCTCAACTTCCTGGACTACCTCACCGGGTTCATGGAGACGTGGCCCGCGCCGTTCACGCGGACCGGGTTCGTCTCCGCGCTGAACCGCTTCGAGATGTCGATGCCCCGAAGGCTCCGGGCGGAGGGCGTGATGACCGTCTCCACGCCGTTGGCCGAACGCTTCATCGCCACCGGCTATCCCGCGTCGAAGGTGTGTGCGATCCAGTACGGCTACGATTCCCGGCTGTTCACGCCGGCCGCGGAGGATTCCCCGGACCTTGGGCGCGAGCCTTCGGCCGTGATGCATGGCTCCTTCGACCAGCATCACCTGGGACCGATCGCCCGCCAGGCGGTGTTGGGTGTGCACGCTGTCCGACCCGGGGTGCGTTTCCGGTTCGTGGGACGGGAGACGCCGGCGCTGGCGCGCTTTGTCGCGGACGTCCGGTCGGCGGCCCCCGGCGTGCGGTTGGAGACCACGGGGTTCATCCCGTACGGCGAGGTGGCCCGGGAACTCCGGTCGGCGACCGTCGGGATCGTGCCCTACGAGGCCTCGCAGGGGGTCCACTGCGCGTTCGTCGCGAAGGCGGTGGAATACCTCGGATGCGGCATCCCCTGTGTCAGCACGCCGCTCGAGAACCTCGGACGCTACTTCGCCGGCGAGCCCGCCCTGCGGTTCTCCGGATGGGACGGCGCCGGCTTCGCCCGCGTGCTCCTGGAGACGCTGGAACTCCCCCGGGAGACCCGGCGTGCCTGGGGACTCGCCGCCTCCGCGCGGGTGGCCCGTGAACTGGACTGGCGCTCCGTCGCCGCCCGGGCGGTGGACTTCACCGAATCCTGCGCCCGCCGTCCCTGACCCGGTGCCCGGGCGGCCCACGGAACGGCCCGGCCCACGACTGGAGGGATGCGAGGGCCGACTTCACGCGAACATGCGAAGTTCCCAACGGTGCACCGGATCCGGGTTCGAATCAGCGAACACCAACCGGCATACGGTTCCACGACGGGAGAAACTCGACTTCCTTCCCGTTCACAGCGGCTTTGCGGCTTTGTGTGCCAATCCTTCTGTTGGCTCCGCTCAGCGCTGGAACTCGAAGCGCACCAGTTCGTCCACCGTGATCCTCCTCGCCGCCGTCGGAAGCGAGTTGAAGTCGTCCACGGCCTTATCCCAGGTCGCCTTGCGCATCCGACCGTGGCTGTTGCGGCCACCCTCACGGGTCAGCAGCGGGACCAGTGCGTCGAGCGCCTTGCGCTGGTGGACCCGGTCCGTGTCGCGGATCCCGCCGGCGAGGATGGCCGACACCGCGGCGTCCCGCTCGCGGGCGGCGGCCTTCCATCCACGGGCGGACACCTCGAGGAACCGCCGCACCAGGTCGGGCCGCTCCGCCAGCATCGCCTCCGAGGTGAAATAGACCTGCGCGTAGGCGGCGTACCCGTGGTCGTGGAAGAACATCAGGTCGATGTCGTGTCCGGCCAGCCGGAGCTCGATCGCCTCGTCCACCGAGTATCCCTGCACGGCGTCGAAGCGGCCCTCCAGCAGCGGCGTGGTGTCGTAGGGCATCACCTCGACCCGCACCGAGGTCCGGTCCAGTCCGGCCGGGCGCAGCACGAAGTCGATCGCGTCGTTGCCGTCCGCATGGACCCCGATGCGGCGTCCGCGCAGGTCCGAGGGCCGGCGGAGCCGGGCGGACCGGAGGCTGATGAGACACATCGGGGAACCCTGGAGCATGGTGCCGACCACCCGGATCGGTTCCCCGCGGGCGCGGGCGGGAAGCAGGACGCCGCTCTCGGCGCAGCCGAGCCAGAGGCGGTTGGTGACGACGCTGCGGACGACCGATTCGTCGGGCGGGATGGGCCGGACGGAGAGGTCGATTCCGGCCTCCCGGTACCAGCCGCGTTCCTTCGCGAGGAGGATGCCCGCGAACTGGGCGTTGGGTTTCCAGTCGAGCTGGAAGGTGACCGGCACCGGTGCGGAAGCCGGTCCGGCCTTGGAAGCCGGCTGCGCGCCGAGGCCACGGAGGGAGGCGGCCAGGGCGAGCAGCAGCGACGGCAGCAGCGCGGCCGTGCGGAGGTGGAGGCGTGGGAGTTTCATGGGTTCAGTCCGCATCCACCTTCATCGCCGACTCGTGCCAATGGCGGAGGCAAAGCCATTCGAGCCCGGTGACGGTGAAGAAGAAGAGGCAGCCCATCACGCTGGTGGTGATGACCAGCGCGAAGAGGTAGTCGGTCTGGAGCTGGCTGTTGGCGTAGGTGATCGAGTAGCCGAGGCCGCCTTCGCCGACCGCGTTGGAGCTGGCGAACAGCTCGCCGGTGATCGCGCCGATGACCGAGAGGCCGGCGGAGATGCGCAGCCCGACGAACAGGGACGGCAGGGCGTGGGGCAGGCGGAGCTTCAGCAGTTGGCTGGCGCGGGAGGCATTCGCCATGGCGAAGAGGTCCACGAGGTTGCGCGGCACGCTGATCAGCCCCTGGGTCGTGTTGGCGATGATCGGGAAGACGCAGATGATGAACGCCACCAGCATCACGCTCGAGGCGCCCGACTTGAACCACATCAGGATGAGCGGCGCGACGGCCACGATGGGCACGGTCTGGAGCAGGATGGTGTAGGGGAACAGGGAGCGTCGCACCACCGGGCTCTGGGCGAAGACGAGCGCGACGAGGACGCCGACGACGATGCTCATGAGGTAGCCGCCGACGGCCTCGACGGCGGTGATGCGGAAGGCGGCGACGAGGTTCGCATGGCGTTCCACCACCGTGGCGAAGACCTGCGGCGGCGACGGCAGCACGTAGGGCGGGATCCGGAAGACGGTGCAGGCGCCCTGCCAGAGCGCGAGCACGGCGAGGAACACGGCGGCGGGCCAGGCGGCCTCCTTCAGGAGCTTCTTCATGGGATCGGTCTCCGGGGTTTCAATGGGCTCCCTTCACGGTGCGCAGCGCGGCGCTGACCTCGCCCACCCGCTCCAGGAACTCCGGGGCGCTCCGCAGCGCCGAGGTGCGGGGAAACGGGAACGGCACGGCGATCTC
The DNA here is from genome assembly GCA_027488845.1 of Verrucomicrobiales bacterium. Lineage (GTDB taxonomy): Bacteria > Verrucomicrobiota > Verrucomicrobiia > Limisphaerales > UBA9464 > SXXZ01. The sequence continues at coordinate 73,427 of JAIYBC010000063.1, read as the reverse complement.
CCGGGCGACCCGCCCGGGCTTGGCGCTCATCACCAGGATCCGCGTCGAGAGGAACACCGCCTCCGCGACGCTGTGGGTGACGAAGAAGGTCGTGAACCGGTCCACCTCGCGCAGCCGCAGCACCTCCTCGTTGAGGAAGTCCCGGGTCATCTCGTCGAGCGCGCCGAAGGGCTCGTCCATCAGCAGCAGCTTCGGACGCGTCGCCAGCGCCCGCGCGATCGAGACCCGCATCTTCATGCCGCCGCTGAGCTGCCGCGGATAGTGCCCGGCCACGTCCGAAAGCCCCACCAGCCGGAGCAGCCCGTCGCAGGCCTCGCGCCGCGCCGCGGCGGTGGTGTTGCCGGCCAGTTCCAGGCCCAGCTCCACGTTGCCCTGAACCGTCCGCCACGGCAGGAGCGTCGCGTCCTGGAAGATGAACGACATGATCTCCCGCGCCGCGACCGGCGCCATGCCGTCGATGGTCACCGTGCCCCCGCTGATCGGCGTCAGGCCGGACAGCAGCCGCAGCAGCGTCGACTTGCCGCATCCGCTCGGTCCGATCAGGGAGATGAAGTCGCCCCGCGCCGCCTCGAGCCGGATGCCGTCGAGCACCGTCACGCCGTTGGACCAGCGCTTGGCCACGTTCCCGAGCGTGATGAACGGCGGTTGTCCGGTGTCGGTGTCCTTCATGATGGCCTCACGGTGGGAAGCACGAGCGCCGACGGATGGCCGGCGTCGTGGACGACCTGCTGCTGGTTCTGGAGCCAGTCCCACGAGGTCGCCCGATGCGGAGGGACGTCGGAGCCGGGATTGCGGTCGTAGAGCGGGAACGCGCTGCCGGCGACGACGAGCCGGATACGGTCGCCCGACCCGAACACGCAGTCCGTCGGTTCCAGCGGGAAGGCCCATTCCATCACCGTGTCCGCCCGGAATCCGCCCGCCTTCCCGCCGAACAGCCGGCCGCTGCGCGCGATGCCGTGGCTCACGTTCTCGGAACGTCCGTCCGGCCTCACCCGGACCAGCTTCGCGAAGAGGTCCGCGTGCGCCCGGAGACTGGTGGCGAAGAGCCGGACGCGTGGACATCCCCGCACGTGGACCGGCCGTCCGAGCACCGGTCCGGTGTAGACGAGCACGTTGTTCATCGCGTCGGCCCGGGACTGGTTGAAGCAGCCCGACGCACCGCCCGGACCCGGCCCGCCGACCGGCACCTCGGGCTCGTACACGAACTGGTCGCAGGTTGCGCCGTCCGACGACGGCATGTCGGCCAGCACCCCGTCTCCGCGGGTGGAGTTCGCGCGTCCGCCGGATCCGAGGAACAGCGTCGTCTCGGTGCCGCCGTCGCCGTCGTGCGGCCAGCGGTCGGCGGTCTCCCAGCGGTTGGCCCCGAGCACGAAGGACCGCACCCGCGGCTCGGGCGCGAACTCGCCCGAGCCCTTCAGCCAGTGGTTGAACCAACGCAGCAGGATCGCGTCCGTGTCCAGCTCCGCGGCCGGTCCGTGGTCCGCCTCGCCGGCATGGCGTCCCCACGGGATGTGCGTCCACGGACCCGCGATCAGGTATTGGCTTCCGCGCACCGCCGGATCCGCCCCTTCGCAAAGCGCGCGGTAGAGCAGTTCGCTGCCATGCAGGTAGGTGTCGAACCAGCCCCAGACGTGCAGCGCCGGCACCCGGATGCTGGACTCGCGTCCGGAGATGTCCTGCCGCCTCCAGAACGGACCGGGTTCCCGGTGCTCCATCCAGTCGCGGGCGTATCGTGGAAGTCCGCGGGCCGTGAGGACCGGCGCGCCGCCGTAGGGCATGGACGTGTACAAGGCACCGAGGTTCGTCCACGCGGACTCGAGGGCGTCGCTGGCCTTGCGCAACCGCAGGCGTCGGGCGTCCGCCTTCAGCATCTGTGCGGCCCATCCCATCCCCGACGCGAGCCGGAAGGCACCATGGTGGTAGAACCAGCCGTTGTGGAGGTCTCCCGCGGTCTGCGCCGGCGTGATGCACCGCAACGCCTCGGGCTGTTCCGCTGCGGCCAGCAGCTGGGTCATCCCCTGGTAGCTGAACCCGTACATCCCCACGCGTCCGTCGCACTCGGGACGTCCCGCCAGCCAGTCGATCGTGGCCGCGCCGTCGGCGCCCTCATGCACGAACGGGACGAAAGTGCCGGTGCTGTCGCCGCGGCCCCGGACGTCCTGGATCACGACGTTGTAGCCCCGCGCCGCGAACCAGTTGGGCTGGGCGTACACCACGGTCGTCGCGACGGCGCGTCCGTAGGGCTGGCGCACGAGCAGGGTCGGCAGCGGTCCGGCGGCGGCGGGTCGGTAGTGGTCGGAGACCAGCTCGGTGCCGTCGGGCAGGCGCAGGCGGACGCCGCGTTCCACCGCCACGCCGCCGCCGAGGTCCACGCGCACCCCGGGAGAGGAATGCGGACGGCGGCGGACCGCCGTCGTCCGGGACCGCCGTCGGTCAGCGTTCGAGGATCTCGCGGAAGGCATACATCTCCTGCAGCGCCGCGGCGACGCGGGAGCTCATCTCGTCGCACCACCGTTCGCCCTTCTCCGCGGAGGACGGCGTGGGGTCGCCCATCACGCCGCTCGGCGCGATGTCCCGGGTGAGCCAGGAGAAGGTGGCCGAGGCGAACTCCGGCTTGAGCACGCCCGGGTCGCCGAGACGGGCGATGTAGTTCACCGTGTACCGGTCCGTGTGGACCAGCTCGGGCGTGGCGTGGAGCAGCAGCGACGTCTCGACCTCGCCGGCGTGGAAGCCATACGCGGCCTCCTGCGGGTCGAGGCCGCTCGCCGCGCCTCCTCCGAAGAGGCAGAACGTCCGCATCCCGAACTCGTCGCGGAGATCACGCGCCATCACGTCGAGCAGGGAATGGTTCCCGCCGTGGCTGTTGAAGAAGACCAGCCGCCTGAAGCCCGCCGCCACGAGGCTGCGCGCGAGGTCCCTCAGCACCGCGGCGAAGGTGTCCCGACCCACGCTCAGCGTCCCCGGGAAGCCCACGTGCTCGTTGCTCTTGCCGTAGCACACGGGCGCCAAGGCGTAGATCGGCAGGTCCGCCGGCACCTTCCTCAACGCATGCCCCAGGAGCAGGTTGTTGAGCAGCGTGTCGGTCGCGAGCGGCAGGTGGTGGCCGTGCTGCTCGATCGCCGCCGTCGGCAGCACCAGCAGCGTGCGGTCCCGCGGCAGGGCGTCCACCTGCTTCCAGGTCAGGTAGGGGAGGAATCGTTCCGGCGGGATCCAGGTCTTCACGGGTTCGTGGGTCGGTTCGGGTTCGTCAGGCGGCGGCTTCCAGCGGCGCGTTGCCGGACACCCCCTCGAGGCTCGCGGCGAACCCGCGCATCTTGCCCGGGTTCAGCAGGCCGCGGGGATCGTACTCCTGCTTGGCCACCAGCTTGGCGTCGTCCGGCCGCCAACGGCCCGAACCCTCGAGGAAGTTCACGTGCGGGTTGGCCACGCTCACGCCGATGCCCTCGCAGAAGGCGATCATCTCCCGGAGACGCTCGTCGGTGCTGTACCGGATGACCGGGATGGAGCCGGGGGTGACCACGTTGTCCCACCGGACGAACTCGACGTGCATCAGGAAGTCGTCGCCGAACCGCGCCTTGAGCCGACGGATCTGGCTGCGGGCCTCGGTGGCGGAGAAGCCGCACTGGAGGTAGGTCAGGGAGGGATCCCCCTTCAACGCCCACAGCGTCGTGTGGTTCCACGTGTAGTCGCTCAGCAGGGTCCCGCGACGCGGTTCCGTGTAGGGGGCCACGAAGCAGACCTCGCCGCCCCCGTTCTTCGCGGCGTCGGCCAGCCGTTGGAGCTGGTCGTCCGCCACCTCGAAGAAGGCCAGCGCACGGCCCTTCGGAACCCACTTCTGCAGCGGGGTGAAATGGGACGGCAGCGGCCATTCGAAGCACGAGGTGAGGCGCTTCTTGAAGGAGTCGTTCTTGGCGATCGCCTCGACGAAGTCGAACGAGGCCGGGAACTCCGGATGCGCCACCGCCAGCTGGGCCCAGTTGGTCCGCGGCGCCAGGCGCAGCTCCACCTGCACGATCACCCCGTTGGTGCCCCAGGCGTGGAGGATCCGGAAGATGTCGGGTCCCGCGAGGCGGATCTCACGGGGCTCCGCCTCCATGGTGAGGATGGTGAGCGCATGGACCGTCCCGTTCTCGCGCAGGCCGCCCCAGGTGATGCTGCCGATGCCGCCGGAACCGCCCGCGCAGAAGCCGGCGACGCCGGCCTTCACGAACGTGCTCGGATAGCAGCGCAGCTCCCAGCCGACCTGGCGCGCGGCGTTCTCGATCGAGGCCAGCCGGGCCGCCGGGTCGCAGACCGCGACGCCGTCCGGCGAGATGCCGTGGATCCGGTCCAACGCCGCCAGGTCCAGCACGATGCCGCCATGGGTCGGGATGCATTGCCCGTAGTTCCCCGTGCCGGCCCCGCGCAGGGTGAGGGGGATGCGGCGGCCGAAGGCGAACCGGATGATCGCCTTCACGTCCTCCACGTCCCGCGCCTGCACGACCACTTCGGCCCGGCGGTCCGAGAGGTCCCGTTTCAGGATGGGCGAGTACCAGTAGAAGTCGCGGCTCAGGGTCTCGAGCTGCGCGGGGGCGGTGACGATCCGTTCGGCGGGCAGGAGCTCCGCGAGTGCGACGAGGTCGGCGTTGGTCATGGACGAAAGGGGCGGACGGCGTGTCAGGATCCGGAGGCGCGGCGCGCGGGCTTGGCCGGTTTCCCGCCACGGGACTTCTTCCAAAGCGCCATCGCGGAAAGCATCCGCGGATCCTCGAACAGGGCGACGCACTCCCTGCGGAGCACCGGGCCCACGACCTCGCAGTCCATGTCGGACTTCCGCTGCAGGGTCTTGGCCGGAACGTAGATCTGGGCGCAGTGGCGCGAGGCGTCCGAGATGGTCGATCCGAACACGACCCGGTCGATCCCGGCCCACAGGGCCATGGCCATGCACATCGGACACGGCTCGCAGGTGGTGTACAGCGTGTGGCCCTTGAGGCTGGTGGTCTTGAGCTTCTTGCAGGCGGCACGCATCACCCGCACCTCGGCGTGGCTCGACGGGTCGTTCTCGATCCGCACGCCGTTCAGCCGACGCATCACGAGCTTCCCGGTCGACGTCTCCACCACGTCCGATGCGAACGGCGAACGCCGATCCGTCGCCAACTCGCGGTGCGCGAAGTCGGCCAGCGACTTCATGAACACCTCATCCTCGGGAGTCGGGCGTTTCGGGGTCTGGGCCATCCTGGGAGCCGAAAGCAGAGGATGTTCCATGGCCCCGTCATCGGCCCAATCCCCTTCCGAATGCCCTTGGACCGCCGACCTCCTGTCGCTTCTGGATCATGGACACCCGGTGGTTTGGCACACATGCGTGCCCAGCATGGCCAAATACCGCCACCCACCCCTGGACGCCCCTCACCGCCCCAGCGCCGAGCCGACGCTGAATCTCCTGCCTGCATCCCCTGTCCATCCAGCAATCCGACTCATCAGAACCACGTCGTGCCGAGAGGGGCCGTCCTCCCGATTCTGCGCTGAAGCCGAGGAAAATGGGCAGCCGGCGCCCTCGCGGGAACTTGGTGGGGTGAAGGTGGAAAGAAACGGCCTTCAGTAGGGCGCTGGAACTGCCGTAGGATCCGGGGGAGGTTTGGCACGCCGGATGCCTTGGGGGCATCGCGGCGTCTGACCCCCGTCGCACTCAAACAACCCAACTAATCCGTCCGAACTGATGAAACCTCGTTTCTGGCTTCCGGGCCGTATCGGTGGCGTCGCCACCCTCGCCCTCGTCCCGTTCCTGGCCGCACAGGCGCAGGAGGCCACTCCCGGATCGACCAACGTGCTCGACAAGGTGGTTGTCGAGGGCCTGCCCCTGGAGGAGACGGTCCTCCCGACCGCCCGCCCCGTGGAGTCGGTGATGGGCGACGACCGGAGCATCCTCGAGACCCCGCGGTCGGTGTCCCTGGTGACGAAGGCCCAGATGGAGGCCCGCGCCATCTCCCGCGCCACGGACTTCAACCAGTACTCGCCCGGCGTCTACACGCCGTCCCGCTACGGACTCGCGAACGTCCCCGTCATCCGCGGCGACCTCTCCGAGATCTACCAGAACGGCCAGCGGACCATCTACAGCCGCAACTCGGTGCTCGCGAGCTTCAACGGCGTCGAGGCGATGGACATCGTCAAGGGCCCGGGTTCCGCGGTGTACGGTCCCCAGGGCAACGGCCCGGGCGGCTACGTCAACTTCGTCACCAAGCTCCCCTACTTCGACGCCAACCACGGCGAGCTGATCACCCGATGGGGCAGCTACGTCCCGGGCGGCCAGAGCTACTTCAACCCGGAGTGGATCCTGGACTACGGCGGGCCGATCAACGAGAAGCTCGCCTGGCGCGTCAGCTACCTCGGACGTGAGGCCGAGGGCTACTACCAGAACGTCAAGGACAACACCCAGGACATCTTCGGCGCCCTGACCTTCCGCCCGAACGAGAAGCTCACCTTCGACTGGAACGCGCAGTTCTTCACCTCCCGGTTCAACGAGGTCATCGGCATCAACCGCGTCACCCAGGAGCTGATCGACGACTGGCTCTACATCGCCGGCCCGGTGCTCCCGAACAACGCGTTCGGCGATCCGCTGACCTCCATCGGCGCCTTCGGCCTCAACGCGAACTTCGCGCTGCTCAACACGAACCTCGCCTCGCGCGTCCACGTCTACCCCTGGCAGACGATCAACGCCCCCGGCGACAGCGCCGCCGCGAAGAAGTTCTCCTCGCAGCTGATCTCGACCTACCTGATCAACGACTTCGGCAAGGTGGTCAACCGCGCCTACGGCGAGACCCAGGAGTCACGCAAGGCCTCCGGCTACGGCTACACCGAGTACGTGCCGGAGAACTGGATGGTCAACGACCGCACCGAGCTCCACTACGAGATCGCGCCCAAGCTCGGGAGCTTCGAGCTGCCCATCAAGACCATCAGCGGCGTCGACCTCCGCTACGCCTCGCTCGTCTCCTACCAGGACTTCTCGATCGAGCCGTTCTTCCTCTACGACGTCACCCAGCCGGCCACCTCCTTCCGGTTGCCCGTCAACCCGGCCATCACCACCTACGGCGGCAGCACGGTCCTCGTCCCCGGCGCCCCCGGCTACGGCTCGAACTACTTCTTCGGCAACGGCGACCAGAACTCCGAGATCCGCCAGGGAGCCTTCTTCACGCAGTGGGACATGAAGCTGCATGACAGGTTCTCCATCATCGCCGGCGGCCGCGGCGACTACATCAGCGCCTCCGCCCGCAGCCCGGAGGCCGTCGGGTTCCCGGTCGGCAACCGCTACAACGTCTCGACCGACGTCTTCAACACCTCGGTCTTCATCAGCGGCATCTACAAGTGGACGCCGACGCTGACGAGCTACGCGACCTACAACCTGGTCAACGCGATCCAGGGCAGCGCGAACTTCGGCGGCGTGGACGGCACCAGCAACACCAAGGCCGGCCTCGAACGTTCCCTCTCCACCGAGAGCGAGCTGATCGAGTTCGGATCCAAGGCGAGCCTGCTCGACAACAAGGTCTTCGTCGGCGCCTCCCTCTTCAACCAGACCCGCGTGGCCCCGCAGCTGGTCGGCGACCCGATCGGCATCGAGACCAAGGGCGTCGAGCTGGAGGCGTTCTACCAGCCGGACCGCAACTTCAACGCGAGCGCCAACTTCACCTACCAGGACGCCACCGCCGACTCCCGCCCCGGCCAGCAGACCGGCAACTACCTCGACGGCTTCCCGGTCGGCTTCATCGTGGACGGCCAGTCCGGCACCGGCCGCGGAAGCCCGAACTACTCCTACGCCCCGGTGCTCGGCAAGACCCGCGCCGCCTCGGTTCCCCGCGTGCTCTTCAACGCCTACCTGACCTACCAGTTCGACAGCGGCTTCGGCGCCAGCGTCGGCCCGCAGGTCACCGGTGAGCAGTGGCAGAACCAGAACGGCACGCTGACCATCCCCGCCCAGTACGTCATCAACGCCTTCGTCTTCTACAAGCAGCCGAAGTGGGACGTGCAGATCAACTTCTTCAACATCACCGACGAGCGGAACTGGACGTCCATCGACCCCGGTTTCGCCGGCAACGACGTGATCTTCCCCGAGCAGCCCTTCCGCATCAGCGGACAGATCCGCTACAAGTTCTGATCCATCCTCCTCCAGTGCGTGGGGCTTCCGGCTGTTGTGTGTGCGGTCGGAAGCCCCCTTTTCCCGTACCGAACCACATCCGATCCATGCAGACCGGACCCGCACGCCAAGCCGCCAGGCCGCGCTGCAACCGAGGAGAATCGGCGGTTTCCAATCCCGCTTTGGCGTCTTTGCGCCTTGGCGTGGGGCCCATCTGATCGCATCCGGCCAAGTCCGACTCCATGAACCGTCCCGAGACCGACTTCGAGCTGCAGAATTCGTCCGTGGTCCAGGCCAGGCTGGCGGAGGCCCTCCGCTGGTCCGCCCGGCTGCTGGTGGCCGTGGCCGCGGTCCTCGTCTTCTGGCTCCTCGGCGGATGCGGCCGCGATTCCTCCGCCGGCCCCGCCGCCGATAGGGCGGACGCCAAGGCCCGGTCCGAACCGCTCAACTTCATCCACGACTGGGTACCCGAACCGGAGCACGGCGGCTACTACGCCGCCCAGCAACGCGGGATCTGGGATGCCGAGGGCGTGAAGGTGAACGTCCTCATCGGCGGCCCCAACTCCGAGATCGAGAAGCGGGTCGCCCTCGATCCGTACGGCCTCGGCATCGTCCGCGGCGACGCCGTGTTCGTGGCCGTCGACCGCGGCCTGCCCATCGTCGCGGTGAACTCCTATTTCCAGCACGACCCGCAGGGCGTGATGGTCCGCGCGGATTCCCCCGTCCGTTCCTTCGCCGACCTCGAGGACCGCGATCTCGCGATGCAGATCGGCGGCACCTGGCTGCAGTTCCTCCAGAAGAAATACGGCCTGAAGAAGATCCGCGTTCGTCCGATCACGGGCAACGTGGCCAACTTCGTGAAGGACCCCGACTGGATCATGCAGGCCTACCCGACCAGCGAGCCCTACTACGCCCTGCGCGAGGGCGTCGCCTCGCGGGTTCTCCAGATCAGCGAGTCCGGCTTCGACCCCTACCGCGTGATCATCGCCAACCGCCAGCTCGTCGAGAAGCACCCCGAACTCGTCGCCAAGTTCAGCCGCGGCGCCTACCTCGGCTGGCAATCCTACTTCAGGGATCCCGAACCCATCCACGCCCACATCCGCTCGATCTCGCCCACCATGGACGCCGGCGGAATGCGGTTCAGCTACGTCAAGATGCGGGAGCTGCGCCTCGTGGAAGGCGACGCCGCCCGCGGCGAATCGATGGGCGCCGTCGATCTCCGCCGATGGGAGGAGCTCGGCCGCATCCTGCTCGACCTCGGCGTCGTCCGCACTCCGGTCCCGGTCGCTTCCGTCGTCACCGACGCCTTCACCCCGGCCGCCCTGAAGCTGGATCCGACCTTGCCCGCGCCGTTCTGGACGAACGCCCCGGTCGAACGGGGCGGGACACCCTAGGACGTCGTCCCCGGTTGCCCCGCATCCGGGGCGGAGGAACTTCCGACATGCCCCAAGCCGCACCCAAGACGAAGACGCTGGTCCGCAACATCGGCCACCTGGTGACGATGGACGCGGACCGACGCGTCCTGCGGGGGGCGTGGTTGCTGGCGGAGGACGGTTTCATCCGGTCGTTGGGCACCGGTGCGGCGCCGCGGATCCGGGGTGCCGGTTCGGAGGTCGAGTTGGTGGACGCCCGCGGCGGCATCGTGCTGCCGGGCATGATCAACACCCACCACCACATGTTCCAGAACCTGGCCCGCGCGTTCGGCCCGGTCTCGAACCTCCCGCTGCTGCCCTGGCTCGCCGGCCACATGCCGCTCTGGCGGAACTTCACGCCCGACGACCTCGACGTCGCCACCCAGGTCGCCTGCGCCGAGCTCCTCCTCAGCGGGTGCACGATGACCAGCGACCACCACTACCTCTTCCCGCGGGACGGCTCCGACCGGATGCTCGACGCCGGATTCGAGGCGGCGGCGGCGCTCGGGATCCGCTACGTCGGCTGCCGCGGCTCGGTGAACATCCCGAGCGACATCATGCCGGAATGGTCCTGCCAGGACACCGACACCATCCTCGCCGACTGCCAGCGCCTGTTCGACGCGTACCACCGGTCCGGTCCCGGCGCCATGTCCCACGTCGCCTTCGCGCCCTGCACCGTGTTCGGCTGCTCCGGCGACCTCTACCGCGAGACCGCCCGCCTCGCCCGCTCGCTCAAGGTCCGCCTCCACACCCACTGCGGCGAGACGATCCCCGAGAACGCCGATGCCCTGAAGATGCTCGGCGCCCGGCCGTTCGCCTACATGTCGAAGCTCGGCTGGGAAGGCGACGACGTCTGGCTCGCCCACGGCATCCACTTCAACGACCGCGAGGTCGGCCACCTCACCCGCACCCGCACCGGCATCGCCCACTGCCCCTGCTCCAACATGCGCCTCGGGTCGGGCGTCTGCCGCGTCAACGACCTCCGCAGCGGCGGCAGTCCCGTCAGCCTCGGCGTCGACGGCTCGGCCTCGAACGACTCGGGCCACATGCTCAACGAGGCCCGGCTCGCGCTCCTGCTCACCCGCGTCGTCCACGGCGCCGGGGCGATGACCCCGGAACAGGCTCTCGAGATGGCCACGCTCGAGGGGGCCCGCAACCTCGGCCGGTCCGCCGACCTCGGTTCGCTCGAGCCCGGCAAGTGCGCGGACCTCGCCGTCTTCCCGGCCGAGGACCTCTTCAGCAACGGTGCCGACGACGTCGTCCACGGGCTCGTGCTCTGCCATCCGCGCAACGCCGAGACCGTGCTCGTCCACGGGAAGGTCCGCGTCCGGGACGGCCAGCCGACCGGGGTCGAGCTGCCGAAGCTCCTCGAAAGACACCGCCGCACGGCCCGTCGGTTCCACGACCGGCTCCGTCGCGCCAAGTGAACCCGCCTCCCATGCCCACGCGAACCCCGATCACGAATCCGTTCCCGGCCGTCCGGATACCCCGGGTCCTGCTCGCGTTCCTCTGCACGGTGCTGCCGTTGTTCGCGGCGGAGCCGGTGAAGGTGCGACTGATGACCGACTGGTATCCACAGCCGGAACACGGCGGCTTCTACCAGGCCCTGCTGAAGGGCTGGTACCGCGAGGCCGGCCTCGACGTCGAGATCGTCCCCGGCGGCCCCAACGCCTTCGCCATCCAACGCGTGGCCACCAAGGCCGGCGACTTCGGCATGGGCAGCACCGACGACGTCATCCTCGCCAACGAGCGTGGCATCCCGATGGTCGCCGTCGGGGCCACCATGCAGCACGACCCGCAGGGCATCCTCATCCACGAGGGTTCCGCGGTCCGCGGCTTCCCCGACCTCGAGGGCCGCACCCTGGCACTGACCCCGGGCACCGCGTGGTTTCCCTACCTCGTGAAGAAGTACGGCCTGAAGAAGGTCCGCGAGGTCGCCCATCCCTACAGCGTCGGCCCGTTCATCCGCGACACCAACGCCCTCCAGCAGTGCTTCGTCACCAGCGAGCCCTTCTTCGCCGCCCAGGCCGGCGTGAAGACCCGCGTGCTCCTCATCCAGGAGTCCGGCTACGACCCGTACCGCGTCTTCTTCACCCGCGCCGAGCTGGTCCGCGAGAAGCCGGAGATGGTGAAGGCCTTCGTGCAGGCCAGCATCCGCGGATGGAAATCGTACCTCGAGGACCCCGCCGCCGTGCACGCGGAGATCCGCCGCCGGAACCCGGAGCTCACCCCGGAGAAGATGGACTACAGCCTCAAGGCGCTGAAGGACGGCTTGTTTGTCACCGGAGACGCTTCCAAGGGCGAGGCCGCCGGCCGCATGGTCGCGGCGCGCTGGCGGTTCCAGTACGACACCCTCCGCGACCTCGGCGTGATCCGTGGCCGAAGCCCCTTGGAATCCGCCTGGACCGACCGGTTCGTCGAACCCCCGAAACCATGATCGAACGCCTCTCCAAGACCTTCCTGGTCGCCCTTGTCGCCGTGGTGTTGGGACTCGCCACCTTCAACAACCTCACCGACTACGGGTCGAACTTCGAGTTCGTGAAGCATGTCCTCGCCATGGACACCACGTTCCCGGGCAACCGCCTGATGTACCGCTCGATGACCTCGCCGGTGGTCCACCACCTCTTCTACGCGTCGATCATCCTCTGGGAGGCGGCCACCTTCTTCGCCGTTTCCCTCGGTGCCTGGAGGCTGTGGAAGGCCCGCCATTCGGCCGCCGCCTTCACCGCCGCCAAGCCGCTCGCCATCGGCGCCATCACCGCCAACCTCGGCCTCTGGTTCTTCGCCTTCCTCACCGTCGGCGGGGAATGGTTCGTGATGTGGCAGTCGCAGACCTGGAACGGCCAGAATGCCGCCTTCCGCATGTTCACCTGCATCGGGATCATCCTGCTCTTCCTCAAGACGCCCGACACCGACACCGACACCCCGCGTCCGCCCGCCCCATGAGACGCCTTGGCCTCCTGCTCCTCGCCGCCGGCCTCGGCCTCGCCTTCGGCCCGCTCCGGGCCGAACTCGTTTTGCGGCCCACTCGGACCGCGCCGACCGACCTCGAGGTGTCCGGCCCCTTCCCCGGTGGACGCACCAACGGCTTCCTCACCCGCGACCAGCTGCTCGCGTTGCCTCCCACGCTGGCCACCAACGCCATGGACACCGCGGTGAAGTCGCGGGCCGTCTACCGTGGGATCCCGCTCCTCCAGCTGCGTTCGCTGCTCGGCCTCGACGGACGGGCCGACACCCTCTTCGTCGTCTGCAGCGACGGCTATTCCAAGGCCTTCGAAACCGACTACCTGAACGCGTTCCAATCGCTGCTCATCCTCGAGATCAACGGCACCGGACCCGAGTCCTGGGGCCGGAGCAAGCTGACCGGCCTGGAGATGGCTCCGTACTACATCAACGCCGCCGACTTCGCGCCGCGTCCCGACCAGAACGTGCTCGGCCTGCCGGAGGACCTGCACTTCCCATACGGCGTGGTCCGAATCGAATTCCGCACCGCGGCCTCCACCGTGGACCGGCTCCGGCTTCCTGGGACGGCTTCGACCTTGGCAAAGCAGGGCGGGGTCATCGCCGTGCGCGACTGCCTGGCTTGCCATGGGCACGCCGACTTCGGCGGCACGATGTCCGGGCGTCCGTGGCTCCTGCTCAAGACCTGGTCGTCGAACACCAACTACTTCCGTCGGTACGTCGTGAAGCCGAAGTCGATCCAGCCCGCCTCCCGCATGCCCGGATTCACCCACTACGAGGCCCCGATGCTCGACGCCCTGCAGGCCTACTTCCGCGAGTTGAAGGTCGGGGAACTCCGGCGCTGAACCCGTGGGGGTGCCGCATACTGAGTTTGGCCACGGAGACACGGAGTGGCTGACACCGGAGTGAGAAGTCTAGGCCCCCGCCGCGAGCACCTGTAGGAGACGACGTCAGCTGTCTCAGCCCAACCCCCGCCGGAGGATGGGCGATTGCGCCTGAGGTGTGGCGGGGACACGGTTTCCGAAATGCAGGGTCTGGGAAGGATTCTCGTCGTGGTCGGGCTTTCGATGGCCGCGTTCGGCGCCTTGGTCTGGTGGCTCGGTCCACGCCTCGGCGCCGGTGGCGGACTGTTGCCGGGGGACATCAGCTTCCGACGCGGCGGCTTCAGCCTGCATTTCCCGATCGTCACCTGCATCGTCGTGAGCGTCCTGCTCACCGTCATCAGCCGGTTCTTCCAGCGCTGACTTCCACGGTGCCGGTTCCCCATCCTTGCCGTCCTCTCCCTTGATGAAGCCCCGCATCGTCTCGCTCCTTCCCGGTGCCACCGAACTCGTCTGTGCCCTCGGTGCGCGCGGTTCCCTCGTCGGACGCAGCCACGAGTGCGACTTCCCGGACACGATCCGACATCTTCCGGCGCTGACCGCGCCCGAAGTCGATCCCGCGGCGAGCAGCGCGGCCATCGACGCCCAGGTCCGTGCCGCCGTGGCCGCGGGACGTCCGCTGTTCCGCATCGACGCGGCCGCGCTGCGGGAGCTCCGGCCGGACGTCATCCTCACCCAGGCCCAGTGTGCCGTGTGTGCGGTGAGCCGTGCGGAACTCGACGCGGTGCTCGCGGAGTGGCCGGGAACGCCTCCGCAGGTCGTGGCGCTGAACCCCTCGCGCTTCGCCGACCTTTGGAAGGACTTCACCGCGGTGGCCGAGGCGTTGCGTCTCCCGGACCTCGGACGCGAATGGATCGTCCCCCACAAGGAACGCGTCGCCGAGGTCATCACCCGGGTCGCCAGCGGTGTGACGCGTCGTCCGAAGGTGCTCGCGCTCGAATGGCTCGACCCGTTGATGTCCGGCGGCAACTGGCTGCCCGAGATGGTCGAGTTGGCCGGCGGAACGTCGGTACTGGCCCAGGCGGGCAAGCATTCCCCATGGATCGACTGGGAGTCGGTGAGGAAGGAGGACCCGGAGGTGTTGGTGTTGCTGCCGTGCGGATTCGACCTTGCCCGGACGCGTTCCGAGGCCGCGTCGCTCGTCGGCCTGCCCGGCTGGAAAACGCTGCGGGCGGTGCGCAACGGCCGTGTCTTCGTGACCGACGGCAACGCCCTCTTCAACCGCCCGGGACCCCGGCTGGTCGATTCCCTGGAGTCGATGGCCGAGATGCTCCATCCCACCCTCTTCCCGCCCCGACACCGTGGGCCCGGCTGGCAACCGCTCTAGGGAGTTCTGCCACGGAGACACCGGGTCCACGGAGGGAGATGCGACACGGATTGCACGGATTCCGTGGAGTCGCCCCGCTGGAATCTTCAGTCCAGCTTGTAGGGCACGCGGACGCCGGGTTCGCGGGATGGGAAGTCCCTCGTGTTTCGGGTCACCAGGAGGCAGGCTTGGGTCTTGGCCGTGGCCCAGATGATGGCGTCCGGAAGTCGAAGCCGGAACTGGCGGCGCAATTTCACGGCCTCCGCCGCAACCTCCTCGGACAGCGGATGGATCGTGAAGGTGGCGAGGAAACGGCGGCACTCCCGATCCTCCATTGCGGTGTCCGCCCCGGCCAAGACCTCCATCCACGAAAGGATGCTGATCTCCCGCTTCGGATACCGGTCCAATTCGACCCGGGCCTTCTCGACGCCCTGCAGGTAGTCGATCAGCACGTCGCTGTCGATGATCGCCCTCATCGCCCGCCCCACTCGTCCCGGAGGGTGTCCACGTGCTTCCGGGCGTTCCGCTTCCGGCCCTTCCAGACACCGAATCCGACGTCGTTCCCCTCCGGTCGGTGTTCCTTCAGGAAGTGGTCCACCGCACGCCGCACCGCCTCCGCCCGGGAAATCCGGTGGGCATCGCAAAGCCGTGCCAGTCCAGCCAACTGCTCCTCGGGCAGGTCGATGATGGTTCGCATGACGTCATCATGTGGCGTCATCATGGAGCAGCAACCGAAAATGGAATCCGGAGTTCGATGGCGGACACATGGGCCTCTCCGCTGGTCCCAATTGACATGCCGCCGGACAGGGGACGTGACACGGATTGCGCGGATTCCACGGAGGTACCTCCGGAGCCTCGCCGGCAAAAGCTCCGGGAAGAATCCGTGAGATCCGTGTCAGCCCCGTCTTCGTGCCCAACGTGTCTCCGTGGCGAATCGGATCAGGGAAACTCCTCCACCCGCAGGCCGGTGGAGGCCCGGATGGTTTCGGCGAGGGTGTGCAGCTCGGCGGGCTCGAGGCGCGTGGCCCAGGGTTCGGGCACCGGACGGGCGACCGTGTAGGCGTGGACCTCGGAGATCCGCCCGCCGGCCGCCACGATCCCGTTCAACCGCGCGCAATACTCGCGGAGCTCCGCCGCCGGCATGATCTCGCCGTGCGTCCGGAGGAAGAGGCTCTGGATCACGATCGGACGGGCCGACGCGGTCTCCCGCAGGTTCGAGAGGATGCGCTCGAACTTCACCGCCGAACGGTTCACGAGGCGGAAGTACGGCTCCGTTCCGGCGTCGAGCTTGCCCCAGATCTCGCCACGGTTCGCGTCCATCAGCTCCAGGCCGCGCTTCACCGAGGCCTTGTCGAGCCCGGCGGCGTCGGTGATCAACACGATCTTGGTCCGGTCGAGGCCGCGCTCGTGCAGGACGTCCACGACGCAACGCACGCAGGCGTCGAAGTCATGGACCATGGTCGGCTCGCCGTCGCCGCTGAAGGCGATGTCGCGCACCTCGCGGCTCACCTCGGGCGGGGCGTCGGCGAACTTCGCCTCACGCGCCAAGCCTCCCGATTGCGCATGGTCGATCAACCACAGCAGCTCGTCGCGCACCTGGGCGAGGTCGACGGTGCGGGCCTTTCCCGGGGTCTTGCGGTCCACCTCGCAGTAGACGCAGTCGAAGTTGCAGACCTTGTCCGGGTTCAGGTTGACACCGATGGAAAGGCCGCGCGAACGCCGCGAGATGACCGGGTAGACGTAGGTGAAGTCCTGGTAGGTCCGTGCGTGGTCGCGCACGGCGTTCCAGGAGTTGCGGATGGCGATCGGTTGTTCTGCCACGACGGGACGGTACGGCACGAAGCCCGCCGCAGCCAGAGCGGGCGTCAACGGATGGAGCAGGCAGCCATGGAGCAGGGAACATTGCGGAATGGGGACGCGTCCCAAGGTGCATTTAGGCCTTCACAATTTTGTGCAAGACCTCCTGAGCCCGACCTCCGCTGCCTGGAATTCCACTTGCATACACCTCATTTGTGGCTATCGTGTGTATAAAATGAAACGCACAAACATTGTCATTGATAATGACCTAGTCAGCCAAGGTCTCAAGTTGACGGGACTAAAAACCCAGAAGGAACTTGTCCACCATGCCCTCGTTCAATTGGTTAGGCGAGAGTCGCAATTGGGACTCCTGAAGCTGAGGGGGAATGTGAATTGGGAAGGCGACCTTGAACAGATGAGGAAGGGAAGGTCTTCATGAGGGTTCTCGTGGATTCCACGGTATGGATCGATTTCCTCAGAAACAAAAGTACTCCGCAGACTGAGAAACTGATGGAGCTGATCCGCGATCGCGAGGATCTTTGCGTTTGCGGTTTCATACTCACTGAGGTTCTTCAGGGAATTCGAGAGGAGCGGGATTATGTAGCTACCAGGCAGCAATTCGACAATCTCATTTATCTAGGTGAAGACAAGTCGACATTCGAATTGGGTGCTACGATACATCGAAATCTCCGGAAGCAAGGGATAACGATCAGGAGTTCCATTGATTGTCTCATTGCGGCGACTGTAATTCAGCATGGCGTATCGCTACTGGAAAATGATCGTGATTATCCGTTCATCGATGCTCACTACCCGCTCAATCTGGTGATAAAACGGACACAGTAAACCGCGTTGTGGCGCTTGGCGTCAGCCGCGACCCTTGATTGGCCACAGAGACACGGAGGACACGGAGGAACGCTTTGGTTTTCGCCCGATGCCTGACGCCATCGACCGCTTCGGGGCACGTCCTAGGGCATTAGGATATTGCGCATGACTCTCTCGCAACTGCTCCACTCTTTATCCGATGACGAACGGGACTTCATCGCGAACTTGGACTATGGGCTTGATCGGGCGCGGCATCGTGCGGCATTGGATGTTGTGATTGAGCAGCATGGGGAGGTTGATTTTGGCGCGCAGGGCTTCTGGTATCCTTATGAGGTCATTGAGTTGGGCAAGAACTCTATGCACGAGGGACATCAGCGAGAGTTTGCCGCGTGTATCGGAATCGTCTTGCGAAATATCGACGCCGGGCGAGACCGTTCCAACAACGTAGAGAACATTCTGGCGCAAGATTATAATACAATCCAAGTCCTGCCACACGAGTTGCGCAAGATGATTGATTCCCAGATTGAACGCATCATCTCAAATCCGATTCTAGACTTACGTGGCCTAGGGGACACGTCCCTTGGAGTCCCCAACGCATGAAGGCCGCACAGGAAGACCTGGAACATCGCCAACCGGTTTGGGAGGCCCTTTCCAGCCTGTTCCTCGATACCGACACGTCGCTCGCACGCACGTGGCGCGTCGGCATCCTCGCGGCGTCTCCCTATTCCATCGACGAGCTTCAAGGAATTCTCGTGGACGAGGTTTATCCGGTCTGCCGCTCCAACCTCTTTAGCGTCGCCGGCGAATGGGCGGGCTTCGACCTTGAATGGCTTCAGAGCCGTATCCTTTGTCGTCTGCGGTCACCGCTTCATCGTTTTCGCTGGTGTCGCCTTGGTAGCCTCACGGTCCACATGTCCGGTGAGTGGCGCCACACCAAGGAAGGCATTCTGCAGCAGCGCTCGCAAAGCCATGCCCGCCCTGAGTCGAAACGATCCAGATGAAGCGAAGACCGACCTCACGCAGAAACGCAAAGACGCCAACAGAGCGCGGGATTCCGGTTTGAAAGTTGGGTCGCCATTCGGTGTCCGGTGTAGCGACGGCAATCCATCGGCCCTCTCCCCTCGCCTCGGCGGCTCCCGGGACAACACGGAGGGTCGTCTCGCGGCCATG
Source organism: Verrucomicrobiales bacterium (assembly GCA_027488845.1). Lineage (GTDB taxonomy): Bacteria > Verrucomicrobiota > Verrucomicrobiia > Limisphaerales > UBA9464 > SXXZ01. The sequence continues at coordinate 54,974 of JAIYBC010000063.1, read as the reverse complement.
CGGCCTGGTGAATCGGTTGGGGTCACCTGACTCCGCGAGACAGGCCGTCGCGTTTCACGTCTGGGGTATGGAGTCCCGGCTTCAGCCGGTGTGGGTCTTGAACGACGGGCGGTCGCGGGAATTCCGAGGTGTGTGGACCGGGAAGGTTTCCGCCGGCTGAAGCCGGGACTCCGTACCCTGAGGACTCCCTCGGGAATCGGGTGCCGGTCGTGCGCCATGTCGCTGAGCTGAGGAGGCTCCGGGACAACACGGACTGTCGTCTCGTGGTCCTGCGGCCCGGTGAATCGGTTGGGGTCACCTGACTCCGCGAGACAGGCCGTCGCAGCACACGTCTGGGGTATGGAGTCCCGGCTTCAGCCGGTGTGGGTCTTCAGCGACGGGCCGCCGGGGAATCTCGAGGTGTGCGTGAGAATCGCCTTGGGGACACGTCCTTCGGCGTCCGAATTTGCGCTAGCTCACTGGACATCGCCCTGACACGAAATGCAAATATGGCCGTCGAATCGGAACTCAAAGAGATACTAAACCGCCTTGGGAACACGTCCCTGGGAGTCCCTGAGTTATGAAGTCCTGTCCAACTGCCATCCTGCTGGTGCTCATCTCACTCACGTCCTGCGGTCAGCGTTCGTATTCGGATAGGGAGGTGAAAGCGCTCTTTCTCGGACCTTGGAAGACGTCGACTTCGTTTGAGTCGACCTCACCTGATACCCATATACGAATAAGGTCTCAGGGGAGGGCCACCTTCAACGATGATGGTACCTTCGTGTTTGAGACTGATTCTCTCATGACGATTACCGTGCCAGAAGGCGAATTGCCCGTGTCCTATCGTGCAGTAGTTTACGGAGGTTGGTGGATCGACGGTCAACAACTCCGAACGTCTCGGGCTTCAGAGAAAGTTGAACCGATGGACGCACTGTCCCGGCGATTTATAGAAAGTGAAGGAATGAAGAAGCTCCGATCGAAAGGATCGACCAACTTTGTGTTTACCCTCAAGCACCTGTCTCCCCGGAAGATCGTCACGTTGGATGCTTCTGGGTCACGAACCACTTACCGACGGGAATGATGTTCGCTCACTGGGACAGAGGACTAGGATCCACGTCCAGGGTATGGAGTCCCGGCTTTAGCCGGTGTGGGTCTTGAACGACGGTCGGTCGCGGGAATTCCGAGGTGTGTGGACCGGGAAGGTTTCCGCCGGCTGAAGCCGGGACTCCGTACCCTGAAGACTCCCTCGGGAATCGGGTGCCGGTCGTGCGCCATGTCGCTGAGCTGAGGAGGCTCCGGGACAACCTGGACTGTCGTCTCGTGGTCTTGCGGCCCGGTGAATCGGTTGGGGTCACCTGACTCAGCGAGACAGGCCGTCGCAGCACACGTCCGGGGTATGGAGTCCCGGCTTTAGCCGGTGTGGGTCTTGAACGACGGTCGGTCGCGGGAATTCCGAGGTGTGTGGACCGGGACGATTTCCGCCGGCTGAAGCCGGGACTCCGTTCCCTGAATTGTCCCTGGGGTTGGTCACCCATGAAGGCATTGGTTGTCCGCTGCGCTCAGCATCTTCCCAGGTACCCGCGTCCGGGCTTCACGTTCGTTGAGCGGGGTCCCAACCTTCTCCCATGCGTCCGCTCTTCCCGGTTTCCCTGCGCGTGCTCGCCGCCGCGGCGTGGCTCCTTCCCGCCTGGCTCCACGCGGAGATCCCGATGGTCGACCTCTCCGGCGACTCGGCGCGGCGGGTGGTGGTGGACCGCGAGCCGGGTCAATACCTCGGCCATCCGACGACCGTCCTGCTTGAGGACGGCCGGACGATCCTGTGCGTCTATCCGCGTGGCCATGGCAAGGGCGCCATCCAACTCCAGCGGAGCACCGACGGGGGCCGAACCTGGAGCGGACGTCTGCCGGTGCCGGAGAACTGGGCGACCTCCCTGGAGACTCCCACGATCCACCGGGTCGTGGACGCCGCCGGCAAGAAGCGGCTCATCCTCTGGTCGGGACTGTTCCCGGCCCGGCTGTCGGTGTCCGAGGACGACGGCGCGAGTTGGTCGCCGTTGGCCGCGGCCGGCGACTGGGGCGGCATCGTGGTGATGGGGTCGGTGGAGCCGGTCCGCGGCGTGCCGGGCCGGTATCTGGCGTGGTTCCACGACGACGAACGGTTCTTCCGCAAGGACGCGAAGGCTTCCAAGCCGCCGGTGTTCCACCTCTACCAGGTGGCGTCCGACGACGGCGGGTTGACCTGGGGCCAGCCCCGCGAACTGCAGTCCTCGGCCGCGATGCATCTGTGCGAACCGGGTTCGGTGCGTTCGCCGGACGGGAAGACCCTGGCGTTGCTGCTGCGGGAGAACCGCCGGGTGAAGGAATCGCACGTGGTCTTCTCCCGCGACGAAGGCCGCACCTGGAGCGAGCCGCGGGAACTTCCGCGGACCCTGACCGGGGATCGTCACACCGCGAAGTACGCGCCCGACGGGCGGCTGGTGATCTCGTTCCGGGACACCGCGAAGGGTTCGCCGACGGCGGGCGACTGGGTGGCTTGGGTCGGGGAGTTCGCGGACATCGAGGCCGGCCGCGAAGGCTGGTGCCGGATCCGCTTGGGCGACAACCAGCATGCCTGGGACTGCGCCTATCCCGGTGTGGAAGTGCTGCCGGACGGGACGTTCGTCGCGACGACCTACGGCCACTGGGACAAGGGACAGCCGCCCTACGTGGTGAGCGTGCGTTTCACCCTCGCCGAGATCGAGGCGCTGCGTTCCCGCGGGAAGTGAGGAGCGTCCGCGGAGACGAGACCGTGAATCAGGGCAGCGGGGATACCGTGCCCTGGCGGGCCCGGCTGCCGGTCCGACCCGTGAATCAGGAAGCGATCACCCCTTTGACCACCTCGCCGTGGATGTCGGTCAGGCGGAAGTCGCGGCCTTGGAACCGGTAGGTGAGCCGCTCGTGGTCGACGCCCATGAGGTGCAGGATCGTGGCCTGCAGGTCGTGAACGTGGACGGGGTCCTTGACCACGTTCATGCCGAGGTCGTCGGTCTCGCCGTAGGTCAGGCCGGCCTTCACGCCGCCGCCGGCCATCCAGCTGGTGAAGGCGTAGGGATGGTGGTCGCGTCCCCAGCGTTTGCGGTCGTCGAGGTTGCCCTGGATGAAGGGCGTCCGTCCGAACTCGCCGCCCCAGACCACGAGGGTCTCGTCGAGCAACCCGCGCTGCTTTAGGTCCGCCACGAGGCCGGCGGACGGCTGGTCGGTGTCGCGGCATTGGGTGTAGAGCTCGGTGGTGAGGCTGTTGTGCTGGTCCCAGCCGGCGTGCATCACCTGCACCGTCCGAACGCCGCGCTCGATGAGGCGTCGGGCCATGAGGCAGTTGTAGGCGAAGGTGCCCTGTTCCCGCACCGATGGACCATAGAGGTCGAGAACGGACTTCGGTTCGCCCGAGATGTCCGCCAGCTCCGGCACGGAAGCCTGCATCCGGAAGGCCATCTCGTATTGGCCGATGCGTGTGGCGATCTCGGGATCCCCATGCTCGCGCAGCTTGATCGAGTTCAGCTCGGCGAGGTCGTCCAGCATGGCGCGGCGCGTGGCGCGGTCGATTCCCGCCGGGTCGCCGAGGTAGAGCACGGGTTCCCCGCCGCCGCGGAGCTTCACCCCCTGGTAGCGCGAGGGCAGGAACCCGGAGCCCCAGTAGAAGTCGTAGAAGATCTGCCCGCAGGAGGTCCCCTTGCTGACGGAGGTCATCACCACGAAGGCGGGCAGGTTCTCGCATTCGCTCCCGAGCCCGTAGGTGAGCCAGGCGCCGAGCGTCGGGCGACCCGGGATCTCCGCCCCGCTCAGCAGCATCGAGATGCCCGGCGCGTGGTTCACCGAGCCGGTGTGCAGCCCCTTCACGAAGCAGAGGTCGTCCGCGATCCCCGCCGTGTGGGGCATCAGCTCGCTGACCCAGGCACCGGACTGTCCGCGCCGGTGGAACGGCTCGATCGGGGCCAGGAGCAGCTTGCCGTCCGCCTTGCCGGTCATGGTGCTGAACCGCTTCCCGCCGAGGTAGCCCTCGGGCACGGGCTTGCCGTGCAGTTCCCGCAGGCGCGGCTTGTAGTCGAAGAGGTCGACGTGGGTCGGCGCCCCGTTCTGGAAGAGGTAGATGGCGTGCTTCGCCCGCGGCGCGTGGTGGGGCAGCCCGGGAAGGCGCGGCGGCGCGCCGGTCGGCGGGGCCGTCGGCGCCGGCGTCGATTCGGCCCTTCCCAGGAGTCCGGACAACGCGGCGAGCCCGAGTCCGGTGCCGGACCGGCCGAGGAAGGTCCGGCGGGTGAGGAGCTGGCGGTGGTCCTGGATCGGGTTCATGGCTGCGGGATCATTCCTGGGACAAGGCCTCGTCGAGGTTCAGCACCGTGCCCGCCACGAGCGTCCAGGCGGCGTGTTCCGTCGGCGCGATGCCGGGTGTCGCCGGGCTCTCGCCCACGTGCAGCAGCGCGTCCGCCGCGGATGGTTCGGCGAGGAACCGACGGCGATGCCGGTCGAGTCCGCGTGAAAGGACCGTCCGCTCGTCCTCCGAGAACGGGCGTCCGAGCACCGACAGTCCGAGGGCGTCCAGGCGGCGGACGTCGTCGGGCGCGGACGCCAGCACGCGGGCCGCGAGCGCTCGGGCCGCCTCGACGTAGGCGGTGTCGTTCAGGGTGAGGAGCGCGTGCAGGGGGACGTTCGTGCGCGGGGTGCGGACCGTGCAGGTCTGCCGGCTGGCGGTGTCGAAGAAGAAGGTCGGCCCGACGATGCGGCGCCAGAACACGTAGAGGCTGCGACGGTAGAGGGACTCGCCGTGGTCCTGTTCGTAGCGCTTCGTCCCGAACGTCGCCTCCTCCCAGACGCCCGACGGCTGGTAGGGCTTCACGGGCGCCCCGCCGACGGCGTCGGACAGCAGGCCGGCGGCGGCCAGTGCGGTGTCGCGGATCATCCAGGAAGGCATTCGGAAGCGGGGACCGCGGGCGAGGAGGCGGTTCTCCGGATCCCGTTCCGCCAGCGTCGGCGTGACGCGGGACGACTGCCGGTACGCGGCGCTGGTGGCCATCAGGCGGACCAGGCGCTTCACGTCCCAACCCGATTCCATGAACTCGACGGCCAGCCAGTCGAGCAGCTCCGGGTGGACGGGCCGTTCGCCTTGGAGACCGAAGTCCTCGGAGGTCTTCACCAGGCCGACGCCGAAGAGGGACTGCCAGAACCGGTTCACCGTGACCCGGGCGGTGAGCGGGTTGTCGCGGGAGACCAGCCATTCCGCGAGGTCGAGCCGGTTGGTCCGCGAAACCGCGCGGTTCCCGGCGACCGCGGCGGGCAGGGCCATGGGCACGGACTCGCCGGGCTTGAGGTAGTTGCCGCGTTCGAGCATCCGGGTGACCCGGCCCGGGGCGCCGTCGTCCATCACCATCACGTACGGGATCGCCCAGGCGGCGGCGTTGCGGCGGTCGCGGGCCCCCCGGAGCGCCTCCAGTGCCCCGTGGTAGGACGGCGCGGAGGACTTCCAGTGCGCGGCCAGCGTCCCGATGCGACCCGGATCCCGGTCGCGCGGCGCGGTCTTCAGGGTTTCCTGCAGTTCCTTGGGAAGCTCCCGGGCGGCGGGGGATTCGGAGGCCGGCTTCCCGTCGGGTCGTGGGAAACGTTCCGCCTCCAGCGCCGCCACCGCGCGCGCCGCCTCGTCGAGCGCCCGCTCGGTCTCCACGGCCCGGCGCGACTGCTCCGGGGAAGGCACGGCGAGGTTGGGCGGGTTCTGCGGGTTGCCGCCGCCGCCGTCCACGACGGTGCGGTCGAAGAAGGCGAGGAGGCTGAAGTAGTCGCGACGGGTGTGCGGGTCGTACTTGTGGTCGTGGCAACGGGTGCAGTTGAAGGTGGCCCCCATCCAGACCGTGGCGACGGTCTCCGTCTGGTCGAAGAGGTAGTCGATGCGGTTCTCCTCGGCGATGCGTCCGCCCTCGCCGTTGATCATGTGGTTCCGCAGGAAACCGGTCGCGAGACGCTGTTCGTGGGTGGGTGCGGGAAGCCGGTCGCCGGCGAGCTGCCACACGGTGAACAGGTCGTAGGGCAGGTTGCGGTTGAAGGCGTCCACCACCCAGTCCCGCCACGGCCACATGGTCCGCTCGCTGTCGCCCTGGTAGCCGTTGGAATCGGCGTAGCGGGCGGCCTCGAGCCAGTCCCAGGCCATCCGTTCCCCGTAGCGCGGTGAGGCGAGCAGGCGGTCCACCACCCGTCCGTGGGCCCCGGGCGCGGCATCGTTCCGGAAGGCCTCCACCTCGGCGGGCGACGGCGGCAGGCCCGTGAGATCGAGCGTCACCCGGCGGATCCAATCCGACCGCGACGCCTCGGGCGACGGCTCCAGACCCTCGCGTCGCAGGCGTGACCGGAGGAAGGCGTCGACCGGACCGAGGTCGGCCTCGCCCGGGACCTGCGGCACCGTCGGCCGCACGGGCGGTTCGTAGGACCAGTGGCGTCCCCATTCCGCGCCCTCCGCGATCCAGCGGCGGAAGAGCGCGACCTGGTCCGCGGTGAGCCGGTGGTTCGACTTCGCCGGCGGCATCAGGTCGTCGGGGTCCGTGGCGGTGATGCGCCGGACCAATTCGCTCCGTTCCGGCTGGCCGGCCAGCACGGCCGTCTCGCCGCTCTTCCCGCGGCCGAGGGCCCCTTCCCGGGTGTCCAGGCGCAGGCCGCCCTTGCGGCCCTTCTCGTCGGGGCCGTGGCAGGCGAAGCAGTGGTCGGAGAGCAGCGGGAGGATGTCGCGGGAGAACCGGACTTCCCGGGAGACGTCCGCCGCCGCGCCGCCGAAGCCGAGGGCCAGCGAGATGGCCGCCGCGAGCGGCGCGCGGAACGGGTTCCGGGCGCGGGGTGCGACGGGGTGCTGGGGGAGGGGATTCCGGGACATGGGCTCGGCGGGATGGGGTGACGTAACCACCGATGCGGTTCTTCATCAACGCGCGAGCCGGTGCATCGCCTCCCCGCCTCCTTGCCTGCGGCGCCGGTTGCAGGGGAGGATCCCACGCACATGGCACGTTCGCCCTTCCGATCCCACGCCGGCCGCGTCCTCCGGCTCCTCCTCGGCGCCGGTCTGTGTTCCCTGCTGGTGCGGGGAGCGGAACCCACCGCGGCGGAACGTTCGAAGATCCCGTGCGATTCCGGCGCGGCCCGGGTGCTGACCGCCCGTCGCGCGTCGGGTCCGGTGGTCGTCGACGGACGGCTCGACGACATGGCCTGGTCCGGCGCGGAGGAGTCCGCGCGCTTCGTCGACCTCATCGCCGGCACGCCGACCTTCCGCGACACGCGGGTGAAGCTGCTCTGGGACGACGTGAACCTCTACGTGGCGTACCGGATCGAGGAGCCGCGGGTGCGGGCGAAGCTGACGCGGCGCAACGACCCCATCTACACCGAGAACGACGTCGAGTTCTTCATCGCCGGCGACGACGCCTACTACGAGTTCGAGATCAACGCCCGCAACACGGTCTACGAGGTCTTCTTCATCTGGGAGGCGTCCTACGAGAAGGCCGGCTTCGCGCGTCTCCCCGAGTTCGCCCGGACGAACCTGAAGGACTTCAACGGCGTGGGCTTCGTGCATCATCCGCGCGGACGGCGCCTGGGCCACTTCGACTGGGCGTTCCCGGGCCTGCGGACGGCGGTGCACGTGGAGGGAACGCTCAACGACGACACCGACACCGACCGTGGGTGGACCGTGGAGCTGGCGTTGCCCTGGGACGGGATCCGGCGGTTGTTCCCGTCCGGCGGACGGTCGATCCCCGCGAAGGAGGGCGACGAGTGGCGGATGGACTTCTCGCGCTTCAACACGGCCAAGGAGCCGGCGCCGGCGAAGGACTCCGGCGGCTGGGCGTTGAACCCGCACGGGATCTGGGACTCGCACATCCCGGAGTGCTTCGCGCAGGTGCGCTTCACGACCAACTCCGTCGCCGTCCCGGGCCGTTGAGCCGGCGATCCGATCGAAGCGAAGGCGGGTCCCACGCCGGGACGCCGGCTTCGGAAGCGAGGACGCGACCGCCGTTTGGTTCCAGTTTCCGCCACGGGAAACCGGCGGTTTCCACCCCGCTCCCCGGCGCCTTGGCGGCTCGGCTTGCCGGTCCCGTCTCCATCGTTCCGCCGGGGACGTTGAAATCCTTCCGGCCGGAGAGAAGTTTCCCGTGGCCTCGGGGCCGGGGCGGGCGTAAATCCTGAGGATCCGACGTTCCCCCGGGCGTCGGAACCATCCATGAATCCCATCCGCACCTCTCCCGAAGGCTCCGGCGTGTCCGCTGCCAACCGCTGTTTCGAACGGATCCGGCGGGCCTCGTTGCCGCTGCTGTTGGCGACCGCCGCGTTGTTGGCGCGGGCGGAGGATCCCGCGGAGGCGGATGCCGAACTGCTGGCCGGGGCGAAGAAGCACATCCTGGAAAGCACTCCCAAGGGGCTGTCGCCGTTGAAGGACCCGGAACTCAAGATCCGGGCCTCCAAGGGCGTGAAGTCCATCGACTTCACCCTCGAGTTGGAATGCGACGAACCGCGGTTCCTGGTTCGTGCCTTGCAGTCGGGTGGACGACCCGTGGCGGCGGACCTGCTCAAGTCGATGCAGGGTTCGGGCGTGGCCACACAGTTCCTTTACCCACGGTATGCCAAGGGCGACACGCTGAGCGTGCGCGACACCTTCAACCAGCGCGCCAACGGCACCTTCGGACCGATCAAGGAGCTGTCGTTGGAGGCGGTCGGCTATCTCCGCAGCGAGAAGCAGAACCTCCCGCTGGAAGGCGAGGAGAAGCATCTCGCCGCCCAGGTGGCCGCGGTGACTGCCGCCAAGGAGAAGGCCGAGCGCAATGCGGCGGCCTTCAACTCCATCCTCGGCGGGATCGCCAAGGGAATCGGGGCCGCGGCGCAGGCCGCGAACTCCGGCGCCAACCCGGGAGCCGCCACAGAGAAGTCGGACCTGCAGAAGACGGCCGACGCGCTCAATGCAGCCGCCGGCGCCAACGCGACCACGGCCCCGGCGAAGACCGCTCCCGCTGCCCCTGTCCCGGCTCCGGCTCCGGCTCCCACGCCCACGCCCACGCCCACGCCCACGCCGGCTCCCGTCGTGGTGCCGACTCCCGCTCCGGCGCCGGCCCCCGCTCCCAAATCCGCCGAGAGCGACTGGCTCACACCGGCCGAGGCGGCCAAGGTCCTCAAGATCACCGAGCTGGATGTGTACAAGGCGATCGAGTCGGGCGACATCAAGGCGAAGAAGTTCGGCACCCAGTGGCGCATCTCCGCCAAGGAACTCCAGTGACCCGGGGCCCGAAACCCCACGCCTGACGCCTGACGCCCGAATCCCGCCCCGCTTTTCCCATGCCTGAATCCTCCAGCATCCGCTCCGCAGACCTGTCCGGCCGCAAGGTTGGGATCGTCGGACTCGGCTATGTCGGGCTTCCCTTGGCGCTGCTGTTCAGCCGGGTCGGTCCGGTGCTCGGATTCGACAACGACCCGGCGAAGGTCGCGCGCCTCAACGCCGGGGAGAGCTACATCGGCCACATCCCGACGGCGTCCGTCGCCGAGCGTCGTGCCGACGGACGCTTCGAGGCCACCACGGACTTCGCCCGTGTCGCCGAGTGCGAGGCGGTGCTCATCTGCGTGCCCACGCCGCTCGGCGAAGGGCGTTCGCCGGACCTCTCGTATGTCATCGGCACCGGACGTTCCATCGCCCCGAACCTGCGCCGCGGCATGCTCGTCGTGCTCGAGTCCACGACCTATCCCGGCACCACGGATACCGAACTGCGCGAGGTCCTCGAGTCCGGTTCCGGGCTGCGTGCGGGCGTCGACTTCCATCTCGCCTTCTCCCCGGAACGCGAGGATCCGGGCAATCCCGCCAGCCGCGTCGCCGAGATCCCCAAGGTCGTCGGCGGCCTCACCCCCGCCTGCCGCGACCGCGCCCTCGACGTCTACGGCCGCGTCGTCCGCCGGCTGGTCCCGGTGGCCGACTGCCGCGTCGCCGAGGCGGTGAAGCTCACCGAGAACATCTTCCGCGCGGTCAACATCGCCATGGTGAACGAGCTGAAGGTGGTCTACGACGCGATGGGCATCGACGTGTGGTCGGTGATCGAGGCGGCCAAGACGAAGCCGTTCGGCTTCATGCCGTTCTACCCGGGGCCCGGCCTCGGCGGCCATTGCATCCCCATCGACCCGTTCTACCTGACCTGGAAGGCCCGGCAGTACGGCCAGCAGACGCGCTTCATCGAACTGGCCGGCGAGGTCAACACCGCCATGCCGTCCTACGTGCTCGGCCGTCTCGAGGCGGCCCTCGCGGCCCGTGGAAGGCCCCTTGCCGGCGCCCGTTTGCTGCTGCTCGGAATCGCGTACAAGTCCGACGTCGACGACGACCGTGAGAGTCCCGGCTACGTCTTCTGGGAACGGCTGGAGGAGGCCGGGGCCACGGTGGAGTACCACGATCCCCACATCCCGGTGATCCGCCCCAGCCGTGAGCACGGGCACTTCGCCGGCCGCCGCAGCGTGGCGCTGGATCCGGCGACGGTGGCCGGCTTCGACGCGGTGCTGCTGCTCACCCGCCATGCCGCGATGGACCTGGAGCCGGTCGCCGAGGCGGCGCGGCTGATCGTGGACACCCGCAACGCCTTCGCCGCCTTCGGGCTGCCCCCGGAACGCTGGGTCAAGGCCTGACCCCGGCCTGCCGATCCCTTCACTGGACCTCAGGCCATCCGGTGTCCCTTTGGGGGGCCGGTCCGGCCCGGTCCGTTTCCTGCCATGAAAGCCCTTGTCACCGGCGGTGCCGGATTCATCGGATCCCACATCGCCGAGGCGCTCGTCCGCGCCGGCCATTCCGTCACCGTCCTCGACAACTTCTCCCTCGGCTCCCGCGGCAACCTGGCCTGGGTCCGGCCCGGCGACGCCTTGGAGGTGGTCGAGGGCGACGCCGGGGATCCCGCCCTGCTGTCGCGGTTGGTGCCCGGCACCGACTGGGTGTTCCACGAGGCGGCCCTGCCCAGCGTGCCGCGGTCGGTGGCCGAACCCCTGGCCTCGAACGCCCACAACCTCACCGCCACGCTGAACCTGCTCGAGGCCGCCAAGGCCGCCCGGGTGAAGCGGTTCCTCTTCGCGTCGTCGTCCTCGGTCTACGGCGACAACGACGCGCCGTCCAAGCACGAGGGCCTTCCGCCCAACCCGCTTTCGCCCTATGCGCTCCAGAAGTACGCGGCCGAGACCTACGCCCGGATGTTCCACCGGTTCTACGGGCTGCCGACCGTCAGCCTCCGCTACTTCAACGTCTTCGGTCCCCGCCAGGCGTTCAACTCCCCGTACTCCGGCGTCATCGCGAAGTTCTGCACGCAGTTCCTCGAGGGCGGGACGCCGGTGATCTTCGGCGACGGCCGGCAGTCCCGGGACTTCACCTACGTGGCCAACGTCGTGGACGCGAACCTCGCCGCCGCAACTGCGCCCGGGGAACAGGTTGCCGGGCGCTTCTTCAACGTCGCCTGCGGTGAACGCATCACGCTGTTGCGGCTGGTGGACGACCTGAATGCCCTCACCGGCCTCCAGGTCCGACCCCGCCACGAGCCGGATCGGGTCGGTGATGTCCGTCACTCGCTCGCCGACGTCTCCGCGTTGCGTGCGGCGGTCGGTTGGGAGCCGCGGGTTGGATGGAAGGAAGGCCTGGAGCGGACGTTGGGTTGGTACCGCAGCGGCGCCGGTGCCTAGGCCTAGCCGGCGGTTGCCGGCCCGCCGGACCAAGGAGCCTTCCAAGGCGAGGTCGTCTCACGCGAACCGGGACCAGCCCTCGGCCGAGAACCGGTGACAGCCCCCGTCGGCGATGGCGAAGAGGTGGATCCAGCCGTTCGCGAAGAGGCGGCGCACGGCGGGATTGGCGTCGAGGACCCGCCCGATCCGCGAGGTCTCCGCCTCGATGAACACCGACAGGCGCCTGGGTTCGTGGATGAACTTCGCGCCGTCATGGATCGATTGGAGCGGCAGCCCCACGCGCAGGTCCCCGCCGTTGCCTTCGACGACCCCGACGCCGCCGACGACGTTGTGCAGGACCTTGTTGCCGCTTCCGAGGCGTTCGGGGTCCACGCGGGAACCGTAGTACTGGAGGTTGATCCAGCTCGCGACGACCACCGGGGCGCAGAGGATCAGGTTGAGGATCCGGTCGTCGGGATCCGACGCCGGGTCGTAGTCGTGGAGGAAAACGCGGCCCTGGAGGTTGTGGCCTGCGGTCCGCCGGCGGGGTGCGGCCACGAACGCGGCGTTGTTCGCCAGGCCCCACTCCGGCCGCACCTCCGAGATGTCCTCCGCGCGCCTGGAGAAGGCCTTCCAAAGGCCTTCATCGGTCTGGGCGCCGATGCCGAGGGACCCGGCCCGCTCCCGGCGTGTCGCCATGCCCGCCTGAGTGAGCGCGGTCCGCAGACGCAGCAGGTCGCCGATGTGGGAGTCCGGAGCCGTCGCGTCCTCGAAGAGCGTGACCGTGTCGATGGTCGTGTTGTGCAGTCCTGCGACGAACCATGTGTCCATGGGGATCCGGATTCCCTTGGCCCCGAGCGCCGCCCGGACGCCGGGGTCGTTCAGCGCGTCGGCGGCGAGGCGGGCGTTGACGTCGCCGGCATGGCCGCCGCAGGCGCCGCAGTCCAGCCCCGAGGCGTAGGGGTTGTTGGCGCTGCGGCTGCCGTGTCCGCAGACCAGCACGAGACGGGCGAAGTCGCGCGTCAGGCCCATGTTCCGCAGGGCGCCCTCGGCCATCGTCGCCCGCGCCTCCACCGAAGCGGCATCGCCCGGCCCCAGCACGGGCCGGCCGGGGCCGCAGGCGGGTGCGGATCGGCCGGCCGGCCGGTTCAGGGTCCCGATGAATCCCAGTCCGACGGTCTCGACGAACGAGAAGCAGGACGCGGCGGAATACTGGGTCGCCCTCCAGGCCTCGGATTCGGCCCTGCCGAGCCGTGCGGCGTGGACTTCATCCTCGCCCGCGGCGTCTTGGGACTCCACCGGCGGCACGAGCAGCACCGGGCACCGGGACCCGGGCTCGCCGACGACCGGCCTGTGGGCGACCGGGAATCCGAAGAACCCGGCGAACCCGACGGTGCGGATCCCGGGCAAGGCCGCCTCGAGATGCCGCCGGAACACCTCCGAACGCACGTCGATGCAGAACACCGCCTGGAAGGACGGCCTTCCAGGTTCCGCGGCGACGAGGGGCGCGGCGAGGATCCCGGCCAGCGTCCTCTGGTATCCGTGCTCGTAGGCCCGCTGCCAGCGGATCAACGCCCCGAGGAGGTCCGTGGGACACGACGTCGGGACCGTCGCAGCCCATTCCAGGGCGATCCCGGGCTCCGTTCCGAAGGCCGCCTTCAAGGCCGCGTCGAACGCGAGCCGCACGGCCAGGAGGTCGCGGAGCAGGTCGTTGCGGCGTCCCCGCATCGCATCCTCACGCACCCGGTACTGGAGGTGTCCCGCCCAACCCGAGACCGTGGAGAGCGAGCGGTGCAGGAAGTCGGCGGGATCCCCCTGCGGCGAGAGCGTCGCCAGGCAGGTGCGGATGCACGCGAGGGAATCGCCGGGCAGGGCGGCGACGAACCGCCGGAAGCCCCGCAGCCCGAAGGCCTCGGGATTCCGGTCCATGGCGGCGGCCGCCTTCCAATCCGGGTAGAACCCGGATCCGCCCGGGGAAGCGCCCCAGATGGTCTGGTTCCGGTCGAAGGCCACGGCGCACCACTTGGAGATCTCCTCGACCACCAGGACGCCCCAGTGCGACCGGGACTGATGCGCGTCGAGGAAGTCGGCGAAGGTCGGGGACGCCGGCCCGGTCCGAGGATCGCCCCGGGAGATGGAGTCCAGCAGGTGCTCCCGGGTCCAACGGGTGTCGCACACCTGGTCGAGGTCGGCCGGGGTGATCGCTCCGTCCAACCACAGCTGCCGGTAGGCGTGGGCGGAGAGCAGCGGCAGGGAACCGGTTGCGCGGCGGTGGGTCTCACAGCCCTCGGCGAAGGGCCGTTGGGCTAGGCCCACGAAGGGGTTCACCGCGACGAAGTGCGCCAGCGGCCACAGCGGTGGGATGCGGTCCAGGGCCTCCTGGATCGTTTCCTCGGAGACGACGGCGTGCCGGATGGGTTCAGGGGCTGGGATCATGGGGGAAGCGGTTGCCGGGAACGGGTTCGTGGGAGGGCGCATCAGGGGACCTGCGACCTCGGCCAGAGGCGGGACAGCGCGCGGTTGGCGTAGGTGGCGACGTAGAAGCCGTTCAGGGCGTGCACATGCAGGCGTCTTCCGAAGGGCAGGTCGCGGAACCGCCACAGCAGCACCTGGAAGAGGAAGAGGCCGATGAAGACGGCGCACACGACCGCGCCGACGGCGGTGGGAACCGGATTCGGGAGGCTTCCGTTCGGCAGGCGGAGGGAGACCGCATGCAGCGCGAAGGCGATGGCGGCGATGCCTGCGGCCACGGGGATGCCGTGGACGCAGGCCTGCCGGACGCCGGCGCCGGACCAGAGGCGGGCCACGCCATAGGCGAGGGCCAGGCCGAGGGGCAGGGCGAGGAGGACCGGGGGATGGGCGTGTTCCGGCAACAGCGCGAAGCCGCCTCCGACGAGCGTCACGGCGACGATGCCGCCCGTCAGCAGGCCCGCGGTCCGCAGGGGCACGGCCGTCCGGGGGCCCGCGCCGATGCCGGATCCGGCATGGAGGAAGGCGTGGGCCTTGTAGAGGGAATGGGCGACGATGTGGACGAGTGCGGCTCCGAAGGCGCCGAGGCCGCACTGGAGCATCATGAATCCCATCTGGGCGATGGTGGAGAAGGCGAGGGCGCGTTTGACGGTGGGTTGGGCGAGCATGACCACCGCGGCGAAGGCGGCGGTGAGCGAACCGACCACGGCCAGGACGCGGAGAGGTCCGGGATCCCGTTCGAAGACGGGGGCCAACCGCACCAGGAGGAAGCCGCCGGCGTTGATGATCCCGGCGTGCATGAAGGCGGACACCGGAGTCGGCGTCTCCATGGTGTCGGGCAGCCAGCTGTGGAAGGGGAACTGCGCGGACTTGAGGCAGGCGCAGGCCACCAGCAGGGAACCGATCGGGGTGAGGTCGCCGGCCCGGCCGGACCCGATGGCCCGGAAGACGGCTTCCAATTCGCAGGTGCCGAACCTCCGATACACCAGGATGACCGCGGCGAGGAGGCAGGCGTCGCCGAGCCGGCTGACGACGAACTTCTTCCGCGCGGAGAAGACCGCGCCGGGGCGTCCGGGGAAGTGGAGCAGCAGCTGGTGGAGGCAGAGGCTCATGGCCACCCAGGCGACCCAGACCAGAAGGAGGTTTCCCGACAGGACCAACGCGAGGACGGCGGCGAGCGTGAGGCACATCCAGGCGTGGAACCGGGGCTGCCGCGGGTCCCCGGCGAGGTACTGCTTCGAGAAGGCGAGGACCGTCAGGCCGAGGAACGAGACCAGCAGCGCCATGACGCCGGCCACGACGTCCATCCGCAGCGACAAGGGCTCGGCCGCCCCCGGGAGGAGGGGGACCGAGGGCGTCCCGCCCGCGACGAGGGCGCCGCCGAGCGCCAGGGAAACCACGAGCGATCCTGCCGAGGCGACGACCGAAAGCAGCGACGCCTCCCGGGGCGAGCACCGGAAGCAGAGCAGGCCGGCGAGGAGGGGCAGCAGCGGCACCGCCGGCAGCAGGGGTCCGAGATCCGATTCCATGGCCCCAGCATGGATTGCCGGTTGTTTTAGACGACTACACCTAATCAAACTTGGCGTTAGATTAAACTCAACGCCGCGATGCCCTTCCTGAACTACCACCACCTGCGCTACTTCCGCCTGATCGCGCGGGAGATGAACCTGACCCAGGCCGCGCGGAAGCTGAACCTGTCGGCCCCGGCGTTGAGCCTCCAGCTGAAGCGGCTCGAGGAGAGCCTGGGGCACCGGCTCTTCGAGCGGCGGCGGACGGGGCTTGTGCTCACGGAGGCCGGTCGCATCGCGCTCGACTACGCGGAATCCATCGGGCGGACCGGCGAGGAGCTGCTGGACGTGATGCAGCACCGTCCGAGCGGCGGACGGCAGGTCCTGCGTATCGGGGCCGTGGCGACGCTCTCCCGCAACTTCCAGCTCGAGTTCCTCGCCCCGATGCTGCGCCGCGACGACGTCGAGGTGGTCCTGCGGTCCGGCGGGTTCCCGGAGCTGCTCGTGCTGCTGCACTCCCACCAGGTGGACCTGGTGCTTTCCAACCGGCCGGCCCGCCGCGACGCCGAGACCCACTGGCACAGCCATCTGCTCGCGGAACAGCCGGTCGGCCTGGTGGGGACGCCGGCGTGGAAGAAGCGGCGTCTGCGCTTCCCCGGCGGGATGAAGGACGTCCCGGTGATCCTGCCGAGCCAGGAGAGCAACACCCGGGCGGGCTTCGACCTGCTGCTGGCCTCGGCCGGCGTGCGGCCCCGCATCGTCGCCGAGGTGGACGACATGGCGATGATCCGCCTGCTCGCCCGCGAGGGACACGCCCTCGCGCTGGTCCCGCCGGTGGTGGTCCAGGCGGAGATCAAGGAGGGCACGCTGGTTGAGACGCATCGCATCCCGCAGGTCCGCGAGACCTTCTACGCGGTGACGCCGAGCCGACGCTTCCCGAATCCCCTCGTCGGAGAACTGGTCCGCCGGATGACCGAGCCACGCCGCCCCTGAGCCGCCGGTCCGTTGTGTTGGGACGCAGGATCGGTCCACGGAAGGGCGGCATCCCGGACATCCGCAGATGTCGCGGATCGACGCAGGCCCGGAGCTGGAACCGGGCCTTGGGACGGGGAGTGGTCCACGCGGAGGCGCGGGGAGCCACGGTGATGTGACCCCGGGAGGGAGAGCCGGCCGATCACCTCGTGGCAGACCGTGGCGGCTGCGGTCCCACGGTGCCTTCCCCTCCGCATGGGACCGCCTCAGCTCAGCTTCCAGTTTCCGCGCATCGGCTGGCTGATGTAGGAGTTCGCCTCCTTGTCGTCCACGAAGCGCTGCTTCCTCGGGTCGAACCGCAGCGGGCGCCCGGTCTGGAGGGAGATCTTGGCGAGGTTGATCAACGTGCAGGAACGGTGGCCGTTGACCTCGTTCAGGGCGAACCGGCTGCGGGTGCGCACCGCCTGCACGAAGTCGGTCACCATCGGCTCCGGATCCGCCAGCGCCGCGACCTTGCGCTGGAAGTCGGGGATGTCGGTCTTCATGCCCTTCATGATCCGCCCCTTCGAGCCCGCGATGAAGGCCGCCTCCTTGTCGCGGTTCTCGCCGTCCAGGATGATCTCGGTGCCGTCCCGGTACTTCATCCGGATGTAGCGGAAGGTGCCGACGGCGTCCTTGTCCTGCGGCGGCGCGTCCGACTCGATCTCGACCGGGCTCTCGTCGTCCTTGCCCAGGACGTACTGCACGGGATCCAGGTAGTGCTGTCCCATGTCGCCGAGCCCGCCTCCGTCGTAGTCCCAGTAGCCGCGGAAGGTGCCGTGCACGCGGTGGGGATGGTACGGCTTCAGCGGGGCCGGCCCGAGCCACATGTCGTAGTCCAGCTCCGGCGGCGCCGGCTGCACCTTCAGGTCGGTGCGGCCGACCCAGTAGAACTTCCAGTCGAAGCCGGTCGAGGCGTTCAGGGTCACCTTCAGCGGACCGTCGCCCAGCATCCCGTGCATCACCGCCTTGCGGATGTCCTTCACCGGGACGCCCATGCCGTAGAAGTTGTCCTGGAACCGGAACCAGGTGTTCAGGCGGAAGATCCGCTTGTGCTTCTTCACCGCGGCGACGACGGCCTCGCCTTCCGCGATGGTCCGCGTCATCGGCTTCTCGCACCAGATGTCCTTCCCGGCCTTCGCCGCGGCGATGGAGATGATCGCGTGCCAGTGCGGCGGCGTGGGGATGTGGACGATGTCGATGTCCTTCCGGGCGAGGACGTCGCGGAAGTCCCTGTAGCCCCTGCAATCGGGACCGCCCGCGGCGACGGCGTCGGCCAGGTGCTTGGCGTCGACGTCACAGACCGCGAGCAGCTTGCAGGCGGTGTTGATGGACTTCACGTGTCCCATGCCCATCCCGCCGGTGCCGATCACGGCGCGGGTGAGGATCTCGCTGGGAGGCGTGTGCCCCGGACCGCCGAGGACGTGGCGCGGGACGATGGCGACCGTGGCCATGGCGGCGATGGAGCCCTTGAGGAATGAACGACGGGTCAACGGATTGTGGGTGTTCATGGAATACGGGTTTCTGGTTTCAGGCGTCGGGCGTCAGGAGGAAAGCAGGGAGCGGGGAGCCAATCAGGAATCGCGAATCCGGAATCGGGAATCTCACGCCAAGATCTCCTTCACCACCTCGCCGCGGACGTCGGTGAGGCGGATGTCGCGGCCGCCGAAGCGGTACGTGAGGCGTTCGTGGTCGATGCCCATCAGGTGGAGCACCGTGGCGTGCAGGTCGTGCATCTCGAGGCGGTTCTCCACCGCCTTGTAGCCCCAGTCGTCGGTGGCGCCGTAGGCCATGCCGCCCTTCACGCCGCCGCCGGCCATCCAGACGGTGAACGCGTACTCGTTGTGGTCGCGTCCGTCGCTGCCCTGCGCGAACGGCGTGCGTCCGAACTCGCCCGCCCAGAGGACCAGCGTCTCGTCGAGCAGGCCGCGCGACTTGAGGTCGGTGAGAAGCCCGGCGATGGGCTGGTCCACGGCGAGGGCGTTCTGCCCGTGGTTCTTCACCAGGCCGCCGTGGGCGTCCCAGCGGCTGTAGCCGTCCACCATCGGGACCGTGAGTTCCACGAAGCGCACGCCGCGCTCGACCATGCGGCGGGCCAGGAGGCACTGCCGGCCGTAGGTGCGGGTGTGCTCGAACGGCGCGTCGAGGCCGTAGAGCCGCCGCGTGGCCTCGGATTCCCCGCGGATCTCCAGCAGTTCGGGCACGGTCGTCTGCATGCGCGCGGCGAGCTCGTGGTTGGCGATGGCGGACTCCAGCGCCCCGTCGCCCCCGGAAGCCTCGAGTCCGCGGGCGTTCAGCCGGCGGACGAGCCGGCGTTTGGCCTCCTGCAGCGCGGGATTGTCGTCGCCGGGCTCGACGTTCGCCAGCGGGGTCCCCAGGGCGTTCAGCAGCGAGCCCTGGTAGTTCGCGGGCAGGAACCCGCTGCCGAAGTTGTCGAGGCCGCCCGACGGGATCTGTCCGCCGTTGAGCACCACGTAGCCCGGGAGGTCGTCGTTCGGGCTGCCGAGCCCGTAGGTGACCCACGCGCCGAGGCTCGGCCGGCCCTGGAGGCCCGTGCCGCTGTGGAGGAAGTAGTTCGCGCTCGTGTGCTCGGGGAACGCCGAGGTCATCGAGCGGATCACGCAGAGGTCGTCCGCATGCCGCGCCACGTGCGGGAAAAGACCGCTGACCCACAGGCCGCTCGAGCCGTGCCGGCCGAATTCCCACGGCGACTTCATCACCGTGCCCACGTTCTCGAACTGGGTCTTCTCGAGGCGGCCGATCGCCTTGCGCGGATCCTCGCCATGGTGGCGCGCGAGCAGGGGCTTGTGGTCGAAGGAGTCGACCTGCGAGACGGCGCCCTCCATGAAGAGGAAGATCACGTTCCGGGCGCGCGGACGGAACATCGCCGGACGCGGACGCGTCGCCGGGGCCGGTGCGCCCAGCAGCGCGCCGGGTCCTCCGAGCAGCGAGGCGAGGGCCAAGGTCCCGAATCCGTTCGAGGCCCGCCGGAGCATCTCGCGGCGGTCGATGCGCGGGTCGAGGAACAGGGGATTGCGGGCGCCGGGCTTCACGGGATGTAGATGAACTCGTTGGCGTTGAGCAGCACGTGTCCCAGGTCGGCCCAGGTCCCGACGCCGTCGGTCCCGCCCGGATGGAAGGCGTTGAACTCGTCCAGCGCCACCGTGCACTCCGCGACCTCGGCGTCGGCGGGCCGGCGTCCGAAGGCGCATTCGAAGAGCCACGCGATCCGCTCGCGCCGTCCCGCCTGCGGCCGTTCCCGCAGCAGCCGTTCGGCCCAGACGCGCGCCTGCTGGCGGAAGAACGGGTCGTTCATCCGCGCCAACGCCTGTGCGGGCACGTTGGTCACGTTCCGACGGCCGACGGTGCTGAACGGCGTGGGCCCGTCGAAGGCGAGCTGGGTCGGCGGCAGGAAGTTCCGGCGCACCGCGGTGTAGAGGCTGCGTCGGCCGTCCCCGTCCAGCGGACCGCCCTTGTCGGGACGTCCCCGTCCCACCACGAACTCGTCGAGGTACACCGGCACCGGAGGGCCGCCGAGCGCCGGGTTGAACCGGCCGGACACCACCAGCAACGAGTCGCGAATTGCTTCGGCCTCAAGCCTGCGGACCGGCCGGCGCGTCCAGAGCGCGTTGGCGGGATCCTTCTCCACGGCCTTCGGATCAGCCGGGCCCGCCGCGAGCGAAAAGGCGCGCGTCAGCACGAGGCTCCGCAGCAGGCGCTTCACCGACCAGGCGTCCTCGTGTGAGAAGCGGTACGCCAGGTGGTCGAGCAGTTCCGGATGGGTCGGCGCCTCGCCGAGCGCGCCGAAGTTGTCGACGGTCGGGACGAGGCCGCGTCCGAAGACGTGGTGCCAGACGCGGTTGACCATGACGCGCGCGGTGAGCGGCGAGTCGGGCGAGGCGAGCCGTCGCGCCAGTTCGAGCCGGCCGCTGCCGTCCGCGGGCCGGATGCGGTCGGCGTCGGGGAACGCCGACGGCAGTCCGCGCGGCGCCGGGGCGCCGGGCTTGGACGGCTTGCCGCGGACCAGGACGAACTCGTCGACGCCGGTGCCGTCGTACAGGGCCACCGCGGTGCGCGATTCCCAGCGGACGCGGGACGCGAGCGCGGTCTCCGCGGCCGCCAGGGCACGCGAGGCGGGAAGCCCTGCCGGTTCGATCCCGAAGGCGCCGGCGTTGCGGACCAGCCAGTCGGCCACGGTCGCCACGCCTGCCTCCGTCGGCAGCGGCGCCCCTTGGGCCAGCCAGCGGGCGGCCTTGGAGGCCTCCGCCTCCAGCGCCTCGGCGAATTCCTTCGCGGTGCGCGCCTTGGCCAAGGCCTCGGGAAGCGGATCCACCGGTGCGGCGGCCGGCGCCGTCTCGGATTCCATCACCTGCAGGATCTCCAGCGGCGCCTCGCCATCGGGTCCGAACTCGATGTGGACGCGGTGTCCCGAATACGGGGTGAGATCGTGGGTGACCCAGGCCGGCGCATCCGCCGGGCCGGTGTCGTAGGACCGCGTGAGCACGCCGTGCAGCGGGCCCTCCAGCATGATGTGGGAATCGACCGCCGCGTAGACCTTGGTCCGTCCCCGGATCAGGTAGTGGAGACGGCCGCCCGCCAGCGTGAAGGTCGGCGTCCGCAGCATCCGTCCCGCACGCCCGGTCGCGCCGAGCCGGCCGGCGTCGTCCTCGTTGCCCGCGGTGTTCCGCAGCCGGTTCCAGAAGGGATCCCGCCGTGCCGCCCCGTGCGTGGCGATGCCGCCCAGCCCGCCGCGGCCGTCTGCCGACGGCAGCGGGGAACCGACGTTCACCGGGCCATGTCCGAAGGCCTCTCCGTCGGCCTTCCACGGCTGGAGACCTTCCCGCGTGAAGTCCGCGACGATCCTCGAGCCGGGAAGTGTGGGAGTCGCCGGAACGGCTGGAGACGCGGTGCCGTCGCGCAGGCCGAGGAAGACGCGCAGGGGATCCGCGGCCGCGTGCGTGCGGTTCGTGGACTGCGCAGCGGCGGCGAGCCGTTCGGCCCAGCGGTTCGTCTTCCCCGTCGGCGTGCCGCGGAGGAGGGCTTCCGCAAGGCCGTGGATCCCCGGCTGCAGGGCCTCGCCGAGCTGGCGGGCCGCCTGCGGCAGGTGTTCGCGGCGGAGCGTGGCCAGTTCGATGCCGGCGAGACGGTTGTTCTCGGAGGCCTCGAACCGGACCTGGCGGAAACTCGAGCTGAGGAAGTAGCCGACCACGCCGTAGTAGTCGTCGGTCCGGATCGGATCGAACTTGTGGTCGTGGCAGCGGGCGCAGGAGACGGTCAGGCCGAGGAAGGACTTGGAGAAGACGTCGACCTTGTTGTCGATGCGTTCGCACTCGTCCTGGCGGATGTCGACCGGCGAATGGTTCTCCTCGCCGAGGAAGGCCCAGCCGGTGGCGAGGACCGACTCGTCGACGTCGGTGCCGGGCCGGAACCGTGGCCGCGGCAGGAGGTCGCCGGCCAGGTGTTCCACGAGGAAGCGGTCGTAGGGCAGGTCGGCGTTGAAGGCGCGGACGAGGTAGTCGCGGTAGTGCCAGGCGTTGGCGATCGGGTAGTCGCTCTCATGGCCCCGCGTCTCGGCGTAGCGCATGAGGTCCATCCAGTGGCGGGCCCAGCGTTCGCCGAAGTGCGGCGAGGCGAGCAGGCGGTCCACCACCCGATCCCGGGCCCCGGGTGCGGTGTCCTCGACGAAGGCCCGGATCTCGTCGCGGGTCGGAGGCAGACCCGTCAGGACGAAGGAAACGCGCCGCAACCACGTGCGGTCGTCGACGACCGGTGCCGCTTCGAGCCCCGCCTCCTCCTGTCGCCGACGCAGGAAGCGGTCGATGGGATTGCCGGACCACGCCGCGTCACGGACGGACGGGATCTCCGGCCGTTCCGGCGCCTGCCACAGCCAAGCCTGGGCCTGCTTGCGGGACTCCAGGTCGAAGGCCGGACGGGTCTCCGCCGCCGCCCCGAGCGCCCACGCCATCGACACCGCCGCCACGGTGCGGAAAAGAGGATGGCCGGGTCGGTTCATGGGACACGAAAACGATGCGCCGCAGACCGACGTCGGGGAAGCCGTTTCCCTTCAGGACGGTGTGAGAAAACGCCTCCGTCGCCTCCGATGCGCCTCCGGCCTTCAATTTCCTTGGGGCCGGATCGTCTTGGGCGGAGGATCCCGCCTCCTTCCTTCCCATGAAACACCCCGCGCTCCTCCTGATCGGCGCCGTCCTCGGCACCTTGGCCCCGCTTCGCGCCGCCGAAGCGGCGATCCGGCACTCCTACCTCGTCCTCGGGGGACGGACCGCGATCGTCGCCGAGGACGGCTCGGTCTCCTGGGAGTACAAGGGCGGTTCCCGCGACGGCTTCGTGCTGCCCGGCGGCAACGTCCTGGTCGCCTGGTCCGACCGGGTGGAGGAGGTCACGCCGGCGAAGCAGGTGGTGTTCTCGTACGTCCGCAGCCCGGAGAACGCCGAGATCGGCACCACGCAACGCCTGTACGACGGCACCACGCTCGTCACGGAACTCGGGAAGTCGCCGCGCCTGCTGCGGGTCGACGCGAAGGGAGCCGTGGTGGCGTCCACGGCGCTCCAGCCGGAGACCGACAACGCGCACATGCAGACCCGGATGGCGCGCCAGCTGCGCAACGGGAACCTCCTCGTCCCGCACCTGCTGGCGTTCGCGGTGAAGGAGTACACGCCCGAGGGGCGCGTGGTCCGGACGTTGCGGACCGACCTGCCCGGGCTCGGCGGCCGCGCGGCGGAGAACTGGCCGTTCACGGCCATCCGGCTCGACGACGGCCACACGGTCGTCTCGCTGACCCACGGGAACCAGGTGGTGGAGTTCGACGGGGCCGGCACCGTGGTCTGGAAGGTGACCAACGCGGAGGTCGGCGGGCTGTTCCAGGATCCCTGCGGTGCACAGCGTCTTGCCAACGGCAACACCGTCGTCGGCAGCCATGCCGCCATGAAGGGCGTCTCGATGGTCGAGGTGGACCCGGAGAAGAAGACCGTGTGGACGAGCGACCATCCCGCCGCCGCGGGCGTGCATTCCTTCCAGATCCTGACCACCAACGGCCGTCCCGAACCCGGCCAGCCGCAGAAGTAGTCCCGCGGTTGGTGACCGGAATCGAATTTGCCCCGCTCCCAAGCGTCGCCACCTTTGAATCACATGTCGTCCAAACTCCTCGGCCCCGTCGCCGCGCTCCTCATCCTCCTCCCGTCGCCGGGTCGGGCCGAGGACACGATCCCGCCGAAGCCGGCGGCCCCGGCCCCTGCGGTCCCTGCGGTCCCTGCGGTTTCCCTGGCGACCTCCGCCCCGGTGGCGTTGGTCCTGACCAATGCCGTGGCCCTGGTGCCGCCGGCCGGAGGCTGGTTGCTGCCCGACGACGCGGAGAAGGCCTACGACGAACTGGACAAGGCCAACCGCGTGCCCGCCGCCCCGGCGGAATGGAACACCACGCCGCCCACCGAAGAGCAGCGGAAGGAGTTCCGGAAGTCCTTGTCCGTCGCCGCGGGCAAGGCCGCGGACAAGGCGAAGGAGTTCGCCCTGCGGTTCCCGTCCCATCGCAACGCGAAGTTCGCGAAGTCGATCCACCGTGAGCTGCTCAAGGCCGCGATCCAGCTCGGTGCCGAGGACCGCGTCGCGGAACTGGAGGGACTCGGTCCCGAGGAGGCCAACCCCGTGCTCGCCCCTGAGCCGAGCGCCTTCGAACTGAAGATGCAGGCGGCGGTCGCCAAGGCGCAGTCCATGCAGTCCAAGGGACTCGACAGCGTGCTCGACACCTTCGAGGCGGAGCTGCGGCTGATCCGGAAGGAACATCCCGAGGAGCCGTCCGTGTTGGCGGCCATGATGGAGATCGTGCGGCTGGGCTCGCCGAAACGCGCACGGCCCCTCGTCGAGGAGGTCCTTCGGGCCACCAACGCGCATCCGGTCCTCCGGTTGCAGGCCAAGATGGCCAAGTCGCGTTTCGACCGGCTCGACAAGCCCTTCGACCTCGAGTTCACGGCGCTCGACGGGCGCAAGGTCAAGGTCTCCGACCTCCGCGGCAAGGTGGTGCTGGTCGACTTCTGGGCGACCTGGTGCCCGCCCTGCGTCGCCTCGGTCCCCGAACTCGTCGCCCTGCATCGACGCCTCCAGCCCCAGGGATTCGAGATCGTCGGGATCAGCGCCGACGAGGAGCAGGGCGAGCTGAAGTCCTTCGTGAAGCGGGCCGGCATGACGTGGCCCCAGTACTTCGATCCGGCCGGACGCGAGAGCCGCATGCTCGAGGAGCTCGGCATCGTCCAGTATCCGACCATGTGGCTGGTGGACCGAAAGGGGATCCTGCGCGACCTCGATGCGCATCCCGGCATGGCCAAGAAGGTCGAGGACCTGCTCGCCGAGAAGTAGCGGCCATGGCAGCCCGACGGGGATTCAGGCCAGGACGCCCTTCACCACGTTCCCGGCCACGTCGGTGAGACGGAAGTCGCGGCCGGCATGGCGGTAGGTGAGGCGTTCGTGGTCCAGCCCCATCAGGTGCAGGATGGTGGCGTGGAAGTCGTGGACGTGGACGCCGTCCTTCGCCACGCGGATGCCGTGTTCGTCGGATTCCCCGTACACCGTTCCCGGCCGTATGCCGGCGCCGGCCAGCCAGCTGGAGAAGACCCAATGGTGGTGTTCCCGGCCCTTGGCGTCCGCGGCGGCGTTGAACGGTGTCCTTCCGAACTCCGTGGTCCACACCACCAGCGTGTCGTCCAGCATCCCGCGGCGCTTCAGGTCCCGGAGCAGTCCCGCGATCGGCCGGTCGACGTTCCGCGCCAGCGGGGTGTGGGTCAGCATGTCGCCGTGGGCGTCCCAGTTGTCGGAGGATCCCACGTCGATCAGCTCGACGAACCGCACCCCGCGCTCGGCCAGCCTGCGGGCCACGAGGCACTGCCAGGCGAAGCCCTGCGTGCTCCCGCGCTCCAGACCGTACATCTCCAGCGTCCCGTCGCTCTCCTTCGAGAGGTCGAACAGCTCTGGCATTTCCATCTGCATGCCGAACGCGGTCTCGAAGGAGCGCATCCGCGCCTGGAGCAGCGGATCGGAATCCCGCGGCGCCAGGTGCGTCCGGTTCATCTCGGCCATCGCCTCCAGCTCCATCCGCTGGAGTTCCTCCGAGGCCGAACGCCGGCGCAGGTTCGCCACCGGCTCGGCCCCCGGCATAACGAGGGTTCCCTGGTGCGATCCCGGCAGGAAGTCGCTTCCCCAGACCTGGCTGCCCGCGTACGGCGACTTCGGCGCGATCACCACGAACGACGGGAGGTTCCGGTTCTCCGAGCCGAGCCCGTAGCTCACCCAGGAGCCGATGCTCGGACGCGCGAACGTGAACGAGCCGGTGTGGATGCCCAGCGTCGCCTCGTAGTGGTTCGTGTGGTCCGAGGTCATCGACCGGATCAGGCAGAGGTCGTCCACGCAGCCCGCCATGTGCGGGAACA
Organism: Verrucomicrobiales bacterium; assembly: GCA_027488845.1. Classification (GTDB taxonomy): domain Bacteria; phylum Verrucomicrobiota; class Verrucomicrobiia; order Limisphaerales; family UBA9464; genus SXXZ01. The sequence goes on along the minus strand of JAIYBC010000063.1, from coordinate 28,912 downwards.
GCGAGCTGACCTCCGTCCCGCACCGCCCATGGCGTGCGAACTCCCACTGCGGCCGCTTCACGAACATCCGGAAGTCGCCCTTCCGGCCCTGGAACTCGTCCACCGAAACGGTCTTGCCCGCGTCCGCGAACAGCCGCGGCTTCGGATCCCACGCGTCCACGTGCGACACGCCGCCGCTCATGTAGAGGAAGATCACCCGCTTCGCCTTCGGCGTGTGGTGCGCGGCCCGCGGTTGCAGCGGATCGCGCGGACCGTCCTCGGCCATCAGCTGCGAGACGACGCCGGGGAACAGCGACGATCCGGCGACGAGGGAGCGGACGAAGGAACGGCGTCCCGGATCGAAGGCCCTGTGGTTGCGTGTCATTTCCCGGTGTCTCCCCTTCTCAGTCCACGGTGAGGAACTCGTTCGCGCCGTACAGCACCCGGGCCCAGGCGGCGAGGGCTTCCCGTGCGGGTTCCGGGGTCCCTGCGGCCAGCCGCCGACGGTAGCCGTCCATGAACGCCGCCGCCCGCCGTGCCTCGTCGTCCGACGGATCCCGTCCCAGGACCGCACGGAAGAGGCCCACCAACGGGTCGCCGTCCGCCACGTGAATCCGTGCAGCGAGGGCGGCGGCGTTGTCGTGGACGAACGGGTCGTTCAGGAAGAACAGCGCCTGCGTGGGCACCGTGCTGGTCCGCCGCTCCGGCGTGCTGCCGTTCGGGTCCGCCCCGTCGAACAGGGCGAGGAACCCATGTCGCCGGATCCGCTGCGTCATCAGGTAGAGGCTCCGCCGCGTGTGCTCGTACTGGCCGAGATACGGTCCGTGCTGGGTGTAGCCCCAAGTTGTCGGCGACGGGAACGGATGCCCCGTGCCCGGGCTCTCGTCGAGGCGTCCCGCGGTCAACAGCACCGCGTCGCGGACCTCCTCCGCGGTCAGGCGCCGACGTGGGAACGGGGAGAAGCTCTCCGCGGCGGCCACCGCCACGAACGTGGGCGCGGACTCCGGCCCGGCCGGTGCGCAGGCGGGGCATTCCGGACCCGAGGACCGGGACGGTGCGGCTTCCGACCCCGAGGTCGCCGCGCTGCGCTGACGGTAGGTCGCGCTGTTCACGATCAGCCGGTGCAGCGCCTTCATGGACCAGCCGTTCCGCCGGAACTCCGTCGCCAGGTGGTCGAGCAGTTCCGGGTGGCTCGGCCGCTGTCCGCGCGTCCCGAAGTCGTTCGGCGTCCGCACGAGGCCGGTCCCGAAGTGGCCGAGCCACAGCCGATTCGCCATGACCCGGGCGGTGAGCGGATTCGCCGACGAGGCAAGCCATTCGGCCAGCTCGCGGCGTCCGCTGCCACGGAGCCCCTCCGGGAGCGCCCCGCCGCCGGCCGCCGGCAGCAACGAGCGGGGAGCGGTCCCTCCCGGACGGTCCGGTTCGCCCCGCAGCTGGATGCGGGCGTCCCGCGGCGTGCCCTCGGTGACGGCGTAGGCCATCGGGAACGGACCGTCGACCAGCAGGCGCTCCATCTCCTGCCTCAGCTCCGTCGCCTCGCGATCGAAGTCCGCCATGCGTCCCCGCAACGCCGCGACCTTGCGTCGGCGCTCCTCCCGGACACCGGCGGATTCCGCGGCGGCAACGGCCGTCAAGGACGGCAGCGGCGTGGGACGCACGAAGAAGTTGTCCACGTCGATGGCCGGCCGGACGCCGCCGCGATGCCCGTAGCTGTCGATGAAGGTGTAGTCGATCCAGCCGTCCCAGCCCTCGGCGAAGCGCCCGTCGAATTGACGTTCCCCGCCTGCCGGGAAAGCGGTCAGGGTGCCGCGCCAGGCCCGGGCCTTCAGGTCCAGGGCGACGCGGACCTGGTACCAGGTCCCCACCGCGATCGGACCCACCGCGTCGCGGGCGTCACCGCTGCGGCGGAAGAACTCCCGGCCGTTGAAGAACAGCTCCACCGCCGGTGAAGGCCCGGGTCCGTGCCCGATGTGGAACCGCCAGGAGCCGTCGCCGCCGGCCGCCACGTCCGTCGCCCGGAAATCGAAGCCGACGTGGATCTCCGGAGCCGATTCGGCGGTCCAGAGCTTGGGCAGCGTGCGTCCGAAGCCGTCGTACACGCCGAGGTTGCCGAGATGCAGTCCGAGTTCTCCGACTTGGGCCACGTCCGTGAACGGGCTCTGGGCCGAAGCCTGGATGCGGACCGCGGCGTTCGGCCCGGGATTCCACGGCGCCGAGGGCGGCTCGCCATCCGTGCCGAGTTCGAAGCCGCCGTCGTCCTCGGTGAGCGTGGCCAGTTCCCGACGCGTTGCGGCCGGGTCGGGCCGTGCGGCGAGGTCGGGGAAGGAGCGGGCCGTACGCGAGACCGGCGCGAACGGACGGTCCCGCACCTCGAGGTGGTCGAACGCGATGGCGTCGATCGACGCCCCGGCGGCCGGTGTGGCCGCGAGTCCGAACTCGAGCAGCCGCGGCGCACCGGCTTCGGGACCCAACGGGAACGGGCCGAACGCGACGTCGTCCCCGGGATTCCCCAGGTGCCCCGAGACCGTTCCCGCCTTGGGATCCGCCGACACGCGCAGGCTCTGCCATTCGCCCGGCTTCAGGTCGCGGATCGGGAACGTTCCCGCCGCGGTGCGGAGCAGGGCCTTGTGGGAGGTGAGTTCCACGGAGACCCGCGGATGCTCCGGCGACTCGCCGATCCAGAACCGATGCGGCGCGGGCGAGGACTTGGCGGCGTCCACGGGGGCGAAGCGGAAGTCCAGGTTGCCGTGCAGCGTCGCCGATCCGTCGACGGGTGCGGCCAGGAGCGCCTGGCCGAGCCGATAGGCGTTGGTCCCGGCGGGAACGGAGGCGCCGACCTTCCCGGAGGGATGCACGTTGCGGAACGGGCTCTGGGCCTCGCCGGCCACCGCGATCGGCCCGTCGTAGACCCACGGCGGAACCAGCACGCCCTTGCTGCCGCCCGCGGCCGGCGCCTGCATCTCGAAGTCGCCGTCGGTCTCGTCAAGCGACCGCAGCGTCCCGCCCGGCCCGGACTTCCCAAGGGCCTCGAGCCGCGCCGCCAACGCCGCCAGACGTTCCTCGTGGACCTGCCAGGCGGCGTGCGACTCCGACGGCGGCACCATCGGCACGAGCGCGCGGTGCCGCTGCTTCTGTTCGGATCCGGGGAAGCTGTAGCGCGTGCTCTCGAAGATGCCGTAGAGCCCGTAGTAGTCGGCCGACGAGACCGGGTCGTACTTGTGCGGATGGCACCGCGCGCAGCCGAGCGTCAGGCCGAGGACCGCCTGGCCCACCGTGTCGATCGTGTCCTGCACGGTGAGGTGGTGGTAGTTCTCGGAGTCGAAGCCGAAGCGCCGGGAGATGGTGATGAAGCCGGTGGCGGCGACCTTGCGTGCGTAGCCGTCCGCGGGTTGCTCGCGGGCGAGGATGTCCCCGGCGACCTGTTCCCGGAGGAACCGGTCGTACGGCATGTCCGCGTTGAGGGCGTCGACGACGTAGTTCCGATAGCGCCACGCCGTGGGCACCGGGTAGTCGGCGGTCTCCCCCGCGGTGTCGGCATAGCGCACCACGTCGAGCCAGCGACGTCCCCACTGTTCCCCGTACCGCGGCGAGGCCAGCAGCCGGTCCACGAGCCGTTCGTAGGCGTCGGATGCCGGATCCCGCTCGAAGGCGTCGACCTCCTCCGCAGTGGGCGGCAGCCCGGTGAGGTCGTAGGCGAGCCGCCGGATCAGGGTACGTCGGTCCGCCTCGGGCGCCGGGCGGCGACCGGATTCCTCGAGGCGGGCGAGGATGAACCGGTCGAGGGAGGTCCGGCACCAGCCGGGGTCCTTCACCGCCGGCGACGCCGTGTCGCGGATGGGTTGGAAGGCCCAATGCGGTTCCGCTCCGTTCCCCCGGTGCGTTCCGGTCAGGAGCCCAAGCAGAACTCCGCCAAGGCCGGCGCCGCGGCGGAGGGACGCGCGGAAACCGGTACGGGATGTGGGCCTGGGCTCCATCGGGGAACGTGCGAACAGTTCCGTCCCGTGCGAAGGGAGTCAGGCTAAAATCCGGGAATGGATGGGGAGGAAACGGATTTCACGGAGTGGCCGTTGTTTGTGGTTTGTTGTCCGTTGCCAGTGGCCAGTGGCGGGCGGCTTGCCGGATCCGGTTGGTTTCACCCGCCGGCATCTGCGTGCCTCTGTCCGATCTGCGGATGGACTCCGGATCCGTGGAATCCGTGTCGAACCACGGGTCAGGCGAGGATCTTGCGGACCACCTCGCCGTGGATGTCGGTGAGCCGGAAGTCGCGTCCCTGGAAGCGGTGCGTGAGCTTCAGGTGGTCGACGCCGAAGAGGTGCAGGATGGTCGCGTGCAGGTCGTGCACATGGACCTTGTCCTCGACGGCGTGGAAGCCGAAGTCGTCCGTCCGCCCGTACACGGTGCCGGGCTTGATGCCGCCTCCCGCCATCCAGATGGTGTAGCCGTGGGGATGGTGGTCGCGGCCGATCTGGTCGGGCTTCAACGCGCCCTGCATCATCGGAGTCCGCCCGAACTCGCCGCCCCAGAGCACGAGGGTCTCGTCGAGCAGGCCGCGTTCCTTGAGGTCCTTCACGAGCGCGACCGCCGGCTGGTCGGTCTCCGCGCAGCGCTTCTTGAGGTCGAACACGAGGTTGCCGTCCGGCCCGCCGTGGTGGTCCCAGCCGCGGTGGTAGAGCTGGACGAACCGCACGCCGCGCTCCACGAGACGCCGCGCGAGCAGGCAGTTGTTGGCGAACGACGCGCGGCCCGGGGTCGTGCCGTAGGCCTCCTGGGTGCGGGGGTCCTCCTTCGAGATGTCCATGACCTCGGGCACGCTGGTCTGCATCCGGTAGGCCAGTTCGTAGGACGCGATGCGGGTGCGGATCTCCGGATCCTGCAGCACGTCGTGGCGGATCGTGTTGAGGTCCTTCAGGACGTCCAGCGACTGGCGGCGCCTGCGGGAGCCCATGCCCTCGGGATTGCCCACGAACAGGACGGGATCGCCCTGGGAACGGAGCGTGACGCCCTGGTGTTCGGTCGGGAGGAATCCGCTGCCCCACGCGGCGTTGGTCAGCGGCTGGCCCACGCCGGTCATGAGCACCACGAACGCGGGCAGGTCCTTGTTCTCGCTTCCGAGCCCGTAGCTGAACCAGGAACCCATGGCCGGCCGTCCGGCCAGCTGGGCGCCCGTGTTCATGAAGATGGTCGCCGGATCGTGGTTGAAGGCCTCCGAGTGGAAGCCCTGCACGAAGCAGACGTCGTCGACGATGGTCGAGAGGTGGGGCAGGAGCTCGCTCAGCCACATGCCGGACTTCCCGTGCCGGTCGAACTTGTACGGGGACGCGAGCAGCTTCGACTCCTTGCCGATCTGGGCGAGCCGGATGTTCCGGACCAGTTCCTCGGGCACGCGCTGGCCGTCGCGTTTCGACAGCTCGGGCTTGGGGTCGAAGAGGTCGAGGTGGGACGGTCCGCCGGACTGGAACAGGTAGATGATGTTCTTCGCCTTGGGCGCGAAGTGCGGTCGTCCGAGAACCGGCTGGCCGGCCTCGGCGCCGAGCAGGCGGCCGTCGAGCAGCGAACCCAGCGCGAGCGCACCGACACCCGCGCCGCACTGCTGGAGGAAACGGCGGCGCGTGCTGTCGCGCAGGGCGTCGAGGACCGGGGGCGGAAGGGGCTTCATGGGAAGGCTCGGGAACCGGGATTGGACCCGCGCACTATGGCGGGGGACCCGGGGTTCGGGCCATTCCAAACCCCGGCTGTTTCTTGGGCGGAATCGGCCCCGCTTTGGACTCCGGCCGGTCCGTCGTCGTTGAGGCGGTTGAAGGGGTCACTTCCCGCGTCCCGCCTTCTGTGTGGGCGTGGACATCGGGTAGAGGCCGGGGCAGCATCCGAAGGTCTGGTGGAACGCCGCGCTGAAGTGGCTGAGGCTGTTGTATCCGACCTCGAACGCGACCTCGGTCACGTTGTATTCGCCCGACTTCAGCAGCTCCGCGGCCTTCTCCATCCGCAGCTGGCGCACGTACTGGGGGATGGTCTGGCCCATCTCCTTGGAGAAGGTCCGGCTCAGGTAGAACGGACTGCAGGCGACCTCGCGCGAGATCTGCTCGAGCGACGGCGGGTTCACCAGGTCCTTCTTGAGCATCGCGACCACGGCCTCGACCCGGCCGGCCGCCACCCGCTGTTGGCGGTGGCAGAACAGCTCGGCGTCGGCCGGCGGCTCGAAGAAGAACTCGCTCATCAGCTCGACGGCCTTGGCGCCGTACCAGAGCGTCTGGGCGCCCGCGAGCACCGGCGGCTGACGCAGCGTGGCGACCAGTTCGCGCTGACGCGTGGTCAGGGCGGAAGGTGCGGAGACGCCGGACTCCACGGCACCGCCAGAGGCGACGTGGCGCACCAGCGGATGCAGGCCTTCACGGACCCCTCCGAGATGGCGGACGAGGAAGTCCGGGCGGAACTCGACGGTGATGAACTGGTGGGTTTCCCCCGGGGTGCGGGCCGCGCTGAGCGGATCGGCGCCCTGCAGGTAGAAGCCGGCAGTGCGGGGCGCGAAGGCGGCGCGGGCGTCGCCGTTCCGCACCTCGCCGTTGCCCGAGAGGTTGAGGCAGAGTTCCAGGCTTCCCGGATGGAAGCTGCGGGCCCAGTCGGGCGGCTGTGTGGAGTTGAAGTCGTGCCACTCGAAGCTGAAGCCGAGGTCGGTGAAGTTGCCCGACAGCTGTCGCCAACCGGCCCCGACCGCACGCCACGCCGCGGCCTCGCCCTCGAAGGCGTTCGGATCCGGTTGTCGGCGTGCTCCCATCTGCGGCGGCGAACCTAGCCCCCGAAACCGACGTCAACAAGGGCGTCAGGCAAGGCGCCTGTCCGGAACGATTCCGTCAGGGCGAAGACGGACCTCACGCAAAAACGCCAAGACGCCGAGAGGACACCCATGCCGGGAACGAAAGCGCGATTCCCCCGCGAACCCCGCGGCTCCGCGTGGGTCCTCCGGCGGCCTGCCGAGCTGTTGGCCAAGTGCGGGGTCCCGGAAGGAGGAGGGAGTTGTTCTCTCGCGGAGAAGCGTGCGGATCAAGTGGTCGCAAGAATACGGCTGTGACTTCGAATCGGAGTTCACAACGAAGGGTGCGAAGGGTGCCAAGAATCCCTGCCGTACGAAGTCCCGGCCTTCCTCGATGCTCGCTCCGTGACGATTCCGTCGGGGCGAAGACGGACCTCACGCAAAAACGCCAAGACGCCGAGAGGACACCCATGCCGGGAACGAAAGGGCGATTCCCCCGCGAACCCCGCGGCTCCGCGTGGATCCTCCGACGGCTTCGCGGCTTGGCGTGCCGATCCCATCCGCATCGGTCCGTCTCAGGACTGCGGCACCTCGAGAGAGACCTCCAGCGGGGCGGCTTCGGTGGCACCGACCTCGACCACCACCCGACGGGTGCCCGCGGTGCGATGGTTGAATTCCAGTTCATGGCGTCCCGCGGGCAGGGGTTGGCTGAAGCGCCACCGGCCGTCCTGATCGGTCACCGCATGGAAGGGATGCGGGAACACGGAGACGCTGGCGGCCATCCACGGATGGACATTGCAGATGAGACGGATCCCGGACTCGGGCTCGGCGAAGGACTTCTCGTTGACCTGTCCCGCCGTCGCCTGGGCGAAGTTGAAGCCCCGGTTCGCCCGGGCCTGGGCGTTGACGTTGTGCAGGAAGGGGTCCGAGTTGCGGATCCGGACCACCTGCTGGGTCGTGAGGGTGATCACCGGCGGCTCGTACACGCATCCGACCTGGTCCAGCAGCGGCTTCTCCGTCGCTGGCTGGAACACGAGCCCGGGAGGAACGGCGACCAAGGAGACGACGACGTTGGCGAGTCCGCGTTCCTTGCCCAGCACGTACCTCCGGGTCAGGACCGCATTCGTGTGCAGGGCTCCGCAGAGACGGTCCGCCCGGATCGGGGTGATCTCGCGTTCCGCCGGAGGCGTGCCTTCCAGGCGCACGACTCCGTGCAACAGCCCGGGTCCGGAAACGGCCGCGCCGCCGACCGTGACCGATGTCGGGACGGAGTCCCTGATCCCCGAGGCGACGGAAACGCCGGTGGCCGACGTCGGAGAAGGCCGGTTTGCCGCATCGGATCCCGCCGCGCCCGAAGAAGCGGTTCCAGCCGAGTTCGGCGCCGGCGTCTGCGTCTGCGGTGACGGGGCGGTTGCGGTAGCCGGTTCGGCGGAAGCGGGCTTCGCAGACGGACCCGACGCCAGCGGCCCGGTTCCCGATGGTGTTCCGTTGGTGGCTGTCGTTGGGACGGAACGGGCGGCCGAACGCTTCCACACGAAGAAGGTTCCCGCGGCCACCAGCACGACAGTGGCGAGCACAACCCAGGGAATGCGTGTGGCTTGGGACTCAGGTCGACGGGGATCCATGGGAGGAGGGTGCCATCCCGCGGTCCCCGGGTCGAGGTGGACGGATCGCCGCGGGGCTTTCCGCCAAATCGGCATGGACCCCGCCGTGTTCCGCGACACACTCGGGGTGCCGTGAACCCCCGTCCGTCCCACTCGTCCTCCGGCGTGCGCCGGTGGGTCGTCCTCGCCGCGGCCATGGTCCGCGGCGGACTGCTCCAGGCCGCCGACGTCGTCCCGGGCGCCTTGCCCGCGCCGGCGTCCGCCGCGGTGGAGTTCTCCCGCGACATCGCGCCGCTGTTCGCCGACCGCTGCATTTCCTGCCATGGCCCGAAGCGCTCGGAATCGGGTCTCCGACTGGATTCCCGCGAGGCGGCGCTCAAGGGCGGCGAACATGGGCCGGCGTGGATCCCAGGCCGGAGCGCGGACTCGATCCTCATCCAGGCCGTGGCCGGGACGCATCCCGAACTGGCGCGCATGCCCAGGAAGGGAGAGCCGCTCGACGCCGGGGAGATCGGACGTCTCCGCGCCTGGATCGACCGTGGCGCCGATTGGCCCGCGGTGGCGGCGAAGGACGTGCCGGCCGGCGGGCATTGGGCCTGGACGGCGCCGGTGCGTCCGCCCGTGCCGCGGGTGCGGGACGCGAAATGGGCGCGGACGCCGATCGACCGTTTCGTGTTGGAGCGGTTGGAGGCGGCGGGACTGAGGCCTTCGTCCGAGGCGGGCCGCACGACGCTGCTGCGACGTCTGCACTTCGACCTGACGGGGCTGCCGCCGACGCCGGAGGAGGTGGACCGCTTCCTCGCGGACCGTTCGGCGGACGCGTGGGACCGCAAGGTGGAGGAACTCCTGGCGTCGCCCCACTTCGGCGAACGGTGGGGACGCCACTGGCTCGACGCCGCGCGGTACGCGGATTCCGACGGCTTCGAGAAGGACAAGCCGCGTTTCGTCTGGGCCTACCGCGACTGGGTGGTCGACGCCATCAACCGCGACCTGCCGTACGACCGCTTCGTGCTGGAGCAGGTCGCCGGGGACCAGCTTCCGGGAGCCACCGAGTCGCAGCGGATCGCCACCGGCTTCCTGCGGAACGCCATGCTCAACGAGGAAGGCGGCGCGGATCCGGAGCAGTTCCGCATCGACGGCCTGATCGACCGCATGGACTGCATCGGCAAGGCCGTGCTGGGGATCACCATCCAGTGCGCGCAGTGCCACAACCACAAGTTCGACCCGGTCTCGCAGGAGCAATACTACCGGCTGTTCGCCTTCCTGAACAACGACCACGAATCCTCGATGGTGGCCTACACGCCGTCGCAGCAGCTCCAGCGTGACACCGTGGCGCGGGAGATCCGCGAGGCCGAGGAGGCGCTGCGCCACACCGCTTCGGGATGGGAGGAGAAGATGGCCGCGTGGGAGGAATCGGTCCGAGGCGACCAGCCGGACTGGCAGGTCGTGCGGTGCGCCAACGCCGGGGACAACGGCGAGCGGTTCTACCAGTACGAGGACGGCTCGATCCGCGCCGCCAGCTATGCGCCGACGCAATGGACCGCGCATTTCCACGGGACCAACACGTCGACCGGGATCGCCGCGGTGCGCCTGGAGCAGCTCACCGACCCGAACCTCCCCTGCAACGGGCCCGGCCGTTCGGTCCACGGCATGGCGGCGTTGAGCGAGTTCCGGCTCGTGGCCGAGGAGATCGCGAACCCGACGAACCGGGTGACGGTGAAGTTCGTCCGCGCCACCGCGGACTTCGAGAACGCGGAGAAGCCGCTCGAGGCGGAGTTCGACAACCGCTCCGGGAAGAAGCGCACCTACGGTCCCGTGGCCCATGCGATCGACGGCAACGGCGACACCGCCTGGGGCATCGACGCGGGACCCGGCCGCCGCAACCAGGCGCGCAAGGCGGTGTTCGTGGCGGAGAAGCCGTTCGGCTTCGCCGGCGGCACGCGGCTGAAGTTCGAGCTCGCCCAGAACCACGGCGGGTTCAACTCCGACGATCTCCAGACCCACAACCTCGGGCGCTTCCGCCTCTCGGTCGCCACCGCGACCAACGCCGTGGCCGACCCGCTGCCCGCCGCGGTCCGCGAGATCGTGGGCCGTGTCCCGCGGGAACGCCGCACGCCCGCCCAGACCGCCGCGGTGTTCGCCTACTGGCGCACCACGCGCCCGGAGTTCCGCGAGGCCAACGAGCGCATCGAGGCGCTGTGGAGGCGCTGGCCCGAGGGCGCACCGTCACTGGTGTTCGCGCGGCGCACCGGGGAAGGGCCCGGCGAGGCCCGTCAGGCGACGCGGATGTTCAAGCGCGGCGACTGGCTGAAGCCGGGCAAGGAGGTCGACTTCGGCACCCCGGCGTTCCTGCATCCGCTGCCGCCCGGCGCCGACGACTCGCGTCTGACGCTGGCCCGCTGGCTCACGGACCCGGCTTCGCCCACCACCGCGCGCGTCGCCGTGAACCGGCTTTGGCAGCAGTACTTCGGCACCGGCCTGGTGGAGACCCCGGAGGACCTCGGCACCCAGTCGCCGAAGGCGTCCCATCCGGAACTGCTCGACTGGCTCGCCGTCGAGTTCATGCGGCCCTCCGAACCGGGCGTCGCGCCGTGGTCGATGAAGCACCTGCACCGCCTCGTCGTCCGGTCCGCGGCCTACCGCCAGTCGAGCCGGGTGACGCCCGCGCTGCTGGAGAAGGATCCGTTCAACCGCCTGTTGGCCCGCGGGGCGCGGCTGCGGGTGGAGGGCGAGATCGTCCGGGACGTCGCCTTGGCCGCGTCCGGCCTGCTCAACCCCGCCCTCGGCGGCCGGCCGGTCTACCCGCCGGCGCCCGAGTTCCTGTTCCAGCCGCCCGCGAGCTACGGCCCGAAGACCTGGAAGGAGGAGACCGGCCCCGAACGCTATCGGCGTTCGATCTACGCCTTCCGGTTCCGCAGCATCCCGTACCCGGTGCTCCAGACCTTCGACGCCCCGAACGGCGACTTCTCCTGCGTGCGCCGGCTGCGTTCGAACACCCCGTTGCAGGCGTTGATCTCGCTGAACGAGCCCCAGTTCCTGGAGGCCGCGCAGGCGTTGGCCCTGCGCACGGTCCGCGACGGCGGCCGCACCGACGAACAGCGCATCCGCTACGCCTTCCGCCGCGTGCTCAGCCGTCCTCCGACGGCGAAGGAATCCCGCGTGCTGCTCGACCTGCTCGCCCGCCAGAAGGCCCACGTGGCCGAGGGCTGGGTCAGCGCCTCGGAGTTGGCGACGGGCGGACGGGACGTGCCGTCGGACCTGCCGTCCGGGGTCACCCCGACCACGCTCGCGGCCTACACCGCGGTCGCCCGCGCGCTGTTGAACCTCGACGAAGCCATCACCAAGGAATGACGCCATGAACCGCCTCACCCATCTCGAACAGGCCGTGTCCGAGGCCCGTTCCGCACGCACCCGTCGCTGGTTCTTCAAGGAATGCGGCGTCGGCCTCGGCATGGCCGCGCTCCAGGGCCTGCTCGCCGACCGCGCCGTGGCCGCCGCGGCATCCGGTCCCGCCGGCGCCGCCAATCCCATGGCCCCGCGGCGTCCGCCCCTTCCGGCGAAGGCCAAGCGCGTCATCTACCTCTTCCAGGCGGGGGCGCCGAGCCACCTGGAGCTGCTCGACCACAAGCCGGAGCTGGCCAAGTGGGATGGCAAGCTGCCGCCGGCGGAGCTGCTCAAGGGCTACCGCGCGGCGTTCATCAACCCCAACTCCACGCTGCTCGGGCCGAAGTTCAAGTTCGCCCGACACGGCCGTTCCGGCGCGGAGATCTCGGAGCTGATGCCGCACCTGGCGACGGTCGCCGACGACATCGCCATCGTGAAGTCGATGCACACCGACGCCTTCAACCATGCGCCGGCGCAGATCATGATGAACACCGGTTCGCAGCAGTTCGGCCGGCCGAGCTTCGGCGCGTGGACCACCTACGGACTCGGCTCCGAGAGCAGCGACCTGCCGGCCTACGTCGTCTTCTCCACCGGCAGCAAGGGCACCAGCGGCGGCGCCTCGAACTGGGGCGCGGGCTTCCTGCCCAGCGTGCACAACGGCGTGCTCTTCCGCAGCGGCGGCGACCCGGTGCTGTACCTCTCCAACCCGAAGGGCGTGGACCGCGTCATGCAGCGCGACACCCTCGACGCCATCCGCGAACTCAACCGCGAGCGTCTCGGCGTGGTCGGCGATCCGGAGATCGCCACGCGCATCAGCGCCTTCGAGATGGCCTACCGGATGCAGTCCAGCGCGCCGGAGCTGATGGACCTCACCCGCGAGTCACCGAAGACGCTGGAGATGTACGGCGCGACCCCCGGCAAGACCACCTACGCCTCCGCTTGCCTGCTCGCGCGGCGGATGGTCGAGCGGGGCGTCCGGTTCGTGCAGGTCTTCCACGAGGCGTGGGACCAGCACGGCAACCTCGTCGGCGACCTGAAGAAGAACTGCGCCGACACCGACCGGGCCAACGCGGCCTTGGTGCGGGACCTCAAGGAGCGGGGACTGCTCGACGACACGCTGGTGATCTGGGGCGGCGAGTTCGGCCGTACGCCGATGGTCCAGGGCGGCAACGACGGGCGCGACCACCACCCGAACTGCTTCTCCATGTGGTTCGCCGGCGGCGGCATCCGGCCGGGGTTGACCCTGGGCGATTCCGACGACTTCGGCTTCAACGCCACCACCGACAAGGTCCACGTCCACGACTTCCACGCCACCATGCTGCACCTGCTGGGATTCAACCACGAGAAGCTGACCTACCGCTTCCAGGGCCGCGACTTCCGGCTCACCGACGTCCACGGCGAGGTCGTCTCGAAGCTGTTGGCGTAGCGGTGGAGGCGGGACGGAGTTCCACGCGGAGGCGCGGAGCCCGCGGAGTCGCCTGAATTCAGGACTCCGAAACTGAGAGGTGTCCTCTTGGCACCCTTGGTCGTGAACCCCGATCCCGGTCTCGGACTGGCTGTGAATCGCGGCCTCGTCCGCAAACTCGCCTGAGGCAGTCCCACTCCGCGTCTCTGCGTCTCCGCGGGAGAAAGATCTGAGAGGGATTCGTTCTCCCGCAGAGGCGCGGAGCACGCAGAGGGAGTTGGGAGAGACCCCGGGACATGGCGCCGAGGTCACAGGATGCCAACTGAAGTCAGTGTCCAAAAACCTCGGAGGTGTCCTCTTGGCACCCTTGGCGCCCTTGGTTGTGAACCCCGATCCCGGCCTCGGACCGGCTGTGAATCTCGGCCTCGCCCACAAAGTCACCGGAGGCGGTTCCCCTCCGCGTCTCCGCGCCTCCGCGTGGACCTCTCTCCGCTCCCAACCGTTCCTCCGCAGGGTGGCGGAGGAACCCCGGCTTCACCGGAACTGCCCCTCGTAGTGGTTCCGCCGTTCGAGGATCCCCAACACGTACTGCCGGGTCCCCGGGAAGGTCATGGCCGAGAGGAAGACGCGGCTGTTGGTGCGCGCCGCCGGGGCGTTGGTGGAGTTCATCCAGCGCAACACGTTCCCGCGGCCGGCATTGTAGTCGGCCAACGCGTAGGCCAGCGGGTTGTCCGTCGCGCCGTAGCGGCGGAGGACCTTCGACAGGTAGTGGGACCCCGCGAAGACGTTCGTCGCCGGGTCCAGGGTGTGCTCGTGGACGTAGTGGGTCAGGCGCAGGCTGTCGGCCCATTCCTGCGCGGCGTCCTCGGTGATCTGCATGAGGCCGATCTCGCCCGCCTTCCCGCGGGCGTCGGCGTTGAAGCGGCTTTCCTTCCAGATCACCGCCTTCACCAGCGCCGGTGGCAATCCGTACCTCGCGGCGCCGGCCCGGATCTCCGTGTCGTAGCGGTTCTCCGAGCGGAGCCGCCACCAGTAGGCCATGGCGGCCGCGACGGCCACGGCGACGACCCCGAAAACCCAGATGGAGCTCCAGCGCTTCAACCGATCCCTTGTTCCAGAAACCACGCCGGACGGGAATGGGAATCCACGATCGGGGATCGGGTGCCCATTCCGTCCGGCGTCCGGCTCACGGCTGGCCGCCGTAGCTGACGTGGTCGTCGAGGTCGAGCATGTCGGCCCACGCCCGGATGTCCTCGCGCGTGGTGCTCAGCTTGGCCACCGCGTTGGCGAAGTAGGCGAGCGTCTCGGCGTCGCTGTCGGGTCCCCGGTTGTCATGGTAGGCGCTCCACTGCTGGATCTCCCACGGCGACCGCTGGAACTTCGCGTTGGCCTGCACCCACGCGAGCATCCCGCTGTCGCCGACGCCCTTCGCGACCTCGGCCTTGAAGGCCTCGGCGTCGATGCCGACGAAGTTGAAGAGGTGCTGGTCCAGCGGGCAGTTGAACTTGTACTCGCCGTTCTTGCCGACGAGGACGGCGCGGCATTTGTCGAGGACCCGCGGCAGGATCGCGTATCCGCCGAGGCGGACGCGCATGCTGCGCGGAGGGCGTTGGGTCAGGTCGAGGGCTCGGATTTCGTTGGTGGTGCTCATGTTTTCGGAAGTGGGTTTCGGTGGAATGGCGGCGGTCCCGGTCAGCGCGCGAGGGCGGTGTAGTCGGTGTAGCCCTTGGGGCCGGGGGCGTAGAACGTGGTCTCGTCGGGCTCGTTGAGCGCGGCCCCGGCACGGAAGCGCGCCGGAAGATCGGGATTGGCGATGAACTTCACCCCGAAGGCCACGGCGTCCGCCCAGCCCTCGGCGAGGGCCTGGTTGCCGGACCCGAGGTCGAATCCGCCGGCCGTGACGATGTTCCCGCGATAGCTGGAACGGAGTTCGCGGGGTCCGACCCCGGCCTTGGCGCCGTGGGCGATGTCCTGGGCGGTCACGGCGGTCACGTGCGCGTACGCAAGGTTCAGGGGCGAGAGCTCCTGGAGCACGTATCCGA
Source organism: Verrucomicrobiales bacterium (assembly GCA_027488845.1). Taxonomy (GTDB): domain Bacteria; phylum Verrucomicrobiota; class Verrucomicrobiia; order Limisphaerales; family UBA9464; genus SXXZ01. The sequence continues at coordinate 13,750 of JAIYBC010000063.1, read as the reverse complement.
AGGTCTCCAGCGGATTGGAATCGCGCATGTCGTTGAACACGCCGCCCGGGGAGAAGCGGATGCCGACGCGATCCGCGCCCCAGACCCCGACGACGGCCTCGGTGACCTCGAGGGTGAGGCGGGCCCGGTTCTGGACGCTGCCGCCGTAGCGGTCGGTGCGGTGGTTCGTGCCGTCCCTCAGGAACTGGTCGAGCAGGTAGCCGTTGGCGTTGTGGATCTCCACGCCGTCGAAGCCGGCGGCCTTGGCCAGCTGCGCGCCATGGACGTACTCGGCGACGATGCCGGGGATCTCGGACAGTTCGAGCGCGCGCGGAGCGACGTAGTCGGCCATCGCGGTGCCGGTGAAGATCTGGCCGCGCGGCGTGATCGCGGAGGGAGCCACCGGGAGGCCACCGTCGGGTTGGTAGGAAGGATGGGAAATGCGTCCGACATGCCAAAGCTGGAGGAAGATGCGTCCGCCGGCGGCATGGACCGAGTTCGTGACCGTGCGCCAACCGGCGACCTGCGCCTCGGTGAAGATGCCCGGGGTGTTGGGATAGCCGAACCCGCGGGGGGACACGGAGGTGGCCTCGGTGATGATCAGGCCCGCCGTGGCGCGTTGGGTGTAGTAGAGGGCATTCAGTTCGACGGGAACATTTCCGGCAGCCGCCCGGCAGCGGGTGAGCGGCGCCATGAAGATGCGGTTGGGCGCCTCGACGGCGCCGATGCGGATCGGGGTGAACAGGTTTGCAGGAGTGCTCATGGGATTTGGAAGGCGAGAAGTGACAGACTGGTCGGTCTACTATGTTGCCTAGGAGGTTTCGAAACGGGGTCTTGGGCGGTCAGGGCTTGGAGGAACCGCAGAGGGAGAGCGCGGCTGCCTTGGCGGAGTCGACGGGCCAAAGCGCCTTGGCGTTCTGGGCTTCGGTGACGGCGCCGGAGAAGAGGAGGAACCAAGCGTCACCGAGGGCCCGGGCCGCGGAAGGCTCCCGGTGGACCTGGAGGGCCAGGGAATGCCAGAAGAGGCGTGAGTTCGCCTTGTACTCCTGGACCACGCCGACGGCGTCGCTGTCGCGCGGGATCACCGTGGCGGTATTGGAGAACGGGCATCCTCGGAACTCGGACTCCTTGAGGAAGTTGCGCAGTCCGTCGAAGCGGATGGCGACCTTTTCCGCGGCCGGCAGATCGCGGTCCAACAGGGCCGTCGCCTGTTGCTCGGACGCGGCCGCCTCCAGACGCAGCCATTCCACGCACAGCGACTCCTTGCTGCGGAACTGCTGGTAGAAGGTCGCCTTGCAGACCTCCGACTTCTCGATGAGCTCGTTGATGCCCACGGCCTCGTAGCCCCGTTCGGCGAACAAACGGGCGGCCGTCTCCAAAATACGCTGACGGGCTTCGGACATCTCGGGAGTCAATAAACAGACAAGTCTGTCTTATGGCAAGTCGGAATTGGGGAAGAGTTGGAGGTTGGCCACGGAGGCGCAGAGGACACGAATCATGGGGCTTGGGATTGGAAGCGGGTTGGGAGGAGGTTTCGGCCACGCCGGAATCGGTCGGTCTCGCGAAGAGAGGGGGGCGGCGTTCTTCAAGAAGGATACGGAGAGGTTTCTCCGAAGTGCCAGGTCCCGCCTTCAGGTGCATTCATCTTGGCGACTTGGCGTTTTCGCGTGAGGTCAGCCTCCGCCCCGTTTTCGTCATGTCGCATGCGCTGGTCCGTTGTGGCCGCGTTTCTTGACCCTCGCCGGCTCGCCCGTACGCTCCCGGCCGTGATCGCCGTCCCTTGGCTCCCCCGCTTCCGTTCCGCGCTCGTCGCGGCGACGTTCGCCGTCGTTGCCGTCGCCGTGTCGCACTGCCCGGCCCGCGCCGAAGACGTCCCCGGACTGGCCCTGACCCTCGTGGCGGGCGACAAGTCGGACGCCCAGTCGGTCGACGGCATCGGTCTGTATGTGCCCTCGGGCCAACCGGCGTCGCCGTTCGTTCCTCCCGGGAAGTTCTCCGCCAACTGGTCGGGCAACGTCTCGGTCGATCTCCGGGCCGACTACGTCTTCCACGGCGCCTTCACCGGCCACCTCAAGATCACGGTGAACGACACCGTCTCGCTCGACGCCGACGGCAAGGGCGATGAGGTCGTCGACGGCCAGAAGGTGCGGATGAACAAGGGGGCGAACCGGATCCAGGTGGAGTACACCCCGCCGGAATCCGGCGACGCCTTCGTGCGCGTGTACTGGTCGGGCAAGGAGACGCCGTTCAATCCGATCCCGGTCACCTCGCTCGGGCACGCGGTGACGCCGCAGATCACGGCGGCCGAGGAGGTCCGTCGCGGTCGGGAACTGTTCACCGAGCACCGCTGTTTCTCGTGTCACACGGCCACCGGACGGATGCCCGAGCTGAAGGCGGACGCTCCGGCCTTCGCGGGGATCGGTTCGCGCCGGAAGTTCGATTGGTTGGCGCGCTGGGTGGAAGACCCCGCGGCCGTCCGTCCCGGGACGCCGATGCCCGCGGTGCTCCACGGCCCGACGGCCAAGGCCGACGCGGAAGCGGTCGCCGCCTACCTCGCCTCGCTGAAGGCGTCCGCCGAGCCCGCCGCGGTGACGGTTCCGGCCGACGCCGCCGAGGCCGGCAAGGGGCTGTTCGAGAAGCTCCATTGCGTCGCCTGCCACCTCGCGCCGGACGCCACGGAAGCCGACCCGAAGAAGGTCTCCCAGAAGCAGGTCCTCGCGAAGTTCACCCCGGGTTCCCTGGTGGCCTTCCTCAAGAAGCCGTCCGAACACTACGCGTGGATCCGGATGCCGGACTTCAAGCTGTCGGACGCGGAGGCGATCCAGTTGGCGGCCTACCTCGAGTCGGTGGCGGACAAGCCGACGGATCGGACGGCGCCCGCCGAGGAGGCGATCGTGACGAAGGGTCGGACGCTGGTGCAGAACTCGGGATGCCTGAACTGCCACAGCCTCGCCGGGGCGCAGAACCAGTTCGCCGCCAAGCCGCTTTCGGGGCTTCCGGCGACGTGGACTTCCGGATGCGTCGCCGACACCCGTGCCGAGGGTTCCAAGGCCGCGCGTTATGCGTTCAACGAGGACGATCGGAAGGCCCTGCGGGCGTTCGCCGCGTCGGACCGCGCCTCGTTGGCCCGCCACACGGCGGCCGACTTCCTCGACCGCCAATCGCGCGCGCTGAACTGCCGGGAATGCCATGGCAAGTTCGAGGGCTTCCCCGCCTGGGAGCTGCTGCAGGGCAAGCTCAAGCCCGAGTGGGCCGTGAAGTTCATCGCAGGAACCGAGACCTGGAAGCCGCGTCCGTGGCTGGAGTCCCGGATGCCCGCCTTCCCGGCCTTCGCCCAGAACCTGGGAGTCGGCCTTGCCACGTCGCACGGATTCGGGCCGAAGACCGCGGAGGACGTCGCCCCGGACGCCGAGTTGGCCAAGGTCGGCGTGAAGCTGGTGAGCGCCAACGGCGGCTTCGCCTGCACTTCCTGCCATAGCGTCGGCGACTTCGGCGCCACCCAGGTCTTCGAGGCCCCGGGCATCAACCTGGCCCACTCCCACGAGCGCCTTCAGCCGGACTTCTTCCGTCGTTGGCTGCGCAGCCCGCCCTCCATCGATTCCAACAGCAAGATGCCCGCCTACTTCGACGAGGAAGGCCGGAGCGCGTTGGCGGACGTCCTCGAAGGCGACGGTCCCAAGACCATCCGCGCGGTGTGGGAATACCTGCGGCTCGGCGACAAGATGCCGAAGCCGGAGTGAGCCGGCCGCGGCGGGAACGCCTGTCTTGGCGATGCCGAACCCGTGGCCACGGGTTCGGCGGTCCGGCTTCCGTCACATTCCCAATTTCCGGATTCTGTCCGGCGCCGGCGGCGTTTAGCCTCCGGCCATGGCCGACAAAGGCGTCCCCTTCGCCCCCTACATCCCCGCCGCCACCCGCCTCCGCGAGTTCACGTTGCGATCGGTGCTCGTCGGTTCGCTGCTCGGCATCATCTTCGGCGCCTCCTCGCTCTACCTGGCGCTCAAGGTCGGCCTGACCGTCAGCGCCTCGATCCCGGTCGCCGTGATCTCGGTCACGCTGTTCCGGTTGTGGTCGAAGATGGGTGGACAGGACGCCTCGATCCTCGAGCACAACATCGCCCAGACCGCCGGGTCCGCCGGCGAGTCGCTGGCGTTCGGCGCCGCGGTCACGATGCCGGCGATCCTCATCCTGGGCTTCGACCTCGAAGTCGGCCGCGTGATGCTGGTGGCCACCTTGGGCGGCCTGCTGGGGATCCTCATGATGATCCCGCTGCGACGTCCGCTGATCGTGCAGCAGCACGGCGAGCTGAAGTATCCGGAGGGAACCGCCTGCGCCGAGGTGCTGAAGGCCGGGGCGAACGCCGAGTCCCGTGCCGCCGCCGATCCCGCCTATGCCAAGGAGACCGCCGTCGCCGGGGTCAACGCGAAGACCATCTTCGGCGGATTCGCCATCGGCCTGCTCTACAAGTTCGGCAATTCCGCCCTGAAGCTCTGGAAGGAGGCGCCCGAGAAGGTGTTCGGCGCGCCGCTCAAGGGCGGTTCGGTCTCCTGCGAGATCTCGCCGGAGATGCTCGGCGTCGGCTACATCATCGGGCCCCGCATCGCCGGCATCATGGCCGGCGGCGGCGTGCTCAGCTACCTCGTGCTGATCCCGCTGGTGAAGTTCTTCGGCGACAACCTCGCCGAACCGCTCGCTCCAGGCGTGAAGACCATCTCCAGCCTCGGCCCCGGCGGGATCCGGTCCGGCTACATCCTCTACATCGGCGCCGGCGCCGTGGCGGCGGGCGGACTCGTCAGCCTGATCCGCTCCCTGCCCACGATCTGGCACAGCCTGCGGGCCGGCCTCGCCGACCTCGCCGGCGCCCGCGGCTCCCAGTCCGGCGACGACCGGCGCGACCGGGATCTCCCCATGAAGTTCGTGGTCGGCGGCGTCTTCGCCCTGCTGGCGGCGATCACCCTCGCGCCCTCGCTGCACATGAACTGGCTGGGTGCGGTGCTGATCCTCGTCCTCGGGTTCTTCTTCGTGACCGTCTCCTCCCGCCTCACCGGCGAGGTCGGTTCGAGTTCCAATCCGATCTCCGGCATGACCATCGCCACGCTGCTCCTGACCTGCGTGACGTTCGTGGCGATGGGTTGGACCGGGAAGGAGCACTACGTCACCGCCCTGTCCATCGGCGGCATCGTCTGCATCGCCTGCTCGAACGGCGGCACGACGTCGCAGGACCTGAAGACCGGCTTCCTCGTGGGCGGCACGCCGCGATACCAGCAGATCGCCATCCTCTTCGGCGCGTTCGCCTCGGCCCTGCTGATGGGCTGGGTGCTGCTCGCCATGAACAACGCCGGGACGGTGTACGTGAAGGCGGAGACGGTCGCCCCGGGCCTGGTGGCCCCGGCCTCCGAGTTGGCCGCCTCCAAGCGGGAACACCTCGTGGGGCCGATGTCCGGCGCGGATGCGGCCGAGTACCGCGCGTGGCACCAGACCGACGCCCAGGGCAACAGCCGCAAGTGGCTCGTGGACGACGCGGGCAAGGCGGTGTGGCTCGTGGACCCGGCGATCACCGGAACGGAATCCAAGCTGCCGGGCGGATCCACGGTGACCAAGTACGACGCGCCCAAGACCGTGCTCGTGAGCTACATCATCAAGGGCGTGCTCAACCGCAAGCTGCCCTGGGACCTGGTGCTCATCGGCGCGATGATCGCCCTCGTGCTCGAGTTGAGCGGCATCCCGTCGCTCGCCTTCGCGGTCGGTGTGTACCTGCCGCTTTCCACCTCGCTGGGCATCTTCGTGGGCGGATGCATCCGGTGGCTGGTCGACCGCGTGAACCGTCCGCGGCTCCTTTCCAAGGGGCTGGACGAGGAGCAGATCCAGGCCGAGGGCGACAAGTCGCCCGGCGTGCTCATGGCGAGCGGCTACATCGCCGGCGGCAGCATCGCGGGCATCGGCGTGGCCATCTCCCAGGGCGTGACCACCGAGTTCAACGAGAAGGTCGAGAAGTGGATGACCGCGAACAACCCCCTGTTCGAGGGCGCCTCCTCGGACCTGCTCTCGCTCCTGCCGTACGCCGTGCTGGTCGGACTGCTGTTCCTGGCGGCACGGGAGAAGTTCCTCTCCGCGAGGAAGGCGTCCTGAGCGGACGTTCCCGAGATCCACGCGAACATCCCGGTGCGGGCGTCCGTTCTCCGCGGACCCCGCTTCGCCACGTGGAAGACCCGGCGATGGATTCGTCTTCCCACGGAGGCTCGGAGCCCGCGGAGGAACCCGGCAGGAACCTCAGGCGAGGATCTTCTCCACGAGTTCGCCGTGGACGTCGGTGAGCCGGTAGTCGCGGCCCTGGAAGCGGAAGGTGAGCTTCTCGTGGTCGAACCCCAGCAGGTGGAGGATCGTGGCGTGCAGGTCGTGCACGTGGACCTTGTCCTTCACGATGTTGAACCCGAAGTCGTCGGTCTCGCCGATGGTGACGCCCGGCTTGGTGCCGCCGCCCGCGAGCCAGTAGGTGAACGCCTGGGGATGGTGGTCGCGCCCGAGGGAGCGACCCAGCTCGGCGCTGGCCTCGACCTGCGGGGTGCGGCCGAACTCGCCGCCCCAGACGACGAGGGTCGAGTCGAGCAGGCCGCGCTGCTTCAGGTCCCTGATCAGCGCGGCGCAGGCCCTGTCGGTCTTGCCGGCCTGGTCCTTCACGCCGCCCTTCACGTCGCTGTGGTGGTCCCACGCCTCGTGGAAGAGCTGGACGAAGCGGACGCCGCGTTCGACGAGCCGGCGGGCGAGCAGGCAGTTGTTGGCGAAGGAGGCCTCGCCGGGCTTGGCACCGTACATCTCCAGCGTGGCGGCGGACTCCTTCGAGATGTCCATCAGCTCCGGCGCGCTCTGCTGCATGCGGTAGGCGAGCTCGAAGGCGTTGATGCGGGTGGCGATCTCGGGGTCGCCGACGAGGCCGAGCCGGCGTTCGTTCAGCTCCTTCACGGTGTCGAGCGTCCGGCGCTGGAGGGAGGTGCTCAGTCCGTTCGGGTTCGAGAGGTACAGGACGGGGTCGGCGCCCTTGCGGAAGGGGACGCCCTGGTAGACGGAGGGGAGGAAGCCCGAGCCGAAGTTGCCGGCGCCGCCGCTCAGGCCGCCCGCGGAGCTCATGACGACGAAGCCGGGGAGGTCCCGCGACTCGCTGCCGAGGCCGTAGGTGGCCCACGCCCCCATGCTCGGACGCCCGAACTGCTGGGAGCCCGTGTTCATGAAGATCTGCCCCGGCGCGTGGTTGAACGCGTCGGTGTTCATCGAGCGGATGATCGTCAGGTCGTCGGCGACACCCGCGATGTGGGGCAGCGCCTCGGAGACCCAGGCGCCGGACTTCCCGTGCTGGGCGAACTTGAACTCCGGCGCGTAGATCGCGGAGTCGGGCTTGATGAAGGCGTAGGTCTGGCCGCCGAGGACGTCCTTGGGCACGGGGCGTCCGTTGTACTTGGCGAGGGTCGGCTTGTGTTCGAACAGCTCCAGCTGGCTCGGGGCGCCGGCCATGAAGAGGTAGATCACCGACTTGGCCTTGGGCGTGTGGTGCGGCTTCCGCGGCAGCAGCGGATCCACGGCCTGTGGACGGTTGTTCGACGCTGCGGCACGGCCTTCCTCCGCGAGGAGCGATGCGAGGGCGATGGAGCCCAGGCCGAGGGTGCAGTCGCGGAAGAACCAGCGGCGCGAAAGGTGGCGGGCGCGCTCGGCGGCGAGTTCGTGGAGGAGGTTCATCGGGGAAGCGGGTTCAGGCGTCGGGCGGCAGGCGGCGGCTGGAGCGGGGAGCAGGCAGCAGGGAGCGAATCAGGAATCGGGAATGACGTCTTCCGGCTCACTCCTTGGTGACGGCTTCGTCGAGGTTGAGGACCGCGCGGGCGACGGTGGTCCAGGCGGCGACATCCGGGATGCCGAAGCCGGGCGGCAACGGCGGCGGGTTCTTGGCGTCCACCAGGCCGAAGGCGGCGGCGTCCCTGGGCTTGTTGGCGAAGTCCCGTCGGGCGTCGGCGAGCAGTGCGGTCAAGGCCTCGACCTCGGCGGGTTCTGGGCGGCGCGCCAGCACCTGTCGGAAGACGAACGCGGCGCGGTCGGGGTCGGTGGTGCCGCCCTTCCACAGGGCGTTCCAGCCGAGCCATCGGGCGGCGTTGTTGAGGGTCGGCTCGTTGAGCGTCACCAGGGCCTGGAGCGGGGTGTTCGAACGCAGGCGGCGCACGCAGCTCTGTTCCGAGGCCGGTGCGTCGAAGGTGAGCATCGCGGGGAACGGCACGCTCCGCTTCCAGAACGTGTAGAGGGACCGGCGGTAGCGGTCCTCGCCCTCGCTGACGTTCCAGGCGATGGGTCCGTAGGAGAGCTGCATGACGCCCTCGGGCAGGACCGGGAACACGCTGGGTCCCCCGACCTTGGGCGAAAGCAGTCCGGCGGCCTTGAGCGCCGCGTCCTGGACCACCTCGGCGTCCACGCGGAAACGGGGGCCGCGGGCGAGCAGGCGGTTGTAGGGGTCCTTCTCGAGGAGCGCCGGGGAGACGCGGCTGGACTGGCGGTAGGTGGCCGAGCCGACGATGAGCCGGTGCAGGTGCTTCAGGGACCAGGGAGCGACGCCCTTGGCCGAGGGCGCCATGAACTCCGCGGCCAGCCAGTCGAGCAGCTCCGGATGTGACGGCGCGTCGGCGCGGGTCCCGAAGTCCTCGGGCGTGGTGACGATCCCCTGTCCGAAGTACTGCTGCCAGACGCGGTTCACGATCACGCGGGCGGTGAGCGGGTTGCGGGTGTCGACGATCCAGCGGGCGAGCCCCAGGCGGTCGGGCGTCGCGTCGGCCGGAAGCGGGTTCAGCACCGCGGGGACCTTGGCGGCGACCTCGGTGGTGGGGCGCGTCCAGTCGCCCCGCTTGAAGAGGCGCGTCTTCCGCGGGACCGGCCGGCGGGCGAGGGCGAGGGTCGTGTTCTCGGCCTTCGGCCAGGCGTCGCGGAGGGCGTCCCATTCCTTCGCCTCTCCGGCGAGCCCGGGATCGCGGAACAGGAACACGTGGAAGAGTTCCCGGACCTGCTCCGGCGTCCGGTTGGCGGCGGGGATGGAGAGGAGGGCCGACTGCCGACCGGAGAGCGGGGCCGCCTCCAGTTCGCCGTCGCCGGTGGTGAGGCTGATGCGGGCGCGTCCGATGAGGTGGTTGGAGACCTTCCCGCCGGGGACCTGGAGTCCGCCGGTGGGCTTGCAGTTGACCGAGATGAGGAGCCGCGACCCGCCCGGGAAGCCGAACGGCTGGGCGGCCTGGAACACGGCGCGGCGCTCCTCGTTGCGGCGTCCTGCTCCCTGGACGGAGGACCATCCGAGGGCGTTGGTGGTGTTGCCGTCGATCATGCGCGCGGCCTCGAAGCCCTCGATCTCGACGTCCGCCCGGGCCCGGCGGAAGACCACCCGGTTGGTGGTGGCCACGAAGTTGGTGGACCCGGCGTCGGGCGAGGCCAGTTCGGCCAACGGGGTCGCCTCCACGGTGAACTCGTTCACCAGGAAGTCGCCGTTCTGGTCGATGCCCGGACCGCGGAACGGGAGGTTCCCGTCGTTCAACGCCTCGAGCCGCAGGCCCGTGATGTTCGTCGTCGTGACGTCGGCCCAGATCCGCAGGACGCCCGAGTTGTAGACGTCGCCGTTGCCCAGCAGCGAGCCGTCCTCCTGCTTCTCGAACTTCATCGGGGTCGAATGCCATTCCTTGGCGTCGACCACCTGCCACTCGCGTCCGAGCACGTCGGTCTCGCGTCCCTCAGCGGCCACCGGCGCGCGGAGCCCGGCCAGCCAGGAGTCGAAGCGCGCCCGCACGGCCGGATCGGCCATCAGTCGGTCCTCCAGCGCGCGCGACTTCGCGAGGATGTCCGCACGTCGGGCCTGCTGGTCGGCGTTGGGGACGTCGATGCGCGGTTCGTCGTCCTGGTTCAGGAAGGCGTAGAAGCCGTAGTACTCGGACTGCGAGATCGGGTCGTACTTGTGCGAATGGCACTGGGCGCAGGCGATGGTGAGCCCGAGCCAGGTGCGGCCGACGGCATCCACGCGGTCGATCATCGACTCCGTGCGGAACTTCTCCGGCTCGATGCCGCCTTCCATGTTGATCATGGAGTTCCGCAGGAACCCGGTGGCGATGTGCTGGTCGGGTCCCGCGCCGGGGAGCAGGTCGCCGGCGAGCTGCTCGACGGTGAAGCGGTCGAAGGGCTTGTCCTCGTTGAACGCGCGGATGACCCAGTCGCGCCAGGGCCAGATGGAACGGGTGCGGTCCTTCTCGAAGCCGTTCGAGTCCGCGTAACGCGCGGCGTCCAGCCACCAGCGGGCCCACTTCTCCCCGTGGTGGGGCGAGGCCAGCAGGCGTTCCACCACCTTCCCATAGGCGTCCGCGGAACGGTCCGCGACGAAGGCGTCCACCTCGGCGGGCGTGGGCGGCAGGCCGGTCAGGTCGAGGGAGACCCGCCGGAGAAGGGTCGCGCGGTCCGCGGCCGGCGACGCCCTGAGTCCCTCCGCGGCCAGGCGCGCGCCGACGAAGCGGTCGAGGGTGTTGCCGTCCTTCAGTCCGACCGGACGGTTCTGGGGCGGCTTCGGCCGGACCACGGGACGGAAAGCCCAGTGGTCGGCGCCCGCGGCCTCGGCACGCTTCGGCGAACCCGGCCATGGGGCACCCTGGTCGACCCAGGCGCGGAGCATCCCGACGTCCGTCGGCGAAAGCGGCTCGCCCTTCTTGGGCATCCTCGCGATGTCCGCATGGACCCCGGCGACGACTTGGACGAGCACGCTTTCGGCGCCCTTGCCGGGCACGACCGCGGGGCCGTGGTCGCCGCCCTTGAGGATGTCGCCGAGGGAGTCGAGGCGGAGGCCGGACTCCTGCTTCCTGGCGCCATGGCAGTCGGCGCAGCGGGCCAGGATCGGTGCGATGTCGCGGTCGAACGCGACCTTCTTCTTGGCCGGCGGGAAGTCGTCGAGCGTGGCCGCACGGGCGAACGAGCCGACGGCGAGGGCCGTCCCGAGCAACCGGAACGCGGCCTGACCGAGCCAACGGGTGGACATGCGGACAGATTGGATCACCCGGCGCGGCCCGTGCCAGCCCGGATCCGCGGATTGGTGGTTCCCGCGGATGTCCTCCGCCGGCGCGACGGACGGAATCCCTCGGCGTCCTCCTTGCATCCGGTTCCAACGCCCATCAATCCCTCCAGAACGTCGATTCCCTCGGCGTCCGGTAGCGGACCGACATCTCGGGCGTCTCGCGCACGCTGCCCGTGTGCAGCGACTCCACGCCGGCCAGGGTCATCCCGGAGGTGAGCAGGGTCCGCTCGATCGGGTAGGGAGTCCGGCCCTCGACCACCATGCGCTCGATGTGTCGGATCTGGGGATTGAAGAAGTCCGCGGTGGAAGAGCCGTGGGTCGGCATCGGCAGGTACATCTGGCACGAGAGGATGCGGCCCCCGGCGAGGCGTCCGGCGTAGTTGAAGTCGCGGATGGCGAGCATGAAGAGGGTGGTTCGGAAGCCGTCCCGGTGTTCGACGAAGTAGGCCCATCCGTCGGGGAACACCCGACGTGCCCAAGCGAGGTCCACCGGGGCGTCCGGGAAGCCGTCCCTCACCGGGAGGTTGTGGCTGCGGCTCAGCGCGGCCTCGAGCAGCCGGACGGTCCCCGGGGACTTCGCCGCGTGGCTCCACATAGCCTCCCCGCGCAGCGCCAGCACCCGTCGGATGCCGACCTCCCCGCCGCGACGCCGTTCCGACATGCACTGCGCGGTTTCCAGCCCGTGGATGTCGTAGCTGTCCGCGCCCCCGTAGGCGACGCAGACGCTCTCCTCGAGGTCGGCACCGTGGGGCATTTCGAGGGCCGGCATCCGGCGGGTCACCGGCAGCGACGAGCCGGCCATGAAGGGGAACTTGAGGCGCCGGGAGTCCTCGACCATCTCGACGCACTCGGCCCAGTCGGTGGAGAGGTGCTTGTCGTTGAAGACCGGGACGGAACGGCCGGACTGCTCGAACACGTGGACGATCTCCTTGAAGAACCGGTGTCGTGGATAGCGGGTCTGGCCGAGCGGGGTCTTCGGGTAGGTGCCGTGTTCGCCGATGACCACGACTCCGTCCACGGCGAGCCGGGGTCCGCCGAGGGTCAGGGCCGCGCGGACGGTGTCGTGGATCGGGACGCCGTGCCGTGCCGCGGTGCCGCGGGCGAGGTCGTTCTGCGGGAACTGGTCCACGTACAGCGACACCAGGTCCACCTCCGGCCTGCGCCAGCCGCCCTCCCAGGCGTAGCCGGTGAGGAAGCGGTCGATGAAGTGCTGCGCGTGGGAATGGAGCCGCACCTCGGTCGCGATCAGGGCGATCCGCTTCCGTTGGCGGATTCGCTGGGCGGCATGGACGAAGGGACCTGCGGCGAAGGCGGCCCAGGCGGCGGAACCGGCCGCGAGGAAGCGGCGGCGGGAGGTCGAGGGGTTCATGGCGGGTTGGGGGAGGGCCTGGCGGCCCGTGGCCGCAGGCACCAGAGCGGCAGCAGGGCGAGCAGCGGCAGCAGGCCGGCCAGCGCGAGTCCGGCGTCCATGGAGCCGTTGCGGTCGGCAAGGACGCCGAAGAGCCGTTGGGCCTGCGCGGGAAGCAGCCAGGCGGCGACACCAGCCATGCCGGTCACCTTGCCCTGGTGTCGGGCGGAGATGTCCTGGGTGACGGTGTGGTAGAGCGGGAAGACCCCGAGTGAACCGGCGGCCACGAGGAGCAGGACGCCGAGCAGCGGGGCGCCGGCGGGAAGACGTGGGGCGAGGACCGTGAGGGACGCGGCCAGGGCGCAGCCGGCGAACACCGCGAACCGGGCGGAATGGGGCGTCCGGCCGCGTCCGGCCAGCCAGGTTGCCAACGCACCGGCGGCGATGCAGCCGACGTCGGCTGCGAGGAACCAGGCGGAGTTGAAGCGGAGCGCCGCCGTCTCGTCGTAGCCGCGTCCCTCCTGCAGGAACTTCGGCAACCAGGCGCGCAGGACCTGCCAGGTGGTGTTGATGCAGGCCACGACCGCCAGCACCGCGAGCATCCGGCCGCTGAACAGAACGCGGAGGAAGGGTTCCCCGTCCCTTGGGCCGGGACCGGAGGCGGGTTCCGCGGGTCGTTCGACGGGGAGGTCGCCGGAACGGACCACGAGCAGCCAGGGGACGAGCCAAGCCAATCCGGCGAGGCCGAGGAACAGGAACGGCGGCCGCCAACCGCCGTCTCCGTCGCGCATCAGCAACGGCAGCAGGAGGGGCGTGACGACGGCCCCGAGGGTGGCGCCTCCCTGGAGCAGGCCGTTTCCGAGGGAACGCTGGCGTTCATCGAGGATCATCCGCGTGGTCCGCACGGCGCAGGGCCAATGGCCCGCCTCGAAGAACCCCAGCACGGCCCGCCAGAACAGGAGGTCGCCATGGTCGCGCGCGGTGCCGGTGGCGATGCCGGCCAGCGACCACAGGGCCAGGGCCCCGGCATACACCCAGCGGACCGGGAAGCGGTCGGCCATCCAGCCGAAGACCAGCGAACCCGCCGCGAAGGCGTAGCCGAACGCCGCCTCGACCTCCCCGTACGCGGTCTGGGTGAGGGAGAACTCGCGGCTGATCCGGACCGACGCGCCCGCCAAGGTCTGGCGGTCCATGTAGTTCACCGCCGAGGCCAACAGCAGCAGCCCGCAGACGACCCATCGCCAGGAGGGTCGTCGTGGGGTCGGGGTCGGGGGCATCGGCGTTGAAGCGTTGAAGCGTTGAAGCGTTGAAGCGTTGAAGCGTTGAAGCGTTGAAGCGTTGAAGCGTTGAAGCGT
>JAIYBC010000066.1 GCA_027488845.1 Verrucomicrobiales bacterium | reverse complement strand
TCGAGGCCACAGTTCATCGAGTATGAAACCGCGATCACCACTCGATGGTACGGTTCCGCGGCGGGAACTCAGCGGCTTCTCTCCCCCTCCCCAGCGGCTTTGCGGCTCTGCGTGAGCCTACCCCAATCCACGCTCAGCGACGCCGTCGCGAGCCGCCGAGCAGGCTGCCCAGCAGGCCACGGACAAGCGCCCCGGCCACTGCGGTGGCGGCGCTGCGGACCGCGGTCTTGGCCATCGTCTCGACGAGGGTGTCCCGCACGCGTCCCCTACCCCGCCCACTTGCGCCCCGCTCTGGAATCGCCGCGGAGGTCGCCTTGGATTCCACCGACCGACGCAGTTGCTCGTAGGCGGATTCCCGATCCACCGCGCGTTCGTACACGCCGGCCACCAGGGATCCCGCCATGAGTCGGGCCCGTTCCGCGTCGTCCGCGGGACCGATGCGCGAGCGCGGCGGATGGATGAACGCCCGTTCGACGACCGTGGGCTGTCCCCGTCCGTCGAGCACGCTGACCAGCGCCTCACCGACGGCCAACTCGGTGATCGCGGCCGCCGTGTCGAGTCGGGGATTGGGACGGAAGCTGTCCGCCGCGGCCCGTACGGCCCGCTGTTCCGACGGCGTGAAGGCCCGCAACGCGTGCTGGACCCGGTTGCCCAACTGGGCAAGGACCCGCTCCGGGATGTCCCGCGGATTCTGGGTCACGAAGTACACGCCCACGCCCTTGGACCGGATCAACCGCACCACCTGCTCGACCTTCTCCTGGATGACCGGCGGCAGGTCGCTGAAGAGCAGATGCGCCTCGTCGAAGAAGAACACCAGCTTCGGCTGGGGCTGGTCCCCCACCTCGGGCAACCGCTCGAACAGCTCGCTCAGCATCCACAGAAGGAAGGTGGCGTAGAGCTTCGGAGCCTGCATGAGCCGGTCGGCGGCCAGCAGGTGGACCACACCGCGGCCGTCCACCGTCTGGAGCAGGTCTTCGAAGTCGAGCGCGGGCTCGCCGAAGAAGCGGTCTCCGCCCTGCGATTCGAGGGTCAGCAGTCCCCGCTGGATCGCCCCGAGGCTCGCCGCGGAGACGTTGCCGTAGCGCGTGGTGAGTTCCGCGGACCGGCTTCCCACGTGCTCCAGGAGGGCTCGGAGATCCTTGAGGTCGAGCAGCAGGAGGTTCTCGTCGTCGGCGAGCCGGAAGGCGATCTGCAAAACCCCGGCCTGGGTCTCGTTCAGGCCCAGCAGCCGGGACAGCAACAGCGGTCCCATCTCGGAAAGCGTCGCCCTCACCGGATGTCCCCGCTCGCCGAACACGTCCCAGAAGGTCACCGGGACGGCTTCCGGTCTCCAATCGGCCAAGCCGAGCGAACGGATCCGTTCCGCGGCCTTGGCCGAGCCGCCGCCGGGCAGGCCCAGTCCGGAGAGGTCGCCTTTGACGTCGGCGAGGAACACCGGAATGCCACGTCGGCTGAACGACTCGGCGAGGGTCTGGAGCGTGACGGTCTTGCCCGTCCCGGTGGCCCCGGCGATCAACCCGTGGCGGTTCGCCATCTCCGGGAAAAGGAACAGGTCTTCCGAACTGGCGCGGGCGAAGGGAATCGGGTCGCTCATGTGACGGGACAAGGGTCCGGGAAAATCCCGGCAAATCAACCGCCCCGGATCGTTGCCGGGAGTTCCAGGGGTTTGCCCGATTCGGGATCCAACGGAACCGCCTTCAGCACCGCCGGCACCACCTCGTCGGCCGACTTCACCGGGGTGCCCCGCTCCAATTCCAACGCCCGTGCGGCCAACTGCAGCGCAAGGAGGCGGGTCCGACGGACCACCGGATGATGCCGTTGAGCGAAGTCCGCTTCCCTGCGCGCCTTCCCGGAGCCGCGGGTCCGGTTTCCGAGCACGTCCACCAGCCCGAATGAGACCCGGGACCAGTTCGCCTCCGTTTCCAGCACCCGGGTCAGCGCGTCCCTCCGTGTCTCCAGCTTCTCCAGGTCCTGGGCGGCCGAACGACAGAAGGCGGCATCCAGACTGGGAACCAGCGGGCGAAGCCCCATCAGGCCCACCGATTCCAAGGCCAGCCCGTTGAGGGAATCGGAAAGAATTCCGGACCGCGACATGGCCGGTCCGAGAAGCAACAGGTCGAGCCATGCCGCAGCGACGCCGTTCGTCCTCCCCACGAGCTCCTCGGCCCGGGCCTGGACCCCCAAGGCCGCGGCCAGGCGCTTGAAGCTCCGCTGCTCCACCGCGTGGGTTTCCACCCATCCGCGGGTCGTGGACAGGGGAACGCCGGATTCACCCCGCACGTCGACGTGGACGAGCAGAAGGCGGTCCCGGTTCGCGGCGGAAAGGCGTCGCACTTCCGTCTCGGTCATCATGGAGACGTCGCCGCCCGGAACCTCCACCGCCCCAGCCGCGGCCAAGAGGCGTGGATAGACGTTGTCCGCAGGCACCGGCGGCAGCTGCGGACCACGTCGGGAAACCAGGTCGGCGATGCGGACGCAGGCCAGCAGCAGCGCCAGGACGACCACCATTCGGGAGAACCACTTCCACATGAGATGCCGAGTCAGAACGAATGCCGGACCGACGGCAACCGCCGGATCGGACCACTCGGGGAAATCCCATGTCCAAACACATTTCAGTTCGATCCGTACACCCGGTCGCAGACGATCCCGTGCTTCTCCAGCATCACCGCGATGGCCGGCTGGGGCGAATGTGCGGATCCAGCCGTCCCGGGAGTTCCAGAACGACGAGCGGCCTCACGCGAACCCGCCAAGACGCGAAAGGAGGCAGGGGTTCCGGGACGGACGACGCCGATCTCCTTTCGAGGTCCGGTACCGCCTCGAGCCACTCGCAGTTTCCCTCTTTTCCTCCGCGGCCTCCGCGCCTCCGCGTGCCAATCCCTTCCGCTGGGTTCCGGAGGATCGCAGCGGCCCCCTTTGAGAATCGGCGTCGGGAGATTGGGATCCCTTTGGCGAGAGTCTCGTCACCTCGACTCCTACCCGGAGGTGGGGGCGGCTCGGCGAACGTGTTCCACCATGTGTGCGGCCGCAATCAGCGGAACATGTCGAAGAAGACGGATTCTTTCGACACGTTGCGGAGACCTGTCGAAACCGGTACCAGGTGCCAGTTCTGCCGTGAAGGCAGGGAGGCACCATCGGACGCCGCCGGAATTGACAGCTCAAAGAGTACGGGCCGCGAGACCGCTCATCCGACATCTGAAACCGCGCCCGGCGAGCGTTGGGGCTCGGCATCCGCGTTCGACTCAGGTGGCCGACGGGGGGACCGCGGGCAGCAATTGCCGCAGCCGGGCGGTGGTCTGTTCCCGGTCCAAGATGCTGGCGGCGACGTCCATGGTGAGCTGCTCCCAGGCGTCGATGTCGAGTTCCTCGTCTGGAAGCTGCCCGTTCTCACTCAGGAACACCAGGCAGGTGGCCAGCGCCGTGCGTTTGTTGCCGTCGATGAAGGGGTGGTTGCGGCAGAGATAGAAGAGGTAGGCTGCGGCCAGCTCCACCGGCTCGGTGAAAAGCGGTTCTCCCATCATCGTCGCTTGGGGCGCAGCCACCGCCGACTCCAACAGCGCCTCCTCGCGCAGACCGGCCGAGCCGCCATGCGCAGCAAGGACCTCGGCGTGGATCGCCTTCACGGCCTCGACACTGGGATGGGCAAGCCGCAGGTTCACGACAGCCTCCGGAAAAGCTCCGCATTCCTCCCGATCAACCGTTTCGCTGCCAACGACGCCGCTTCCGGACCGATTGCCGGACGGATCGGCGTCAACACGATCGCCCCGCCCTCATGGAGGGTCACGGACATCTGGTCTCCCACCCTGAGGCGCGCCAGATCCATCAGCGCCGCATCGAAGATCAGCCCCTGCGAATTGCCGATCTTGGTGATGTATTTGGTCATGGGATAAAACTATGTATTACCAACGTCCCGTCAACCCCCATCCCGACGTTGGCCGTCGTTCAGGACGCCCGGGGAATCCCAGCAAGGATCACCTCGACCGCGCGGACCAGTCCGTTGACTCGAACTTCCATCGGCCAGTCCGAGGGGCCTTCGAGGGTGTATCCGAGGCGCGTCTTGTTCTGGAGGATCCAGAACGCCTCGGGCCACTCCGGCCGGGACGCCGGATCCAGCGGTGGCCGGAGGATCCCGGGCAAGGCCGACTCCCGGCCGTCGACGATGGCGCCGGTATCGACCGGACAAACCTCGCGAACCGCTTCGATCACCGCCTCTGAAGCGGTGGGAAGCCCGTCCGGATTCACCTCGTAGAGGTAGAAGCCATGGGATTCCCAATCCTCGTGCAGGCACAGGTGGAGGTCGAACCGCGGCTGCCGCTCCAACCAGGCGATGTGGGCCCGGACTTCGGGGGAGCGGCCGTGGAGGTAGTCCCGGTTCTGGTCCACGCCCGCGGCGTTCTCGCGGGTGGTTCGGGCGCAACCGGTCGGGTTGAGACAGGGGCAGATCCAAAGTTCGGCGCCGAGGGGCCAGGCATCCCGTCGCAGCAGTTCGGCCAAGGCCAGCAACGCGGCGGGTTCGTCGCCGTGGATTCCGGCGGAGAGATACAACCGCGGACCGCCGCCTCCGACCCGCTTGAAGAACACCAACTCGATGCCGTCGGCGTCGACCACCTCCTCCATGAATCCGCACCGCGCAGCGTCGCGGCGCATCCCGGCCACGACCGCGGCGCTGTCGATCCGGTCGCCATGATATCCGCCCTGGTTTCGTCCGAGCCGTTGCACGCGCCAAGTCTCCGGAGTCCGGATCCACAGGCAAACAGGAAGCCTCCGGTCCCGGACCGGCGCTTGATGCCCAGCCCTGCGGTTCCTAGTCTCGGCCCGTGATCTCCCTCCGCCGCTTGGCTGTCGCCGCATGGATGCTCGCGCTCCCGTTGTGGGCCGCGGATCCGCTGACCATCGCCGTCATCCCCAAGGGCACCACCCACGAGTTCTGGAAGTCGATCCACGCCGGGGCGGTGAAGGCGCAGCGCGAATTGGAGGCCGCCGGCACGCCGGTGAAGCTGTTCTGGAAGGGGCCGTTGCGGGAAGACGACCGCGACCAGCAGATCCAGGTGGTGGAGAACTTCACCACCCGCGGCGTGAGCGGGATCGTGCTGGCGCCACTGGATGCCCAGGCCCTGATCGCGCCGGTCCGGGCGGCCAAGAAGGCGGGCATCCCCACCGTGGTCATCGACTCGGCACTGAACTCGGACGTCCCGGCGGCCTCGGTGATGACCGACAACTTCAAGGGCGGCCAGATGGCGGCCGACCACCTCGCCGGGCTGCTGAGCGGCCGGGGCAAGATCCTGATGCTGCGCTACCAGGTCGGCAGCGCGAGCACCGAAGCCCGCGAGGCCGGCTTCCTCGACGCCTTGAAGAAGCATCCGGGACTCGAGCTGGTCTCCGCCGACCAGTACGCCGGGGCGACCCGTGAGACCGCGTTCCAGGCCGCACAGAACCTCATGAACCGGTACGGCAAGGACCTCAGCGGCGTGTTCTGCCCGTGCGAACCGATCACCATCACGCTCACCAAGGCCCTCCGCGAGATCGGCCAGGGCGGAGGCCGGGTGAAGGTGGTGGGCTTCGACGCCGGCACGCAGTCCGTGGCCGACCTCAAGTCCGGCGATGTCCAGGCCCTGGTGGTCCAGAATCCGATGCGCATGGGCTACCTCGGCGTGAAGACCGTCGTCGCCCGCATCCGGAACCAGCCGGTGGAGGCCAAGGTCGACACCGGGATCACGTTGGTCACCGCGACCAACCAGACCGATCCGGAAGTCCAGGAGCTGCTGCATCCGCCTTTGGCCAAGTACCTTGGTGAGTGACCCGACGGCCCGCGCGGAATCCGCTCCGGGCTCCGAACAACACCCAGCAACCCGATGACACCCCGGCTTGAACTGACGGACGTGGCCAAGTCCTTCGGCGCGACCCGCGCCCTGCGCAGTGTCACGCTCACCGTGGCGCCGGGCGAGGCGCATGCCCTGATCGGGGAGAACGGCGCGGGCAAGAGCACGCTGCTCAAGATCCTCGGAGGCGTGCACGAGGCCGACCAGGGAACGATCCTCTTCGAAGGCCTTCCCTACTCGCCCGGTGGCCCGCATGGGGCGCGCCATGCGGGTGTGGCGATGATCCACCAGGAACTCTGCCTGGCCGGCCACCTCACCGTCGCCGAGAACATCACGCTCGGCGAGGAGCCGGGACGCTTCGGTTGGGTGGACCGCGAACTCCAGCGCTCGAAGGCACGTGAGGCGCTTCGGATGCTCGGGGCGGATTCCATCCCGCTCGACCTGCCAGCCGGCCAACTGCCGATCGCCCAGCAGCAGCTCGTCGAGATCGCACGGGCGCTGCTCGTCCAGCCGCGGCTGCTGATCCTCGACGAACC
This sequence comes from Verrucomicrobiales bacterium, assembly GCA_027488845.1. Taxonomy (GTDB): domain Bacteria; phylum Verrucomicrobiota; class Verrucomicrobiia; order Limisphaerales; family UBA9464; genus SXXZ01. The sequence continues at coordinate 74,089 of JAIYBC010000066.1, read as the reverse complement.
CACCTCCAGCCTCACCCGCGCCGACACGGAACACCTCTTCACCGTGCTCGACCGACTCCGCAGCCAAGGCGTGAGCCTGCTGTACGTCAGCCATTTCCTCGAGGAGTCCCGTCGCGTCTGCTCCCGGTTCACCATCCTCCGGGACGGATCCAGCGTGGCGACCGGGAACCTCGTGGACGTCTCCAACGCCGACCTGATCCAGGTGATGGTCGGACGCGAGGTCGACGAGCTGTATCCGCGCGAACCCCGCGAGATCGGCGATCCCGTCTTCGAGGTCACCGCGCTCGGCGGCGTCGGCAAGCCCGAGGACGTCACCTTCTCCCTGCGTTCCGGCGAGGTGCTGGGACTCTTCGGCCTCGTCGGCGCCGGACGCTCGGAGACCCTGCGCGCGATCTTCGGCATCGACGCCATCCGCAAGGGCAAGGTGGTCTTCGACGGCCGGGACGTCACCGGCCTGAACCCGCGGCAGAACTGGGAGACCGGCATCGGTTTCCTGAGCGAGAACCGCAAGGAGGACGGCCTGCTGCTCGCCCGCAGCGTCGCCGAGAACCTGCTCATCACCCGCCCCGGCGAACTCGTTTCCTACGGCTTCTGGAGGACCACCGCGGAGCGGCACATGGCCCTCGACTGGATGCAGCCGCTCGACATCCGGGCCCGCGACGAATTGCAGCCGGTCGGCGAACTCTCCGGCGGAAACCAGCAGAAGGTCGCCTTCGGCCGGCTCCTCTACCATCAGGTTCCAGTGCTGCTGCTCGACGAACCGACCCGGGGCATCGACGTCGGCAGCAAGGTCCACATCTACCGCCGCATCGACAAGGCGGCGGGCGCAGGCAAGGCGATCGTGATGGCCAGCTCCTACCTTCCCGAACTCATGGGCGTGTGCGACACGATCGGGGTCTTCCACCGCGGACGCCTCGTCGCGGTCAAGCCGGTCGGCGAATGGACCGAAGCCGAGCTCCTCGCCGCCGCGGTCGGGGATTCCACGGCGATGGATTCCTGACGTCGGTACCGCGCCGCCTCAGCGCCGTCCGCGGCGAGCCAGGAGGATCCACGCCGGGAGCAACCCGAAGGCCACCAACGTGGACGCGGCGACCACGATCCATGTGGGCTTTGGCCCGAAGGTCTCCGGAACCGGCGCCACGGAAACGGCCGGCGTCGACGCCGGGATGGAATCGGAACCCGGAGCCGGCTCGACGCGGAACCGCACCTCGAGTTCCGACTGGTTCGTGCTGCGGACCTGCTGGAGGACGGCGATGCGCGGGGACTCCGGCTGGAGCGCGTTGGCGAGATAGACACTGAGGCCGGGAAGATGGCGGTTATGCCATTCCAGGCGGTGTTCCCCCGGCGGCAGCGGCGGAACAGCCACCTTCCACACCAACCGGCTGGTTCCGGTCCCATCCTTCATCGAAGCGGGTGCGGCGAAGAACCACTCGGCTTCCCCGGGGTCCAGCGTCTTGCCGTCGAGGCGCAGACCGATGTCCCGCCGGATGGACTCGGCGTACCGGCGACCTTCCGTCTCCGAGACCACCTCATCGCCGTCGGGATCCATCAGACGCAACAGCGGGCCGGCCACCCCGCTTCCCGGGGTCAGGGCGAGATCCACCAGGATCGAAGTCGGCTCCACGCCGATCAACACCGCCTGGAGGTACTCGTCCGTGCGATGGGCCAAGGCCGGCGAGGCGGCGCAGAGCAGCGCGGCGAGGCCGGCCCGGAGCCATCGGCGTGAGACGGTCACGAGGGGAAGCCGCCGATCAGAAGCCGCCGAAGCGGCTGCCGTAGTCGTTGGTTGGGTCCCGGTAGATGGTGTGGGTGTGGTTCAACGCGGAGCCGCCGAGGCTCTGGGGAGCGTACTCGATGACCACCGTGGGGCCCTGGATGCGGAAGTAGGCGGCCGAACCCGGCTCCGTCGGGCCGCTCCAGGCGAACCAGGTCTGGTCGAGGTTGCCTTCGATCTCGGACATCTTCGCGGCCGCGGCGTCGTCGCGGATGATCCCGACCCATTGCGAGACGAGTTCCAGCAACAGCCTCCGTTGGGCCGGCGTGAACGTGGACACCTTCACACCCTCCGGGGCGATGCGGCGTCCGTCCTGACCGGGCCCGAGGACGATGTCGCGGAACCGTGCGCCAAGCACCGCCGCGGACTTCTGGGAGGCGTCGAGGGTCCCCATCAGCTGGAACGCGAGGTCGTTCTCGCGTCCGAGCGGCCGGACCGTCTTGCCGTCGCGCTGGAAGCTGGCCGGTTGCGTGCAGGTGAGGCTCGGGGTGAGCACGCCGTTGGTTCCGGCGACGGTGACGTTGATCGCCAGGTGATGCCCGCCGAACTGGATCATCCAGGGCTTCTCGGCAGAAGGGGCGCCGACGAACGAGAGGTAGAACTCGTCCTTTCCGAAGACGAGGTTCCCCGGGTTGCCCGGGGAGTTCTTCAGCACCTCCTCCGCCTCGACGATGTTCATGACCTTCTCGTAGCCCATGCCGCTGAGCGCGGCCTTCAGCACTCCCTCGGCCGCCTTCAACTGGTCGGGCTTGAGGTCGCCCCAGCGGAGTCCGGTGCGTCGGACCATCGGCGTGGGCAGGTTGGACCACAGGCGGCGCTGGACCTGGTTGGTGTAGGCGAAGACCACGGCCGACCGCTGGGCGGCATCCAGGGTGGAGATCAACGCCTCGGCGGCGGCGACGGTGCGGGTGGCCGGAGTCGATTCGGCCGCACGGGCGCACAGCAGCGGAGACGCCGCCAAGGCGAGACGGAGGGCGGCGGAGAGGAAGGATCGGGAGCGGATCATGGCGTGGCGATGGCTGGATCGGGGACGGCGGCAGCCTGACGCAACGCGTCACGGGTTCAATCCGGATCCACTGGCGGCACGTTCACCGCGGGGGACGCCGCAGGCCGGGCCTGGTCGAGACCCTGCAGCCATTCGGCGAGTGGCGCCGGATCGGGATCGAACGGATTCGGGAGCATGAGGGGATTGACACCTTCGGCGTCGACGACCTCCCAGTCGAGGAACGCGGCCACCTTCCGGCCCGCGAGTTCGCGCACCGCCCTGCCCCGCACCGCGGCCCTCGTGTCGGCCGGAGGCTGGTCCATGGCCGAAGCGACCGCCTCCGGGGACGGCGTCCACGGAGTCCCCTCGGCAACCGTTGGCCAGGCGAGGTTCCGTTCGGGATCCACATGGTGGAACTCCAGGTCGAGCGACTTCAGCCAGTCGTCCGACCAGTCGAGCCCCTCGGACTCGACGAACTGGCGGAGAAGCCACCGCTTGGTGATCCAGTCCACGCGACCGACCAGCGTCTCCGGGCCGTTTTCCAAGGCTTCGAGGGCCAGGCGCCATTCGGAAAGCACGAGGTCGGTCTCCGCGTCGCGTCCCCGGAACTCGGATTCCGCAAGCCGCAGATAGCGGGCGAGCACCTCGACGGCCTCGGCCTCGGACGAGCCCTCGATGGGCACCCTCCACGGTCCGTCGGGTTGCCTCGAAAGACGCCGGAGGACGGCGACCGAGTCCTGCAGGGAAACCGGCGGCAGATGGTCGATCTCGAGCAGGTCCAGCACGAGCGCCGTGGTGCCGACCTTCATGGCCAGGGTCCAGGGCAGCACGCTGGTGTCGCCGTGCAGCAGGTGGAGCCGACGGAAGCGCCGGGAATCCGCGAGCGGCTCGTCGCGGGTGTTGATCAGCGAACGGTTGAACTGCACCCATTCGAAGAGCTCGTTCTGGATGTAGTCGGCGCGTTGGCTGATCTGGAATCGGATTGGAACGGGCGGGGACTCGCCGCCGCCACCCAGTTCGACGCCGGGGACCCCGCCCACCTTCCCCGCTCCGGAGTAGAGGGTGCGCAACGCCAGGAAGGCCAGCAGGGAGATGACGTTCCGCTCATGCAGCGGGGCGGTCCGACGCACGAGGTAGTTCTCGTGGCATCCGAAGGTGGCGCCGGTGAAGTGGTCGACGTTGTTGCGCAGGAATCCCGCCACGTCGCCCAACCCGGTTTCCGCCACGCCCTCGGAGAGCATCCGGTCGCCGGCGCGGTCGAAGCGGACCAGGTCGGCGATCCCAAGGCACTCGGGCGTGCAGATCTCCAGGTGGCCCATGTCCACGTACGCGCGGCCACCGTTGAAGAGGAAGCCGCCGTTCCCGGCCGGCTCATCCCAGTCGCGTTGGTGTCGGTCGAGCAGTCCGAGCCGGTTCCCGCCGAAGATCCAGTCCCGAAGCCGGGCGACCGCGGGACCGGGGCCGGAGGGATCGGAGCTCAGGCAGCCGTATTCGGTCTCAAGTCCGACGAGGCGATGCATCGGCGTGGAGGGCTCAGGGAAGGCCGAGAGTTTGGACGGGGAGCGGTTCGAACCGGGCCGCAGGTCCGCCATGACGACGCAGCCATGCGGCCTCCCACGAAGGGCTGCCGACACTCCGTGCCGGATTCGGAGCGACCCGACGTCCAGCCTCACCCGCGACCCAGCCTTCCCAAGCTGCCAGACATCGACGGGCCGCATCCGCGCGGTCCACCACGCCCTCCAGCGAGGTCTTCAGCGCAGCCCGGATCTCGGCTTCGCCCTGGGCGGCGGCCACCGAGAACCGGCTGGAAAAGGAGAACCCGCCATCGGCATGGAGTCGCGCGAACACGTCCTTGGCCGGGGTGTCGGCCAGTTCGACGAAGAGGAACTCGGCGAGGACCGGGGCTGCGCGGAGGTCCTCGAAGGCGCCCTTCAACGCGGCGCTGAGGCTGAAGCCCACGAGACGCCTCAGGCTGAGGTCCTCCGGCGCGCGGGTGAAGGCTTCCAGGTGGGCGGCGTCGATCGCGGCCTGACGGATCCGTTCGATGTCGGAGGGATGTCCCAGCGCCGCCACCGCGTGGCGGTCATGCACCTCGAAGACCTTCGTGCCCGGGGTGCCGAGGCCGAGGACGAGGATGCCTTCTGGAAGTCCGACCGCGAACACCGGGGTGGCGTCGCGGATCTGGTCGCGGACATACTCGCGTCGTTGGGCGACGGCCTCGAGCCAACGGTACGGTTCGTCGGTCATGTCGCCCCGAGACTCACCCCAAACGCCGGCTTCGCCAAGGGCCGGAAACGATTCCCGCATGCGACTTGCCCTGGCCCAGATCCAGGTGGAACCCGGCCTCCCGGAAGCGAACCTCGGCCGCGCGGATCGGGCGATCGGCGAGGCGGCCCGCGCGGGCGCGGAGATCGTCGTGCTGCCGGAGACGTTGGACTGCGGCTGGACCCACCCCAGCGCACGGGCACTGGCGGGCGGCGTTCCCGACGGCGAGGCCTGCGTTCGGCTCCGCGAATCCGCACGGCGCCACCGCATCTGGGTCTGCGCCGGCCTGGTGGAGAGGAACGGGGCTCGACTGCACAACGCGGCGATCCTCGTGTCCGCGGAAGGAACCGTCGTCCACCACCATCGCAAGATCCACGAACTCGACTTCGCCCGGGACCTCTATGACGTCGGCGACCAGGTGGAGACGGTGGAGACGCCTTGGGGCCGGGGCGGAGTGGTCATCTGCGCAGACGCCTTCGCCGAGGGATTGGTGCACACGCGGGAGCTGGGACGACGCGGCGCCCGGTGGATCCTGTCGCCCTGCGCCTGGGCGGTACCGCCGGGGCGGGATCTGGTGTCGGAGCCGTATGGCGGGCTCTGGAAGGACAGCTACGGACCGGTCTGCCGGGAATTCGGCATGTCGATCGCCGGCTGCAGCAACGTGGGACCGGTGGTGGCCGGAGCGTGGACGGGATGGCGCTGCATCGGTTCGTCGATGGTGGTGGGACCGCAGGGTGAGGTTCTCGCGGTTGCGCCTGCCGGCGACGACGCGGAAGCCCTACTGATCGTGCAACTCCCGGGACCGGAGTCCGAGGGAGACGTCGAAGACCGCAGGGATCAGCGGTAGGCCGTAAGGCCAAGGACCGCGACCAACGCGCCCCAGGCGACGCCTGCGAGACCCAACGCGCGCAACCGGCTTTCCTGTGCGGTGCACCAGGCCAGCCAGTCGCGGGCGCGCCAAGGGGCGACGGCCAACCACATGCCGGCGACCACCCAAACGTAGGCCCAGGCCGTGACCACGTTCTTGAACGGGCTGGGATGCCAACGTTGGGAGTCGAGGACCACGTCCGCGGCAAGGCAGGCCACGATGGCCAGGCCGCGGATGGACAGGTAGTCGCGGACGAAGAAGCAGCATCCGACCCCGAGGACGACAAAGCCCACCAGCAGAGGCGTGCGGAACTCCGAGAAGTCGGAGATGTCGGTGGTGATCAGGTTCCACTCGAACCAGGCGGTGCCGAGCAGGACGAGGAACACGCCGACGGCGGTGTTGCGATGGAAGCGGCGCAACCAGGCGGCGCAGCTACCGGGGCTCAACAGGGGCCAGAGGTGGGCCAGCAGGCAGCCGGAACCGAGGACCAGCGCCAGTTGGGAAAGCGGGAACTTCATCGAGAACGTCGGCGGAGTGTCGGGAAAAGCCGGCTTCGGGCCAGCGAATAGTCGGGACCGCGCGGCAATCCGCCGTCCAACCTCAAGCCGCCGCCATCGGCACCACACGGACACCCGACCGGGCGATGTGGCGGGCGCGGAGTTCCTGAAGCGCCCCATGGACCACCGGCAGGAGCATCTCATGGACCTCGAAGCCCCTCCCGATGTCGCGGAGCAAGGTGATGGTCAGTTCCCCGCCGAGATGCTCCCGGAACTCCTCGAGACCGGCGGTGATGCGGAGGTTGCCGGACTCGTCCGCGAGCAGGAGCTCGTCCGCGAAGAGTTCGAAGCCCAAGCGCTCGAGGAGCCGGAGGATCCGTTCCGCCGGGGCCGGCGGCAGGAAGCCGCGGAGACGGGAATAGATCACGTCGAGGGCGATGCCGATGGCGACCGCCTCACCATGACGGAGCCGGTAGTCGGAGACCTGCTCCAGCTTGTGGGCCGCCCAGTGGCCGAAGTCGAGGGGTCTGGCGCTGCCCATCTCGAACGGATCGCCGCCCGTGGCGATGTGGTCGAGGTGGAGCTCCGCGCTGCGCCGGATGAGCCGCTTCATGGGCTCCCCCTCGAACCGGGCCAAGGCGGGCGCGTCGGACTCGATCCGGTTGAAGAAGTCCGTGTCCCGGATGCAGGCCACCTTCACCGCCTCGACGTAGCCCGCACGTTTGTCGCGGTCGGGCAGCGTCGACAGGAGGTCGAAGTCGTTGATGACGGCGAACGGCGGGGCGAAGGTCCCGATGAAGTTCTTCTTCCCGAAGGCGTTGATGCCGTTCTTCACCCCCACGCCGGAATCATCCTGGGCGAGCGTCGTGGTCGGGATGCGGATGTGACGCACGCCGCGGTGGGCGGTCGCCGCGGCAAGGCCGACCATGTCGAGGAGCGCCCCGCCGCCGACCGCGACGACGTAGTTGTGGCGGTCGATGTGGTGGCGGTCCACCAGGGCGTGGATCTCGGAGATCCGGAAGAAGGCGTTCTTCACCGCCTCGCCACCGGGAATCGGAACCGGCGGACAGACCAAACGGGCGGTCTCCGACATCGCTTGGAACCGCGACTCGATCTCCGCCGACAGGGTCGGACGCGCGGTCAGCAGGGCCTCGTCGACGAAGAGCAGGACCCGGGCGGAACGCCGCGGACCCGCCCCGGCGCCGGCATGGAAGACCTCGGGCAGGACCGGATTCGACGGCAGGAACAGTCCCTCCGTGAAATGGACCTGATGCCGATATTGGACCGTGATGGTGCGCTCTACGACGGACATGCGGTGTCGAAATAGTGACGTTCGGACGCTGCGCGGCGAAGAATATTTGAGCGCATGTCCGAAATCCGGCAACCGGAGGAAACTCGCCGAGCCCGGAGTTGCCCGACCCGGCACCCTTCCGCTTCCATCGGCGCGTGCCGGCTCCGGTGGTGATCGTTTCCCCCCTCATGCCACCCGCCCCGGGTGGACTCGCCGACCACACCTCCAACCTCGCCGCCACCTTGGCGGGACACCGGGACGTCCAGGTGCTGACGTCCTCTGGCGCCGCTCCGGACTCCCGGTTCGAGGTGCGGGCCGAGGTCGCCGACTGGCACGACTCCGCGGAGGTCGAGGCCGCGGTCGGCGCCTGTGCCCCGGGCGCAGCACTGCTGTGGCAGTACGTACCCCACATGTACGGCCGCGGCGGGGTCAACCGTGCGGTTCCCAACCTGGTGGAACGCTTCCGCCGCCAGGGACGCCGTCAGGTACTTATCGCCCACGAGATCATGGCGCCGCTGCATTGGAAGCCGCATTGGCTCGCCTACGCCCTGTGGCACCGATGGGCCTGGAAACGGATCCGGCGATCCGTCGACGCCATCGGGGTCTCCACAGAGGGATGGATCGCCAAGTGGAGAAGCCACTGGGCGGATGTGCCCGGTGGCGACGTCTTCCTGCTGCCGTCCCCATCGAACTTCCCGGTGATGCCGGTGCCCCCGGACCACCGGACGCGTTGGAAGGCGGAACTGGGGCTGCCGCCGGAAACCACGGTCCTCGCCTACTTCGGAACCCTCAACGCCGCGAAGCAGCCGGACTGGGTCTTCGCCGCCTGGCGCGCGGCCCGGAGCGCGGGCATCCCGACGGCGCTGGCCGTGATCGGCGGAAAGCCGTCCCCGGTCCTGTCGCAGGAAGAGGCGCCGTTCTACCGCCCCCTTGGTTTCCTGGACGCAGCCTCCGTCTCGCGGGCGTTGCAGGCCGTCGACCTTCTCCTGCTCCCCTTCTCCGACGGGGTCGCCGAACGCCGCACCACGATCACCGCCGGCCTGGCCCACGGGACCCCGATCCTCACCACCGTGGGCCCCAGCACCGGGGAGACGTTGCGGGCCGCGCGGTTCCTCCGTTCGGTCGACGCGGCCGATCCCCGCGCCTACCAGAAGGAGGCCGTCCGCCTGCTGGCCTCCGCGCCGGAACGCCTCGGGATCTCCCATCTCGCCAAGGAGGCCTATCGCGACGCGTATTCCTGGGACGTCGTGGCCCAGCGGCTCCTGGTCCGACTTCCATGAATCCGACGGCAACCGCCCGCCCGCCGGCCGCCCCAAGAAGGGCAGACATCGGAGGCCTCATGACCTACCTTCAGGCCTCCTGATCCATGTCGGAACCGAAACCATCGATCGCAGTACGCCTGCTTTCCAGACTGGCCTCGTCGCTCTACCGGAGACGCTGGCTCTACGTCTGGCCGCAGCTGCTGCTGGCCTTCGCCTGCGTCTGGATCACCGTGTTCCGGCTCGAGTTCGACACGGACCGCAACGCGTTGGTCGGATCCGAGAAGGAGTACCACCGCAACTTCCTGCGCTTCAAAGCGGAGTTCCCCGCCCAGGACGACCTGGTGGCGGTGGTCGAGAGCGACCACCTCGAGAAGAACCGGCAGTTCGTCGAGCGGCTGGGGGCGAAGCTCGAGGCGGAATCCACGCTCGCTTCACCCACCAACCTCTTCACCGACGTCTTCTACAAGGGCGACCTCACCATGTTGGGCCGGAAGGCGCTGCTGTTCGTTCCCGAGCCGGATCTGCGGGAACTGCTCCGGGCCCTCCGCGAGGCCCGGCCGTTCATCGGGCGCTTTTCGTCGGCCACGAACCTCGAGTCGCTCTTCCACCAGATCAGCCTCACGATCCGGTCGGCCGACCGCTCCACCAACGCCGACAACCAGGCGATGATCCAGGGCCTGCCGGCCATGGAACGCGTCGTCCGTCGCGCGGCCGAAAGCCTGCAGCGGCCGGGAACCCCGCCCTCGCCGGGGGTCGACGCCCTCTTCGCGGCGGGTCCCGAGGCGGAGCGTGAGAAGTACATCACCTTCGACCGGGGCCGCCTCTACCTCGTCAACGCCAAGGCCCGGGCGGCCCGCACCAACGACTTCCCGCACCTGCGCACCTCGCCCTGGCGGAGGATGCTCGGGATGGAACGACCGCTCTCGGCGGAGGAGGTCGAGATGGAGCGCAACGGGTTCCAGGGCGGCATCAACGAGGCGGCCGTCCGACGCTTCCGGGAACTGGTCGCGGAGACCGCGCGCGAGGTCCCCGGGGTCAACGTCGGCCTCACCGGCGAGTCCGTGCTCGAGGTGGACGAGATGGAGCAGTCCACCCGCGATTCCACGGTGGCCTCCGTCCTGTCGCTGGTGATCTGCGCGGTCATCTTCATCCTGGGCTACAGCGAGACCGGACGCCCTCTGAAGGCGGTCGGATGTCTCCTGATCGGCCTCTGCTACACCATGGGTTACACCACCGTGGTGGTGGGCCACCTGAACATCCTGACGATCACCTTCGTGCCCATGTTGATCGGCCTCGCCATCGACTTCGGCGTGCATCTCATCACCCGGTTCGAGGAGGAACTCCGCCAAGGCGCCTCCGACCTGGAGGCCTTGAACCGGGCTGTCGTGAACACCGGCCAGGGCATCTTCACGGGGTGCTTCACCACCGCCGGCGCGTTCCTCGCGATGTCGTTCACCGACTTCCGGGGTATCCAGGAGATGGGTGTGATCACCGGTGGGGCGCTGCTGATCTGCCTGGTGCCCATGATGACGGTGCTGCCGGTCCTGCTGCTGAAAAAGGGACGCCAACTGCACCTGGACCATGTCGCGGGGCGGATGGCGGCCGGGGCGTCTCGCCGGCATTCGGTGGACGACGACGCGGAGAAGCCGGACCGCCGCGCGCAACTCGAGCGCCTTTGGCTCGACCGGCCGTGGTTGGTGCTGGGCATCACCACGACCCTGAGCCTGTTCGCGGCCTATCGGATCCCGTCGGTGACGTTCGACTACAACCTCCTGAACATGCAGAGCGACGGGCTCTCGGCGGTGGTGTTCGAGAAGAAACTGATCGAGGCGACCCGGATCCGACCCGGCAGCGACGAACGGGCGAAGTCGGTCCTCTTCGGCGCGGTCATGGTCGATTCGGAAGCCGAGGCGGCCGCGCTGGAGCCGAAGCTGCGGGCGCTGCCGACCGTCGCCGGGACGGATTCGATGGTCCAGTTCCTCGGGCAGGACACGAAGGCCAAGGCGCCGTTGATCCGCGAGATCGCCGAGGAATCCCGTCCGATCCGTTTCGCACGACCTTCGGCCGGGCCGGCGGACCTCGGCGGCCTCAGCAGCCGACTCTGGGGCTTGGGCGGACTGCTGGGACTTGCCGCGGACGATGTGGTCCGGACCGCTCCGGAGGAACGGGCGCTCCACACCAACCTGATCGCCTTGCGCGACGCGATCACCGAACTCCGCGTCGCGATGTTCCGGGGCAACACCAACGCCAACGCGCGGAAACTGGGCGCCTTCCAGAAGGCGCTGTTCGACGACATCCGGGACACCTTCGCGATCCTGCAAGGTCAGACGGTGGAGGGCGGACTCCGGACCGAGGACCTTCCGATGGCCCTGCGGAACCGGTTCATCGGCATCCACGGGAAACACCTCATCCAGGTGTACCCGAAGGAGGACGTCTGGGAGCGGAGCGCGCAGGAGGCGTTCGTCCGGGACCTGCAGACGGTCGCTCCGACCGCAACCGGGACCCCGGTGCAGCTCTACTACTACACCGAACTGCTGAAAGTGTCCTACATCGAGGCCGCCTGGTGGGCGCTGGGCGCGATCGTGGTGCTCGTCTTCATCCACTTCCGCTCCCTGTCGCAGGCCCTGCTGTCGCTGCTCCCGGTCGCGATCGGGACGGTATGGATGGTCGGATTCATGGGTTGGACGGGCATTCCCTTCAATCCGGCCAACATCATGACGCTGCCGCTGGTGATCGGCATCGGCGTGACCAACGGGATCCACATCCTGAACCGCTTCGCCGAGGAACGGAATCCGAGCCTTCTCGCCAAGAGCACCGGCAAGGCCGTCCTGATCTCCGGCCTCACCACGATCGCGGGCTTCGGAAGCCTGATCATCGCCGACCACCAGGGCATCCGCAGCCTCGGCTGGGTGATGGCGGTGGGAACGGCAACCTGCATGGTCGCCGGCCTCACCATGTTGCCGGCCATCCTGACGTTGAAGGGTGACCGGCGCGGAGCGCAGTGAACCCGGGCCGTCGGAAAACGGAGCCGGCCAGCAAACGGGGGACGACGGCTTTCGCCATCGTCCCCCCGTCAACGAAACCGGCCGGAATCGCCGATCAGGCCTCGGCCATGGATTCGCGGGTGCGGTAGCGGTCGCGCAGCTTCTTCAAGGCCGCGGCCTCCAGTTGGCGGATGCGCTCGCGGGTGAGGCCGAAGTCGGCCCCGATCTCCTCCAGCGTGCGCGGCTCGCCGCCCTCCAGCGCGAAGCGCTGGTTCAGGATCACCTGCTCGCGGCGGTTCAGCGTTCCCACGAGTTCCCGGACGAGCTCCGCATTGCTCTCCTCGCTCACGCCGGCCCAAGGCATCACCGCGGCCTCGTCGGCGATGATGTCGGCGATGCGGTTGGAATCCGGATCGGATCCCAGCGGGGCGTCGAGCGAGGTGGCACCGATGGCGGCCGCCTCGCGCCCGCGGGTGATGTCCTCGACCTGCGCCTCGAGTTCAGAAGCCAGTTCGACGTCGGTCGCCGGGCGGCCGAGTTCGGCCTCGAGCCGGACCTCCGCCTTCTTCATCCGGGCCAGTTCCTGGACGATGTGGATGGGAAGGCGGATGGACTTGGACTGGTTGGAGAGGGCGCGCTTGATCGACTGCTTGATCCACCACGCGGCATAGGTGGACAGCTTGGCCCCGCGGGTCGGGTCGAAGCGTTCCACCGCCCGCATCAGGCCGATGTTGCCTTCGTTGATGAGGTCGAGCAGGGGCAGTCCGTAGTCCTCGTACTCGCGGGCGATCTTGATCACCAGACGGAGGTTCGCGCGGATCATGTGCTCACGGGCCGCGTCGTCTCCGCGCTGGATCCGGTTCGCCAACTCGATCTCCTCCTGCGGCGAAAGCAGCGGGGTCTCCACCGCGTCCCGCAGGTAGAGCCGGAGCGAGGAGTGTTCATCCCAGATGCCGCGAAGGACGGGTTCGGGAACCTTGGGCATGCGGGCCGACGCGGGCACCTGCTCCGTCTTCACCGGGATCGTCCGCGAGGTTGCCAAGGTCTCGACCGGGATGATGACCTCGATCGGCGGAACCGGAGTCGGCGGCTTGGCCGCGGCGACCACGGACTTGACGGCGGCACGGCGACGCGAAACCGGGAGCTTCGCCGCCTTGGCCGCCTGGGAGCAGGAAGCCTCCTTCCGTCGCCGGACCTCACGACGACGGGTGGCGCCGCGGGAGGATGCGTTCTTGGCCTTCGACTTGGAGTTCGCCTTCATGATCGTTGCTGTTTGGAGTCCACCGAACCGCAATTGTTCACTGGAAACCGGCCTCGCGGATTCCACGCCGGACACGTGGGGTTCCGGTTTGTTTGCACCTGTTAAGCAGCCTCGGGGCCAGCTCTTCCCCACCCGCCCCCTGCACCGCAATTGGCCGCCGCCAGCCCATTTTTGGGGCTCTCCACCCGCTCCGGCCCCCGCTGAAAACACACGGCGCAGGGCGGCTTGTGCCACCTTTGGCACACTGGAGCCCCACCTGAAGGTGCCGGGTGGCACAGGTGGAACCGAGCCGTCGGATTGAATCTGCCGCATCCGGGGCTGGTCGATGGGCGTGAACGTTGTTTCAATCACTCCACCTACACCCGATGAAATCATTCCTGACCTCCGCGCTGCTGGTAGCCACCGGCCTCTACGCCCAAGCCGCCCAATGGGTGACCTACGAACCCAAGGCAGGCACCTCCAACGGCAAGCACGTGGTGATGCTGAGCGGGGATGAGGAATACCGGTCCGAAGAGGGATTGCCCCAGCTTGGCAAGATCCTGAGCCAACGGCATGGATTCCGGTGTACCGTCCTCTTCAGCCAGGATCCCGATGGGACGATCAATCCGGACAACCAGACCAACGTCCCCGGCATGCACCTTCTCGCCGGCGCGGATCTCGTCATCAACCAGTTCCGCTTCCGTGAGCTTCCCGACGAGGACATGGCGAAGTTCGTGGCCTACCTGGACTCCGGGAAGCCCATGATGGTGTTGCGCACCGCGACCCATTCCTTCAACTACGAGCGCAACAAGCAGAGCCCGTTCGCGAAATACTCGTGGACCGCGAAGGGTGGCGGTTTTGGCGGCATGACGGTCGGTGAGACCTGGACCTACCATCATGGTGACCACGGTCGCGAGGCCACACGGGGCGTGATCGACGGCAAAAACCGCAGTCACCCGCTCCTGCGCGGCGTGAACGACGTCTTCGGGCCGACCGACGTCTACGGCGTGAACCCCGACTTCCCGTCCGACGCCACGGTGCTCCTGCATGGACAGGTGCTGACCGGCATGAAGCCGACCGATCCGCCCAACCTGAAGAAGGCCGTGATGCCTCTGGTCTGGCTCCGGGACTACAAGACCCCGACGGGCGCGACCTCCAAGGTCCTCGCCTCCACGATCGGCGCGGCCAGCGACATGCGAAGCGACGATCTCCGTCGCCTCTTCGTGAACGCCGCGTACCACCTCACGGGACTCGAGGTGCCGAAGTCGGCGGATGTCACCCCGGTCGGCGAGTTCGATCCGTCACCGTTCGGATTCAAGGGCTACAAGAAGGGCGTGAAGGTGGAATCACACGAGCTGCACTGATCCCTCGAACGCTTCCGCGCATCAAGGCCGCCCACTGGAGGGGCGGCCTTTTTCATGGGAGCAAGGCCCGGAACAGCGCGCCGACGGAACCTGCCGGGACTTCGACCTCCACACGGAATCGGCCATCGGGCTGCACCACGCCAGTGGCCGGCGAAAAGGTTCCGGTGGCCGAGTCCGCCAGGACCGTCACCACCCCGGTTCCCGAGATCGCCACGGACTGGATCCGGAAGGCCGACCCGCTCGGACCGGTCGCCTGAAGCCTCAGGACGCCGGCGTTCCATCCCGAGACCGCCACATCCACCCGCGGCGGGACCGACTCCACCGGCGCGGACTCCCAGTTGGATGCCAGGTATCCGGGTTCGGCTACCGCCCTGCGTCGGATGAGCTGGCTTCCGGGAGTTCCAAGGACAGGCCAAGGCGAAGAAGCCGAGTAGTCGATCTGCTCCACCACGTAATACGGGACGAAACCCGCGTCCTCCCTCGGAGGGAGCTGAGGGGTGTCCGGACGGACCAGTTGGATCCGCTCGCCTTCCGACGACAGCTGACCGGAATACGGTCCGACCACAGGCACGGAGGCCGGAAGGGAAAGGAGAGACCGTACCGCCGCCGCATTGGTCGTACTGGCCACGACGATGCGGCCGCCGGGAGCGAGGATCAGACCCTCGGGAAACCGGAAGGTCACGCCACCCTCCAATCCCCAGGTGTTGGTCGGGTAGGCCGGATCATAGAGCGGCACCTCGATGTCCCCGACGTTTCTGAGTTCGACAAACTCGATCCCGTCCGCGGCGGCCGAATACCGGATCCGTTCGAACACCACCGGTCCGAGCGCATGCCGCGGGTTCGCGGCACCGGCACCTTGTCGGAAGAACTCGATCCAGAACTCCGGGTCGGTGTTGGAGATCGCGGTGCCGAGGCTCGTCCGGGACATCAGCAGGAACGGGCCCTCTCCATCCGGATGCCGGCCGAAGCTGACGCCGTTGGGACTCGCCGGGAACGATTGGTCATCCTCCCAGCGCAGGGGATTGCCCGCGGCGTCCGCGGAAAGCAGCACGACGTCGTCGCCCCGTGCGGCGCCGAAGGTGAAGGCGGTGCGTCCGGCGGGAGGATTGGCCGGATTGAACTGGTACTCGTAGACCACGCGGAAACCGCGTGCAGGAACCACGGTCCCGGCGGGAATACGGAACCTCAGGGGATCCTCCATCGAGTTGGAAAGATACCAGCCACCGACGTCGATCGGGGAGTCGGTGCGGTTGTGGAGTTCGACGGCGTCCTCGAGCGGCGGATCGGTGTGGGCGAGCAGTTCGTTGACGACCACGCGGTTCAAGGGCCCGGATCCGGCGGTACCGGGGCTTCCCAGGTATTCTGCCGACGCACGCCAGTTGGCGGCGTCCGACTGCGGACCGCGCGGATCCACGAGTTCGACGGAGCCGCCGTTTCCCGCGGGTCGGACGGGCCAGTCGCCACTGGCGGCGAACCGGACGGTGGCCAACACAGTGCCGGCCGCCGAGCTCAGGGTCAGGTTCTCGCCTGAGTTGTTCAGCGCCCCCGAAAAGGCGGACGACATCAGCCCCGGCAGGGTGCCATAGCGGGAACGCAAGAGGGCGAGGTTCCTTCCCACCACGATTCGGGCGCCGGGCGCCAGCACCGTACCGGCCGGGAAGGTATAGGTGATTCCAGCGGTGAAGGTGGCGCCGCCGAGTTGGGTCGGGGAGGAGCCCGGGTTCAGCAGTTCGACGAATTCCGCCTCTGCGAAATCAGTGCCTCCGGGCGGTTGGTACAGGATCTCACTGATCACCACCGATTGCGCGTGGCTCACGTCCGCCATCCACCCGAGAAACAACAGGACCGCCAAGGTGCCGCTTCGAATCACGGAGGGATCCTAAGCCATATCCATGCCCGGCAAAGGAGGGCTTTTCCTTTTTCCCGGGACGTCACCACGGTGCAATCTCCCGCCATGCAACTCACCCACGGCGTCCATCTGGCCTACTGCACGAACATCCACCGGGGCGAGACGTGGGCCGAGACCTTCGCGGGGCTGGAGAAGCATACACTCGCGGTACGACGCAGGATCGGAGGCGAACGCCCCTACGCGATCGGCCTCCGACTTGGGGACGTCGCCGCCACGGAGCTTTCCAACCCGGGCACGTTGGAAGCCTTCCGGCGTTGGCTCGCCCGGCACGACGCCTACGTCTTCACGATCAACGGATTCCCCTACGGCCGATTCCATGGCGGCCGGGTCAAGGAACAGGTCTACGCCCCCGACTGGTGCCAACCGGAACGGCTCGCCTACACCGAACGGCTGTTCCGGATCCTTGCGCAGCTGGTGCCCGAAGGCGTGTCGGGCTCGGTGAGCACGGTGCCGGTTTCGTTCAAGGGCTTCCGGAGAAGCCAACGCGAACTCCAGACGGCGCGCGACCAACTGTGGCGCTGCGTCGAGTTCCTGGAACGGCTCTCCCGCGAGACCGGCAAGGACCTCCATCTCGGCCTCGAACCGGAACCGCTCTGCCACCTCGAGTCCACCCCGGAATGCGTCGAGTTCTTCCATCTCATGCGCGCGGACCGCCCCGGGGACCTCCGCCTCGATGCGCACCTCGGCGTCAACTACGACTGCTGCCACCTCGCGATCGAATACGAACGCCCCCAGGAGGCGCTCGCGCGCCTGACCCGCGCCGGCATCCGCATCAGCAAGATCCACCTCAGCAACGCCCTCTCCGTACGCCCCACCCCGGAGGCGCGCGAGGCCTTGGCGCGCTTCGCGGACGACATCTACTTCCACCAGGTGATCGAACGCCGCCCGGATGGCGAACTGGTGCGTTACGGGGACCTCGACGAGGCCTTGGCGACCCTGCCCTCGGACGGCCCGCAGTTCGAACGCGAGTGGCGCATCCATTTCCACATCCCGCTCCACGCCGCTCCGACGCCGCTGTTCGGCACCACGGCCGACCACCTCACCGGCGTGCTGGACGTCCTCCGTCAACAGCCTTCCCTCTGCCAGCATTTCGAGATGGAGACCTACACCTGGGAGGTCATGCCCGCGGACCTGAAGCACCGCAACGTCGTCGACCAGCTGGTCGGCGAATACGAGTGGACGCTCGCCCGCTTTGCCGAGCGCGGTTTTCAAAGGCCTTGAACGTGGCCGGTCCCATGAAGCGTGGCCCTCGCCAAAGTGCGAAGCCGCACCGGATCGCGGCGCTGTTCGCCGCCCTGCTGACGGGATGCGGGCCTTCGGAACCGGCTTCCCCTGTCCAGCCGTCCCCGGCGCCGGTAATCGCCACCAACACGGTGGCGATGGGGTCCGTGGCCGACGACGGCATGGTGTGGATCCCGGGCGGAGAGTTCTGGATGGGAGGCCCCGACGACGCCTCCATCTCGGCGGTCCGTTCACGGCTTCAGCCCGGCGAACCCGTCTGTAGCGGCCTGGTCGACGGATTCCGGGACTCAGGCCCCGCCCACCGTGTGCGTGTGGACGGCTTTTGGATGGACCGCACGGAGGTCACCAACGAGGAGTTCCGGCGATTCGCCGACGCCACCGGCTATGTCACCGTGGCCGAACGGCGCCCAGATCCGGCCGAGTTCCCGGATGCCGACCCCTCCCTTCTGGTGCCGGGCTCGGTCGTGTTCCATCCGCCGACCGAACCCGTCACCCACGAGAATCCACTCGCCTGGTGGCGCTATGTGCCCGGCGCCAGCTGGCGTCATCCCGAAGGACCCGGATCCTCCATCGAGGGAAGGATGCGAAATCCGGTGGTCCATGTGGCCTTCGAGGATGCCGAAACCTACGCACGGTGGGCTGGGAAGCGTTTGCCGACCGAGGCGGAATGGGAACGCGCCGCGCGCGGTGGGCTCGAAAGCCAGCCCTACCCATGGGGAAACACGCTGCTCGTCGACGGACGTTGGCAATGCAACGCGTTCCAAGGCCCCTTCCCGGGCGGGGACAACGGCGAGGACGGCTTCCGGGGAGCGGCTCCCGTGGGGAGTTTCCCGCCAAACGGCTACGGCCTTCGGGACATGTCCGGCAATGTCTGGGAGTGGTGTTCCGACTGGTATCGCCCCGACACCTACCGGCTCGCCGCGGTCGCTTCCGAGGTCAATCCCCAAGGTCCTCCCACCAGCTTCGACCCCGACGAACCGGGCGTACGGAAGCGGGTGCACCGCGGAGGTTCCTTCCTCTGTTCGGCCCAATACTGCTCGAGGTTCCTCCTCGGAACCCGCGGCAAGGGCGCCGTCGACACGGGCTCCAACCATGTCGGTTTCCGCTGCGTCCGAGTCGCTGTTCCGAGAACGCCTGCCGTACCCGCTTCGTAGGGCCGGATGAGCCTTTTCCCCTCAACCGGGAGCGAGTCGCCAACCGTGAACCGGAACCGCAGCCGAGACGGAGACCTACAGACGGTGTTCTTTTGCCATCGCAAGATCCGCGGATCACCAACCGCTCCACCGCGGCGATGACGTCTGGAGCAAAGGTCACTTCCGCCTGCGTGCGTCTCAGAGTTCGGAATCCGGATGCTTCCGGTCCATCTGCTTCGGCCGCTGGTCCACCGTGTCACGGGGAAGCAGGTTGGCGAACTGGTTGGTGTCGCCGAGCCGCTGCCGTTCCGTCACGAGCCTCGACTTGAGGTCGGTCAACACCGCGGCCATGGAGGGATCGGCGACCCGGTTGGTCATCTCGTCCGGGTCCGCGACGAGGTCGTACATCTCCCACTGGTCCAGCTTCCAGTAGTGGATCAGCTTGTGGGTGTCGGTCCGGATCCCGTAGTGCGCCCGCGTGTCGTGGTGGCCGGGATCGTGGTAGTAGCGGTAGTAGAACCCGGATCGCCAGTCGGCGGGACGGCGGCCCTTCAGGATGGGGACCAGGCTCCGCCCCTGCATTTCCGGAGCCGCCGGGGCACCCGCCATCTCGAGGAAGGTCGGTGCGAAGTCGCAGTTGATGGACAACGCTTCGCTCGTGGAACCGGCGGCGATCACGCCCGGCCAACGGATCAGGAACGGCATCCGGATGGAGGGCTCATACATGAACCGCTTGTCATAGAGCCCGTGCTCGCCGAGGAAGAAGCCTTGGTCGCTGGTGTAGATCACGACCGTGTTCTCACGCAGTCCTTGGCTGTCCAGCCAGTCGAGCAACCGGCCGACGCCATCGTCCACTCCCTGCACGCAGGCGAGGTAGTCCTGCATGTAGCGCTGGTACTTCCACCGGTCGAGCGCCTCGCCTCGGAGGGTCAACGGCCCCGTCGCCGAGGGAACCACCACTTCATCGGGCACCTCATCCAGCCATGCACCCACGCCCTTGGCTGGGAGATCCGTCGGCGGGACCAGCTTGAGGTCCCTGCGGGTCAGGTCGCGGAAGACGCTCTGGCGCTGCTGCCTCAAGGCATCCGACCGACCGCGGTAGTCGTCGCGCAGCGTCGCGGGCTCGGCGATCTCCCTTCCGGCGAACTGGAGCCGGTGCCGCTCCGCCGGAGACCAATTCCGATGGGGAGCCTTGTGATGGCACATCAGGAAGAACGGCTTGTCCTTCGGGCGCTTCTCCAGCATCCGGATCGCGAGGTCCGTCGTGACGTCCGAGACGTGTCCGCGGTAGATGCGGTGGCCGTCGCGGTCGTAGAACACCGGGTCCTGGTAGCGGCCCTGCCCCGGGAGGATGTTCCATTCGTCGAAGCCCTGGGGTTCGGACCCCAGGTGCCACTTGCCCAACATGGCCGTGTGGTAACCGGCCTGCCGCAACCGGTGGGCGACGGTCGTCGCGGAAGGATCGAGGTTGTTGAAGACCGGAACGCCGTTCCGATGGCCGTATTGGCCGGTGAGGATCGATGCGCGGCTGGGTGTGCAGATGGAATTCACCGCGTAGCAGCGGTCCAGCCGCATGCCTTCCCGCGCCAACCGATCCAATCCGGGAGTCTTGTTCCACGGGCTGCCGTAGGCGCTGATGGCCTTGGCCGCATGGTCGTCGCTGAGGATGAACAGGATGTTGGGTTGGCTGGGGGCGGCATCCGTCCTCGATCCAGCGGCCGACAGAAGCGCGGTCAGCAGGGGCAGGAAGCGTCGGAACCCTCCGAGGAACCGGAGCATCGAGGGGGAGTTCATCGGGCGAAGCATGTGGCCGGATTTCTCGGATCGGGAGCAAAATGCACCGCCAGCCTCTCCGGACTTGCAGCCGGCCCCATCGAAGGCGCCCGATGGGCCCAGCACCATGCGTTGGTCCCAAGTCGCACTCCGATTCCTGATCCTCCTCCCGCTCGTCGCCGGATTCCGCCTGAAGGCCGCGGAAACCTCCCGCCGGACGCCGAACGTGGTCCTCATCTTCTGCGACGACCTCGGCTACGGCGACCTCGGCTGCTACGGCTCGCGCATCCCGACCCCGAACATCGACCGCCTCGCCGCGCAGGGCATGCGGTTCACGGACTTCTACGTGGGCCAAGCCGTGTGTTCCGCGTCCCGTGCCGCGTTGCTCACCGGCTGCTACCCAGGAAGGGTCGGGATCCAAGGCGCGCTTGGCCCGGGTTCGAAGACCGGCCTTTCGGCAGCCGAGACCACCATCGCGGAGCTCCTCAAGACGCGTGCCTACTCGACCGCGATCGTCGGCAAATGGCATCTCGGGGACTCGCCTGCGTTCCTGCCCACGCGGCATGGGTTCGACGAATGGCTGGGACTGCCGTACTCGAACGACATGTGGCCGCATCACCCGACGGCTCGCCAGTATCCGGACCTGCCGCTCTACGACGGTGAACGGGTGGCGGAGACGATGCCGGAACAGGCCCGGCTGACGCGGCGCTACACACAGCGGTCCGTGGACTTCATCCGACGCAACCGGGACCGCCCGTTCTTCCTGTACCTTGCCCACAGCATGCCGCACGTCCCCATCTTCCCCTCGCCGGAATTCGCCGGCCGCACCGGTCTCGGAAGCTATGCGGACGTGATCCACGAAATCGACGCCTCGGTCGGGACCGTGATGCAGACCCTGAAAGAGGAGCGGCTGGACCGGGAGACCCTGGTCATCTTCACGTCGGACAACGGTCCCTGGTCGGTGTACGGCGACCACGCGGGTTCCACCGGCGGCCTGCGGGGGACGAAAGGCACCAGCTTCGAGGGAGGCATGCGCGTGCCGGCGATCTTCCGATGGCCGGGGAGGATTCCGTCCGGAACGGTCTGCCGGGAGGTGGCGGGAACCATCGACCTCCTTCCGACGCTCGCCCACGTGTCGGGTGCTTCGATCCCCGCCAGGCCGGTGATCGACGGCGGCGACCTGTCTCCCCTGCTCTTCCAGGAAAGGAACGCACGGGCGCCGCGTCGGGCGCAGTTCATGTACTGGGGAACCCACCTCGACGCCGTACGCGCAGGCCGTTGGAAACTCCATTTTCCACACCCACACCTGGTCCTCGAGAAGACCGGATCGGGCGGATGGCCGGGCGTGCTCCGAAACGGTCAGATCGGCCTTTCGTTGTACGATCTTTCGACCGATCCAACCGAATCGCGGGACGTCGCCGGACTCCATCCGGAGGTCGTGTCCCACCTGAGTTCACTTGCGGAGGCCATGCGCGACGACCTCGGCGATTCGTCCCCGCCACGGGTTGGCCGGGGCATTCGTCCCCCGGGAATCCGGACCGACTGAACGCGCCCACCGGCTGCCCGTTGCCCGCGGCTTGGGGGTGCGTTTCGGATGGGCGGAATGGAACGCCTCGAAGCCCTGATCGCCCTCAACCGCCTCGAACACGTCGGCCCCATTCGGCTGCGACAACTCCTCCGGCACTTCGACGACGATCCGGTGGCCGTGCTCCACTCTCCGTCGGAGGTGCTCCGGACGGTCCATGGCGTCGGCGCCGAGACCGCCGATTCGATCTCGCGATGGCGGGAACTCGCGGATCTCGACGGGGAACTCCGACGCATCCAGCAGTCGGGTGTCCGGGTTCTTTGCGACCGCGATCCCGAATACCCACCGTTGCTCCGGGAGATCTACGATCCGCCGATCGTGCTGTACGTCCGGGGCACGCTTCTCGCATCGGACCGGAATGCGGTGGCCTTGGTCGGCTCCCGCCTGACGACCGCCTACGGCATCGAAATGGCACGGCGCTTCGGCTACCAGCTCGCCTACGCCGGGGTTGCCGTGGTCAGCGGCGGGGCACGGGGGATCGACACCGCGGCACATCAGGGAGCCCTCAGCGCCAAGGGCCGCACGATCGCCGTGCTCGGGACCGGCATCAACCGCGTCTTCCCACCCGAGAACGCGGACCTGTTCCACCAGATCGCGGAGAAAGGGGCGGTGATCACCCAGTTCCCTTTCGATCGCCCCGCGGACAAGCAGACCTTCCCCATCCGCAACCGGATCGTCGCCGGCATGACCCTCGGCACGGCCGTGATCGAGGCGAACCTGAGCAGCGGCGCCCTGATCACCGCCGACTTCGCGGTGGAGTACGGACGGCAGGTGTTCGCGGTCCCGGGACGGATCGACTCCCCACGCAGCCGCGGATGCCACGAGCTGATCAAGAAGGGGGCCAAGCTCTGCGAGGGCATCGAGGACATCCTCGGCGACTTCGAGTATCTGTTTCCCCCTTCGAACCGACCCGATGCCGACTCCGAGCCCGGCCCCACCGTCCCGCTCGGGGCCGCCGAACAGGCGCTCTACTCCGTCCTCGGCCAAGGTGAGATGGAGGCCGACGAACTCATCCGGGCCAGCGGTCTTTCGACGAGCGCCGCGAACGTCGCCCTGCTCTCGCTCGAGATGAAGCGGCTGGTGCGTCAGGCACCGGGAAGACGGTTCTCACGGACCGGACCAGCAGGTCAGGTCCGTTGACGTCGGCAAGCCCCGGCTGCTATCACGGACGGGTTCTGATGAAGAAGTCCCCCGCATCTCCCACCCCACGTTTCCGTCGCATCCTCTTGAAATTGAGCGGTGAGGCGTTGGGAGGAGTCGGCGGTTCCGGGATCGACCCGGAATGTGTCCACGACATGGCAGCCCAGGTGGCGGAGGTTCAACGTCTCGGAGTCGAAGTGGTGATCGTCGTCGGCGGAGGCAACATCTTCCGTGGGCTGCAGGGCTCGGAGAAGGGCATCGAACGCGCCACAGGGGATTACATGGGCATGCTCGCCACCGTGATCAACGCGCTGGCGCTGCAAGACGCACTTGAGAAGCAAGGGATCCAGACGCGGGTCCAAAGCGCCATCAACATGACCCAAATCGCCGAACCGTTCATCCGCCGCCGCGCGGTGCGCCATCTGCAGAAGGGGCGCGTGGTCATCTTTGCCGCCGGAACCGGCAACCCGTATTTCTCCACCGATACCGCGGCCGCCCTCCGGGCCAACGAGATCGGCGCCGAAGTCGTGCTCAAGGCGACCAAGGTCGACGGCATCTACGACAAGGATCCTGTGAAGCACAAGGACGCCAAGCGGTACGAACAGGTCGCCTATTCCACGGCGCTGGAGAAGCAGTTGAAGGTGATGGATGCCGCGGCCTTCGCCCTTTGCATGGAAAACAAGATGCCGATCATCGTGTTCGACTTCTTCAAGGCCCACAACCTGCGCAACGTCGTCCTCGGGAAGAAGGTCGGCACCCTCGTCACCACCTGATCGGCGTTCCATCCGTAACTCCACCACCCAACATCCCATGACCATCGACGAAGTCCTCTTCGAGACCGAGGAGAAGATGCTGAAGACCGAGGACCACGTGGTCCACCAGTTCAGCGGCGTCCGCACCGGCAAGGCCACCCCTTCCCTGATCGAGAACGTGATGATCGAGGCCTACGGCTCGATGATGCGCCTCAAGGAGCTCGCCACGATTGCCGCCCCGGAATCGCGGATGCTCATGGTCCAGCCCTTCGACACGGCCAACATGAAGGCGATCGAGAAGGGCATCCAATCTGCCGGACTGGGCCTCAACCCCGCCGTCCAAGGTCGCTTCATCCGGCTGGTTCTTCCGGAACTGAGCACCGAACGACGCCAGGAATACGTCAAGATCTGCAAGCGGATGTCCGAAGAAGGCCGGGTCGCCGTCCGCAATGAACGCCGTCAGGCGATCGAGTCGCTCAAGAAGCTCAAGAACGATGGCGGCGTGTCCGAGGACGACATCAAGAACGCCGAGACCGAGGTCCAGAAGCTCACCGATGGCTTCATCGCCAAGATCGACCAGCATCTGGCGGTGAAGGAGAAGGAAATCCTCACGGTTTGACCGCTCCCACCGAGCGCACAGCAGGGATTGGGAGCCATCGTTGACAGAGGTGAATCCTCGGCGTACTCGTTTGTAGTCGCCAGTGCTTCACCTCAAATCCAGGAGTTCCATGTCTTTGCCTCGCATCTCGGAAACGGAGTGGGAAATCATGCGGATCGTCTGGCGTCGGCAACCCATCACGGCAGCCGACATCATCTCGGATCTCCAGTCCGAGGACCCTTCCTGGCACCCGGTCACCGCGAAGACCCTGCTCAACCGTCTCGTGAAAAAGGGCGCCTTGAGCTACAGCCCGCAAGGACGTGCCTACCTCTACAGCGCCACGGTCAACGAGAAGGACTGTGTGGCTTCGGTTTCCAGTTCGTTCTTGGACCGGGTTTTCGGCGGCTCCGTGGCCACCATGCTGGCCCACTTCGTCGACGGACGGCAGTTGTCCCAAAAGCAGATCCGCGAACTGAAGCAGGCACTGGAAGAAGACGCCGGCAAGTGAACTGCTTGGAGGGTCCGCGTTACCCCTCTCGGTATGAATCCGGAAACCGTGCGCGATCTTGGCCTCGCCCTCCTTGGGGCATCATCCCATGCCGCCATTCTCGGCATGGCCATCCTGGGCGTCCGCAGTCTCCTTGGACGCCATCTGGGACCGGAATGGCGCTGTCTGCTCTGGCTCGTGGTGATCGTCCGATTGGCCTGGCCCATCCAGCTTCCCAGCCCGGTCAGCCTGTTCAACCTCACGGGGCCCCTTCTTCCCCGGCTCTCGGCTGCGGAAATCCCGGCTGAACATTGGAATGCCATCGCCGTGGCCTGGTTTGTCGGGGCTTCCATCCTGTTGATACGCACACTCTTCGGACATGCAAAGGCGTGGTGGATAATCCGTGATGCCCGGCCAATCGACTCCTGGGAAGTCTGGTGGCTGTGGGAAAGTTGCCGCCTTGAATCCGGAATCTCCGCACCGGTCCGCCTCATGGAAACCGGCAGGGTCCAAAGCCCCTGCCTGATCGGCTCACTCCAACCGCGTCTGCTCGTCCCTGTCGGGTTCTCAATGACGTTTTCCCAAGAGGAAATGCGCCTCGTCTTCCTCCATGAACTCGGACATCTCCGCAGGGGGGATCTTCTTTGGAATTGGCTGCTCGAAATCGTCCGAGCCGTCCATTGGTTCAATCCGGTCGTCTGGATCGTCTACCGGAAATTGCGTGAGGATCGCGAAGAGGCGTGTGACGCCGACGCATTGTCCTCCACCCCGGGTTGCAACCAAACCTATGGAAGGGTCCTCCTTCGTGTCTTGGAATTGATGTCGACCGGTCCGACTCGGATCAGTCAAGCCCTGCTCCGATTCGATGGAGGAGCGGAGGCCCCGGAGTCCCTCGTGCACCGGGTGCGTGCCATCGCCCGATTCCGCACCGAACACCGGACCTGGGTGGTGGGTTTCTGTACGGTGCTGGCGTTCATCTTGGTCGGGCTCACCGATGGGGAACCGGCGACCTCCGGACACCCGACACCGGGAACCGCGGTTTCTTCGACCGCGACCTCATAATCGGGCTGTGGCGGTCCCACGCTGCGGGGCAACTGGACGCCGATGCTTCGTCGAAGCTGCAAGGCACTCGGCCATACCCGCTGTGCTCGGAAACTCGGCGTGTTCACCGGGGCTCCCGTTCGACTTCCGTCCCCCAGGCGACCCGAACCCGAGCAGGGAAACGAGACGGAACCGTTCGCTTTAGGACCTGGGGAACAACACCTTGTCGACGCAAGGTGTCTCCGGAAAAATGTAACCCTTATACTGAACATTCCGTCCGACGCTACGGGTCATCGGGTGATGGTCCGTAGCCGGGCGCATGATTGTCCCTTCAACCAACTGCGCCCGGCTTCTTTCGTCTCCGCTTCCTTCGCGTCTAGATCAGTACCGGAACTGACTTACGAAATCGGTAACGTCTGATTTCCGACCCGGGATTTCACGTCGCGATGCCATCGGGGTGGGTCGAATCCGATCTCATCCGATCCAATCCAATGCCGATGGCTCTCCCACGTTGCCTTGGATCCGGCCTCGCGGCAGCCTGAGGCATGTTCATCCCCTTTTTTCGCTGCACCGCTGCCTCGCTGGTGGCATGCCTCGGTCTCAAAGGAGCTGAACTCACGTCTCCACCCGACACGGAGAAGTCGACGACGCGACCTCTGCCCCCTTCCGAGGCTGCAGCCGGATGGAGGCTCCCACCGGGATTCTCCGTCTCGTTGGTGGCCGCGGAGCCCGGCGTCCGGCAACCCATCGCCTTGAGCTTCGATCCGCGGGGACGTCTCTGGGTGGCTGAGAACTTCACCTATGCGGAACCACCGGTGCTTTTCGCCACCAACCTCGATGACCGGGTCCTGATCCTCGAGGACAACGACGGTGATGGCCGGGCTGAGTCCCGGAAGGTGTTCCTGGACGGCCTCAAGCTTTTGACCAGCGTGGAAACCGGCCTGGGCGGGATCTGGCTGCTCTGCCCTCCCCGTCTGTTGTTCGTGCCGGACCGCAATGGCGACGACATCCCGGATGGGCCGCCCGAAACGATGCTGGACGGCTTCGACACCACCACAGGCAGCCATCACACCCTCGCCAACGGCCTTCGATGGGGACCCGACGGATGGCTCTGGGGTCGTGTCGGAATCTCAAGCCCCACCCGGGTTGGGCGTCCCGGCGACCCGGAATCCGCCCGGATCAACATGGGTGGCGGCATCTGGCGCTACCATCCCAAGACACGCCGAGTCGAGTCCGTGGCGCACGGCACGACCAATCCGTGGGGCAACGATTGGAATGCCGAAGGCGAACCCTTCTTCATCAACACCGTCATCGGACACCTCTGGCATGCCATTCCCGGCGCCCACTACCGCAGGATGTATGGCGAGGATCCCATCCCATTCGTCTATTCGCCGATCGAGCAGCACGCCGACCATTTCCATTTCGACACCGGCGCCGGCTGGACCCGCTCCCGCGCAGGGCAACAGGACGGTTCCGTGGCGTCCGGCAGCGACTCCCTCGGCGGAGGACATGCCCACACCGGCCTGATGGTCTACCAGGGCGGCAACTGGCCGTCGGAGTACGACGGCGCCCTCTTCACGCTCAATCTCCATGGTCGTCGCATCAACCGTGAACGCCTTGAACGCAAGGGGTCGGGCTACGTCGGCAGGCATTGCCCGGACTTCGGGTTCTCCCCGGATCCATGGTTCCGACCGACCGACATCATCCAGGGACCCGACGGCGCCGCCTACATCGCCGACTGGTCGGACACGGGTGAGTGCCATGAACACGACGGTGTGCACCGAAGCTCCGGCCGCATCTACCGACTGGCCTACACCAACGCACCGGGCACCTCGGCCGCCTTCGGGCGCAGCCCAACATTGGAGGATCTGATCGAAAGCCAGTCGGGGACGTCGGAATGGCGGCGGCGCATGGGAAGGATCCTCCTACGGGATCGGGCCGCGCTGGGAAATCCGGATGGATCCGCCATTGCGAGCCTCCAGGAGAAGCTGGCCGTGGATCCGTCCCGACTGGGACGGCTCCGCTCGCTTTGGGCCCTGGTGGCCTTGGATGGAGCGCCACCGGAGCTGCTTCGACGTCTCCTGCGGGATCCGGACGAGCATGTCCGCAGCTGGGCCGTACGCCTTCTCGCGGAAGACCCCCCAGAACCCGGCGCACAGACCGTGGCCGAACTCACGACGCTTTCCCGCACCGACCGATCCGCGTTGGTTCGGCTCTACATCGCCTCGGCCTTGGGAAGGATGCGCCACGAGCAACGAATCCCCATCCTGGCGGCGCTGAGTCTCAGGCAGGAAGACGACGCCGATGCCAACCTGGGACGGATGCTGTGGTTCGCCCTGGAACCGATGGTGAACACCCATCCCGACGAAGCGCTGGGAATTGCGGCCGACTCCCGGATACACCTGCTCAGACACAACCTCACCCGACGGATGACGGAGGAGCTGCCCCGGTTTCACCGACAGCTCGGAGGACTGCTGAAAAAGGTCACGGACCGTCCTTCAACCGAACAGCTGGACGTCCTCGAGGCTCTTGCCACCGGCCTCCGAGGCGCACGAAAGGTCACCGCACCCGGGACCTGGCCTTCGGCTTCGGAGAGGTTCGCGGCGAGCCAAGATCCCCGGGTCCGTGCCTTGGCCGTCGAACTGGGTTCCGTGTTTGGCGACGGCCGCGCCGTCGACGCACTGAAGGCGACCGCTCGGAACAGGGATTCGGATCCCGCGGCACGCAGATCCGCCTTGTCGGCGATCGTGGAGGCGCATCCCGAGGGCCTCGGGGAACTGCTGAAGGAATTGGCCGAGGAGCGGGATCTTTGGACGGAGTCGCTCCTGGGCCTGATCCGAATCGGCGACCCGGCGGCACCCGGGTTGATCGGTGCCAAGCTGCGCTGGATGCAGCCCCCGGATCGGGCCCGCGTCGTCGCCGCGGCCGCATCCCGCGTCGCCACCGCCAAGGCTGTCGTGGAAGCCGTCGCCGACCGGCGGATCGCCGCCGCGGACATCTCCCCGGCGGTGGCCCGTCAAATCGCCAGTCTGGGCGACGAATCGCTCTCGCGACGTCTCGGGGAAACCTGGGGAACGGTCGGCGCCGCGGATGCGGATCTGCGCCAGTCGATCGAACGGCTTCGAATGGAACTCTCGGCGGCCACCGCAAAGGAGGACCTCGCCGCGGGCCGACGCCTGTTCCAAAGGGCCTGTGCATCCTGCCACAAGCTCTACGGCGAAGGAGGCGAATTGGGGCCGGACCTCACCGGTTCGGGCCGTTCCGACTTGGGCTACCTGCTCGAGAACGTCGTCGCACCCAACTCCGTCGTGGCCGCCGACTATCGGATGACCGTGGTCGAAACCAAGGACGGCCGAACGCTCAACGGCCTGCTGCGGTCGCCGAATCCCGGAAGCATCACGCTGCTCACCGCAACCGGCCCGCTGACGCTGACCCGCGAAGACGTGGAGCGGATCGAGATGCAATCCGGTTCGATGATGCCGGAAGGCCTGCTCGACGGGATGACCCCGGCGGAACGACGCGACCTCGTGGCCTACCTGCGCCATCCAACCCAGGTGCCCCTCCCCGCGAAGGATTAGCCGACGAAAGGAAAAGGGCGCCCGATCCTGCGATCGGACGCCCTCTCCACGACCAGCCCCGGGTCAGCCCAGCTTGCCGAGCAACTCGGCGTTGGTCTTGTGCTTCTTCAAGGCGGCGATGAGCGTCTCCATCGCTTCGACCGGTTGGAGGTCCGTCATCATGCGGCGGAGCTTGCGGATCGCGTCGATCTGGTTCGCCGCGAAGAGTTTCTCCTCCTTGCGGGTGCCCGATTTCGGGATGTCGATGGCCGGATACAGCCGGCGCTCGGAGAGCTTGCGGTCGAGGATCAGCTCCATGTTTCCGGTGCCCTTGAACTCCTGGAAGATGAGCTCGTCCATGCGGCTGCCGGTGTCCACCAACGCGGTCGCGAGGATGGTCAGGGACCCCCCCTCCTCCACCTTGCGCGCAGCGGCGAACATCTTGCGCGGAATCTCGAGCGCCCGAGCGTCGACGCCGCCTGTCATGGTACGTCCGGATCCGCCGTGGACGGAGTTGTAGGCGCGCGCCACGCGGGTGATCGAGTCGAGGAGGACGAACACGTCCTTGCCGGATTCCACCATCCGCCGGCAGCGCTCGATCATGAAGCGGCTCAGACGGACGTGGGTCTCCAGGTCCTGGTCGTTGCTGGAGGCGACGACCTCGGCCTTCACGCTTCGCTGGAAGTCGGTGACCTCCTCGGGACGCTCGTCGATCAGGAGAACCATCACATGGACCTCGGGATGGTTGGTCGTGATCGCGTTGCAGATCTGCTTGAGGATCGTGGTCTTGCCGGTGCGGGGCGGCGCGACGATCAGGCCGCGCGTTCCCTTTCCGATCGGGGTCACCAGGTCGATGATGCGCGTCTCGATCAGGTCGGGCGCGGTTTCGAGCTGGAACTTGTCGATCGGATCGATGGTGGTGAGGTTCTCGAACCGCATCGAATGCAGGTAGTCCTGATACGAGCGCCCATTGACCTCGATCACCTCGCGCATCTGCGGGCTGCTCCCACGGTGCGGCGGGTTCACGGAACACTTCACCTGACAGCCCTCACGCAGCGAGAGACGCTTGATCGAATCCGGTGTCAGGAAGACGTCGATGGGTTTCGGCGAGAAATTGCCCTTGGACGAACGGAGGAAACCGAAGCCCTTCTCCGAGATCTCCAGCCAGCCTTCCATGATCACCGGCTCTCCCACCGGTTGCGGAGGAACACCGCCTCCTCCGCCCTGGCCCTGATAGCCACCCTGGGGGCCATTGTTGAACTGGCGTCCGCCGCCTCCGCCGCCGCCACCACCGTGACGGCCTTGGTTGTGGCCTCCGTGCCGGTGCTGCTGGTGTCCGCCGCCACGACCGAACTGGCGTCCGCCTCCGCCGCCGCCACCACCGCCGCTTGGACGGGGAGCGTTGTAGCCCTGCTGTCCGGGCTGGAATTGGCCGCCTTGGCCGCCTTGGCCGCCCTGGGCAGGACCCGGCTCGTAGGCCGGAGCGGATGTCGGTCCGGGAGGCGGGTTGGAAGTGGAAGGATTCGAACCGCCCGAATGTTGGGCGGGAGGGACCGCAGGGGTCTGCTCGTTGCTCATGGGAACTTTGGTGCGTGTCGGAAGGGCCCGAACCCAGATGCGGCGGAAGTGTTGCCGCGGGAACGTTGACTTGGGGAAGCTGCTCCGCGGGAATCGCGGGCAGACGGGCTTCAGACGGCCCACTGATAGAGCGGAGACGTCGGCACGGCAACCTTCTTTTGAGGGAACGGGCGTGACGCTCCGACGCCGCGGAACGGTTTGGAGTTCAATTTGGAGGTGTGCCGGACGTCGAAACCGTGGGAGGATGTCCGTTGTAGAACCTGTGAACATCGTCTCCGCCCGATTCGAATGCAGCGCCTTGGACCTCGAGGGATGTCCCGATGAGATCCTCCCGGAATTCGCCTTCATCGGGCGTTCCAACGTGGGCAAGTCGTCGCTGGTGAACTTCCTGACCGGGTCCACGGACCTCGCCAAGGTCTCCGCGAAGCCCGGCTCGACCAAGACGTTGAACTTCTTCGAACTGAACCGCCGATGGCGCCTGGTGGACCTGCCCGGCTACGGCTATGCGCACATCGCGAGGAAGGACTCCAAGAAGTTCAACAAGTCGGTGATGGAATACCTCCGGGACCGTCCAAACCTCTGCTGCGTCTTCGCGCTCGTCGACGGCTCCCTGCCGCCCCAGGCGATAGATCTCGAATTCGTCGAGTGGCTCGCCGCAAACGAGGTGCCGTTCGTGCTCGTCTTCACCAAGTCCGACGCAGCCAGCCCGGGGACAGTCCAAGCGAACATCCAGGACTTCCAATCACGGATCTCCTCCTGGTGCGACGGACCTCCGGACACGCTCGTCTGCTCCGCTCGCAAGCTCTCCGGGCGAACCGCGCTGCTGAAGGTCATCGACGAGGCCTTGAAATCCGTGACCGAAGGGGTCGCCTCGGAGACGTCCGAGGAACCGCCCAAGGGCAAGAAGTCGCTGCCTGCGGCACCACGTCGGAGACCGGACCGGGATTCGGCCCGCCCTTGGTGAGGCGACCGCGCCGAGGCTGGCTCGGGCCCGTCCGGAAGGAGCCGTGACGGTTGGCCGCGAAGGAACTGCAGGGATTTCCCTTTGGGGCGCAGCCGGGAGTCTCCCCTTCGCCCGGTCCGGATGGATCCGGATCAGATCGACATCGAGAGGCTCTTCAGCGGCACCCGCTCCAACGCGGAATCGAGATCGCTCACGCGGAGCGGCTTCGACAGGAAGTCGTTCATGCCCGATTCGATCGCCCGCTTGCGGTCCTCCGGCAGCACGCTGGCGGTGAGAGCGATGATGTGTGCCTTGGGACCCGGGAAACCCGTACGGTCCTCCAGCTCCCGGAGCCGCGAGGCGACCTCGAACCCGCTCATCGTGGGCAACTGGCAATCGAGGAGCACGGCGTCGTAACGGTCTCCCGCCAGCCAGCCGGACAGGGCGTCGTCGCCGTTGTCCACCACCCGCACCGCATGGCCCAGGCGTTCCAGGAGACGGCGGGCGAACTTCTGGTTCGTCGGCTCGTCCTCGACGACCAGCAGCTCGAGCCGACGCTTCACACGGGGACCCGGGGCCGCGTTCGGGGATGCCGTGGCGGAGGCGACCGCATCCGTCGGCAACGAATCGTCCGTGCAGGCCAAGTCGAGCTCCACGGTGAAGACCGATCCCTCGCCGGCCTTGCTTCGGACCCGGATGCCGCCGCCCATCATCTCCACCAGTTGACGCGAGATCGCGAGGCCCAGCCCCGTGCCTCCGTAGCGACGTGTCGTCGAGCTGTCGCCCTGGGCGAACGCCTGGAACAGCCGGCCTTGGACCTCCTCGTTCATGCCCATTCCGGTGTCGGAGACCTCGAAACGGAAGCGGGCCCGCTCCGGAGTACGGGAAATCAGCGAAAGGGAGATCGTCACCGAACCCGTGCTTGTGAACTTCACCGCGTTGCCGACGAGGTTGTTGAGGACCTGCCGCAGGCGATCGGGATCGCCGGCGACCCGTGAAGGCGTCTTGGAATCGACCACCGCCTCCAACTGGAGCCCCTTCTCGATCGCCTGGCCGGAGAAGAGCTTCGCCACGGACCGGACCAGCGCGCCCGGATCGAAGGGTTCCAGGCAAAGACGCATCATGCCCGCCTCGATCTTCGAGAAGTCCAGGATGTCGTTGAGGATCGTCAGCAACGCTTCCGCGCTCGAGCGTATCGTGTCCGACAGCTCCTTCTGCTCCGCGGTCAACTGGGTGCCGTCGAGCAGGTGCAGCATCCCCAGGATGCCGTTCATAGGCGTCCGGATCTCGTGGCTCATGTTGGCTAGGAACTCCCCCTTGGCACGGTCGGCCATGGTGGCCCGTCGGCTTGCGTCCTCGAGCTGCCGCGTGCGGTCCGCGACCTGTTGTTCGACAGAGGAAAGGGCTTCCCGCAGCTCCCGGTTCGCCTGGTCCACCCGGACGAGGGCCTCCTTGACCGCACCATGGGCGGATTGGACCCGGCCTTCCATGGCGGTGAAGGTCTCATACAGCTCGACCACCTCCGCGGGACCCGAGGCGCCGGGTCCGACCGGGTCACGACGGACCTCGAGGTCGAAGGCACGGACCCTTTCCACCAACCGCTCGATCGGCTGGGTGATCCGGGCGGCGAGCAGTCCCGAGAGAAGGACACAGACGGCGACGATCCCCAGGGAACTGCCGATGCAGCAGGTGTAGTAGATCGCGGCCGAACGCTCGGCCTCGGTCACCGGCTGCCAGAGGATCACCCGCCAGGCGCTCTCACCACCGGGCCGCACGGTGCTCATGGCGCAAGCTATCTGGACTCCCGGATCGGAACCCCGTTTGGCGCCCGGGAGGTTGAAGCGGAAGTCCCCGTTGTTCGTCGCCGCGGCGGCGCCCGCCCAGAATGGCGCCTCCCCCACGTTGGAACCGGTTGCAAACTCCTGCGCTCGGGTGCTGAAGACGACCCGGCCGCTGTGGTCGGCGATGAGCAGGGAGACCTCCCGCAGTCCTTCAAAGGAACGTTGGAGTGCCGGGAAGCCGTCGAGCGCGAGTTCTCCGGCCAGCACCCCCGGATTGGCCCCGGCGATTCCACGCAGGCGGACACCGATTCCCAAGTGGGATCGCCGCGCCTCCAAGACCGCATCGAGGACCGAGGGTTCCTCGGACTTCGCCACCCGCTCCACCAGCGGTGCACCGGAATACGGTGGGCCGGCGGAGGCGGGCGTCTGGAGCAGGACCTTGCCGGTACCATCTAGAAGCCGGATGCGAAGCAAACCGGGGTACTGGTTCCGGACGATCTCCATCGAACCCGTGGTGGCCTCCCGGCGCCCGGAATCGATCTGACGGGCAAGGGTCAGCACCGCAAGCTCGTTCTGCCGGATGTAGTCCTGAATCGCGCCACGAACCGACCTGGTGGCACGGTTCAGGTCGGATTGGGCATCCTGAAGTTGGCGCCGGGACAGGTTGCGGCCGTAGAGGAGGCTGAGCAGCAGCAAGGGAACCGTGGCGACCACGGTGAATCCCCCCAGGAGATAGGCCCGGAACGGAGCACGATCCCGCAACAGCCCGAGGTCGCCGGCGACCCTGCGAAGCGGCGGGAAGAGCCTCAGGGCGTCGGCAAGCACCACGCCGACCACCGAGTTGAACGGAAGTTCCAGCGCCCGCAGGAGGTTGAGGATGCCGCCTTCCGGATACTGGAAACGGTAGGTCAGCCAGGCCGAAGGCAGTCCAACCAGGGTCCAAAAGCCAACCGCCGCGGCGATCGGGGAAACCCCACGGCGCGTCGCGAGGCCGACTGCAAGCCCGGCCGCGGCAAGAACCGGGGTCGGAAGCCAGTCTCCAACGGCAAGGCCCAGTCCAACGCCGGCCGCGATCCCGGCGACCAATCCATGTACCGGTCCCAGCAGCAGCGCGGCGAGCATCGCCGGAAAGGCCCCGCCCCACAAACGAAGCCCGGTGACCGCTTCCGTCGGCACGAAGTTGACCAGCAACGCCACCAAGGCGAGGACAGCACAAAGCAGCGCCGCCCTTCCCGCCGCCCCAGGGGCTGCCGGCGGCTCGCCGGCCTTCTCGGGGCCGCTCGTTGGCGCGATGGATGTCGACATGGAAAACGGGAGGGTCCGGAAGGAGACACCCTTCGCCCCGTTCGACGGATCGGCGTTCCGATCCCCGCGCTTGAGGAAAATCGGCTGTTTGTGCCCGGCCCTACACCGACGGATTGCCCCGGGCCTCGGCAATTCAGGTTTGCCGGAAGGCGCGAACCCCGAATAGCTTCCGCACGTGGAAGGGATCGGATTTCCCGACAAGCACTACTTGAGCGCTGCCGAAGGCTGGCTCGAACTGGGGGATTCCCTCGAGGCCGCCAGGGAACTTCGACGCCTGAGCCCGGCGGCCCAAGGACATCCGGACGTCCTTGACATCCGCTGGCGCCTCCACGCCGCTCGGGGCCAGTGGGACTCCGCCTTGGATGTCGCCCGCTTGGTGACCAACGTGGCCCCGGATCGACCCTCCGGATGGATCCACCAGAGCTACACGCTGCACGAGATGAAGCGGACCCAGGAGGCGATGCAGCTGCTGCTCCCCATCGTCGAGCAGTTTCCCGAGGAAGGCATCATCGCCTACAACTTGGCCTGCTACGCCTGCCAATTGGGCGACCTCGCCGGAGCGAAGATCTGGTTGGAACGGGCTTCCAAGGTCAAGGGAAGGCTCCCCCTGAAGGAGATGGCCCGCGAGGATCCCGACTTGGTCCCCCTGCTCGATTTCATCAAGCATCTCTGAGGGAAGCCGATGACTCCCTGAAACCGGTCGCGGCAGCTCCTTCGAATAACCGGCAAGGGCCTTCGTCCCTTACGGAAGCTTGTGAAAACTTTCACGAACCACTTGACCCTCCCGGGTCGGAGGTTAGCGTCCGCCCGATTTTCACCGTTAACTGGAGAGACATTGAAATGAAGAACACACTGAAGTTCGCCGCCTCGATGGCGGTCGTCGCCGCCACCGGCGCCTCTGCCGCCGAGATCACCGGCAAGGTCAAGTTGAACGGCGAGGCTCCGCCCGCCCGTGAAATCACCCCGATCAAGGCCGACAAGATGTGCGGCGCTCTGCACACCAAGCCGGTGATGACCCGCACCTACGTGGTCGGCGCCGACAAGGGCCTCGCCAACGTCGCCGTCTACATCAAGGCCGGGCTTCCCGCCGGCAAGACCTACACGGCCCCGGCAACCAAGCCGCTGATCGACCAGGTCGGTTGCGTCTATGAGCCCCTCGTCTCCGTTGCCATGGTGGGCCAGACGATCGACATCAAGAACTCGGACGCGTTCATGCACAACGTGAACTGCCAGGCCAAGGTGAACAAGGGATTCAACTTCGCCCAGGCCACTGCCGGCCAGGTGAATCCGAAGACCTTCGACAAGCCGGAGCTGGCCGTGAAGCTCATCTGCAACGTCCATCCCTGGATGTCTGGCTATGTCCACGTTTTCGACCACCCGTTCTTCGCGGTGACCGACAAGGACGGCAACTTCTCCATCAGCGGCGACCTGCCTGACGGCAAGTACACCGTCGAGGCGAACCACCTCAAGTCCGGCGTCGTCACCGGTGAGGTCGAGGTCAAGGGTGGCAAGGCCACGTTGTCCCTCGAGCTTGCGGTCAAGTAATCCGAGGACAGTTTCAGGGCCGTGGCCGGCTTCCGGCCACGGCCTTTTCCTATGTCGAAACCAACCTCCGCCTCCACCGGCCTCTTCCGCTATTCCCTCGGGGTCACCCTGGCCACGCTGGGTCTGGTCTGCATGGGCGGGTTGGTGACCAGCAAAGGCGTTGGGATGGCCGTCCCCGACTGGCCCACCAGTTTCGGATACAACATGTTCGCCCTGCCGATCTCGACCTGGAAGACCGGGGGCATTTTCGACGAACACACCCACCGGATCTGGGCCTCGACGGTGGGCCTATTGGTGGTGTTCCTCACCCGTTGGGTCGGAGGCGCCGAATCACGTCGGACGTTGGCTTCCATCGGATTCATCGAACTGACGGTCGGCGTCGGTTTGCTCGCCTTTGCGGGCTCCAACTGGCGGAATGAGGCGCATTTCCTGATGGGAATCTCGGCTGTCGTACTGCTGGCGGCCGCCACACCCTGGGGCCGGTCCCCTTCCTCGTCGACGGCGGTGCGCATGGCGTGGATGGCCTTCTGGACGGTCCAGATCCAAGGAAGCCTCGGAGGGCTCCGCGTCGTCCTGGACCAATGGACCGTCGCCGGCACCACCGGAGGCATCCTTTTCGGTGTCGCCCATGGTTGCCTCGGCCAGCTGTTCTTCGCCCTCCTTGTCTGCCTCACCTTCCGGTTGGCCCCCACTTGGAACTCGATCCGCCGACCTGATGCGGAATCCTACCCGAAGCTGCTTTCGCGCATGGCCTGCGTTCTCGTCTTGGGACAGCTCCTCCTGGGACTCCTGATGCGTCACCAACACGCGGGACTCGCGATTCCCGACCTCCCTCTGGCACACGGCCAGATCTGGCCTGCCACCGATGCGGCCTCTCTTGAGCGGTACTCAGCCCGTCGTGATGGGTTCGAACCCATCACGGCCTTCCAGATTCACATCCACATGCTCCATCGTCTCAACGCGATCCTGACGCTCGCCGGTGTCGTGGCCGTCTTCTTCAAGACCCGCGCCCTGCCGCCGGAAACGGGGGCTCGCCGGATGGCGTCCGTCTGGTTTGGGCTCGTCTGCACCCAGTTCACCCTCGGCATACTGACCGTGCTCTACGACAAGCCGGCCGACATCGCCACAGCCCACGTCGCGGTGGGCTCCCTTTCCCTTTCGGCCGGCATACTGACGGCTTGGCTTTGCGGTAGGACCAACCCGGTCAAGGCCGCGGAACACGTCGGGAAAACTTCTATTCCGCAGATGACCACGCCCGCCGCCGTGGGCTAGGCTTCGAACTTCGTGACGACACCCAGCCCAGTCGAGACCACCCTTCCGGTGACGGAGTTCCGTCACGGATGGCTGAAGGTCTTCAGCGAGCTGTTCAAGGCGCGCCTGACCCTTTTGGTGCTCCTGACGACGCTCATGGGATTCTTCCTGGGGTCGCCGGAGGGCGTGTCCGGCTGGCTCTGCATCCATGCCCTGGGCGGAACCTCGCTGCTGGCGGCTGGCGCGGCGGCCTTGAACCAGTGGATCGAACGCGAACATGACGCCCTCATGCGGCGCACCGCGTCCAGGCCGATCCCCTCCGGCCGTATGGACACCACCGTCGTGCTGGCGCTCGGTGTGGGAACGTCCGTCGCCGGCCTCGTTTGGCTGGCGGTATGGGTGAACCTGCTGACAGCCTTCCTGGGCGCGATCACGCTGGCCACCTACCTCTTCCTCTATACCCCGCTCAAGCGGATCACGGTCCTCAACACCTTGGTCGGCGCGATCCCCGGGGCGCTGCCGCCGCTGATGGGTTGGACCGCGGCGACCGGATCCCTTTCTCCAAAGGGCTGGGCCCTTTTCGCGATCCTCTTCTTCTGGCAACTGCCGCATTTCATGGCGATCGCCTGGATCTACCGGGAAGAATACTCCAAGGCCGGCTTCCGGATGCTCTCGGGGATCGATCCGGACGGACGCCGATCGGCCGCATCCGCCATCCGCAACACCATTGCGCTCATTTTGGTGAGCCTCGTGCCTTTCCTTCAGGGAGTCAGCGGGCGGATTTACCTCAGCACCGCACTCATCCTCGGCGGCCTGTTCCTGGTCCACGCCGTCCGGTTCGCCATCCTGCTCGACATCCCCTCCGCTCGTCGGCTTTTCTTTTCCTCGATCCTCTACCTGCCGGTCCTCCTGACGTTTCTTGTCATCGACCGGACTAAGGAAGTGCCTTCGCCCACCTCATTTCCGCCGTCCACTTCAACATTTTCTGTACCACTTCCGACAGCGGTGGTGTTGAATTTTCCCGCACCGCCGGTTTCGGAATGCGGTTCCTGACTCCGAGTTCCTCTATGCAAGCCACAGATACGCACGCGCACGCCCACGGGCACAAGGGTCATTCCCATGACCACCACGAGCCTGGATTCTTCAGCAAGTACATCTTCAGCACGGACCACAAGGTCATCGGCGTCCAATACGGCGTGGCCTCGTTGATCTTCCTGTTCTTCGGGTTCCTGCTGGTGTTGGCCATGCGGTTCCAGTTGGCCAACCCGGGCAAACCCATCCCGGTGGTGGGTGCCCTTCTGGAGAAGCTCCTCGGATCCGACATGGCTCCCGGCGGCAACCTCAGCGGCGACCTCTACAACTCGTTCGGCGCAATGCACGGAACCATCATGGTGTTCCTTGCGATCGTGCCGATC
Source organism: Verrucomicrobiales bacterium (assembly GCA_027488845.1). Classification (GTDB taxonomy): domain Bacteria; phylum Verrucomicrobiota; class Verrucomicrobiia; order Limisphaerales; family UBA9464; genus SXXZ01. The sequence goes on along the minus strand of JAIYBC010000066.1, from coordinate 34,524 downwards.
CTGTTCGGCGCCTTCGGAAACTACGTCACCCCGCTCCAGATCGGCGCGCCCGACATGGCGTTCCCCCGTCTCAACATGGCGAGCTTCCATGTCTATTTCATTGGAGGCGTGGTCATGTTCGCCTCGTTCTTCACGCCAGGTGGAACCGCACGCTCCGGTTGGACATCCTACTCGCCGCTCGCGTCGGTCACCGATCTCGCCAACCACTTCGACGGACAAACCTACTGGCTGATCGGCATGGTGTTCCTCATCACCTCTTCCCTGTTGGGTTCCGTCAACTTCATCGCCACGATCATCCAGCTCCGGTGCCGAGGGATGAGCTGGATGCGCATGCCCTTCTTCGTGTGGGCCCAGTTCGTCACCGCGTTCCTTCTTCTCCTCGCCTTCCCGCCGCTTGAGGCAGCCGGCCTCATGCAGCTGATGGACAACCTCTTCGGAAGTTCCTTCTTCCTGCCGCAGGGCTTGGTTGTGAACGGCACCGCGCTTGCGGTCTCCGGCGGCGGCAGCCCGCTTCTCTGGCAGCACCTCTTCTGGTTCCTTGGTCACCCCGAGGTGTACGTGCTGATCCTTCCCGCCATCGGCATCGTCTCCGAGGTCATCGCCAACAACACCCGCAAGCCGCTCTGGGGCTACAAGAGCATGGTCTACTCGGCCATGTCCGTCGGCTTCCTGTCCTTCATCGTCTGGGCCCACCACATGTACCTCACCGGAATGGGCACCAAGGTCGCGACGTTCTTCCAGACCACCACGATGATGATCTCGATCCCCTCGGTGATCATCCTGACCGCGCTCTTCATCTCCCTCTGGGGCGGTTCCATTCGCTTCAATGCCGCTTCGCTCTTCGCCCTGAGCTTCCTCCCGATGTTCGGCATCGGCGGTCTCACAGGGCTGCCCCTCGGCTTCAACGCCTCGGACATCTACCTGCACGATTCCTACTACGTGATCGGCCACTTCCACTACGTGGTCGCCCCGGGAACCATGTTCGCCGTCTTCGCCGGCATCTACTACTGGTTCCCCAAGATCACCGGGCGGATGATGAACGAGACCCTCGGCAAGTTGCACTGGGCCGGATCGCTCTTCTTCATGAACTGCGTGTTCGCCCCGATGTTCATCCAGGGCTTCAAGGGCATGTCGCGGCGCATGTACGACGGCGGAACGACCTACTTCGAAGGCGTCGATCCGACCGCCTTGAGCCTGAACAAGATGATCACCATGTGCGCCGTCGGCCTCGGCGTCGCCCAGCTGCCCTTCATCATCAACTTCTTCTCGAGCATCTTCGTCGGCAAGAAGGTGAGCTCGGACAACCCGTGGGATGCGACCACCCTTGAATGGGCCACTCCCACTCCCCCGCCCCACGGCAACTTCGCCTCGGAGCCGGTCGCCTACCGCGGCCCCTACGAGTACAGCGTGCCAGGCGCCAAGAGCGACTTCACCCCGCAGAGCGAGAAGCCCTGATCTCCAGGCGCCAACCCACCCCGATTCAACAGCACAATGGAAATCCCCTACACGTACAAAGCCCGGCCGGATACCGGGCTCTACAATGCGAAGGTCGGCATCTGGCTCTTCCTCGCCTCTGAGATCATGCTCTTCGGAGCCCTGTTCTCGGCCTACATCCTCCTTCGGGTCAGCGCACCGGATGGTTTCTGGCCCGACGTAGCCCTCGCGTGGCCCCGCGGGCTGCTGAACATCCCCATCGGCACCTTCAACACCGCGGTGTTGATCACCTCTTCGGTCACCGTGGTCCTGGCATGGGCGGCCCTGAAGATGAACAACTTCGCCCGCTTCCGTTGGCTGATGGTGGTCACCGTCCTCTGCGCCTTCGCGTTCCTCGGGATCAAGTCGTTCGAATACAACGACAAGTTCTCGCACTACGTCGTCCGGCTCAAGGACGGCAAGGCCGTCACTGGACACCTCGAAGTCAACGGCAAGCACCCAGGCTTCTGGAACTTCGCCGACCAGTGGAACCTCGGACGCCTTGAGGCCGAGAAGGTCGAGCACATCGAGATCGCGGTCGATCCCGCCCGGGATATCCACGGCCATGTGAAGCATGTCGAGGGTGCTTCCCATGACCACGCGAAGCAGAAGATCGCCACCTCGGACATCGCGTTCCTCGGTTCCTACACCCCGGCCACCCATCCGTTCTTCGCGGTCTACTTCCTGATCACCGCCCTCCATGGACTCCACGTTCTCGGCGGCGCGTTGGTTTTGGCGTACTTCGCCTTCCCGGGAGCCAAGATGTGGAAGACCAATCCGGAACAGTTCACCAACCGCATCGAGGTTGGGGGCCTTTTCTGGCACTTCGTCGATCTCGTCTGGATCTTCCTTTTCCCCGTCGTCTACCTGCTCTGACCTTCCACTCCCCCTTCATCCATGAGCGAACAATCCCACAACGCGGCCGCGTCCCACGACGACCACGACCATGACATCGCGTCCCACATCAAGACCTACCTGATCATCTTCGGGGCCTTGTTGCTCGGGACGGTCATCACGGTCCTGATGTACTACGTGGACTTCAGCAGCATGGCGGTCACGGTCGGCGTCGCCCTCTTCATCGCCTCGATCAAGGCGTTCCTGGTGGCCGCCTACTTCATGCATCTCATGTCGGAGAAGAAGCTGGTCTACAGCCTCCTCGTGATCTCCGCGATCTTCTTCACCGGACTCATGGGACTGACCCTCTGGGGCACGCACGACACCCCGAAGAACACCCTGATGAAGACCGTCTATGTCCCTTAAAGCCTTCCATGTGGTGTTCGTCGCCGCCTCGGTTCTCCTGATGGCCTTCTTGTCCGCTTGGAGCTACCAGAACTACCGCGAGTCCGGTTCGTCCACTGATCTCGCCGGAAGTGTCGGCGCTTTCGTGGCCATCATGGCACTGGCCTTCTACGGGCGTTACTTCCTCCGGAAACTGAAGAACATCAGCTACCTGTGAAACGAGGCTTAGTCCTGACCATCGCCGCGCTCTTCCCTCTCGGGAAGCTCTCGGCCTGTGCCTCCTGTTTCGGCAAGACCGACGCTCCCCTGGCGCAGGGAATGAATGCGGGCATCTTCGTGATGCTTGCCTTCGTGATCCTCGCTTGGGTCGCCTTCGGATCCTTCTTCGTCTTCATCGCACGCCGTGCCCGCCAGACGGAGGAATCCGTCGCGGAACCGACCGACAAATCCGGCAATCCCTCCCCTTCCTCTCACTGATTCCAATGACCTCCGTCCTCCAACTACTCGGCATGCCCGAAGCGGCGGCCAACCACGCCAAAGGCATCGACGAACTGATCCTCTATGTCCATCTGCTGATGGCGGCCCTGTTCGTCGGCTGGTTGGGCTACTTCCTCTACGTGATCTTCCGATTCCGCAAAGGCGCGAATCCCACGGCCGACTACGTCGGCGCCCGCAGCCACACCTCGACCTACCTCGAGATCGGTGTCGCCGGCGTCGAAGCCGTGCTTCTGATCGGCTTGGCGGTGCCCCTTTGGGCCAAGGCCGTCGACAATCCCCCAAAACCCGAGGAGAAGCCGGTCGAAGTCCAGGTCATGGCCCAGCAGTTCGCTTGGGCGGCCCACTTCCCCGGCGTCGACAACCAATGGGGTAAACAGGACGTCAAGTTCGCCGACCGCTCCAACCCGTTCGGCTTGGACATCAACGGTGACCCGGCGGCCAAGGACGACGTCGCCGTGGTGACCGAGGCGTTTCTTCTGCCGGTCAATCGCCCAGTGATCGCGCTGATCTCCAGCATGGACGTGATCCACTGCTTCAAGGTCCCCAGCATGCGCGTGACCCAGGACGCGATCCCCGGTCTCTCGATCCCGGTGCATTTCACCCCGAACAAGATCGGGGACTACACCATCACCTGCGCCCAGCTCTGCGGCAACGGACACTCCTCGATGAAGGGTGTCTTCAAGGTCGTTTCCCAAGAGGACTACGACAAATGGTACGCCGAGAAGTCCAAGGCTGGCGGCGGCGGAAGTTTCGAGTAGAAATCCGCAGACCCCGATTCCGGACCGGCCTTCGGAGTTCCTCCGCTGGCCGGTCTGCTTTTTTCGATGCTTCCCATCAGCCGTCAACGGATCGAACGCCTGCTCTGGGGCGTGCTGGTCGCCGGCATCGCCATCGTGTGCGGTGCCTTCGCCTCGGCCACCTTCCGCCCAAGGCTTCCGGTGATCAGCGAGTTGAAGCCATTCTCCCTGACCAACCAACTCGCCGAGCCCGTCCAACTCGGGTCGCTCCGCGGAAGCATCTGCGTGGCGAACGTCGTCTTCTCCCGGTGCCCCACCCAATGCCGGAAGCTCTCCTCCCAGATGCAACGCATCCAGGCAGGCATTCCGGGAGGAGTCCGGCTCCTTTCCTTGACCGCGGATCCCGAATACGACACCCCCCAGGTCTTGGCCCGCTACGGAAGCCAGTATGAAGCCGACCCTTCGAAATGGTGGTTCCTGACCGGACCCAAGAAGGACCTCTACCGACTCGCCATCGAGGACCTGAAGTTCACCGTCATCGAGTCCGGGAATCCCGGCGGCAAGCTCGAGGATCTCTTCATCCACTCACCGGTCTTTGCGATCCTGGATCGCCGTGGCAGGGTGCGTGCGGTGGTGCAGGGCGAGGCCCCCAACGCCGAGGAGGATGTCCTCCGGATCGTCAAATCCCTCCGATTCGCACCCTGAGTGTCATGAACGTCTCTCAACTTCCATTGGTCAACGCCTGCCTGAACGGCTTCTCGGCGATGCTGCTGCTCGCCGGACTTGTCTTCATCCGTTCCGGCCGCAAGGAGGCCCATCGTCGCTGCATGGTCTCCGCGTTCACCGTCTCCTGCGTCTTCCTGCTGCTCTATCTGTTTCACAAATGGCAGGTGAAGGCCGTCCACACCCGGTTCCAAGGCCCGGACGCGCTCCGCATTCCCTACTATGTGATGCTCTTCAGCCACATCCTCCTGGCGGCAGCGGTTCCGCCCCTCGCCATCCTCACCATGCGCCGCGCCAGCCGGGGCGAACTCGAGAGCCACCGCAGGATCGCCCGCTGGACGTGGCCCATTTGGATGTATGTCTCGATCACGGGAGTGCTCGTGTATCTGGTCCTATACCAGATCTGGCCCTCCCGCTGACCGGCGGCTTCCCGCCCCGGCCATTTCGAGATTGAGCAGCAGGGCTGCTCTCCGGATTTTGGAGGCCTGACATGACTCCGGAATCCCGTCTCAAGGAACTCGGTCTGGAACTGCCGCCCGCTCCCAAGCCGGTCGCCGTCTACAGACCTCTCGTCGTCTTCGGCCAGGCCGCCTACGTCTCGGGCCACGGCCCGGTCCGCACCGACGGGACGCTCATCACCGGAGTCGTCGGCAAGGACCTTGACCTCGATGCCGCCAAGCTGGCCGCCCGGCAGGTCGGATTGGCGATCCTCGCCACACTGCGCTCACAACTCGGTTCGCTCGACCGTGTCCGTCGCGTCGTGAAGGTCCTCGGGATGGTCAACAGCGCCCCCGACTTCTACGACCACCCCAAGGTCGTCAACGGTTGCTCCGAGCTCTTCGCCGACATCTGGGGAGCCGAGAACGGAATCGGAGCCCGGAGCGCCGTCGGCATGGGACCGCTCCCCGGCAACATCGCCGTGGAGATCGAGGTCATCTTCGAACTCGCCTGACCATGGAATGGTTCCAGGTCCGAGACGAGTCGACGCTCCCGTCGCCTTCGCTTTTCCTGCACCTCGAGCGGGTCGAAAGGAACCTTCGACGGATGCTCACGATCGCCGGGGATCCCTCCCGGCTTTGGCCACACGTCAAGACGCACAAGCTCGGTCCGCTGGTCCGGATGCAGGTCGATCTGGGAATCTCCTCATTCAAGTGCGCCACCGTGGCCGAGGCCGAGATGCTGGCCGGTGTGGAAGGCGTCCAAGGAATCCTCGTCGCCCTACAACCGGTCGGACCACAGCAGGCCCGAATCCTCGAACTCGCGAAGGCCCACCCCGGGATACGGTTCTCCGTCATCTTGGACAACGCCTCGACGGCGCAGGCCCTCGCAAGGTCGGCCAAGGAGGCCGGCTTCGGAACGCCAGCCCTAGCGCCGCTGGGGGCCTTCATCGACCTCGATGTCGGGCAGGGCCGAACCGGTATCGCCGCCGATGCGTCGGCCGAGGCGCTCGCCCTGTTGATCGCGGAATCGGGATCGCTTGGACTGGTCGGACTCCATGCCTATGACGGCCATCTCGGGATTTCGGATCCGGCCGAGAGGACCTTGGCCTGTGATCGCGCCTTCGAACCGGTGGCCGCCTTGCGATCGCGGCTGGAGTCCTCGCTCGCGCGACCAATCGAGGTCATCGCCGGCGGATCCCCGACCTTCGGGATCCACGCCCGCCGCAAACGGGTCTCGTTGAGCCCCGGCACGACCGTCTTCTGGGATGCCGGATACGCCGCCAAGCTGCCCGACCTGCCCTTCGAACCCGCCGTCGTCCTGCTGACCCGTGTGGTTTCCAAGCCGGCTTCCAACCGCCTCTGTCTCGACCTCGGTCACAAGGCGGTCGCGTCGGAGATGCCGCAACCCAGGGTGCTGTTCCTCGACCTCAACCCGGTCACCTTCGTTTCCCACAGCGAGGAACATCTCGTCGTCGAAAGTCCGGCAGCCGAGAACCTGTCGGTCGGAGACACGTTGCACGCGCTGCCATGGCACGTCTGCCCGACCGTCGCATTGCACTCGGAAATCCTGGTGGTGCGGGACTCCGTTGCCTCCACGTCGTGGTCCGTGACCGCCCGTGCCCGTCGCCTCCGCTTCTGACCCCCCCTCCCCCATGCTCGTCGTCCAAGTCCAGGTCCACGTGAAACCCGAACATGTGGAGGACTTCATCCTCGCCACCCGGACCAACGCCACCGAGTCGCTCAAGGAGCCGGGGATTGCCCGATTCGACGTCCTCCGTCTCGACTCCGATCCGAACCGCTTCGTCCTCATCGAGGCCTACAGGGATCCCGAGGCCCCGGCGCGGCACAAGGAAACGCCGCACTACCTGGCCTGGCGCGACGCGGTCGCCCCGATGATGGCCGAACCGCGGACGAGCGTCCGGTGCTCCGGCGTCCATGTGCCCGGATGAATCCCTTCGAGTTCGCCACCGCCACCCGGGTCCGCTTCGGCCCCGGCACGGTCGCCAGGCTGGCTGAGGAGATCTCGGACGTTCCCGGACCGGGTTTCCTGGTCACCGGTCGGGATCCCGAGCGGGCCGAATCCGTCCGGCGGGCGTTGCGGCAGGCTGGCAGGACGTGGACGGAATGGCGGAACGTCGGCGAACCGACGGTCTCCGCGGTCGTCCAAGGCTCCGAGCAGGCGGAGGCCTCCGGATCCCGCTGGGTGTTCGCCTGCGGTGGCGGGGCCACAATCGATGCCGGCAAGGCCGTCGCCGCCCTCGCGACCAACGCCGGGGATCCGTTCGACTTCCTGGAGGTGGTGGGACGTGGACTTCCCCTGCGCGCGAGGCCGCTTCCCTTCATCGCCATCCCCACCACCGCTGGAACCGGCGCCGAAGTGACCCGGAACGCAGTCCTCGGATCCCCGGAACACCGGGTCAAGGTCAGTCTCCGCAGCCCCTGGATGCTGCCCGCAGCCGCCATCGTCGATCCTTCTCTCTCGCTCTCGTTGCCCGCCTCGGTGACGGCATCCACCGGCCTCGACGCACTGACCCAGTTGCTGGAGCCGTTCGTCGGCATCCGGTCGAATCCCATGACCGACGCCCTCTGCCGTGATGGCCTGCCGCGCATTGCGCGCAACCTGGGGCTCGTCTGCGGGAAACCGGGAGACCTCGAGGCCCGTTCCGAGATGGCGCTCGCGGCGCTCTTCAGCGGGATGGTCCTCGCCAACTCGGGGCTGGGTGCGGTCCACGGGATCGCAGGACCGCTCGGCGGCATGTCGGACATCCCGCATGGAACCCTGTGCGCCGCCTTGCTCGTCCCGGTCTGGGTGGCGAACTGCGCGGCACTCGCCAGCGAAGGGGATCCGGACAACCGCCTGTCGCGGTACCGTGAGGCGGCCCAGTTGTTGACCGGAAACCCCGGCGCGGACAGCGCGGATGGCGCACGATGGCTCGCCGAGATGGTCGGACGGCTGGGCATCCCAAGGCTTCGCGACCTCGGCGTGACGCGGGAGTCCTTCGGGGAACTCGTCCCCAAGGCGGAGGCCGCCAGCAGCATGAAGGGGAATCCCGTGCGCCTCGGGCCCTTGGGGATCCGCGAGGTCTTGGACGCGGCCTGGTGAACCTGAGAACTCAGCCAACCGGGAGGCGTTCCAATTCCTCGGCGACCAACTGCACGAGAGGACGAACGGTCTGACGGCTGAAGTCGAAGCGGCAACCCGCCGCCTCGAAGAGTTCCGGCAGCGGCTTGGAACCGCCGAGGGACAGTCCCTTCAGGTAGTGCTGAAGCGCGGAACCGGAATCCCGTCGGGAATTCGCCCAGACCTGCAGTGCCCCCAACTGCGCGATCCCATACTCGACGTAGTAGAACGGGTGCAGGAACAGATGGAGCTGCTTGTGCCAGAGATGCGACCGGGCCGACTCGTGCCCGGTCCAGTCCACGTCGCCGCCGAAACGGTCCATCAATTCGTTCCACGCGTTCCGCCGCTCCTGGTGGGAGTGGCCGGGATGGGAATAAAGCCAATGCTGGAAGGCATCGATGGTCGCGATCCACGGGAATACCCCGATCACTCCTTCCAGATGGACCCGCCTGGCGCGGATCACGTCCGCCGGCGGATAGAAGACGTCGAGATGGTCCGCACCGAGCAGTTCCATCGACATCGACGCGACCTCGCAGAACTCGATCGGCGGCTCACGGTGGAGAGGGATGTCGTCGCCACGGCAGGCCAGCGCATGGAATGCATGCCCAGCCTCGTGCAGCAGCGTCTCGACGTCGCGCTGGAGGCCGACCGAGTTCATGAAGATGAACGGAAGCCGAGCCTCGCTCAGGGTGTATTGGTACCCGCCCGGGGCCTTGCCCTTCCGGTTTTGAAGGTCGAGCAGACGCCGGTCGCGGAGGGTCTTGAATCCCTCGGACAGATTCGGGTCGAGACGGTCGAAGATCTCCTGGGTCCCGGACTCCAGCCGCGAACAGTCCGAGTACGGACGCAGCGGGGGCCGGTTCAACGGATCGACCGCGAGGTCCCAGGGACGCAGCCGGTCGACACCCAAGGAAGCCCTGCGGTCGGACTGGAGCCGACGTAGGAGAGGCATCACCTCCGACTCGATCGCGTCATGGAAACGGAGGCAGTCGTCCGGGGTGTAGTCGAACCGGCCCCGCGATCGGAAGGCGTAGCCCACGTAGTCCTGGAATCCGGCATTCCGTGCGATCCGGCCCCGGACCTCCAGCAACTGGTCGAACAGGGCATCGATCCGATCCACTTCCTGCAATCGACGTTCGGCCACCAGACGCCAGGCCTCCTCGCGGACGGAGCGGTCCGGTTCTTCCTGGAACCGCGACATGGCGACGAGGGTCCTGTCCTCTTCCCGAAACCGGACCAAGAGGGAGCCGTTGATGTTGGTGTACTCGTTGGCAACACGGGCCTCCTCGGTCTCCAGCGGGATGTTCTCCTCGCGGAAGAGTTCCACCTGCAACGCGGTCGCCCGGTCGAAGACGCCGTATCGCTCCTTGGGAAGCGCGGACCTCAAGGGATGGGCGAGGAACAACCGCGCCAGGGAGAAGAGCCGTGGCTTGAGCGCGGGATCGATGTGCTCGATGAAGTCGAGATACGACTTCTCGGCCGAGGAGTCCTCGGTGTGGCAGGTCTTGGCGATGTAGCGCCGGGCACGCTCCTCGTCCAAGGCGGCCACCAGTTCCCCGGAATCCACGATCCACCGTTCCAGGTCCGCGACGGTTTCGCAGGCCCCGACGGCCAGCTCAATGCGGTCGAAGTGGGGCGCCACCTCGCTCCAGTTGCCGAGATCCAGCACGTCGGGAAGGAAGCGGCGGGAACGATAGGGAGGCAGTTCGCCGAACGGCAGCAGACTCATCGGCGGAATCATGGAAACCCGCCGGGGTCAGGGCAAGTGGTTGGATTCGGCTCCACGCGTGAGTCTCCCGCGGGAAGTGCGGATTTCGCGCCTTTGCCTTCGAGACCAATTCCCTGTTCCGCAGGGAAGGCCCTGGAACGCACCGGAATTTTCCGCGTGCGCCGCGGCACGCAAGTTTCTAGCGTGGCTTCCATGCTCATCTGGGTTCTCGCGGGACTGCTCGTCGGAGGCTTCGGCCTCGTCGGCCACCAATCCGGGGCCATCCGCTCCGGCCTCGGTTTGATCGGCGCTGCCTTGGGATTGGCCCTCACCGGCCTCCTCGGCGGACTGCTCGGACCCGCTCTCGCCGCCATGGGGGTCACCGACCAGGTCGCGCTGAAGCTCCTCCCCGGCCTCTTCGCCTTCCTCATCGTCTTCGGCGTCTTTTTCGGCATCGGCGTCGCCGTGCACCGCCCCGTCGAACACCACTTCAAGTACCGCACCGACGAGCCGACCCGCCAGTCGTTCGAGCGCGCCAACCAGGCCTCCGGCCTCTTCGTCGGACTCGTCTGCGGCATCTGCGTCTTCTTCGGGGTCGGCAAGTACATCTACCGCCAGGGCTATCTCGTGGTGCAGACCACCAGCGAGTCCGGCGAGGCCACGCCCGTCCGCTATCTCGGACAGATCCGCCAGGACATGGACGCCACGGGCTGGTCCAAGACCTTCGCCGCCTTGGATACGACCCCGGCCAAGTTCTACGAGGTTTCGGACATCCTCGGGATCCTGCACGGCAATCCCCTGCTCCACGGACGCGTCGAGAACTACCCACCCTTCCTCGCCCTCGCCGAGGCACCCGAGTTCGCCGATATCGGTGGCGACCAGGAATACCAGAAGATGCTCCAGGAACAGCCGGCGCTGGCCCCGATGCTGAATCACCCGAAGACCTTGGCCGTGCTGAACAACGCGTCGCTGATGGATACCTTTGCGCGTCTGGACCTGAAGGATTTCCGCCAGTACCTCGAGACCGGCGTTTCCCCGCGCTACGAGGATGAGCGGATCCTTGGCCGTTGGCGCATGGATCCGGGTGCCGTCTTCACCGCGCTCAAGCGCTCGCGACTGAACGCAAGCCCGGCTGAGATGAAGAAGATCCGCGAGGTTCTGGCTCCGGTCCTGGCCGGGGTGACCCTCGTCGCCTATCCCGACGGCAAGTTCGTCATGAAGGTGGCCGAGGTGGCCGCACCGGCGCCGGCGCCGGAAGCCGCCGCAACCGATGCCGCGCAGGATCCGTCCGCGGTCCGAAATTCGTATCTCGCACGCTACGGCCTGCCTCCGGCGGGAGCCCCTGCAGCCCCGGCCGCGACGGCCGCCCGCCCTGCGGGCGCCAATCAGGGTGGTGCCATCTCGATTCCGGCACTGGCCTCTTTGGACGGCTCGTGGATGCGCTCCGAAGGTCGCTACCTCCTCAATGCAGAGTCCGGCGGGGAGAAGCTGAACTTCGATGCCCTGGTGAACGAGGCGGGTCGCCTTACCTGGACGATCGGCAAAGGCGAGAAGAAGCTGACCGTCTTCTTCGTCCGCACCAGCTGAGCGGGAAAAGACCTTCGGATCGGATCGGTCTATGTGCCCGATCCAAACGCAGAAAGGGCCCTGGAACAGATATTCCAGGGCCTCTTCGTTGGTCCCACTCTCCGATCACTGTCACTTCCAGCGGCTTCAAGCCACTGGGCGCTGCTCCAATCGGACGGGACTGCGCGCCGCTCGGGTCAACGGTTCGGACCGAAACCGACTCGGACCGAGGGATTCTCGGGGAGCTGGAACAACCCCTGTGGAAACGGGTTGGTGTCGGCCGGCGCCGTGGCCCGGATCGGGATCATGCGGATCTCGATGGGCGACTCCATCGACAGCAGGGAAGTGTTCGGAACCAGGGATCCCTTGGACTCCGAGCCCAGTCCAAGGCCACCCAATTGGGGTTGGGACGTGATCAGGGAGGGATTCCCTTCCGGCCCCGTGACCGAGGTGATGTAGAGGGAACACGCGACCACTCCAAGTCCGACGAGCGTCAGGGCGTTCGACCAGGCCATCCGAGCCGACGGACTCCAAGGAAGGGTTTGTCTACGCCACCACGGGACCGGTCTCGTCGCTTCCTCGCGGTGGATCCTTGCCATCACACCGGCGGAGAAATCCCGGAAATAGCCGGGAGGCGGAACCTCGTGACGCTTCAACCGGAGCAGCTTCTGGATCTCTTCTTGTTCGTCGTGGTTCATGTCTTTCAAAACCGAATCCAAACTCAACCCACCAAATCGGAAAGCCATGCCTGCAGCTGCTGCCTCGCATAGAACAGGCGGGATCGGACCGTCCCTGGATTCACACCCAGGACCTTGGCGATCTCGTCGTGGGGCATGCCCTGGATGTCATGCATCGTAACCACAGCCCGATGCTCCTCAGAAAGCTTGAGCATCGACTCGTTCAATCTCCGGTGCAGCTCCGAGAGCCCCGCATCCCGACGCGGCGTCCTCTCGGAAACCAAGGCCACAAGTTCCGGATCGTTCTCCGGATTGATCTCCAGGTCGTTCAGGCTCAGATGCAGGGTCCGGTTCCGCTTGGTCTTGAGATGGTTGAGGCAGGTGTTGACCGCGATCCGGTAGACCCAGGTGTAGAAGCTCGCGTCGCCCTTGAACGTCCGGATCGCCTGCCACGCCTTCACGAACGCGTCCTGGGCCAAGTCATGCGCATCCTCATGGTTCGACGTCATGTGGTAGCACAACCCGTAGATCCGTTCCTGGTGCCGCCGGACGAGTTCATCGTAGGCGCTCAGGTCGCCGGATTGGGCTTCCCGGACCAGTTTTCGCACCTCCGCCACCTCGTCGGCGGCCGACGTGGGACGGTTCGGCTGCGCCGACTCTGCGGGCGGTTCCATCAACAAGGCGACACTCACGGCTCGCTAGCCGGCGAGCAAGGCGGTTTGGCGTGCCAGAAATCGGTTCAAGGCCACCAGTGCATCCGCCTCAGGGCCGGCACGGAGGATCGACAGGGCCGAGTCCGCGTCGTTCAAGAATTCTCCAATGACCCTGCGGGATTCTCCCAATGCGTCCACCGAATCCAATTCCGCCCGCACTTCCGCAAAGCGTTCCGGCTGCCACGACTCCAGCCATCCGGTGACCCTCCGGCGGTCGGCCTCGCTGGAGCGCTCCAGGTAGACAATCAGCGGAAGGGTCACCTTCCCGCTGGCCAGGTCGGTTCCCAAGGACTTGCCGGCCGCGGTCTCCGCACCGAATAGGTCCAGGCAGTCGTCGTAGATCTGGTACGCCGTGCCGAGGGAGATGCCGTAGCGCCGAAGCGCCGAAGCCTCCTCGGGGGTTCCACCGGCCAACCGCGCCCCGAGGTCGCACGAGAGCGCGAAGAGCTCGGCGGTCTTCATCTCGATGACCTTGTAGTAGTCCGAACGGTCCACGGACCAGCGACGGCGACGGTGGCTCTGAAGGATCTCGCCAGAACAAACCCGGCCGCTGCTGGCGGCGACCAACCGACACACGTCGTTGGCGGAAAGCTCCGCTGCCAGACGGAGTGCATGGGCGAAAAGGCAGTCGCCAAGCAGCACGGCCACCTCGTTGCCCCAACGGGTGGCGAGCGTGGGCCGACGCCGACGGATGCGCGCCTCGTCCATGATGTCGTCATGGACGAGGGTGGCCAGATGGATCATCTCGATGATCACCGCGATCGTCACCGAACTCTCGTTCAACGTCCCCACTGCGCCGCCCGAAAGCGCGACGAGGGTCGGACGCAGCTGCTTGCCCTGGTTCTCCAGGGCGTAGCGCGCGTATTCCGCGATCTCGGGTTCGAAGCCGGATACCTGGTCCTCCAGACGCGTAGAAACGCGGTCCAGAAAGGCCCGGACCGGTGCCACAACCGGATCCCAGTCCCCTGAGACCAACTCCGCGGCGAGGTTTTCTGTCATGGAGAGCGATGCTGACATCGACGTTGGCGCACACTATGAGTGCAGTCGGTGAAGGGTCAAACACCGCGTCCAAGGCATTGTACGCTCCGCCATCGGGTTTCGGCGTTGAGATTGGACGTCCGTCGACGATCCTTTGGCCCTCGAATCCTGCCATGTCCGCCTACGACCAATTCGTCCAAGAGGCCCGGAACCAGTTCAACCGGGTCGCCGATTCCCAGCGCAACGCCATCACCACCGCCGGCGGCTGGATCGCCGAGGCCCTCGCGTCGGGACGTTTCCTCTACGCCTTCGGCACCGGACATTCCCACCTGCTGGCCGAGGAGGTCTTTTACCGCGCCGGCCACCTCGCCAAGGCCGTCCCGATCCTCGAAGAAACCCTGATGCTCCACCTGAACGCGATCGAGGCGACCTACCTGGAACGGGAAAGCGGGCTCGCCGCGAGAATCCTCGACAAGTACCCGGTCCAAGCCGGCGACGTCATCGTGGTCGCCTCAAACGGCGGACGGAACGCGGTTCCCGTCGAGATGGTCCTCGAAGCCCGGAGCCGCGGACTTCGCACGGTCGCGATCACCAATGTCGACCAGACCTTCCGATGGCCCTCCCGGCATGCCTCCGGAAAGCGCTTGGCCGAGGTCGCGGATCTCGTGATCGACAACTGTGGTGTCGACGGCGACGCCGCGATCCAGATCGAGGGACTTTCCTACCGCGTCGGTCCGCCTTCCACGATCACCGGCGCCTTGATCATCAACCTCTTGGTGGTCCAGGCGATCGAGGACCTCGTCAAGAAGGGCGTCGACCCCGAGGTCTATGTCAGCAGCAACACCAACGGCGACGACCACAACGACCGCCTCCTGAAGAAGTACCGCTCCCACATCCGCCACCTGTGACCGCGATTCGGCGACCTCTTCGAATGGACCTGCGGTCCGGTCGTCCATCCGCCAGCCAGCAACACCACTGAATCCATGACACCGCTTCGCGCCTGCCGAATTCTTGGCATCTCCGTCCTCCTCGCACTGGTCCCGGCGGGTTCCGCCGCCGAGGGCGACTGGTCCCAGTGGCGTGGCCCTCGTCAAAACGGATCCTCCCCGGCTCTTTCCCTTCCGGCCAGGCTGGGTCCGGAGAACCTCGCCTGGAGCACCGCCCTCCCCGGCAAGGCCGGTTCCACTCCGGTCCTGTCCGGAGACCGGATCTTCCTCACCTCGCCGGATGCCGAGAAGAACCTCCTCCTCCTCTGCCTCGACCGGAAGTCGGGCAAGGAACTGTGGCGCCGGACGGTGGGCATCGGCGATCGCGAGGTCGGCAGGAACAACATGTGCGCCCCTTCCCCGGTGGTGGACTCCGAACGCGTCGTGGTCCTCTTCGGAACCGGCGATTTCGCCGCGTTCGACCTCGACGGAAAACCCCTCTGGCAGCGGAACCTCGGCAAGGAGTACGGCAACTTCGCCATCATGTGGCTCTATGGCGCCAGCCCGCTCCTGCACGAAGGCCGCCTCTACCTCCCCGTGCTCCAGCGGGACGAGATGCCTCAGGACTACCCCCGCTTCGACGGCAAACCCACGCGCGAATCCTTCGTCCTCTGCGTGGACCCGGCCACCGGCAAGGACCTCTGGCGCCATGTCCGCAAGACGGACTCGACCAAGGAGAGCGGCGAGTCCTATGCGACACCGGTCGCCTTCAAGGGCCCGAACGGTCCGGAACTGGTCGTCGTCGGCGGCGACCACGTCTCCGGCCACCGGTTCGGCGACGGCGGGGAGATCTGGCGCGCGCGGCTCTATGAGAAGCGGGACGACTGGTACCGCATCGTGACCTCTCCCGTGGTGGCCGGCGGATTCGTCCTCGCCTCCGGTCCGAAGGGTCAGCCGGTCGTGGCCTTCCGCGGGGGCGGTTCCGGCGACGTGACCCAGACCCACCGGGCCTGGGAGTTCCGCGACGCCCCCACCGACTGGAGCACGCCCTGCCTTTATCAGGACCATGTCTTCGTGCTGGATGGGCAGAAGCGGGTGCTCTCGAAGTTGAATCCGAAGGACGGCTCCAAGGTCTGGTCCGGAAAGGTTCCCGGCAGCGGGCCGATCTGGGGTTCGCCCTCGGCGGCCGATGGCAAGCTGTACTGCCACGACGAAAATGGAACCGTGTTCGCGCTGTCCGCCGGAGAACAGTTCGAGGTGCTGGGTTCCCATGCCTTCCAGGGGGAGTCGCCGTGCAAGGGCAGCGTCGCCTTGGCCGACGGCCAGGTCCTGGTCCGCACCGCCACGTCGATCCACGCGTTCTCCGGGAACCTTCCCAGGAACTGAACGCGATGCTCCACCTCGAGGTGCTCTTCACGCCGGCGGAGTTCCGGCAGTTGTCCGGGACCGACCTGGGCGGGACGACCTGCGTCGTGTTCGACGTCCTCCGCGCGACCTCGACGATGCTGGAGGCGTTGGGCAACGGCGCCGCCGGAATCCGCCCCGCCGCGGACATCCCCTCGGCACTGGAGTTGAAGCGTCACCACCCGGGAGCCCTCCTCGCCGGGGAACGGGATGGCCATCGAATACTGGCCGCACTGAGCGGCGGAACCGACTTCGACCTCGGCAATTCGCCACGGGAATTCACCCGGGAACGGGTGGCCGGAAGGGAGATCATCATGACCACCACCAACGGGACACGCGCACTCCACGCGTCCCGTGGGTCACGGTCCGTGCTGATCGGATCCATGACCAACCTCGACGCCATCGCCCGGCACCTGCTGCTGCGGTTGCCCGGAAGACTGGTCCTCGTCTGCAGTGGAACCCTCGAGAACGCCTCGTTCGAGGACACCTTCGCCGCGGGTGCCCTGGTCGACCGCCTCTGGGCGGCCTACGGCGAGTCCGCAGGGTCCAGACCCGACGACTCGGCGGCCATCGCCAGGGCCACCCACCGGATGCACGTCGCCGAGGGTGTGCAGGTGGCCCGTCACGCACGGAACGGCCGACGCCTTGCCGCCGAACCGGATCTCTCCGGCGACCTACCCCTCTGCCTCAGCCCCAATCGCTGGGATCTCGTGGCCGGCCTCGCGCCCGACGGCGTCGTCCGCACGCTGCCCGGTTGAACGCGCCCACCGACGCCTACGCCAAACGGCGTATCGACCCGATCCGACCTTTGCCGTAGGCAGGCGCATACGTGGCCTCGGTCCCCACATCACCTCGAATTGAATTCCGTCCCATCGCCGTTGGCCTGGCGTTGGCGTTGGCCGCGGTGCCCACCCTTGGGGCCGCCGTCTCGGCTCCCGTTGACGGGCCACCGGTGACGATCCAGTCCCCGGAGATCCTGGGACACGCGGGGTCGGGGAAACCGGTCCGCATCGAGGCGGTGGTGCTTTTTCAATCGCGTCCCAACCGGCTCTATTGCGTCGATGACCTTGGGCCGGTCCGGGTCCTCCTACAGTCCAGTTCGCTGCATCCGCCGGGGGAACGGATCGAGATCACGGGCCGTGCCGCCGAAAACGAAGGGAGGACCTGGATCCAGCAGGCGTCGGTCCGCCCCCTCGGCACCAGCCCGCTTCCGGACCCGATCGACGCGGGTCTCGAACAGGCGCACTCCAACCGCCTCGACGCGATCCGGCTTCGGGTCCAGGGACGCGTCGTGGGACATCAGACCGCCCCGACGGTGGGACAGGGACGCGAATCCATCCTTCTCGAGGACGGCACCGCCGCGTCCCAAGGCCTTTTCCATATCCGACTGCCCCATGGGACCGGCGTCCGCGAGCGGTTCCCCATCGACGCGGTCCTCCGCGTCACCGGCCTTTCCATCGTCGAGGTCGGCACGCCCGACCACCATGTGGTTTCGATCTATCCGTACCGGTTGGAGGAGGTGGAACTGATCGACACCCCGTGGTTGGACAGGGACAAGCTGCGAATCGGCGCGGCGCTGGCGTCCGCAGCCCTCCTTCTCGGAGGCCTTTGGCTGCACGGACAGCGCCGGGAGATGAAGGTCGTCCGGCAGTCCGAGGAACGCCTTCGGGCCTTGGGTGAACATTCCTTCGACGCCACCTGTGTGCTCGACCAGGAAGGTTCGGTGCGGTTCATGACCGCAGCCGCACGGCGGTTCCTCGGATCGATGAAGGGAGAAGAAGCGGCCACCCGAGACGGCTTCTTTTCCTCGGTGCATCCGGAGGATCTGCCACGGCTTTCGAAGGCCCTGCAGGAAGTCTTGGATCGTCCTTCGACCCCGAAGCGGATCACCGGCTACCGGATCCTCGGCCCGGACGGAAGCATCCGCTGGGCGGAATCCGTCATCACGAACTGCCTGGGTGTCCCGGGTGTGGAGGGCCTCGTGGTCAACCTCCACGACATCACCGAGCAGTCGGAGGCGTTCCAGGCCCTCGCCCGCGCGGCCGAACTCCAAAGGCACATCGCCGCCTTCGCCACCTCGCTCTCACCGCTCTACGAGGAGAGGGACGTGCTGCGCGAGGTCATCCGGAAATGCATCTCCCACCTCGGCTTCGCCGACTGCGTGATCTACCTGCTCGACGCGGACCGCCAGGTCCTGGTCCAGGCGGCGGCGCTCGGCCCCAAGGACCTCGACGGACTCGGGGTCCGGGATCCGATCGAGATCCCCGTGGGACGGGGCATCGTCGGGACGGCCGCAGCGAACGCCACGACCATCCGGGTCGACGACACGCGCACCGATGCCCGGTACATCGTCGACGACGCCGTGCGCCTCTCGGAGATCGCGGTTCCCATCGTCGCAGACGGCACCGTGCTCGGCGTGATCGACTCCGAGCATCCGAACGCCGGCTTCTTCACCGAGGACCACGCGTCGATCCTGGGTTCGATCGCCTTCCTCTGTGCCAACAAGATCGTCCGGGCACGCACGGACCGCCGGTTGCAGGAACTCAACCGGGAACTGGAACGGCGGATCGCCGAGCGGACCGCGGAACTCCGGGGTTCCAACGAACGCCTCACCCTGGAAATCGGCGAGCGCGCCCGCGCGGAACTCGTCCAGCGGGCGCTCTTCGAGATCTCCGAGGCCGTCCATTCCGCCGAGGACCTTCCGCACCTCTACCAGAGGATCCACACGACCATCGGCACCCTGATGCCGGCGAGGAACTTCTACATCGCGCTCCACGACCCGGGCTCAGGGCTGGTGAGCTTCCCGTACTTCCAGGACGAGACGGATCCGCCACCGCCGCCGAGGAAGGGCCGGCGTGGAATGACCGAGTACGTGCTCCGCACGGGGCGGGCGATGCTGGTCGGACTCAAGGAAATCCGACGGCTCAAGGAGTCCGGGGAATACGAACAGTCGGGACATCCGGCGGCGATCTGGCTCGGCGTGCCCCTCCAGTTCCAAGGCACGACCTTCGGCGTGATGGCGGTCCAGGACCACGGGAATCCGACCGCGTTCGGCGAGGAGGACAAGAGGCTGCTGAACTTCGTCGCCGGCCAGACGGCCCTCGCGATCGAGAGGAAACGGTCCGGGGAACAGCTCCGCGAAAGGACACGCAGGCTGCACGAGTCCGAGGAACGTTTCCGGCGGACCTTCGCCGCGCTGCCCTCCAGCGTCAGCCTGGTCCGACTCGACGACCTCCGCTTTGTCGAGGTCAACGACGCCGTCGTCGCCTCCTCCGGCTACAGCCGGGAGGAACTTCTCGGACAGACCACCCTCGAGCTGGGGATCTGGGCCCGGGATGACCAGAGGACGGACTTCTTCCGGCGGCTCGCCTCAGACGGCAGCGTCCGGGACATGGAGGCGTCGATGCGCCGCAAGTCCGGACACGTCGACGTCGTCATGATCTCCGCCGAGACGCTGGAGATGGATGGCGTCCCCCACATCCTCACGTTGTCGATCAACATCACCGAGCGGAAGCAGGCCGAGGAGGAGCTGCTCAAGTCGTTGGCGCGCGAACGGGAACTGAGCCGACTGAAGAGCGAGTTCGTCTCCCTCGTGTCCCACGAGTTCCGGACTCCGATCGGCATCATCCATTCCTCGGCCGAGATCCTGGAACGCTACATCGACCGGATTCCCGACTCCGAACGGCTGGAGCACCTGAAGACCATCCAGGGACACTCGTGGCGGATGGCCAGCCTGATGGAAGCCGTGCTGGTCTTCGGTCGGGCCGATGCGGGCAAGCTCGAGTTCCAGGCCATGGACTTCGACCTGACGGCCTCGCTCCAGCGCTGGATGGACGAATACGTGCGCGCCGCCCAGGTGGAATCCCGGATCCGCACCCATCTGTGCGAGCTTCCCCGAAAGGCGTATGGCGATCCGGACCTCCTCCGGCACATCTTCACCAACCTACTGTCCAATGCCGTGAAATTCTCCCCGCCCGGATCCGAGGTGCAGGTGACCCTTGAGCGCGATGCAACCGACGCGGTCCTGACCGTCCAGGACAAAGGGGCCGGCATTCCCGAGGCCGACCGCGCCCTTCTGTTCACCGCCTTCCACCGGGGCGCCAACGTCCGGCATGTCCCCGGTACCGGACTCGGGCTGGCGGTGATCCGGAGATGCCTGGACCTCCACCGGGGAAGCATCCAGATCGACAGCACCGAAGGGAACGGCACCTGCGTGACGGTCCGAGTCGCCCTGTTTCCCCAGGATTCCCCATCCCCATGACCCCCACCGAGAACGTCGCGCCCCGCATCCTGGTGATCGAGGACGAGCCCCACATGCTGCGCAACCTCACCACCATCCTCCGCATCGAGGGATTCGAGCCGATCCCGGCCGACAACGGGATCCGTGGCGTGGAACTGGCCCGAAGCCGGACCCCGGACCTCATCCTCTGCGACCGGATGATGCCGGGGATGGACGGCTTCTCGGTCCTCGCGGAATTGCGGATCACGGCCAGCACCGCCGCGATTCCGTTCATCTTCCTCACCGCACGGGGCGAGAGGGACGATTTCCGGGCGGGCATGACCCATGGCGCCGACGACTACCTCACCAAGCCGGTCAAGGTGGACGAACTGATTGCGGCGGTGCGCACCCGTCTGGCCAGGAAGCGCGAGGCCGCGGCGCTCGATGCCGGAGCCACCCATCGTCCAGCCAGCCCATCCGAACTCGTGCGACTGGGGATCTCGGAGCGGGAGGCGGACGTCCTCTACTGGCTCATCGAGGGCAAGGGCAACGCGGACATCGCCGCGATCCTCGGCATCGCGCCCTCAACCGTGAAGAAGCACCTCGAACACATCTTCGAGAAGCTGGGGGTGGAGAACCGGACCGCCGCGATCATGACCGCACTGCAGGCCCCACGCTGAGCCGTGTCGCGGAAATCCCAGGCGGGACCAGATGGCTCAACGACGGCGGGCGGGACCGAAGAAGTAGCCCTTCCCGATGCGGACACCCTTGGTCTTCCGTTCCGAAAGCGGACCCAGCTTCGCTTCGTCGAAGAGGGCGGTGTAGGTGTAGTTGAAGCCGGGCAGCTTCACGCGCTCGACCTTCTTCCCGATGAACCGCTCGATGGCGGCGACCTGCGGGGCCTCGCCCGCGGCGAAGAGCGTCAGGGCGTCGCCGGTGGCCTGCGCGCGGCCCGTGCGTCCAATCCGGTGCACGTAGTCCTCCGGATGCTCGGGCACGTTGTAGTTGATCACGTGCGAGACGTCCGCGATGTCGAGTCCCCGGGCGGCGATGTCGGTGGCCACCAGGACCTCGTAGCGACCCGCCTTGAATCCGTTCAACGCCTCTTCCCGCTCCTTCTGGGAACGGTCGGAGTGGATGACCGCCGCCTTGTGCCGGTTGCGGCAGAGCAACGCCTCGACGGAGTCCGCGTCCCGACGGGTGCGACAGAACACGATGGCGCTCTCCCAGTGCACCTGGTCGAGCAACGCCAACAGCAACGGCTGCTTCTGCAGCTCGGCCACCGGGTAGAGCACGTGCTTCACCGTCTCCGCCACCGACCGGCGGGCGCCGATCTCGACGGTGACCGGATCCTTCATCGCCCAGGTGATCAGGGTCTCGATGGCCGGGGGAATCGTCGCCGAGAACAACGAAGTCTGACGCTCCTTGGCGCACTTCAGGATGATCCGGCGGACATCCGGCAGGAATCCCATGTCCAGCATCCGGTCGGCCTCGTCGAGGACGAGGAACTTCACCCCGCTCAGGTCGATCGCACCCTCGCCCATGTGGTCCAGCAGACGGCCCGGCGTGGCGATGATCACGTCCATGCCGGCCTTGAGGTCGTCGCGCTGCTTCCCATAGCCGACGCCGCCGTAGATCAGCCCGGTGCGCAGTTGGGTGAACTTGGCGTACTTGACGAAGTTCTCGTGCGTCTGGACCGCCAGCTCACGGGTCGGTTCCAGCACCAGGCAACGCGGTCCCGGACCGTGGGCGCCGAGCTTGCTGAGGATCGGCAGGGCGAAGGCCGCCGTCTTGCCCGTGCCGGTCTGCGCGGAACCGATCACGTCACGCCCTTCCAGGATCCGCGGGATGGCCTCCGACTGGATCGGGGTCGGCTCCTGGTAGCCGAGCTCTTGCACGGCATCCAGGATCGACGCCCGCAGACCCAGTTCGGAAAAAAGCATGGCGGAAAATAGCGAATCCCTCCGGACGGAGGAAGTTGGAACTTGGGCGGATTCAGCCCGGAATCGCGATCTCCTCCTCCTGCTCCTCCCCGATCTCCTGCTCATCGGCCTGGACGGGGGCGAACCGCTCGCTGTTGAAGCCCAGTTCCCCGTTCAACCCCTGACGGAGCGACGGATCCCGCGGGTTCACCACCTCCTCCAACAACACCCCGATCTCCCCGTCCTTCTTCCCGGACTCGTGACGGAAATAACTCCCGCGTCCAATGTACACCGCCCGCACCGTGTAGACCGACCCCTTCTTCGGGAAGTCGACGAACAGCTTGCGGGCCTCCGCGGGGAACTCGTCGTTGATGCAGATGACTTTCTGGCCTTTGACAAACATGGCTTTGCTGGGGCGGACGATCCGGGAAGGACGGCCTCCGGTCAACGCCTCGCCCCGGACTGGCACTCAACGAGGCTTTGACGGATTCGCCGGCATGACGGACAACGCGGCGCACATGACTCCCGCCTCCCTCGAGCAGATCGAACGCGCGATCCGAAACGTACCCGACTTCCCCAAGCCGGGCATCCAGTTCAAGGACATCACCCCGGTGCTCGCCGATGGACACCTCTTCGGCTCAGTGATCGCCCACCTGCTGGAGGACGTCCGGCCCGGCAGCGTCGACAAGGTCGTCGGCATCGACGCCCGCGGGTTCATCTTCGGCGCCGCCGCCGCCGCCCGCATCGGGGCCGGATTCATCCCGGTCCGCAAGAAGGGCAAGCTCCCCTGGGCCACCCACGAACAGAGCTACGACCTCGAGTACGGATCCAACACCGTGGCCATCCACACCGACGCCATCCACCCCGGCGAACGGGTGCTGCTGGTGGACGACCTGCTCGCCACCGGCGGAACCGCCGCCGCCGCACTGAAGCTCGTGGAACAGCTCGGGGGACAGGTGGTCGGCGTGCGGTTCGTGATCGAACTCCGCTTCCTCAACGGCCGGGAACGCCTCGGAACCGACGCTGTCCGGTCGCTCATCTCGTACTGATTCCGGATTTTCCGGCCGGCGGTGCCGCCTGCCCCTTGGCCGCCTCGACCTGTGTCGGGTAGTCTGCCGACATGACGCGTCACTGCCACAAGTGCGGCTGGGTCTGGTCGTTCCGGGAACAGCCCGGCCGGAGCGAGTCCTGTCCGCAATGCCGGGCGGACCTCCGGGTCTGCCTGAACTGCAGCCTCCACGACCGCAGCGCCGCCTTCCAATGCCGCGATCGGCGCGCCGAACCGGTGGCCGAGAAGGACACCGCCAACTTCTGCGAGTACTTCGACTTCAAATCCCGGGCCTGGTCGGGACCCGGCGGAGCCAACAGCCGCGAGGAACAGGCCCGCGCAACGCTCCGCGGCCTGTTGGGTGACTGAGACGCCAACGGGAAGCAGGAAGCCGGATCCGCCTCACTCGCCCCGCAACGCGGTCAGCAGCGGTCCGCCGCAGGCGCGCCGCGTGGCCACCCAGGTCCACAGCAGTCCGTTCGCCAGCACCGCGGACAGGACCAACGCGATGCCCGCCCAGGGGAATCCGCCACCCGGCTGCAACAGGGTCGGCGCCACGGCGAGCAGCGCGGAGGCGGTTCCCACCCAGATGCCTTCCACCAGCAGCCGCCGATGCTCCCGGAGGACGAGGGCCTCCACGCGGCCGGCAGCGAATCCGACCGCACCGAGGACGGCGAGTTCCGCACGGCGTTCCTGCACGTTGCGCATGACCACCAGCCCCAGCCCGAAGCTGCCGAGCAACAGTCCGAGGCCACCCAGGACCTGGAAGGTGTTCAGGTAGGTGTTCTGCACCGCGTTGAAGCGGTTCAACCGGTCCGCCGCCGGCTCGGCCTCGAATCCGAAATCCGAAAGAGCCCGCGTCAGGTCCCCAGCGACTTCCGACGACGTCGGGGCGTCCACGAGGAAGACCCGATGTCCCGCCTCGCCCGGGAAGCGGCGGGTGAATGCGGATTCCGCGATCAACAGCTGGCCTTGCAACAGCGAGTTGGCCACCGCGCCGACGATCCGAAGGCGGAACGGCCTTCCCTGCTCGTCCACGTGTTCCAGGGTGTCACCGACCGACTTGCCCAAGGCCCACTGCAGCGAATTGGCGTCGCCGACCGCCGGCACCTCGTCCTCCGCCAGCGGCGGATCCGGGACCCAACCGGCAGCGCCCGGTTCCAGCACCCGCCACGGATGCGCCGGATCGGCGCCCTTGGCCAGCGATTGGAAGCGGAAGGCCTTCCGTGAATCGAGACGGGACGGATCGACCCCGAGGATCCTCGGACGCTGGGCACGGTTGAGGTTCAGGCAACTGGCCTCGTCCCCTTCCTTCACCCGGAACGGGACGAAGGACACCTCCCGCAACCGTGCCGGATCCAAGCCCAACTTCTCGCGTCCCCGGTCCGAGTCGAGGTTCTCGACGATCGGCAACGTCGTGGAAGCCCACAGCGCGAAGCCGCCGGTGCCGGAGCCGCGGTTCGAGGCGTCCCGGGTCGCGTCGAGGCGGTTGGCGGCGACGGCCACGATCAGGAACACCGCCATCGACAGCAGGCCGACCACCGCCGCGGAACGTCCCGGCCGCCGCGATGCGGACCGTTCGGCCAGGTCGGAGACGCTTCGAAGCGATTTCGTTTGTCCCGCCGGATCCGCGATCCGCCGACGGAAACCGAGCAGCCAACCGGACAGCGCGAGGAATCCCGCGCCGAAGAAGATCCCGGGCCGCGCCGTGGACGGCACGAAGGCACCGGTGCCGGCGAGGACCACCGCCGACACGAGAAGGCTCCGGTCCAACCAAGCCCGGCCGCCGGCCTTGGACGGAACGAGGTCGGCACCGGGATCGCCCGTGAGAAGTTCCCTCGCCGGACGGCGCATCCAGGACCGCAGCGTCCATGCCTGTGCCGCCAAGGACACGAGGAACGCGCCGACCGCACCGCCCAGGACCGACGCCGGGGCCGGCAGGAACATCAGACGTGCGCCGGCGACGGCGTCCGTCCAGAGGGTGTTGAGGCCGAGGAGGACGAGCCAGCCGTAGCCGAGTCCGCCGATCGCCCCGAAGAGGGAGCCCCAGGCCGCCAGCGCCGCCCCTTCGCGGAGGAACAGCGTGGCCACCCGAGTCGGTTTCCAACCCAGCGCCAACAGGATGCCCGCTTCCTCGGTCCGTTGTTCCAGGCCGAAGCGGAAAAGCAGCGCAGTCAGCAGGATCGCCGAGACGATGAGGAAGAAGCTGAAGCCGATGAAAAGTCCCCCGAAGTCCTGTCCGCCGCCGGCCGCCTTGAAGGCTTCGTCACGGACCGGTGCGAACCGAAGTCCCACCGCGGCGGGTTCCAGGCGGGAACGGATGCCCTGTTCCAAGGAAGACCTCAGGTCCGTCGGGGCAGAATTCCCTTGGGCGAACCAGCGGAGCGAAGTGGCTTCCCCGAACCGGTTGCCCCACATCCGCCGCCCCACCGCCGGGTTCACGAAGGCCTTCGGAGTGCCGCGCCACGCCTTCCAATACGCCTCGTCCTCGTCGCGGATCTGCCGGGTCAGCTCGAAGCCGGCGTCCCAGTCGTGGGTGCTCTCCGCCTTCGACAATCCCGGGAACTCCGGCATCAGCGTGCGGTCCACATGCAGGCCCTTCATCGGAAGGACAGACCGGATGCGGAACACGTTGGTCAGTTCAACCAAACGCGCCCCGGCGTCGACGCGGTAGTAGGTCAGTTCCAGGCGGTCGCCGACCTTCACCCCCAGGTTCTCGGCCAACCAGGAGTTCACGAGGATCTCGTCGTCTCCGAGGTCCGCCGGCGTGTACGGCGCGCCGGCCGCGGTGACCATCGAGTACGGAACCGAACGGTCCGCCGTGCCGATCGAGTTGGCCAGGTAGGTCAGAATCGGCGTCGGGGCAGGGACACCGGGGATCCCCGTCGCCGCCGCCACCGCGGCCGGGTCGAGGAAGATCCGCCGCGACACCAGTTCGAGATGCGCGGGCACCGACTCGCCGCCGGTCAGGCGCGCCGGCACCGCGTTCGTCCTCAGCTCCAGTTCCGCGTCGGCCAGGCCGAACGAGGAGCCGACGGCTGCCGAAAGCTCGGCGACTCCGACGCCTCCGTCCTCCACGCGGAGGGCCAAGGCGAGATTGGCGCGCCCCGGCATTCCCGCCACACGCGCCAGGGTCTCGTGCGCGACGAAGGCGTTGTAGGGACTCGCCTGGGCCGCTTCGAACGCCATGTCCCCGGACTCCTCGGGACCGACGATGCGGCCCACCTTCAGCCGCAGGGCCACGCTCGACTGGTCCCGCGGGGTGATCACGGCGTCCCGCGATAGCGCCGAGGGCTTGTGGATCCTCAGGATGATGGCATCCCCGGGACCGACTTTCAGGCGACCCGCCAACGAAGGGTTGATGAAGACCTCGTCCGAAGCCGGCAGCGAGGCGGGCCCACGGAAGCCCATCGACCAGAATTCCGGCGACACGCCGTGCAGAACGACCGAGCCGACTCGGGCCTTTCCGTCCGGAAGGGTGGCCACGGCGGGCAACCTGAGGGCATAGGTCGTGTTCGAGGCGAGACGCTCGCCACCGGGTCCGCCGGGCCGTGCCAGGAAGGACCTGTCCCTTGAGTCGAGGACGGCACCCACCCGGCCCAGGCGCAACTCCGCCTTGCGCCGCAGGGTGCCCCGCACCGAGTCGCCCACCAGCAGCGCGCCGACCAGGATCGCGGCGGCCACCGAGGAACCCAGGACCACGCCCAGGTGCCGGCGGAAATGGAACTGGAGACTGCGCTGCAGCAGGGTTCGGCGATTCATCGGACGTCCAGGACGGTGGCGTGGAACGCTCCCACGGGAAAGCCCGGAAGAGGACCCGACCGACCGCGAGGATTTCCGAAGTCCTCCTTGAACAAAGCGCCCCGGAAGCCGTCGGGGTTGGACGATCCACTTGGGTTTGGCTTTGACCGCCGGGGGGAACACGCCTTAAAGCCTCACCCGTCCTCCGGACCAGTTCCGCACTATCCAATGAGTTTCAACGCCGGGATCCTCGCCGCCGCCCAAGGTGGAGCCGACCTCTCCTACATCTGGGGCAAGGCCACCCCCGAGGCCAAGGTCATCATCGTCATCCTCATCGGCTTCAGCATCATCGCGTGGTCCCTGATGATCCAGAAGTCGTTCCAGATGCGGCGCGCGAAGCGGTACAACGGCTACTTCGAGACCGAATTCCGGCAGCAGAAGACCGTCCTCGCCATCTTCGACCGCAACCTCCCGGTGGAAGGATGCCCGCTCTTCGCGGTCTACATGGACGGCTGCACCGACTTGGAAGCCCGCCTGAAGCTGCACGACGGGACCCGGAAGGCGCGGCTTTCGCTCAAGAGCGTGGAGCATGTGAAGCGACAGATCGAGGGCGCCGTGGCCCGGGAAGCCCTGCGCCTGGAGTCCGGCCTCATCCTGCTCGCCATCGCCGTGTCCGGGGCGCCGTTCATGGGGCTTCTCGGGACGGTTTGGGGCGTGATGGACACCTTTGGCGGCATTGCCCAGGCCGGCAGGGCCGATCTCGCGGCCATGGCCCCGGGCGTTTCCGCCGCTCTGGTCACCACGGTGGCCGGCCTGCTCGTCGCGATTCCTTCGATGTTCGGATACAACTACCTCGTCCACAGCCTCCGCGTCCTGACCGTCGAGTTGGACAACTTCGCCCAGACGCTGGCGTCCAGGATGGAAACCGAGTTCCTGCCCGACGATGAGTGACGATTCCTCCAATCCCTCGTCGTCCGGGTCGTCCCCGGTTCCACGTCGCAAGGGTCGCGGCGTGCTCTGCGCCCGTTGCGAGCACCTGAATCCCTCGGAACTGGACAACTGCGAGTACTGCGACACGCCGCTGCACATGGATTGTCCATCGTGCGGCATGGTGAACGCCCGGATCCTGACCCAGTGCACGGAATGCCGGACGCCGCTCCACCGATCCGGATTGTCGGCCTCCCAGTCGGAGGGGCCCAAAGGGGAGAAGCTCCGGCGCCCAGCCAAGGTCAGCGGGCCTGGACGTGGCATCCTGTGCATGCAGTGCGAGCACCTGAATCCGGACGGATTGGAACGCTGCGAGCATTGCGAGGCCGAGCTCTTCGTCCAGTGTCCGAGTTGCTCGCACCGCAACTACCGCGCCCACGAGAAGTGCCGTTCCTGCCGCAGCCCCCTCGCACGCTCGCTGAAGGACAAGATCCTCGGCAAACAGGCCGGACCGCAGTTTCACAAGGTGGATCCGGAGGTGATCGCCAAGGTCACCAACGGCAAGGGCCTCGCCTGCGCCAAGTGCAGCCACATCAACCCGATCGGCATCGAGCGCTGCGAATCCTGCCAGGGCCACCTCTACATCGTCTGCAGGAAGTGCAAGCACACCAACCCGCGGATGCTCCAGCGCTGTGCCCATTGCGAACATCGCCTCCACCGCTCCAGTCGCGAAGGCGGCGGCGGCGGTTCGACCTCGAAGCCCCTCAACCTGGCGGTCGCCGGCGTCGCCCTCGTCGCCTTCCTGATCGCTGCGACGATCCTGCTCAAGATGTCGGGACTCCGGATCCTCAAATGAGGCCCTGAAGCCATGCGGCGCTTCTCACAACGAAACTCCTTGGTGACGCTGAACGACATCAACGTCACCCCGTTGCTCGATCTCGCGTTCGTCCTCCTCATCATCTTCGTGATCACCACCCCGGCGCTTGAGCCCGGACTGAACATGAAGCTGCCGGTGGGAGGGGACGCCCGGACCCGTCCGGATCGGGACAACGAGTCCACCGTCCAAGGCCTCGCCAACGGCCGCTTCGTCTTCAGGGATGGTCGGCCGCTGGACGAACGGCAGCTCGAGTCCGAACTCGTCAACGCCTATCGCGCCAACCCGAACCTCGTCCTCGTGCTGAAGGTGGAGGGTGCCGCCCAGGCGCAGACTCTCGTGACCCTCCTCGACGTGTGCTCGCGGAACGGCCTGACCCGCTTCCGGATCGCCACACAGCTCCCGAAACGCCGCTGAGCCCCACCCTGATGACCGCCAACTCCCAGACCTGCCTCGCGGCATCGACCGGGATCCATGTCGCGGCCTTCGCCCTGCTCCTGTTCGCCCCGGCCATCGTCCCCAGGAACTCCCACGACCTCGTCTCACCGGAACTCACCATCCTGTCTTCCGACATCAGGCTGACCGACGGCACCACCATCGGCGGCGGTTCCCCAGACGTACGCCCCCCTCCTCCGGCGAATCCGGCCCAGAACCCGACTCCGCCCCAGCAGTTCACTCCGCCGCCCGAGAGGAAACCCATCCAGCAACCCCGACAGGAGGTGCCCCCCGCTCCTCCAACCCCTGCTCCGAAGTCGCCGCCGAAGGTCTCCACGCAGAAGGTGCAACCCGAGGCCACGGCGCTTCCGAAGAAGGCCCAGGACGTCGATCCCACCCTGCGCGAGGTGAAGCCCAAGAAGTCGATCACCGTGGCCCAGAAGGCGGTGAAGCTCTCGAAGGCCGACGCCGAAGCGGAGGAGGCCGCCACCAAGGCCGCCCAGAAGGCCGCAGCACAGGCCGAGGCCAAGGCGGCGAAGGAACGGGCCGACCGCATTGCGGCCGCCAAGGAACAGTATGGTCGCGCCATGGCCGAGCGGGCCGAGGCAATCCGCGGCGCCGCCGGAAGCCTCAAGTCCACGTTGCAGGGGAGCATGAAGATCGGCGTCCCCGGCAACGGCGGCCAGGCCTACGCCCCGTACACCAGCTACCTCCAGGCCTTCTACAAGCTGCGCTGGAAGAAACCCGCCACCCTCAACGTCGACCACGGCGAGGTCGGAGCCGAGATCGTCATCCGCCGCGACGGCCGGGTGACCTCCTTCCGCATCGTCTCCCCCTCCGGCATCCGCGCCCTCGACGACTCCGTTCGCGAGGTCCTGGACCGGCATCGCCAACTGGAACCGCTGCCCGAGGGCTCCGACGACCCGGAACGGGTCATCACCATCCGATTCGATCTTTCCGCGGCGGCCTCGTTGTAGGTCGCCGTCCCGCTCCCCATCCCCGACCGTCCCCGAAAATGCTCCGACTCCCCATCGCCCTGGCCCTCTTGGGCCTCACCGCCATCCTTCATGCGGCTCCCCAGGCCGGCCGCGGCGTCCCGGACGTCAGCGTCTCCGGCGACGCCACCAAGGCCATCCCGATCGCCATCTCCGGCTTTTCCGCCGAGACCCAGAAGGTCCTCGAGTTCGACCTCCATGTCTGCGGCTTCTCCATCGTCTCCCCGACGCAGGCCGACTACGAACTGAAGGGGAATCCCGGCACCCAGGTGGAGGGATCCCTTACCGAAACCGCGAAGAAGGCCACCCTCTTCAACCGCGCCTATCCCGGCGGAAACGCCCGGACGCAGGCCCATGCCCTCGCCGACGACGTGGTCCAGGCCATCACCGGCGGCAAGGGTCTCGGCCGCGGCAAGGTGGTCTTCAAGCTCCAGACCGGCCGCACCAGCGAGGTCTACGCCGCGGACTTCGACGGCGCCAACGCCGTCCAGCTCACCTCGGACAACAACATCGTCGCCTCGCCGGTCTGGCGCCCGAAGTCCCGCTCCATCTACTACATGAGCTACCGGGCTGGAAACGCCGACATCTACGCCCAGGACCTCTCCAATGGCTCGCGGAGCGCGGTGGTCCGGTTCTCCGGTTCCAACATCAGTCCCTCCCCCTCCCCGGACGGTTCCCAGCTCGCCATGATCCTCAGCAAGTCGGGCAGCCCCGACCTCTGGGTCTCGGACGCCTCGGGCGCCAATCCCAGGCGCCTGACCACCACCGCCGCGGACGAGTCCTCGCCCTGCTGGTCGCCCGACGGCAAGACGATCTGCGTGGTCTCCCGCGAAAGCGGCTACCCCGCGCTCTACACCGTTCCCGCTTCCGGCGGTTCGCTGAAGCGGCTCGTCACCGGCTCCGTCCGCAACACCACCGAGCCCGACTGGTCGCCGGACGGCAAGTGGATCGCCTTCACCCGTCAGCGGGGCGACTACTTCGACATCTGCATCGTCTCGTCGGCGGGCGGCGACGCGAAGGTCCTGACCGAAGGCGAGGATCCGAGCTGGGCTCCGAACTCCAGGACGCTGATTTTCGCCCGTCGCAACGGAAAGTACGGGCAACAAAGGCTGACACTGCTTGACTGGCCCACCGGCCACGTCAAGGATGCCGCACGGGTCGAAGGCAGCAGTTCACAGCCCAATTGGAGCCGCTGATCCGAAACCCCCATATTTGAAGCAAATGAAGTCGTTTTCGAAGCTCGGAACCGTGGCTCTCCTGGCCGTCGTGGCTCTCGCCGCCGGTTGCAAGAAGGGTACCAAGAACATCACCCCGCTTCCGGGCTACTCCGGCACCGCCGTCCCCGGAAACATCGGCACTTCCCAGCCGATCACCCCGATCACCAACCCGGTCTACACCGGCAATGGAGCCAACGGACAGCCCGGCTCCGGTCGCACGCTGATCGACGAAAACGCCAACCCCGCTCCGGTCGACCTCTCGGGCGGCAAGGGCAAAGGTGATCTGGTCGGCCAGGTCGACCGCGAGATCATCGACGGCTTGGTTGCCGACCGTGAGACCTTCAAGGGCAACACGGTGTACTTCGAGTTCGACAAGTCGGCCATCAAGTCCGACCAGAAGGCCAACGTCGCCGCCGTCGCCGAGTACCTCAAGGGCCATGGCGACAACCGCGTCGCCGTCGAAGGCCATACCGACGAGCGCGGCACCGAGGAGTACAACCGTGCGCTCGGCGAACGCCGAGCCCTCTCCGTCCGCGAGATGCTGCTGAACCTCGGCATCCCCGCCGACCGCGTCATCACCCGCAGCTTCGGCGAGGACAAGCCCGCCGAACTCGGCCACGACGAAGTCGCCTGGGGCAAGAACCGCCGCGGCGAGTTCATCCTGCTCGTTCCGCCGACGAGCGTCCGCTGATTCGGACCGTCCCCTCTACCAGCCCCGCCCGAAACGGCGGGGCTTTTTCATGCTCTGACCCGCAGGCCCTCCGACTTCTATGGCACGAGCACGTTCGGACCGTAGTCCACCGTCTGGTGGATCCAGAACCATTCCAAATCCCGGTTGGGTGTCTGACCAAAATCCGAGTGGGGTTCATACCAGGGCCGGGTCCGCGCTTCGTTGCGCGTGTATTCCTCCAGCCAGCGGTGATTCTCCACATGGCCGTCCGCGAAACTCACGGTGCCGCCGCCCTGATGCAAAATCGTGGGAAGCGAGCTGAACGAATGCCCCAGCGGATTCCCCGGCATCAGCGGACCCTCGAATCCGGGCGCATCCACCGATTCCGCATCCGTGTCGATCAACACCACCAGATCCGACGGGCTGATCGGAGTGATGTCAGCCAACTTGTAGAAGGTCTTGAAACGGACACCCACACCCTGGGCCCCGATCCAGCGGTTCATCCCAAAACTCCGGACTCGCAGAGGCCCCTTCCTTCCCGCCATCACGCCGTCGGGGTCTATCGTGCTCCGGTCTGCGGGACATCGGAAAACGCCCGCCGCCTGAAGATAGGGCCCGATGCGGCCATGTCCGGGCGCGAGCAAATGCTGGACGTTGGTCCGGTCGCTACGGTCGGCGGTGAAGTTGTAGCCGAGCCGGCCCGCACACCAGGAAGGCGGTGCATCCGGGGCAATCAGTCCAGCCGTGTCCGCCGTCGACGTCCTGGCCAGGACGTCCCTGTTGTCGTTCGCATACAGAAGCCACGCCAAATCCAACTGCTTCTGGTTGCCCAGGCAGACCACCGTCGAAGCCCTCGCCTTGGCTCCCGCCAAGGCGGGCAGCAACAGGGCGGCGAGGATCGCGATGATCGCGATCACCACCAGCAGTTCGATCAGGGTAAAGCCGGCAAGGCGGCCGGATTCGACCCGGCCACCTTCTGCCAGAGCGTGGGACTCGTCTTGCCAGCATGGCTTCATGGCGGCACCAGCCTGAAGAATTGGTTCCCATCGCCGGGCGTCAGGACATGGCGGACGGCGCCGCCGGTGTCCACCGGCGACCAGGTGACCGGATCGTCCAGCGACGCCGTGGTTTCCAGGCGGAAGGTTGCGTAGTCGGCGTGCCAAGTGAAGACCACGGCACCGCCGTCCACGGTGGTGTTGACGACGGGCTGGGGCGGGATGACACCGGTCCGCACCGGCGCGTTGGGAGCCGGATGGACGGCGGCGGCGAGGATCATCACTTCCGGATCGACGGCATTGGTCGCAGGTCGTCGCACATGGACCCAGCCATGATGCGGACCGTCGGCACGGGTAACCCGCATCCCGAGAAAATATTCTTCAGGAATGATGTGGTCGATATTTCTAAAGAAGACATTGGTTCTAGG
This sequence comes from Verrucomicrobiales bacterium, assembly GCA_027488845.1. GTDB lineage: Bacteria > Verrucomicrobiota > Verrucomicrobiia > Limisphaerales > UBA9464 > SXXZ01. The sequence continues at coordinate 850 of JAIYBC010000066.1, read as the reverse complement.
TTGACGAAAAATGTCAGAAACTTCCCACAAGTATCCCCACCCGATGCTAACGCCATGATTTCCAAGTGGATGAAAGGGCTGACTTTGCCGAGGGTATATTCCAGTATGAGGCCCAATATTGGTCACACCCGAAAAGATTGGCCATTCAACAGCCGACTCCAGCCAATCAATATTCACATCCGATCCGATCTCCCAAGAAACTTCGTATGATCGATAGTCCGACGGAACCGCTGTGTCCCGGTAGGCCCGTTGCTGTATGCGGACAATTTCACCACTAAATTCCGAAACATTGAATTCCGCGATGGGCCCATTGGTTTTAAAGAATTGAGCACTACAAGTGCTTAATCCCAACAAAATGAAAACAAATATAAGTTTCATTCAGTAAATTAATTCTACAGTCCTATTGCAAACGCCTTACAAGAACACATCCTCGTGAATTGCCGTTGTAGGTTCCATCCACGACGATCCACCGCTGATGGTTTGGGCTGGGAACTCGTCTTGCCAGCATGGCTTCATGGCGGCACCAGCCTGAAGAATTGGTTCCCATCGCCGGGTGTCAGGACGTGGCGGACGGCACCGCCGGTGTCCACCGGCAACCAGGTGACCGGATCGTCCAGCGACGCCGTGGTTTCCAGGCGGAAGGTTGCGTAGTCGGCGTGCCAGGTGAAGACCACGGCACCGCCGTCCACGGTGGTGTTGACGACGGGCTGGGGCGGGATGACACCGGTCCGCACCGGCGCGTTGGGAGCCGGATGGACGGCGGCGGCGAGGATCATCACCTCCGGATCGACGGCATTGGTCGCAGGTCGTCGCACATGGACCCAGCCATGATGCGGACCGTCGGCACGAT
>JAIYBC010000007.1 GCA_027488845.1 Verrucomicrobiales bacterium | reverse complement strand
GCATACGGCACATCAGGAACTCGCCCAAGCTCAGCTTGCCCTTCCTTGCCACGATCTCCCTCACACGCTCCGGGGAGATCCCCTTCCGTACCGGTTCGGTGCCCGAAGGCCCTTCCACCACGACAGAGAGAAATGACTGAAACAGCCTTATGGAGGCTGGAAGCCGCGTGAACTCAACAGGATCGGCGGCTGAAAGAGCCCGAATTGCAAACTTTCGGGAGGCGACCCGAATCGAGGGCTGTGAGAAATGATTGAAAAGGGTCCAAGCTGAGTCTCTTCAGCGAAAAGCTGTGGCCAACTTGATGGGGCGGTTTGCGACCGTATGCTGAATGGCCCTCCATGGGCACCAACCATTCCAGTTGCGACTTCAAACGCAGTTCGCAGAGCAATCGCCGCAAGCAGCGACGAACCCCGTATTCGGATGCTCCGCAGTGTTCTCTAGAGGGTTCCTCAGGGATGAGGAGAGAACCTGTCGGATTCCGCCCTCCTTCAAGTCCGCCACGCACCAAGAAGGAGCCAGGCTTCCTGGATGCGGATTTGGCCAAATGCCGGCCGAGGTCAGCCAGGTGGCGCAGTTCCCATGGCTGTTTCTGACGCGGGCCTGGGAACGCTAGGAAGCGGTGCCAAGAAACCTGTGATCCGAGGAGAATGAGGGGACAAGTGCGCCCTAGATCACTCCCATGCGGCGATTCCGGCTGTGTTCCTTGAAGTATTCCACCGCCGCGGCCTGGATGCGGATTTTCCGCAGGCCGATGTAGTCGATAAACCGCTCAGGAAGTGCCGGGGAGCCGAGGTAGGTGTAGACGGTGTTCCGATGGAGCCCAACAGCCCCCGCGAACTGGGCGGGCGTCATCCACTCGACCGGCTTGCCTGGCTTGACCACGAATGTCCCGTCTCCCTGGGGGATGGCCAGGGTGGGTGTCCACAGCGTCAGTTGGGTGGCGGCTTGGGCGGGTGCCGGACGGGTCGGGGGCTTCATTTCAGTTCCTGTTGGCTTCCGGGGCTGAGGTCGGGAGGTACAGCAGTGCCGCGGCATTGGCCCGGCACCAGGTCAGCAGCGCCTCGGCCGTTGTGACGCCGAGCAGCTGCTGCTGCCGACGGCGGCCCAATCTTTCGACCAGGACAGCCGTTGTCTGACCCTCTGTGTAAAACACGGTCTTGTTGTGCGCGGGAATGCGCTTTTGCGGCTGGCTCATGGTAGTGAGCTGGTCGCGCCCTGGCCGGGCCGTGCTGGTAACACGGTTCCGGCCTTTGGCGTTGGTTCAGCTGGGGTTTCTTCGATTTTTTTCCTGCAGTGATTCGAGTTCTGACCACAGATGGTGGTACGCCGGCAGTTTCCCCTGCTGGTCAGGATGACGGGCGACCTCGGATTTGAAGTTCCCGTAGGTCACCGAGGCGAACAGACCGAGGAAGACTTCAGCCATCTTCACCGGGTCCCGGCAGATGATGCGCCATCGGTAGTCAGTGTGCTCCCAGCATTGGATCTCCGCGGGATCGAGATCCGTGGCCTGGGCGAGCTGCTCCAAGTCGCGGCGAAGCCTGGCTCGGATGTGCCATTCTCCGGCAGACTTCTGGACCATGGAATAGAATCCCAGCTTGGAGGCGATCCACATGGTCAGAGCTCCACTCCGGGTTTCGCTTCGCCGCTGATGAGGAGCTCGTGGAACCGACGAGCGGCCGCCACGGCCCGTGGATCTGCAGTCGCTCCATTGATCCGATAGCGTTGGTCGTCGACTCCTTCGAGAACGACCGAAAGTGGCCAGTCAGCGTCGAAGTCGACGGGCTGGCAGCAAACCACTCCAGCCTCGAGGAGCGACTCCTTGGTCTCCATGTCGCACTCAACTCCTCCGAAGCTCCCGAAAAGGGCGGGACGTCCGTCCAGATCCCGAATGTAGGCCTTCTGGAATTCGAATCCCTCCTCCAGATCCAGCCGTTCGACAATTCTCATCATAGTTCCCATTCCTTTCTGGTGCTGCCGATCTTCATCGGCACCCGTTCCTTGGGCAGGACGCCAAGGTTCAGAACCCGCAGCCCCCACCCGATGTAGGTGGCTTCGTTCTCCATGTCACCGAGCAGGAAGTCACCGCCTGCCCCAGGGGTGCGTTCGAAGAAGTAGAGACTGGTGATCCGGGTGTGCGGAACGACCGTGATGGTCCTCGCCCCGGTGAACACCGGATAGAAGAGCGATCCCGATTCATTCACGCCACGCTTGTAGGTTCCCACCTTCCCGACGGGAATCGGCACGGCTCCCGCATTGGTCTCGGTCCGCAAGATTCGGACGCTTCGGGCATTCCGATCGTTCCCTGGGAACTGGAGCTTACCAAGGACCTCCTGGACGAATGCCTGGAACATCAGCATCGAGCGATCGTAGCGTTCCCCATGCGCCTTCCGCATGGCCGCCAAGTTCTTCGCAGCCGGTGGGTCCCAGAAATCCGACTCCGACGCTCCAACCAGGTTGTCGAGTAGCAGTCGCTTCAGCGCCTTGCTGCCATTGCTCTTGCTCGAACCCGCCTGATCACCGGCCCACTGGCTTACGATGGACCAGTCTCCGCCATTCTTCGACATCCAGTCGGCAAGCTCCGAAATCACAGACCTCTGGGCCTTGGACGCGGTCGACTTCAATTCAAACTTGGTCACAAAGGGAACCTTGGAGCTGGTGTTTCCCTTTGCCGATTCGATGCCCTCCAGGACCCCAAGGTAGTGCGCCGCCATTGCCTTCTGCTGCGGATTGCCAGAGGCCGAGAGCTTCTTCAGCTCCGGCGCGAGTGCGGCAGCGTTGCTGAGCTTGCCCTGGTTGTAGGCGGTGTCGCCCTTGGCGTGGTGCCCATTGATCGTCTTGGCGGCCTCCGACACGACCAGGAAGAAGTTCTCGCTTGGGTCGGCGTGTTTCTGCCCCTTCTGGGTCCGAAGATGGTCGAACGGGACGCCGTTCTCATCGTTCAGCACGTAGTCGCCCGCCTTCCCCTGGCGGAGCTCCGTCGACAGACGGTCGAAGACCCCGGACTTCCGGAGTTCCATCATCCATCGCGTGACCTCGTCCGAGTAGGAGGCTGTGAATTGGGTCGACTGGTAGTCGAGGGCCTTGGCTGCGATCTGCCTCATCTGTTCCCAGCGGAACCCCAAGACGGGCTGCAGTTCGGCAGGAGCCGCCTGGATCGCAGCCGAAATCCGGCCGTCCAATCCTCGAATGCCCTTGGAGACATCGAAGATTGGCATGCCCCCGAAGACCTTCCCCGGAACCGGGAACTTCGCGGCGTCCCGCATCGTCCAAAGGTCCGTGGGCCAGGCGTTCCACTCCTCTGCGGTCTTCCGGGCGCCTTGGGCTCTGAATCGCAGGGATCCGCCGTTGTCGATTCGCCACGGAGTTCCGGCTTCATCCACCAGGACATTGTCGAGGCCGGTCCCAGCGACATCCCAGTTTCCCAGCCAGGCGTCCGCCGCGAACTGGTCCCGGAGCTTGAGAATCGCTGCCTCGCGCTCAGGCGGCGGAAGGGATCCCAAGGTGCGACCCTCGATGAAACGGGCCAGCTTCACTGGACGCTTTCCATCATCGTACATGCGGGCCTCCGGCACGTTCACCCCCAGAGCCCGGTACACCTGATCGGCAGCGAACTCCTCCCGCACGTGGTCGGGCGAATTGCCCTCCTTGCGGACGAACAGTTGTCCGGTTAGCGGATCGCGAACCAACTCCGCGCCTGTGCTGCCGCCGAGGCGACGGACCGGCACCAAGATGTCGAGTCGTTCGGGAAATGCATTGGGATCGATCGGCGATGGCTTCCTGCGGGGAACTGGAGCCACGCCCGCGTCCCGCTTGCTCGCCCGATCGCCCTTCCACCAAACGGCCCCGTCCTGGAACTTCACCGAGTCTCCAAGCTTCTGACGGAGAAACTCCTGAATCTCCGGGCTGAGGTTGGTGACGCTGGCCTTGAGATGGTCGTTGAAGCCCTTCTCGGCGGGTTCTAGCCGGTCCCCAGGCTTGATGAGTCCCAGGGCCTCGGCCTCCTTCCGGTCGACGTCCTCTACTCCCATCCCACTGCCGAATCCCCACGGACCCCAAGGCACGCCAAAGCCACCAAGAGTCGGGCTGTTCATGGTAAGCCAGAACGGGAGGTCGGTCTTCAGTCGTACGACTCCGGTGTTCTGAACATGGAGCGGTCGCGGCTGGACTACGTCGACTTCTCGGATGAACCGGTAGGCGGGGAACTCGTTCAGGACATCCTTCTGCATCCCTTGCCTCCACGATCCGTACTCCTGGGCAGCTAGAGTCTGGATATCAAAAATCAGGGCCAGCCGGCTCGAATGGGTGATATCCCGGATGGAACCCTTCCAAGACTCGGGCACAGGAACCCCTTCTTCGATGGCAAAGCGACGGACCCGATCCACGAAGTGGGCGCGGCTACCGACCTTTAGTGCAGTGGTGCCCGTCCCATCTGGCTGCACGATCTCTTCCCTGGCTTCGTTCAGAAAGTCTTCCAGCAGGGCTTTGGTCCTCTCCAGGAATCGAGCGCTCTCGACGTGGGCGCTGAAGAACGCCCGTTCACGCAGGGCAACGGGAATGTCTGCCCACTCCCCAGAAGAGAGGGGGCGAGAAACGGGAGACCGGCTTCCTACCTTTTCAGCGGGCACACTAGCACTTTTCCTGAATTCAGCGCTCATTGATTATCAGGCAGTTAGAGATGGCATTTGGCCTGCGAGGAAAAGATCCCGCTTCCTTTAGGCATCTCGAAACGTGGTATAAGCGGAGTGGCATGAATGAATTCAAAAAACGGTCGCAGTCCGCTCGTAGATCAAGGCTGATGAAGCCAACAAATCGGCGCTGCTCCTTTGGAATGAAAGCCTTGGAGCAGGTCTTGCATCTTCGCGAATTCGCTCCCTCCCATGAGCTGGAACCAATTTGGAAGCATCTAGTGGGTAGCCCGCCCGAGCTTTTCTGTTCTCAAGCGGAGCGTCATCCGGGCTAAGAAGCTTGCCTGCATAGGGGTATGGTTGAGAGCTCAGTTCAGTCTCCGGTGTAGGTTGCGCCGAATGCCCCAGTGCTCGGCACACTCCACGTCTGGACAAACCTCTCCGCCGGAGGCGATGGAATTCGGGATCTGCGGGGCGTCGCGTTTGGTCTGGCGATTGGCGGTGCTCCCGGGAAAGGCGCTGCAGACGTGCTGCCGAGGCGGGCGCGCCGTCGAGCCTTCAGAGTGATCACCAATTGGTGAAGCCGAGCCAACGGCAGGGAATCCCATCTACTCGTCCCGAACTTCTCCCGGCAGACATGCAACACATAGGCCTCGGGCCACCCACAGTTCCTGACAGCGTATTCCATCCGCTTCCGATCCGCTGCATCCGGGGCCTGTTCCTCCATAACAGCCTGGAGGTTGTCGGGATTCGCGAGGAGTCGGAACGTGTTGAGGACCCGGTCTAGATCCCGGTTGCCTAGATCGTTGCTGCTGACAGGTCTCCCCAGAACCAAGAGGTGCGTCATGTGACGAAGATCGTCGCCGCTCGGCGCACGGAACTCGTCAGCGGCCCTCTGCTTCGCCAAGGTGTCGATCTTCCTCGCAAGCTCGGCATTGGCAGGTGACTCGAGCAGCGAGACTTGGCCCCGTTGGTTCGACCAGTTGGCGGCAAAAGCAGAACGCCATGCTGGAAAGTAGAGGTGAATTCGCTGGCGTTGGGTCATTGGATCTCGCGTTTAAGGGCTTCGAGTTGGGCGATCCGGGCGACACGGACGGATTCCTCGACGGGTGAATCGGCAGCGGGATCAGCGGTCACGGGAGCGACGGCGACGGTTGGAAGGCGAGAGAGGTCCGGTGGCGCGGAGAGGCGGCGCTCTGGATCGAAGCCTCCCGCCTTGTGCATCTGCGCGAGTCCAAGGTCCTTCTCGAAGTTCTCGAGGTTCAGGAGCTGACGCAGCGCCAGGCATCCCGGATTTCGGCGCGCCGCGGAAACCTCCCGCCGCAGGTACCGGATCACCAAGGCCATCTCCGGTCCATTGTGCCCAGCGAGAAGCCAGTCGATCCATGCGGTCAGGGTCTGCATGCGCAGAGGGACCTGCTGTCCAGTGGCTCCACAGAACCACGCGTGCAGCGCTCGGGCGCGTTGGTCGTGGTCGTCGCTCACAGGAACACAAACGGCACGCCCGCCGGAGCTTGGTCGCCATCCATGGCCAATTGGGTCGCGGCCCAGTTCGGGTCGGCCAACACCAGTCCGACGCCCCACTTCTTGGCCAGTCGGCGGTCAGTGACCCATCGCGAGCGATCTCCCCACTCCAGGAGTGCATTCGCCCGCAATGGGTCGACCGCGATACGGGCGATGAACGCCACCTTTCGGCCATCAGCAGCGAAGATCGCAGTGATGACGTTCTGTGCGGAAATCCCGGACTGGAGCGGGAGCTTTGTCGGCTGAAGTCCTCGTCCGGACGACAGACCGCTGGGTTGGAGAAGATCGAGTTCGGTGATCATGGCGAATTCTTGTGAAGTTTCAGGCCGCCTTCCGGACCGACTCGGCGGACTCAAACACAGGGTCGATGAAGAAGGTCTGCCCTTGGCTGATCTTGAGGCCGACCTGGGCCAGCTGCCCCTCGGTGAGTACGGCGCGGTCCTTCAGGAGCGCTTCCTTGTCCAAGCCAGGCTCGGCGTACTTCACGTACTTCTCGCCCCACGCCAGGGATTCCAACCGTTCGACGATGGCTTCGATAGTGTCCTTGGAGACTCTCTTCTCGACCTTCGGCGGGTTGGTCCGGAAGCCGATGACCGCGTTTCGGTAGGTTCGGCTGCGCGGTCCGTCTTCCGCGGATTGCGGGAAGAGATCGGGCCGGCTCTCTGCGAATAGCTGGATGGCGGCCTCGAGGCTGTTGATCTCGTTCACCTGCTCCGCGATCTGCTTGTCGAACTCGGTGTTGAGTTCGGCCAGGCGCCGTTCGTGGTCGGCCTTGGCCCGGTTCAGGGCAATGGACAGCTCGACGTGACGGTTCGCTGCGGAAGCGAGTCCTTCCTCGTTGGTCAGGATGGCAAACAGGGGGGTGGTCTTCTTGGTCTTGCGATTCATGAATGGGTCAGTGGTTGGTTGTGGCGGTGGTGGTCGGCGACAGGTGATCGGTTGCGGGGTTCTGCTTCGCCTTCAGGCGAGGCGCGAGGCGCGGCGGTGTGAAGTCCGGCCGCAACGCGGGGTGATCGCGGTCGAAGGTCCAGATCAGGATTCCCGCAAGGGTCATCGCGCCGAGCAGCAGGAGTCCGAAGCCTAAGAAGTGGGCGAAGGTCATGATGCTCAGTCCTCTCCTCTCGCCTCCAGGAGGTGGTCGATCGTCAACGCCTGCTTCGAGGCGTTCGCAAGGATCCGGGCCTGCTGCAGGTCTTCGAAGACCCGCCGAACCCGACCTGGCTCGCGGCTGATCTCGACGAGCTTTTTCAAGTGCTGCCGCGGCGCTTGCAGTTGAAAGGCCTCTGCAATCCGGACGACATCTTCGTCGGGCGCGTAGTCCGGGAGCCGCAGCCAGTTCCGGCGACCACCGCTGCGTCCCTCAAACTGCTCGAAGTAGCCGAGCATCATGCCGTTGGTCAGCTCCCGCTCGAAGGTCGGTGTGATGGAGAGGATAATGCAGCACTCGGTCTCGTCCTGGAGTTGGCGCAGGAAGGAGAAGACCGGCTGTTCGAGCCTGCCTGGACGGTAGAGATCCTGGACGTTGTCGATGATGATCGCCTTGCCGGAAGGGATCGTTCGAAGCAGATGGAACCGCTTCTTGTCGCGGCTGGTCTGTTCCGCCAGGCCGGCGCGCATCCCGAGTCGTCCGAGGAACTCGCTGACGCCGCCCCCTGCAGGAGCCTCCATCCACCAGGTGGCGCCGTGATTGTTTCTCCGGACGTACTCTTTGAAGCAGGCGGTCTTCTGGCTGCCCGTGGGACCAACCACCACGCCCCAGCGGTTGACCCGGTCTCGCGCCCGTTTGCCGTCGATGTAGGACTCGATCGCCTCCCAGCTCGTGGTCTCCACGAAGGGTACCTTCCCCCGCAGGGCCTCTGCTCGGACGTTCGAGCGGAGAGCCTCGATGGCCGACCGCAGCTTCTCGCTGCTGATCACCGGCGTCTTGAGCGGCTCTCCGGAGTTGTCGATGTGGCTCCGGCCCCGGAGAACCCGCGACCAAGTTGTCTTGTCGTGGTAGATGCCCAGCGCCTTCGCCCGCTCCAGGAGGATGTCGAGATCCCGATGGCAGCAGTCTCGAACCCAGCTCTTGAGCCATCGGAAGTCCTCCCGCAGTTCCTCGGGGAAGTGGTTGGCGCACTTCTCGATGTTCAGGTCGTCCCATCGGATGCCTCCCCAGGTATCCTCCAGCTTCTGCTTCGTCTTCGTGTCTTCCATGATTGGTTTTGGTTCAGGTTTCCGAGACCGGCACTCCCTCAAGGCCCGTCTTCCGAAGGGCTTCGGCAAGCTTCAGTCGGCGTGCCTGGTCTCGTTGGAACTGGTCCTGGGACGCAGGCCGCATAGGGTTGTCCGCTTTCGGCGCCCGTTCGCGTTGGGGCGTAAAGGTCACCACCTCGGCCGGCTGGTTCCGTCTCTCCGCAATCTCCTGCGGCAACTGGCGGCTCGGCGCCTTCGAAGCCGTGTCGGCGTAGAGGGTGGTCAGAGCGTTGTTGTAGCGCCGCTTGAGGTCGTGCCCCTGCTGTGCCGCATCGAGGAACATCCCTGGACGCTCGAACCAATTGGCACCGCAGAGGTACTCGCCCGTCGCCGCATCGTGGATCTGCGCGGGCTGCCGGCAGTCTTCGGTGTCGAAGTAGGCCAGCACCTCACGTCCCTCCAGGTCCGGGAAACGCTCTGGCTGGCAGTAGTGTTCCACCCGCTTGGTTCCCTCGGCGTCGGTGAATCTGCAGATCACCCAGCCACGGGTGATCCGGGTTGCATGCCAGGACCTGCGGAAAAGGTACTGCTGCTCTTCCGGCATCCGGTAGAGCGGGTGCTCGCGCAGGTTCTGCTCCCAGAGCAGTCGCGGGACGCCCTTGAAGACCTGGCCCTCCATCGGTTCGTTGTTGAGGAACTCGATGAGGGCGCGCAGGCGGGTGAGGAGTTCGGTCCCGCTTAGAAAATGGAGCCGGGGATCCGCCGCACCTCGCCTGCACGCCTCAAATTGCTTCTTGGCCGCTTCGTTCGGCCGCCGCTGTTGGTCCCGTCCAAGGTTTCCCCAGAGGGTTCCCTCAAGGGTCTGCATCCGATCGAAGATCGCCTCTACCGGCTTCGACTTCGGGAGGTAGCTGGTCCAGGTCTGGAGATGCGACGGAAAGGTGAAGTCCCCTCCGAGAGTCTGGCGGTGCCAGGCGGTGACATTGGTCGGAAGCATCCGGAGGCCGCCCACCCGGCGATCGAGCGAGACGCCGTCCTGCTCGACCGAAACTTCGACGCCTCGAATCAGGTTCGATTCCCACGAACCCCGCTCCAGTTGGAAGCCGAGGCGCGGCAGTCCGAACTGGGCGAAGGCGCGCCCGAACAGCGACCAGATGTCGGACGCCCTGTAGGCAGAGGTCTCTCGGGCAATCAGCGCGACTTGGAAGACGCAGTTGCTGGCGACGTCGGCCAAGGGAAGGAGCTGCCCTTGAAGCAGCTTCACCCCGTGGCGGTACTCGCAGGAGGCTTTGTCGAAGGCAGGATTGCCCTTGGCGTGCTCCCACGGCACCCACCATCCCCAGATCGGGGTGGTGTCGTCCGAAGTCCACACGTCGCCTGGAAGGATATCCACCCGCCTAGGAATCCAGAATCCTCGCAGGTTCGAGTTCCGTTGGCCGCTGTGCCGCCGAACCACTGCCGGATTGCGGCGGATGGCCTGCCGGATCGATGGAGGGAGGGCGTGCTTGCTCGCTCGAGGCCCCCCATGGGCGGCGTAGTCCACCAGTTGGGCGAACGACTCCGGGGCCTCCGGGCTCTGGGCGACCAAGCGCAATCCCATCACCTCGCTCTGTGTGTCGAGAGCGGTCGCCGCGGCACGGGCCAGGAGGGATTCCACCACGTCCTTGCCCAGCTTCTCCTTCAGGCGGTCCAACTCGGAACGACGCCCGCTCAAGTGGGAGTTGGGAAGAAGTCCGGCATACCCTTGCACCAGGTGCGCCTTGTCGTAGCGATCGAGTGTGGCCCGACTTTCGGCGATTCCCATCCGACGCATCCGGCCGACCGCCTCGTTCGGAGTGAAGCCCTGCGACTTCAGTCCACGATAGGTCTCGACGAGTGCGAGGCGGCGATTGGCCTCGCGCATGCGGGTGTCGGAGATGGGGGCGGCGCCGGACATGGTCGATTCAGTTCGCGGGATCGATTCCGGCCGACTTGCGTTCGCGGAGTGTGTTGCGGACGGCGGCCGCCACGGCGTTCAGGGCCTCGTCCGGAAGTTGTCCGACCGACTTGCGGATAGCCTCCGTCGCCTGATCACGCTCTTCGTCGTTCCAGCGCTCCCATCCGTTTCCGGTCTTGGCCAAGCCGCTCCAGGCGAAGGTGAACTTGTGCAAAGCGGAGTTCCGGGCCGGAGGCCTCGCTTTGCCCTGTGTCGCTTTGCGACCGGCAATACCGGCGAGGGCAGCCCCGAGTCCGATCGGGGACTCCTCCGCCAGAATCAGGGGCTCGATCTCCTCGCGGAGCTTCGGATCCTGTTCGAAGGCGTCATGCAGTCGACGTGCCTGGAAAAGCAGGTCCCGGCCGACCCCGAGCTTCTCGGCCAGGTCGTCCACCGAAGTGACTGGCGGCAGCGTGGTCTTGCTCCCGTTCTTCAGGACCTCGAGGCGTCGGCGTTGGGCGGCCTCGAAGGCCGACTGCAGGTAGGGAACCGCCAGGTAGGCCCGTTGTCCCTTCGAGGTGTGGTTTCGGCCAGCCAACCCGTTGACGATGACCAGCGGAACTTCGTCCTCATCCACTTCGATGACCGGAACCGCTTCCAGGCGCATGTCTCGGGCGAACCAGTACCGATGCCGTCCATCGGCAATCCTGCCCTCCGCGGTGACAAACAGCGGAGGCAGAACTCCGCTCTCCTGCCAAGCGGTACGCATGGCCCCATAGCGAGGATCCTCTTTGGAAAGCCTCGGCATGGTTCGAAGGGCGGGATGAACCGAGAGGTCGCCCAAGGGGCGATAGAAGATGGGGCGTTGATCGAAGGCGTTGCGCATGGAGTCGGGTCAGTCGATTGCGGCGCTGGCGAGGTCCTGGTGTGTTCTGCGGCGAATTCGAGGTGCCTCTCCGAGGACAGCCTGAACCGCTGGGGAGATGGGAGACGGGGCCAGGGAGACGCCCGAGACCCCTGCGAACCGATCGACTCGGAAAGTGAGGATGCGCACTGCTTCCCCCGCTTGAGTCCATTCGGCGCCTCGGTCAGTGCCTCCATGGATTCGCTCAATCTGGGGGGCCGCTGCCAAAGCCTCCGCGATCGCGTTGGCAACGGCGGCGCTTCCAACGACAAACCGGTGAGGTCCGATGGTCAGAAGAACGCTCATCGGGCTCCTTTCGCTGGTCCCCCAAAGGGAAGTTCGCGTTGGAGGAGGAGGTGCTGGTCGAGGGTCGACAGAAGGTTCCGGACCTCCTGACGGTTCTCATGATGGCGCGGAAGGAGCTCGAGTAGGGCTTCCAGGACCTGTCTCCGTTCGGACATCGAATCCGGGAGGTTGGCCAGACTGTGCCGGGCGAGAACCCGGATGGGATGTTCGCGAGGTGTCATGGCTTTCGGCGAGGAAGCGCCTTGTTCAGTTCGCGGATGGTGGGAGCGAACCGGCGGGGCTGGGCCACCGCCCGATAGAGGGTGACTCGATGCCGTCCGAAGCTTCGGGCGAGCTCGGCCACGCCTCGGAACCCATTGAGACCAGCCACTTGGCTCAGGTTCCTCGGGGTCAACTTCAGGGCAGCGCTCATTGCGTGATGCAACGGCTACATTGTGTAGTTCAACCTTGCAAGCGGTTTTCTTGCGTGATGCAATTTCTTCGCCGCCTGGGTTGTTGCCTGCAATCCGCCCTGACCGCCCAATTCGATTCGTGGACGAGCTAAACCAAGAGTTCCTGCGCCTTCTTTCCGCCTCAGGCTGGAAACAGAGCCGGGCCGCAGCGGAACTTCACCTCGATCCAGGAACCGTCAGCCGGTACGTCTCTATGGAGGCCCGTCCCAGCCTGACGGTTCTCCGCCTCTTCGCGACGCTGATCGGTGAACGGCTCCTGGTGGGAGAGAATGCCGATGGCCGGGTTGTCCACGATGCGCCGCGGGCCTTGGAATCCTGGGAACAAGACGTGCTGAGCCGGTTTCGTCGTCTCCCTCCGACGCAGCGTCGCAGGGCCATTGAAGGCATGAACCAGATGCTGGAGGCGTTCACGTTGGATCCTGGAGATTCCAAACCGCCGATGGGTCGGCCTTCTTCGGCGTCTAGTTCTGCAATTTCGCCCGAGCAGATGTCCCGGCAGATCTCGGCCGCCGAGATTGCCTCGGGCTTGTCGCCTCGCCGGCGTCTTTCCGCATCAAGCGAGCCTTCAGAAACAGCTGCTTCGACCAGCGGTAGTGCAGGCGAGCCAGCGCTTCGATCTCCTCGACGGAGCGCCCCGCGGTCGAGACCTCAAGCAACGGTTCCAGCGTCACTCGGAACTTCAACTGGATCTTCCCCGGCGAAGGCGTCTGGTCGCTCATGACATCGACCACAATACACGCCCCCTAGGACAAGGCCTGTCTGACCAATAACTTGTCAACAAGTCCGCTCTCACCTCATAAGCAGAATCAAAAAACAACTACCATGGCAAACGTCCCGAAGCGCACCAGTGAACGCATTATTGCTGGCATCAAAAGGTACCAACCCATTTTGTCTGCTGCCAAGGCTCGAGATGTTGGGGAAACGGATACAGTAACAATTGTAAAAGACATGCTGGCAGATGTCTTCGGATATGACAAATACTCTGAACTGACGTCCGAGTTTGCAATTCGTGGAACTTACTGTGACCTTGCAATTAAGCTCGAAGGTCGCCTTGTTACGCTCATTGAAGTGAAGGCAGTCGGCCTGGAACTCAAAGAATCCCATGTAAAGCAGGCGGTTGACTATGCAGCGAATCAGGGGGTGGATTGGGTTCTTCTGACAAACGGAATTCGGTGGTCTGTTTATCACGTCTTCTTCACTCGCCCAATCACAACAGAGTTAGTTGTTGATGTTGATTTCTGCGCTGTAAACCCCAAGACAGATTCCGACATCGATACACTTTATCTGTGGTGCAAAGAGGGTTGGCAGCGGTCACTGCTAGGTGAGTTTCATTCACAAAAGCAGGCTTTAAGTCGCTTCTTTCTCGGTGCAATGATTCTCTCTGACACTATTCTTGATGTTGTTCGGAGGGAACTTCGGAGGGTTTCTCCTGACGTAAAGATCGACACCGATCAAATTCGTTCCGTTCTAGTCAACGAGGTTTTAAAGAGAGATGTCTTGGAAGGTGAAAAAGCTGAAGAGGCGAAGCGAAAGATCCAGAAGGCAGCAGGAAGAACACTTCGCGTTTCATCTCAAAAGTCCGCATCTGAAGTTGAAGGTGTTGGTGACTCGAGTCCTGCTCTAGCGACACGGAATGATGACACCAAAGGAAGCGAAGACGCCCCGTAGCCATCACAATAGTCATTACGGCAATGATTAATGTGCCCACGTTATTTATTCTAGGCGCCGGTGCGTCTGCAGACTATGGGTTCCCGACTGGTGAACAGCTTTGGCGAATTCTGGCCGGGCAGCAGGTTTTGAGTCCGCTATGGATATCGGGCTCTGAATCGAGATTTGGCACAGAGTACGAACAGAAACAGCTTAGCTATTTTCAGAGTGAACTAAAGAAGAGTCAATTATCTCCTGTTGATCGCTTCGCTGAAATGATGGATAAGCGGAATTCTCCAAACTCTAAAGAGTTAATTAGATTTTGGAGACTTGCGGTTGCTCAAGTTATCCTGACAAGCGAATCAAGACATGCGCATAGCTTTGAGAATGTTAGTTATAACGAAAAGCTGGTGCTCGATCCCGTAGAACCAAACGCGCGAACCATCTCTGCCACCCCATGGTTCTCAGAACTGTTCACTAAGATGGCTCGCGGGATCACCGATCCTGAAGAATTTTTTAGCGCAAACAAAGTCCAGTTTTGGACATTCAATTATGATCGCCTTCTAGAGCAAATGTTCTTTTATTCGATTCGTGCAACCTTTGAATTGAGCGATGAAAAGGCTGACGCAATCGTCAAATCTGCGAAGATTTGGCATATACATGGAACTTTTGGAGAGTTCTACGGTTGCGATCAATCAACTCTAGATAGCATAAACATAGCGGCATTAAGAAACAGAGTTCCGTACGGGTTCTTGAATGGCAGGGCTATTAAGATTGCAGCTGATGGAATCCACTTTGCTCACGAACCTGTGGATGAGGAACGTCGTGAGTCCTTGTGGGAAGAGTGGTTCAAGATGGCGGTGAGGAACGGCGAAAAACAAGGAATCATCGCTTTCTTGGGATTCGGATTCGACCAGAACAATCTGACGAAGATGGATTTGCTTGCCGGAGCCAAACTGGAGGCTTGTGTCAAAGGCGTTTATGCTTCGCTTCGGGGAAGCCAATTTCCTCAAGTTGAAGAATATTTGAACACGATTGGACTTGGATTAAGGAATCGACGCGAGGGGATCCGAGAACTGCTTCAAATTATTCCAAACTGATACTCGCGCCGGGAATCTTCACTTCCAGCACAGCAGCCCAAACACTCACGGGAAAAGTGTGCTGAGTACGTGCGACGCTCGGTCGCACATGGTAGCCCACAGCTTGGTGAAGACCGCAGTTGGGATGGTCTCGTTGTCGACTGGAACGACTTCGAGGCTAGGTCAGGATCATCTTCCTAGGATTCCAGTCAGAGATGGTGGCGTTGGCCTTCATTCTCTCGACTGTACCTGGCCTTCTAGCTGTTCCGTCAATTGGCGGCCTCTTCTTTCGGATCGGGCTGCTGCTGCACCCGGAAACTTCTCTTCCGTCCCCTCCTGCCCATGAATCGCATCCATTCCCATTGCAGATTTGAGATTTGCAGGCCTTGGTCCGTTGCTGCCATGGCTGCACTGGTTCTGTTCTTCGCAAGCGGCTGTGCGAGAATTCACAATCCGCTTACCCGAGCAGTGATTATAACCAATACGGTGGTCTCGCCGCCTGTTACGAACACGGTGTTATTGCCCATTCCCCAGACCCCACAACTGGTTTACGTCACCAACACACTTCAAGGCGCCACCGTAGTTGTGACCAACCTGATCGAGCGGCCACCTCAGTTGGTGACCAATACCGTGGTTCTCCCCCCGGTGACAAACCTGGTAGAGCGTACCCACTACATTGCCAACCCCGAGCTGCTTGCTGGGTTGGAAACCGCGAGGCGGGCCAACAGCGCCTTGAATCCAACGCCTTCGGCCCCCTTCGTTGACTGGGGGCTTACGCTGGTTGGTGGTGTTGCGACCCTCGTAGCGGGTTGGCAAACCCGACGGGCGAACAGAGCTAAATTGGTCGCCGACACGGTGATCAAGGGCGTCGAAACCTACCCTGGTCGGGAGCTCGATCGTGTGAAGGAACACATCGCAAAGGTCTCGGAGCTCACCGGAGCGGTTAGGGATCTCGACGAACGTGTACAGGTGATCTCTGGCACCGTATCCGGTGCCTTGGCGGACGGCCGCATCGACGCCATCGAGCTGAGTGACCTGGCGCGCAACCTTGCGGTCCAGGAGACCGATGTGCCTGAGGCCTATCGCAAGGCGTTTCGGGAACTGAGGCAAAGTGTGCTCTCCTCTCTCTCTTCCCGGACCGCCTGAAACGCCGTCAACACGCGACCATCCATGCTTCCCATTCTCGCGCAGGCCGGCCCTTCCGCGGTGGGCAACGCGGTCCTGATCGGGTTCACCGTCGCCAGCGGCGTTTCGACGGTGGTCAGCCTGGTCAGCCTGTTTGCCACGCGCCGGGAGCTGGAGGCCATGAAGTCGGAGTTCGACCGTCGCCATCTCGAGCACGCCTCGGACATCCAGACCCACCGCACCGAGACCAAAGAGAAGCACGAGCAGATCTTTGCGAAGTTGGGCGGGATGGAGCGGGGCCTTCGGGGCGAGTTTCGCGACGACATGAATGCCCTTCGTGACGAGATCATGAAGGCCAAGACCGACGTCAGCAGCCTCAGCGCGACGGTGGTGGCGCTGAACCAGAGCATTGTCGCGGCGACCGCCCGGCTCGATCGAATCGCTGACCGCAGGGACTGACCATGGACCGCACCCAACTCCTCCGCGCCGCGATCCTCCGGATCCTGGACGCCAACCATTCCCGTTGGGGGCTGGCCGCACACGCCGTGTCGGTGTTGCTGCCGCTCCAGGGATTTCCCGACGTGGCGGAATCCGAGACCCGAACCCATCTGGATTGGTTGCTTGATCGCCGCTGGGTCACCACCGCCAACAGCCCTCTCAACCCCGACGCCCGCCACTACCGAATCACCGCCGACGGCCGGTACCAGATCTGAAACCATGAAAGCCGAGACCCCTGTCAAAACTCTGCTGCGTTGGCCGGGCGGAAAGCGCCGCCTGCTGCGGAGCTTGCTGCCCTTGGTTCCTGCCAATGCCACCTGCTACTGCGAGGTCTTCGCCGGTTCGGCCGCCCTGCTGCTGAACAAGGAGCGCCATCCGGTAGAAGTCGTGAACGACCTGAACGGCGACCTGGTGGCGCTGTTGCGCAACGCCCACTTCCACCTGCCAGCCCTCATGGAGGAGATGCGCTGGTTTGTCGCGAGCCGCCGGGACTTCCACGAGTTCGCCGCCCAGCCGGGTCTGACCGAAATCCAGCGGGCGGCGCGTTTCCTCCTGCGCAACCGCATCTCGTTCGGAGGCGGTATGAAGAGCTTCGGCGTGGCCAAGACCGGAAGCGGCGTCGGCTTTGATCGCGACGAAATGTCAGAGCGCCTGGAGGGCGTTCGCCGCCGACTGAACAAGGTGGTCGTCGAAAACCTCCCGTACGATCGCTGCCTGCAGAACTACGACTCGAAGTCCTCCTTTTTCTTCCTCGATCCCCCCTATGTCGGCCCAAGCACGGGCGCCTACGAAGGATGGGGGCAGAAGGACATGGTTGAATTCCGCACCCGACTCGACCGGCTCCAGGGACGTTGGCTGTTGACCATCAATGACAGCCCCGACAACCGGAAGCTGTTCTCAGACTGCCTGGTCCGGCCAGTGGCCACCAGCAACCGTCTCCGGAACAATCGGACCACCGAGACGGCAAGTTTCGGGGAGCTCATCATCACCCCAGCCTGATGCCGACGCGGCCCCAGCGCAGCGACCGGTATGAGGCCCAGCTCACCGAAGGAGAGCTGCAGGCCCTGCATGTCGACCTGCTGGATGCCAAGAAGTCCCTCGAGGCGATTCGGGACGGACTTCCTCCTTGGAGGACCGGGACCAAGACGGGCCGTAAGCCGAGCCTGGCCACGCTCTCCAACATTCGTGACCGCATCGCGATGGAGGAGGCCTTCCGGGAAAACGAGGCCACGACCGAGACGTTGCTCGAGGAGCTGAAGCGGGAAGTCCCGGATATCACGGAAGCCCAGCTCGACGAGATGGGGCACAAGGCCTTCACCCTGCTGGCGATCCGTCAGCAGGACGCCAAGTCCTTCGTCCAGCTGAGGTCTGCGAGAACCAAGGCTGAGATCGAGAGGAGCAAGCTGGCGCTGCGGGAGCGCGAAGTGAATCGAGCGGACCAAGCTCTCGCTCTGGATAGGAAGCGATTCCAGCGAGAGACCTGCGAACTCTTCGTTGAGTGGTCTGCGGATCAGCGGGCGAAGGACATCGCGGCAGCCCCGATCACGAATGCGGCGAAGATCGAGCAGCTCGGCCAGCTGATGTTCGGGGACGACTGGGCGGCGGGAGGACTTGCGGGTGAACCATGAAACCCAACCTGAAGAGGGCAGCTCCAAAGGCCCACAGAATGCCCCAGGACGATTCCCGGGGTATCGGAACCCCAGCTGCGTCGATCGGAGCACCAGTAGCGCTGCAATGCGCTGCTGTGCCGGATTTCAGCGGCGGGTCTGAGGCCCGTTCTGGGAACCTTGAGGGATCGTCTCAACTTCCCACCTTTCGGAAGGGCAAACCAACGCCCTTCAGGGTCCGATCTGGCCAGAAGGAGTTTGAGCGAGGAGTGGATCTGCACCGGGTGACGGGCTTCCTCTGCCGTCGGCAGTACGGGAAGACGACCGAGGCCGGCCGACTTGCCCTCAAGAAGATGATGCGGACGCCGGGCCACACCGTGGTCTTCGGATCGGTGAAGTTGGATCTCGGCCGGGAGATCGTCCGCAAGGAGGCCGCTGCTCTCCAGAAGGCGATCGGACTCTTGGTGAAGCAAGCCGCCGAGACTTCCACGCTCTTTGACGTGGTCGATTCTCTAGGAGGCAAGTCAGCGGCGGCGCTGAACCCGGACGACTTCGCCGAGCTGTACGAGGCGACCCGCCTGGAGTTCCGGCTGCACTTCGATCGGAGCACCTATTCCCGAACCAAGGTGGTGGCCCTGACACCCGACGCGGTGGGCGAGACCGGCGACCTGATCCTGGACGAGGTCGGTCGCGTGAAGAACTTCCGCGAGGTCTGGGAGGCGGTGAAGCCGATCATCTCCTCCAATCCGGACTTCCGCTGCGTGCTCACCACGACGCCACCACCGGATGACACCCACTATTCCTTTGAACTGCTGGCGCCGCCGGTGGGGGTGGAGTTCGTGCCGAACCCGAAGGGCAACTGGTACCGGAGCGATCTCGGGGTCTGGGTCCTGAGGGTTGATGCCTGGGACGCCTACGCTGACGGCGTGATGCTCTACGACGACGACACCGGCGCGCCGATCACTCCGGACGAGTCGCGGGCGAAGGACCACGACAAAGACGCCTGGGATCGGAACTACGGCGTCCGCTTCGTCCTCGGCGGATCCGCGGCCATTGGCCTACTGCAGCTCGACAGCGCCCAGCGGCGCGGCGTGGGACGTTGCCAGTGCGTGGTGGTTCAGGAAGACAGCGACTTCGACAACGCCTTGGCACTCCTGCTGACGCGTCTGGGGCCGGGACCAGTCGGGATTGGCGTCGACCTAGCCACGACGGAGAACGAGACCAGCAACCCGACCAGCGTCACGGTGATGGAGCGCGGCGGGGCTGAGTTGATCGCGCCGTTGACCCTCGTCTGGAAGACCAACGATCCGGCAATCGCCAAGGAGCGCTTCCGCCGCGTGGTGGAGACGGTGAACGCCCGAAAGGACGGAGGCCGTGCCCGGCGGATGGCGGTGGACGCCACGAACGAGCGCTACTTCGCCACGGAGGTTCAGCGCGAGCTCGCCGCCCTGGTACCGGTCGAGCTGGTTGTTGGAAGCGAGACGGTCGAACTGCCCGGCGAGGAGCCCATCACCAAGAAGGCGCTCTTGGGCAACCAGCTGGTGGCGGTCTTCGACGACAACCAGATCACCGTCGCCCCTGAGCGGTACATCAAGACCGACATGCGCCTGGTCAAACGAGACCGGGGCTCGTTCTCAGCCGAAGTCGGCCCCGGCGGCGAGCACGGCGACACCTTCGACAGCCACAAGCTGGCCCTTCACGCCCTGGACTCGACCGGAGGCGCCCTCGAATCGACCGAGGGCATCCGGATCGGTCGCGGCCCTTGGCGGCCGGCGCGACTCAAACGGACCACCTAGGAGGAAACATGAACACCACCCTAACACCCTTTCGGCGATGGACCGCCGGCATCGGTTTTCGACTTGTCCACTGGGCATCCCACCCGATCCAAGCCGCACCGAAGCGCTCCGGTGACGCATGGTTGACCGGGCCATCGCGGGACCGGTGGTTTGCGCCCGAGATCCGTCACTACACGCCCCAGCTGGTCGAGCAGCTCATCCGCGAGGCAATGGGCGGCGACCTGACCCGGCAGTGGGAGATGTTCGACCTGATGGAGCGGACCTGGCCCCGCCTGCAAGGCAACCTGAAGAAGCTGCGTGAGAAGGTGCAGGCCATTGAGTGGACCGTGCAGCCTTGGTCCGCACGCGGCGCCGAGCCTACCCCGGAAGCGGTTCGACGCGCCGGACTGCTGGAGGATGCCTTGTGGGCTATGCGCCCGGATCCGACCCGCGACGAGAACGAGTTCGAGGGCATGCTCTTCGACCTACTCGACGCCTGGGGCAAGGGCGTGTCCGTGCAGGAGATCCTGTGGGAGCCCCGTGCAGGGATCGTGGCGCCGAAGTGTACTCGATGGGTACACCCCCGGCACTACGGCTACCCTCCGAAGGGTGAGGACCGCCTGATGCTCCGATCGATTGGCGGACAGGACGAAGAGTGGAGCGAGTTCCTGCCCGACAAGTTCCTGATCGCCGTCGCAAAGCAGAAGTCAGGTCACCCTTGCGGTTCGGCTCTGCTGCAGGCGCTGGGGTTCTTCTGGGCCGCCACGAACTTCTCCTGGGAGTGGTTCCTGAACTTTGCACAGCTCTTCGGTGTCCCGATCCGTTGGGCGAACTACGCGTCGACCGCGGATGCGGCCACCATCGGGAAGATCGAGCAGATGATGCAGGAGCTCGGCTCGGCCGGATGGGCTGCCTTCCCTCAGGGGACCCAGCTCCAGATCCTGGAGGCGGTGAAGGCCTCAGCTGAAGGCCCGCAAGAGCGCCTGATCGTGGCAGCGGACCGGATCTGCGACATCCTCATCCTAGGCCAGACGTTGACCACGGACGTAGCGGGCTCTGGCAGCCGAGCTCTGGGCGACGTCCACAAGGCTACCTTGAGCGATCGGGAGGAAGCGGTGGCTCGGTTTGCCGCCCGCGTCCTGAATGCCCAGCTGGTGCCCGCCTTCTGCCGTCTCAACTTCGGGACCGACGAGGAATGCCCGTGGCTGGTGCCGGACATCGAGGAAGAGGAGAACTCGAAGCTGATCGCTGAGACCTTCGAAGTCGCTGCCAGGATCGGCGTGAGAATTCCTACCAAATATGCTCACGAGCGTCTGGGAATTCCGCAGCCTTTCGACGGGGAGGATGTGCTGGAGGCCTCTCCCACGGCCCCAGGGCGGGGCGATTCCAAAAAAAGAGTCACCGCCAGGTCCACCGAACGAAGCCTGGCCGCGGCCGTCGCCGAATCGGTCACAGGTGTAAGCGCGGAGTGGCTGAGGGGTACCCTGCCGTGGTTCGAGGAACTGATCGCCGCGGCCCAGGATTCGTCGGTTACGGAAGCGGAGTTTGATGCGCTGGTGGTTAGGGCGAAGCAGAATCTACCAGAGGAGCTCGCACCGCTCCTGAATACCGAGAAACTCGCGGCAGCAATCGAAGAAAGAATAGGAGTCGATATCCTTCGACGCTAAAACTGCTGGTCAGACCTTCGATGTTCACGAGGTCACTTCCAGCCAGCAGAGGTATATCACCTGTAAATCAATGATACCAAAGCTGTGGCAATTGACAAAAACGCCGGGATTATTGCGGACTCAACAATCATTGCGGCCCCAATTACTGGGCCGGGATTGAATTTGTCGCGCAACATTTCAAATTGACTATTTACTTCCAACTGCTGTCGCAGGTTTTCGCGTGTTAACGGCTTTTCATTAAGTGCCTCCAGTTCTCGGAGCATCGACTCTTTAAGAGCAATTACGGAAATCGCTTCCTTCTGGATGCGCGAAAATCTCAGCCTCAACTCCCAGACTGCTTTTAGCGTATATGAAAAGCCAAAGTA
Organism: Verrucomicrobiales bacterium; assembly: GCA_027488845.1. Classification (GTDB taxonomy): domain Bacteria; phylum Verrucomicrobiota; class Verrucomicrobiia; order Limisphaerales; family UBA9464; genus SXXZ01. The sequence continues at coordinate 18,742 of JAIYBC010000007.1, read as the reverse complement.
AAGTGCCCCCGCTGCGGCGATCCATCGTAAATCCTTGGTTCCATCTATTGAAGCAACAAGCCCAAGCGCTTCAATCTTCTCAATTTTAATCCCACTTAGAAAAAGGAACAGGAAAACGCCGCAAAAAAGTATCACAAACCGCTTCTCCTTCTCGGTGCGCTCCGACAAAATCGGAGCGAAAAACACTGACGGGATATGCGGGCGAGCAGACTCTAAATCGGTTACGGTTTTCATAATCTAAACTATGATTCCGATAATCGGTTTAAACTTTGTATCGCTTCTTGATTTTATCAATCATAATCTTAAGTGTAATATTATCTCTTAACTGCGAGCTTATCGCGTCTTCAATCTCTTGGCAAAGAGCAGAGGCGTTCTGTTGGTATTGCTTCTCAAGGTGTTTGAATTCTGCTTCCCGATTCAAAGTCGTTTCTCCAATCTTCTTTATCTGTGAATTTAGATTGTCTCGTTCGTTGCTCACCTCTTTTAGTTTCTCCTCGCATTTTAGAAGTTTCGCTCTTAGCTTTTTGGTTTCCGGGCCGTAGATATCATAGCCAATTTCAGCTCGTTTTAGTAGAGCTTTCACTCTTTGGCTATGCCTTGCTGAAACAACTAGAGACCTATTGTGCGCCGCTTCAGAATTGACCCGAAACATAACAAACATTGCAGCAAGCCAATCCCCGACTATTGGAACAACCATTGCAAGGAGAAGTGGTGGGATTGTTGAGAAACACAACCAGAAGGTGAGTGCGTAAAAACCCTCAATCTCTGTGTCCAGAGCGTAGTCACGATATGTCCACAACTTCTCCTCAATGGACTTCTCAGAAAAAATGAGAAACGCAAAAGTCTTCCAGTTCCATAGGATGAAACTCGGAATGAACCAGCCGAAAAAGCTGTGCCCCAATCGCGAGGAAACCCAATTCCGAAATCCGGAAGGTACATTCTTTTCCAAACCTTGGCTCGACACTTCTTCCATGCCTGCTTCTTCTCAGATTGAATTCGAGTGTCAAATTGGAATGTTGGGTAGTGGTTCCATTCCCTAGGGCTGCCTGAATCACCCAACACCAGCTGCCACTTCTATCCCTCTAACCCCGAGACTCGCAGCTCATTTTTCCAAAGCATCCTCATGAATGGTTGCACTCACGTTGGACGACAAGGGGCTGACCGCCCAGATCGACCAGATCACGTCTGGCCTGAAGAGGCCTCGCGGCCTGGCTGTCGTCTTGGGTCGCGAAGTCCGCAACCGCCTCCGCAATCACTTCATCGGGAAACAGAGGACCGAACCCAACCGCCTCGGCGGGAAGCGCACCAACTTCTGGCGTGCGGTGGCCAATGCGGTCCACCAGCCGGAGATTGATGCCGCCGGGACGCAGATCCGCGTCGCCGTGGCCCATCCGGCGATCGCCCAGAAGGTCTTCGGCGGCCGGCTCACGCCGAAGCGGGCGAAGGCGCTGACGATTCCGGTTTCCAAGGAGGCCTACGGACGGACCGCGGCCACCCTCGAGGCCGACAAGAGCATCCTCCTCTTCGTCTTGGGGAAGCGTGACGGGCAGCAACGTGCCGTGCTGGCTGAGCTGAGCACCACGAAGGGCGTGGTGGTCCACTACGTTCTCGCTCCTTGGGTTGATCAGAAGCCCGACCCGGACGCCCTCCCATCCAAGGAGGAGTTGTCCGAAGCGGTCACCACCCGCGCACAGGCCTACGTGTCCCGCTTGAAGGGAGGCGTCGCGTGAACTGCCGGAAGAACAGCTTCCTGGACAAGAAGTCGGCCCTGACTGCCGCGGACCCGACGACGACGGGTGCGGTGCAGGCTCGCCTCGGCGGAATCGAGTTTGCCGACATGCCCTCGGCCCCGACCGAGATTATGTGGATGCCTGGCGGGGTCCACACGATCACGGCCAGCCAGAACGGGAAGCCGAAGAAGGTGCGCGTCACCGTGGACAGCGGCACCGCTGCCGTCCTGCAGCAGGCGCTCGGCATCCACCTGGCAGCGAGTCCGCAGCGCCCCTACTTCGACTTCGATCACGAGAACGGCCCCGCGTCCGGTTGGCCCGTGTCCTTCGAATGGCGTGAGATGCCGCAGCCTGGCGTCTACTCCCGGATCGAGTGGAGCGGATCCGGACGCGATGCCGTGACCGGGCGCAGCTACCGCGCCTTCTCTCCGACCTTCTTCACCGACGACGGGAACCCGGCCCGCGTCACAGGCGCGCCACTGAACATGGGCGGCCTGGTCAACAACCCGGCGTTCAAAGCCATCCGGCCGATCTGGTCCAAGGACCGAACCTCCGACAGCAGCATGAAAGCCACCGCAAAACTCCTCGCCGCGATTGCGGCCCTCACCGCCCTCCGCAATGGCCGAGCGCCGATCCTGGCCAAGGCCAACGACGACGCCGGGAAACAAGCGCTCTCCGCCCACGATCAGCAGATCGAGGCCAAACTTGCCGAGATCGAGACCCTACGCGCCGCCGTGGAGGCCGAGTCCGCCTCCGAATCGGACGAAGGCGAGCGGGCGAAGGCCCAGCTGGCGGCGAAGGACGCCGAGATCGCCCTCATCCAGGCGAAGAACGAACGCCTCGAGCGTGATCGCCTGTCCCGCATCGAAGCGGACGCCGATGCGGCGATCCGGGTTGCCGTGGAGCGCGGCGCGATCGCGGCCCAGGACACGACCACCCAGGCGCACTGGAAGCGCCTGTTGGTTGCCGATCCTTCCAACGCGGTCCTTCTGGCCAACCAGCCGGGCAATCCGGCAATCGGCGGTGCGGTCGTTGCCCGCAACGCCGGCTCCGGGAGTCGCATTGAGGTTGGCCAAGCCGACAGCCGAAAAGTTCTGGAAGCCTTCGGCCAGGAACTGGATCCCAAGAAGCGGGGTGCCATCTGGGCGAAGGACCTGCGGAAGCGCGTCGAGGAAGGTGCCGACTTCGTCAACGAGGTGACGGCCATCACCAACGATCTGCAGGCGGGCAAGTACGCCGTCACCGCAGCCAACTCCCTGGGAACCCTCACCGGTGTCCTGGTGGTCCAGCGTTCGTTGGACTTCCTGAAGCTCACGTTCCCGATCCTCGGACGCATCAGCACCGACTTCAGCGCCGAGAATGCGGCGTTCAACCAGCAGATCTCGACCCGGCTCCGGGGTGCGCTGGCTGTCCAGTCCTTCAATCCGTCGACCGGATATGTGGACCAGGATGCCTCGACCACGGACGTGCCGGTCACCATCAACCAGCACAAGTACGTCCAGATCAGCTACGGCGTGAACGAGCTCGCCTCGACCATGCGCGGGCTCTTCACCGAGCAGGAAGAGCCGATGCACTACGCCCTCGGCAAGGACCTCTGCGACACTCTCTACGCGCTCCTCATCGGGGGCGCCGGCAACTTCACCAACGCGACTACCCAGGCAGCTGGCGGTTTCGGGCGCAACACCGTGGTGGACATTGCGGCTGCGATGCGTGGCCGCGGAGTCGCCGGGCCGAACCAGACGCTTCTCCTGAACCCGACCTACTTCGCCGCGCTGTCCAAGGACTCGGTGCTGGTGAACCTCGCGACCTACCAGGGCGCGCAGAGTAGCCTGATCACGGCGGGCACGCTGCCTGACATCAGCGGGCTCAAGCCGGTGGAGGCGATCAACCTGCCTGGTACGGCGAACCTGACGGGCTTCGCCCTGCGGCCCGATGCCCTGGCGATGGCGACCCGTGTCCCGAACGACTACACCACGGCCCTGCCCGGAGTCCCGAGCACCGGCCGCCTGCAGGTCATCACCAATCCCGATACCGGGATGAGCGTCCTGCTTACCCAGTACATCGACCACAACTTCGGCGTCGCCCGTGGACGCATCGCCCTGATGTACGGCGTCGCCCGCGGCCAGGTGGCCAGCGGCCAGCGCATCATCAGCGCCTGAACGGAATACCCAGAGGCCCCGGCGGGGAGGCGAGCCCGGCTCGCTGATGATCCGCCGGGGCGTGTCCTCACTCTCCGCAACCAATCCTCTCCATCACCATGTCCGACGCCATCAAGCCTACCCTTGGACGCACCGTCCTGTTCACCCTGGAATCCGGGCCATCCACCGGCCAGCAGCGCCCTGCCATCGTCGTCGCCACCGACAGGAAGGATCCTGGCCTGGTCACCCTGCAGGTGTTCACCGATGGGGACGGCGCGCCGAATGTGGGCGACGGCCTTCCCGGAGTCTTTCGGCAGGCGAAGGTCCCGTTCTCCGAGGAGCCGAAGCCTGGCACCTGGAGCTGGCCGACCAAGGTGGAGCCTCCGGCCGAGAAGCCGACAGGGCCCAAGAAGGGCGCCGCTGCAAAGCAGGCCGCCGAGAAACCGGCCGAGGTCACCCTGCCGCCCGAGGCTGAGCCGGCAGTCACCCAGCCCACAGCCTGATCGGGGCCACCCGACCTTCAACGATCTCCGATGCCCTTCGCCGTCCAGGACCTGCTCCTCACCGAGGAACGCAAGACGCAGCTCACCGCTGCGCTTGCGAACCTCGGCGTGGCCGATCCCTTGGGGAAGATCGTCGGAGAGGCCTCCGCCGATGTTGCCCGGCTGACCCGTGGGTATGTCATCGAGGAGTCCAGCGTGAACGGCTGGATCCGGGTCCTCGCCTTGGAGCGGGCATACCTGGTTGCCGAACTGGGTGTGCCCGAAGACATGGCGACCGCAGCGGACGCGGCTCGAGAGGAGCTGGCTGCGATCGCGTCAGGTCGCCGCCCGAATCTCCAGCTTGCCGCGGCCCCGTCCACCGCTCCCGTCAGCTCCGGTTCATGGGGCAGCAGCCCGAAGGTGCCGATCCGGCTATGATCCCGACCCTCCAGATCCTGAACGCGATCAAGGAGCGCCTCGAAGAGGTCCAGTGGACGCCTCCCGGTGGATCGCCAGAGTCAGCCTTCGGGGAAGTCCGCCTCTTTGATTCCACCGAGCTGGTTGAAGCCTTTGCGCAGCTGATCCTCTCCAAGTCGCGGGTCGCCCTCGTGATCTACACCGGCGGTCGTTGGAGCCCAATGGGTGCTATGGGTTCGGTCGGTGTCCGCCGCACCGCCGACGTGACCGTGGTGTGCAGTGACCGGGTCCTCGGCAACAAGACCGAAGCGTTGTTCGGCAGCCAATCCAATCCTGGCGCGATCGCGCTGATGGAGCTGGCCGCGGTCGCACTGAACGCCCGCCTGATCTCGGACCCACCCTGCGACAGTCGCCCGACCGGAGACGACATGCTGTCTCTCAAGGACGCCCGCACGACGCAACCAGGTCGGTTCGCCGCCCTGTTGGAGCTCGAGATCACCGGGGGGCTCATCCCGGTACCCGACCAGGACACTGCCGCTGCCTGACCACCACTCACATCCCAGACACACGTTCCCATGTCCCTCCCAAATCCAATCCTCCTCGTTCCCGGCAGCCGCGTGCGCGTTGCGCTCATGGGTGCCGCACTCTCGCTCTCCGGTTCTGTCGTCAAGGCGGCCGGAGACACCGCCACCTATTCCGTGGTCGGCCCCAACGCGAAGCCCAATGCGGCCGACACCGCCTGGCAGCAGCTGGGAGCCGTCCAGAAGGTCACCCAGGATCCGGGGCAGGCGCAGCCCATCATCATCAAGGAGGCGATCACCGGCGTGCCGCTGCCGGCGGAATTCGTGATCCCTTCGGCCGACCCGAAGACCACGGTGGTCTTCAAGCGCATCGATCGTATTGCGATTCAGCAGCTGTGGGCAGTGGCGCAGCTCGGCGCGGCCACGGCCCAGGCCAACCCCGGTGAGGGAAGCCTCACGCAGCTGGCCTGGCTGCAATGGGAGGTGCGCAACCACACCACTGGCCTCTTCAAGGCCGTGGACCAGTGGACTGGCATCCGGATCCCCAACCCCACGGACTTCGAAATGGGGAAGGAGGTCGAGATCACCCTCGAGTTCTACCGGCTCAGCAACCCGCTCAACTCCCTGGGAATCTGATCCCATGCCAGATCCACGACCACCCCAACTCGCGCTTCTCGGCACCGGCCACTGGCCAGCCGTGATGGCCGTGTCGGCCGAGAACATCCCTCTTGGCGCCTGCCCGGCCGTGGTTGGGGGCGTGGAGCTTTTCCGGGATGGCGCCTCAACGGCGCGGAGGGTTTTGCTGCGTGTCCAGAAGCCACTCGCGCTGAACGGCCTCTACGAGACTGTCCCGGTTGGTCCCAACCTGCTGTCCAATCTCACGCTGCCCTCGGATGAGCAGGATCCACCTGTGGCGGTCGCAGTGACGCCAGGCCAGGTCTACAGATACGTCCACCACAGCTTCGTGGACCGGCTACAGAACGTCGGCCAGGAACTGACTGCCTCCGGCGACTTCGTCGCGCAGGGCAGCACCGTCTACCTCTATCCCAGCGCCGCCGGCCTAACCGAGGATGTCTTGGCCACGCTTCGGTTGATGGGCCTGGCGCGTACTTCCGACGCCGACTCCATCGACGAATTCGGTGCTGCCTCCGGCGGAAAGAGGGTTGAGGTGTTGGAGGGCGACGGTGCTGGAATCTGGGAGTTTGGTGGCACTGCCGCGCCGTTCGTCCTGGGCACGAGCACGTTCACCTTCACTCAACTCGGAAGGCCGGCTCCAGCTGCGCCCGACACCGCCGCGGCGGGTTCGGCGATCGCCCCTGAGATCTCGGATCTGGGGATCGTAGACGACAACCGCGCACCGCAGACCGCTGTGCCGCCGAAGAGCGGCGTGGATGCACCGACCTCACTGCCTCCTTCGCTTCCGCTCCTGGGGATCCGGGGTGTGCTCACAATCCAGAGCGCGCCGGTCACCGTGGGCGGCGAACTGGTCATCTGCCTCTTCTGATTCTCAACCCGACATCCTATGCCTGAAATCAACAGCACCGGTTCCACACTCCCGATCCCGGACTCGACGCGACTCCTGGGTCAGCTTCCTGCCAACGAAGGGGGCGCACCCCGCGCCTTCAGCGTCGCCGAACTGGCGGAGAAGATCATGGGGGGCGCCGCCGGCACCATCACCCGCGATACCGTCATCGCCACAAAGGCGCTACGCGGTGTGCCGGCTACAAATGGCGTGGACGAGTTTATCGGACTCCACCCATACATTGAGGGTACTCCGGTGTTCGCCCACGCGGTGGACGGATGGTCCGGCATCCCCAACCGCTTCGCGAGCCAAGCCGACCACTTCCACTACAAGATGGCGATCCGCTCGGTGGCTGCTGGTTCCGCCGGGGAACGGGCTCAGCTGATGACTACCTGCCCGTCGTCCGGCCTGCAGTCGATCAACCTCTTCGGGCACGAGTCCGAGATCGCGACCGTGGAGCTGGGGAGCGAGCACTCGATCGACACTACCGCTACCACGGTGGCTGGCAGCCCGTCGTTCGTTGGCACGATCCGGTTGCGCTACACGGTCAACCACGGGCTGACCCTTAACCAGCGGGTCCTCTTCCGTGTGACCTCTGCCGTGGCTGGCATCCAGGCGAGCTTCTTCTCAGCCACCGTCACCCAGGCGCCCACGTTGGTCTCCGGCTTATTCGAGACCCTGCTGCAGGTGGCTGGCCTGGACACCAACCACTGGGATCCCGCCAAGGCTGCAAACACGGCGGCGCAGAACGGCGATTGGAGGCTGCTGACTTTGAGTGCCGGCGAAGTGAACTCCGCTGGGAAGGTCTCCATGGCCCGCGACACCAGCGGCCCGACCGATCAGCTGCTCATCTCCTGGTCGAGCGCCCACGGCCTCGCCTACGGCGCCAACCTGGTGCTTTGGATCGACGGAGCCATCACCGGGATTACGGGCTTCTGGCTTGGCTTCCATTCGGGCTACGTGACTGAAGTGGTCAGCGCCACCCAGGTGCGGGTCCGCATTCGGAACCAGCGGTGGCAGACGCTTCGCTCCTTCTCAGGCGCCACGACCTCCGCGGTCAGCACCTGGTCGGTCTTCCCTGGGACTCTCGATCCCCATCATGAAGTCATGCAGCCGGCCAACGGTCTGATGGTTCAGCGTGACACTGCCGGTCGTGCTCGACGAATCGCTGTCGGTGACGCTGACGTGATTGTCGATGACGAGTGGGCACTTGGCGTTGGCGGTCCGGGAAACACGCTGCGTAGCCGCGTCGGTGACCTGTCCATCGGCGGGATCGCATTCAACTCCCGCCGAGCGGCCATGGAGGGCGGACTCCTGTTCACTGGCGACCTCGGTACCAACTCCCAAGTCTCTGCTCGCACAGTTCCAATCGGTGTCGCCCTCGGTACCGGAGACTTCTCTGTCTTCGTGCGCGCCCGGATCCGGAATGATCGCGCACCCGCCACCTCTCCTCAGACGACTGCGAACCCGGCGCTGTTTTCCCTCATTGGGGCGGACGGATCGCCCATGGCGAACTACTTTGGCTTCGCGAACATTGGCAACGGCGACGCGACCATCGACGGCTCGATTCAGGGCTCCATCGTCAACACGACCACGACCTACCCGCAATTCTTCGCACAGTTCGACGGGCGTGTTGTGGATCTCGTCCTCGTTCGCCAGTCCGGCGTCATCACGCTGTACGTCAACGGAAGTGTGTTCAATTCGACGCTCGGTCCGACCAGTGATCGAGGGAATTGGAACTTGGCCTCCACGGCAGAGTTCCGGATCGGTGGCTACTTCGTTTCCTTCCAGAACTACCACTCCGCCATCCATCGGTTCGCGGTGTTCAACCGCGCCCTCTCTGCGGCTGACGTCCGGAACCTGTCGAACCACGACATCGCCCTCGCGGACCGCTGGGGTTCTCTGACGCCGTTCTACGTTGGGGACTATTCGGCCGGCGTGGGGTCGAACATTGCGGGAAACGGAGGAAGCATTGCCGGCAACATCGACGGGATCAGCGGTCAGGACGACACGCTCCGATTCACGATGGACTCGGCCAATGTGGGGCACTTCGTCTCGGTGTTATCGACCCTGTTCCCGCCCGGTGTCCGCAACCGCCTGACCTGCGACGTCTTTATCCCAAGCGGTCAGTCGCTCATCACACGGGTCGATTTCCAGTCTCTACAGGGGCCGGGAACTGGAATCTCACTCGCCATGGTCACCACCACCGGATCGTGGCAGAGCGTTGCTGTGGAGTTCGTCCCGACCGGATCCAACAACAACGGAATCGCGATCTACGGACTCAACGGCACCAACTACGTTTTTGCCGGCAACGGGACGGATGTCTTCTACATCAAAAACCTCCGAATCCAGCGCGTCGGTGCTTTGCTCGACATCGACCTAAGCCCCGGTTGCGGCGAGTGGTTCCGGGATCGGTCGTTGAACCGGCTGCACGCTGTCATGTCCTACGGGTCCGCCGGGACCACGAACAACTGGAGGCACCTTGTTCAACGTCGGGAGGGCGAGATCTCCTTTGATGTCTCGGCTTCCGGAAACACTCAGATCATCGGCGGCCTTCCAACGAACGCTCGGATCCGCTCCGTCACCGCGTTGGCCGCCGGGTCCGTCACCCTGAGCCTCGGAACCGCATCCGGAGGCACTCAGATCGTCAACGCGCAGGCGCTCACTGCGTCCCGGCAGGACGTCACGCTCGCTGGGCGATTCAGCCCGAACGGGCAGCTTTGGGCCAACCTCAGTGCGGCCGTCGCCATCACCGTCACCGTCAAGTTCGAGATCACCGACTAATCCCATAGCCCCAATGAAGACCGTCAAACAGACCGTCCGCATCACCATCGAAGTCCCCGACCGAAACGAAGGCGCTCCGCCTGTCCCTGTCATCCTCGCCACCCGCGCGATCGTCATCCTCGACGGCGACGGCAAGGCGATTGGCAGGGTCGCCGGATCCGACGAAACCCGCGTCCTCGCGAACGTCACCGAGATCCCGGAGTTCCCGGCGTTCCACGCGGTGCTCGCGGCGGCTATCGAGGCGACCTTCAACCCGTCGCCTGCTCCTGAACCGGAGCTTGAGCAGCCCTAAGCGGAACCATTTAAGGAGGAACCAATAATGGACCCGAAAGAGAAGGCGCGAACGGTCTTCAACATGCCCGTGCAGGTTTCCTTGGTCGATGACACCAAGGAGGAATGGACGGTGCGCCAGGTACAGCTTGGTGAGTACCAGAAGGCCTTTCCGTTGATCGATGATGAGTTCGCCTTGGTGGCGCTCTGCACCGGTCGATCGAAGGAGGCCATCACCGCCAACCTTTCTCCCGAGTCCTATGAGTCGGTTGCGGCTGCGGTTCGCAGTGTGAACCGAAGTTTTTTCGCCTATGCCTCCCGGCGGGTGGCCAACCATCTACGGATGATGGGGGTGCCGGAGGCGGGATCTCCTACACCCTCTCCGACCTCATCTGGGATGTCGTGATCGCAACGGGCTGGCCCGTCGATCGGGTCATGTCCCTCAGCTTCGACGCCGCCGAAGAGGTCCTGTCGGCTCGGCGTCGACGTGATGCCAAGAAGGTCCTGGAGCTTGCCCAGGCGATCACTGCGATCGCGTTTGGCGACAGATCCTCCAGCACCTCAAAGCAGGAAGCACTCATCAAGGCGACCGCAGACGGGCTCCTTAGATCCGGCCAGGCCCAACCTACAGACTCGACCGAATGAACGCAGGCCAGATCGACATCCTCGTCCAGATCCGGAGCCAAGTGGCCGAGCTGCAGAAGACTGTGGCTGGGCTGCGTGACGTTAGGACTGCCATCGAGGCTACCCGGCAGCCGGTCATGGCGCTTTCTCAGGCCACCTCGATGCTGGATGTCCGCCTTGGAGAACTGGCCCGGCGGGCAGTCGTCGTGCGCGGCCTGAGGGCATCGCTCCAGCAGACCGCCTCTGAGTTGCCCACAGGCTTCTTCTCAAAGGGGGCGTCGAGCTTGGCCTCCGCGACCTCCGGGGGAAGCGTCCTTGGCCAGATCCCAGGTTTTGGGGCGTTGGCTGGAGGTGGTGGACTCGCTGTCGCCGCAACGGCGATCGGCGCAGTCACCGCAGCGGCTGCAGCCGGGACCGTCGCTGGGATGAAGTACAACGCCATGATGGAGCAACAGGAGGTGGCGTTCGGCACTCTTCTGAAGTCGGCCGACGCGGCGAGGCAGCGGATGGCGGACCTGACCCAATTCGCTGCGAGCACCCCCTTCGAGCTGCCCGAGGTTGTGCAGGCCTCCAGGGTGCTCCAGGCGCTGACTGGGGACGCACTGGCAACAGGGCATGGACTCCGTCTTGTTGGAGATGCCGCCGCGGGCGTCGGCCAGCCATTCCAGGACGTCGCGATGTGGGTCGGACGTCTCTACGCCGGTCTCGACAGCGGCACGCCAGTAGGCGAGGCAACCATGCGCCTGGTCGAAATGGGGGCGATCTCCGGCGAGCAGGCACGCGCACTGAATGCGCTCGCCGAGAGCGGCAAGGGAGTTGGGAAGGCGTTCGAAGAGCTTACGGGTGTGTTCGGGAGGTTCGACGGAGCGATGGACAAGCAGTCCCGAACCCTCAACGGGCTGATGAGCACGCTCAAAGACACCGGCATGAGCGTACTCGGCGAACTGACCTCGGGCCTGACGAGGGCAACCAAGGAGGCACTGGAATCCATTCTCTCCGCCAGCGGCTCGATCGAAGACAAGGCGGTGGTTGAAGCCCGGACCAGACTCCGGCAGCGGTTGACCGAGAGGGATGCTGCGAAGGCCAAGGCAGAGGCGCCAGGCTTGGCAGCAGCTGCGGAAGAAGCTACCCGCCGAAAGGCTGAGGAGGACTTCGCCATGTTCCGAACCCTTCTCTGGTCTGAGGCGCGGGCGAAGATCGCAGCCGAAGACCTCCGCACCGGGGTGAGCACCGCAAAGGCCGACCTCGATGCCAAGAAGCTCACGCTTGAAGAGTATGCGGCGATCCGGCGAGGCCAGATTGCCGACGAGATGCAGCTGGAGATCGAGGCGGCCCGCCGGGCAGCCGCCGAGAAGGCTCGCGAGACGGCAGGCGAGAAGGATCCCGCGAAACGGCTCTCCGAGCGCCAGCAGATCGAGATCGTGGAGGCCGCGATCGCTGTGGCGCGATCAAGGGCCAAGGGCCAAGAGCAGGCGCTGGAGATGGATATTGCCCAGCTCACCGCCAAGCAGGCCGCCGACGCCGAACGTGAAGCCCAAGCCGCGGAGCGCGCCGCCGATGCCGCAGAGCGCAAGACCGAGGCGGCTCGCCGTGAGGCCCAGCACGCCCAAGAGCAGCTTCTGGCCGAACGCCGACAGGGGCTTGGCGACGACATGCAGGGCATCCAAGGGGACTGGAGGACGCCACGTGCTCAACAGTTCCAGAACGCCCGATCGAGGATGCTGTCTGGACTCGAGGACGGTTCGGTGTCCGACGGCGAGTACGGAGCCTTCGCCACCCAGCAGGGTCCGGATCCAACGAGCTTCTCCGAGCAATGGACGGCGACTTTGACATCGCTTCAGGACCAGTGGGGAAGCTTCGCGCAGCAGACGGCCGCTGCCTTCGAGAGTGTGTTCAACTCCGCCATCGGCTCGATCAGCAACGGAATCACCGGACTGATCATGGGCACTCAGACATGGGGGCAGGCGCTGGCCAGCATCGGGACCTCCATCCTGACCAGTGTCATCGGCGCCATCGTCCAGATGGGCGTGCGGTGGATCGCTACGCAGATCCTGATGGCTACCGTTGGGAAAGGCATCATGGCTGCGAGCGTCGCCGCCAGCACCCCAATCGCGGTGGCACAAAGCGCCGTCTGGGCCACCCCGGCGACCTTGGCCACGATCGCGAGCTATGGTGGCGCTGCGTCGGCCGCGCCTGGATTCATTGCGATGGCCCAGGGCATCACGATGGCCCAGTCGCTGGCGGCGTTCGCAGAAGGCGGCCTGACGCCAGGAACCAGGACATTGGCCTGGGTCGGCGAGCGTGGCCCTGAGCTCGTCCTGCCGGCGGAGGCGACCGCCCGATTCAACCCCCAGCAGCAGGCGATGCTGATGGACGGCCGCATGCCTGCCATCCCTGTGCCCGTGGGTGGCGACTCGGCTGCTGGGGGCGAAACGAGGCCGATCAACATCCACAACTACGTCGACAAGCAGGCGTGGCTCGACGCGATGCGCGACGAGATCGAGGGAATCGCGGTCAACGCCATGCGGAGGGCCGGCTGATGTTCGCCTCCACCTACAATGCTGGGCCGATCTTCGTGCTGCCCTATGGCCCCGACTGGTCGCATGGGGTGGACCTGTCGGTGTCGGTGCCGAGCGACCGCAGCCGCGGCCAGACTGGCCGCGAGGAGCGCCGTGCCCTCGGTCACACCCTCCGCTGCCTGATGGACTGGAAGGCTCGCCTGGATCGCGCCAAGGCCAACGCGCTGCGCACAGCCTTGGAGCAGCTCGGCAGCACACCGGTGGTGACGCCGGCGTGGCCGTTCGCCATGCCATTCGACGGGTGGTCCTCGGCCCCAGTATCCGGGGGCCTGGTGCTCGCATGGACCAAGGGATGGGCAACGTGGACGTTGACGACTCCCGCAGCTTTGGCGGGCACCTGGGACTTTGTCGCGCCCGCTCTCTGGGGCTTCCTGGAGGTCGACTCCGGCAAGTCGGACGGTGCTGATGCGGTCAATGTCCGGTTCCGCTTCGAAGAGGATGGGCCTGCCGGATATGCGCTGGCACCGGCCGCACAGTCCTGGACTAGCGGTCCTGCGCTCAATGATGGGGCCACGCCACCGGTGTTTCCGTTCCGGGTCGACTGGAACAACGGCCCGAAGCCAGGGCTGCCTGAGCTGCAGGTGGACCGGGAGAAGTCCGGTCCGGCTCGTGAGAGCGCGGTGACGTTCTACCCGCAGTTCTCCGAGCGTCCCCAAGACGGGATGATTGCGCTGACGAACCGGGCGCAGGTGGGCCGGTTTCTGAACTGGTGGCAATCGGTTCGTGGAGCCGTGGGAAGCCACATGGTCACCACGCTGACCAATGTCACCACGCTGGCGTCGGATGCCGCAGCTGGCACCTCATCGCTGACCGTGGCGGATGGTTCGGCTCTCGGAGGCCCTCGGCTCGTGGAGTTGAGGTCAGGCAGCGGGTCAGAGGTGGTGCGAGTGACTGCTGTTTCAGGAAACACGCTGACCCTGTCAGCACCCCTAAGCAGGGGGTGGAACGCGGCGACTACGGGGATCTCCCTGGCCATGCTGGCCCGCCATTCGAAGTCCACGGTCGATCTCCGCTTCATCGGCCCCAATCTGGCTCAGGTCCGTGTGGCCTGGAGGGAGGTTGCCGCCGAGGTCTGGCCTGCGGTCGGCGAGACCCGTGGCAGCACGATCGGGGCACAGCCGGTCCCCGCCTGGTTGTACGAGATCACGGAGGATTTCGGAGGCGGGGTCACTGCGGTTCACCGGGCCACCAACCACGAACGCACGGTCACAGCCGCCTCCCATTCCTGGACCTCACGTCCAGGACTGAGCCACGGCGAGATCCGCCGCTCGCTCCGACTGGACCGAGACGAGGTCACCCTGAAGGGACGCTGGTGGGATGGTTGCCCGTTCGCACAGTTCCTACCCGGACGCCTGGCTGCGTTGGTTCGGTTGGCGATCTACGAGTGCTCTGTCGACAACGTCGGTGTCGGTACCGGGTTGGCACAGAAGTTCGGAGGAGAGGTGACCAAGTGCCCATTCGATGGGCCGGAGTTCTCCGCATCCGCGTCCGGAATGTATGCCCTGTTCGATCGCCCCAGCCTTGCCTACCGAGTGCAGCGGACCTGCAACGCCACGGTCTTCTCGCCCATGTGTGGCCTCGTCGAGGCGGACTGGGCCTTCACGGCAACGGTTGTCTCGGTCAGCGGCGTCCAACTTCAGCTGGGGACATTCATTCGAACCGGCGGTCTTCCGGCCGGCTTCGGCTTCGCTCACTGGTTCGCCCTTGGCTACGCGCAGCGCATTGTCGGCGGCCTCCCCCAGAGGTTTGCGATCGCGGGCTCAACCGCCCTTGATGGCAGTGGCCGGATCGTTCTGACCCTCGATCGCCCCGTCGTTCCAGCGCCCTCGGCGGGTGATTCGTGGATAGTTGTTCCGGGCTGTGACGGACGCGCCGTGACCTGCAAGGCCTGGGACATCGGCACCAATCCCCAGGGAAAGTTTGGCTGGTTCTCCAACTTCAAGGGCTTCGATGAGATGCCGGACAAGGATCCGGCCTTTCAGGCGCTCAAGAGAAGCAGTTCCACCGCGGGCAAGAAATGAAGTCCACCGACCAGATTGCCGACCTCGAGTCCGTCGCCCTCTCGTGGGTCGGTACGCCCTTCTGCGAGGCCTCGGCCGTGAAGGGCGCCGGCGTGTGCTGCCACCGGCTGATGTTGGAGGTCCTCGTCGAGGCGGGCTGGATCCAGCGGATCGAAGTCCCGAACGCATCCGTCCAGTGGGCACGCGCCCAAGGCCGGAGCCTCATCTCCGAGTGGTTCGACACCGAGGGCGAGCGGTGGTTCGGGCGTCTCGAGGACGTTGCCTGGGACAGCGTGGAGCCGGGTGACGTGCTCGGCTTCCGGTTCGGGCATTCACTCCACCACCTGGCCATGGCGCTACCTGGCGGCCGCTGGCTCCACGTCGTGGATCCCCAGGGCGTGATGATCATCGAGGAGATCCCGCCGCGCTGGCGCCGGCACGCAGAGCGTCATTGGAGGCTTCGCTGATGGCCAAAGGAACCAACGCGCCGGAGAAGGACGACCTGCCTGTTGAGGAGGAGGACGTGGCGACCTCTCAGGAGGGCATCCCGATCCCGTGGCACGGCGGCACCCGGCGGGTCGCGGTGCGCTGGATCACGCCCGCCCTCGACATGCTGACCAAAGAAGCGCCTGACGAGCGGCCCGGAAAGAAGTGACCTATGGGTGGAAGCAAAGGCAGCTCCGGAAGCAAATCCTACAACGTCTTCGGCCGGCTGGCGGCCGTGGTCGGGGTGGGACCGTTGGCGCAGCTCAATGCCGTGGTGGCTGACGGGAAGGCGATCTACGAGGGCACGCAGTCTCTCTCCTCCGACTCGACGGACCTGACCGGCCTGATTGACGGGAAGTATTTCGCCGCGGGCGGCTACCTGCGGCTGCTGCGGGGCACAGCTACCCAAACGATGCCGGCCGAGTTCTCGCACCTGCCGAACTACCGGGGCGTGGCAGTGCTGCTGGCCTACCGGTTCCTTTTCGGGCGCGAGAAATACACGTCGCCCAACCTGGAGATCGTGACGGTGCGGAAGCCGGTCGTGGACACATCCATTGTGGCCGCGACCGACAACGTGATCGACGACGGGCAGTGCAACCCGGTGGCGATGTTGGCCGAGCTTTACACCTCGGCGTTCGGGTCCTTCCGGCTGCCCTCGGCGCGCCTGGTGGCGTCGGAGTGGCTGGCCGCGGCCGCCTGGTGCAATGCCTCGGCCGAGCGCCGGGCGCGGACATTCTGCTCGCCCCTCCTCACAGACCAGGTGGACGCCCGCCGCATGGCCCTGGACCTTCTGGCGATGTTCGACGGTGCGCACTGGTTCGACGCCCAGGGCCGGCTCGGGCTGAAGCTGCTGGAGCCAGGCGTGGATCCGGGTGGGTTGCCTCTTCTGGACGCGCCCAGGTGGTCGGAAGACGGCCGGCCCAAGCAGGACGGACCGGGCTGGTCTGAGGTACCGGCACGGATCGACGTCGGATTCTACGACCGGGACCGGAAGTTCAAGAAGACCAATGAGCCGGCCAAGAACCTGATCGCCTCACGCGTGCTGGGTCTGGAGACCCCGCGGACGGTGGAGATGACGCACGTCACCCGCCGCGCCCAGGCGGCCGACTGGGGCAACGAGCTGGTCCGGCGGACATCGAAGCCCGCCGGGGCAATCAAGCTAGGCCTCCGCCGAAGCCAGGCCGCCGGGCTGGCGCCGGGAACGAAGGTGAAGGTGGACGTGGACCCGGAACCCGGCGGCGACGGCCTTGCCCAGATCTGCGTCATCGAGGAGATCCGGGAAGGTCCCACCGGCCCCGTGAAGCTGACGGTCCGGCCGGACACCTTGTCGCCAGGCGTCCTCTACGTGCCCAACTATGGTCCTTCCGTTGCGGAGGCTCCCGCCGTGGATCCGATCGAGGAGGCCCTGATTGTGCCGCTTCCGCCGCGGGGTTTTGGGGCTCCCTTGGCCTTTGGAGTTCTCGCCACACGCCCAGCCGGTGACATCGTCGGCATGAGGGTTTTCTTCGACACCTCTACAGGGGGCAGCTTCACCGAGTTGGGGCGCCAGGTTGGGTTCGCAGCCAGGATGACGTTGGCAACAGCGGCTGACGACGAGTCGACCACGCTCCGTCTCCAGCTTGCCGACGGCGCGGACGGGCCGGACGCATACCTGGCCGCCATGACCCCAGGCGCCGAAATCGGGGCCCAGGCCGATGAGCTGCTGGTCGTGTTGGCGAACGTCGATGTGGACGGACGGGTGGTCATCGGCGGCGATGAGATGCCCGAGCTGGAGTTCGCGTCCGTGGTCAGCCGGACCGCGGTGACCTCAGACACGCACGACTACACGGTGTTGCGGGCACGCAGGGGCATCCCGGCACGTTCGTGGGCGACGACCTGCAGGGCGTGGATCATCCCCATGACGAACCTGGAGACCTGGCGGCACCCCGCTTTGGCGACCCTTTTGGCGACCGGAGACCCCGGCTTCATCCGCCTCGTCAGCTACCGCGTCGACGCCGAAGACGACTCGTCGCCGGTGCCTGAGTGGGGTGTCCAGCTACCCGAAGGCTTCAATCCCGTGCCTCAGATCGCTTGGAGCAGCCCGTCCGGGTCGTTGGGTGAAGCGGACGGGGCCGGGAATGTGGCAGTCGCGTTCACCGTGACCGATCGGGACGGAGACCTCATCGGTCTCAGGGTCCAGGTGCGGAAGGTGGACGATGGCACGCCGGATGTGGACGACTCGAGCGACGAGGCCTTCGAAGCGACCGGAAGCCGATCGTACAGTCGAACCATGGTGATCGCGCTCGGGACCTGGTCCGTCACGGTCTTCGCCAGGGATCGAGCGGGCAACACCACCACCTCGACCCGGACATTGGTCCGGGCAAGCGCCGGCTCGGTCATCCCCCCCACCTTCAGCCCTGGAGATGGCATGGAGTTCGTGAGCAGCCTGGCCGTGACCCTTTCCACGGTCAGCCCGGCCACCCAGATCGAGTACGCCCAACTGGCACTTGGGGCGGCCCAACCCGCCAGCGGAACGACGGTGACGGCCCTTTCGGTCGGGCTGACCCTGACCTCATCCCGCCGGATCTGGGCACGATCCAAGGGCACCACCAACAGCCCATGGATCTTTGCCGAGTACTACAAGCAGGGAGGAGGAGGCGGGGGACCGCTGCTGCCGTAGCCCAGCCGGGTCACTGCAGCTCCTAGGCAGGCCTTCTGCCGCCCATCGGCCGTGTTTCGAGAAAGGACCCTTTTCAGGCTTTCTCACGACCCTTTTCATTCATTTCTCGCGGTTACGCCACTCCCCTTTGTTCTCCGCTCTGGTACAACCACATACGATACGCCTCGAACGCGTCACGGCGCCGGTTCCCTTCGGCCATTTCCATCACCCGGTCGTACGCCTCACGGGCTTCACGGTTCCCACCCATTGCAGCCTTAGGGACACGTCCCTAGACTACCGTTTGGGGAGGGGCTGGCTGAGTAGGCAGGCGGGCGTGGTTGGCTCAGGTGACTTACAAGCCTGCTGATCGCCGGCAGCACTGTCGTCGGCGGTTGGGATCGGTCGTCAGCGGCGCTTGGCGGCGGTTTTGGAGCCCGCTCGCTTCGATATCGCCGGTATCGGCCAGCAAAGCGGACACCGCAGGCGCACCTCCGGCGTTTCCGGGCCGTTGCAGCCCGGTTTCGGTGCGCTTTTGGGAGGTTTCCCTGTCT
>JAIYBC010000046.1 GCA_027488845.1 Verrucomicrobiales bacterium | reverse complement strand
GCTGAGGTTGTCCTTCAGCACGCCGAGCTGCTCCGAGTACATGCCGAGCGAGGCCTGGTTGGCGCCCACCGTCGCGCGGTCGGCGGCCAGCTGGGTGATCGCCGTCTTCACGTTGGTCAGCGCGGAGGCCGCGCCGGTCGTGGTGCTGATGTCGGAGCCGGTGGCGCCGGTGTAGCTGGTGGAACCCAGGTCGATGCCGGTCACGGCCGTGGTGTTGCCGTCGCTGTCGGTGGTGACGGCGAGGTCGGAACCGGAGAACAGGCTGACCCCGTTGAAGTCCTTCGTCGCCGTGTTGGAGATGAAGGTCCCGAGGTTCTGGAACTCCTGGTTGTAGAGGGCGCGGTCGGCGTCGCTCTTGGTGACATCCTGTGCGAGGATCGACAGCTCGCTCATCCGGTCCAGGGACTTGGCGACCTTCTTGAGGAAGCCGTCCTGGGTCTGGTTGAACGAGATGGCGTTGCCGATGTTGTCGTTGGCGGCTTGGGTGCGGTTGATCTGCGCGTCGAACCGCGTCGCGACGGCGAATCCCGCCGCGTCGTCCGCCGGGCTGACCAGCTTGGAGCCGGAGCTGAGGCGTGCGAGCGAGCGGTTCAGCAGAGCGCTGGATTCGCCGAGGTTTCTGGCCGAGGTGAGGGCCGATACGTTGGTGTTGATGACCATATGACTCCTTCCGTGAAGTCGCCCCGTCGCCGGGGCTTCTTTCCTGAACGCGGCGTCCTTGCCGCGGGGTGGTGTGTTTGAAGGGGACCTCCCATTCCCCACTCCGGCTTTTCCGGCGGCCGGCCGCCTGGCTTTCGCCACCCGCCACACGGCGGGGAAAAACTGGTTTCACTTCATCGGAGGCGCACCGCGGTTCCTCCTGGTTGCTCCTGCAACGGTGCCTTTGCCGACATCCGCCGGATCCCGCCGGCGTCGGATCCGCCTCCGGCGCCCGGTTTCCCGGGCCGACCGGAGGCGCGTCTCAGCTCAGCCGAGCAGCCGCATGACGGCCTGCGTGGACTGGTTCGCCTGCGTCAACATCGCCGTGCCTGCCTGCACCAGGATGTTGTAGCGTGCGTACTGGGTGCTCTCCTCCGCCACGTCCACGTCCTTGATGCGGCTGTTCGCGGCGCTGAGGTTGTCGGCCAGCGTGCCCAGGTTGTCCTTGTAGGAGTTCAGGGAGGCCTGGTTGGCTCCGATCGTGGCACGATCGGCCGCCAACTGGGCGATCGCAGTCTTCACGTTCGTCAGCGCGGTGGCCGCCGCCGTGGTCGTCGCGATGTTCGAACCCGTGGCGCCGGTGTAGCTCGTCGATCCGAGGTCCAGGCCGGTGACCGACACGGTGGCGCCGTCGCCGTCGGTGGTGACGGCGAGGTCCGCCCCGGAGAAGAGGCTGACCCCGTTGAAGTCCTTCGAGGCGGAATCGGTGACGAAGGTGCCGAGGTTCTGGAACTCCTGGTCGTAGAGGGCGCGGTCGGCGTCGCTCTTCGTGATGTCCTGGGCGAGGATCGACAGCTCGCTCATGCGATCCAGGGCCTTGGAGACCTTCTTGAGGAATCCGTCCTGGGTCTGGGTGAACGAGATGGCGTTGGCGAGGTTGTTCGAGGCCGCGTTGGTGCGGCTGATCTGCGCCTCGAAGCGGGTCGAGACGGCGAGACCGGCGGCGTCGTCCTGGGGCGACGTGATCTTCGATCCGGAGCTGAGGCGCGCCAGTGAGCGGTTCAGCATCACCGAGGAATCGTTGAGGTTCCGAGCGCTGACCTGAGCCGAGATGTTAGTATTGATGACCATAACTCTGTCCGTGAGTTCGTCCCCTTCCGGAGACACTTGTACTGATCGCGACGTCCATGTCGCGGATGGCACCATTCCCGTCCATGGGGGGCGTCCATCGTGCTCCCCTCCGGAGTTTTTCCCGGCTTCCGGCCGCCGGTGTCTTGCGACACCAAAGTGATCGGAGCCCCACGGTGGAACTTGAGCGGAATTCGGACTCGCTCCGCCTTCCGTTGACCGGCGGAGGTGCCTCGAATCAGTCTCCAGGGCATGAAGGCTGCCTTCCTTTTCCTGGTGCTCGCGGCGTTGTCCTCGGGCGGTTGTTCCCATCGCGCTCCGTCCGCACGTCCCCTGAAGGCCCTGCTGATCACCGGCGGCTGCTGCCACAACTACGCCTTCCAGACCCAGGCCCTCACCAACGCCGTCGCCCGGCATGCCCTCGTGGATTGGACGATCGTGAACGAGGGTGGGGACGGCACGAAGGCGGAGATCCCCCTCTACTCACGCAGGGACTGGGCGAAGGGCTACGACGTGGTGGTCCACAACGAGTGCTTCGCGGACACCACCTCGCCCGACTACATCCGCTCGATCACGGCGGTCCACGAGGCCGGGGTGCCGGCGGTGGTGATCCACTGCGCGATGCATACCTACCGCGCGACTTCGATCGACGACTGGCGGCGCTTCCTCGGCGTGACCAGCCGGCGCCACGACCACCAGAGCCGGTATCCGGTGAAGAAGGTCCTGCCCGGGCATCCGATCGTGAAGGACATGCCCGACGACTGGCGCACGCCGAAGGACGAACTCTACGTGATCGACAAGGTCTGGCCTGGAGCCACGCCCTTGGCCACCTCGGTGAGCGAGGCCGACGGGAAGACCTATCCGGTGGCCTGGATCAACCAGGCGGGCAAGGCGAGGGTCTTCGGGACCACCTTCGGCCACTCCGACGACACCTTCCGCGATTCCGTCTACCTCGACATGGTCAGCCGCGGGCTGGTCTGGGCGGCGGGTGGCACGCCGATCCGGGTCTCAGCTCCGTGACCGGAGCCGGTGCATCGGGTCGAGCGCGGTGTGGCCGGCGATGCGGACGCTGTGCCGGATGCTGCCGGTGATGAATTCCTTGGCCGCCTTCACCGCCGCCGGCAGCTCCTTTCCTTGCGCAAGAAACGCCGCGATCGCCGCGGAGTAGGTGCAGCCGGTGCCGTGGGTGGCGACCCCCCGGACGAAGGGCTCCGAAAGGATCTCCTCGACGGAGCCGTCCCAGAGGATGTCGGTGGCCAGTTTCGAGTCGCGGAGGTGTCCGCCCTTGACCAAGGCGGGGACGCCCCACCGGCCGTGGATCGCGCGCGCCGCGAGTCGCAGGTCATCGATGCTTGCCAGCGGGCGTCCCAGCATCTCCACGGCCTCGTCCAGGTTCGGCGTGACGATGGCCGCCGCCGGAACCAGCCGGTCCAGGAGGGCCCTGCGGGCATCCGGACGCAGGAGCCTCGCACCCGAGGTGGCGACCATCACCGGGTCCACCACCACGGGGATGCCGGGGTTGGCCTTCATCCAGTCGGACACGGTCCGGATGATCCCCGCGTTGAAGAGCATGCCGGTCTTCGCCGCGGACGCGGGCAGGTCGCGGGTCAGAACGTCCAGTTGGGCTCGCACGAAGGCCGCGGGGCACGGTTTCACGGCGGTCACGCCGACCGGCGTCTGTGCTGTGAGACAGGTCAAGGCAGTGGTCCCGTGGGCGCCCAGGGCGGCGAAGGTCTTGAGGTCCGCCTGGATTCCGGCGCCGCCGCCGCTGTCGGAGCCGGCGATGGTGAGGACGATGGGAAGCCGCTTCATCACCCGCAGAGGTTAGTCCCGTCCGGCCGAAGCCGAAACGAAAACGCCGCCCGGCGCATGCCGGACGGCGTGGTCGGTGTGAATTCGGTCCGGTCAGTTCCGGCCCACGCGGTAGTACCGCACCGGGTGGTCGGCGGCGTCGGCATCGACATGGGTGGCTCCGACCGCGGTGCCCGGGAACTCGCCGATCCGACGCCAGTTCACGAGATCGTCCGAGCATTCCAGGAAGGAGACGCCCGCGGCGGTCGTGTCGGAATCGTCCACCACCACGACCTGGACCGCGCCGTCGTTGCGTCGCTCGACGGAAGTGATGCGGGGCCTGGAGTCGTCCGTGGATTGCGAACGGGTTTCACCGATGCGGAACCGGACGTCGCGCCCGTCGAACGATGCGAATCCGGAAAAGGCCGTCGCGGCGGCCCCGGTGACCGTCGCGGTGACCCGTCGGTTGGCGTCGTCCGTGAACGGCCCGAACCGCAGCATCCCGGCGGCGGCGTCATGGACGGCGTTGTCGCTGAGGTTGGTCACCGAAAGTCCCGGTCCGATGAACAGCTCCGCCACCTGGCAGAAGGTGCCGGTGGCCGGCAGCAGGCGCAGGACGAGGTCGACCTCGTTGGTCCGACCGCCCGTACGTCGCATTTCCAGCACCGCGAAGCTCAACGGTTCGCGTTCCGGCATCCCCCCGGGCCACAGCGACGGCAGGTCGAGAACCGAGGTGTCGAGGAATCCGGACAGGGTCGTCTCCGAAAGCGAAACGAGGACCGGCTTCGTCGACTCGTCCTTGGCGATGGTGAGCCCTGTGACGTTGGTCGTCGGCTCCATGGGAATCCACGCGAGCGGCTCACGGACTCCTTCGCGCCAGGCGTAGTGTCCGCCGGAGGCGACGAGGAATCCGGCGCGGGATACGTAGGACGCCGGTATCCGCCCCGCGGCGCCGACCATGGCGGTGCCGCTCCTCCAGGCGTTGGCGTAGTCGAGGAACTCCTGCGCATCCAACTTGGACGAAGGTGTCGCGACATCCGCGGGGTGCAGCCGTGACGGGGAGTTGGTCGGCGCGGGAACCACGGCGATCTCGACCGTCTCGGAGCGGACGACGGTTCCGCGGACGTCCGCCCTGGCATGGAGCCGGTGGGTTCCGGCCGGCGGGTTCGTCCAGGCCCATTCGTGGATCCTCGGTGCGCCTGGGATCACGGCGTCCCGGGTGAGGTGTTCGGACACCCCGACAACCACATCGCCATCCAGGAACTCGACCCGGCGGATGTCCGCAGCGACGTCCACGGCGAAGGCCCGGAAGGAAACCGCGGCGGGCTGGGTGAAGCGCGCGCCGTCCACCGGATTCAGGAGGCGGATCCACGCGATCGGATCCGGTCCGGAGACGGCGTCGTGGATCACGACGGTCGCCGGCCCCGCATCGTCCACCCGGTAGTGGCGGTCCGGCGCCAGGGTCAGCACCACGGTCTCGTCGGATTCGACGTATCGATCCGGCAGCGGCACGAGTCGGATCGGGGTCGAGTCCGCTCCCGCGGGAAGGGTGATGTCCCCGTCGAGGTAGACGAAGTCGCGACCGTTGGAGGCGGTGCCGGAAACGGTGTAGCGGACCTTGAGAGGAGAGCCGGTGGATCCGCTGCGGGAGAGGAGGAAGGAGCCGATCGAGGCGGCCGATCCCGCGACCGGTTCCCGGACCTCGGCCGCCGAAGCGAAGAGCCGGACCGTCGGCCTCTCACCCTCCGTCGCCGGCGTGTCGCGGATCAGTCCACGGGCCGACTCCGGTCGGCCGACCTCGTAGGTGGGACGCATGCGGACATACGGCAAGGGTTCGGGTTGGGCGAGGGTGACCACGACCGTTTCCTCGCCTTCGACCCGAACATCCGGCAGCGCCTCGAGGTCGAGGAATGCATTGGTCTGGCCGGCTGCGATCTCCACGACCAGGGGCGCCGGAAGGAACAGGGAGGGATCCGATCCGAAGGATTCCCCGGTCCTCCGGAAGTCGGCGAGATACCGGGCCGAACCGGAGAAGCGGTAGTGGACCGACAGAGCCGAGGCGGCCGGCCCGGAACGGCGGACCTCGAACCGGAGGCCGTCGGCGCCGTTGGTCTCGGTGGCGACGCCATCCAGGGTGTGGAGGGTCACGGTCGGAAGGTCGGTGGCGGGATCTGCGTCCTCGATCGAGGCCCTTGCGACCGAGGAGTTCTCGTCGATCCGGTACGGTGCATCGCGGTCGAGCGCGGGCTCGAGGTGGAGTTCAACGGTCTCATCTCCCTCGGCTACCCGATCCGACACGGCGATGCCGCCGACGCGGACGGATCGGACGCCGGGGGCGAACTCGATCCAATCTTCCCGCAGCAGGATCGTGGGCCGTGCGCACAAGGGGCAGGGATCCTTCTCCAGGTGGTAGTCGGAGCCGCGGGTTGCGGACCCGGACATGGAGAACCGGACCGTCAACGGGGCATCGGCGGAGCCATCCCGTTCGATCCGGAAGACGAAGGCGGATTCCGGCACGGCCTCGGAGGCCGAAGCGACCTCGGCGTTGACCCGCACCCGCGGTGCCTCCCCGGATGGAACGCCGACGAGGAGCAGGTCCGGGGAAACCACGGGGATGCCGCCGGCGGTCGTGGCCAAGGCCCGGATCCGGTTGATGCCGGCGAAGGCGTTGGTGCTTTGCCAGGTCAACGAGTGGCCGATCGGGGTCCCATTGGTGGGGGCCACGAGGAAGCGGATCGAGCTTTCGCCGATCTTCCGTGTGTTCCGACCGTCCGAGTCGGACACCACGTACTCGACGTCGGGCAGGTAGCCGGAGGGATCCGTCGCGATGACGTCGAGGACGACCGGACCGCCGGGGACGAAACCGGAGCCCTGTGCCGGGCGTACCCAGGCGATCGAGGCGGGCCGCGCCATGTCCCGGTCGCGGATGGCCGATTCGGCGCGGCCGGGGTTTCCGACGACGTAGGCCTCGGCGCCGGTGGGTGGCAGGATGGAAAGCGTGACCGACTCCGAACCTTCGGCGAGCGCGTCGCCGACGGGTCTCAGGACCACGGCCACGGAGTCCTCGCCGGCCGGGAACTCGGCTGCCAATGCACCGAAGGGAATCGCGTAGTCCACCGTGTTCGAGGCGTCGCCACCCATCTGGAATCGCACCCGGAGACGTCCGCCGAGATTCCCGGTCCGGTGGAGTTCGAAGACCTCGACCGGGCCTTCGGCCTCCGTGATGGAGGCTCGGAGGGTCCGAACGGAGACGACGGGCACGGAATTCGTCGGAGGATTCTCAGGGGTCACGACGAGGACGACCGTTGGGCTTCCGACCAGTTCACGGACAGACTGTCCAGGGCGTTGGATCAACGCGACCGCCTCGACGGCGTGCGTTCCCAACGGTGGCCGGGACCAGAGGAAGGCAAAACGGGCCGGCGGCGGCGGGAAGATGGCGGCCTGGGGAAGGGCCTGCGCGACGCCCAGGAACTGGTTTCCTGCGTAGACGGTCACCGGACCTATGGCGGTGTCGGCCGGCGATTCCAGTTCCATGAGGAACGAGATCGGCGTCGCGAGTTGGACCGTGGTCGGGCTTGCCGGTTGGAGGATCCGCAGGGTGGCGGTGTCGGATGTCGCCCGGGCCCAGGCCGTGAGGGCGAATGCCAGCAGTCCCAGCAGGAATCGGGATGGCGTTGCAACGAGGGGGGTCATGGTGACGGTGTTCGCGGTGACCGGGTTGTCGGTGCGGATTCGTCGATGGATGGCCGTCCGAGACGGGAACCGGACCCTGCGTCGGCCGCCTTCGGCCATTCCCAGACGGAGCCGCACCACCGGGGCCCCCGCTGAACTTCCGCCAAATTGTGGGTGTGCTGCAGAAAAGGGAATCCGTATCCTCACAGCCCTACGATGAAGGTCCTGATCCTTGCCGCCGGTTATGCGACCCGGCTCTATCCGCTGACCCTGACCCAGCCCAAGCCCCTGTTGCCCGTGGCTGGCAAGCCGATGGTCGACCATGTGCTGGACAATCTCTCCACCATCCCGGGCATCGACCGCGTCATCGTGGTGACCAACGCCAAGTTCGCAGGCCATTTCGAGCAATGGGCGTCCGCCTACCGGGCGGCCAAGTCGCCGACCCTCGATTTCACCATCGTCAACGACGGTTCCACGGACGACACCAACAAGCTCGGAGCCATCGGCGACCTGAACCTGGTGCTGGAGCGCGAGCAGTTGGACGACGACCTGATCGTGGTGGCCGGTGACAACCTCTTCAGCCAGAGCCTTGCCGGGTTCGGCGAGTACTGCCGTTCCCAGACCGGACCGGTGCTCGGCGTGTATGACGTCGGCAGCCTGGAGCAGGCACGCAAGTACGGTGTGGTCGACGTGGACGCGGCCGGCAAGATCACGAGCTTCGTCGAGAAGCCCTCGGACCCGGCGAGCACCTTGATCGGCATCGCCCTTTATTACTACCCGAAGGCGTTCCTCGGCCATGTCCGCCGCTACCTCGCCGAGGGCAACAACCCCGATCAGCCCGGACGCCTGGTGCAGTGGCTGTACCCGCAGACCCCGGTGATGACCTGGAGCGTTCCCGGCATCTGGTACGACATCGGATCCAAGGAGACCTTGGAGGAGGCGAACCGGATCTTCGGTCGCCGCTGAGCCCGAGTCATCAACGGGAGCGGGAAGGGGCCTCACGCCGAAACGCCAAGAGGCCAACTGGGAACCGTATCCGGAGTCGAATCGGCAACCGTCGATCGGCTCCGTGTTCTGCTGGCGATTCGCCCGCGTTGACGTGGCTGCGGCCGCGGACGCAAGCTTCGGAATCCCATGGAAAACCTCGCCACGGCCTTCCTCGGCAGCGCAGCCGTCAACGCGTCGAAGCCGGCCCTCTTCTGGGCCGAGGCGGAATTCAGCTACGCCCACTACGCAGGCCAGGTGGCCTGGGTGGCCGACCGTTTGACAAAGCTGGGCGTCCGTCCGGGTGACCGTGTGGCGCTGTGGCTCCGGAACTGCCCGGAGTTCGTCGGAGGTCTTTTCGGCATCTTCGGCGCGGATGCCGTCGCCGTGCCGATCAACAACTTCCTCAAGCCCCAGGAGGTCGGCTACATGTTGGATGACTCCGGCGCGGCGGTCGTGCTCGCGGAGCGTTCCAACCCGGCGTTGGCCGAGCTGCTTGCGGCCCGACCGGGACTGCGTTGCATCGAGGTGGAGGACTTCGGCGATTCCGGTCCCGCCCCCAAGCCGGTCCGCACCCGCGCCGACCTCGCCGTCCTGATCTACACCAGCGGCACGACGGGGCGTCCCAAGGGGGCCATGCTCACCCATGGCAACCTGCTCCACAACGTCGAGTCGTGCCGGGTCATGCTCGGGGTGGTCCCGGACGACCGGCTGATCGTGCTGCTGCCGATGTTCCACAGCTTCATGCTCACCGTGGGACTCCTGCTGCCGCTGCTCAGCGGCGCCTCGATCCTCGCGGTGAAGGGGCTCAATTCCCCGAAGACGATGGTGGGTGAGATGATCCAGCGGGGCGGCACACTGCTCCCGGCGATGGCGGCGTTGTTCCGGGCCCTTTCCCAGCTGCCGCCGGGCGTGGACTTCGCCTCGCTGCGGCTGTGCGTCAGCGGGGCCGGCCCGCTGCCCCTGGAGATCCTCCGGGCATTCAACGAGCGGCATCCCAAGGTTCCGCTCATCGAGGGATACGGACTCAGCGAAGCGAGCCCGGTGGTGACGGTGAACCCTCCCGCCGGGCCCGCGATCGCCGGCACCATCGGGATCCCCATCCCCGGCGTCGAGGTCACGGTGCAGGACGATTCCGGAGCCGTTTTGCCCGACGGAACCGACGGGGAGATCTGCGTGCGTGGGGGCAATGTGATGCTCGGCTACTGGAACGCGCCGGAGAAGACCGCCGAGGCGCTCAGGAACGGATGGCTCCTCACCGGCGACATCGGCCATCGGCGTCCCGACGGCTGGTTCGTCATCACCGACCGCAAGAAGGACATGCTCAAGCCGAACGGGATGAACGTGTACCCGCGCGAGATCGAGGAGGTGCTCTACCGGTTCCCCGGGATCCGTGAGGCCTCGGTGGTGGGGGAGCCGTGCGACCGGCGTGGCGAGCGTCCGGTCGCCTTCGTGGCCATGGACGAGGGACGGCAGCTCGACGAATCCGCCCTGATCGCCTTCCTGCGCGACCAATTGGCGGACTACAAGGTCCCGCGTCGCGCGGTGGTGCTGCCGGCATTGCCGCGCAACGCGACGGGCAAGATCCTCAAGACCGCGTTGCGCGAGATGGTCGCCTCCGGCCGCTGACCTAGGCGCCGGTGGGAAGGGAAGTTCAACGGTCCAGGTTGAGGCCGAAGAGGCGGTGGTGCTCCTGGATCAGGTACCGATCCGTCATGCTGGCGATGTGGTCGCAGGCGGCGCGGTGAAGGCCATCCACGGTGATCCGCCGGCGTGCGGTTTCGCCGAGCTCCTTCGGATGCTGGATGTAGGTGTTGAAGACCTCGGCGAGCATGCGGATGGCCCGGTTGTTCGGTTCGGCCACGACCGGGTGGTAGTAGAGGTTGCGGTAGAGGTATTTCCTCAGCTCCCGGTTCTGCAGCCGTCGTTCCGGGCTGTACTGGACCAGCGGCTTCCTCTGCGCCCGCACCTCGTCGGCGCTCGCGACGCCCGCGTCGACGATCCGCTCCTCGGTGGTCGACACCACGTCGGACACCTGCTGGTCGATGATCTGGCGGATGGTGTAGTAGCGCCGGCTTTCGTCCGGCAACGCGCCGAACTTCCGTTTCACCGCCCGTGCCGCCTTGCTCCAGACCTCCACTTCCCGCAGCAGCTTCTTTTCGTCCAGCAGCCCGCTGTCCAAGCCGTCGTCGAGGTCGTGGCTGTAGTAGGTGATCTCGTCCGCCAGGTTGGCGATCTGGGCTTCGAGGGAGGACTGGCGGTGGGGAAACCGTGAGCCTCCCGGTGGGACGTCGTACGCGGTCTCGTGCTTCGCCAACCCCTCGCGCACCTCCCACGTCAGGTTCAGTCCCTCGAACCGCGGATACTTCCGCTCCAGCACCTCCACAACCCGGAGGCTCTGCCGGTTGTGCTCGAACCCCCCGTAGTCCTTCATCAGGCGGTCGAGCATGTGCTCTCCCTTGTGTCCCACGGGCGAATGGCCGAGGTCGTGGGCGAGGGCGATCGTCTCGGCCAGGTCCTCGTTCAGCCGCAGCGCCCGCGCGATGTTCCGCGAGATCGCCGCCACCTCCATGGTGTGCGTCAGCCGTGTCCGCAGGTGGTCGCCCGAGCCGTTGAGGAAGACCTGCGTCTTGTATTCCAGCCGCCGGAACGCGCGGCTGTGGATGACCCGGTCGCGGTCCCGTTGGAACTCGGTCCGCCAATGGGGCGGTTCCTCGGCGTGGACGCGTCCCCGGCTGTCGCCGCTCTTCTGCGCGTAGGCCGCAAGGAACAGCCGCTCGCGCTCCTCCAGATCCGATTGTGTCACCGGCATGGGGGAATCCTGCCCGGGAGACTGTCGGAAACCAACCGCCCGGAGGTCGGGGCGCCTGGAAATCTTGCGCCCGCCGGTTCGCGGTCCACGTTTCTCCCAACCCCATGGAGATCTACAACCACCCCACCTTCGCGATGGCCTGCCGGCAGTTCGACACGGTGGCCGACCTGCTCGAGATCCCCGCATCGGACCGCGACCGCCTCAAGTTCCCCAAGCGTTCCTTCACCGTGGCCGTCCCGGTCCGTCGGGACGACGGCTCGATCACCGTCTTCCCTGGGTATCGCGTCCAGCACCACCTCTCCCTCGGTCCGACCAAGGGCGGGATGCGCTTCCATCCCGACGTCACTCTCGGTGAGGTCGCCGCGCTGGCCATGTGGATGAGCTGGAAGTGCGCGCTGACCGGCCTTCCCTACGGCGGCGCCAAGGGCGGGGTGGCCGTGGACCCGCGGCTCCTTTCGCCCGGCGAGCTGGAGCGGTTGACCCGTCGCTTCACCCAGGAGCTGATCCCGTTCATCGGTCCGCAGGTGGACATCCCGGCCCCGGACGTCGGCACCAACGAACAGGTGATGGCCTGGATGGTGGACACCTACTCCGCCCATGCCGGACACCACGTCCCCGCCGTGGTCACGGGCAAACCGGTGGTGCTCGGTGGTTCGCTCGGACGCCGCGAGGCCACCGGCCGCGGTGTCGCCTATCTCGTCGGCCGTGCCATGGACACGCTTTCGATGGACGCGTCGAAGTGCACCGCCGTCGTCCAGGGCTTCGGCAACGTGGGTTCGGTGGCGGCCCACTCCCTCCAGAAGCAGGGCGTCCGCGTGGTCGGTGTCAGCGACGTCGGCGGAGGACTCCACAATCCCGCCGGGATCGACCTGGTCGCGTTGGAACGCCACCTGGCCACCCACAGGACCCTGATCGGTTTCCCGGGCGCCGAACCGGTGACCAACGCCGAGCTGCTCGAGCTTCCGTGCGACGTCCTCGTGCCCGCCGCGTTGGAACGTCAGATCACCGCGGAGAACGCGGGACGTCTGCGCTGCCGGATCCTGGCCGAGGGCGCGAACGGCCCGACCACGCCCGATGCCGACGAGATCCTGACGCGCCGGGGCGACGTCTTCGTGATCCCGGACATCCTCTGCAATTCCGGCGGCGTGGTGGTGAGCTACTTCGAGTGGGTGCAGGACCTCCAGAGCTTCTTCTGGAGCGAGTCGGAGATCGTCGACCGCCTGCACCGGATCCTCGAGGGGGCCTTCGTGCAGACGCTCGGCCTTTCCCGGCGACAGGGGATCCCGATGCGCCTCGCGGCCATGAGCCTCGGCGTGAAGCGGGTCTGGGATGCGCGTCGGCTCCGCGGAATCTTCCCATGAAGTTTTCCGCGGTTTTCCGGGGGCGGGCACCTCGACAGCGGGAGGACGCCTTGTACCCTCCGGCCATGCTGAACTTCCGGATGTTGGCGGTGGCGGTCCCCGCCTTCGCGATCCTTGGCGGCTTCCCCGGGGCGGTCGCGCAGGAGGACAACCTCCGCGGTTTGGACCAGCTCGATTTCCGTCGCGTGGTGAAGGGAGCCAAGGAGCGGGTCTTCCCCGCGGTCGTGTTCATCAAGTGCCTCCGCGAGGACATGCAGGGCGGCAAGCGCCAGTCGCAGGAGGTCTCCGGATCCGGCGTGCTGATCTCCGCGGATGGCGAGCTGCTCTCCAATTGGCACGTCGTCGACAAGGCCACCGAGGTCCGATGCCTTCTTTCCGACGGGCAACCCTACAACGCCAAGGTGCTGGGCAGCGACAAGGACACCGATGTCGCGCTGTTGAAGCTGGAGCGTCCCGCCGGTGCGCCGCCGCTGCCGTTCGCCCGCCTGGGTTCCTCCACGAACCTCACCGAAGGCGACTTCGTCATGGCCATGGGCGCCCCCTACGGCCTCTCCCGTTCCGTCTCCATCGGCATCATCTCCTGCACGCAGCGCTATCTTCCGGGCGCCAGCGAGTACAGCTCCTGGCTCCAGACGGACGCCTCGATCAACCCCGGAAACTCGGGTGGCCCGCTGGTGAACACCGCAGGCGAAGTGGTCGGCCTCAACACCCGCGGCATGATGGGCGGCGGCGGCGACCTCGGCTTCACGGTCCCCATCGAGGTGGCCCGCGTGGTGGCGGACCAGATCCGGCAGCACGGACGGATGGACTGGAGCTGGACCGGCATCCAGCTGCAGCCGCTGAAGGACTTCAACCGGAGCGTCTATTTCCCGGAGAACGAGGGCGTGGTGGTGGCCGAGACCGACCCGGAAAGCCCGGCCCGGCGCGCCGGGCTCCAGGCCGGTGACCGCATCGTGCGGATCAACGGCGAGGCCATCACCGGCATGACCCACGAAGATCTGCCGGCGGTGCGCCGGCATCTCGGCCTGCTGCCGAAGGGACGCCCCTCCTCGATCGAGTACGTCCGCAAGGGCGACACCCTCAAGACCGAGTTCGTCCCCCGTGCCAAGGGCCGCGTCGAGGGCGAGGAGGTCGAATGCCCCCGGTGGGACTTCACGGTCAAGGCCATCAACCAGTTCGACAACCCGGACCTCTACTTCCAGCGGAACGAAGGCGTGTTCATCTACGGGGTGAAGTTCCCCGGCAACGCCGCCCAGGCCGGCCTGTCCCAGCAGGACATCGTCCTCAAGATCGACGGGCGCGAGGTGAAGAGCCCCGCCGACGTCCAGACGATCCACTCCGAGGCGATCCGCAACGTCGCCAGCAAGCACCGGGTCATCGTCGTCCTCCTGCGCAACGGCGAGCAGCGGCAGGTCGTGCTCGACTACAGCCGCCAGTACGACAAGGAGTGAGGGACTTCCCGGCCGGTCAGGTCGACGCCGGTCCCAGGATCCGGTCGATCAGTTCCTGCCAAGCCGGCTCCGGCTTCCAGAACGAAGCCAGGTCGTCGAGAGCACGCCCGCGTTCCCAGCCGAGTCTCCGGACGCGATAGAGCGCGAGGAAGGCGGAGGCCCGGTAGTTGAGCGCGCAGTGCACGAGCACGCCCCTCGCGTTCCTCCCGTCCATGGCCTGCTCGAAGGCGAGGTAGTCCGCCTCGGTGGGCGCCTCGAACAGGACCGGGATGGCGACGTATTCCATCCCGGCCGCCTCGACCACGGCCCGTTCGTCGGGCAACGCCCGCGGTGACGTCGGGAGCGCGAGGTTGATCACGCAATCGACGCCAGCCTTGGCGATCTCGGGGAACTGGCCGGTGTCCGGCTGGCCCGAGGACCAGATCCGTTCCGCCGTCCGCCGCGCCGCCGGCAGGGCAGCCAGGGCGGGATGAGGCGTGGCGGGCGGATCCGGATCCGGTCCGTTCATGGCTCCCTCAGTCCCGGCGCTGCGGGTTCTTCCATTCGTGCCCGCTCTTGGCGAGCAGGTCGTCCGCCGCCGCCGGGCCCCAGGTGCCGGCCGCGTAGAACTCGCGGTTCGTGAGCGGCTTCCCGATCCACGCGTTGCGGATCGCGTCGACGATCTTCCATGCGGTCTCCACCTCGTCGCTGCGGATGAACAGGGTGGCGTCGCCGGCCATGGATTCGAGCAGCAGGCGTTCGTAGGCCTCCGGGGTGTAGGCCCCGAACTCCGAGTCGTAGCTGAAGTGCATCCGCACCGGGCGCAGCTCGGCGGCCCCGCCGGGGACCTTCCCGTTGAAGCGGAGCGTCATGCCCTCGTCCGGCTGGAGCCGGAGGGTGAGCGAGTTCGCGTCGAGGTGGTCCTTCGCGGCGAACAGGATGTTCGGGGCGCTCTTGAACTGGATCCGGACCTCGCTGGCGCTGAGCGGCAGGTTCTTGCCGGTCCGCACGTAGAACGGGACGCCCGACCAGCGCCAGTTGTCGATGTGCAGGCGCATCGCGAGGAAGGTCTCCACGTTCGAATTCGGCTTCACCTTCGGCTCGCTGCGGTAGGCCGGACGGAGCTCCCCGTCGACCTCGCCGGCGAAGTACTGGCCGCGCACCACGTTCTCGGCCACCTGGGCCGGCGTCATGAGCCGGATCGACTTCAGCAGCTTCACCTTCTCGTCGCGGACGTTCTCGGCCTGGAGCGAGACCGGCGGCTCCATGGCGATGAGCGAGAGGACCTGCAGCACGTGGTTCTGGACCATGTCGCGGATCGCACCGGCCTCCTCGTAGTAGCCGCCGCGCGACCCGACGCCGAGCTTCTCGGCGACCGTGATCTGCACGTGGTCGATGCACTCGCGGTTCCAGAGCCGTTCCCAGATCGCGTTCGAGAAGCGGAAGGTCAGGATGTTCTGGACCGTCTCCTTCCCGAGGTAGTGGTCGATGCGGAAGATCTGCTTCTCATGGGCGAAACGCGTGAGCTCCCCATTGAGTTCCTCGGCGCTCCCGAGGTCGTGGCCGAACGGCTTCTCGACGACGATGCGCTCGCTCGTGAGCCCGCCCTCCGCCTTCTGCAGGAGTCCCACCGCGCTCAGGTGCGCGGTCACCTCGCCGAACTGGCTGGGGTTCGTGGCCAGGTAGAAGAGCAGGTTGCTGCGCAGCTTCTCGTGCGGGAACGCCGACACCATGCCCTTCAGCTTCTCGTAGCCCGCGGCGTCGGACATGTCGGCCTGGCAGTAGTGGATGTTTTCCGCGAAGGCGGACCACACGTCGTCCTTCACCGGCTTCGTGCGGGAGAACTTCCCGAGCGCCTCGCGCAGTTCCGCACGCCAGGATTCGTCGGTCTTCTCGCGACGGGCGAAGCCGATGATCTTGAAGGGCTGCGGCATCAGCTTCTCCAACGCGAGGTGGTAGAGGGCCGGGATGAGCTTGCGGGCGGTCAGGTCGCCGGAGGCGCCGAAGATGACCACCGTGCTCGGTTCCAAGGGACGCCGGGCCTGGTCCGAACGGGAGGCCAGCAGTTCGTCCAGGTGCAACGAATCGTTCATAAAGCGGGCGGAGAATGGGGAAAGCCGGGGCCGCTCGGCAACGCCCCTTTGGTGGAACGCTTCCAATGCAGCTTCCCGAATCCCCCCGATTCCATGCCCGCATGCCCCTGTGGCATTGTTCCCGGAAACGCTTTCCCCCACCTTGCCGGTCCCCCATGAATCCCCGTCGCCTCGTCGCCCTTGCGCTGTCGGCCGGCATCGGCCTCCAGGTCCTCGCCCTTCCCATCGAGCCGCGCTTCAAGGCGGTGACCGTGGATTCCAATGTCGGCGTCGGCTACGGCGTCACCACCGCCGACGTGGACGGCGACGGCAAGCCGGACATCGTCCTCTGCGACGCCAAGCAGGTCGCCTGGTACCGGAATCCCGGCTGGGAGAAGCACGTGATCGCCGAGAACCTCACGACCCAGGACCACGTCTGCGTCGCCGCGGCGGACATCGACGGCGACGGCCGCGCCGAGATCGCGGTCGGGGCCGGCTGGAATCCGGGCGACACGACCGGGAGCGGGGCGCTCTTCTACCTGTTGCCCGGCGAGGACCGGACCGCCCGTTGGGAACCCGTCCGTCTTCCCCATCTGCCCACGATGCACCGCATCCGTTGGGTCAAGGAAGCCGCCCGGGGCTGGACGCTCTGGTCGGTGCCGCTCCATGGCGTGGGCAACAAGGACGCGAAGGGCGAAGGGGTGCGGATCCAGCGGTATCTGCCGCCGAAGGACCGTCGCGGCACCTGGGCCGTCGAGACGGTGGCGGATGCCTGGCACAAGACCCACAACTTCGATCCGAGGCCGGACTTCGAGGGCACCGTCCGCAGCGTCTTCGTGGGATCGGCCGAGGGCGCCTTCGAGCTGATGCTGGATCCGGTCCGCGAACGGGCCGCCATCCGTTCGGTCGGCGGCCCGGAGAACGGCGGGGTGGGGGAGATCCGCCTGCTATCGGAAGCCACGGGAACGGTCGCCGCGATCTCGCCGATGCACGGAAACGAACTCGTCGTGTTCCATCCGCCTGCTTCGGGAACCGCCGGTCCGGGACGGAGGGAGGTCGTGGACGATTCCCTCATCGACGGCCATGCGTTGGCCTGTGGCGACCTGCTCGGGCAGGGGCGACCGCAGATCGTCGCCGGCTGGCGGGCCATGGGACGTCCTCGGACGGTGAAGGTCGGGGTCGCCCTCTACATCGAGGCCGGGGGACGTTGGATCAAGCATCGGATCGACGACGACCAGATGGCCTGCGAGGACCTGTGCCTGGCGGACCTCGACGCCGACGGTCGGCTCGACATCGTGGCGGCCGGCCGTTCCACGCGGAACCTCAGGATCTACCTCAACGAGACGCCGCGTTGAACGGGACGGTCGGCGCGCCGTCCTTCCTGCGTTCGAGCGCGATGAGGATGCCGTAGGAGGCGCTTCCGAAATCGACGTCGTAGTCCCATCCGCCCACCCGTTCGAAGAAAAGGCGGACTGGATTCTCGATGAGACCCATCCGGTAGAACGGCCAGCTCAGCCAGTCCATCAGCGGATACAGGAACAGGCCGCCGCGCTGGACGGCATGCCAGCGCCAACCGGGGCCGACGAGGGATTCCAGCTCCGCGAGGGTGAAGTGGTGGTGCCATTCGACGGTGCGGCCCTTGGCGTCGTAGTTTGCGTCGCGGCGTCCGCGTCCGACCAGCGTGCGGTAGAGCCCCGGTAGCCGGTAGCGGACGTTGTTGGAATCCAGCCAGTCGAACCATCCGGCGTGGGGCACGGTCATCAGGAGGCGACCGCCGGGCTTCAGCACGCGGCGCATCTCCTGGAATGCGGCGGGACGCAGGGAGGCGGGCAGGTGTTCGAGCACCTCGACGCAGGTGACCACGTCGAAGGTGGCCTCGGGAAACGGGATGTTCTCGGCGCCGGAATGCCGGAGATCGGCCTTGGGATGGTTTCGGCGGGCGACTTCGAGGGCGGCCGCGTTGATCTCGACGCCGGCGACGAAGGCGTTGGGATGGCGGCGGAGGAGTTCCCCGACGAGGGCGCCGACGTTGCAGCCGACGTCGAGGATCGCCGCGGCGTCCGGTTTGATGAAGGGGTAGACTCGCATCCGGGGATCGTTGCCCTTCGGGGCGCGGATTCCTCCCCGTGGTATCGGGGGCAACCGGGGCCGACTCAAGCGGGAAGCGCCGGATTGCGGGCGAAACGGCCGGAGTTCCGTCGGGTGGGGACAACAAAAAACCCCTCCCGAAACCGGGAGGGGTCTGTCATCGACCGGAGTCGAATCAGAACTTGTAGATGATGTTCGCGGAGAGGCTCAGATCGTTCTTCTGGCCGTTGTCGAACGCGCCCAGGCCGTCGACGGCGCGGTCCCAGCGGAACTCGGCGCGGGTGACGACGTTGGCCCAGAGGGCGTAGTCGAGGGTGACGGTCTCGCCGAGGACCTTGTCCGCGGTGCGGCCGGGCAGGAACGCGCCGTAGCCGGAGGTGGCGTACTCGAGGCGGTTGTTCAGCTTGAGCTTCTCGGTCAGCTGGAAGCCGGCGTAGAGGGCGTACGCGTTGGCGTAGCTGCCGTCGAACGTGGCGTTCAGGAGGATGTCGGCGCTGGCGCCGATGGAGAGGGCCTTGACCGGCGTGGCGAGCGAGGCGCCGACGTAGAGCAGGGTCGGATCAGGGGCGGCACCGGTACGGTCGCCGTTGACGACGCCCGCGTACAGGGAGCTGCCGGCGAGCCAGCCAGTGGACTCCGGAGCCTTCACGACGAGCCCGGCCATGTAGACCTTGGAGGACTCGGCGAGGGCGCCGCGGGTGCCCTGGGCGGTCAACGCGCCGCCCTGGAGCAGGCCGTCGTCACCGTTGGCGACACCCAAGGTGACACCGATGATCTCGGTGGCCTGGTAGCTGGCGAGCACGCCGGTGTGACCGAACGGCTCGAGGTTGTTGAAGCCGAAGCTGCGGGAGAAGTTCGGGTTGGCGTAGCTGTCGGTGACCTCGTAGCCGACGATCGGGTCGAACTGGCCGATCTTGAAGTCGATGCCGTTGCCGACCGGGGCGCGGAGGGCGACGTAGGCCTGCTTCAGGGCGATCTGGCTGTTGCCGAGGCGACCCGGCATCACGACGGCGTCGGGGCCGAACATGGTCTCAACCTTGTAGCCGGCGCTCCAGGTGCCCTCGTCGATGGGCTTCTCGAGCTGCAGCTTGACGGTGTTGAGGTTGAAGCCGTCCTGACGGTCGGAGCCGGTGTTGGCGAAACGGTTCGCGACCGTGGTGCCGGTGCCGAAATTCCAGATCGCCGAGGTGTCCACGTAGCCGCTGAGGGTCGTGGCGCTGAGGGCCGTGTTGACCGGGTGCTCGTCCGCCTGAACGGCGGAAGCCAGGCTCACCACACCGGTGGCGGCCAAAGCGACTGTCCACTTGTTGAACTTCATCTGTGTTCCTCCTGAGTTGTGCGTTGTGTTGTACTGCAAGAATACACCGACCAGAAACGGCCCGGATACGGTCCGGTCCGCCCGCCGAAATGGCGCAAATTACGGGCGACATTAGGAATCGTGTCGTCGCTGTGACAACAAGTTTTTTGATTCCCCAACCGCCGATTCCGAGACGATTGGAGCTCGCCGAAATTCACTGCTTGTGGGCCACCCGACGCAAGGCGGCCCCGATTTCCGCCTGCCTCTCCCCGTCGACGATCGCGCTCCCGTCGACCTCGGTGACGTAGAAGGTGTCGATCGCCGCCCCCTTCTCGGTGACGACCTTGGCCAGCACCACGTTGAGCCCCAGCTCGTTGAGCGTGGAGGACAGCGCATAGAGGAGACCGGCCCGGTCCTCCGCCTCGATGTCGATGATGGTCGGCCCCGGGGCTCCGGACGCGTCGAACCGGACGGAAGGCACCAGGCACTCCCCGGCCAGCGCCTGGTAGAGCGGCCGGGCGTTCGCCGCCGCCCTCGCCACCGCGGGCCCGATGTCCACTCCGCGGGCCAGGACGTCCCGGATCAGCTTCTCCAGCCGGTCCCGCACCGCCGCCTCGGGCGCGGCGCCGGTCCGGGCGTCGGTCACATGGAAGCTGTCCAGGACCACCCCGTCGGTCCGCGTGAAGATCTGGGCCGAAAGGATGTTCAACCCCGCCGCCGCCAGGGCTCCCGTGAGCTTGGCGAAGAGCCCCGTCCGGTCCCAGGTGCAGAAGTGGACCAGGGCGCAGCCACGGTCCTTATCCTCCTGCCAGAGGATGGCGGGCTCCAGTGCCCGTTCCTCCTCGGTCAGCTGGAGGTGGATGAACTGGTGCACCAGGGTGAGGTCGCGGGCGATT
Organism: Verrucomicrobiales bacterium; assembly: GCA_027488845.1. Classification (GTDB taxonomy): domain Bacteria; phylum Verrucomicrobiota; class Verrucomicrobiia; order Limisphaerales; family UBA9464; genus SXXZ01. The sequence continues at coordinate 128,529 of JAIYBC010000046.1, read as the reverse complement.
TCCCGGGCGTCGTGGATCAGGAAGTACCGGGGCGGCAACCCGTCGAAGTGGGCCCCCAATTCGTCCTCGGCGAAGGTCCGTGGCAGGAGTCCCCGCACCTGTGTGCGCAGCATGTCCCTCTGCCGCTTCTCGGCCCGGATGAACTCGGTTCCCCCCTTCAGGGCCTCCGCCGCCTTCCTGTGGAGCTGCCACAGCAGGGAATCCTTGAAGCCGTTCCACAGCGTGTCGCTCGTTCCCATCGAATCGGCGAACGTGTGCAACGAAAGCAGGTCCAGGTTCTCCTGCGTCTCCATCTGGCCCGCGAAGGTCTGGATCACCGTCGGATCGTCCAGGTCCCGACGCTGGGACACCTGCACCATCGTCAGGTGGTGTTCGATGATCAACGAGAGCGTCTTCGTCGTCCGTTCGTCGAACCGGAAACGTTTCGACGCCTTCTTCGCGAGTTCGGCGCCGATGATCTCATGCCGGCCGCCCGGGATCGCCTTCCCGCAGTCGTGCAGCAGCAGCGCGAGGTAGAGCACGTACGGGCGCTCCACCCGGTGGAACAGCTCCACGTAGTTGGAGAACGGCGGCTTCTCCGCGTCCCACACCTGGTCCAGCTTGGCCACGCAGGTCAACGTGTGCTCGTCCACCGCGTACTGGTGGTAGAACTCGTGCTGGACGAGGTTGGTCAGCTTGTCGAACTCGGGCAGGAACCGCCCCAGCAGCCCCACCTCGTGCATGGCCCGCACGTACGGCGCCACGTTGCCCCGTTGGTTCAGGATCTCGAGGAAGGTCGCCTGGTGGTGCACGTCGGCGATGAACGGGCGGTCCACCATCGACACCTGCTGCCGGAGCTGCTGCGCCAGGTCGGGGTGGATCTGGATGCCACGCTTCTGGGCCTCGAGGAACGCCCGCAGGATGCGGCCTCGGTCCTGTCTCAGGGTGGAACGGTCGGCGAGGTGGAGCTGCCCGTCCCGCAGCACGAACCCGTCGAACTCCTCCGACTTGGCACCGCCGCCCTTGGCTGCCACCCGGGTTCCGCGGACCTTCCCGTAGGCCCGCGTCGGGGACGGCACCAGCGCCAGGCGCTGCTCCAACGTGCGGGTCGTGATGTAGAGGTTCCGGGTGTGGGTGTAGTACTCCCGCATGAACGCCTCGGTCCGGGTCCGCGGCGAACGTTCCGTGAAGCCCAGCCCCGTCGCGACCGACGGCTTCAGCGCCGGGGTCAGGGTGTCCACCGCCCGCCCCGCCGTGTAGTGCAGTTCGTTCCGGACCCGCAGCAGGTAGTCGTAGGCGGCCTCCATCTGCTTGCGCTCGGAAGCCCCCAGGAACTCCGACCGCTGCAGGTCCATCAGCGAGCGCGTCCCGTGCTTGAAGAACGCCATCCAGAGCAGGTTCTGGAAGTCGCGTAGGCCGCCGACGCCGTTCTTCACGTTCGGCTCCTGCATCGCCGGCGAGTTGCCGTACTTGTTGCGTCGCGCCGCCTGGTCGGCCAGTCGCTGCTGGATGTACTCGTCCTCGTGCCCCCGCACGCACTGCCGCACCACCGCCTTCTGTAGCAGCCCATGCAGGGCTGCGTCCCCGGTGATCAGCCGGGCCTCGATCAGGGCCGTCTTCGCCTGCATGTCCCCGTTCGCCACCGCCACGCAGTCGTCCACCGTCCGCACGGCATGCCCGACCTTCAGCCCGATGTCCCACAGGGTGTAAAGGAGGCTGCTCGTCCACTCGCCCAGCACCTTGAAGGCCGGGCCGCCCGATTCGAGCTGGGCCTCGTGCAGGAACATCAGGTCGATGTCGCTGAAGGGATTCAGCTCCTCCCGCCCGTAGCCGCCGAACGCCACGAGCGCGATCTTCGGGCCCTTGCCCTGGGCCGGGTACACCCGCTGGATCTCCTCCCACAGATGGCGGATGAGCACGTCCAGCACCGTGGATCGCGCCTGGCACACCTCGATCCCCCCGGCGCCGCCGCGGTGGAGGATCTGCAGACGATGCGTCTCGACCTTCAGGAAGCGCTTGTACCGCGGCAGCTCCTCCGCCGGCTTGCTCAACGGCGGCAGGACGAGCTGCTTCCGCGCGCTCTCCTCGATCTTGGCGATCAGCGACTTCATCTGGGAGGGGCAACCCTGCGGCCATCCGGTCCCGGGGGCAAGACAACCGCCCTGTCCGGGCTTGGCCACGTCCAGATGGGAGGAAGACTCACGCCGAGGCGCCAAGCCGCAAGGCGGCAGGGGCGGTGTCTGGACCGAACAATGGCCGTTGGTGCTTTGCCGCCTGCTCGGCAGGCCCGTTGTCGTTCCCAGCAATGGATCCCGGTTCCAACCCGACTGTCCATGGATCACTTGCCGACGTACCGTACACAATGGGCGCGGTGGTGGACCCAGTTCCCCACGTACTTTCCGGCGAGGACTTCGTCGCGCAGCACCAGGAGGTTCTCCGCGTTGGATTCCTCCGCCGACTTGGTGAAGTTGAAGGAACCGGTCAGCACCGTCTTCCCGTCGACGACCACCACCTTGTCGTGCGCGATCGCGTGCTTCGCGTCGATGTAGGTGGGGATTCCCGCATGGGTCAGGAAGTCGGCGACGGTGTACTTTTCACGCCGCTGGCTCTTGTCGAGCAGCACCTCGACCTTCACCCCGCGCCGATGGGCCTCCACCAGGGCCTTGGCGATCGGCGCCGAGGTGAACGAGTAGGCCTGCATCCGGACCGTCTTCCGCGCCTTGCCGACCTCCCGCACCACGGCGTCGGTGCATCCGCCGTCCGGCGAGAAGTAGACCTCGATCCGGGGTTCGGGAACCGCCGTGGCGCTCTTCGGAATCGGGTTCGGGCGGGCCTTGGGAGGAACCTTCCTCGGATCCACCGCGCCGGTGAGCAGAGCCAGCGTTCCCGCCAGAAGGAACAGGCAGGCGACGTTGCGGAGCAGGGGGCGCATCTCGGATTCCCGATGGGGCTTCCCCGCGGATCCCGGGCTCCGGCCGGGTCCGCAGAAGCCGTGGCGCGCGGCTCAGCGCGCTGTCTGCATCTTCTCGTACTGGGCCACGGCCGCCTTGGCCTTGGGGTCGCCCTGCTCGGCCAGGGCGTAGATCTCGGCCACCACCGCCGCGATGCTGTCCTGGAGCGCCATCCGCTGCTCCGGGGTCAGCGCCGTCTGCGACCGCAGCAGCTGGAGCCGCGTCACCGCATCCTCCATCTTGCCGGACTTCAATTCGGTGATCGCTTCCTTCACCTGCTGCACCGGGGTCATCCCGGCCTCCGCAGGGGCCGCCTCGGCCGGAGGAGCCGCCTTCTCCATCGCGGCCGCCGCCTTCTCCAGTTCGGCGGCGGGGTCTTGCTTGGAGCAGGCGGTCAGGAACGTCGCCGCCAATACGGGCAGGACGAGGGTGCGCAGGGGGGAGTTCATCCGGGTTGGTTTGGACGTTTCCGTGCGATCAGCGGCCGTTGGCGGAGCCGGGGTTGCACCACAGCCGGTTCTTGGTCGGGATGTTCCCCTCGGCGTAGAAGCGCACCGTCTTCAGGTACTCGGTGTGTCCGTCGACCACGCCCACGGTGGTGCCGACGGTGTGGACCTTGGTGATGCCTTCCGCGGGGCTGCTCGAGCCGTCGTTGAAGTCGCCCGGATTCGTCTCCAGGGCCTGCCAGAAGATGATGGCGTCGGCCTGGAACTGGGTGGACTTGTAGGAACCCGGCGAGACGCCGCCGAACCCGCAGACCGCCCCGTTCATCAGGTAGCTCGACATCTTCTGAGACCGGCTGCGCCAGACGGGCTTGTTCGTGCGGTCGACGGGGCAGCGGAAGACGGCCGGGCTTCCGATGTACTGGTAGAGCAGTCCCGATCCGTACGCCCCGGCCAGGTTGGTCGCCCAAGGATTGCGGGTGATGTCGGGAGGGGTGCCCAAGGCGCCGTCATACAGCCAGCCCTTGCGCGTCCACGGCGCGTTCCAGTTCGGCTCCGGGAGGAAGTCGGCCGAGTCGCCGATGTACATGTGCATCGCCAGCGTGATCTGCTTCACGTTGTTCTGGCACTGGATGGTCACGGCCTTCTCCTTCGACTTGGCCAACGCCGGCAGGAGCATGCCGGCCAGGATCGCGATGATCGCGATCACCACCAGCAGCTCGATGAGGGTGAAGGCCGCGTTCCGGAAGACGGATCCACGGGCCTGGGAATGTGGGGAGATCGGGGATAGTGGGCTCATGCGCGGGTCGGGCTCAGGCCGGAGGTGGGCGGACCGGCTGGAAGTAAATCGTCCGCGCAGCCCCCTGCAGGGGCAAGGCGTTTCTCGTGTCGAGCCCGGCGAATCCACCCGGAAGGGAACCCTCACGCTAAAACGCCAAGCCGCGAAGCACCGGACACGGAACTGCGGACTCGAGGTGTCATATTGGGAAGGCTTCCAGTTGCGGCCATTCCCAATCCGAATCCGCTCCCCCCACTTGGCGGCTTGGCGCTTTTGCCTGAGGTCCCTATCCCTTCATCAACGCGGCCGGTTCAGCGTGGAAGTTCGCCGCGAAGCCGCTGCGGAGTCACCTCCACCGAACGCCGGTCGTCGCTCAGCCAGATCACGCCGTCCTGGACGGTCATCTGCAATTCCATCGTCCGCTGCGCCAGTTCCCCGAGGGCCCGGGCCTGCTCCGACGGAATCTGCCAGACCGTGAGGTTCGAGAGGCGGGTGACGCGGTGGGCCAGTTCCTGCCACCAGACGGCGGTCGTGGCGTGGTAGGCGTAGACCGTGAGCCGTTCCACGCGGGACGAGGTCCGCAGCAGCCGCCGTTCGTCCGGTTGGCCGATGTCGATCCAATGGACGATGCGTCCGGTGAGGTCCTTCTGGAACAGGCTGGGTTCGTCCGGTTCCCACAGATCCTTGCCCAACTCCAGCGGCCCCGCCTCCGGATCCTCGGGGGCCTGCAGGGCCAGGACCAGAAGTCGGACCAGAAGTCGGTCGTCGGTCTCCGAGGGATGCCTCGCGATGGTGGCCGAGTGGTCCCGGTAGACGTTGCGATCCATGTCGGCGAGCTGGATGCGGGCTTTGTGGATCGTCGCTTTGAGGGCCATGGGTGGACTTTCGAAGTGAAGCCTAGCCGTTTGCCTCCTCCGGGGACATCCCCTTCACGACCCGATTGCATCCGCTACCCGGACTGGCACGAGATCGAAGGCTCCCGAGTTGGCCCAAGCCGGCGTGGGCCCTCTGGTTTCGTTGCCGGAAAACCAGCCGGACCACGGCCTGCTACTTCTTCTTTTCGTGGTCGTGCTTCTCGGCGTCCTTGTGGTCGTGCTGGTCGCTCTTCTTTCCCTCTTTCTCGGAGGAACACTTGCAGAGCCATTCGGGGTTCTTGCAGGCGGAACAGATGGCCGCGTCGAATTCGATGCGGGCCGTGATCGCCTTGGACGCCGGATTCTCCCGGAACTGCAGGACCAACAGGTAGTCGTCGCCCTTGAGGGCGGAGAAGACGAACCGCCCGCCCTGGACCTCCACCTTGGGCTTCTCCGGCTTGGCGCGGTCGCCACCGGTGACAACCAGCGATTGCTCCGTCACAGCCACGGGCTTCATGTCCTTGTCCAGGATCGAGACGTGGAATTGGCCGTTCGTCAGCGTGACTTCGCCGTGGACCGTTTCGTTTTTGCTGAACTCAACGATACGCCCGCCGTTCGGCCCGAGTTCGACGCCCCCATGCCCAAGGGTGCGGGTGATGCCGAGCAACAGCATGGCGGCGAGGGTGAGGAGTGATTTCTTCATGGTGTTCCTTTCGTTTGCAGTGGCTTCTGTGGCCGAGCCCGCCATCGCGGCGGAGAGATTTTCAGTGGGACGCTCCGGCTTCGCTTTCGATGGCCCGGGCGGCGGCCTTCCGGCCGAAGGTGTAGAACACGGTCGGTGTGACCCCGAGGCCCAGCAACGTGGAGGTGATGAGGCCGCCGACGATGACCACGGCGACCGGGTGGAGGATCTCCTTGCCGGGCTGATCCGCGGCCAAGACGAGCGGGATGAGGCCGATCCCGGCGGCCAGCGCGGTCATGAGGACCGGCACCAAACGCTCCTTGGTCCCGCGGATGACCATCGCCTGGGTGAAGCCTTCGCCCTCGTGCTGCATGAGGTGCAGGTAGTGCGAGATCAGCATGATGCTGTTGCGCGCCGCCACGCCGGCCACGGCGATGAAGCCGACGAGGGTGGCGATGCTGATGTTGTCCAGCATGAACCAGGTCAGGGTCAGTCCGCCCACCAGTGCCAGCGGGATGTCGAACAGCACCTGGAAGGCGAAGAACGGCGTGCGGAAGTGGCCGTAGAGGAGGAACGCGATGACCACGAAGACCACCGCGCTAAGGATGCCGATGCGCCGGGCGGCCTTCTTCTGGGCCTCGAACTCGCCTTCGTAGCGGATGAAGTAGCCCTCGGGCAGCTTCACCTTGGCGGCGACCTCCTGCTGGAGCCTCGGGACGAGCGACGAGACGTCGCGCACGGTGGGCTTGATGGCGAGGGCGAAGCGACGCTGGCTGCCTTCGCGGAAGATGACGTTCGGTCCCTTCGCCTCGCGCACCTCCGCGATCAGCCCCAGCGGAACCCGCTGGGCTGCCGTTTCGCCGTCATGGACCTCGATGGGGATCTGTCCGATGACCCCAGGTGAATCGCGCCACTCCGGCGGCAGGCGGATGACCAGGTCCACGGACCGCTGACCTTCGCGCAACTCGGCCACGACCTTGCCGCCGACGAGCATCGAAAGCGTCTCGTTGAGCTTGCCGGGCGTGACGCCATAGGCCGCGGCTCGGTCCCGGTCCGCTTCGATGCGGAGCTGCGGGATGCTCGACTGCTGGTCCAGCCTGCAGTTCTCGAAGCCGGGAATCGTCTTGGCGACCGCCTGGATCTCCATTCCGAGTGCGCGGAGCCGGTCGAGGTCCGGGCCGAAGACCTTGACCGCAACGGGCGCGGACACGCCGCTGAGCATGTGGCCGATGCGGTCGGCCAGCGGGCCGGTCACCACGCTGAACGTGCCCGGCACGGCGCGGATCTTCTGGCGGATGGCCTCCAGGATCTCCGACCGGGACCGCGTGTTCCCACTGCCTCCGGTCTCGCGGAAGTCCACGTCGAACTCGGCGGTCGAGACGGGCACGACATGGTCGCCCCGCTCGGCGCGCCCCAGGCGACGGCCCACCTTGCGGACCTCGGGGATCTTCAGGAGTTCCTGTTCGATCACGTCGGAAATCCGGTTCATCTCCTCAAGCGAGGTGCCCGGCGCGGAGGTCGAGGAGATCAACGCCGTCTCCTCGCGGAAGGCGGGGAGGAAATCCTTCCCCATCTGCGGGTAGAGCGAAAACGCGCCCACGACCGAAAGGGCCGCCAGTCCCAGCAGGAGATAGGGCTGGCTCAGTCCGAAGCGCAGGAGCGTGTGCTCGAGAAGCCACTGGAGGCCGCGGACCAGACGGCCATCCCGGTGTTCGCCGCCTTCCCGGGGGCGAAGCAGCAGGGAACACAGCACGGGTATCACCGTGAGCGAAACGACGAACGAGGCGACCATGCTGATGATCGTGGCGACGGCGATGGGAGAGAAGAGCCGGCCCTCGACCCCGCTCAGGCCGAGCAGCGGCAGGAAGACCAGGATGATCAACAGCGTGGCGTAGAGGATCGAATTCCGGACCTCGCCCGAGGCACGGGCAATGACTTCCAGGCGAGGGCGCGGCTTCGGCAGGACGGCGTTCTCCCGCAGCCGCCGGAAGACGTTCTCCACGTCCACGATCGCGTCGTCCACGACCATGCCGATGGCCACGGCCAGGCCGCCGAGCGTCATCGAGTTCACCGAGATGCCGCACCACCGGAAGGTGAGCAGCGTGATGGCGAACGACATCGGCATGGCCATCAGCGTGATGAACGTGGTGCGGAAGTTCAGGAGGAAGAGGAAGATCACGAGGGTGACCATGGCCGCGCCCTCGACGATGGCGCCCTTGAGGTTGTCGATGGCGTTGGTGATGAAGTCGGCCTGCCGGAAGAGGACCACCGTCTCGACTCCCGCCGGCAGCGTGGGCTGCAGCTCCCGCAGCGCGGTCTCGATCTTCCCGGTCAGGGCCAGCGAATCGAACCCCGGGGCCTTGGTGATGCTCATGATGACGCCGCGCACGCCGTTGACGCTGCCGTCGCCGCGCATCGGCTCGATGCCCCATTCCACCTTGGCCACGTCCGAGATGCGGATGGCCCGGTCCTGGACGCGCTTCACGACGGTGCGGGCGATGTCGTCGAGCTGCACGGTCATGGCCAGGTTGCGGACCATGACCTCGGTCGAGCCGGAGTCCAGGAAGCCGCCGGTGCTGTTGCCGGAGGCCTCCTTGGCGGCGCCCTCCAGCTGCTCGTAGGTCACGCCGTGGGCCTGCATCCGCATCGGGTCGGGCTGGATCTGCACCTGCTTGATGCCGCCGCCCATGTTCAGGATCTCGGCGATGCCGGGGATGCCTTGCAGGCGGGGCCGGACCACCCAGTCGGCAAGCGAGCGGACTTCGCGGGGCGGAACCGCGGCGTTGGTGCTGCGAAGGCCCACCAGGAGGATCTCGCCCATGAGCGACGCCACCGGGGTGAGGAACGGCTCGACGCCATCGGGCAGGCCGCCGCGAACGCCCTGCAGCCGCTCCTGAACCAGTTGGCGCGCGCGGTAGATGTCGGTGCCCCAGCCGAACTCCGCGTAGACCAGCGACAGGCTCACGTCGGAGTTCGAACGCAGCCGGGTGAGACCCGCGACTCCCATGAGGGATCGCTCGATCGGCTGGGTGACGTTGACCTCCACCTCTTCGGGGGCGAGTCCCGGTGATTCGGTCAGGATGATGACCGTCGGCTTGGTCAGGTCGGGGAGCACCTCCACGGGCAGTTCCCGCACGGCCTGGGCGCCGGCCAGGATCAGGAGCAGGGACAACCCGAGCACGATGGCCCGGTTGCCCAGGGCGAGGCGGATCAGCCTATTGAGCATGGTCGGAGCCTCCCGTCGTGGGGATCTGCGGAGGCGCCTCCGACTTCGGTCCGCCGCGCACGGTGGCGACCACCAGCAGCACCAGCAGGACGCCGTTCCCCAGGAGCGAGAAGAGCGTCAGCCCGTAAAGCCCCGCTCCGCCTGGGGTGCCGTGGTCGTGTCCATCGTCCTCCGCGTGGCCGGCCGCCTTCTGGCCCTGGACCCTCTCGCTGCCGTCCTCGTTGTGCTCGTGGCCATGCGCGGCATCCAGCGCCTCCTTGAGCGAGACGCTGCCCTTGCCAGCGAAGGCCAGGGAATAGGCACCGGTCGTCACCACCTTGTCCCCCGGAAACAGACCCACGGTGATCTCGGCCAGGCGGTCGTTCACCGCGCCGACCACGACCGGCACGCGGACGAACGCGTTTGGAATGCTGTCGTGCGCGACGAAGAGGAAACGGTCGGCGCCATCGCCTTGGACCGCGGTCCGCGGAACCGCCATGACTTCGGTCCGCCTCCCCGTGATCAGGTGGAACTCGACCGGCATGCCCGGACGCAGCCAGACGCCTTGGTTGTCGAGATGGCAGGCCACCTCCAAGGTCCCGGAAACCGGATCGGCCAGCGCCCCCAAGTGCTCGACCTTCGTCTCCCAGGTTTCCCCAGGCCAACCGGAGGAGGTCACGCGGACACGCAGTCCCGGCCTCATCCGGCTGGCCAGATGCACGGGCACCCGTGCGAGTGCGTACACCGTGGAAAGGTCGACGACGGCGAGCAGCGCCTTGTCCGGGCTGACCGGGTCTCCCTCGACGACGTCCAATTCCGCGATCAAGCCGTCCATGGGCGACGTCAGGACGACTTGGGGCGGTGGGTCTCCCGCCTGGCGGCTCTCGACCACGACCAGCGGGTCCCCCGCCTTGACGGCATGGTCCGGGCGGGCCTTGACCTGCACCGCCCTTCCGGGAATGCGGCTGCTGACGACGGACTTCCTGCCCGGGAGCACCTCGATGCGTCCGAGCGCGAAAACGGTCTCCTCGAAGACCTGTTCCTCCGCTTCGACGGTCTCCAGACGCAGGTTTTTGACGCCGATCTCGTCGAGGAAGACGGTGTTGGCGAGGCGCGCCGCCTTGGCCGAGTCGGCCGCCTGGACGGTGCCGATTGCGGCGGCCAACAGCAGACACCGGGTGAGAAGTCGGATCATGTTGGAAGGGGGAAACTCGGAGTGGAACTCCGGCCGTCTTGGAAAGCCGCAGTGTGAGGAAGCGGGGCAGGGCGGTGACGGCAATGCCGGCCTCGAACGCCAACCCGATACGCCAGCCCACTTGAGAAACATCGGCAGCCGAAGGAAGAAGCGCATGGCCGGCGGGTGAATCGGATGGTTCATCGGGTCTTCGGGGGTTGTCCGACGCCTCCGACCGCGGTCTGGAGGCGCACTGCGGCGAGATGATATCCCGCCAGTGCGTCGATGCGGGACGACTCCAGCTCCAGGCGTCGATCACGGGCACGGAGAAGGTCGGTGAACGACGCCTGGCCCACGGCCCGTGCGTTCTTGATCCGATCCTCGATCGCCCGTGCCTGCGGCAACAGGGAGTCGGTGATCCCGCGCAGGGTCGCGAAGGCGCCGCGCATCTCGGAGTCCGCGGCCGCGATCTCGGACCTCACCCGTCGGTCCAGCGCCTCCGCCTCCATGGCGACCCGCCGGACGGTGGCCGAGGCCTCGTCGATCCGGCCGCGGTTCCGGTTCCACAACGGCAGTGGCACGCTGAGCCGGATTCCCACGCGGTGGTCGGTCTGCAGGCCGAAGGGACCATCCTCGTTGCGGTCGATCTCGCCGAAGAAACCGAGGCCCGCGTCCTCCCACTTTCCTGCGCCGGCAAGCCGGACGGCCTCCTGGGCCGCGCCGGTTCGGGCTGCGGCCGCGACCTGATCCGGACGGCGGTTCTCCGGGGGATGCGGCACCGGCGGAGCGGCTTGGGGTTCCGCGAGCGAGCCGGAGAACGACAGTTCCTCCGCGTCGGCCATTCCCAGCAGCGGACGCAACTGGGCCCGCAACACGTTGGACTCGGCCTCCAGGGCCTTCAGCCGGATCGCGTGTTGGGAGGTCTCCAGGTCGAATTGCAGCGCATCGATCCCGGGACCCTCGCCGGCGGCCGCGGTCCTTCGGGCGAACTCCGCCAGTTCAACGCTGTTGGACTGCTGGCGCCGACGGAGGTCCATCCGGGCGGCCAGCACCAGCATCTGCGTCACGGCCGTGCGAACCTCGCCGGCCAGCCGGCGCTCCGCGTCCGCGACCTCGGCCTCGGCGGCGGCGAGTTCCAGCCTCGAGACGTCCTTGGCCAGGCGAAGCCGGGCGGTCAGCGGAAAGCGTTGGGTGACACCGAACTCGCCGACACGCTCGCGGCCGTTCGCGTGCGGCCGTATCGCCGCCTCGACCTCGGGATTCGAAAGTCGGCCCGCCTGCACCAGCCGTCCCCGCGCTTCGGCCACGGTGATGCGTGCCGCGTCCAGATCGGCGTTGTGCGTGAGCGCCTGCGCCACCGCCTGATCACAGGAAAAGACGGCGGCCATGGCCGGTTGGAAGATCCAACCGGCCAGTGTCAGGACGAGAATCAGGGATGGAGAAACACGCTTCATGGACGGACTTCGGACGGGGAGACGGGACGGATCCCGGGATGAACCGAAACAGGCAGGCAAAGGAGGCCCGTGAAGGAATGCGACCCGTTTGGACAGGGGCCGCCTACGAAGCGAGGGAAGGCGCGCGCACCGGAAGCGACGTGCGCGAAGTCAGCAGGAAGACGTGTGGCACGACGGAGTCACCTGCGTGTGGCGAAGGGGTGATCTGCGGTGATGCAATCGGAGCGAAGCTGTGATCGCACGATGGTGGCCACGGGGACAAGACGGCCACGAACGCCGGCTTGAGGTCGCCCAGCTTGATCCTGAACTGCGGACCGACCTTGGCCGACTGGCACAGGGAGCAATCGTCGCAACCGGCGTCGTCCGAATCCGATGCGTGGTCCGTGTCGGCGTGATGGCAGAGCTCCACGTCGATCAGCCTCTCGATCTCGCAATGCGCCGCCAGCGGCACCCAGAGGAGTGCGAGCACGACGGACAAGAACCAACGCCAAGCGATCAACGTGGGGCGGCATAGCGGCCGAGGCCGTCGGGTTCAAACAAATATTCGGCTGCGGGTGGGACGCCACCGCTCGGCACCGCGACGTGGACGGCAGGATGGCAGCCGCGATCCGGCCGAGACCGAGCGCGAGGCTGTGTATTCGCCGCAGCAATCAGTGGGTGCGGATCCCTCCGTGGAAGAGGGCACGCAGGGAGTCGGAACCGCTGGATTCGAGAAGTCGCCGTTTGCATCAAGTGGCCAACGCCGGATCCTGGCGGGTTCGTCTCCACTCACCCGATCCGATTTCTGCATCCAGGAGAAATGCGGCATTTCCGGGCATTACGCCCGCAATGGGGACACGTCCGAGGTCGATTTCCTGAATTCCATCTGCGCCGATCTGTGAAATCTGCGGATGCAAGCGTCTGTGGATTCGGAGTTTGGGAGTTTCATCCACAGATCTCGCAGAGGGACACAGATATGGAAGTGGTGGGAGATCGAGGGAAACCCTTGGTCTGGTTCGATGGGGTCGACGCCTTCGGCAGTTCGTTGAACGGCATTCCTACAGGTGGACCTGCATTGCATCTCAGACGCCCAAGATTCATCGAGGGACCCATCGGAAACGGCAACCACCCTCTGCGGTCCGGCGGTGGACCAGCGTCGCCGGATTGGGTTGGTGTTCGCCGGCTGAAGCCGGGACTCCATGCCTCCGGACTCCCGTAGCTGCTCCGTGCCCCAAGGAGGGCCGGCTCGGGGGAGACGGCCTACCAGGGCGACGCCGGAAGGGTCACGCGGAGACGCGGAGACGCGGAGTTTGGGGAAGGGGACGGAAGCGGGCCTCTGCCGTCGGGGATGGGAGGTTCCGGCGTTCCCAATGTGGCTCAGGGCCGGCTTCGGGCACGACGGTACCCGCTCAGGAGGGAAGGGATTCCGGACGTTAGGGGAGAGCCTGGGAAGATGGCTCCAGAGGTAGGGCTCGGTCAGGCTTGACCTGCTGGTATCGTTAACGACTTGCGTATACTCCGATCCCATCGTCCGCCCTGCAAATCTAATCCGCATAACCCGCGTGAACTCCGGTTTCCCAGCCCTTGCTCGGTTGGTGTCAGTTTTGGTGTCAGTTTCTCGATTTGCGGACTGTGCGTCCATCAGGCGCCACCTCTTTGCCAGTCCGAACAGGTGTCCGAGCGTCTCAGGTGGCATCGCCCGCCGTCACCCCGCACCCGTCAAGCCCCTACCAGGTTCCCTTGGAATCAGCGAGGAACCGGCAGTTCTCGCGGAGCGGTCCAGTGACAGCGAGCCGCCGGGAGTCATCGTCGGCTGAAGCCGAACAAACCCCGGATGAAGGGCTTGCGGTTGCGGCAGGAATCTTGTAACAAAAACAGGCGAGTATTTGTTACAGAATCGAGTGACTCATTGCCGTGCAGCCCATTGAAAAGAGCATCTTGAGCCGCATTCGCCGAGGCGAGCCCGGGGGCGTGTTCTTGCCGAAGCAGTTCCTCGACTTGGGGAGTCGGTCGGCGGTGGGGGTGGCCTTGCACCGGTTGGTGAAGGTCGGAAAGCTCCAGCGGGTCCGGCGCGGGCTTTACCACCTGCCGCGTCCGCATCCGATCCTCGGCCAGACGGGACCGGACATCGTGGCGACGGTGCGGGCGTTGATGGAAGGCAGCCATGCCCAGTGGCAGTTCACGGGAGCCTACGCCGCGAACGCGCTGGGATTGTCGGACCAGGTTCCGGCGAAGATCATCATCCTGACCGACGGACTCGCCCGGAAGGTGCCTCTGGGCAAACTGACGCTGGTCTTTCGTCGGGCCGCACCCCGCAACCTGCTGGGCGCTGGCCGACGCGCCGGATTGGTGATCCAGGCGCTGCGTCATCTGAAGGGGAGCACCGAAATGGAAAGGCACGTTGCCCGGCTTCGCCGCGACTTGGACCCGGGAACGAAGAAGGATCTGGCGGCGCTCACGCCCGGGGTGCCCGCTTGGATGAAACCGCTGGCACAGAAGATCTCACAGGACGGACATGAATGAAGTGCTCCAACTCGGGCCACGGCAGCGCTCGGAACTCTTTTCCGAGACGGCGCGGCAGACCGGCATCGATTCCATCGTCGTCGAGAAGGATTTCTGGGTGTGCTGGACGTTGCAGGAGCTGTTCCGCCTGCCGCAGATCGGAGAGCACCTGGTCTTCAAGGGCGGGACATCGCTTTCGAAGGTGTTCAAGGTCATCCAGCGATTCTCCGAGGACATCGACGTTTCCATCGACCGGGCCTTCCTCGGCTTCGGCGGACCGAACGAGCCCGAGGTCCTTGGATCTCCACAGCGACTTCGAACAGGTTCTCAGCCTGCCCCGACTCTTCGGTCGTCCCAACTTCGTGTCGGCAAATTGGTTTCAGCCCAAGGCTCAAAAGGAAGTTTCAACCCAATGACTCCATGAGATCTAAAATGCGTGGCACAAATGCACAGCCAACCGGATCTGAGGCATCCGCACTTCCCTTCTGGAAACTGGATTACAGTGCTTTCGAGCAGTTCTGCACCGATTGGCTCAACTATCACCCGAAGATAATCTGCCAACGTGAAGGCAAAGTTTCCGAACTACGTGTTATTAGCGCTTCAAGACTTGGGGGCGGGACAGATCAACGTGGCGGAGATATTCAGGTAGAGTTGGAGTCAAATGAAGTGTGGCTTGTACAATGCAAAAAGGTGAAGTCTTTCAGTCCGGCCAAGGTCCGTGAAACAATTAATCGTGCCGAAAAAGATCGACCAGACATTCGGCAGTACGTGCTAGTGACTACCTGTAGCCTATCCGACAAAGCACAGATCGAGATTCATTCTCGTAGTCGGTGGATGTGGTGGGACGCATCTCGCCTGACAACCGAAGTTCAAAAACTTCTTCCGGTAGAAAACGGAATGAAGCTTGTTCAGTCATTTGAGCAGTTTGGGACTGAGTGGGTCAGACGGCTCTTTCCCTGGGGACCGAATATTCTGCTCAGTTGGAAGGAATTCTATGCCCATGACTTAGCAGACGATCGGAGGCTGTTTCACCACAAGACAGCCTTTGTCTCAGGGGAAACGCTTTCGTTGCTCGAAGCTTTCGCGAAAGACGAAGCGGGGAAAGCTCTGATCTTGTCCTCCAGCGGCGGACAGGGGAAAAGCCGACTTCTACTAGAGCTCGCGAAGAGGCTGGATTCAGCGGCTGGGATGCCCCGCGTGCGATTTCTGCAAGTTGGCGGAAGACAGATCGAAGCGGAGACAATCGATCTACTGGGCCGCGAAAGCGATCTCGTCCTGGTGGTTGAAGATGCTCATCGACTAGATCAAGTATTAGGACAAGTTGCGTCAGCAGCCTCTAAATCGAAAAGCATCCGATTACTGGTGGCTACTCGTCCACAAGCTCGTGAAGCAGTCAATAGTCAGCTCTTTCAAAATGGATACGCAGAACGTATTCTGAAACCTCTTGAGCTTCCCCGTTGGAGTAGAGGCGAAATCGAGTCATTAGCTCATAATGTTCTCAACAGTTCCAAGCAACTTCACGTCCCGCGATTGGCTGCTCTAGCTGATCGCTGTCCCCTTCTAGTGGTTTTGGGTGGAGCACTCATCAACTCTGGATCCATTCCCGAGGCGATGACGAACGAAGAGACCTTTCGTGAACTGGTCTTTAAAGGGTTTCAGGATGAGTTTCTTCGCCTTCAAGCGGAAGTAAAACGGGATAGACTTCGACGTCTAATCCGCTTTATTGCACTGATCTCCCCGACACCTCGAACTAACGAGCTACTCCAGAAAGCTGGCGAAATCGTTGAATGCTCTGCGCTCGATGTAGCGGAGGACATGGATTTACTTCTGGCTTCTGGCCTTCTAGCGGAAAACGCCGAAGGAATTCGGTTGTATCCCGACCTCTTCGCCGATGCCGTTGCTCTTAATTTCTGCCTCGATGGAAATGGGCGTACTTCACCGCTTCTCAGCTCAATTATAGCCAAACTGCCGGGCAAAGATTTCCCAGCGCTTCTCCGCAATCTCGCCCAAGCCGATTGGGAGAGCCGTTCAAAGCGCAAAGCCAAAAACTCCTTCTTCGATCCAGTCTGGTCGGAGTTCATCTGTCGGTTCCAATCCTCAACTTGGTGGGGTAGACGAGAGTTAATAAACGAATGGAGCGCATTCGGCGTATTTCAGCCCGAAAGAACGCTTGAACTTGCAGAGCTTGCTTTGAGATCAACGCTGGATCCAAGCTCTGCCGCCGAAGAATCCAAATACTTGGGCCATCGAAAAGCAATGTTGGATTCCTTGCCTTCGATGATGAAGCCGATCGTCATGTGGCACCCCAATCTAGCTCGCAATGCGTTGGACCTCCTGTGGCAGCTTGATTCGAAGCAACCGCATCCCAACCACAGTTTGGACCATTCGCCAATTGGGATAATCTCAAGTGTCGCAAAGTTCTCGGTTGAGCCACATCACGGTCCAAGTTCAGTGATTGCCTGGTTGGAAAAGGAACTTTCCAATGAAAGCTCGATCAACCGGCTTAGGAAGGAACCGTGGCTTCTACCAGCACTCCTTGATTCGTATTTCGCCCGCGTCGCCGAGCGCAGTTGGCATACCGGAAAAACCGTTCATTTCCAATCAATTCCGCTTTCGGCTGAACGAACTAAACCGTTTCGAGACAGGGCCCTGACTATTGCCAAACAATTCGCCTACTCTGGCGACCTTCAATTGGTGATTCCGGCCCTGCGTGTCTTAAGAGCAGGGATCGAACGGTTTTTCCCTCGTTATCGCCTAGAAGCCGGACAAGCAAACTGGGACGAGTGGCGCCCCGCGCGGCTTGAAGCGCTTGATGCACTCAAAACAACAATTCTAGCCAACCAAAGCTCACACACCATCCAGTTCGTGATTCGGCAGCAGCTCCGTGATATTATAAAATATGACAAAGACTCCGCGTTCGTCGATGCCTGCGCGAAAGTGCTCTCGAGTATTCCTGACACTTTTGAACTCAGGTTTGCGAGGGTAATTGCATCTGCAGCCCATGATGAAATTCAAGATGGGCGTTCTGATATTGGGCTAGATGATTATAAGAATTGCGAACAGGTTTGGAGAAAGTTTTGCCGCGAAGTAGTCGAAGACGCGGCCGCTCGCTTTACAACTGCTAACGCTTTCCTGAGTTTCTTGCGACAGGAAAATAAAGTACTTCGGCAAGCCGGACTCTCAGTTCAGCCAGACGTAGCGTTGAACCTTCTTGCGTTGAAGTCGCACGCTTGGGGGGAAGCGCTCTTGCGTGAACTATGCTCCAGCGAAGCAACCGACTTCGACTACGATCTTGGGGCCGTTCTTGGGCCGGTCAGTCAAGCGGCTTCGGACATCTACACACAAGTCCTCTATCGATTGCCTGAAGTAGGACGAATTGGACAGGTGTGTTCGCTGATCAAACATCTCGGATTGAAAGGATTTCATGGTGGCGGACTTAGCGCGGTGGATCGCACATCAATGGATCTTTGCGCTGATCGAGACGAAGAGGATGTTCTTTGTACCGTTGCATGGGTGCTAGGACACTACCTGGTTAGTGAGTCAAGCTGGGGCTTGGAGTTGCTCAGCCGCCTAGTCCCGGAGACAGAGAAAGGGGCTAAAGAGGTCATTCTGTCATTAGAGCAGTTTTGCAAGAATCACATGGGTCGGCTGAATTGGGATTTGATTGAAAAGTCGCTTAAAAATGTTGGGGCCTTTTGCCTTTCTTTAACCGCGGAAGTTGAAAATAGTCTTGATAAAATAGCAAAGCTTTACCCGAGGCAAACCTATAATCTATTCCGGGATTTGACTCAGTCATCGGCGTCGAGTGATTCCAATGTACTCTTCCGACTCGGTTCCGGAACGCTTCCTGGCGTGGGGGATTTTGGTGATCCATCATTTCTCGATCAGGAGATTGCTGTGCAATGGAAAAATGCAACCAACGCCGGACAGTATTCCGATGCCTACCTTGCGCTGGTCAGGGCCCTGATCGATTCTGATTCCAAAACACGGACTATCCGAATCGGAGGCATTGTGTCTCAGTGCTTCACTGGCTCGGAACTTGTTCTTGCAGCCAAGATTCCTGCCACAAGTGGTTCGCGGTTTGTATTTCAATATCATGATCTAGTGAGGGAGATTCTAACTCGCTCTCACGCTCTTGGGGTTCATACAGAATTGTTTCATGTGCTTTTGCACTCCGCATGTGGGGCTGGGAGAAGCTACTCGAACAACCAGCTTGACCCTCAATATAGATATATTCGAGAAGAAGCTGAAAGGCTAGCGCATTGTTTCGCAGGTGACGTCATTTTGGAACCATTCTACAATGCTATTGTTCGCTATGAAATTCGAGATGCGGAGATGAATCGGAACATGTTCCCAGCGAACGTAGACGACCTTTGAATCTCCTACGCCCCCTAGGGGGGCGCCACAAGGGACACGTCAGATGGATCGGCGAGAAGTGAGCACCGCGCGCAGGCACTACAGCCGATCTTGCATCGATTGCCCGGAACCATCGGAGGGTTTGGAGCAAACTATGGACCTTAAACTAATCCGCGACCAATCAATCCAAGCGGCGAAACGGCTTGGGGTGGACGTGTCAGCGTCGCTGCCGCTGCTGGACACTGGACTTGAAATGCGAAGCGCCGATAAGGCAATTACGCGAATCTTGGTGATGAATGCTGTTGCGGCGACTGCTTACGGATTCGACAAAGCAAAGGCTATCGCTTGGTTGAATCAAGAAGATTTGACCGACTCCCTCAGCGAGAAAGAGAGGTGTTTTATCTTTGAATCCACGGGACACCCTGACCGCTTCAAGGTGCAAGTAGAAGGAATGTGGGCGCTTGCTTGGGCGATGGGAATTGCCAACGAACTGGACTTCGCCAAGGACTGCGACAGCCGCTTCGTGATGATGCTTCCTAATCTGAAACAGAACCAGAGCAGCGCCGACTTCCGCAAGAAGGCGAATCCGCGCGCCCAAGAGCGAGTTGTCGCAACTTGTGACCTGGCGTACTGCCTTCATTGGGCAATCCGGCAATCAGAACTCGCCGGCAAACGTCCGCCAGGAAACCTGAGGCCTTACGTTGTCATTGAACGGCGGCGAGCTTTGGACTGGTCGTTGAGCAAGGAAGCGTGGGACGAAGTTCCGCTTGACACGTAATCCTTCCGCCGTCTGAAACAAACGTTGTATAGGATCTGGCTTGCCTCAGGGCCGTGCCCAGGAGCCCAGACATGTAGTCACGGGCCGATTTGCCCACGTCATTGCCGCGAACCACGAAGTAATCCGAGTACCCGGACATGAACTGGGTCAGGCGTCGGCCGATCCCTCGGAACGATTGGAGGGCATTTTTATTTGGCGCGGTGTTGTCCGCGCCTTGCAGAAGTTGCTTCTTCGAATCTCGTGTTGGCGTTTCTATGTCCGCCAGACACTCAAGTCTTCTAGCTCAACGCTCAAAGCCTTGTCCACACTGTTCATAACAAAGTAGAACTAGGTTCGGCTCGCTGCTCTACACGCCATGGAAGTTCGCTCGCGCGCAGCCAATATCATCGAAGGGCTCCTAAGACTCGAAAAACGGTCTGCTCGGTTCGGAAGCTTGACCTGAATTCCTTAGCTCCATTGGTTTGGAATGTCTTTGGGTGCCTTTCAGTAGATTGCCCAGTCGATCACATCTTTCGAAGAGCGGGTTTCGCCAATCCAAATCAAGTGAGGGTAATATGCCTTCAGAAATATTTAATCCCAATATGCTGGATTGTCCATTGTAGAACACTCCTATCGGCCTTGCGCCGCCCTTTCTGTGTAGGGAGTAAAGCTGTGGAAATCCACCGGAAAACTTATCGGAGTCAGCCTCAATGGAGTCGCAGAATGCGCTAAAGATAGCTCGGCTGGTTGGGTGACCCATTGAGCTATTCCATCGCATTTTCCAGCTCAAAACGTGTTCGGCACCAGAACCGCATGCAACAATAATCTCAGAGGAGGTTGGGATATTGACTCTTGTGCGAATCCATTTGTTCTTCATCCATTCAATTGACTGGCATGCGAATCGTGTTTCCATTCCTTCTGCAATTCTAATTACATGAATAATTTTAGCGTCGCCTGTGTGTGGGGTGGATAATGGTTTGATTGAGCTTTCAATCAGTTTGCCTACATCTTCAAATCGCTGGTCGATGGATTCAAAAGTGATTGATTGGCTGTTGGAAGTCGGCAGATCTGAAATTTGTCCGAGAATCATTGACTGGGAGAGAACATCGCCAACGTATCCGAAGAGTTCCGGGGAATGTCTTCCGCCAAATACTTTTCGACCATGGTCCCATTTGGCTGATATTTTATCGCCGGATGACCACGATATTCGACTGTCTGTTGCAATATACGCTGAAGATGGGCCGCGTTGGTCTACCCCAATCCATGCGACTAATGACGACATAAGAATTCGAAAAGACGTTGACTCGGATCGACTTTCCCTGGATCCTCATCTCAGTTGCGGCATCTTACTCGGCAGGGTTGTATGCCGCAACTCCCAAACGGTCCACAAAAGCATTGGTTTCAAATTGGCGAATGTTTTTGTGGGCTGGTCGAGGTGGCGGCCTCCTTCGGAGCAATCCGTGGGAGGCTTTTGGGTTCTTTGTTGGGGTTCAAAAGCGGTTCCTCGCTGTTTCCGGTGGCGCCTGGAAGACTAGTCACTTCTCCAATCGCGATTGCTCTGGACCTCCTCTCGTGTTGCTCCTTTACGCGCTTCATTCGCTCAAAGGGATGCTGCAAGGCATGTCGAATCGCGATTAGTCTCTTCCCTTCTCCTCCGCCACCGACGACTGGCCCACGCCGCAGCGGATTTTCGACGCCCTCCACGCTGAATTCTCGTTCGCCTTGGATTCATGCGCGTACGCCGAGAACGCCAAGTGCGCCGGTTTCGTATGCGTACGCCGCCCCCCCATGGGTCTCAGTCTCTACTTCCTGGGTAGGATGATCGCTTCGACTGGTGGACTAGGAATGGTTTCGGTTCAGCGGCGGTAAGCTTGCGGCCCATCCGCAACAACCGGTTGCTGGTCGGCTCGTCAACTCAAATGGCTCTTTGGCTTGACTTGGGCGATGAGTACTCGGATGGGTGCAGTGCACTTCACCGCTCGCTCCGATAGGTGTCGATGAGTCGTAGTCCATCAGGCATATACTCATCCAGCATCCTTTTCACGAAACCCCTCAGCTTTTCTCCCTCAAGAACGTAAGCGCCCGACAGTCGTAGCGACGGGGTGTGTGGTCGGGTGCCGCTCGCGTTCAAGACTTGCTTCTCGCCTACGACTGCCCAGCAAAGAGTAATTTCTTCGCTATGCTGGAGATCCTGTAAAGCGTCTGCTCGAAGGAGCAGAACGCTCGGCCCTGGAGAGCTCGCCGTTGGATCCTGCGCCACAAGTCGACCCGATAACGTGGTAAACTCGGCATCGCGACCCGTCCAATGAAGGCCGAGCCTTGTCATCACCTCCTCCGCGGGAAGTAGAAGCGTATAGCCGGCATCTACCGAACAGTCGAAATCGTTAGCCTCCTTGATATACTCGACGGCGACTTGTCGAATCCGCACGGGACACCTATGCGGAGGCTGGATCCAACCTCCATCGCCATAGTAGGCGTTCTGGAAGTAGCGAGATGCTGGCCCCCAACCATGCTCACCGAGAAACATCCTAGTGACGCGAGGCGGGTCTGGCATCCAACGCCCCATAAAGTCGACCGTCTCGGCCCATTTCAGGAAGGCGTCCGTGTCCGACTTTCGAATAAGGTAGGCGTTCGCGATGAACCAAAGTTCGCCCCGCGCCACGTCGGTTGGGCGTTGATCCGGTGGCGCTGCTTCCTTCCAATTGAAGAAACCGTGCCCGTTCAACCAGCGCGACCCATCCTTAGGATTCACACAAACGAGCAAGTCCTCGAACCGCGGTAGGTCGTCGACCCTCGCAATCCAGTCATTTGGGCTCGCACCATTTCCCCATGCGGCGTAGGGGGCAGGACACCACCAAGCGGCCGCGTGCCCGTCCCAAGAAGTGCCGCCAGGAAGAGCGCGCAGAGTGCATGAGGGATCAATGTCGCGCAGGTGTTCCTGCCACGGCCCTTTATAGCTATGGCGGCCATCCTCAAGGAACTCTTCCCGATACTGGAAATGATCTGAGAGGAACGCCATCATCTCGTGGTAGGCGATCCACTGGTACTTCTTGCCCATGCGTTCGGGCTTGTTCGCCTCGCGTCCGTCGTTGCGCACGATGATGCGATCAAAGTGCCCGAATCGATCGACCGTCCAGCCAAGATCGAAGACGCGCTTTAGGATGTAGCGCTGCACTTGGCGGAGATCGAAGCTGGGTGGTAGGCTGGCGGGGTGATGATTCTCCTTGGCGTCTCTGATCGCGTTCAAACGAGCCGCGTGTTCCGCGGAAAGGCTCGTTTTTAGCCTAATCTCGGCCGAGTCTCTGGCCGTCCTGAGAGAGGCATGCTCGGGCGGGTAATCCTTCTCAGTTTCGGCTTCGGGCGCCTCGTGATTCGACAGGTCGATCACAGTTTGGCCGTCGGTCCCCTCTAGCCGATCGAATGCTTTGCGTACGAACTGGTCGTGGGCCGCCGCATAGTAGCGGTCCGCCACCTCGAAAGCCTTCCATGCTGACAGCTCATCGTTGGAGAGGTCGGCGACAAGCGCAGCCAACTGCGCTGCAGGACTAGGAGGCGGCGTCCACGTCGGCTCGTCTAGTCGGAGGGAAAGATACGCACGAGACCCAGCTGACGAGTTAGTGCCAATGATGTAGCGCGCGAAGTCACCGAACTCCGTTACCGACCTTCCGATGGCATTGCGACTCCACTCAAGCTCACCGCTGTCGTGAGAGCCCTTCAACCAATCCGGAAGCAGCGGCTTGACGTCCTCCTCAGACGGGATGGACGGCCACTCGCTCTTGTACGGAGGGCGAAAGAGAGCCGCGTCCATTGCGATCGTCGAGCCGAGATGAAGGGCGCGCTCCACCACGCCTCGAGCATAGTCCCGCAAAAGGACTTGCGGAGGCGGATTCCCCGACTCGAACACGTGGCGATACACGGAAGCGGCGAGGGCATCGACGGCGGCGGTATCCTGGCTGCGCATCGCGACTCCATACGCGATGCCGTAGATACGCTCGGCAACGTACGGGTCATTTACACCCGCGAAACGATCGACCAAGCGGACCATGCCATCGAGTCGACCCGTGTAGAGATTGACGAGCGCCTTTGTCGCCCGATCGCGTAGGAAGCGTTGAGAGGTCGTGAGCATCCACGCGAGCGCAGTGCCACAGAGGTCCACCGTGTCGTCGGCAATAAGAACCGTGTCCCCAACGGCCCATGCCCAGTCGACAATTCGATCGACCGCACCTTGACTCTCCCATGCGCTGAACAGGTAGGTGCTCCACCACGCGTCACGATCTGCCATCTCATCTCTGCGCAGCCGCCGATCCAGATAGATCGCGTTAAGCGGGTGATCCGGAACGGTCGCTACGGTGATCAAGACATCCAGCGTCTCGTGCAATTCGTGTTCGTTCCTGGAGAGATCGTTGAGCACCTTCTGCGTGGCCTCGGAAAAGGCATTATTGCTCCGCCAAATGAGGCTCTGGCGAAAGGCGTGACCGGTTCCCCAACGCGACGCCATCTGCGGGGCAAACAAAAGTAGTTCAGTCTTGGTTCGTTCGGCGACCTGAATGAACAGGGCCTCAAGCAGTCCGGGCGGGATGTCTTCGTCTGCAACCACAGCTGAAAGGACGCCATTTGCGGAAAAGGCGGTGGCCCAGTTCGGTGGCGCGGGCACTTTGTCGAGGAGGGCCTTCGCAATGAGGTGATCGGCAAGGCGCTCATACCCGATGTAGACGACGTCATGATGGTTCGTTCCGTCGCGAAGAAGGGAATCTTCGGCAAGGACGCCTTCAAGGACGAGGCCGCGAGAAAGCGAACGCTCGAAGTCTCGGTTCGGAAGAAGCGTGTCAACGACCTGGGCCGCCCGTTCACGCTGCAGCCAACGTTCGTTGGCGTCTGCTAGCGCTACCGCGAAAGCATCAACGGCGCGGCGCACAAGCGGCGTTCGCGGGTCGTAGCCTAATTGTTGGGCCAGTCGGGCGTTGACCGTGTCGAGGTACAAGTTGAACACGGCCGAAATTCCGTGGAAGCCGCGAGGCAATCGCCGGTCGCCCTGCTTGTGAAGGCCAAGGCAAAGCGTTTTCAGGAATAGGGGGTTCTGGAACTCGGGCGCGAGGAGGGGAGTCGATGGAAGCTCCAATCCATAGTGAACGAAGAATGTCTTCGTGGCGTCGTACTCGTTCTCGCGAAAACCATGATGAGTCACGAACAAGGCTTCCTCGCGCACCTCCGTCGGGATAACCACGTCCTCGTACGAACTGCGCACCGACAGAACAACGCCAAGCCATGGAGACCGCCCAACCTGAGCCAAGAATGCGGCCAAATGAGTCGGCCAAATTGTGCGTCCGGTGCCCTCGTTGATTGCGTCGATGAAGATCAGCGCCCGCTCGTCACTCGCCTGTGCTGATGCCTCTAGCGCGCCAATGAATTCCTCGGCGGAGAGACCGGAGAGGTCGAGGTGCTGCAACACCTGGGGCCACGGAGCATCGTTGCTCACGAAGCGTTGCCCCATCAGCAGGACAGTCGGCTGGTGTAACTCGACGCGTCGCTTTACCACGTCACAGAGGAGATGCGTCTTGCCAGTGCCTGCGTTACCGTGCAGGAAAAGTGTACTCCTTGCGGCCAACTCGTCGGCGCGGCGCAAAGTCTCAGACGCATCGCGTAGCTCGTGGTCCAGGAGTCGTAGGGTGTAGCCGCGCTCTCGAAACGGGTTCCTACGGTATCGACCATGGCCAGCCTCGTACGTGGGCTTCCGCGCGTCATGTTCCGCTGCACGCTTCTCTAGATGCGCAGCAAGCGCCTGTAAGGGCGCACTGGTCGCTTTGATCTTCTCGACGACGCCCGTGAAGGGAAGTGGTCCGGCGGCGACCCGCGAAATCGCGCCGAGCGCGTTCAATACCATTTTTACCGCCTCGGAGAGGCTCTTTGTCATCGCCGCAGTCTCGGCGTCAGCGATAGAATGCTCTGAGTGGTGGGCCCTCTCAAGGGCCTCCCTTACTGGGATGGCCAATGCTTTGACGCGATCAAAAAACCTCTTCGTTCTCCCGAACGCATCCAGATCTTCGGCGATCGGCAGCTCGACGTGAAGTTCGGGCGTGTACCGTGGCCCGGCTGCTTTGATGGCTTCCTCGAGACGCAAAGAGAACCACGATCCGTCGAAGCCGCGCTTGTCGAACCAGAAGCGAACTCGTCCAACGTTCTCAATTCGAGCGAGGCGATCGAGCAACTCGCTGCTGCCCCACCAAACAAACTCGATGGTTCGATTCTTCGCCTGCACCCAGCCGCGCCACTTCGTTACGTGCTCATCCCAGCGGTCCTTCGCGGATTTGCGGCCCTCGATGCGCGCATCAGGTAGATCGAGCGGAACGCAAACGAAGTAGCGAACCAAGTGTTTGTGCTTATCGATCGCGGTCTCGATGGAGTGGTCAATCTGTTGCCACTGCGAGTCACCGAGGGTATCGAAGTACTTCGACTGCCAGCCCCATTCCGTCCCGTCAGCAAGTACCGCGTAGCACTCGACACCCGCATCCGGCGTTCCCTTTCGAACGAAACGTGCTCCGCCAGGTGTCTCCGCGCGAGCAAGTTGCGAGCAGAGTTCCTCGAAGCCTTTGTCTCGGCCACCGTTGAGCGGACGGATCGAATTCCAGTTGATCGTGATCTCGTTCATTAAGGATCGAACCCGGGGTTCAGTCGCACAAGACGCATCTGTGGCATATCAACGGTTCCTCGCTGTTTCCAGTGGAACCGGGGGGCTTTACTTTTCCAATCGCGATTGCTCAGGAGATCCTCTCCTGTTGCTCCTTTACGCGCTTCTTTCGCTAAAAGGGATGCTGCAAGGCATGTCGAATCGCGATTGGTCTCCTCTCTTCTCCTCCGCCACTGACGATTGGCCCACGCCGCAGTGGCTTTTCGACGCCCTCCAAGCGGAATTCTCGTTCGCCTTGGATCCGTGTGCGTCCAAGGAGAACGCCAAGTGAGCCCTCTTCTTCACTCGGGAAGACGACGGGCTCCGACAGGATTGGGGGCGTCAGACGGTCTTCATGAACCCGCCCTATGGTCGATCCTTCGGCGACTGGCTAAAGAAGGCCTACGAGTCCTCCCGACAAGGAGCTGTCGTCGTCTGCCTCTTGCCGGCGCGCACCGACACCCGGTGGTGGCACGAGTACGTGATGCGGGGTGAGGTCAGGCTGATCCGAGGCCGCCTTCGGTTCGGTAACAGCGTCACCGCTGCTCCGTTTCCATTAGCGGTGGTCGTGTTTCGTCCGCCTGAGTTTCGCCTGGTCTCATTCTGAACCTCGTGGGGGGATTCAGCGGGTTGCAGTCGAGGTGGGCTGTTCGGATGGCAGTGTGGTCGACTGTCCTTCGGTGCATGCAGATCGCTGCTCGCTTTGGTTCTGAAGGCGGACGGCTGACGCGAAATCTCTGACTTTCCATTGCTTCGTCGATACCCGTCGGCTGCTCGGGCCTGATCGCTCACCATGCCAAGCCCCTTCTGAGCATACTGGCATCGTGAAATCCGATTGATCTGGCGGGATCTGGGTCGGTTCTCCGTCACGGGTTGAAACCGATGCCCCACCGGGCACGACGGTGCCCTTTCAGGAGGGAAGGGATTCCGGACGGTGGGGGAGCCTGGGAAGATGGCTCCAGAGGTAGGGCTCGAACCTACAACCCATCGGTTAACAGCCGATTGCTCTACCATTGAGCTACTCTGGATCCGTCAGGGGCGCGGAAATTAGCGGGGCCCGCTTTTAACCGTCAACGGCATTTTCCAAATTGCGATCGATTTTCGGACGGCTCGCCGCAGGGGACTTCGGTTTGCCCGGTTTTCCTCGGTTTTCCCCGATCTCCCATGGGGCATGGTCTGACGTCCGCATTTCGTCTCCGGTTCGTTGCTGTTCACCGTCGGGTGGACCCTCTAGTTGTGGTGTCGACGAGGGGCCGGTTCCCAGCCGATTCGACCTCGCAATTCCCATGACGCTTTCTCCGCTCTGTCCAACGAACCCTTCCACAGGCCTCCCGAGGTCTGCGGTTGCCAACCGAGGCGCCCAGCGGTCCGGTTTCACTCTCATCGAACTGCTGGTGGTCATCGCCATCATCGCCATCCTGGCCGGCATGCTCCTGCCGGCGCTGGGCAAGGCCAAGGCCAAGGCGGTCGGCATCCAGTGCATGAACAACGGCAAGCAGCTGATGACCGGCTGGCAGTTGTACGTGGACGACAGCGCCGACCGGTTGCCGCAGTCCTACGGTCCGAACGAATGGGTGCACGGCTCGTTGAACTTCGATCCGGGCAACACCAGCAACTACTCCGACCGTGACCTCACCAACGGCCTGCTCTGGAAATACGTCGGCGCGGCCAAGGCCATCTTCAAGTGCCCGGCCGACCTCAGCACGGTCACCGTCGCCGGCGTCAAGCGGCCCCGCGTGCGCAGCATGGCCATGAACGGGTGGTTCGATTCCACGGACGTGCAGGGCTTCGGGCAGAACTGCCGGATCTACAAGAAGGGTTCCGACCTCACCGACCCGGGACCGTCCATGACCTGGGCCTTCATAGATGAACGCGAGGACAGCATCAACGACGGCGAGATGATCGTCGGCATGACCGGTTGGCCCGACCAGCCGCAGCTCTGGAAGATCGTCGACTACCCCGCCGGCTACCACAGCCGGGCCGGCGGCCTGTCCTTCGCGGACGGCCATTCCGAGATCAAGAAGTGGCTCGATCCGAGGACGGTCCCGGTGCTGCGTCGCGGGACGGAGATCCCGCTGAACGTGGGCTCCGCCAACAACAAGGACGTGTACTGGCTGATGGAGCGGTCCACCCGCCCGATACGGTAGGCCTCGGCGTCGGACCTTGTCCGACCCCGTCGACCGACGGCCTTGATTCCCAGCCGTGCCGGGACAGGTTCGACGGTGGACGTCGAACGTTTCCCCGCGACCCGGGAATCCGCCCAGCGAAGGCTGGCGGACTTCCTTCCGGCTTGTGCCCGCTATTCCGGAACCCGCAACCGGGTCCTGACGGGCCATGACGACGTGTCCCGGCTTTCCGCGGCCATCCGGGCCCGGCTGGTCACGGAAGAGGAAGTCGTCCGGGAGGTGCTCGCGACCCATCCGTTCGGCCCGGTGGAGAAGTTCATCCAGGAGGTGTTCTGGCGCTCCTACTGGAAGGGTTGGCTGCAGCTGCGGCCCGCCGTGTGGACCACTTTCCGCCGGCGTGTGGAGCACCTGCGTCGCGAGGCCCCGGAGCCGGTCCGCCGGCGCGCCGAGGAAGTCGCCGCGGGCCGAAGCGGGGTCGCGGTCATGGACCGTTTCGCCCGGGAACTCCTCGGGACCGGCTACCTGCACAACCACGCCCGGATGTGGTGGGCCTCGTTCTGGATCCATGTCGAAGGGCTTCCTTGGGAACTCGGCGCCGACCACTTCCAACGGCACCTGCTCGACTTCGATCCGGCCAGCAACACGCTTTCGTGGCGTTGGGTCGCCGGGTTGCAGACACCGGGCAAGACCTACCTCGTGCGGCGTTCCAACCTGGAGAAGTTCGCCGCTCCCGAACTGCTCGCCGATGCCACCGGGATCGGACGCCTGGACGACGACCGGGTCCGCGCGGTGGTCGTCGAGGAACACGCCGACACCCGGCCGAGCTCCCTGGCGGAACGACCGGAGCGCCCCGGGGAATCGGAGGTCGCCACCGGCTTGTGGATCCATGAGGAGGACGGCTCGGTGGAACTCTCGTCCTTGGCCGCGTTGAGGAATCCGATCCTGTTGCACATCGGGATCCCGCCCGCGGACGCCGACGACGAACCGGGGCCGGTGGCGAGGGTCTGGCGGGACCGGGCCGTGGGCGACGCCTGGGGTCGTGCGAATGCACACTTCGACCCGGATCGGTGGGAGAACTGCGCCGGCGACGGCGGAGACTCCCTGGCGCAGACGTTGGCCGGCTTGGCCGGCGAGCATGGCTTCCGCCGACTGGTCAGCGCCGAGTTGGCGGTAGGGCCGCTGGCGGATCAGAGGGACGAGATCCGAAAGGCCCTTGCCGACGAGGGCGTCGAGTGGATCGAGGTCCGGAGGCCGTGGGACGCGGCGCTGTGGCCGCTCGCCCGGAAGGGCTTCTTCGACTTCTGGGACCGCGTCGGACGACGCCTTCGCAAGACCTGCGAGGGGACTTCCGTCCTGGAGGTCC
Organism: Verrucomicrobiales bacterium; assembly: GCA_027488845.1. Taxonomy (GTDB): domain Bacteria; phylum Verrucomicrobiota; class Verrucomicrobiia; order Limisphaerales; family UBA9464; genus SXXZ01. The sequence continues at coordinate 99,262 of JAIYBC010000046.1, read as the reverse complement.
TCCGATGAAGAAGTCCCGGCTGCCTTCGAAGGACTGTGTCGCGTGCGGACGCCCGTTCGTCTGGCGCAAGAAGTGGGAGCGCGATTGGGAATCCGTGAAGTACTGCTCCGACGCGTGTCGTCGTGGCGCCCATCCGCTGGCCCGTCGGAACCGATGAACGTCCTGGAGCCGCGTCTGCGTGCCATCCTGCTGGAGTTGGCCACGGAGAGAACCGGGGGACGCACGTTCTGCCCTTCCGAGGCGGCCCGCCGCCTGGACCCGCGGGACTGGCGACGCCACATGGAGGACGTCCGCGCCGTTGCCGCGAGACTGGTTGCGGAAGGCCTTCTGGAAGCGACCCAGGCCGGAGACCGCGTCGATCCCGTCCTGGCGCACGGACCGATCCGCCTGGCCGCCGGTTCGGCGGGATCGAAGGGGAGGGGGGCGGCATGAGCGTGGGCCGTGTGCAGGTCGTGTGGTTCAAGCGGGACCTGCGGGTTTCCGACCACCCGCCGTTGGCCGAGGCCGCGCTTCGTGGGCCGGTCGTCCCGCTCTACCTGTTCGAGCCGTCGTTGCTGCGCTCGCCGGAATGGGACGCCTCCCACTCGCGGTACATCGCGGAGTCCCTCTCGGAGCTGGACGCCTCGTTGCGCCGCCGGGGCTCGGCGCTTGTCACACTCCGTCGCGAAGCGGTGGAGGCGCTGGAGGACCTGTGGCGACGGACACGGTTCGAGGGGCTGTGGTCGCATGAGGAGACCGGGAACGACCTGACCTTCCGCCGCGACCGCGCGGTGGCCGCGTGGTGTCGGGACCGCGGCGTGCGATGGCGGGAGTTCCGGCAGGACGGGGTGGTCCGGCGGCTGCGTTCCCGCGACGGTTGGGCGGCCCGCTGGAACGACCGGATGTCCACCGCGCCCGTGGCGGCACCGTCGCGGTTCGTGTCCGTCGTGGGGATCGAGTCGGAGGGGATCCTGGGGCCGGAGGCGCTGGGCTTGGGGCCTTCCGGGAAGCCCGACGCGCAACGGGGCGGGGAGGCCGAGGCCCGTCGGACCCTGGAGACCTTCCTGGAAGTCCGGGGCGTGGACTACCGGCGGGCGATGTCGTCGCCGGTGGACGGCTGGGACTCCTGTTCGCGGCTGAGCCCGCATCTCGCCTGGGGATGCATCTCGATGCGCACCGTGAGCCAGGCCGCCGACCAGAGGTTGGAACGGATCCGTTGGGATAGGGCGGCCGGGATCGAGGTGGACCGGCGCTGGTCGGATTCGTTGAGGAGCTTCCAGTCGCGGCTCCGTTGGCACTGCCATTTCATGCAGAAGCTGGAGGACGAACCGCGGATCGAGTTCGCCAACTTCGTGCGGGCCTACGACGGATTGCGCGAGGAGCACACCGAATCCGAGGAGGGGCGTCGCCGGCTGGCGGCGTGGAGCGCGGGCCGGACCGGGTTCCCGATGGTGGACGCCTGCATGCGGTGCGTGCAGGCGACCGGTTGGCTGAACTTCCGGATGCGGGCCATGCTGGTGAGCGTCGCCAGCCACCTGCTTTGGCTCCACTGGAGGCCCACCGCGGTCTTCCTGGCGCGGCACTTCCTCGACTTCGAGCCGGGCATCCACTTCAGCCAGTTCCAGATGCAGAGCGGGACCACCGGGATCAACGCGGTGAGGATCTATTCCCCGGCCAAGCAGGCGATCGACCAGGATCCGCAGGGGATCTTCATCCGGCGCTGGATTCCGGAGCTGGCCGGCGTCCCCGACGCCTACCTGGCGCGGCCGGAATCCATGCCGGAGGCGATCCAGGCGCGCGTCGGATGCCGGATCGGACGGGACTATCCGGAGCCGGTGGTGGAGTTCACCCGTGCGTACCGGGAGGCCCGGGAGAGGCTGGCCGTGATCCGTCGGGCCGCTGGGACCCGTGTCGAGGCCCGAAGGGTGTTCCTTCGGCACGGAAGCCGGAAGGGGCGGGGCGACGCCGCGGTGCATCGGGAACTCGGGGAACGGGGCCTCGACGTCGCGTCGGATCGCCCGGATGAAGTCGGCTCCTCCCGTCAGTTGGACCTGGGCCTCTGAGAGGAACGGGGCAGAAGGGATCGGCACCCAATGCCGCAATGTCCCAACGCCCCACGGGAGGGGAAGGAAGCCGCCGAATTCCCGTCGCTGAACCGAACCACCCAGTGGCGATCGCGGTTCCGAACCCGGAACCGGTGCCCCGTTGGCGCCGTTGGCGAATGGGCGTGGGGTCGTTCTTCGCCCCCTTGGGCTCCGGCGGCGGCATTTGCCATCCCGACGGGCTTCGCGCACGCTCCGCGGACACTGCTATGGCCGCCAAGAACGACACGCGCATCCCGGTCACCGTCCTCACCGGATTCCTCGGATCGGGCAAGACCACCCTGCTCAACCGCATCCTCACCGCCAAACACGGCAAGCGGATCGCCGTGATCGAGAACGAATTCGGCGAGATCGGCATCGACAACGAGCTGGTCATCCAGGCGGACGAGGAGATCTTCGAGATGAACAACGGCTGCCTGTGCTGCACCGTCCGCGGAGACCTGATCCGCATCCTCGGCCAGCTGCTCAAGCGCAAGGACCGCTTCGACTACGTGCTGGTCGAGACCACCGGCCTCGCCGATCCCGGCCCGGTCGCCCAGACCTTCTTCAGCGACGAGGAGATCAAGGAGCACTTCCGACTCGACGGCATCGTGACGCTGGTCGACGCGAAGCATCTTCCGCTGCACCTGCACGACGCACCGGAGGCCAAGCAGCAGGTGGCCTTCGCGGACCGGATCGTCCTGAACAAGACCGACCTGGTGACGCCCGACGAGCTGGCCCACCTCGAGAAGCAGCTCCGGGCCGTGAACGCCGTGGCCCGCTTCCACCGGACCCAGCAGTCGAACCTGTCGGTGGAGGAGGTCATCGACATCCACGCGTTCGACCTCGACCACAAGCTGACCCTCGACGGTGATTTCCTCGAGAAGTCGCTCCCGTTCGAATGGAGCGGCACCTACCACCTCGACGGCGGCGACCACCAGTTGCGGCTCGAGGCCGGTCCCGACCCGGTGATGGGCGTCGTCCTGCTCCAGTTGGACACCCATTCCCACGAAACCTGCGATCATGACCACGGCCATGATCACGGTGAGGCTCACGGGGAGAAGGCGCACGACCACGACCACGACCATGACCACGGACACGAGCATGATCACGACCACGACCACGACCATGACCATGGGGACGGGGAGCACTGCCATGGCGGACTCCATGATGCGTTGCATGCGGCGGAGGACGTCGCGGAGGTGGTGTTCGGCGGCATTGGGACGGCGGTCCGGCAGGGCGGGGTGATCAAGCCGGGTCGGATCCTGCACAAGCTGATCCTGGGCGAGGACGGCCTCACGGCGACGGTGCGCATCCCGGCCCACGGGAACTACGCGCTGTTCACGCAGCATGGCCTCGACGAGTTCAAGGGCCGGATCGAGAAGGACGGCAAGGCCATCGAGCCGGGCCACGTCCACGAGCACGGCGGACACCACCACGAGCACACCCACGACGAAACCGTCACCAGTGTCGGCATCGAGGAGCGTCGGGAGCTGGATGCCAAGAAGCTGAACGCCTGGCTGAGCGAGCTGCTGCAGACGAAGGGCCAGGACATCTTCCGGATGAAGGGCATCCTGAACCTCCGCGGCCAGGCGAACCGCTTCGTCTTCCAGGGCGTCCACATGCTCTTCGAGGGCAAGCCCGAGCGGGCCTGGAAGGACGAGGCCGAGCGGAAGAGCCAGCTCGTGTTCATCGGCCGCAACCTCGACCGCGAGGCGCTGAACGCCGGCTTCCGGCGCTGCCTCGCCTGAGGTGGGCGCCTGCCCGGCCGGAACGGTCCGAACGGAGCGAAGACCGGCCTGACGCCGATACGCGGGATACGCGAAGACGCATGCGGGCTGCCGGATCCGGGATGGGACACGGTGGACGGTCCCGGCGCGAGGAACGAGCGGTTCCCCGTTCCCGTTTGGCGGATTCGCGTCTTGGCGTGGGTCCCGTCTCCGCCCACGTCCAACGATTCCGTCTCAGCGCGGCGGAGCCAACTCGAGCACGGCGGCCGTCAGGGACGTGACCGCGGTCCGAAGGCTTGGGCCGGGCAGGGGACGGAAGAACGGCGAATGCAGGCTCGGCAACGGCTTCCCGGCCTTCAGCGCCTCCGCGTTCTGTTCCGGGGAAACGATTCCCAGCCAGAACTGGCAGATGGGGATCTTGTCCTCGGTCCGGCCGTATTCGCTGAAGTCCTCGCCGCCCATGGTCGGCAGGAGCGTCTGGACCCGTTCGGTGCCGAACCACCCGCGGCCGGTCTCGGCGATCTTCCGCGTCAAGGCGGGGTCGTTGTAGAGCGCCGGCGTGAACTCGTCGGCCACCTTCACCACCGGATGCAGCTCGGGCGGGAGCCCCGCCGCCTCGGCCTGTCCCCGGCAGATGCGCCGGATCGCCTCGACGGTCTGCTTCCGCACCTCGTCGGTGTAGCTCCGCAGGGTCAGCTGCAGGCGGACCTCGTCCGGGATGATGTTGTGCTTCGAGCCGCCGTGGATGGATCCGACCGTGACCACCGCCGGGTCACCGGGACGGATCTCCCGGCTCACGATCGTCTGGAGCGCGAGGACGATCTGCGAGGCGAGCACGACCGGGTCCTTGGCCTGGTGCGGGTAGGCCCCGTGGCCGCCGACGCCGCGCACGGTGATGTCCACCGAGTCGACGTTGGCGAAGGTGAATCCCTCGACGAAGCCGAGCTGGCCGGCCAGCAGCGTGGCGTTGCAATGCAGGGAGACGCAGGCCGTCGGCTTGGGGAAGCGGGTGAACAGGCCGTCCTTCAGCATCGCACGCGCGCCGCCTCCGCGTTCCTCCGCGGGTTGCCCGATGCAGACCAGCGTGCCCTGCCATTCCGACTTCAAGGCCACGAGGACACGGGCCGCGCCGACGAGGCCGGTCATGTGGATGTCATGGCCGCAGGCGTGCATCGTGGAGACGACCTCGCCGAGTTCGTTCGTCGCCTTGGCGGTGCTCGCGTAGGGCAGGCCGGTCTGTTCCTTCACCGGCAACCCGTCGAGGTCGGCGCGCAGCAGGACCACCGGCCCCGGACCGTTGGTGAACACGCCGACCACGCCGGTCCCGCCGACCTTCCGCGTCACGACAAGACCCGCCTTCTCCAATTCATCCGCGATCCGGTTCCCCGTCGCCACCTCCTGGAACGACAGCTCCGGCGCCCGGTGCAGGTCGAGGTACAGGGCCTCGAGCGATGGCTGCTCCGCCTCGATCCGCCGGCGCACCGAATCCCGGTCCAGGGCGGCGCAGGGCAGGGCGGTGGCGAGGGCAAGGCCCGTTCCAAGGAGGACCTTCAGCGGGAGACGACGGAGGGCTTGGGCGGTCATGCGGCTCTCCCATTCCCCAATCTCGGCCCCGTGTCGAGCCTTCAGGCTGGGTTCACCCGAAGCCGGAACGATGCAGTGGGGACCGGGATCGGCCTCACGCGAAGGCGCCAAGACGCGAAGGGAAGCCTGGGATACCGGACGGACCGCGGCACCCACCCTTCGGTGTCCGATTCCGTGTCGGACAATCCTTCGTTGCCCACTTCTTCCTCCGTCTTCCGCGGCTTTGCGGCTTGGAGTACCAATCCCTTCTGCGTCGTTCCGACCAAGGATCGGAGAGGATCCGCAGCCGGGCGACCGCGGCCGCTGGAAATCGAAGATCCCGAATAGGACCCACGGATCCCTTGGCGTCTTGGCGGCCTCGCGTGAGGCCCGTCTTCGTTCCTTCCGAATCCTTCCTGCTCAGGCCATCGAGGACGGCATGTGGATCTCGCCGTCCGGACAGGCGTAGCGCTCGATGTCCGCGGCCCGCGACGGATGGCTGGCGAGCAGGGCCGCGCGGGTTCCGCCCTCGAAGCATCCGGGAATCCAGCCCGGGGACATGGTGCATCCGTACAGCGACCATGCCCCACCTTGGATCAGGTGCGCCGCCTGCCAGACGCCGGCCGGCACGATGTACTGCGCCCGGTGACCGGCCATCGGATCCGGCCCGAGCACCACGTCCTCGCCGGTGCCGTCGGGCCGCAGGAGGATCAGGCGGAACGGATCCCCGCCGTAGAAGTGCCAGACCTCGTCGAGCGTGAGCCGGTGGAACAGCGATTCGCTGCGGGGTTCCTCGCAGTAGAGGCCGACCATCACGGTTCCGGCCGGCTGTCCCGGCGCGAGTTCCGCGGCCGAGCGGTAGGTCTGGGCGAAAAGGGTGCCCTCCACCGGCAGCGGTTGGAGCCGGTACTGTTCGATCAGCTTCTGGACGACGGGGTGCATGGCGGGAAAACGGTCTGGGGGTTCAGGCGTTGCGACTCGATGGAAGCGAAGACGGAGCTCACGCAGATACGCAAGGCCGCCAAGTGATTCCAGATTCGCGATTCGTGATCTCCGATTTCTCGGAGGTAGCCGCGGCCGCCGGGCTGCGGATTCACTTGCGTGCCCCCTCTGCATCGCGGCTTTGCGGTTTTGCATGCCGATCCCTTGGGTCTTGTGGGATTCAGGCGCCGACCTCGAGGGAGGCGAAGATCGTGTCGACCAGGTGCTGGGTGTACTCGGTGCGCCGGATGCTGGCCTCGACGTCGGGGCTGCGCGGGTCGCGCGCGAGACGGGCGAACTCCTCCATCATCAACGCCGCCTGCCGCACCGGGCTCGGCGATTCCACGCGGACGTAGCCCGAGGGTGAGACCGGGCCGTTGCGTTGGGTGAAGCCGACCACGCGCGAGTGGTCCGGGAGGAAGTATCCGCCGGCCCAGTCCAGGACGAAGTCGTCGACCTGGATCACGCCCTTCTCGCCCATCAGGTCGAGGTCCATCAGGCATGCGCCGACGGTGTAGCCGGCATCCCAGGTGGTGGTGAGGCCGTCGGCGAACCCGATCACGCCGGCGCCGCGCAGGAACGCGCCGTTGGACGCGTCACGGCGGGCCACGCCGCGGCTGCAGACCACCGCCGGATGGTGCGGCGCGTACTCGGCCACGGCGCGCATCGAGTACCACGCCATGTCTCCGATGGCGCCCGTCGGCTCCTTGTCTGGCTGGAGGCGGATGTTCGCCTTGTCCGCGTTGGGGAAGAAGAAGGAGGTGCGGATCGACTCGAGCCGCCCGGTGCGTTCGGGCAGTTCCGCCCGGATCTGCCGGGTGCGGGGGTGGTGCGTGAAATGGGTGGCGTCCATGAACGCCACGCCCGCCTCGCGGCAGGCCGCGGTGATGTTCCGGAGCGAGGCGAGGTCGCGGAACGGCTTGTCGCCGAGCACGTGCTTGCCCCGCTTCGCCGCCTCCACGCAGATCGCCTCGCGCGCCACCGTCGGCGTGGCGACGTACACGGCGTCGACGTCCCCGCTCGCCAGCAGCTCCTCCCACGTCCCGTGCACCGGCACGCAGTCGTGTCGGGCCGCGAAGGCCGACGCCGTCTCCACACGCCGGCTCGCCACGGCGGACAGCCGGACGGCCGAGGTCTCCTTCATGGCGGTGGCGATGACATCGGCGATGAAGCCGGTGCCGACGATCCCGATGCGCAGGGGGGAATGCATGGCGCAACGCTCTTCGTTCGACCGCTCCCGATCAACGCCGAAGGACCCACGGCATTGGGGATTCGTGACGTGGGATTCCGGATTCTGGGGTCCGGATCGGTTCCGGTTTGCGATGGGGCGTGCTTCCGTCGGTGCTCTTGAACTTTTCGTCCGGGCCTCCTGTCATCACTGCCGCCGGACCCGAAGACCTTCCCCCATGAAGACCTCCCCCGCCGTCCTGTCCGCCGTCTCCGCCGCCGTCGGCATCGCCGTCGGACTTTCCCTCGGCCGCTCCGCCGGCTCCGGCTCCGGGACGTCCTCCCCGCCGGCCTCGGCCTCGAAGGCGTCGACGGGGGAGGTCCGTGGCGTCTCCGGCAATCCGCTCCGGGCGGGGCGGACGACGGCGGAGTCCCCGGGGAACCTCGAGGAGCGGATCCGGGAGATCTCCAGGATGCCGATGCAGCGCCGATGGAAGGAGTTCCAGCGGTTCTGCGACGGACTTGAGCTGGCGCAGCTGCGTGAGGCCTACGGCATCCTCGAACGTTCTGTCGGCAACGAGGCGCAGCTGAACCTGCGTTGGCTCCTCGTCGAAGTCTGGTCGGAAAAGGATCCGCGGGGCGTGCTCGAGGCGGCCAAGGGGCAGAAGGTCCGCGGGATCCGCGACATGATGACGACCTTGGGCCTCCGCACCCTGGCGCGCACCGAGCCTGCGGAGGCCCTTGCGCTCGTCGACGCGATCCAGCCGGCCTCCCGTCGGCGCCAGGTGCTGTCCGGGGTCCTGTCGGGCATGGCGGAGAAGGACGCCAAGGGGGCTCTCGCGATGGTCGACAAGCTGCCGACGCCTCAAAGGGAATGGATCCGTGGGGAGGTCCTCCAGTCCATGGTGGACAGCGATCCGAAGCTGGCCGCGGAGGAGGCCCTCAAGGCGGGGCGTGGCAACCGGTGGGGCGGCGGCAACCAGGCGTTCGGCTCCGTCCTGTCCAAATGGATGGAGACCGACGCCGACGCGGCCCTGGAGTGGTTCAAGTCGCTTCCGGAGGAGACCCGCCGCAAGAGCCGGACGGTCCAGTCGCTGGAGGGCATGACCTGGAGCGACCCGGCGAAGGGGTTGAAGATCCTCGACCTGCTGCCGGCATCCCAGAACCGCGAGGAGATGGAGAGGAACCTCCTCGGCAACCTCGTCGAGCGGGATCCGGAGGCGTTGAAGCAATGGCTGGCCGGACGGACGGACTCCGCCCAGCGCACGCGCGGTCTCCTCGCCTTGGCCTCCACCCGGCTGGAGGAGGATCCCGCCGGTGCGATCGCCTCGCTCCGGGGCCTGCGGTTCAGCACCCAGGACACCCATCGGTTGGGCCAGATCTTCGCCGACTACGCCGAACGGGATCCGGCCGCCGCGCTGGCCGCCGCCAGGGAGTTTCCCGGTGTCGAGGCCCGCAACGCCGCCGTGGCACAGTCCCTCGCGGGTTGGGCCCGGACCGATCCCCAGGCCGCCGCCGCCGCCGCCGCGGCCCTTCCGGGCGGACTGGGAAAGGTCGGTGCCGTCCAGTCCCTCGCCCAGGCGTGGATGGAACAGGATCCGCGGGCCGCGCTCGAATGGGTGGGCAGCCTGGACAGCCCCACGCTCCGCGCCGGCGCCATGCAGAACCTCATGTGGTCGCTCTCGCAGCAGGAGCCGGCTCTGGCCGCCCAACACCTCAACGACCTTCCCGTGGGCCAGCAGCGGATCCAGATGATCGGCCAGTTGGCGGACGGCTGGATGGGATCGGACCCCGAGGCGGCGGTCGCCTGGATGAAGCAGCTCCCGGAGGGTCCCGAACGCAACGCCGCCATCGAACGGATGTCCTGGCAGTGGGCCCGCGAAAACGTCGGCGAGGCGGCCGAGTTCCTCCAGACCCTTCCCGCCGGGGATCAGCGGAACCAGATGATGTCCACGGTCGCCAACACCTGGTCCTGGCGGAACCCGGAGGAGGGCATGGCGTTCGCGTCGAAGCTGCCGGACGACGGCACGCGGGATCGGTTCCTCGGCGAACTGCTCGGGAACTGGGCGTCGCGCGATCCGCAGGCGGCCGGGGCCGGTGCGATGGCGATGCCGGAGGGTCCCGGAAGGGACGAGGCGTTGAGGCGCATCGCGGGTTCCTGGGCCTCGGCCGATCCGGCTTCGGCCCTGGGTTGGGCCCAGGGGTTGCCGGCCGGGGACGGCCGCGCGGGTGCGATGGCGAGCGTGCTGGGCCAATGGGCTTCGACCTCGCCGCAGGAGGCCGCACACTACGTGGGCACTCTGACAGGCCCGGAGCTGGAGCGCGGGATCCGCTCGGTGATCGGCAACATGGCCGGGGCGGACCCGGCCTACACGGCGGAGTGGGTCGGCCGGTTCCCGGCAGGCCAGGTGAGGGACGACGCGGCGCAGACGCTCATGCAGAACTGGCCCCGGAGCGAACCTCAGCAGGCGGCGCAATGGCTGAACTCGCTCACGGCCGGCGAGGGACGCGACAAGGCGGTGGCGGCGTTCGTCGGCTCCGTGGGCAGCTCGGACCCGGGGCTCGGATGGACTTGGGCGATGTCCATCCAGGACCCGACCCGGCGGGGCGACGCATTGGAACAGGCCGCGGGGAACCTCCTGAGATCGGGTGCCGCGGATGCCCGCACCACCATCCAGAACAGCGGCCTCCCCGCCGACGTCGTCCAAAGATTGCTCCGCGGGAACTGATCACCCGGCATCACCCGTTCCTGCCGGAATCCAGCCCCTTCGCCCGACTCCTGACATTTTCCTGACACTTCCCCGGCGGTCTTCGGCAATTTGGGGAAGTCCTGTGCCGCTCCCGTCCTCCATCCCGGAGTCCTTCCTGCGCGACGCGGCCCCGTGGGCGGCCTATCTCGGCTTCCTCGTCTCCGCCGGCGTGCCCGGATTCCTGGGCCGGCTTCCCTGGCTTCTTCGGGACGCCCTGATTCTCGTGTTCTACGGCGTTTCCCTGACGGGATTCGGAATCCGCAGCGGCGCCGTCGGCAACCGGTCCACGCTCCTGCTGTTGGGCCTCCTGGCCGTCGCCTTCGCCGCCCTGCGTCTTCGGCTTCCGCGGAAGCCACCGGAAGCCGAGGTGCCCGACCGACGTCTCTGGACCTGGGTGCTCGCCGGCGCGTGGCCGGTGCTCATGGGGCTCGCGACGCTCCTCGACCTGCTCCATGCCGATCTCCGCCGGGCCGAGACCCGCGCCGCCGAGGAGGCCGCCTCCATCGCGCCGGCCGCGGCGGCGACATTTCAAAGGCCCTTCCTGGAACCCGCCGCCAGCGCGTCCCCGGCCCGGTTGTCGCTGCCGTTGGAGGAATGGCGGGATTCCGGAGCGAACCGCATGGAACCGCCGGAATGGTGGCTCGCCGCCGCACCCGGACTCCGTCTCCGGTGGGAACAGGCGGCCGCGGTGCCGCTGTCTTCGTCCACGAATCCGTGGGTGGGTTTCCCCGCGACCGAGGCCGGTCCCGAGGCCTCGGCGGTCGCCCATTTCCTCGAGGTCCGCCACGGAATCCGCTCCGGATCGTTCCCGGATCCGGTCACGGAGCTGGAACGCGTCCGCGAGGCCGCACCCAACGTCCGGACGCCGGCCGGGCTTCCGGTCTCGATGCTCGCGTGGAGGGAGCTTTTCCGTCTTCCGAAGCCCGCCGACGCACGCCATGGCTCGGCGCTTCGCGGCGCCTTCCTTCAGGATTTCCGCCATCGTCCGGCGGTCCTCTGGCCGTCCGTGCGGGAGTCCCTCCAATCCGGCTGGGCCGTCGGCGACGCCGACTGGGAGAAGGTCGTCGAGACGCTGCGCCGCCTCGAATCCGAGACGCCGTGGCGCGAAGCCGTCGCCCGCGGACTCGCCCGCAATCCAAAGTCCGGGGCGTTCTGGGTCGGCGGGCCGGACGGACGACGCCTCTTCTGGAGTTCATCCGCCACGGGCGGGGCCCTTCGCCCCAGTGGCGCGGTCGGCGAGGCGGTCGGCACGCTTTTCCCCGAGCAGACGGTCCGGTCCGCTTTCCGTGCGGCTTCCGAACTGCCGGGACTCCGTGCCGGATCGGGCTGGGGGATCCGCTTCCGGATCGGCGACGAGACCTGGAACGCCGTCGGCGCTTCCGACTCGTCCGACTGGAAGTCACTCGCGTCGGCGCCGCTGTTTCCGGGCGCCGAGGACGGCTCCAGGGTGGAGGTCGGACTCGCGGAGCCGGCCGCGTACTTCGCCTCGGTGCGACGGCAGGTCGCCTGGTCCGGGAGCCTTGGGGCGGCAGCCGCGGTCGCGGTGATCGCGGCGCTCTTCCTCGGGCGTCGGGCCTTCCTCCGTCTTCAGGACCTCACCGAGGCCCAGACCAACTTCGTGGCCGGCGTCACCCACGAGTTGCGGGCCCCGTTGGCCTCGGTCCGTCTGTTGGCGGAGAACCTCCAGCGGGGCGGCGACGCCTCTGCGGAACGGCGGCGGGAATACTACGACCTCATCGTCCGCGAATGCCGTCGGCTCGGCACGCTGGTCCAGAACGTCCTCGACTGGTCCCGGATCGAGCGCGGACGCCGGGAATACGAGCCCCGTCCGACCGACCTCCCGGCGCTGGTCTCCGAAACCGCGCGGATTCTCGAACCGCAATTCGCTCCCCGCCGCGTCCGGCTCGTGCTTCGGCTCCCGGAACCCGCGCCCGATTCCGCGTCGGACCGCGTCGATGCCGACCCCGACGCGGTCCAGCAATGCCTGGTCAACCTGCTCGACAACGCCCTCAAGCACGCGCCGGAGGATTCCGAGGTGGTCCTCGCGTTGGAACGCGGTGCCGACGCATGGGCCCTCTCGGTCGCCGATTCGGGCCCGGGCATCCCCGAGTCGGAACATCGTCGCATCTTCGACCGTTTCCACCGGCTGGGCTCCGAGCTGCGGCGGGAGACGGAAGGCATCGGCATCGGCCTCAGCATCGTGAAGCACATCGTCGAGGGACACCGCGGAACGGTCCGCGTCGAAAGCCATCCCGGACGGGGCGCACGGTTCGTCGTGACCCTGCCTGTCGCCCGGAAGGGGAACACCATCGGAGGAACGCCATGAACCGGATCCTGGTCGTCGAAGACGAACTCGCCATGCGTCGCGGACTCGAGGACGCCCTCACGTCGGCCGGCTACCGCGTGCTGTCGGCCGCCGACGGCGAGGTCGGCCTCGCGCGGATCCTCGAGGAGAAGCCCGACCTCGTGGTGCTCGACGTGATGATGCCGCGTCTGGACGGCTTCGCGCTCTGCCGCGAGCTGCGGCGGCTTGGGTTCCGTTCACCGGTGCTGTTCCTCACCGCCCGCGGCCGTCTGGAAGACCGCGTCCGCGGCCTCGACTTCGGCGGCGACGACTACCTGGTGAAGCCGTTCGGCGTCGACGAGCTGCTGGCGCGGGTGAGGGCGTTGCTGCGCCGGGTCGAACGCGCGGAGAACGCGGCGCCGACGTCGCTCCGCCTCGGCGAGGTCGAGGTGGACTTCGCGCGTCGGGAGGCCACTCGGGCCGGCGAACCCGTGCGCCTCTCGCCGAAGGAATTCGCCATGCTCCAACTGCTCGCCGAGGCCGATGGCGCGGTGGTGAGCCGGGAGCGGTTCCTCGACGTGGTGTGGGGCGTGAACGCGTTCCCGACAACGCGGACCGTGGACACCCACATGGCGTCGCTGCGCGCGAAGGTCGAGCTGGACCCCGAGAACCCGCGCTTCCTCAAGACCGTCCACGGCGTCGGCTATCGGTTGGAGATGGGGGAGCAGGCGTCGGGTACCGGGCGTCGGGCTTCCGGAGATCGCCTGACGCCTGACGCCTGACGCCCGAAACCTCATTTTCAATTCCCTGACACGACGACCGGACGGAACCGCTAGGAAGGAACCCGATGAAGACAAACAACAGTTGGAAAGGAATGGTGTCGGCCGGATTGCTGGCCGTCGTGTCGTGCGGTGTGATGGCCGAGGACGTCGTGCAGGAGCGGTTCCGCAAGGCGTTGTTCGCGGAGGAGTCCGACCAGGACCTGGCAGAGGCCGTGCGCGGTTACGAGGCGGTGCTGGAAGGGGCGGAGACGCCGCTCCGGACCGCGGTGACCGCGTTGTACCGGTTGGGCGAATGCCACCGGAAGCTGGGGCGGACCAACGAGGCTGCTGCGGCGTTCGGGCGGCTGGCCCGCGAGTTCCCCGGCCAGACAAACCTGGTCCGGTTGGCGCGACAGAATCTCGTCGCCCTTGGAAAGGGTGAGCCGGCATCCGGTGTCCTTCCGTCCTCGGACATGGGGGCTTCGGCCGTCGCCGAATCGAACCCCGCGGTCCGGAAGGCCCAGGCCGACCTCGCCGAGGCGGCGCGGATCGAGCAGGTCCTTGCGATGGTCGACGAGGCCAACCAGAAGCAGCAATCGGTCTCGGCGGTGGTGGACGCCGGGTTGCCTTCGGCGAACCTCGCCTCGCTGAAGGCGAGCATCCGGGACGCCCAGTTCGACCTCGGGAAGCTCACCGACGCCAATGCCCGTGACCGGGCCATCAAGGCCGTCAACGAACTCCGCGATCTGTTGGAGGCGGAGTATCAGCGGCACCTGAAGCAGAAGAAGGTCGAGGTCGAGGTGCTCCGGCGGGGCGCGGAGGCGCAGCTCCAGGCGTTGGGCCGACTTGGAACCGACACGGGATCCGGACCGGCTTCAGCGGCTGGAAACGGCGCCGGTGCGGAGGCGAACCCAGCGCTGGCGAAGGCCCAGGCCGACCTCGCCGAGGCGGCGCGGATCGAGGCCGTGCTCGAGACGGCTAGGGATCCAGGGAGCCGCTCCGTCAGGGACATCCTGGAAGCGGGTCTTCCAACCCCGGAGCTGATCCAACAGAAGCGACGGATCCTCGACCTGAGCCATCAGCTCCAGGATGCCGTCGGCCGAGGGCTCAAGACGGACTCCGAGGAGTACCGACGGCTCGAGATGCAGGTGAAGGTGTCCGAGAAGGACTACGCCTGGGAGCTCGATCAGCTCGGGCAAAGGAAGAAGGTCGAGGCCGAATTGCTGCGTCGGGGCGCGGAGGCGCAGATCAGGGCGTTGGGCGTCGGCGCGGCGACCGCGACCACGGCGCGGGATCCGGAGGACGTCGAGATCGATCGGCTGAAGGCCCTGGAGAAGGACTCGCCGGACCTGGTGTTCCGTGGACCGGCGGGAGGCGTTTCGCCAATCGAAGAAGCCGTTTCGAAGGGGCAGGTTCGGGTGGTTGGACATCTCCTGGACCGGAAGGTGCCTCTTTCGGATCCCATCCGTGCGAGGCCGCTGTTGCAGGTGGCTGCAATGAACGGCCATGTCGGAATGGTCGACTTCCTCCTCAGGCGCGGGGCCGACGTGAACGAGCAGGAACGGCGGGGCTACACGGCGCTGTTTGTCGCGGTGTCGCGCCGCTACGAGGCGGTCGTCGAAAGGCTCCTCAAAGCCAAGCCCGATCTGGAGGCCGTGTGCTCCTCTGCGGAGATGTCCGGGAAGGCCACCGTTTTGGGACTCGCTACGTCGATGGGGCAACCGGCCATGGTGAAGCGCCTGGTGGCTGCCGAAGCCAAGGTCAAACAGCCCCCCGGTGTTGAGCCCCTACCTTTCCGAGCCGTGAAGTCCAAGTCCCTTGCGACCTTGGAGGCTGTGCTCGAGGCCTACGCCGACCCGCGGGAGGTGTTCGAGGATCGAACTGTGCTCCATGAGGCGGTCCTCGCGGAGATCCGCGAGAAGGCCGTGCCGATGATCGTCGCCAAGGGAGGACTGATCGACGCCCGGACCTCGGGCGGAGAGACGCCGCTGCTTTGGGCCATCCAGAGGAACGGTCCGAGGGACGATTCCCGGAAGGAGTTGGTCACGAGTCTTCTCAAGCTCGGAGCGAACCCGAATCTCGGAACCGAGACCGCCACGCCGCTGATCGCCGCGATCGAGTCCGGCAGGCTCGATCTCGTCGAACTCCTCCTCGAAGCCAAGGCCGATCCCAATCTCCGTCCACCCAAAGGGGCGTTTCCCATCGTCGCGGCCTTGGATCGGGAGGATGGCATCCTGGCGGCCCTGTTGAAGAAGGAGGCGAAGGCGGATCCGGTTCTCCAGCCATTCCTGCTAGGTGCCGATGGGCCTCGACCGATCGACTTGGCTGTGGACATGCGGGCCCTCTCCAAGATCGAGCTGCTTCTTCGGCACGATGCCTATACCAGCGTTCCCAACGGCCTGGGCTTCACGCCGCTCCAGTGGCTCAACCGCGACCTGGTCCTGGGTGGGAGCGGGTCTGTCGGTCCCCGCCAGTCCGGGAGCGGCTCCATGGCTTCCAAGGAGGAGGTGAGAGCCGTCTTGCACCTAACGATGGCTCCGGGCTTCCCCGCACCCTTCAGCGGTGGCGTCAGGATTTCCCGTCCATCCAAGGAGGCCGGCCGTTCGCTCTTCCTCCTCGATGGGACCAATCGAGTCACGGCGATCGAAGCGTTGGCCATGTTCTACGGTTGGCTGGAACCGCTGGGTCGGATCCGGGACCTGCGACCGGCCGCCCGCCCTTCCAACCCGCGGCCCGCGCCGCCGCGGGTACCCATGGGGCTGTCGTCGCTGGGATTCGATTTCCCCGACTGGGAACACATGCTCCTCCGGCGGTGGTCGACGACCACCAACCGGGTCGAGGAGATCCCCCTGAGACTCTCGGATTTCAGCGGCGACAACGCCTGTGATCGGGTCCCGTTTTTGGAGCGGTACGACGAGATCGAGATCCCCGAGGTGGTCCATGCGGCCGGCGTCGCGGACACATTCAAGGCCCGCGCCCTTTGGCCCGTGGTCACGAACTGCCTCTACTCGGCCCGATACACCTTCGTCGTGGCGGGGCGTACGAACGTGGTCGGTGGCGGCTACGAGTCCATGTCGAACGGGTTGAACGCGGTGGCGCGGCCCTCCGGCCTCTGCGATTGGCTCGTCCAGATCGGAGTCCCGACCCGCGTGGACCTCTCCCGGGTCGTCGTCCGCCGTCGGGCCTTCCGCAACCAACCGGCCTGGGAGCGGACCTTCGATCTGTCCCGGAATCAGCCTTCACAGACGGATCTCTTCCTTCGGGATGGCGACGTCATTGTGATTCCGAAAGGCGACACCCCGTATCCGGAGGATCGCGAGCAGCCCCGCTAGGGCCCCTTGCGGACCCCGAACCTCCTGCCAATCTCCGCGGCCCGGCTTCGGCCCTGGTTTCCCCGGGGCCGAAGCCGACGCCTCGATGTCCGAAGTCCCCGCCGAGCCCACGCCGCCGCCGTCCATCCGCCCCGCACGGGCGCTGTGGACGGTCGTGCGCTTCCTCGGCCGACGGCCGGGCTGGGCGGCGCTGTCGGTCGGGCTGCTCTCCTTCAACATCGCCGTCGAGCTCTCGCTGCCCCAGTTCCTCGGCGACGCCATCACGGCGCTCCGCTCGCCGGAGACCGCGGCCACGTTCCCGCTCGGTCGCATGGTGGCCGTGGTCTTCGGGCTGGTCGTCCTGCGGACGCTCGTCGGGCTCGTGCTGGGGCCGATCCGCAACCGGACCGCGGTGCTCACGCTCGGCGACATCCGGGCCGCGGTGTACGACGCGCTCCAGCGGAAGTCCTTCGCCTGGCACGACAACGCCCGGACCGGCGAGCTGATCTCCCGGTCCGGCACCGACGTCGGACGCCTCCAGGACCTGATGTTCGTCTGCCTCCTGTTCAGCGTCGACGTCACCGCGGGGCTCGTCGGCACGCTGGTCCTGATCTTCCTGCTGAGCCCGCTGCTGGGCTCGATCGCCCTCGCCTCGATGGTTCCCACGGTGGCGGCGATGGCCTTCTTCGCCGTCCGTCTCCAGCCGCGCTGGCGCAGGGTCCACGAACGCCACGGCGCCATGAGCACGGTGATCCAGGAGAACATCGCCGGCGTCCGCGTGGTGAAGGCGTTCGCCCGCGAGGCGGCCGAGGTGGCGAAGTTCCGGGCGAAGCGCGAGGACTTCCTCCGCGAGGTCTCCGACACGGTGAACTACTGGGCCGCCCGCGTGCCGTTCGCGCAGTTCCTCTTCGGACTCGGCCTTCCGCTGGTGCTGTGGCTCGGCGGACGCCAGGTGGTCCGCGGCGAGATGCCGCTCGGCGACCTCGCCAAGGCCGTGTTCTACCTGCTCGCCCTCGGCGGCCGCATCGGCGTCATCGGCCAGGTCACCAACATCCTCCAGAACGCCAGCTCCGCGGCCCAACGGGTCTGCGAGGTCCTGCGGGACGACCCTCGGATGGCCTCGGCTCCCGGCGGTCACCGGGGCCCGGTCGCCGGAGCGGTCCGTTTCGACGCCGTGGGCTTCGTGCACGCGTCCGAGCCGTCGTTGCGCGTGGAGAGCGAGACGCCGCCGTCCGCGCCGGCCGGGGAGGCGAAGAAGCCGGCCCGGACCGTGGCCTTGGACGGCGTGTCCTTCGAGGTGTGCGCCGGCGAGACGGTCGCGGTCGTGGGACCGACCGGCGCCGGGAAGTCGACGTTGCTCTCGATGGTGGCCCGCTATCAGGAGGCGACCGCCGGCACGGTGTCCGTGGACGGCGTGGACGTCCGGGCCTGGGACCGCACGGCGTTGCGGCGTGGCGTGGCGGTGGTGTTCCAGGAGACCTTCCTGTTCAGCGCGACCGTCGCCGAGAACATCGCCTTCGGACGTCCGGACGCGCCGCGGGAAGACGTCGAGCGCGTGGCGCGTGCGGCGCGTGCGGACGGGTTCATCCGGGAACTGGCGAAGGGCTACGACACCGTCATCGGCGAACGCGGCGTCTCGCTGAGCGGCGGCCAGCGTCAGCGCATCGCCATCGCGCGCGCCCTGCTGACGGAGCCGCGGATCGTGCTGTTGGACGACGCCACCAGCGCGATCGACCCGCGGACGGAACACGAGATCCAGGAGGCGGTGGCCGAGCTGTGCCGGGGACGCACGACCTTCGTCGTCGCCCACCGACTCAGCACCGTCCGCCGCGCCGACCGCATCCTCCTGCTGGACGGCGGCCGCCTGGTGGCGTCGGGGACCCACGCCTCGCTGATGTTGGAGAGCGCCTTGTACCGGACGCTCTTCGCGTCGCAGACCGTGGAAGGGGAGGCGGCATGAGCTGGAACCCGCCGATGGGAAGCCTCACGCCAAGCCGCCAAGCCGCGAAGGGACGGGGAACGGCACGCGGAGGCGCGGAGGCGCGGAGGAGAGGGGCGGCGGCTCCGAGTGGTTCGAGCGAACCCTCGTTCCTGTCTCCGCGGACTCCGCGCCTCCGCGTGCCCCTTCCCAGGTACAACGGCAGGACGCTGAGGACCCAGGTGGTCCTTTCCAACGAATCATCCCAATCGATCGGTTCCGGCTTCCCGTTGGCGCCTTTGCGTCTTCGCGTGAGGTCCTTCCCCGACTGACATGGCCACACACGACGACATCGCGTTGGACGAGGAGTTCGCGCAGGCGCCCATGCGGGGATCGCTGATGCGTCGGCTGTTCTCGTACGTGCGGCCGTATCGGCGGAAGTTCGTTCTGAACCTGTTCCTCACGGTGTTCGCGACGGCGTCCGGGCTCCTGGGGCCGAAGATGATCCAGCACGGCATCGACGCCTTCCTGGCGCCCGGGCTGGCGGGCGGCACGGCGGAGGCCGCGCTCGGCGGCGTGGCGTGGGTCAGCGTGCTGTACCTCGGGAACCTGCTGCTGGGCTGGGGCCTTTCCGTGTGGCAGGTGCGTTCCTCGATCGCCATCGGGCAGGGGGCGATGAACGACTTGCGGCTGGCGGTGTTCGAGCACATCCAGCGGCTTTCGCTGAACTACTTCGACCGCACCCACCAGGGACGCATCATCGCGCGGGCCGACTCCGACGTGGACTCGCTGGACCGGGTGCTGACCTGGGGCGCGGCGCAGGCGTTGTCGAGCCTGGTGACCCTGGTCGGCGTGGTGGCGTTGATGGTCCGGTACGACTGGCGGCTGTGCCTTGCGGTGAGCGCGGTGCTGCCGCCGTTGGCGTGGCTGACCTTCTGGTTCCACCGCCGGGGACGGGAAGCGTACCGGAGCCTGCGCGGCACGATGTCCCGGGTGACCGCGGCGATGGCGGAGAACATCTCGGGCGTCCGCGTGGTGCAGGCGTTCGTGCGCGAGGACGAGAACCTGCGGCGGTTCCGCGGGCTGCACGACGACTTCACCGCCCGCTGGGTGGCCTCGGCGCGGATCTTCCACACCTACATGCCGCTGGTGAACCTCGTCGCCGGCACCGCCACGGCGGTCGTGCTCGGCTACGGCGGATGGCGGGTCCGGGAAGGACACCTGACCGTCGGCGAGCTGGCGGCGTTCGTCCTCTACCTCGGCATGTTCTTCGGCCCGGTGCAGACGATGGGCGATCTCTACAACGCCGTGCTGTCGGCGGCGGCGAGCGCGGAACGGATCTTCGCCCTGCTCGACACCGAGCCCCAGGTGCGGAACCGGCCCGACGCGGCGGAGCTGCCGAAGGGCGCCGGCGCGGTGCGGTTCGAGGCGGTTCGATTCCGGTACGACACCACGCCGGCGGACACCTGGGTGCTGGACGGCGTCGACTTCGAGGTGCCGGCCGGATCGACCGTGGCCCTGGTCGGCCACACGGGCTCGGGCAAGACGAGCGTCATCAGCCTCCTGGCGCGGTTCTATGAGCCGCAGTCGGGCCGGATCCTCGTCGACGGACGCGACATCGCGGTCCACACGCTGGAGTCGTTGCACCGACAGATCGGCATCGTGACCCAGGAGAACTTCCTCTTCACCGGCACGCTGATGGAGAACCTGAAGTTCGGCCGGCCGGACGCCACGGACGAGGAGGTCGTCGCGGCGGCGAAGGCGCTCGGGACCGACGAGGTCATCGCGCGCCTGCCGGAGGGCTATTCGACGGCGATCCGGGAACGCGGCGGGAACCTGAGCGCCGGCGAACGCCAGTTGGTCACGATCACCCGTGCGATGGTGGCCGACCCGCGGATCCTGATCCTGGACGAGGCCACGAGCGCGGTGGACCCGCGGACCGAGCGGGTGATCCAGCGGGCGTTGGAGACCTTGTTCACACGGCGGACGAGCTTCGTCATCGCGCACCGCCTGAGCACGGTCCGTCACGCCGACCTGATCCTCGTGCTCGACCACGGCCGCGTCGTCGAACGCGGCACCCACGACCAGCTCATCGCCCTCGGCGGCACCTATGCCCGCCTGCACGCGGAATTCGTCCGGGAGTAGGAGCGGGGAGCAGGGAGCGGGGAGCGGGGAGCCAATCGCGAATCAGGAATCGCGAATCAGGAATCAATAATCGCCCTTCCCGAATCCCCGCGCTTCAACGGCGGCGGGTTCCGTCGCAGGCTCCGGTCCGGATGTCGATGGGATGGGGACAACGGATCCTGCGTTGGCTGGCGGCCTTGGCGCTGTTGCCGGTGGACGTGGGGATGACCTGGGCGCTCGCCCTGGTGGTGCGGGATTCCGTGGGAGCCCTCCATTTCTGGGTGCCGTTGTCGCTGGGCATCGCGCTGTGGCTGCTGGTGTACAACACGATGCCGCGTCCGATGTGGCTCTACGTGTTCGGCCACGAGCTGACCCATGCGCTGTGTGCCTGGTGTTTTGGGGCGAAGGTGCAGGGATTCCGCGTGGGCCGCGGCGGCGGTGAGGTGCGGGTCTCGAAGTCGAACACCCTCATCGCGCTCGGCCCGTATTTCCTGCCGATCTACGCGATCCTCTGGACGCTGGCCTCGCTGGGCGTCCGGATCTGGCTGGGGCGCCCCGACTGGCTGCTGCCGGTGTTCCATGTCGGGCTCGGGTTCACCTACGCGTTCCACGTGACCATGACGGCGGTGATCCTCCGGGTGCGACAGCCGGACCTGGTGGGCGAGGGGTTCCTGTTCTCGGCGGTGGTGATCTGGTTCGGGAACGTCCTGGTCCCGTTGATCGCCCTTCCCGCGTTGGGGGCGGTCGGCGATGTCCCCGAGGCCCTGCGCCTGGCCGCGTGGAAGACGATCGACGTGTTCCGGTTCCTTGGCCGCGCCTGGTAGGGGTTTCCAAGGCTTCCGGATTGCGGTCCAAATGGCACTTGAATCGAAGGGGAGCAGCGGGGACAGAATGTCTCTCACATTTGAGCCCAACCGCATGAACCTCGGCGACATCCTCACCCCCCGGCAGATCGTCCCCGAACTGAAGGCGAAGAATCGTTGGGAAGCCATCGACGAGCTGATCTCCTGCCTCGTCGATGCGGGCAAGGTCCTCCCGGAGAACCGTGAGGCCATCACCCAGGTGGTGAAGAAGCGCGAGACCTCGATGAGCACGGGGATCGGGTTCGGCATCGGCATTCCCCACGCCTCCACGGAACTCATCACCGAGGTGGTGGCGGCGTTCGGGCGTTCGAAGTCCGGGGTGCAGTTCGACTCGCTGGACAACCAGCCGGTCCACCTGGTGACCCTCTTCCTGGTTCCGGCGGGCCAGTTCCAGAAGCATCTCCACACGTTGGCGGGCATCGCCAAGGTGCTCCGCAGCGAGGCCTTCCTGAAGGCGCTCGAGGCGGCTCCCGACGAGGCCGCGATGATGAAGATCATCCGGGACTTCTCCGCGGGCTCCCGCTGAGCGGGCTTCCGCACGGTGCCGGGCCGAACCCTCCCGGCGCGCATCCCATCCCATGTTCCACCTGGAAATCGAAACGCGGCTCCGTGCCGCCGTCTCCGCCGTCGCCCCCTCCGCCGACCTGGCCACGGTGCAGGTCCGTCCGGCCGCCGAGGCCCGCTTCGGCGACTTCCAGAGCAACTCCCTGATGGCGGTGGCCAAGGCGCTCCGCCTGAACCCGCGCCAGCTCGCCGCCGACGTCCTCGCCCGGCTCGACATCGCCGACCTCTGCGAGCCGGTGGAGATCGCCGGACCCGGCTTCCTGAACTTCCGCCTCCTGCCCGGCGCGTTGGCGCGGCTGCTCGGGGAGGCGCTCCGTGGAGGCCACCTGTTCTTCCGTCCGGCGGCCTCGCCGCGGTCGGTGGTCATCGACTTCTCCTCGCCCAACGTCGCGAAGCCGATGCACGTGGGCCACATCCGCTCCACCGGCATCGGCGACGCCCTCCAGCGCATCTGGCGCCTGCTGGGCCACCGCGTCGTCTCCGACAACCACATCGGCGACTGGGGCACCCAGTTCGGAAAGCTGCTCGTCGGCTGGAAGACCCTGCTCGACCGCGACGCGCTCGACCGTGATCCCATCGCCGAGATGGAACGGCTCTACAAGGAGGTGAACGCCCGGTGCGACGCCGATCCGGCCACCCTCGACCGCGCCCGCCGCGAACTCGTCCAGCTCCAGGCCGGAGACCCCGAGAACCTCGGCATCTGGAAGGAGATGATCCGCCTCTCCCAGTTCCAGTTCGACTCCCTCTACGGCCGCCTCGGCGTCCGGTTCGACGTCACCCTCGGCGAGAGCTTCTACAACCCGGAGCTGCCCGGCGTCGTGGAGTCGCTCGTCGCCGCCGGCGTGGCCCGCGAGAGCGAAGGCGCCGTCGCCGTGTTCAGCGACCACACGCTGCCGCCGAAGGAGGATCCGCTCCTGGTCAGCAAGGACGGCGAGTGGGTGGACATCCCAGCCCTCATCCGCAAGAGCGACGGCGGGTTCAACTACATGACCACCGACCTCGCCACCATCGCCCATCGTCTCGCGACGTGGGCGCCGGACGAGATCCTGTACGTCGTCGACGACCGCCAGTCGGGCCATTTCCGCGGCCTGTTCCACGTCTTCTCCCGGTGGCGGCCGGACGACTTCGGCAAGTCGCAGCTGCGGCACATCGGCTTCGGGAAGATCCTGGGCGAGGACGGCAAGCCGTTCAAAACCCGGTCCGGCGACACGGTGAAGCTGGCCGACCTGCTCGACGAGGCGGAGGAGCGTGCGCAGAAGGTGGTCGCGGAGAAGCGTCCGGACCTCACCGCCGAGGAGTGGAAGGAGATCGCGCGGATCGTGGGCATCGGGGCCGTGAAGTGGCAGGACCTGCTGCCGAACCGCCAGAGCGACTACGTGTTCTCCTGGGACAAGATGCTCGCGCTGCAGGGCAACACCGCGCCGTACGTCCAGTACCAGTACACCCGCGCCGCGAAGGTCGTCCGCGACGCCGGAACCCGTGACGCCGCGCAGCCGGTGACCCTGTCCGAACCGGCCGAGCTGGCGTTGGCGAAGCACCTGATGAACTTCGGCTTCACGCTGCAGGCGGCGGCCGAGGAGTGCCGTCCGAACTACCTCTGCAACTACCTCTTCGAGCTGGCGAGCCACTACAGCCGCTTCTACGAGGCCTGCCCCGTGCTGAAGGCCGAGGAGCCGTCCCGCTCGACGCGCGTCGGCCTCTGCGACCTCTCCGCCCGCGTCCTGAAGCTGGGCCTGAACACCCTCGGCATCGAGACCACCGACCGCATGTAGCCGCACCCTGTAGCCGCACCCGCCCGGGTGCGGATTGGTGGTTGGGCGTCGGGCGTCGGGCGTCGGGCATCAGGCGTCAGGCGTCAGGCGTCAGGCGTCGGGCATCGGGCGTCGGGCATCGGAAAATCGGGAAATCACGAATCGGGAATCACGAATCTTCCCTCCCTTGTCCCGCGGGCTTTCCATGACACGGTGGACTCCATGTCTTCTGTGGTCCTGATCTTCGGCGGTGGCGGCGGCATCGGCTCGGCATTGGCGGCACGCCTTCGCCAACGCGGCGACATCGTGGTCCTCGCGGGACGTTCCGCGGAACGGCTCGCCGCCGTGGCCGATCCCATCGGCGCGGAATCGGCCGTGTGCGACGTCACGGTGTCTTCCGCCGTGGATGCCGTCGTCACGGACGTCGTCGCACGCCACGGCCGGCTCGACGGCGTGGCCCATTGCGTCGGCTCGATCCTGCTCAAGCCGGCCCACCTCACGACCGACGCCGAGTGGGCGCAGACGCTTTCGCTCAACCTCACCAGCGCCTTCCATGTCGTGCGCGCGGCGGTGAAGGCCATGAAGTCCGGCGGCTCCATCGCCCTCGTCTCCTCGGTGGCGGCCCAACGCGGCCTCGCCAACCACGAGGCCATCGCCGCGGCCAAGGCCGGGCTCATCGGCCTCGCCCAGTCCGCGGCCGCCTCCTACGCCCGCCAGAAGGTGCGCGTGAACTGCGTCGCGCCGGGCCTCGTCCGGACGCCCCTCGCGGCCGCCATCACCGGCAACGAGGCGTCGCTCAAGTATTCCACGGCGCTCCATCCGCTCGGCCGCATCGGCGAACCCGACGACGTCGCCGCCGCGCTCGCCTGGCTGCTTTCGACGGAGGCGTCCTGGGTCACCGGACAGGTGCTCGGCGTCGACGGCGGCATGGGCTCGGTGCAGCCGCGATGAAGCCCGCACCGTTGCGGCGGCGGGTCCTGGTCCTGGGCGACCAGCTCGACCGCATGTCCGCCGCCTTCGACGGCCTCGATCCCGCGAAGGACGAAGTCTGGATGGCCGAGGTGCTCGGCGAGTCGACCCATGTCTGGAGCTCGAAGCCGCGCACGGCGCTGTTCCTCTCCGCCATGCGCCACTTCGCCGCGGAGCTGCGGGACGCGGGACTGCCCGTCCGGTACTTCTCCCTCGGCGACCCGGATCCGTGTCGGGACTTCACGGAGGCACTGGCCCGGGCCCAGGCGGAGCGGCCCGCGACGGAATGGTGCGTGGTGGAGCCCGGCGACTGGCGGGTGCGCGAGGAGTTGGGGAAGGCCTCGGCGTCGGCAGGCGTCGGGCTGGAGATCCGCGTCGACCGCCACTTCCTGTGTTCCGTCGAGGAGTTCGCCCGCCATGCCCGCGGGAAGAAGCAGCTCCGCATGGAGTACTTCTACCGCGACATGCGACGGAAGACGGGCCTCCTGATGGACGGCGGGGAGCCGGTCGGTGGCGCGTGGAACTTCGACGCGGAGAACCGGGAGAGCTTCGGCCGCAACGGACCGGGACTGCTGCCGAAGCCGGTCCGTTTCGATCCGGACGCCGTGACGCGGGAGGTGTTCGCCGACGTCGAGCGGCATTTCGGCGGGCATCCGGGTTCGTTGGAGGCGTTTGACTGGCCGGTGACGCGTGCGGATGCGCTGTCGGCCCTGGAGGACTTCGTCCGGAACCGCCTCCCGGAATTCGGCCGCTACCAGGATGCGTTGTGGGAGGGCGAGCCGTGGCTGTACCACTCGCGGCTGTCGGCGGCCTTGAACCTCAAGCTGCTGAATCCGACGGAAGTGTTGGCTGCGGCCGAGGCGGCGTTCCGTCGGGGACAGGTGCCGTTGGCCTCGGCGGAGGGGTTCATCCGGCAGATCCTCGGATGGCGCGAGTACGTGCGCGGGATCTACTGGACCCGCATGCCCGGCTACGCCTCCGCCAACGCGCTCGGGGCGCAGGAACCGTTGCCGTCGTGGTACTGGACCGGCGACGTCCCGATGCGTTGCCTCTCCGATGCGCTCCGCCAGACGCTGTGCCACGGCTACGCCCACCACATCCAGCGCCTGATGGTGACCGGCCTCTTCGCCCAGCTCCTGGCCGTGGATCCGTCCGAGGTGCACCGGTGGTATCTCGCGGTCTATGTCGACGCCGTCGAGTGGGTGGAATTGCCGAACACGCTCGGGATGTCGCAGCACGCGGACGGCGGGGTGATGGCCTCGAAACCGTACGTCGCCACGGGGAAGTACCTCCAGCGGATGGGGGACCAGTGTGGCCGCTGCGCCTTCGATCCGTCGAAGGCGACCGGACCGCGGGCGTGTCCGTTCACCACGCTGTACTGGGACTTCCTCGCGAGACACCGCGAACTGCTTTCCCGGAACCAGAGGATGTTCCTTCAGGTGAAGAACCTCGACCGGTTGGGTGCGGACGAGTTGGGCCTCATCCGCGCGCAGGCGGCGGAGTTGAGGCGGCGAGGTGGCGTCCCCGGTTGAACGCAGGACCCGGTGGAAGGCGATCGGCACGCCCCGCCGCGAAGGGCATCGGGATTCTCCGGGGCGGCTCGCGCCTCGCCAACGGCGCGCATTCGGGGCATCCTTCGCTCCTGTTCCGACTTGAACGCACCGTGTCCTCGATGAAAACCGTGGAGTCCCCGCACCGCTTTCCGATGAAGATGCTGATTCGCGCCATCCTGTCCGGGGTCGCGGCGCTGGCCTTGGCCGGATGCTCCACGACCTCCACCGTGGAGACGCGGAAGGTGGAGCGTTCGACGGTCTATGCGGCGCTGCCCGCCGAGGACCGCGCGTTGGTGGACCAGGGGCAGATCCGCGTCGGGCTGGTTCCGGACGCCGTGTACATCGCCTGGGGCAAGCCGGCGCAGGTGTTGGAGAGCGAGAACGCCTCGGGCCGGACCACCACCTGGCTGTACCACGGCAACACGACCGACGAATACCTGTTCTGGAACTACCGCGAATATCCGCGCAAGGACGGCTCGGTCTACATGGAACGGTTCCTCGACCGCACCTACGACTTCCGGAGCTACGTCAGCGCGGAGTTGGTCTTCAAGAACGGTCGACTCGACAGCTGGCGGACCCTGCCGCGGCCCGGGGACAGCACGCGGTTCGGCGGTCAGTGACGGAATCACCACCGGCCTGACCGTTCTCGTTCGAAAGGGATCGGCACACCAAGCTGCTGAGGAGGGGAGGACGGTTCGGTTTGCCGCGATGTCGCCGTACCCCGGATGGTGGTCGCAGGTTCGCGACCGGATTCACCTTCCCGTGACTCCTTCGCGTGGTTGGGTGAGATCGGCGTTGGCTTCCTCCGGATCGCTCCGGTCTGGCCGCAACGGCGGGTTGTGTCGTGTGGCTGTGGCGGGTGCGCTGAAGCCCACGGTTTCCTGCCAAACCGGGAGTGGAGTTCACCCTGAAGGACGGTCGGAAGCGGATGACCGCAGCCAGCTTCCAACTCGGCGATTGACGCTTGGGCAACAGATCCGTAATCCCAATGCCTGCCCACCGTACACGAGCCCACGAAGCTCCATACCCAACCATGACTTGTCTCCAAATCCCATCCGGATCCCGACGGATCCAACGCCAAGGCTTCACGCTGATCGAGTTGCTGGTCGTCATCGCCATCATCGCCATCCTGGCCGGCATGCTCCTGCCGGCGCTGGGCAAGGCGAAGGATCGTGCTTTGGCAACCGTAGATCTCAGCGGCTGCAAGCAGATCATGCTCTCGGTGAACCTCTTCTCGGGTGACAATGACGACAGGCTCCCTGGACCCACGTGGGGATTGCAGGGAAGCGCGACCAACGGGTGGCTTTATGCGGCCCGGTCTCCAGAGACCAATGGCCTGATCCCCTCCGCGGCCGGAAACGCCGGACAGCCCGGCGCACCCAATTCGGCAGCACTCAGGCAGGAGCCATTCTTCCGAGCCGGCCAGCTTGGCCGCTACCTCACCACACCCAAGGTCCTGTTCTGCCCGAAGGATCTCGGAGAAGTCGGCGGTGCAAAAAAGAGGGAGTGGATCGATCGGGACTGCAAGCTCACCAGCTACACCTTCAACGGTTGCATCATCAACAACGGCGCGCTTTCCGGTTTCGAAACCGGATTGGCGCACAAGCAAAGTGCATTTCAGCCAAACGACATACTCTTCTGGGAGACGAACGAAGCGGATCCCTTCCTGTTCAACGATGGCGGAAACCAACCCGGCGAAGGCGTCTCGCAGCGTCATCGCGCTTCGAACTACCGGCGAGGAATCCTGAACCAGGATTACGGTGGGAGCTCCGCGATTGGCCGCATGGATGGTAGTGCGTCGTTCATGTTGTGGCGCCGCTTCACCGAGATGGCTGGCCTCCAGCCAACCTACGGAACGCCGACCTCCCAAGGCAGAGCCATCCGGGTGATGGCCACCACGGACCCCGGCAACGAGGTTTGGATCGGTCCCGGCTATCGGCGTTGAACCGTTCGATGACTTCCATGAATCATTTCAATCGTTCGATTCTCTCCGCGTCGCTGGTTGCTGGCTTGGCCATTTCTGGATGCTCCAAGAAGGCGGAGGAAGAGGCCCCGGCAGCTGCGCCTCCGGCGGCCGCCCCGGAAGCCGCTGCGGCACCCGTCGAGAGTCCTGCAGCTGCGCCAACGCCCGCAGAGGCTCAGCCCGCGGCTCGGGACTGGGACAAGGTCGTGACCGAGATTCTTCAATTGCGGCGAGGAGGAATCACGGATGAGCAGCGTCTCCGGATGTTGTCCCTTCAGGATGAGCTCTCGGATGCTGCCGTGAACGATCCAGCCGCCCGTGAGGCCAGGAACAATCTATCTCGGATAATCAACCAAAGATAAAATGAATAAAGCTAGAATAATCGTTGTTGCCTTCATATCTCTTCTTGGTTATAAGGTGTTAGGAGCTAATTGGAGTGCTGAGCTTGACTCCTTTCAATCGTGCGGGGTTGGCTGGCCAATAAACCAAGTTAGCGCTATTGCGACCACGCCGGATGGTACACTATGGGTGGCTCACTCTAAATCGACTGACTACACTGGGGGGGTTACCGAAACAAGATTGGTAAAATGGACGCCATCGGCAGGTTGGGATTATCGAGGAGCAACCTGCACATCTGGAGTATGGGAAATTAAGGGTGCCGTCTCTGCTATGTGTGCTGACGGAAATAATTTAGTAATTTCCGGAGATTTTGAGACTGTGCGTCAACCAGGCTCAACGGTGGTTTTAGGGAGTAAACATCTTGTTCGATTCAATCCGGCCTTGAATCAATACTCTTCGATTCCGACAGGGGTTAATGGTGTTCAAGGGGCGGTTTCCGTAATGGTTCCTTACTCTGGAAGTGTATTTATTGGTGGAGACTTTACTTCCATAGCTGGCGTTAGTAGTAGATATGTAATTCGTCTTAGCGGAAATACTTTTGTTTCAATGTCTGGAATCCCTCAGCCTCCGACGACTCCGGTCTCCTATGTTAACCCTGGTGTTAAATCGATTTCAATTGTAGTTGGCTCCTCGAGTTATGATGTCGTGGTTGCAGGGAATTTTCTCCTCGGCCTCAGTCGCGATATTGCTAGGTATAAGATTCCGACACAGCAAGGTGTTTCCGGCGGATGGTCTGGCTTTGGGTATGGATTGAGGCTGATCGGAGATACTCCTTCTGGTTGTTCTGCTCCGTGTATATATGGGGATGGTGACTATATTTCTTATGTTGCTGATGTGTTGACTCACGGTTCGAGCGTCTATGCGACTGGTGGGTTCAACTCTGTTCAAACCGGTGGGGTTAGTGCCGGTTATTCTGTGCCGGGATGTGGTTGTTTGAGTAGCTTCTTTCCTAGAGATATCGCGGGTGCGGTAGCTGGTACCAGTTCTGGTGGAATTAATAGTTCGTTTTCCAATTGGGGAGCGTTTCCAGTAGCCTGTGATCGCTATTCCGATGTCGTTGCACCTAAAGTTTCTCATGGGAGTTTTGTCTATCTTTTGAGGAATTCTAATTGTGAATCCCCTGGGGACAACAGTGGTGTAAATCTGTGGAGGGTTAATCCAGCTTCAAATACTTGGGAAAAGCTTGGCGTTCCGGGCTCGATTCAGGGGTTTGGAGTAGCTTCCGTGGCTAAGACGACTAGTAGGATTTTTTTCGCTGGAAAGTCAAATGGGGCTCCCTTTATTTCTTCTTTGCTCGTTCCTTAGGTCAATTAAAGGTTGTTCGAAGCGCCCGGTTCGCCGGGCGCTTTTTCGTTTTCCGAAGATGAACGTGCGCCTCCTCGTCCTGCTGTCGCTGCTGCTGCTGGCCGGCATCGCGGCCCATTGGCGTCGATCTTCCAAGGCCCGTCCGACGGCCGTCCGCGAGCTCCAGGCCGAACAGTCCGCCCGTCGCTTCCTGCGCTTGCGCGACGCCGAGGCGGAGGCGGATCGCACGGTCTGGTCGGCGACCGAGCCCCATGTCCGCGTGGAGTCCGCGCTGGCGGCCCGCGTGGAGGAGGCTTCCGCACGACGGGATTGGTCCGCCTTCGCGCCGACGTCCGGCGGACTGCCCGTTCCCGACCGCACTCCGTTGATCTGGCTGCGGGCCGATCTGCTGTCGGTCCGGCGCCTGGAATCCGACGGGGTCCTGGAGTCGGAACTCCGGGGTGAAGCGGTCTTCCGGACCGAGATGGAAACCCCAGGGAAGGGGTCGACCCGGTCCCTGGAGTGGGAGGCCACCGCGCTTTGGTCCGACGGGACGCCGCCGCGGCTCCTGTCCTGGAAACCCAGGATCCGCACATGGAACGAGGCGGCGAGGCCCTCGTTCGAGGTCTGGGCCGACCTGGTCATCCCCACGAACGGCGTGGGGCTCTTCACCGATCCGTTGCTGGTCGACGCGGAGGGCTCCGGAACGGGCCTGATCCTGGGAGGAGCGGGAGTGGAGGCGCGGCTGGAAGGCGGCCGCTGGGGCTGGGCTCCCGCCGGGCTGGGAGCGCCGGAACGGGTCGTGGCGATGGCGTTCGGCCCGGTCCACACCGGAGGGCCATCCGTCCTTTGGGCGGCCGACGGCGAGGGTTTGCGTCGCCGGGACGGGGGAGTTTGGAAGCGCGTCTGGAATGCCCCGGCGAAGCTCCGGCTGCCGCAGTCCCTGACCCTCGGGGACATGGACGGCGACGGCGACATCGACGTGTGGCTGACCCAATACAGGATCCCGTATGTCGGGGGGCAGTTCCCATCGCCGTACTTCGACGCCAACGACGGGAATCCGTCCTACCTGCTGCGCCAGGACCCAGGTGCGTTCACCGACGTCACGGAGTCCGCGGGACTGGGGGCGAAACGGAATCGGCGCACCTACAGCGCCTCGTGGTTGGACCTCGACGGCGATGGCGACCTGGACCTGGTCAACGTGAGCGACTTCGCCGGCGTGGACCTGCATCGGAACGAGGGCGGCGGGCGGTTCCGGGACATCACGGCGTCCCTGGGGGACTCGCGGCACCTCTTCGGGATGTCCCATGCGGTGATGGACCTCGACGGGGACGCCTTGCCGGACGTCTTGGCGACGGGGATGGATTCGCCGGTGGCGGCGCAGTTGGACGCCGCGGGCCTGGGGCGTCCGGGATTCCCGGACCACACGCGCCTGCGGTCGGCGATGACCTTCGGCAACCGCGCCTGGGTCGGCCGGAACGCGGCCGGTGGCCACCGGATGGAGCCGTGGCCGGGGGCGGAGTCGTTGCGGCGGGGCGGGTGGGCCTGGGGGGTGGCGGTGCTGGACTGGAACAACGACGGGCTGGACGACGTGTACCTGGCGAACGGGCATGAGACCTTCCCCAGCCGCCTGGACTACGAGCGGCAGTTCTGGACGCACGACATCCACGTGGGCGGATCCACCAACGACCCGGCGGCGCTGCTCTACTTCACGCAGGCGGCCGAGAAGCGGCGCGAGACCGGAAGGTCCTATGGCGGATGGCAGGCCAACCGGCTCTTCACCGGAGTGCGTGGCGGCGGCGCGGTGGACGAAGGCTGGATCCGCGGCGTGGCGTTGACCGAGGACTGCCGGAACGCGGTCGCCGGCGACTTCGACCGGGACGGACGGGTCGACCTGGCGGTGACCACCTACGAGCAATGGCCGGTGGCGCGCCAGCGTTTGGTGATCCTGCGGAACGTCTCGGAAGGGAAGGGCGGTTGGATCGGGTACCGGTTGCCGGTGCACGTGCCGGGATCGTGGGTCGAGCTGGAGACGACCGCGGGAGTGCGTCGGGTCTGGAGGGTCACCGGCGCGGGTTACCGCAGCCAGGAGACCGAGGCGGTCCATTTCGGCCTGGGGACCGCAAAGGTGCTCCGGGCGGAGTGGGTCTGGCCGGGAGGCAGGAGGGTGAGGCTGCCGGTCGAGGCAGGCCGATGGCACGAGATGGGTGGCCCATAGCTCCCAGTAGTTCCATAGGACCTATGGGTCCTACGGGACGGACAACTCACCGCTCCGGGAACTCGAACTCGACCTTGCCCTTCTGGCCGAGGACCAGGTGTGCCGCGAAGGCCTTGCCGGACTTGGACACGAACTTGTCCAGGAGGGGTGTGCGGCCGTCCTTGAGCAGCTTCTCGATCTCGGGGCGCTCGACGGTCTGCTCGAGGATCTTCTTGCCGACCTTGAAGGTGCACTTCCGGGTCTCGGCCTGGGTCTTCTCGCAGATCCAGTAGGTGGGTCCTTCGAAGACCCTTCCCTTGCACTTGGGGCAGGCGCCGACCGGTTCCTGTCCGGTGAAGTCCACGATCGGTTCGGGCTCGGCGGCCTTGCGGTCCTTGGACGGGAACTTCTTCTCGCGCGGCGCGAACTCGAACGAGACCTTGCCCTCCTTGAGGGTCAGGAAGGCCTCGAACTTCCGGCCGGTCTTCTTGGAGACGAACTCCTTGAGCAGGTCGGTCTTTCCGTCGGCGAGGAGCTTTCCGGCCTGGATGCGGTCGATGGCCTGCTGGAGGATGACGGTGCCGGTGCGGAAGTCGCACTTCTTGGCGGCGCCCACGGAGCTTTCGCACACGTAGTTCATCCCGTTCTCGAACACGCGTCCGCCGCACTTGGGACACTTGCCGACCGGTTCCTTGCCGGTGAAGTCGACCTCGGCCGAGGTGCCGTCGGCGGACTTGTCCTCGCCGAAGTCGAAGACCAGCTTCTTCTCCGCATCGAGCTTGATGACCGCGGCGAAGGGGAAGCCCTGGCGGGACCGGAATCCCTGGAGCGGGCCGAGCGTGCCTTCGCGGACCAGCTGTTCCATCTCCTTCGACTCCATGAGCCGGCTCGCGAGGAACTTGGGCAGGCTGAAGTCGCACTGGGCGCATTGGAACCGGCGGTAGTTCTCCTTCACCTTCGCGCCGCACTTGGGGCAGGGGGTCGCGAGGTCGCCGAAGTCGCCCGGGACCTCGTCACCCTGGAACGCCTTGGTGCGTTCCACGATGCGGCGGGTCATCTCGGCGATGTCCTGCATGAACTGCGGCCGTGTGTAGCGGCCGGCCTCCATCTGCTTGAGCTTGTACTCCCACTCGCCGGTCAGCTCGGGCTTGCTGAGCTCCTCGATGCCGAGCCCGCGCAGGAGGGCGATCAGCATGAACGCCTTGCCCGTGGGCTGCAGTTCGTTGCCGTTGCGGTGGAGGTATTCCTCGTCGACGAGACCCTCGATGACCGCGGCGCGCGTGGCCGGGGTTCCGAGGCCGCGTTCGGCCATCGCCTCGCGCAGCTCGTCGTCGTCGACCAGCTTGCCCGCGCCTTCCATGGCGCCGAGGAGGGTGGCCTCGTTGTAGCGCGGCGGGGCCTTGGTCTGGGCCGCCTTGATTTCGATCTCCCGGGTGAGGGGACGCTCGCCGGGGGCCACCGGCACGAGGTTGGCGCCACCCGCCGAGCCGTCCTCGTTCTCCGTCTGGGCCTCGCGTCCGTAGATCTCGAGCCAGCCGGCCTTCACCAGCACCTTGCCCTCGGTCTTGAAGGGCTCGCCCTCGACGCGGGTGATGCGGGTGGTGACGAGGTGTTCGGCCGCCGGGAAGAAGACGGCGAGGAAGCGCTTGGCGACGAGGTCGTACAGGCGCAGCTCGACGTCGCTGAGGCCCTTCGGCTCGACGTTGGTGGGGACGATGGCGAAGTGGTCGCTGACCTTCGCGTTGTTGAAGATGCGCTTGTTGGGGCGGACCCAGCCCTGTTCGAGGATGGTGCCCGCGAACCTCGCATAGGCGCCGCCCGCCATGGTGTCCAGCACGCCGCGGACGGTGCCGATGTAGTCCTCCGGCAGCGCCCGGGAATCGGTACGCGGATAGGTGAGCACCTTGTGGCGCTCATACAGCGCCTGGGCGACCTGGAGGGTCCGGCTCGCGGAGAAGCCGAACCGTCGGTTGGCCTCGCGCTGGAGCGTGGTGAGGTCGAACAGCGGCGGCGAAAGCTGGGTGCTGGGCTTGCTCTCCTCGGTGACGACACCGGGCTTGGCCAGGCAGCGGGCCTTGATCTCCGCGGCCTTCGCGGCGTCCCAGAGGCGCTCCGCCTTGAGCCCGTCGTCGGCGTTCTCCTTCGTCGTCGCCGCCCGCACGAACTTCTCGTCGAACCAGCGCCCGACATACGAGCCGGACTGGCATTCGAAGGTGGCGTGCAGCTCCCAGTAGTTGCGCGGGACGAAGCGCCGGATGCGCTCCTCGCGGTCGACCAGGATCGCCAACGTGGGCGTCTGCACCCGGCCGACGGTCGTCTTGTTGAAGCCGCCGCCCTTCGAGTTGAAGGCGGTCATGGCCCGCGTGCCGTTGATGCCGACCAGCCAGTCGGATTCCGACCGGCAGGTGGCCGCGGCGGCGAGCGGCTGCATCTCCGAATCCGACCGCAGGTTCTGGAAGCCGTCGCGGATCGCCGTGGCCGTCATCGACTGCAGCCAGAGGCGCTTCACCGGCTGCCTGGCCTGCGCGTACTGGGTGATGTAGCGGAAGATCAGCTCCCCTTCGCGGCCGGCGTCGCAGGCGTTCACCAGCGCGTCGACGTCCTTGCGCTTGATCAGCTTCTGCAGGGTCTTGAGCTTGGCGACGGACTTCTCCCGGGGCTCGAGGGCGAAGTGCGGAGGGATGACCGGGAGCGCGTTGAAGCTCCACTTGCCCTTCTTCGCCTCGAACTCCTCCGGAGCCCGGATCTCGAGGAGGTGGCCGACCGCCGACGCCACCACGAACTCGTCCCGCTCAAAGTAGTCGTCCACACGCTTGAAGCCCCCAAGGGCCTTGGCGATGTCCGCGGCGACGGACGGTTTTTCCGCGATGACGAGAGTCTTTCCCATGGGACGGGTGGGGCGGACGTGTAACCGTCCAATCTGGACCCCGGCAAGGAGTTCTTTTGTCCGCGGGGCGGAATGCCGGGTGTTTCGGGTGGGTTTCGGGAGCCCGGTTTCGGGGCGACGGAAGCCGTCAGGAGGTCTTCCGCGGGGAGCCGACGAAATGGATCTTCCCCCAGCCGATGTCGCGCATCCGGCTTTCGAAGCGTTGGTCCAGCAGCCGCAGGATGTCCGCGGAGGCGTCGAGCCAGGCGTCGTAGGTCTGGTGCTCCTCCTCGTAGAGGATCTCGAAGGCGTCCAGCTTCGACCACAGGCGTCGGGCGGCCTTCTGGCGGCTGATCGCGTGGACGAAGGTCAGGAACGGGGTCCTCCAGGGCTCGACCATCACGAAGAGTCCGCCGGGCTTGAGGGTGGCGGCGACGCTGTCGAGGGTTCGGGGAAGGTCCTGGCCGAGGTTCGGCAGGTGGTGCAGGCCACCTTGGACGACGATGACGTCCCTGCTGGAGGGCGGGAACGGAAGGTCGCGGCAGTCGGCCTCGATCATCCGGGCCGGCCCGCGGTAGCGGTTGAGCAGGTTCGCGGAGAGATCCACCCCCTCGAGGTTCCGGAAGCCGAGCTGCTCAAGGACCACGAGGTTCTGGCCGCGGCCGCAGAAGATGTCGACGACCCGGGCGTCCCGCGGCCAGGAGTCGCAGCCCAGCCGCCGGAGGCGTTTCCGGAACTTCTCCTGTTCCTCCTCGGGGCTTTCGAAGCGCAGGAACGCCTCCTCCCAACGACTTTGGGAACCGGGAACGGTGGGCGGAGGCGTGGTGTCCATGAGAACTTCAGTTCCGTTTGAGGCTGAGCAGGCTGACGATGAAGCTCCCGAAGAAGGTCTGGGAGGCGAGCGTGACCAGGGTTGCGCCGGGAATCACCAGGCGGAGGGTGCGGGAATAGTCCAGTCTGCCGAAACCGACGGCGCTCCACTCCGAGAACGCACCGGCCCACAGGGCGATGCCGACGGCGAAGGCGGCCACGGAGAGGATGATCCCCCGTTCCAGCCTCGCGAAATGGTAGAACCTGTGGAAGGTGGCGTTCTCGGGAAAGAGGCCGATCTGCACGGCCAAGGTGTTGGCGAAGATGCCGAAGAGCATCGCCTGCCATCCGCTGACGGCCATCACGGACGCGGCCAGGAGGGTGTGGGCGTCGAGACGTGCGTTTCCGATGGACACGCCCGCCCAGGCGAGTGCGCCGATCACGAGTCCGACGACGACCGAACAGCCGCCCGGGATCAGGAACAGCCACCGCGGGCTGCAGAGGAAGAAGAACCTCAGGGTCCGCCAGCCGTCCCGGAAGGTCTTCAGGTGCGGCGCGTGCGCCTTGCGTCCGTCCGGATGCAACGTGATGGGCACCTCCTCGATGCGGGCGCCGGAGAGGCTGCCCTTGATGAGCATCTCCGTCGCGAACTCCATGCCGGTGCAGCGCTGACGCAGGCCCTGCTGCCATTCGCGGCGGAATCCGCGGAGCCCGCAGTAGATGTCATGGATCGGCGCCCGGAACATCCACCGGGCCATGAAGGTGAACATCGGGTTCCCCCACCAGCGGTGCAGGAAGGGCATGGCGCCCGGCATCACGGTTCCGCCGCCCGCGGGCAGGCGGCATCCCTGGACCAGGTCGGCGCCCTTCCGGAGCCGGTCGATGAACTTGGCCAGGTCGAGGAAATCGTAGCTGTCGTCGGCGTCACCCATGATGACGTACCGACCCTTGGCGGCCGCGATGCCGCCCATGAGTGCCGCGCCGTAGCCGCGGTCGGTCACCGGCACCACCCGGGCTCCGGCGGCCGCGGCCAGTTCGCGGGAGCCGTCCGTGCTGCCGTTGTCGGCCAGGACCACCTCGCCGTGGACCCCGTTCTCCCGCAGGCAGCGCACCGCCTTCTCCACGCAGGCGGCCACCGTGTCCGCCTCGTTCAGGCACGGCATGACCACGCTCACCTCGGGAACGCCGGGGCCGTCCGTCTCCGATTCGACCTTGGGCTTCAAGGGACGCGATCTCCCGGCGTGCCCACCGGATCATTCCGGAAGGGGAAGGGTGGCCTCCCACCCGGGCCGGCGGGCCGGACCTGGGCACCGTGCCCCGGTTCCTGGCTGCGATGGTCCCCTCGGACTTGGACTTGGATGCGGTCCTGGGTCATCAGAGGCTGTATTTGAGGATGCACCGGATTGCGGAGAAGCCGTCCTTCCATCCGATCTTCTTGCCCTCGGCGTAGGTGCGGCCGTTGTAGGAGATGGGCACCTCGTAGATGCGGACCCCGAGTTTCGCCACCTTGGCCGTCACCTCGGGCTCGAACCCGAACCGGTTCTCCTCGAGCCGGATCCCCTGGATGACCTCCCTCCGGAACAGCTTGTAGCAGACCTCCATGTCCGTGAGGCAGAGGTCGGTGAACATGTTCGACATCGCCGTCAGGACGCGGTTGCCGACGGAGTGCCAGTAGTAGAGCACCCGGTGTACGCCCCCGCCGAAACGGGTCCCGAAGACGACATCCGCACGGCCGGCGAGCGCCGGGCCGAGGAGCAGGTGGTATTCCTCGGGATCGTATTCGAGGTCGGCGTCCTGGATGATCACCCAAGGGGAGGTGGCCTTGGAGATGGCCGTCCTCAGGGCCGCACCCTTCCCCTGGTTCTCCTCGTGATGGAAAACCCGGACCCGGGCGTCCTTGGCAGGCCAGAGGGCGAGCCGTTCCGGGGTGCCGTCGGTGGAGCAGTCGTCGACGATCACGAGTTCCCGGGTGGGACGTTGCTCCAGAACCCGTTCGATCACCTGGTCGACGGTGTCCCGCTCGTTGAACACGGGCATGACGACGGTGAGGCACGGTTCGATGTCGTCGTTGCAGCCCGGATGTCGGGAATTGGTGCGCATCTCCTGGCACGAAGGTGTTCCAGCGCCGGAGGCCGGCTCAAGGTGATTCTACGCCCTCGCCACTGGCCATTCCCGGCGCGGCCGCGTAGGATGTTCCCATGCTTGCGTTGCGCCTGTTGCACACCCGGTACCGTCTGGAGGACCTCGAACGTTCGGTCCGGTTCTACAAGGAGATCCTGGGCCTCGAGGAGGTCCGGCGGCACAAGTCCCCGCGCGGGTCGGAACTGGTCTTCCTCAAGGCACCCCACAGCGAGGAGACGATCGAGCTGTGCCATTTCCCGTCCTCGGGTCCGGTCCAGGTCCAGCCGGACCTCACCCACCTGGCCTTCGAGGTCGAGAGCCTGGAGGAGTTCGGGCGCCACCTGGAACGGCACGGCCTGAAGTACAGCGACGGCCCGACCTACAGGCCCGACGGGTCGGGAGGCTTCGCCTTCATCGACGCCCCCGAGGGCTACGAGGTCGAGCTGATCCAGCGGTCGCCCGCCGCCAAGTCCGGCGCCGCAGCCTATTGAGCCGTCGAGGATGGAGTTCACCGCCCGACATCACCGGTTCCTGTTCCCGCGTCTTCCCGTGGTGATGGGGATCGTCAACGTCACGCCGGACTCGTTTTCCGACGGCGGCCGCTGGCTGGACCCCGGCCTGGCGATCGAGCAGGGCGAGCGGTTGGCGGCGGAAGGGGCCGGGATCCTGGACATCGGCGGGGAGTCCACCCGTCCCGGGGCGCATCCCGTCCCGGAGGACGAGGAACTGCGGCGGGTCATCCCCGTGGTCCGGGCCCTCGCGGGCAAGGTGGCGGTGCCGATCTCCGTCGACACCCGGAAGCCGGCGGTCGCACGCGCGGCCATCGATGCCGGGGCTTCCATCGTGAACGACGTCGAGGCGTCCCGGGAGGACCCCGGGATGTGGCGGCTCGTGGCCGCCTCCGGCGCCGGGTATGTCGCCATGCACATGCAGGGATCGCCGGAAACCATGCAGCGGGATCCGCGCTACGCCGACGTCGCCGCCGAGGTCTCGGCCTTCCTTGCCGACCGGCTCGTCCGCTTGGCCGACGCCGGCGTGCCTCCGGAAAGGGTGCTCCTCGACCCCGGGATCGGCTTCGGGAAGACGCCGGAACAGAATCTCCGGCTGGTCCGTGCGACCGGGCTGCTCCAGGCCTTGGGACGCCCCCTGATGCTGGGCCTTTCCCGGAAGTCGTTCCTCGGCAAACTGCTCGGAGTCGAGCTGCCCGACCGGTTGCCGGCCGCCCTGGCCGCCACGCTGTGGGCGGCCCGGAACGGAGCCTCGTTCTTCCGCGTCCATGACGTGGCCGCGACGGTTCAGGCGCTTCGGATGGACGCCCTGCTGGGAACCGGCACGGCCGACACGGTCGGGAAGGAGGCGTCCGCGTGAAGGGCATTCCCGAGGCCATCTGGACCCTGCTGGTCGTCCTGTGGCGGCCGGCCCTGGAGGTCGGCATCCTCACCCTGGGCATCTACTACGCCTACAAGTTCCTCAAGGGGACCCGTGGCCAGGCGGTGGTGACCGGGTTCGTGGCGGTGTTGCTTGTGCTGACCTTGACCGTCCGGCTCCTGCGCCTGGACGTGCTCAACGCGCTGCTGAACCAGATCTTCCCCTTCCTGGCCCTGGCGATCGTGGTGCTGTTCCAACCCGAGATCCGACGCGTGCTCGCGGAGGTCGGCAACCTGCCGGTCTTCAACAACGCCCGGGAACAACGCGAGAACCTCGAGGTGGTCGTGGAATCCGTCGACCGCATGTCGCCGATCCGCATCGGGGCGCTGATCGCCATCGAGCAGAGCATCTCGTTGCAGGACGCCGTCGAATCGGGCATCCCGGTCGACTGCGAGGCCACGCCGGAGATGCTCGAGACGATCTTCTTCCCCAACAACGCCATCCACGACGGCGGCGTCATCATCAAGGGGGACCGGATCCTGCGGGCCGGGGCGATCTTCCCGCTCACCCAGCGTGGCGACCTGCCGAAGTCGCTCGGCACACGGCATCGCGCGGCGATCGGCCTGAGCGAGGAGACGGACGCCGTGGTCGTGGTGGTCTCGGAGGAAAGCGGTGCGATCTCGATCGCCCATCGGGGCGTGCTGACCCGGAACGTCACGGTCGAGCAGCTGCGGGCCTTCCTCACCGAGGTGCTCGTGCGGCGGGCCCAGACCCGGAACGCCTTCGGGGTGTTCCGCCGCTGGTTCAACCTGGGCCAGGTCCGCGGGGGCAACGGAGGCTGAACCATGGCGTTGCGCGATTTCCTCACCGAGAACCGCTGGCAGAAGGTCGGATCCTTCGTCCTGGCGGTGCTGATCTGGTTCACCGTGAACGCGGACCTCGACCTCCAGCGCCTCGCCGAAGGCGCCGGACCGCGGGTACGGACCTTCGCGGACGTCCCGGTGGCACTCCTCGGCACTCCCGATGACGCCACCCGTTTCCGGATCGCTCCGGCAACCGTCTCCGTCGAGGTCCACGGTCGCCCCGACACGCTGCGCCTGCTGCGTCCCGAGGACCTCGAGGTCTACGTCAACATCGCAGACAGCCA
Organism: Verrucomicrobiales bacterium; assembly: GCA_027488845.1. Taxonomy (GTDB): domain Bacteria; phylum Verrucomicrobiota; class Verrucomicrobiia; order Limisphaerales; family UBA9464; genus SXXZ01. Next base: position 58,758 of record JAIYBC010000046.1, on the reverse strand, counting down.
AGGTCGGACGAATTTCGGGCGCCGGATCCACGTGCGCGCCCCGGGTATCCTGCATGCCGACGCCATGCCCGAGGAGGTCCGCGTGGAACGGATCAACTGATTCCCGCCGCCTGCCGCCTGACGAGGCTCAGTACATCGGATCGTAGTTCTCCCGGAGCGTGCTGGCCCGGACGGTCATCGCCGACACGTGTCCGTCGGCGAAGAGCACGTCGCCCATCCCCGAGAGGTAGTCGCGGGCCGATGTCCTGCCGGAGAGCCGGTGCCGCCCCGAAAGCACGTTGCCGGAGGTTCCGTCACCCGGGACGAACCGGCCGTCGTCGATGATGCCTGCCCCGGGGAACGCGGTGGCGCTCCCGTTCTCCTCGGCGACCACCATCTTGTCGGAGGGCCGCGTGATCTCGGAGCTGCGGAAGTGCAACGGCGGTTGGCCGGGCTGGTAGATCGAGCCGATGCCGCGGTTCCGGTCGCCGACGAGACTGATCAGGGAGTAGGAGTAGAGGTAGGGGTTGCCGGACGTCGGTCGGGCCCTCCAGTCCTTCTCGCGCTGCAGCACATCCCGGTCGGCAGGACAGCGGAAGAGGTTGGTGGTGAAGGCGCCGATGTGCCGCGCGATGGCGGAGTTCCTGGCGTCGTTGAAGTATTCCCTCGGATAGCCCGGCCGGGAGGTCGCCCGGTTGAGGTTCCAGAAGATCCAGTCCTCGACCATGGGTTCGTAGGCTCCCTTCGAGGCCACGCCGGGATAGGTCTCGTTGTTGTCGGGAAGGTATTGGGCGAAGGCGATGCCGACCTGCCGGAGGTTGCTCAGGCAGGCGGTCTGATGGGCCTTCGACTTCGCCCGGCCCAACGCGGGCAGGAGCATCCCGGCCAGGATCGCGATGATGGCGATGACGACCAGCAGCTCGATGAGGGTGAATCCACCGCGCGGGTGGGCGGGAAGGCTCGGTGCGGTCTTCATGGTTTGTCGGGAATGATCCCGAAGAAACCCCTCCCCACCGATCCCTTCAATCCCGGAGTCGATGTCGAAGCCGCAACGTGACATGTCCGTCGGAGGTCCGATTCGGAATTGTTGATCCCGGGCCTTCCCGGCATTCTACGCAGGTCTTCTATGCCGAACACCAAGCGCATCTTCGGAACCGACGGCGTCCGCGGCCGGGCCAACATCGAGCCGGTCACCGCCGAGACCGCCCTGAAGCTCGGCCGGGCGTCCGCCCATGTCTTCCGCAACCGGCAGAGCCAGGCCCGGAACCGTGTCCGCCATCGCATCGTGATCGGCAAGGACACCCGCCTCTCCGGGTACATGCTCGAGAACGCCCTCAGCTCCGGCGTGCTGTCCATGGGCGTGGACGTCGTCTTCATCGGCCCGCTCCCGACCCCCGGCGTCGCGTACGTGACCCGCTCGCTCCGCGCCGACGCAGGCATCGTCATCACCGCCTCCCACAACCCCTATGACGACAACGGCATCAAGTTCTTCGGCCCGGACGGCTACAAGCTCGACGACACGACCGAGAACCAGATCGAGCAGCTCGTGTTCAGCGGCGACATCGAGAGCGTGCGCCCCACGGCCGGGGAGATCGGCAAGGCGTTCCGCGTGGACGACGCGATCGGCCGCTACGTGGAACATGCCAAGACGGCGTTCCCGCGCGGGCTGACCCTCGAAGGCATGCGCATCGTGGTCGACTGCGCCCATGGCGCCTCCTACAAGACCACGCCGACCGTGCTCCAGGAACTCGGTGCCGAGGTGATCCCGTTCGGCACCCAGCCCAACGGCACCAACATCAACCGCGAATGCGGCTCGATGCATCCGCAGACCCTCTGCGCCAAGGTCCGCGAATACCGCGCGGACATCGGGATCGCCCACGACGGCGACGCCGACCGGGTGCTGCTCTGCGACGAGACGGGCAAGCTGATCGACGGCGACGACATCATGGCGATCTGTGCCCTCCAGATGCTGGCGGACGGCACCCTCGCCAAGAAGACCCTGGTGGCCACCGTGATGAGCAACGCCGGGCTCGACGCGGCGATCCATGCCGCGGGCGGCTCGGTCATCCGGACCCCGGTCGGCGACAAGCACGTCATCGATGCCATGCTGGAGAACGGCTACAACTTCGGCGGCGAGCAGAGCGGACACCTCATCTTCCGGGACCACAGCTCGACGGGCGACGGCCTGGTCGCGGCGTTGCAGATCCTGAACGCCATCAAGAGCCGTGGCGGCCCGCTCTCCCGGTTGGCCCAGTGCTGGACCCGCTATCCGCAGGTGGTGCACAACGTCCGCGTGAAGGAGAAGCGTCCCTTCGAAGAACTCGAACAGGTGCTCGACCTCGTCCGCGAGGCGGAGGCCGCCGTCGTCCCGCGCGGAGGCCGGGTGCTGCTGCGGTATTCCGGTACCGAACCGAAGGCACGGCTCCTGATCGAGGGGCCCGACAACGAGGAGCTCGAACGCTGGTCGGCCGTGATCTGCGGGGCGATCAGCCGCCAGATCGGCGCCTGAGCCGCGAAGCGGGGGCCCTGCCGCATGGGCTCCGATCCTCGGAGGGAAGGGAATCCCGTTTCCGACGGCCGCGACGGACTCCGGCGGAATGGCTTGGCTGCGTCCCGGCTCTCGGGCGGAATGGCCCCGTGCCTGCCGCCGCCGACATCGACGCCCGCCGGTTCGTCACCGCGTCCGAAACCGTCACGGAGAAGTCCCCGTTCACGCTGAACGCGTGGATGTCCCGTCCCGACATCGTCCCATGCCGTGAACTCCTGATGGTCCGGGCGACCATGGAGCCGGGCCGATGCCATGCCTTCCACCACCACCCGACCCGCGAGGAGATCATCTACGTGGTCTCCGGCCAGGCCGAACAGTGGTGCGGACGCGAACACCGGATCCTGCATCCGGGCGAGATGGTCCTGATCCCGAAGGGCGAGGTCCACGGCACCTACAACCCGTTCCGTGAGCCGGTCGTGTTCCTCGCCATCCTCTCCCCCGCGGAGGCGGCCGAGCCGTCGATGGTGGACGTCTCGTCCCAGGAGCCGTGGGCGTCGATCCGCGCCGCGGCCGGACTCCCCTCCTGCCGCTGAGCTGCGGCCGCCCTTGGCTCCATGAACGAGACCCTCCCACCCGCGCTCCTCAGCATCCTGCTCGGGACGCGCGCCCTCGAACGCGCCTACATCGTGGGCGGATCCGTCCGCGACTGGCTGCTGGGCGTGCCGGTCAAGGACGTGGATGTCGAGGTCTATGGCCTCCCGATGGACGAGCTGGCCCGGGTCCTGTCGGCCCATGGCCGGGTCGACCTGGTCGGCCGCGCCTTCGGGGTGGTGAAGCTGACCCATCCGTCGGGCGAGGTCTGGGACTTCTCGCTGCCGCGCCGCGACTCCAAGGCCGGGGTGGGACACCGCGGATTCGAGGTCGAGGTGGATCCCACGCTCGACACCCGCGAGGCCTCGGCGCGGCGGGACTTCACCCTGAACGCGCTGATGTGGGATCCGCGTCGCCGCGAGCTGGTCGACCACCACGGCGGCGCGGCGGATCTCCGGGCACGTATCCTTCGCCATACCGGTCCGGCGTTCGTCGAGGATCCGCTCCGGGTCCTGCGTGGAATGCAGTTCTGCGCGCGGTTCGACCTGGTCGCCGCGGCGGAGACCCTCGCCCTTTGCCGGACCATCGTGGATTCCCACCGGGAGCTTCCCCCGGAACGGGTGCGGGAGGAGTGGTTCAAGTGGGCCTCGAGGTCGGTCCGTCCGTCCGCCGGCCTCCGTTTCCTGCGCGACTCCGGTTGGTGGGTGCACACGCCCGAATTGAAGGCGCTCGAAGGCGTGCCCCAGGATCCCGAGTGGCATCCCGAAGGCGACGCCTGGACCCACACCGGACATTGCGTCGACGCCCTGGCTTCGTCGGCCTCCTGGCGGTCGTCACCCGAACCGACGCGGATCGTGCTGATGCTCGCGGTGCTGCTGCACGACGTGGGGAAGGCGTCCTGCACCCGCGAGGAACTGCGCGGCGACCGGATGCGGATCGTCTCCCCGGGACATGAGGCCGCCGGCGTCCCGATGGCCCTGGAGTTCCTGGACCGGTTCGGGTGCCCCCATGCGATCCGGGATCGGATTCCGCCGCTCGTCGCCAACCACATGGCGCGTTCCGAGAACCCGTCGCCCCGCATGCTCCGCCGGCTTGCCTGCCGTCTGGCGCCCTCCAACGTCGAGGAACTCTGCGCGGTGATGACCGCCGACGCCTCGGGACGCCCACCGCGCCCGGCCGGCGAGCCGACGACCGTCACCGCCATCCGTGAGGTGGCCGGCCGGATGTCCCTCTCCTCCTCCGCGCCACGCCCCATCCTGCTCGGGCGTCATCTGCTGGAACGGGGTGCGGTTCCCGGACCGGAGCTCGGACGTCGCCTCGCCGAGGCCTTCGAGGCCCAGCTCGATGGCGAGTTCGAGGACCTCGACGGCGCCCTCGTCTGGCTCGGGAAGCCCTGAAGCGGTGCTCTCCTTGACCGCATCCTTGCACCCCGTGTCCCGGATCGTTAGGAGCAGGGCCGCATGAAGTGCCGCTCCGGTCGTCTCCTCGCCTGCACCGCCACCTTCGCCGCCCTAATCCTGGCGGGTTGCCAGTCGGACAAGGAGACCGCCTCGGCGACGACCAAGGCCCCCAAGGCCAAACGCGCCTACAGCCGTCCGATGTACCAGACGGGCTCCCTGATCCCCATCAACCGCGGCAACACCGCGGCCGGCGACGTGAAGTCCTACTCGAGCACCAACAAGGCCCCGGCCCAGTACGACACCCAGCGGTTCAACTCCGGTGCGCCTGCCGGTGTCCGCGGCAACTGAACCGGGGCCTCCCGCAAGTGGGCGAAGATCGACGTCCCGCGAATACGCAAAGACGCCAACGGGGCGCGGGATTCCGGTTCCGAACATCGACCACCACCCGGGGACGTTCCGTGACGGGAATCCGACGGATTCCCCCCTTTCCCCAGCCGCCTTGCGGCTTAGCGCGCCGATCCCGTCCGCATCGTTCCGACTCAGCGGGCCAACGTCGCCAGGGCCTCGTACAGCGCCGGGGCATCCGGCAGGGTGCGGTGTTCCGTCGCGGTCACCCATCCGAACCCGGCGCCATAGGCCGGGCCGTTCGCGATCGAGAGGTCCGTCCGCGCTTCCTGGAGCTGGTGACGACAGCGGTCGAGGACGGAGTCGCGGTTCCCGTCCACCTCGTACTTCCATCCCACGATCCGTCCGAGCGGGAAGAGGTCGCGCAGTCCAGGCAGCAGCTTCCGCGTCGGCAGGAGCTCGGCGAAGAGGCGCCCCCCACGGGTCGCGATCTTGCCTCCGACGACGACGCTGCGCGTGCCGTCCGCCTGTTCCTGGATGACTTCGCCGAAGCGGTAGTCGCCGACCGCCGCCGCGTGGAACACGGCGACGGGACCGGGATCCGACTCGTCCGCGAGTCGGGCACCCAGTTCCTCCACCGTGCCGAAGGAAACCATGCGGACCGCGGCGACCGGCGGTGCCGCAGTGGAGAGGGAACCGCGCAGGAGGACAGTCTCGAATCCGAGCATGGCGAAGTGGTTCGCCAGGCCGGTGCCGAGGCTGCCGGTGGAGTGGTTGGTCAGCCGCCGAACCCGGTCGAGCGGTTCGAAGGTCGGTCCGGCGGTGATGATGCAGCGCACGTCCCGATGAACGCCGGTCCCGGGTCGCGTGCCAAGCGGCGGCTTGTCCGCGGAGTGCGGGCGTTGGAAACCGTCTGTGGAACGTCAGCGCGGCCGCAGTGCGGCGCCGAGATCGCCGGCGTACCCGGTCATCTCGAGGAACGCCCTGCCGACCCTTTTCCCGGAATCGTCGAGGACCTCGCAGGCTCCTTCCCAGTAGGGGATCCCTCCGGCGCCGCCCGAGAGTTCCTGATCCGCGGCGAGCGGCCGCAGCCGATGGACCGTGGCGGGACCGCCATTCGGTGGGCCGCCCGGGATCTCCAACCGGACGCCCGCCGGATAGACGCCACCCGAACGCGGGCTCTTCCAGGTGCCCTCCGCCGTCCATCGGAATCCCGTCGGATCCACATGGTGTACGGTTCCGTCCGCCTCGACGCGGGCGAGCGTGGAGAACGGATCCGTCGAACCGTCGGCACGCCGCATCCGGTACGCCATGACCTCGCGTCCGTCGTCGAGCTGGAGGCAGGCCCAATCCCAGCCGACCTGGCCCTCGCCGAGTTGGCTGCTGCTGATCTCGTGGTCCATCCAGGACAGCCCGCGGACCTTTCGCACGCGCCCGCCCAGGGTCAGCTCGCCTTCGGTTTGGAGCCGGCTCCAGGTGAGGTAGTGGCTCGCGGCGGACGCCTCGGCGGCCTTGCGTGAGACCCCGTTGGTGCCGAAGAGGACCAGCGGCTTGGCCGGCGTGAGGACCAGGTTCCAAAGGGCCTCGCCGCGCACGCCCCCCTGGAGCCGCATCGGTTCCATGCCCACCCGCCGCCTCGCGTTCCCGGAATCCGGGCCCACGGGGAGACCCAGTTGGCGGAGCGACCAGGAACCGTTTCGGACATCGAGTCCCGCGGTGTCGGAGGCCGCGTCCCATCCGCGGCGGTTCAGGCGTTCCTCGTGGAGGAAACGTCCGGTCGAGACCTCCAGCAGCGCCATGTGGGCGAGGTGGATCTCGTCGCCGGCGAACGCCGCACCTTCGGGCGCACGGTCCGCTCCCGGCGCGGCCCCGGGCGCGGCCCGCCGGAAGAAGGTCGCCTGGAATCCATGGCGCTCCTCCGGATTGTCCCGGTCCTCGAGATGTCCGGTCACGTACCACCACTCGATGCGGAACTCCGGATGGCTCCCGTGGTCGCGCGGGAACTCGAATCGACGCCCCGCAACCGGGACGGCGAAGCCGTCGGACGTGAGCCCCGGTTTCACGGCATCCGCCGCCGTCAACGTCGCCGCCGACACGCAGGACATCAGCGCCGGGATCAGCCGGGAGAGTTGGGGTCCGAACGGGTTCATGTCATTCCTCGCGTTCCGCCGGCAGGTCGGCGCCCCAACGTCCGACACCCCAGCCGGTCGCGGCGGCCATGAGCAGGACGAGCGTCCCCAGCGCGATGAGCCAACCTCCCGGGATGTGTGTCTCCAGGGTCCAGCCGAACGTCTGCACGTTGACCCGGTGGATGAGCAACCATCCGAGCGCGAGGCTGGCGGCCAGTCCGGCGAGCACGCCGACCAGGGCGGTCAGGACGCCTTCGATGGCCGCGGCGGCGGCGAGCTCAAGGTGCCGCACGCCGAGGGCACGGAGGACGGTCAGGTCGGGTCGGCGTTCCCACAGCAGGCTGGCGAGGGTGAAGGCAAGGCCGGCCACCGACACGGCGATGCCGATGATCTCCAACGCGTGGGTGATGGCGAACGTCTGGCGGAAGATCCGGAGCGCCTCCGAGCGGAGGTGCGGGTTGGTGAAGACCGCAAGCCCGGGTTCCGCGGCCACCCAACGCGCGCGGACCGCCTCGGCGTCGGCGTCCGGCCGCAGCTTCACGATCACGCTGGTGGCCTGTTCGTCCTCGAACCAGAGCGCGAGGTCCTCGCGTTGCACCACGAGGGAGCCCCGTTCGTTGCCGTAGTCCGAGAAGATCCCGGCCAACGTCAGCTCCTTGGGACCGGTTGGCGTCGGGACGGTGAGTCGGTCGCCGCGTCCGAGCTGGAAGCGCCGGGAGAAGCTCTCGCTGGCGATGGCCAGCCCGCGGTTGCGCGCCGGGTCGTAGAGGCGGTCGTCCAGCGGTTCCTCGCGCCAGGCGATGCGCGCGTGACGTTGCATGAACCCGGGGCTTCCGCCGACGAGGAGCGTGCTGCCGCCGGGGAGCCGGATGTCCTGGACCTGGACGACGTTGGCCTCGAGCACCGCGGGGTCCCCGGCGATCGCACGCCAGGTCCGCGACCGCATGCGGTTCTGGGTGGAGGCGCTCTGGGCGCCGTCGCTGGAGACGTACAGGTCGGCCATGAACGTGCGTTCGATCCAGCCGCGCATCGTGGTGTCGAAGCTGCCGACGAGGATCGCCATGCCCGCGGTCATGGCCACCGCGCAGGCGAGACCGGCGATCGCGAGCCGATGGCGTCCGGTCGGATGGCGCAGGTGTCCGAGGGCGAGACGAAGCGGGACCGAGAACGCACCGAGCGGGGCGAGCGCCCGCGCGATCGTCGGCGGGACCAGTCCCGCGGCGAAGCCCGCCGCGAGCAGCCAACAGAGGGCCGCCGCGAAGGCCGCGAGGGAGAGCCTGCCGCCGCCTTCGAAACGCACCGGTGGCAGCAGGCAGAGCAGGGCGCCGACGACGGCCAAAGCGAGGGCCGCGGGGGCGGTCCACCGCGCCGGAGGACGGGGCGTCGCGGCGCGTCCGCGCCCGAGCAGCTGTGCCGGCGGCGTCGCGGCCGCGGCCCGGGCCGGCCACCAGCCGGCGGCCACGCTGCTCACGACGGAAAGCACGAGCGCGCCTGCGATCTCCAGCGGCTCGGGATGCGCGGAACGGACGGAGGTGGCGTGGTAGAGCGCGTTCACGGTCTGCCCCACCACGCGCACCGCGGCCTGCGCCCCCAGCCAGCCCAGCAGGGTTCCCATGCCGCCGCCGACCAATCCGAGCATCGCCGCCTCCAGCAGCCAGGCTCGACGGACCGATCCTGCCTCGACGCCGAGCGCGCGGAGGACAGCGATCTCCTCGCGCCGGCGGATCACCGCGCCGTCGAGCGCCTGGACCACGAGGTAGAGACCGACCAGCAGCGCCAGCAGCGACAGCACGGTCAGGTTGAGCCGGAACGCTCGGGTCATCATCGCGGCGCTGTCCCGTCGGTCGGCCGGGGTGCCCACGGTCCAACGTCCTTCGCCGAGCCGTTCCAGATCCTGGCGCAGCAGCTCCCACCGGGCCGCACGGTCGGGGCCTTCGGGCAGGACGAACTCCACACGGTCCAGCCGCCCCGTCCTGCCCGTCAGCTCCTGCAACGCAGGCAGGTCCATCACCAGCAGCGTCTCCGGCGCCGCGGGACGCCCGGGATCGGCGGGCAGGATCCCGGTGACGCGCAGCTCGACGACCGTCTCGTTGAGGATCAGGCGCAGGGAGCCGCCGGGCCGGATGCCGTCGCGGCGGGCGAGCGCCTCCGGGATGAAGACGCCGCGGGGATCGCGGAATCGCCGCCAGAACGCCTCCGGATCGGCGCCGGCGGACGTGGCCCCTTCGGACGCCTCCTGTGCGAACCAGGAGCGGTCCGCGTTCCGAGCGGCCGGGAGGTTCTGCACGCCGATCAGGTCCACGCCGAGGATCTGGAACGTCTCGCGGTCGCCGATGGTCCGTGCGACGCCGGGGGCCGGCGGGCGCGCGGCGGTGGTCTCGAGCACCGGGACGAGGTGGACCGGCATGGGGCCGAACGCCGAGCGCAGCTCCCTCAGGACCGATTCCGGAAGGCTTCCGGCCGGAGCGGTGACCAGGCCGTCGCTCTCGGCGGTGATGAGGTCGGTGAAGTTCTGGAAGCCGGAGACGGCGGCCCGGTTGGCGAGCCGGATGGAGAGGTACACGGCCACGCCGAGGGCCAGGATCGACGCCAGGAGCAGCGACGAGCCGGGAGCGAGGAGGACGTGCCGCCAGGTGAACCGCGTCCAGAGCAGGCGATGGAGGCCGGGGATCATCGGCTCGGGGTCATCCGGCGACGAGTCCGTCGCGCAGGCGGACCTCGCGGTGGCAGATGCCGGCGGCCTCGGCGCTGTGGGTGACGAGCACGAGGGCGGTGGCGGTCTCGTCGGTGATCTCGCGCAGGAGTTCCAGGATCCGGGTGCCGTTCATCGAGTCCAGGTTGCCGGTGGGTTCGTCGGCGAGGAGCAGGCGTGGACGGTGGGCGACCGCGCGAGCGATGGCGACACGCTGCATCTCGCCACCCGACATCTGGCCCGGCATGGCATCCGCGCGATGCGCCACGCCGACCCGTTCGAGCAGTCCCCGGACCCGCGCCGCACGTTCCCCGGCGGGCATGCCGTTCAGCTGGAGAGGCAGCTCGACGTTCTCCGCGGCGGTCAGCGTCGGAAGGAGGTGGAAGAACTGGAAGACCGTCCCGAACGCCGTCCGCCGCAGCGCGGAGAGGCCGTCCCCGTCGAGCAGGCCCGTGTCCCGGCCTTCGAACAGGATGCGGCCCGAGTCCGCGCGGTCCACGCCGCCGAGCAGGTTCAGCAGCGTGGTCTTCCCCGAACCGGAAGGGCCGGTCAGGGCGACCCGCTCCCCGGGGGCGACGTCGAGCGAGACCCCGGCGAGGATGGGACGTCCCGCGTAGGCCTTGCGCACGTCGATGGCCCGCAGCAGGGGAGCGTTCTGGGTTGAGGATGGGGCGGACACGTCTGGATCCCTACTTTGACCGGATTCGGCGGAAGTCAACCGGGGTTCCGCCCCCTTTCCGTGATGGGACATTGAATCCACGGCGTCCGCTGCGACAGGCTTTCGCGCGTTGGATTTTCCGGAGACCCATTGGAGCGTGCTGGCGAGGGCCAGCCTGAACGGAGGTCCGGCCGCGGAGGAGGCCCTGGAGCGGTTCTGCCGTTCCTACCGTCCCGCAGTGCTGGATTTCATCCGCTGGACCGGCGTGCCTGCGCAGGATGCCGAGGAGGTGGCCCAGGAATTCTTCCTCCGGCTGCTCGCGTCCCGGGCCTGGCGCCGTGCCGAACCGACGCAGGGCCGCTTCCGGTCCTTCCTGCTCGGGGCCTTGAAGCACCACATCGCCGACCTGCGCCGACGCGGATCCGCCGGCAAACGCGGAGGGGGCCAGCTCCCGGTGAGCCTCGATGAGCTGATGGAGTCGGGGATGGAGTTCGTGCCCGGGATCCCGGACGACGCCGCCGACCAGTTCGACCGGGACTGGGCCGTGCGCATCGTGGAGAACGCGCTCGAGGCCGTGGCCCTCGAGGCCCGCGATTCCGGGAAGGCGGCCACGTTCGAACGCCTGGTGCCCTTCCTGCCCGTCGCCGCCGAACCGCCCTCCTACGAGGTGCTCGCCCAGTCGCTGGGGATGTCCGTCCCGGCCGCCAAGTCCGAGGTCCATCGCCTGCGGGCCCGCTTCCGCAACGCCCTCCGCGCCGAGGTGGCCCGGACCGTCTCCGCGCCCCACGAGATCGACGTCGAGATGCGGCACCTCCATTCCGTCCTGGCCGGCGTCGGGTTCCGGAATCCGGATTCCGGCGAAACCCGGGGCCGCTGACCACGAAGGAAACCCAGATGCCCGAACACTGTCCCCGCTGCCTCGGCACGGGCCGCCGTCTCCCCGGCGGACTCTGCGCGCGGTGCCTGCTCGGGGACGCCCTCGTCATCCCGCCGCTCTCCACGCCGGGAGGGATGCTCGGCGTGGAGGGACACCGCGTGGAGGCCGAGATCGCCCGCGGCGGGATGGGCGTGGTCTATCGGGCCGTCCAGGCCGATCCGCCGAGAGAGGTCGCCCTGAAGATGCTCCGGCCCCAGGCCCTCGATTCGCCCGAGATGCTGGTCCGCTTCCGTCAGGAGGCCCGCACGCTCGCGTCGTTGGAACATCCGGCGATCCTGCCGGTCTATGAATCCGGCGAGCTCGACGGCCTGCCGTGGTTCACCATGAAGCTGGCCACCGGCGGCACGTTGGCGGAGCGCCGGGACCGCTATGCCGGCGATTGGCGAGCGGTCGCGTCCCTGCTCGTGGGGCTCGCGGAGGCCGTCCGGTTCGCCCACGAGCACGGCGTCCTCCACCGCGACCTCAAGCCGGGCAACGTGCTCTTCGACGACCTCGATCGCGCCTACGTCGCCGACTTCGGACTCGCCCGCGCGCTGGCCTCGGACAGCCGCCTCACCCGCACGGTGTCGGTCCTCGGCACGCCCCACTACCTGGCGCCGGAGGTGGTCTCCGCGGACGCCCGGGCCGCCACCACCGCCAGCGACCAGTATGCGCTGGGCGCGATCCTCTACGAACTGCTGGCCGGCCGCCCGCCGTTCGAGGCCGAAGGCATCGCCGTCCTCATGCGGCGGATCGTCGACACCGAGCCCCAGCCTCCCTCGCATCACCGTCCGGGCGTGCCGCGGGACCTGGAGGTGGTCTGCATCAAGGCCCTCTCCAAGGACCCCGCCCGGCGCTACGGATCCGTCCGCGAATTCGGGGCGGACCTGACGGCGTGGCTGCAGGGCCTTCCGATCCAGGCACGGCCGATGTCCCTGGTGGAGGCGGCTGCGCTTTGGGTGCGCCGCAATCCGGGCTTCGCGACGGCGGTCTCCGTCGCCCTGCTCCTGGTCGTGGGCCTGGTCGCGGCCGAGGTCCGTTCGAACCGGCGTCTGACCGCGGCGGGGACGCGGCTCCGGGACAACCTCTACGCCGCCGACATGGCCCTCGCCGCCACGGCGCTGGAACGCGACGACCTCGACGCCGCCCGCCGACTGCTGGCCCGCCACCGTCCGGAACGCGGCGCGCCGGACCTGCGCGGACTGGAATGGGGGATCCTCTCCGCGGCCGCCGAGGGCGACAGTCCCGGTGGATTCACCGGCCACACGGCCACGGTGGTGGCGGTCTCGCCCTCGCCCGACGGACGGACGGTCGCCTCCGCCTCCTGGGACGGGACGGTGCAGGAGTGGGATGCCACGACGTTCCGGGTCCTGCGCCGATGGAGCGTCGGGGAGGGACACCAGTGGTTCGCGCTGGCCCGGTTGCCGGGGCTGGACCGCCTGGTCGCGGTGGATGCCGTCCGGACCGGGGCCATGGTGATCGACCTCAAGGACGGCGGCCACCGGATGGTTCCCGCCCCGCCCTCGCAGGCGCTGGTGCCGATGCCTTCCGGCGAAGGGCTCCTCACCCAGACCGAGGCCCGGTTCTGGTCCGTGGACGGCTCGATGGAATGGCGCGATCCCGGGATGGACCGTCCGAGGACGCTTCCGGGGACCGGCCGTCGCGCCGCCTTCTCCCCCGACGGTGGCCGCCTGGCAACCGGCACCTTCGGGGATCGGCTCCGGCTGTGGCGTTGGCCCTCGATGGACGCGGAAGGCGAGATGGGACCGGTGGGGCCCGTGGTGGCCATGCGGTTCTCCCCGGACGGATCACGGCTGGTCTCGGCGGGCTTCAACGGGGAACTCCGGCTTTGGGACCCGTCCCGGAGGGTCGTCGTCGCGGGCCGGAACGCACACGGCGGCACCACGCTCGGCGCCGCGGCGTTTTCGCCGGACGGCCGTCTCCTCGCCACTGCGGGCGGCGACCATGTGCTGCGCGTCTGGGACGCCTTCACGCTCGAGCCGCGGCAGGTGCTGCGCGGCCCGGCGGACCAGGTCTGGGACGTCGCCTGGTCGCCCGACGGACGAAGCCTCTACAGCACCACGCGCGACCAGGGCGTGCGGCAATGGCCCGTGGACCCGGAACGCATCGGGAGGAACGAACGGACCTTCCAGGGCAACCTCCTCGAGTTCACTCCGTCGGGGACCGCGCTGCTGGTCGAGGAGAAGGGGGGCGGTGGAATCCGGCTGGTCGACGTCGGGGACCGTTCCGAGTTGGCGCGCCTCGATGGTCCCGTGGTGCCGCTGGGCCTCTCCACGGACCGTGGGACCCTCTATCTGCTCGACGAAGGTTCGGCCCGGATCCGCCGGGTTTCGGCCAATGACCTGCGGCCGCTGGCGGCCCCGCCGGTGGACATCGAGGCGCTCAAGGCGGGTGGTCCGCCGCCGCTGCGGCACCGGTTCGACGCGGACTCCGGCATCCTCGCCGAGCAGCGGGACGGTGGGGAGATCCGGATCTGGAACGTGGCCGATGGACGGCTGCTTCCCCCGCTGGAGGACAAGGCCCGTTGCGACTGCGAGTTCTGGATCCTGCCCGATGGCGTGATCGCGGTCATCGCCGACGCCTTCGCCATCGAACTCCATGACGCCCGGAGCGGACGCCGGCTTGCCCGGCTGCAAGGTCACCGCGCCCCGCCGTCGTCGATCGAGCTGTCCGCCGATCGCCGTTGGCTGGCCACCGGCGACGAGGGTGGGGTGCTGCGTCTCTGGGAGTACCCAAGCCTCAAGCTCCGCGAGGAATGGGACGAGTTCGACTCGATCGGGCCGCTGCGGTTTTCCGGCGACGGCCGGACGCTCCTGGTGTCGGACTTCCGCCGCATCCATTTCCTGCACCTCGGCACCGGCCGGGTGGCCGGGTCGTTGGCGGTGGAATCCCTCGTCCACAACACCCTCGCGTTGGCGCCCGGCGACCGGGCCCTCGCCCTCATCGGCCGCGACGACCGACTCGTCCTCTGGAAGGCCGCGAAAGACTGAGCGACCTCATGGCAAGGAGGGTGCTGGGCCGGGGAGGTCATGACCACCCAGGATCCCCATTGTCCCTCCGTCCGGGACAATCCCCATGATTCCGCGGTGCGGCATCGCATCGAGGACGGGGAGGGTAGTTCCTTCCTGTGTAACAAATTCACGACCGTGGAAAAAATACACGAACTGGCCGTCCCTTGCCCGGGGCGACGGCCGACAGGGGGCTTCATTTCCCCCAGCGGATTGAAAAAAATGCGGTATGCCGGAAGGGAATGGGCTCCGTGAGCGCGTCTTCGAATCCCAGGCGTACGCTGCTGGTCGTCGAGGATGACGGACCGATCCGGAACCTCCTGACCTACAACCTCCGCCGGGAAGGGTTCGAGGTCACGGCGGCGGCGGACGGCATCGAGGCCATCGCCTTGGCCCATGGCGGCTACGAGGCGGCCCTGGTGGATCTGTGGATGCCCGGGAAGGATGGATTCGAGGTGCTGGACCACTTCCGTCGGAACCATCCGGAAGTGCCGGTGGTCATCGTCTCGGCCCACGCGCAGGAGAAGGACGTGGCGGCAATCCGCGCGGCCGGGGCCTTCGACTTCATCAGCAAGCCGTTCCGCATCGCCCAGCTGCTGGAGATCGTCCACACCGCCAGCCGGACCCGCACCGCCGCGAAGGCCGGAGCCTGATCGCTGCGGCCGAAGGCGACACACGTCCCGTTCACTTCAACTGGAGGCACAGCAGTTCGCGGCTGTCGCGCAGGTAAACCCGGCCGTCGGCGTAGGCCGGGTTGCACCAGTTCGCCCCGCAGACCTGCACCCGACCGAGTTCGCGATACCCAGACGGATCGGCCGGCACCAACACCAGTTCGCCGGTCTCGGTCAACAGCAGGAGCCGGTCGCCGACCGCCACGATCGCCAGGTGGGCCTTCTCCGCAGGCTTGTCGGTGAAGCCCGCCTTGGACCAACGCGTCTCGCCGGTCCGGGCGTCGACGCAGAACAGGTTCTGTCCCGGCCCGAGACCGTACACGTGGCCGCCGACGGCAACCGGGCTTGAGAAGTTCACCTGGAGGTCCCTGCCCACCCATTTCACCTCGGCCGCGCATTCGCGCCCGTCGGCCGAGGGCTTCAGCTCCACACCCATGAGCGGCTCCTCTTTCGAGGCCACCATGGCGACGTTCCCCACCACGATGGGCGTGGTCACGTGGCGTCCGTACGTGGTCGTCACCGGTATGCGCCACAGGAGGTGCCCGTCCTCCAGGTCGAGGCCGATGAACCCCTCGACCGTGAACGCGAGCACTTGGCGCCGCGGGCTGCCGGGGATGGCTGCGGTGATCGGCGCGGCGTTGGCGGCGTGGTCGTTGGTGGATCTCCAAAGCACGGCGCCGGTCCGCTTGTCGAAGCACACCACGCCCGCGCCCTCCGGGTCGCCAACAAGCACGATCAGCCGGTCCCCGTCGATCCACGGGCTCGCGGTGAACCCGTGCCGCTGCGCGCCCTTGCGGACGCCGCTTTCCGCTGGTGCGACCGCATGGAACTCCTTCGTGAAACCGACGCGCCACCGCACCGTGCCGTCGGCGGCCGAGAGGCACTGCAACTCGCCCTTGCACGACTGCGCATACAGCCTGTCGCCGTCCAGCAAGGGCGTGCAACGCGGGCCGGGCGCCGTCTGGCCGTTGCGGAAGCCGTCGTCCAACGGCGTGGTCCAGACCACCTCGCCCGTGTCGCGTCGCACCGCATGGACGACCTCCCGTCCGGCTACGGCATCGAGGTGGTACACCCTGTCGCCAGCCACGATGGGCGCCGCCAGGCCGTCACCGACCTTCAGCCGCCAGACGACCTTGGGCTCGTTGGGGAGGGATTCCAGCGGCGAGGTGCCCGCGGGCGCATGGCCATCCCGGGCAGGCCCACGCCAACCCGGCCAATCCGTGGCCTGGGCCAGACTCGCCGCCAGCAGGCAGCCTGCCGCGAGCCGGACCCCAAGCCGACCTGCCGGGCTCTGCAGACGTTGACCGCGAAGTTTCGTCGGAGCTGGACCTGACTGCTGGGTTCCGTAGGGACGTGCGGTGCGGTTCGTCGTCATCGTCGTGATGTTGGGGAAGGGGAACGGAGGGCAAAGCGATAGCCGGAATCGGTCCGACGTGTCACCCACGCTTCCGCTTCGAAAACCGTGGTTTCACAAGGTAAACGTCCCTCACCGTGCCAATCCGTGGTAGGAGACGAGGTGACGAGTCTCTGACGATGCCCGGAGTATTCTGAGCCCAAAGGAGCCCCTCTATCCGGGGGCAAACTACGCGGAGAACTCCAAGGGACACGTCCCACCCTGTGCAGAAACCGGGTCGCGGCGGGGAATACCTCTCAGGCCCGTTGGGTTGGATTCCTTGGCGTTTGGGTTCGGACGGTTTCCGCCGGCTGAAGCCGGTACTCCCTACCCTGATGTCTTCCGCGGATTCCGGTATCCCGGGGAAGGGAGGCTTCCGCTGAAGTTGCGACGGCAGTTTCCGGGCGCCAGGTGTGTGACATCGGAGACGGATGGGAATGCGACAGCCCGGATCGGTCCGCCGTGTCAACCACGCGTCCGCTTCGATCGCGTTGCCTTCCTCCACGTGTGGCCTCCGCAACCGCGTGACCTGTCCCGGAATCCTGCTTCACGGGCCCGACTACGAGATCCATGCGGGAGTCAAGATGAGGTATTCCCCGATCAGGATCGCCAGGAGGTTCCGCAACATCTTCAGCAATCGGAGCCGGGTTGGAATGGCCGCGATCAGGGTACAGGAGATCAGCGTGGCCAACACTTGTCCTGCGACGATGCCTTTGGCCCTCGACGGTCCGTCGTAGTGGGTCGCGATCGGGTCGCCATGGCTTGCAGGAATGAGCAGGAGCGCAAACGAAAACAGGAACGAGACCGTCAGAAGGGTGTGTTCTCGGCGTTCGCAACGCCGATGGGTCCACCAGACGATGAGAACGGGCACACTTGCCAAGGCGTAGATGGGGACGACGATCATGCCATCACCGCAGAGGCTGATCCTCGTTGGCCCGTGCGTCGACGTCGAAGGGGGAGGCCTTCAGCGGACTCTCCGGTTCTTGCTACACCCGGTTGACCAGCGGGAAGGATCAGGGCGCTTCCTGTGTCCACAACCACCCCGCCCTGACTCCATCTGCGGTCCAATCGAACCGGATCGGCACAAACCAGAAGACCACCGTGGGCCCGTGCCAACCCGCCAACTGCCCATGCCGGGTCAGGAGGTACCCGAAGCCGGTGTATCCCCGTGTGCCATCCCGAGTCGCAACCGTGACCCCGCTGAACGGGGTGTTTCTCCTCTCCGCGGCAACGGCCCAGATGTCGACCTGTGCCAAGATCACCGAGACATACATGGCCCGGAACACCCACGGCAGGAAACGGCCGATTCGAACGCTTTGTCTCCGGCGGAAGGCACGGACCCACAGAACCGGGATGGCGATCGCCGGCCCCAAGAAGATGCCCAAGACGAGGGTGGCCATGCCGTCCCATTCGCCGGCGTCCGGCTCCAGCGCCGAGGTCAGCATCCAGCCGGCGACCGCCACCGAATAGAGCGTGGCCAGCAAACAGGCGACCGTGGTGAGGCTCCAGAAACGGGGTGAGGTCCGGTTTGGATTCATGCCGACGATTGCAGGTTTCCGAAGTCTCCTGACGAGCCAAGGCACTGCTCTATCTCAACCTTAGCCATTCCAATGCCAGATCCGATGCGGGCTCAGGCGGTTGCCCATGTCTTGATGCGACGTGCCGTGGCTAAGCCTTTCAGTTCCTGCCGGAAGCGGGGTTCACAACCAAGGGTGCCAAGGGTCGGATCCCCAGGAGTGGGTTGGCCGCTTCACGGTCGTCCAAGGACCGGTCTGATGCCTTGAACCGTCACCCTCGCCTCCCCTCCGGTCGCGTTGCTTCTCCGCGTCCTCCGCGGCTCCGCGTGGGACCTCCGGCGGGATGTTTCCCGGTGGGGCGATGGGTGGCGCTTGCGGCGGGGGCGCGGCTGTCCGTAGCGTCACGCTCTCCAGTCGCTTCGCCGCGGTGGTGAAATGGCAGACACAGGGGACTTAAAATCCCCAGGCCGCAAGGCCGTGCGGGTTCGAGTCCCGCCCGCGGCACCAGCCTTCCCCCGGCTTCAGCGAAGCCGTTTCAGCTCGTGGCCTGCCAATGTCGTCGCCACCAGGTCCGACAGGCTCTCGATCGAGAACGGCATCGTCAGACGCCGCGGCGCCGAACTGTACTGCGGCGGAACCGTGAACGTCGGGTCGATGGAGTCGACCGTCAGCACGATGGGCAGTCCGGGCATTCCCTCCTGGAGGATCCGGTGCAGCGAGGTCCCGCTTCGGGGCGAGGTCATCGACTCGGGCACGATCGCGAGATCCACGGTGTCGCGTCCCGCCTGCCACGCGGCATAGGCCTCCTCCGCGTCGGAGCAGGACACGGTGGTGCATCCCATCCGGATGAGGATCTTCTCCGCCAGGATGCGCAGCTGGGGATCCTGCACGACCAGCAACACCTTCGGCGCCCCGTCCCGGAGTCGCCGGGGAGTGGGTTCCAGGACCCCGGAGCTGCTGAGCGGCAGGAAGATCGTGAAGGTGGAGCCGACGCCTTCCGTGCTGTCGACGAGCATCCAGCCGCCGTGTTCCTGCAGCGAACGCCGGACCGCGCTGAGGCCCAGGCCGGTTCCGCGACCCGGTTCCTTGGTGGTGAAGAAGGGCTCGTGGATCCGCGCCAACACCTCCTTCGACATCCCGCATCCGGTGTCGCTGATGCGCACCTGCACGAAGCTCCGGCCCCGCCAGGTCCCGGCCGGCACCACGGGATCGGGATTCACCTCCACCACCCGGGTGTCGATCTGGAGCACGCCTCCCTTGGGCATCGCGTCGCGTGCGTTCACCAGCAGGTTCATGAAGACCTGGTCCATCAACGACCGGTCCGCGTGGATCATCGGAAGCCCCTCCGACCGGGTCCTGCGGATCTCGATGGCCGGGCCGATGAGCCGTCGGCACACCGACACGAGGTCGTCCACGGCGTCGTCGAGGTGGAATTCCTCCGGCTTGAGCGTTCCCTTCCTTCCCAGGTTCAGCAGACGGCGGGTCAGGCTGGTGGCCCGGTCGACCATCTGCGAGATGCCACCCACGAAGGCCTCGAAGTCCTGTCCCGGTACCGGTCCGAACTGCGCCAGCTCCACCTGCAGGCGCATCGCGGCGAGGACGTTGTTGAAGTCGTGCGCGACGCCTCCCGCCAGCTGCCCCAGCAGTTCCATCTTCTGGGCCTGGCGGAGTTCCGCCTCGATCGCCATGCGCTCCGTGACGTCGAGCCAGACGGAGGCGAGGAGCGTCCGGCCCTGCAGGATGATCGGACGGGACCGCACCCGCACCTCGCGGATCGAACCGTCCTTCGCCCGGTGGCGCGTGGCCACGTCGAGCATCTCGGTGGTCCGGGTCTCCATCAGCAGGCTCTCCAGCTCCTCCCTCTGGAAGCGGCAGTCGATGTCGAACACGGAGAGCCTGGCGAATTCCTCCGCGGAATAGCCCAGGCTGAGGTGGGCCTTGCGGTTGAACTCCACGAACCGTCCCGTCTCCGGATCCAGGACGCCGATGCTTTCAGAGGCCTGGTCGGCCAGTGCGGTGAAGACCTGCTGGCGTTCCAGCATCGATTCCCTCTCGGAGATGTCGGACATGGCGCCGATGACCCGTGACGGGCGTCCCTCTTGGTCGTTGAGGATGTAGCACCGCGACATCATCAGCGCCCAGCGGTCGCCGTCGGCCCGGAAGCGGTAGGTGCCGGACCAGGCGCTCCCGCCGGCCTCGAGCACCTCCGAGATCTCGGCCGCGACGCGATTGCGGTCCTCGGGATGGATGCGGTCCTGCCAGGTGGCCACGACGGGTTCCAGCGGCTGCGAGGCGCCGCACAGCGTCGCGAACGTGCCGCTCCAGTTGAGGGAATCCGAGGCTAGGTCCCACTCCCAGAAGCTGTCCCCGGAAAGCTCCACGACGAGCCTCAGCAGGGATTCGCTGCGCACCCGCCTCTCGACGGAGACCAGCATGTGCCGACGGCTCTCGGCATCCCGCAGTTCCCGTTGCAGCGCGGGGATCAGGCGGGAGAGGTTGCCCTTGAGGACGAAGTCGCTCGCCCCCTCCCGCATCAGGTCCGCGGCGCGGTCCTCGCCCACGGCCCCGGAAACGATGAGCACCGGCAGGTCGAGTCCGGAGTCCTCCACGGCGGCCAGCACGTCCGAGGCGGTGAAGCCGGGGAGGGAATGGTCCGACAGCACCGCGGAATAGCGGCGCGTCCGGAGCAGCTCCCGGATCTCGTTCAGGTCCTGGGACACGTCGTGCGTGAAACCGCATCCCGAACGCTCGAGGGCGCGCCCGAGGAGGCCGGCATCGCTGGGGTCGTCCTCGACGATGAGCAGGTGGGCTTGCTGGGTCATGCGAGTCGTGCGCGCGGCGATGCGTTGGTCCGGATCCAGTAGTTGGCCAGCGTGACGTAGAGGGAACGGAGCGTCCGGACGTCCACGGGCTTCGTGACGTAGCTGTTGCAGCCGCGTTCGTAGGAGCGGAGGACGTCCTCCTCCTCGGCCGAGGAGCTGACCATGACCACCGGCACAT
Organism: Verrucomicrobiales bacterium; assembly: GCA_027488845.1. Taxonomy (GTDB): domain Bacteria; phylum Verrucomicrobiota; class Verrucomicrobiia; order Limisphaerales; family UBA9464; genus SXXZ01. Next base: position 37,950 of record JAIYBC010000046.1, on the reverse strand, counting down.
GGCGGAGGGGCGGGTGCCGCCGGATGCGGGCGAGCAGCTCGAGTCCGTCGAGTCCGGGGAGGTTGATGTCGATCAGGATGAGACCCGGTGCCGGCGCCGCTTCGGCGGGGCGGTTCCGGGAGGCGAGGAGCAGTTCCTCGGCGCGCAGGCCGTCCTCGGCGACGACCACCCGAGTGCCGGGGCCTCCCCACTGCTCGATGGCGCGGCGGGCGGCGTCGGCGTCGGACTCGTTGTCCTCGACGACCACGATGGTTCCGGGATCAGGTTGCATGGGTCTTCCTTTCGACGGCGCGGTAGGCGGGCAGGCGGAACTCCACCGTGGTGCCGAGACCGGGTGCCGACTCCACCCCGACCGTTCCGCCGTGGCGGCGGGCGATGCGTTGGACGGTGGCGAGGCCGATCCCGGTGCCGGGGAACTCCGAGGCACGGTGGAAGCGCTGGAACGGGATGAAGAGACGGTGGCGGTTGGACGGATCGAACCCGGCGCCGTTGTCGCGGACGACGAAGCCGGACGCCTCCCCGGGTGGGATGGGCAGCACGTCGATGCGCGCCTCGGCGGTGGCCGAGGTGAACTTCCAGGCGTTCTCCAACAGGTTGATCAGGGCGATCTCCACCAGCACCGGGTCCCCGCGGACGTGCAAGCCCTTGGCGACCTCGACCTGCACGTGGCGGTTCGGGGACTCCTCCGCGAGGCGTCGGAGCAGCCTCCCGGCGATCGCGGAGACGTCGACCTCGGCGGTCCGGATCTCGGACACGCCGATGCGGGAGAGGGTGAGGAGGCCCTCGATGAGCGTGCCCATCCGCTCGGCCTCGGAGCGGATTCGGGACAGGTGCTTGCGGCCCGCCGGGTCGAGTTGGTCGCCGCAGTCCTCCTCGAGGGCGAGGATCCATCCGCCCACCCCGCGGAGCGGCGCCTTGAGATCGTGGGAGACCGCGTAGGAGAAGGCCTGGAGTTCCTGGGTGCGTTCCTCGAGCTCGAGGGTGCGGCTCCGCACCGTCTGTTCGAGCCGTTCGCCCGACAGCCGGAGGCTGCTCAGCGTCTCGCTGCGTTCCCAGGCGAGCGTCGACAGCCACAGGTTCGAGGTTCCGGTGAGGAGGTTGAAGAGGCAGCAGGCGTTGAAGGAATCGATGGGGTCCGTGGTGGCGAACGGGCCGCGTCCGAGGTTCGTCGCGATGGAGATGGCGATCCCGGTGCAGGCGCCGCCCATGGCGACGGCGCAGGCCCCCATCCCGAAGGCGGCCCACATCATCAGGACGTAGGGAACCAGGATCAGGAGGGTCCGCGTGGCCAGTTGGATCGAGTCCAGCTTGGTGAGGAGCGTCGAGGCCATCGCGAGGGAGACGCCGACGATGAACCCGATCCGCTCCCGGTTGCCATGCGACTGCCAGCAGGACTTCGTGCCCTTCCGCCAGAGGAGGATCGGGAGCAGCAGGAGGACGGCTCCGGCGTTCCCGGCCCACCAGCTCCACCAGTTGGTCAGGGTCTCCTCGGGCCGCATCACCCCGAACTCCAGTTGCGCGCTGATGCCGACGAACGCGCTGACGTTGGTGATGAGGGCGAGCGTGAAGACGAGCCGCGGGATCCGGGCGCTGCCGACACTTCGGAGCGGGAGCCCGAAGTATTCCCGCAGCAGGAGTCCGCCGATGCCCGCTTCCAGCGTGTTCGCGGCGATCGTGATCACCGTCAGCACCGGTGTCGCCCCTTGGCCGAGTCGGAGGAGCAGGGCACCGATGCCGACGCCGAACGCGGCCTTGGGTCCGAAGAGGATGACGGACCCGAGCCCGACCGCGGACGGGAGCCAGATCGTGGGCCACTGTCCACGCTCCTTGGAAAGCGCCAGACCCAGCCACCCGAGGAACCCATACAGCAAGGCCACGCCGACCGTCCGCCACAGCCAGACCGAAGCGCCGCCGTCCCCGTCGGAGCGGCCATCCGCGCCGTGCGTCGATACGGGTTCCCCTGCCGGGAAATCCGGCCTGTTGGGGAGACCTGTTTGGGAGGGGAGGCTGATGTGGGCGGCGCGCCAGCAGGAGGAATGCCTGAAGACGCCATCCTCGGCGCTTCGGGAAATTCCTTCGGGTAACCGTCGAAACGGGATGGATCGTCGGCAGCCCCAAGCGCATCCACGGGCCGTGGACGGGTAAAAACGACAAACCGGTTGCGTAGGTTCTACCCGATCTTGCGTTCGCGAGGGCAACCCCGTGCGAACCTTTCATGGGGTGGGTCCGCGTTTTTCCGTGTCGGCGGGGCTGGTGGCACGGGTTTGGGCGGGCTGGTTTGATCCTTGCTGAGGCCAAGGTGAAAGCCTTCACACCAAAGAATGTCGCCCATGTCCCCGAGAGCCCGAGTCCTGATCGCCGACGACGACGCCCCCATCCGGAGCCTGATCGAGTACCACGTACGACAGGCCGGATTCGAGACGGTGGCGGTGGCCGACGGCGGACAGGCGATCGCGGCCGCGTCGGGCGACCTGGCGCTGGCGATGGTCGACCTGCGCATGCCGGTGGCCGACGGCATGCAGGTGCTCGCCCATTTCCGTGAGAAGCACCCCGACGTCCCCGTGGTGATGGTGTCCGCGCATGCCGAGATCCGGGAAGCCTTGGCGGCGGTTCGGGCCGGGGCGTTCGAGTACGTGCGGAAGCCGTTCGAGATCGACGAGCTGTTGGCGGTGATCACCGCCGCGGACCGCCATGCGGGCTCGCTCCGCGACAACCGCCGTCTGCGCGAGTCGCATTCCGCCGGCGTGTCCACGGTGCTTTCGCTCGCCGGCACCTCGCCGGTCGTCCAACGACTGAGGGAATCCATCCAGCGCGTGGCCCCGTTGCGGACGAACGTGCTGATCACCGGCGAAAGCGGTGTCGGCAAGGGGTTGGTCGCGCGCCTGCTCCACGCCTCCTCGCCCTGGTCGAGGTTTCCGATGATCTCGGTCAGCTGTCCGGCGATCCCGCGCGAACTCGTCGAGTCGGAGCTGTTCGGCCACGAGAAGGGGGCGTTCCCCTCGGCCCAGAACCGGCGCATCGGGCGCATCGAGCTGGCCGAGGGCGGGACGCTCTTCCTCGACGAGGTGGGCGACCTCCCGCTGTCCATGCAGCCGCGCCTGCTCGAGGTGCTCCAGGAGCGGAGGTTCCAACGGGTCGGCGGCGCCGAGTCCATCCAGTCCAACACCAGGGTCGTCGCGTCGACCCACCTCAACCTCCGTGAGAAGGTCGCCGCGCACGAGTTCCGCGAGGACCTCTACTACCGCCTCAACGTGATCCCGATCCACGTCCCGCCGCTGCGGGAGCGGTTGGAGGACCTCCCGCGGCTGTGCGAGGTGATCCTCGGCCGCATCGCCGCGGAGCGCATGATCCCGGTCTTCCAGGTGTCGGACGTCGTCCTCGCCGCGCTGCGGTCCTACTCGTGGCCGGGCAACATCCGGGAGCTTGAGAACGTCCTCGAACGGGCCGCCGCCTACTGCGACGGCGGACGGATCCAGCTTCGCGACCTGCCCCAGGAGATCCTCCGGCCGGCGCCGTCGCCGGCGATGGCCGAGTCGGCCCCGGCGCGCCCGGCGGTTGGGGGCATGCCCCTCGAGGAACTGGAGCGCCTCGCGATCCTTCAGACGCTCCAGCTGTGCCGCGGCAACAAGGCCGCCACGGCGCGCATGCTCGGTGTCACCGAGAAGACCATCTACAACAAGATGTCGCGCTACGGCATCCGACGTGCCCAGGAGCCGGGCTCCGCTCCGGTGGCGTCCCCGGATCCGGCGGATCCGGCGGATCCCGCCGTGGCCGCCGCCTGACGCGTCCCGCTTCCCTGCACCTCCCGAAGTCCCGTCCGCCCGCCTCCGCAGCATGGCAAACCGCCCACCCCCGCTGGGATTCGACGAGATCCGCGATGCGGTCCGCCGCGCTCCCCCGTTGCCGTCCCTGGGCCATCTCCGGGAAACCCTCCGCATCCTGACCGAAGCCGAGGAGGTCTCCGTGTCGCGGCTTGCGGATCGGGTCCGGTTGGATCCGGCGTTGACCGTGCGCCTGCTCCGGCACGTCCGTTCCGCGGGTTTCGGCCAGGCCGGCGCCCTACGACTGGAAGACGCCATCCTGATGGTCGGGGCGCGGACGCTCCGCGAACTGGCGTTGCTGTCGCCGGTGGTCGCGGACATGCGGAAGCTGTCGGGACCGGAGTCGCCCGGCATCGCCGGATTCTGGATGCACAGCGCGTCGGTCGCGGTCCTCGCCCGCTTCCTGCTCGGTGCGAGCCGCGGTTCCGACAACGACCTGGACTACATCGCCGGCCTGGTCCACGACATCGGCTGGCTGGTGATCCGGAGCCTTTTCCCGGCCCACCATGCCGTCCTCGAGGTGCTGTTGACCCGTGGCTCGACGATGCCCCCGGAACACCTGGAGCAGTCCGTCCTCGGGGCCACCCATTCCATGGTCGGCGCCTGGTACCTTGCCGGGCAGGAGGCGGACGAGCTGCTGGTCCGGAGCGCGCTGCTGCACGGCATGCCGGAGTGCAGCGGAAGGCACGCGAAGGCCCTGGCCGCGGTCCAGATCGCCGACCAGTTCGCGGCCCACCACGGAGGCGGCTTCTTCGCGGATCCGCCGGCGAACGCCACCGGCGCCTGGCGGGAGGCGTCGGGTTGGCGGCTGCTCTTCCCGGCGGGCCGCGAGATCGAATGCGAGATCGCGAAGGACCGGCTGGAGAAGAACGCCCCGCGGCTGCTCGGCCTGGCCGGCGTGATTTCATGAGACGCCTCCCCGGAATGCAAACCGTCCCGGCGTGGATGCCGGGGCCGGATCGGCCGCGTTTTCCGGGCGTGACAGTGCCCCACTCATGTGGCTCATTCCGGCGCCGATGAACCGCTCTTCCTTCCTGCTCGCCTGCGTTCTTTCGCTCGGCCTCGCCTGTCGGGGCGAGGACAAGCCCGCCGCCGCCGCCACCGCCGCCCCGAGCCCGTCGCCGGCCACGGCCGCGGACTTCGCGGATCCCTCCAAGCTCAAGGAGACCGCCCCGGAAACCTTCAAGGCGAAGTTCGAGACCACCAAGGGCGCCTTCGTGATCGAGGTGGTCCGCGCCGACGCCCCGCTCGGTGCCGACCGGTTCTACAACCTGGTGAAGTCGGGCTACTTCAAGGACGTGGCCTTCTTCCGCGTCATCCAGGGCTTCATGGCCCAGTTCGGCATCCACGGCGACCCGAAGGTCTCCGCCGCGTGGCGCATGGCCCGCATCCAGGACGACCCGGTGAAGTCCGGCAACAGGCGCGGTGCGATCAGCTTCGCCATGGCCGGTCCCAACACCCGGACCACCCAGTTCTTCGTCAACCTCGTCGACAACAGCCGCCTCGACTCGATGGGCTTCTCATCGTTCGGCAAGGTCGTCGAGGGCATGGACGTCGTGGACAAGATCAACAGCGAGTACGGCGAGGGCGCTCCCCGCGGTGGCGGCCCGGCCCAGGGTCGCATCCAGGAGGAGGGCAACACCTACCTCAAGAAGGACTTCCCGAGGCTCGACTACATCCTGTCCGCGTCCGTCCTGAAGTGACCCGCCATCGCACCGATTCCAAGTTTCCCTTCCGCATCCCCATCCCCATCCCGATTCCATGAGCACCCCCAATCCCGCCGAAAAGGTGGCCGTGATCAAGACCACCGCCGGAGAAATGGTCGTCGAGTTCTGGCCCGACGTGGCCCCCAAGACCGTCGAGAACTTCCAGAAGCTCGCCGCGAAGGGCTTCTATGACGGCACGGCCTTCCACCGGATCATCAAGGGCTTCATGGTCCAGGGCGGCGATCCGCTCACCAAGGATCCCGCGATGCAGGCCCGTTGGGGAACCGGCGGACCGGGCTACCAGGTCAAGGCCGAGTTCAACGAACGTTCCCACGTCCGCGGCGTCCTCTCGATGGCGCGCTCGCAGCATCCGGATTCCGCCGGCAGCCAGTTCTTCATCTGCCACGGCAACCCGTCCTTCCTCGACCGCCAGTACACGGCGTTCGGCAAGCTCATCCGCGGCGACGACGTGCTCGAGAAGCTGGCCACCTGCCGCACCGGCGGCCAGGACCGTCCGGTCGAACGGCAGGGCATCGAGAGCGTGACGCTCGTCGAGCGTTCCTCCATCGCCTGACGCGACGCGGTCCCGCGTCCCGGCATCCATGGAAACCGACCTCGCCCCGCTCGCCCAGGCCCTGACCGCCCTGGGTTGCCCCGCCGCGGGTGCGATGGACATGGCGGGTCATCTGGACCGCCGCGCCCGGCAGCTTTCGGAGGCGACCGGAAAGTCCCACGACGAGGCGATGGTCCACCTGTTGCGCATGATGGCTTCAGGCTGGGCCGCGCAGGCCGCCGGCGTGGGATTTCCGCCGCCTCCGGCCGAGCCCTTGTCCGGGGCCCCATGAACGACGGGCCGGACATCGTCCCGTGGCCGGACACCGGCGGCGGTCCCGTCGGCGACTTCCGCATCTTCAGCCTGCGGACCGCACGCCGCCGCAGTCCGCGCACCGGCGCCGAGCACGACTTCTACGTCATCGACTGCTCCGACTGGGTGAACGTCGTGGCGACCACGGCCGACGGGCGGTTGGTCCTGGTGGAGCAGTTCCGGCACGGTTCCGCCTCGGTGGAATGGGAGGTGCCCGGCGGGATCATGGATCCCGACGACCTGGATCCGGTTGCGGCGGGCCTTCGGGAACTGAGGGAGGAAACCGGCTTCACCGGCACGGATGCCGTGCTGATCGGCTCCGTGCTCCCGAACTCGGCCATCCAAAGCAACCGCTGTCGGACGGTCCTGGTCCGCGACTGCCTCCGCACCCATGAGCCCGAGCTCGATCCGGGCGAGGACATCCGTGTCCGCACGGTTCCGCTCGAGTCGGTCCCGGAGCTGATCCAATCCGGCCGGATCCGGCACTCGCTCGCCGTCGCCGCGCTCTTCCACTTCGATCTCTGGCGGCGCGGCCAGGTCGGCTGAGTTGGAACCGTACTGAAGGGATCGGCACGCAAAGCCGCAAAGGCGCGAAGGAAAGGAGGCAGAGAGCGGGGAGCGGGGAGCGGGGAGCACCGACCAACCGAAGTCAGGCCTCCCCGACCACAGGCAACTGACAACGGCCCCCATCGGCTCATCACTCGCCAACCGGTTCTCCCAAGTCCATAGTGCCCCCTTCATGGAGTCCATCGCCGGCTTGGATCACGCCGTCTTCCGCCTCGTCAACGAGGGGTGGGTCAGTCCGTTCCTGGATTGGCTGATGCCCTTCCTGAGCGGCAACGCGTTGTTCCGCCCCGCGCTCGCCCTGCTGGCCGCGGGCCTGATCTGGAAGGGCGGACGCCGAGGACGGTGTTTCCTGCTGGTGATGGTGCTCACCCTGGCCTTGGGCGAATGGGGAACCGGGCGGCTGAAGAAGGCGTTCAACCGTCCGCGCCCCTTTGTCACCCATCCTGAGACACGCACGCTGGTCGGGAAGGGGCTCAACGCCTCGATGCCCAGCGGGCATTCCGCGATCTGGGCGGCCGCCGCGGTCGTGGCCGCGGGCTACTACCGGCGCAGTCCGCGGTTCCTCGTCCCACTCGCGGCCGGTGTCGGGCTCTCCCGCATGTACGTCGGCGTACACTACCCGTCGGACGTCCTGGCCGGATGGTCCTGGGGCGCCCTCTACGGCTGGGTCCTGCCGAGGTTCTTCGACGGCATCTGGGCCGTCGCCGGCGCCACCTGGTTCCCGGCGTGGCGGAGACGTCTGCCGTCCTTGTTGCCGGGACCGGGGCCGGATCCGTTTCCTGACTCCACCGCGAACGCTTCGGCCGACGAGATGGAGTCCCACTGGCGTCGTCTCACGTGGCTGCTGTCCGGCGCGCTCCTGGCCGCCCGGCTCGGGTACCTCGCGGCGGGGATCATCGACCTGAGCGAGGACGAGGCCTACCAGTGGCTCTGGTCCAAGCACCCGGCGCTCTCCTACTACAGCAAGCCGCCGTTCATCGCGTACGCCCAGTGGATCGGCACGGCGCTCTTCGGCGACACCGAGCTTGGGGTGCGGTTCTTCTCGCCGGTCCTGTCGTGCCTCGGGGCGGTGTTGATGGCGCGGTTCTGCGCCGCCTTCGCCGGTTGGCGTGCGGCCTTCCTGCTGGTCGCCGCGGCGAACACCGTGCCGTTGCTCGCGGTGGGCTCGGTGCTGATGACCATCGACCCGCTGACCGTCGCCTTCTGGAGCGTGGCGATGGTCTCCGGATGGCGCGCCTTCCGGTCGGAGTCGACCGCCCCTTGGATCGGGCTCGGCGTCGGGCTCGCCGGCACCTTCCTCAGCAAGTACTTCTCGCCCTTCCTTCTCGCCTCGTTTGCGGTCTACCTCGTCGCGTCGCGCAACGCCCGCATCCCGTGGCGCCGCCCCGGTCCCTGGATCGCCCTCGGATTGCAGCTCCTCGCGCTGGTCCCGGTGTACCTCTGGAACTCGCGCAACCACTGGATCACCTTCACCCACCTGCGCGAACGCGGCGGCCTGGACAGGTCGTGGAGCTTCCACCCCAACTTCGTCTCCGACTTCCTCCTCGCCGAGTTCGGGCTCTGGAATCCGTTCTACTTCGTGGCGATCGCCTGGGCGGTGGTGGCCTTCCTGCGCCGTTGGCGCAGGGACGCCATCCCGGAGCCGCGGCGCGAGGCGATGCTGTACTGCCTGGCGCTCGGATTGCCGGTCTTCCTGTTCTACCTCGGCTACACGGTCCGCGCCCGCGTCCAGCCCAACTGGATCGCCACCTCGATCCTGCCGCTCATGACCTTCGCCGTGCTCTGGTGGGAGCACCGGCATTCCCTCGGCGACCGCGTCGGCCGACGTCTCCTCGCCGGTGGCGTGGCACTCGGACTGCCGCTGTGCGTCCTCCTCCATGAGACGCGTCTGATCACCCGCGCCACAGGCTACACCCCGCCGGTGAAGTACGACCTGATCCATCGCGTGCGCGGCTACCGGGAGGCCGCCGCGCTGGTCGAGGCCCGGCGGGATGAACTGCTGGAGGAAGGCCGGCCCGTGATGGTCGTCGCCGACCACTACGGATGGGCCGGCATCCTGAACTTCTACATGCCCTCCTCCCGGAACCGCGGTGCCGCCGATCCCGTGGCGACCGTCGCGGAGTCGGTGAATCCCTCGAACCAGATCTGGTTCTGGCCGGAGTTCAAGTACCGGCACCGCGCCGGCATCACCGTGCTCTTCGTCGGCGAGCCCGACCGCGGCGCCTTCGATCCGGAGGTCTTCGGACGCGGCTTCGAGTCCCACGAGTCGTTGGGCATCCTCGACGTCCCCCACCGCGGACGCGTTTTCCATCGGCTCCGGCTCCATGTCTTCCGCAACCAACGCTGAGGGCGGTCCGACGGCGGCGTTCGACATCCCGGACTACGACGTCGACGCCACGCTGGGCTGCGGACAGGCGTTCCGATGGGAGCCCGTCGAGGGCGCCTGGGAAGGGGTGGTGTCCGGGCGATGGGTCCGCGTCGAGTCGACGCCCACCGGGATCCGGGCGTCCTGCCTGGGCGACCCCGACGGCTGGGGCTGGCTTCGGCACCACCTGGCCCTGGACGAGGACCTGGCGGCGATCCTGGGGACCTTCCCGTCGGATCCCCCGATGCGGGCCGCGGTGGACGCCTGCCGCGGACTGCGCCTGCTCCGCCAGGAACCGTGGGAATGCCTCGCCAGCTTCATCTGCTCCTCCACGAAGCAGATCGTCCAGATCCGGCAGATCGTGCGGGAACTCGCCGGCGCGTTCGGGGAACCGGTCGCGGCGCCCGCCGACCGTGGACCCGTCCATGCGTTTCCCGGACCGGCGGCGCTGGCGTCGGCGGGGGAGGCCGCATTGCGGGCGTGCCGCCTGGGATTCCGGGCACCATACCTCCTGGATGCGGCGGAACGGGTGGTCGACGGACGGTTGGATCTCGAGGCGGTCGGGCGGATGCCGACCGTGGAAGCCCGGGAGGCGTTGATGTCGGTGGACGGCGTGGGCCCGAAGGTCGCCGACTGCGTCCTCCTCTTCGCCTACGGGCGGCAGGATGCGTTCCCCATCGACGTCTGGGTGCGGCGCGCGTTGGCGGAACTCTATTTCCCGAAGGCCGGAAGGCTCACGCCGGAGAGGCTCGCGCGGTTCAGCGCCGGGCACTTCGGTCCGTACGGAGGCTACGCCCAACAGTACCTCTTCCACCACATCCGCCTGCGTGCGGGCTGGGTCGGACCGACGCCGACGGCACGGGTCACGCCGACGGGCGGGTCGGTAGGCGGACGGTGAACGTGGAACCCTCTCCCGGCCGGGAGTCCACGTGGATCTGCCCGCCGTGGCGTTGGACGATCTCCTTCACGATCGACAGGCCGAGGCCTGTGCCGGGGGCGTGCTGTCCCGAGGAAGGGGCGCGGTAGAAGCGCTGGAAGAGGTTCGGCAGGTCCTCGGCCCGGATGCCGATGCCGGTGTCCCGGACGGCGACGACCGTCTCCCCGCCGTCCTCGCGGACCCCGATGCCCACGCTGCCGCCGTCCGGCGTGAACTTGATGGCGTTGGTGAGGAGGTTGACGAGCACGGAGCGGATCTGTTCCCGGTCGGCGAGGATCTCCACCGGGATGTTCGGTCCGTCCCAGTCGATCGCGACGGATCGTGAGCCGGAGATCGGGGTGAGTTCGGCGACGATCTCCCCGGCGAGCGCGGTGAGGTCGAAGGCGGCGAGTTCCATCTTCTGGCCGGCCTCCAGCCGCGAGAACTGGAGGATCTTCTCGACCATGCCGGCGAGGCGCTTGAGCTGGCTCCGCACCACGCCGAGGAACTCCGTCCTCACCTCGACCGGCATCTCCGGGTCGCCCAGCACCGTGTCGAGGAACCCCTTCATCGACGTGATCGGCGTGCGCAGTTCGTGGGACACCGCGGAGACGAAGTCGCGTTTGAGTTCCTCGACCTCGAATTCCTTGGAGACGTCCCGGAACACCAGGATGAGCCCCGCGTTGTCCACGCTGCCGCGGATCGGCGCGATCGACGCCACCACGCGCAGCTGCCGGCCGTCGAGGGTGTCCAGCCATCGCCATTCGTTCCGGCTGGAGCCGGTCTCCCAGGCGACGCCCGACCCCAGCACCTGGGCCACCGGATCGCCGTCTGCGGACGTGTTGGAACGACGGAGACGGAACACCTCGGCGAGGGGGAATCCGAGGAGCTCGGATTCGGAGGCGCCGAGGATCCGCAGGGCCGCCGTGTTGAGCAGGGTGATGGCGCCCGCCGAATCGGTCGTGATCACGCCGTCGACGATGTTGGCGAGGGTCACCGAGAGCCGCGAGGTCTCCAGGCGGAGCGCCCGCTCGGCGGTGATGCGGTCGGTGATGTCGCGGTAGTGCCAGAGATGCCCCTGGTAGGATCCTTCGCTGAAGATCGGAACGTAGTCGCGTTCGAGGATGTGACCGCTACGCAGGGTGAGGATCTCGCCGGTGAGTGTCCGCCGGTTTTCCAACGCGAGACGGATGCCGGTGACGAAGGCCTCGGGCTCGGCGAACAGGTGCTTGGACTGCTCCGCCGAGTTCGAGCAGTCGAGACCGACCAGTTCCACCGGATCCGCCGGGATCCCGAACAGGGTGCAGAAGGCCTGGTTGACGATGAGGATCCGGCGTTCGGGGTCCTCCACCAGGACGCCGCCGCGGAGGTTCCCGATCAGCGCGGAGAGGCGTGCGCTGAGGCGCCGGGACTCGGCCCGCTGCTGGGACAGCTTCTGCATGATCGCCTTCATGTCGTCGAAGGCCATCTGCTGCGCCTGGAGGATCTGGAGGACGTCGGCGACCGTGTCGTGGGCGGCGAAGTCGCCGACCTCCAGGCCGTTCCTCTGCAGGTCGGAAGGCTGGGTGAACCACGGCGAGCCGAGGAAGATCCAGCCCGAGCCGTCGGCCAGCGGGAGGAGCTGGCCGCGGAGCCAGTCCTTGGAGGCGACGGTGCGGAAGATCACCGGTTGGCCGTGCAGGGAGGGGATCCGTCCGGGTTCCAACGGAAGGGAAGGGCGGTAGAGCAGCAGGGTGTCGGCGAGGGCTTGTCCGACCCGGAAGCCCGGCAGCATCCGGCCGAGGGAGCGGCCGACCGCGAGCACCTGCAGATCGCGGTCGAAGGCGAAGTGGAAGGGGAAGACGTCACCGACCTGCGCGGCATCCAGTCCGATGTCCGGCGGAGGGGTCATGCGGCGCCGCCGGCCGACCAGGTGATCCGGAACGTCTCGTGGTCCGAACCCGTGCCGCGGCTGCCGATGTGGTCCACCTGGACGGCCACCTGGAAGCGCTTGCCGAGTCCACGGATGATCCCCAGCAGGAACGGCTCGAGGCCGAGGCGGTTCGAATGGTAGTGGAGCACCAGGGAATCCTGGGTCCGGTCCGAGGTCTCGAAGCGGGGCGGTTGGAGGTTGGGGAAGATCATCGCGACCCGCGTGTGGAAATGGGGCAGGTTCTCAAGGAAGTCCGGGAGCGTGCGGCCGGCACTGTCGAGCATCGCCCCATAGCCGGCCGGGGCCACTTCGAGGACCCAGTACTCGCCGAAGGACTCCAGGATGGTGGCCGCGGGAAGCCCGAGCTCGGCGCTGGCGGCGGCGACCAGTCCGTAGGTCATCGAATCCGGATACGACTCGTTGCTGGCGAAGAACTCCACGTCCACCCCGGCCCGGGCCTTGATGCGTTCCCAAGCCGGCTCGCCGAATCGGGAGCATACCAGTTTCTCCACCGCGCGGTTCACCAGTCCGTACATGCCGACAGCGAAGCACGGCGGAACAGGCCAAGTCGAGAAACAGGAAGCTTCCGAAGCCTGTTTTCAGGGGTCGCGATGCACCTCGGGACGGTTGTTTCCTTTTTACAGGCCTCCCCAACCCCGCGGGTAAATGCTTTCCAACATTGCCATCCGGCAAGGCCCCGATGTGGCACCCTAGGGTGTGCAATCCCCGCAAAACAGGACCTGCCGTGGTTTGGCACGTCGCCTGCGAGGAGGGCGTCGTGAGCATGTCGGTCATCGAAAACTTTCTGGTTCCGGAGCGCCTCGAATCGAGGGAGCCGTCGGCTTCCCGCATGACGCGGTCCATGGCCGCGGCCGACGTCCAACGCTCCGAGCCCGCCATCGCCGACGCGGCGCTGCTCCATGAGATCCGCAACGCCCTCGCCGCCGTCCTCGGCCACGCCGAGCTCATGCCGGTGTTGGACGACCTGAACGACGACGCGACCGCGAGCCTGCAGCAGATCGTCCGTGGCGCCCGACGGGCCCTGGACCTCGCCAACACCCGTCGCGTTTCCCAGAAGCCCGCGGTCCAACCCCCGGCCTCGAAGCCTTCGGCCGTGGTGGAGGATGTGGTCGAGGCCCTGCGGCCCGTGTGCCGTGAACGCGTCGTTATCGAGGTCTCCAACGGGGTGGGCCTTCCCCGCGTCGCCTGTCCCACCGACCGGCTCCACCAGGTCCTTTCGAACCTCGTGAAGAACGCGATCGAGGCGTTCGCCGGCGACACCGGAACGATCCGGGTCTCCGCCAAGGCCTCCCGTTGCGCCGTCGATCGCGGGCATCAGGTCCCGGCGGTCGAGTTCACCGTCGCCGACGACGGTCCCGGGATGCCGGCCGAGGTCCGTTCCCGCATCTTCGACCCGTTCTTCACGACCAAGGCCGAGCAGGGCGGCACCGGCGTGGGCTTGAGCGTCGTCCAGTCGATCGTCCGCGAGCACGGTGGCTTCGTGAACTGCGCCAGCCGGCCCGGTGCCGGAACCGTCTTCCGCGTCGTGCTTCCCGCCATGCCGGGCGAGTAGCCCGCGTCCCCTTTCCCAATAGGAGTGCTATCAATGCCAAACCCCGCCGCCGGGACTGTATCCCGGAGGCGGGGCCTTTTCTTGTCCGGTCACTCCACGCCGTAGCGCGACATCATGTTGTAGATCGTCTTGCCCGAGACCCCGAGCCGCCGGGCGGCCTCGGTCTTGTTGCCGCGGCAGAGCTCGAGCGTCTGACGCAACGCCTTCTCCTCGAGCGTCGCCAAGGGGATCCCTCCCAGCGACAGCTCGTTCGCCCCGTTCGCCGCGGCTCCCGCCGCATCCGACGGCGGATCCAGGAACAGGAGGTCCTCCGGCAGGTCGTCCCTGCGGATCACGCCGTCGGCGGCGAAGGCCGAGGCGCGTTCCAGCACGTTCTCCAGTTCCCGCACGTTGCCCGGCCAGTGGTACTTGAGGAGTGTTTCCTGGACCGCCGGATCGAGGCTGCAGACCTGTGTCCGCCGCTCCTTGGCCACCGATTCCAGGAACCGCCCGGCCAGCCCCAGCACGTCCTCCTTGCGCGAGCGCAGCGGCGGGAGCTTCAGCGGGATCACGTTCAGCCGGAAATAGAGGTCCTCGCGGAACTCGCGGTTGCGGACCTTCTCCGTGAGGTCGGAGTTGGTGGCGGCGATGACGCGCACGTCCGCCTCGAGGTTCTCGGAGCCGCCCACGCGCTGGAAGATGCGTTCCTGGAGGAAGGTCAGCAGCTTGGGTTGGAGGCTCAACGGGAGGTCGCCGACCTCGTCCAGGAAGAGCGTGCCGCCCTCGGCCATCTCGACGCGTCCGATCCGCCTCTGGAGCGCCCCGGTGAAGGCGCCCTTCTCGTGGCCGAACATCTCCGACTCCAGCAGTTCCCGCGGCAGGGAAGGGCAGCTCACCGAGATGAACGGGCCCTTCGAACGGGAACTGGCGTAGTGGATCACCCGGGCCAGCAGGCTCTTGCCCGTGCCGCTCTCGCCGGTGATCAGCACCGTGGAGTTCAGGTCCGCGATGCGCGAGACCTGGGTGCGCAACCGCTGGGCCGCCTCCGAGGTGCCGCCGAAATCGCTGCTCGGACGCGAGTTCCCGACCGCCTGCTGCAGGCGCGCGCCTTCCTTGAGCCCGCGGCCGACCGTGACCGCCTGACGGACGATCGCCAGCAGTTCCTCCAGGTCGAAGGGCTTGGTGACGTAGTCCAGCGCCCCCTGCTTGATCGCCTCCACCGCGTCCTTCACCTGGCCGTGGGCCGAGATCATCACCACCGGGGTCTCGGGATGGAGACGCTTGATCTGCCCCAGTGCGGCGATGCCGTCCAACTCCGGCATCTTCAGGTCGAGCACGCAGGCGGCGACGTCCTCGGTCATCATCTCCACCGCCTCGCGTCCGTTGCAGGCCACCAGGACGTCGTACCCCAGCTTGGTGAAGTTGTACTTCAGCAGGGTGCGCAGCGTCTCCTCGTCGTCCGCCACCAGCACCTGTGGCTTTCGTCGGGAAATTGTGTCGCTCATGGCGGGATGAGTGTGCCCCGTGGGGACGCGCGGAGGAAGTGCGAGGTGCCCGATTCGTTCGGCGGCCGGAACCGGGTGTCAGTAGTCGCGGAGGTTCCGTCCCGCGTTCCTCGGGGCGGTTCCCCGGCTCCCGGGCTGGTCGATGCGGGGCGGGCCGTCGAGCGGCGGCCCCGGCTGCTGCTGCAGCGGTCCCTGGCCGGGTCGCTGCCCGCCCGGCTGCGACTGCCCCTGCTGCCCGCCGGGTTCCTTCCCGCGGTCGGCCATCCCCTGCCGCAAACCGTCCAGCTCCTTGCCGACCTGTTCCGCCTTCTCCGCGGTCGCGTCGCTCGGCCGCATGGACTGGAGTTCCCCCAGGGCCTGTTCCGCCCCTTCGAGGCGGGCCGCCTTGGACTCCATCGACTCCCCCTCGCCGGGGGACTTCATCAGCCGGTCCGCGAGCTTCTCGAGCGCCTGGGCGAGCTTGTCCTCGGCCTTCTTCTGCTTCGCCTCCAGCCGGCGGTCTTCCGGACGCAGCTCGCCGGCCTGCTGGAAGTGGTCCACCGCCTGGCCCAGTTGCATGGTCTGCTGCTCGAGGTTCCCGAACTGGGACTGCTGCTCCTGGAAATCCCCCTCGTCTTCGTGCACCTGGGCCATCCGCCGGTCGATCTCCTCGCCGAGCTCCTTGGCCTCGGCGTGACCCGGGGCCTGGTCCAGCGCCTTGTCCACCTGTTCACGGGCCATCCGCAGCAACGCCAGCTTCTCCTTGGCGATCGGGATCTGCTCCTCCAACGCCATGAACGTCTCCGCCTGACGGACCTTGGCGTCGGCCAGCTTGGCCTTGGCCTGCTCGATCGCCGCCGCGGTCTCCGGATCGCCCGGCTTCAGCTCCCGGCTCTCCTCAAGCTCCGCCATCCCCTGTTCCAGGCGGCTCGTGTCGACGTCCGGCAACCTCGGCTCGCGCCGGTTCGGACGCAGCATCAACGGCGCCCCGGCGTCCTTCAGGCCCTCCTGTTTCAGGGCCTCGGCCAGTTCCTGACGGAAGGCCTCCTCGCCGGCCTTCGCCTCCGCGTTGTCCGGGGCCACCTCACGGGCGTCGCTGAACTTCTCGAAGGCGTTCCGCAGCAGGGCCAGCTTCCGTTGGGGTTGCTGCTTCGGCCGACGGGCCTCCGCGGCCGACTTGCGGGCCTCCTCCAACAGCAGTTTCGTCAGGCGGTCCCGCACGTAGGCCTCGTTGCCACGGGCCCGCACGTCGGTCGGACGCTCCTTCAACACCGTGGAGAAGGCCTCCAGCGACGCCTTCCAGCGCGAGATGGTCTCGTCCAGGTTGGACGCCTGCGCCTCGACGCCGAGCTGGAACTCGGCGTTGCCCCTTTGGAACCGGGCCATCGGCGAAAGGGACCGGTGTCCCGAGGCCTCCACGCGGTCGAAGGCCACCAAGGCGTCCTCCCACCGCTTCGCCGCGTAGGCCGCCACGCCGAGATCGTAGTGCAACGCGACGTTCTCCGGCGACCGCTCGGCCGCCGCCGACAGCAGGTCCGCCACCGCCGCCGGGGCGCCGTTGGTCAACTGCCGCTGCAGGGACGGGATGTCGAGGTCCGTGTCCGCCGCGAGGACCCGCGGTGCGACGACGGCGACGAGGACGGCCGCGAGGGTGAGGGAACGGAGGGATTCGTTGCTCATGGCCGGGGTGTTTCGGTGGTCCGGATCGGGGTGGCGACGACCGCGCGACGGCTGCGTCCGGCGCCGACCGCGAACCGGGCGAGCAGCGCGAGGATGGCGGCCCCGAGGGGGTGCTGGTATCCCTCGACGTAGTTCCGTAGATCCTGCCTCGCGGCGCTTTCCGTCAGCGGCCGCAGGAACTCCTCGCGCAGCTTCCGGAAGCCTTCGCCCCGTTCGCCGAGCGGATGGTAGCGCCCGCCGGTCAAGGCGGTGATGCGCTTCAGGTTGGCTTCGTTCAACCGCGAGACGACCTCCTGGCCGGACGAGTTCTGCGCGGATCCGCCGCCGGCCATCCCGCCGTACTGGATCCGGGGAACCTTCGCCCCGGCCCGCGTCCCGACGCCGATGGCGCAGACCTTCACGCCCTGCCGCGCCCAGCGACGGCCGACCTCGAGCAGCGCCGTGCCGGAGTCCTCGCCGTCGGTGACCAGCACCACGACCCGGGGTTGGATCGAGTTGGTCACGAAGTAGCGCCCCGCCTTCTCGATCGCCGCCCCGAGGTCGGAGCCCGCCGTCTCGCCGTCCATGTCCACGCTCAGCGGCGAGGTGTAGCGCAGGATGGTCTGGATCGCCCGCGTGTCGAAGGAGAGCGGCGCGTTCAGGTAGGCGACCCCGGAGAAGGTCACCAGTCCCACCCGGTCGCCTCCGGCCTCCTCCAGGAACCCGGCGATCGCGTTGGTCGCCGCGGTCCAGCGGTTCGGCCGGACGTCCGGTGTCAGCATCGAACGCGACAGGTCCAGCGCGAGGATGTAGGGGACGCCCCGCAGCTCGGACTGGGTCGACGCCTGGAACATCAGGGGACGTGCTGCGGCGAGGCCGAGGCCGACGGCCGCGACCACGACAAGGACCGCGTCCAACCGACGGCGTACCCGGTCCGCGCCGTCGTTCGCCCAGGCCCGCCCGGGACCCCCGGCGAACTTCGCCGCGGCGTTCCTGCGTCTCCGACGCGACAACCAGCCGGCGATCGCCAACGACAACAGCGCCGCGGGCACGGTCCATAGGAGCTCGGGTTGGGCGAACCTCACGGGATCCTCCTTCCCAAGTCGGAGGCGAGCCGTCCCGCCAGCCAGAGCAGGGCCCCGGCCGCCAAGGGCCAGGGGAACAGCTCCCGCCAGAGCACGAAGCGCTTCTGGATCAGCTCCCGCTTCTCGATGCGGTCGATGAGGTTGTAGATGCCCTGCAGGGCCCGTGTGTCGTTGGCCTGGAAGAACTGGCCGCCCGTGACCCGCGCGGCCTTGTTGAGGTCGTGGGACGCCGCCGCGGTCGGCGTGACCATCTCGGGCCCGATCAGGACCGAATAGAGCTTCACCCGGTCGGCCACCAGCTGCGAGACGACCTCGGAGGCCCTCGGGCCCGACGAGTTGTCGCCGTCGGTGATCAGGATCACCACCTTGCTGCGATCGCTGTCGCGCCGCAGGAAGTTCCCCGCCGCCATCACCGCCCATCCGATGCCGGTGCCGGTGGCCAGGTCCGTCTGCCTCATCGAGGCGACCGCCCACTTGTGGTCGAGGGTGAGCGGGCTGACGAGGAACGGCGTCCGCGCGAAGCAGACGATGCCGATGCGGTCGTTGGGACGTCCCTCGATGAACTTCTCGGTCACCGTCTCCAGCGCCAGCCGGCGTGTGACCCGCTTGCGGTCGAGCCGGAAGTCGGTCTCGGCCATCGAGCGGCTGAAGTCGAGGGTGAGCATGATGTCGATGCCCTTGCTGGGATCCGGCGTGTCGCCGCGAGGCATCCGGGGCCGGGCCAGGGCGACGACCAGCAGCGCTATCGGCACCAGCGGCCACCACCATCCGACGCGGCCGAGATGGCGCCGCACCGGCCGGCCGAGATGGCCTCGGCCGGCGAGCGTGGGCACCACGATGGACGGGACCGGACCGCGGGGCCGCCGCCACCAGGCCAACACCGGAAGCGCCAGGAGTCCGAGCAGGAACCACGGATGCAGGAACTCGATCTGGGCGAGGTCGTTCATGTCGTCGCCCTCCCCGAAGCCTGCGCTCCGGCGCACTCCGCCACGAACCGCTCCGCGGTCTCCACCAGTCCGGTCTTCCGGTCCGCCTCCACGTCCTGCCGGGCGAACTTCACGGCGTCACACAGCCCGAGGAAGCCGGCCAGGGTTCCCCGGTGCACGGGATTGAAACGGCCGTCGGACGCCACCGAGCCCAGGAATTCCCGGGTGGTCTGGTAGCGGATGCCGAAGCGGTACTGCGCCTCCAGGTAGGCGCGGAGGATCCCGCTGACCTCGATCGCGAGCGGGTAGGCCTCCATTGCCGCCGCCTTCGCGCGGAGGTCCCGGAGCAGGCGCAGGTATTCGTCGTGGACGGGTGGGCCCACGACTTCGACCGGCGCCAGGGCAGGGGGCCTGCGGGACATCCACCAGCGGGTCGCCAGGTAGAGGAGGACGCCGGCCAGCGCGGGCACGCCGAGGAGGAACCACGGGTTCTCCCACCACTGCGGGAGCGGAACCAGCGTGAGGTCCTCGACAAGTTGCGTTGGCGTCATCGGTTGCCGGACGGGTTGCGGAAGTCGACGGCAGGAAAGGGTGCGCGGGATCCGGCGTTCACGCGATCCTCCGTCTCGCGGCGCCGTCCAGGAAACGCTGCAGGCGCTGGGCCCACGGCTGGTCGGTCCGCACCTCGAGCTCGGGCACGCGTCCCGAGCGGAAGGTGGCGAGGAGTTCCGCATTCCGCCCGGCCGCCTGCTTGGACCAGCCCTCGCGGACCGCGGGATCCGAGGTGTCCACCTCCATCACCTCGCCCGTCTCGGCGTCCTGCAACAACGCCCAGCCGACGTCCGGCAGTTCCGTCTCGCGCCTGTCCGTCATCCGCAGCGCCATGAGCTCGTGCCGGCGGTTGGTGGACTTCACCGCCCGGGTCCAGGATTCCGTGTCGGGATCGTGGAAGTCCGACAGCACGAAGGACAGGGTCGGCCGGCGGTAGAGGTTGTTCAGGAAGTTGAGGCCCGCGGTCAGCGAGGTGCCGCGGCCGGCGGGGACCACGGACAGCAGTTCGTGCAGCAGGCGCGTCACGTGGGAACGTGTCTTGCGGGGAGGCACGTAGCGCTCGACTCGGTCGGTGAAGAGGATGGCCCCCACGCGGTCGCCGTCGCGCACCGCGCTGAAGGCCAGCGCGCCGGCGAGGATGGCGGCCTGTTCCCGCATCGTCTCCGCGGCGGTGTCGCCGGACGCGGTGCCGAAGTGGCCGCTGGCGGAGAGGTCCACCAGCAGCATCACCACCAGCTCCCGCTCCTCCACATGGCGTTTGATGAACGGCTTCCGCAGCCGGGCGGTGACGTTCCAGTCGATGCGCCGCACGTCGTCGCCCGGCACGTATTCCCGGACGTCGGCGAAGTCCATCCCGCGACCCTTGAAGACGCTGGCCATCCGGCCGCCCATCAGCTGCTCGCTCACGAGCCGGGCACGGACCTCCACCAGCCGGAGGCGCTTCAGGTAGTCGGTTGGCAGCATCCCGGTCTCACTTCGTCGTCGCCAGGTACTCGATCAGGTTGCGCAGGTCCTGGCGGGTGAGCAGGTCGCCGAAGCCTTCCGGCATCCCGGACAATCCCTTCTCCCGGCTCTGGATGTCGGCGACCTTGACCTTCACCAGGCCGTCCTCGGGTGAGTTCAACAGCAGTTCCTCCGCGGTCTCCGACTTGATCACGCCGGCGTAGGACTGGCCGTTCTTCAGGTTGACGAGCACGTTCTCGTATCCCTGCGCGATGGTCGCGTTGGGATGGATGATGGCGGTCAGGACGTAGTCGCGTCCGTTGCGCCCGGCCAGGCCGGTGAGATCGGGGCCGACCTCGCCGCCTTCGCCTTGGATCTTGTGGCAGCGGACGCAGCTGACCTCGGCCCGCTCGTGGAAGACCTTGCGCCCCTCCTCGACGTTGCCGCCGGTGAGGCTGACCTTCCACTTGGCGATGGGATCCTTGGCGTCGAGGGAGGCGTCGAACTTCGCGACCAACGGCTTCAGCGCGTCGCGCTTGGCGGCGGCGTCGAGCACGTCGAGCTGGAGTTCCGCGGCGACCTTGCCGGCGAGCAGCTGTTCCATCCAGCGGGTGAGAACGCCGTCGGCCTGGGCGCCGGGAAGTGTTCCCAGCGTGGCGAACGCGGCCTGCTTCTCGGTCAGCGTGCCCGAGGCGAGCGCCTGCTCGAGCGAACCGAGTCCGGAGGCGCCACCGGCCGACTGGGCCGAGGCGCGGACCGCGGGCGGCTGCTCGACCGCGAGCTTGGTCGCCAGGCTGCGGACCTTGTCGTCGGAATCCTTCGCCGCGGCGGCGAGGGCGTCCGCGTACTCGGGCGCCTGCAGGGCGGCCAGCGCGCGAAGCGCCTCCGAGCGGGTGGCCGCGTCGGCCTCGCCCCCGCGGACCACCTGGGCCAGGGCCGGGGCGGCCTCCGCGATCTTCAGGGTTCCCGCGGCGCGGGCCGCGGCGGCGCGGACCTTGTTCGGGGCCGAGGCCACCAGCGCGGCGGCGTTGGGGCGCAGCGCGTCGGCCGGGGTCTTGGAATCCCGAGCGAACGCCGTCGGACGCCAGAGCCCCGTGACACGGTCGCGTCCCGGATTGGAAGGCCAGAGCGTCAGGGCGTCGATGGCCTCCGCGCGGAGCGCCTCGGATCCTCCGCTTTTCGCGGCGTACTTCGCCAGCGCCACCGCGGTGCCGTCCGTGCCGAACCGGTAGTTGGCGTTGACCACGCGACGCGAAAGCGGCGGGTGCTCGGGGAGCGGCTCGGAGATCAGCTTCGCGAGGGCCTCCATGGCGCCCGGGATCGGCTGGTCGTTGATCGCCCGGGCGGCCTCGGTGACCACCTTCGGGGACGCGTCGTGCAGGAACAGCGCGATCTCGTTCCGCTCCAGCTTGCGCAGCGCGAGCACGATCCCGAGCCGGACCGATTCCGAGGGATGCTTCGCGTTGTTCACCAGGGCGTCGATGTCGTTCGCCCCGAGCAGGGCCATGACCCCGGCGTGGCGCAGGTAGGGATCCTTGTCGGCGTTCGACTCCAGCATCGCGAAGACGGCCGGGATCGACTCGCGACGCCCGAGCTTGGAAAGGGCGATCGTCCCGAGCGCCCGGGTGTGTGGATCGGAATCCGTGGTGAGGCGGACCAGGGCCTCGTAGGCGCGGCCGTAACGGGCGTCGCCGAGCACCCGCGCGGCATTGGCCCGGATCCGGGGCTCGGAGTCGGCGAGCAGCGGGATCAGGCGCTCCAGCGTCTCGACCTTCGCGCCCGGCACGGTGGTGTTCCGGGCCGCGCGCGCGGCCTGGCCGGCGCCCCAGACGCCATGGAGCCGGGCCTGCGTCGTCTTGCCGGAAATGGCCGCCTTCAACAGCGACTTGTCGTCGCCGCGTCCGGCCAGCTCGAACTGCGCGCCTTGGCGGACCCGGAAGTTCGGATGCGCCAGCAGACGCGAGAGCTCCGAGGCGGACCGTCCGGAGAAGCCCTTCGACAGGATGTCCCGGGTCTCGGCGACGACCGGTGCCCCGGAGTGCTTCGGGTCGCTGAAGCGGTAGATGCGTCCCTTGCCGACCGGCTCCCAGCCGTCGAACCAGTCCAGCAGCCAGAACGACCCGTCCGGACCCCAGTGGCCGTCGGTGGCGTTGACCGACCAGATGAACTTCTCGTCGTCCACGATCTCGAAGCCGGCGCCCTTGGGCTTCAGCTTGAACTTCACGATGCCGGAACCGCTGGAGCTGCCGCGGAAGTCGCACAGCGTGAACGTGCCGTTCCACTCGGGGCCCGCGCCGGTGCCCTCGTAGTAGCTCACGCCGGAGGGGCCGGAGGTGATGTTCTTGATCGGCGGCGTGACCCAGGCGGGCTGCGCGTCGTTCTGCGGATGCCACATCTTCTCCGAGTTCCACGGGCCGCGCGGGTTCGGGGCGTTGCCGGACTCGAGGAACTGCCAGCCGATCCGCCAGCCGCTGTCGCCACCCTCGACCAGCCAGGTCCAACGCGCCTGGTCGCCGCCGTCGGAGTTGTTGTCGCCGGTGAAGAGGTCGCCCCACTCGTCGAACACCAGGTCCTGCGGGTTCCGCAGCCCCATGTAGACCATCTCCACACCCGAGCCGTCCGGCTCGCAGCGGAAGACCGCCCCGGTGTCGGGCGTGCCCACCACGTGGCCGCCCTCCGTCTTCAGCATCGAGGCGCGGTCGCCGATCGAGAAGTACAGCTTGCCGTCCGGCCCGAACACGAGCCCGTGCAGGTCGTGCCCGAGGAACCCGACGCGGATGCCATGGCCGTAGCTGATGCTGCGGCGCTGGTCCGCCACGCCGTCGCCGTCCTGGTCGCGCAGGTTCCAGACGTTGGGGATGTTGGCGAAGAAGACGTCCTTTCCCCGGGCGAAGACGCCCGACGCCACGCCGTCCAGCGGGGTGGCGAAGTTCTCGGCGAACACCGTGGACACATCCGCCTTGCCCGTTCCCTTCGTGTCGCGCAGGAGGCGCACGCGCTCGGTGTTGCGGTAGTACCCGGCCATCTCCTCCGGCTTCAGATGCCGCTGCATCATCGCAAGGCGGTCGTCCACGGACCGGCAGGCGAGATCCTCGTCGAGCCACGACATGATGCCGCGGATGTCGGGGACGCCCCTCCAGGCGCGGAAGCTTTCCGCCACGAACACGCGGCCGTCGTCGGCGACATGCAGCGCCACGCCGTGGGCCACGTCGGGTTCCGCGGCCCAGAGCTCGGCCTTCCAGCCCGCGGGGTAGGTGAAGCGGCGGATCGCCTTCTGGGCCTCGTCCGAGGCGGCGGCGATCTTCGGGTTCTCGAACGAGGTCTGGGCGGGTCCCAGTTTGTGCTGCGCGGAAACGGAACCGGACAGGGCAAGCCAGACGGCCGCGCACAGGGCGGCACGCGCATGGAGAACACTCGGGAAACGCATAAAGTGCTGGAGGATATTTGCAGGCCCCCACGACGCAAGCGACCGCTCGCGCCATTTCGGGCGTGGACAGCAGGACGTCGCGGGCCCTGCCCGGATTCGGAAACGCATGCCGGGATTTCCGATGGGCAGGATTCCAAAGCCCGGGAAACCTCACCGCGACCGCCATGAACCCCCTCATCTCCCCGGACGCGCCGACCAGGGATGTCCCCGGAATCCTCGTCGCCTGGGTCGCGTTGGTCGCCCTCTTCTCCTGGTCCTGGTGGCGCCGCCGACGGGGCCGGTCCTCCCTGGCGCCCTCCATCGTGTGGCTCATGGCCGGGGTTCTCTGTCTGGGCTTTGCGGTTGTCGTCTCGGCGAAGCTCGGGAGCGCCAAGGGGAACTCGTCCGCGGCCGCCCGTTGGCCCGTGGTCACCGGGGTCGTGGTCCGCTCGGTGGTGCGCACCCTGCAGCCGGGTTCCATGAACCGGTGGAATGCGGCGACGCGCGGTTCCGGCATCGGCATCCGTTTCGACAATGACCGGTATCTGGACCTGCTCTACCGCTACGAGGTCGACGGCCGACGCCATGAAGGTTCGATGGTCACCCCGGGGAACTTCCGGGTGGGAGATCAGGAGGAAGTCCTCGCACGCCGTTTTCCGGAAGGGGCTCGAGTCCAGGTCCACTACAACCCCGCCGATCCCTCCGACGCCGTCCTCGATCCCGTGGCCGTGCATCCAGGCGACGCCTCCATGCCGTGGAAGCTCGTCCCGGTTGCCATCGGCCTCTTCGCGTTGGCCTGGTGGGACGGACGTGCACGCGTCGTGACCCAACTGGACGAAGAACCGGAGTAGCCGGCGACCCGGGGCCGAGACTCCGCCGACTCCACGGCATAAGACCGTCCCAACGCACATCGGCGGGGCTGAAGCTCCGGATCTGCGGCCATCCGTGTCGTCGCCGGATGCCCGCGCGCACGTTCATCGTCCCGCTTGCCTTGCCACTGTTTTGGTCCGGCAAGTCCCGGAGTGCGGCCGGCCATTTTCCGCTTCGTCCATCCGGGCCTTCACCCCACGATTCCTCCCGCCATCTCCATGAAAAAGCGCACCTGGAAAATCGCCGGAATCAACTTCGACCATTTCCACATGGGCGACCTGCTCCGGTACACCCACGAGCACCCGAACGCCGAGATCGTCGGCATCTCCGACGAGCAGCCCGCGCGGATGGAGGAGGCGGTCAAGAAGGGCCTCGTCTCCCGCGACCAGGTCTTCACCGACTACCGGGAGTGCCTCGAGAAGACTCGGCCCGACGTCGTCATCCTCTGTCCCGCGGCCTCCAAGCACGGCGAGTGGGTCAAGAAGGTGGCCCCCTACGGTCCGCACATCATGGTCGAGAAGCCCTATGCCGCCTCGCTCAAGGAGGCCGATGCCATGGCCGCGGCGATGGGCAAGGACCAGACCCTGATGATCAACTGGCCGCTCCAGTGGGTCGGCTCCCACCGGAAGTCGTACGAGATCGTCTCCAAGGGCGTCATCGGCGAGGTCCTCAACGTCTGGCACATCGGCGGCAACCGCGGCCCTCTCTGGCATGGCGCCGACAAGGACGAGAAGACCGCGGCCCAGGTCGCGGCGGAGAAGCCGAAGTCCTGGTTCTACAAGAAGGCCCACGGCGGCGGCTCGCTGCTCGACTACCTCGGCTACGGCACGACGCTCGGAACCTGGTACCAGGGTGGACGTCGCCCGATCGAGGTCACCGCGACGGTGGACGAACCGGCCGGCCTGGAGGTGGACGAGCACAGCATCGTGGTGGCCCGCTACGCCCACGGCCTCTCCAAGTTCGAGACCCGCTGGGGCACGTTCACCGATCCTTGGATCATCCAGCCCCAGCCGCGCTGCGGGTTCATCATCCTCGGCACCGAGGGCACGGTCAGCAGCTTCGACTACGACGACCACGTCACCGTCCAGACCCGGAAGAAGCCGGTGCCGCACCAGGTGCCCGCGGCCGCCCCCAAGGCGCCGAACCAGAATCCCGTGCAATACCTGCTCCACTGCCTCGACAAGGGCGTACCGCTGGAGGGGCCGGTCAGCCTCAAGATCAGCCGCATCGGCCAGGAGATCGTCGACGCCGCCGTGAAGAGCGCGAAGCTCAAGCGGACGGTGAAGTTGGCCTGAGCGGAGGCATCAGTTTCAGGCGCCGGGCGTCGGGGAGCTTTCCCGATTCCCGGCGCCTTCTCGTTTCCCGACGTCCGCGGCGACTGGAAGCGTCCATCGGATACGAAGACGGGCCTTACGCAAACGCGCCAAGACGCCAACGGTAAGCTGGAACCGAAGCCGCAACGGCGACCACCGAAAGCCGATCGGTTCTTCCAGCGGAACACGGCGGTTCCTTGGCCGTTCCTTCGCGTCTTGGCGTCTTGGCGCGAGGTCTCCTCGGCCCATTCTCTCACCGCCTGAGGTGGCGGTCGGCGAAGTCCAGGTAGTGGGCCCAGTCGCGTCCCGTGAGGTCGTGCTTGCCCGTGCGGATGTGGTAGCCGACATGGCCGCCGACGGAGGTGTTGACCGGCGGTTGGGCCTCCTGTGGCAGCCCCTTCAGCCCAAAGAGCGCGTAGACCGGAGACGCATGCCAGCCGGAGAGGTACTCGCCCTTGGGATCCGCCCAGCGGTCCTCCTCGGCGCTGCCGATGTACACCGGCCTCGGGGCGACGCAGGCGATGACCGCGTGGGCGTCATGGGGCAGCTTGTCGGTCGCGTGGTTGTAGTCCTTGAAGCGGCCGCAGAACCAGTGGGGGAAGCTGGTGTTGATTCGGAGCACGGTCTCGCCGAAGAAGCGCTTCGACAGCGCGGCGCCGCCTTCGCCGGACTGGTTCGCCACCACCAGGGCGAACCGGGGATCCCGGATGCCGGCCCAGATCGCGGTCTTGCCCAGGCGCGAATGCCCGATCACCGCGATCCTCGACGCGTCGACGGCGGCGTCCTCGGCGAGGGCGTCGAAGCAGCGCGAGAGTCCCCACGACCAGGCGCTGATGGCTCCCCATTCGCCGGGGGCGAAGACGTGGTTGGCGCCGCCCGGGGCCACAGCTCCTCGGAGACCGGTCTTCCAGCCCTCCGGATGGTCCGCCTCGATGTCCGCGTAGTGGGCCGTGGCGACCGCGTAGCCGCGCTCGACGATCTTCTCGAAGGGCCACGCCTCCGACTCCGTTCCGCGGGCCGCGTCGGTGGCGCGGTTGTCGACGGCGCCCTTCGCCGACTTGGGCATCCAACCGCGGGTCAGGGGAACGTCGGTCTCGGTGGCCGCCGCGTGATTTCCGGCGAAGTTCAATCCCACAAAGGCCGGCACCGGTCCCTTCGCGTCCTTGGGCAGGTACACCAGCAGGTCGACCGAGACCGGGTCCGGTCCGGCGGTCAACGGAACCCGGATCCGTTTGCGCACCGCCTTGCCCCCGAGGGCGTCGGGCTTCATTTCCACCACGGTCGCCGGACCGCGGTGCAGTCCCGCCGGCACCGCCCCGTATTCGTGGGCCTCGATCAGGGACATCCACTCCTTACGCTTCCCGGCCCAGCCCCCGACGGTGGTGATCCGGCGGCCCTTCGCGTCGACCAGCAGCTCGGGCAGGGTGTAGGGCGGGACGTTGGCCTCGACCTCGTTGATGGGGATGGCGTCCTTGGACATGGCGGTGACGGCGGCGAGGCACACCGCGGCGAGCATGCCGAGTCGACGGGGATTCACGCGGGAAGGCTGTTCCAGGCCGGAGATCCGGGTCAACCGCCGCCTCGTCGGGAGCGCTCGGGGAGCCGCGGAATCAAAGGCCGGTGATCTCCACCGTGAAGGCGTCGGGACGGTTGGGGATGTCGGCCTTGAGCAGACCCTCCTCCGAGACGTCCAGCTCCAGCGCTTCACCATCCACCTTCACCTTGGATTTCGGGGTGGCGTTCCAGACCACGAGACGCCACGAGCGCACGCGGCTCTCGAAGAGGCCCGCCGACTTCCCGAAGCGGAGCGTCTGCCGCCGGCCCCGGCCGGTGTTGGTCACGCTGCGCCGATGGAACCGCCCCGACTCGTGCTGCATCGTCGTGCCGTCGTCCTCGTACCACTCCAGCGACCCCGAGTGGCCCGGCCAGACGTGGAGCTGGACCTGGCCCTCGTCGTCACGGGGACCGATGGACTGCCGTTCGCGTCCCATCGGTATCAGCGCGCCGGCGCGGACGAACAGCGGGATGCGCTCGAGCGGGGCGTCGGCCAGCACATGGTCCCCGCCTTCGAACCGTTCGCCGGTCCAGAAGTCGTACCAGATGTCGTTGGGCAGGTAGACGCTCCGGGCGACGGCGCCCGCCCGCAGCACCGGGGCCACGAGCAGGTCGTCGCCGAGCAGGAACTGGTCGGCGCAGGCCACCGCCACGGGGTCGTTCTGGTAGCGCCAGAAGAGCGGCCGGATGATCGGGCTCCCCGTCCGGTGGGCCTCGGCGAAGAGCGCGTAGAGAAGCGGCAGCAGCCGGTAGCGGATCGTGAGGCTGGATCGGGAGATCGCCTCGGTCTCGGATCCGAACGCCCAAGGCTCGTGGTCCCGGGTTCCGAGGTCGGAGTGTCCGCGGAAGAACGGCGTGAAGGCGGCGAACTGCATCCATCGCGCAAACAGCTCCGGCGTCGCGTTCCCGAGGAAGCCCCCGACGTCGGCGCCGCAGAAGGGGACGCCGCTGACCGAGAGGTTCAGGAGCATCCGGACCGCTTCGTCGAGGTGTTCCCAGGTCGACGAATTGTCGCCGGTCCAGACGAGCGCGTGCCTCTGGATGCCGGCGTAACCGGCGCGGGTGATCACGAACGGACGGCGGTCCGGGGCGTGGCGCAGCGCCCCTTCGCGGGAGGCCCGGGCCATCTCCTGGCCGTAGAGGTTGTGCACCTCGGCGTGCGGCCGCGGTCCGTCCACGGTCCGGTGCAGCGCGTCGGGCGGCAGGGTCTTGTCCGGCCGGGCGAAGTTCGCCGGCTCGTTCATGTCGTTCCACACCCCGGCGACCCCGACGTCCAGCAGGGCCTTCTGCTCATCGCCCCACCAGTCCCGCGTCCCCGGGTTCAGGAAGTCGGGGAACCTCGACCGGCCGGGCCAGACCTCGCCGACGAAGTCCGTCTTGCCATCCGCCTCCTTCACGAACGCGTCCGCCTCCACGCCGCGACGGAGCACGCCGAACCCCGGGTCGTCCTTCACCCCGGGGTCGACGATCGTGACCACCTTGAATCCGCGCCGGGCCAGCCGCCGGATCAGATCCGCGGGCTTGGGAAAGGTGCGGCCGAAGGTGAAGACGCGGTAGGCGTCCATGTGGTGGATGTCGAGGTACAGGACGTCGCAGGGCAGCTTCCGACGGCGGAACTCCCCGGCGACCTGCTCGACCCGTTCCGCCGATTCGTAGCTGTACCGGCACTGCTGGTATCCCAACGCCCAACGCGGAGGCATCGGCATGGTCCCGGTCAGTTGGGAATACCGGGCGACCACCGCGGACACCGTGGGGCCGAGGAACAGGTACAGGTCGATCTCGCCGGAATCCGCGGAGAGCGTCCATCGATCCGGCCGGGCCTGTCCCAGGTTCCAGCATTGCCGCGCCGGGTTGTCCCAGAAGAGTCCCGCGGCGCGGCCGTCGCGGAGCGAGATCGCGAACGGGATCGACACGTAGAGCGACTTGAGGCCGGGATGGATCGCGGGTGCGTGGCCGAGGACGTCGACGTTCCAGAACTCGCGGACCTGTCCACGGCGGTCGAGGGGGCCGGCGGTTTCGCCCAGGCCGAAGAAGGACTCGTGTTCGGCGAGTTCGAGTTCGACGACGGCCTTCCCGCCTTGGAATCCCGTGCCGCCGCGCGGCGACGAGAACACCGTGATCCCGTGTGCGTCCTTGAGCGTCCAGGCACCGCCGCGTCCGAGCGTGAAGGTGCCTTCGGAGGTGTCGAGGGTTCCACCGCCGCGTCCGCCGACGCCATGCAGGGGAGGGGAGGGCCATTCCCGTTCGGCCAGGGCTCCCGAGGAACGGGAATGGAAACGGCGCTCGCGTGTGCCGCGAAGCCGGAACAGGTCCGGGGCCAGCGCCTCGACATGCCAGAGCGTTCCGGGGCGGGTGACGGGGGCCTTCATGCGGAGCGGGACCCTACCGGCCGCCCCCGACTCGGCAAGGATGCCCGACAGGAACGGACCCGGGGCCCGGGACGGCGCGATGCCGCGCGCCGGCCTTCAGGCGGCGAAGTCCTCCGGCGACGGCCGGCGGCGGAGTCCGTTCTCGAGGAGAAGCTTCCAGACCATCCAGGCGGCCTCGACCGCGATGGCCCGGGACATCTTCGAGGAGCCCTGTTCGCGGTCGGTGAAGACGATCGGCACCTCGGCGACCTTGAGTCCCCGGCGCCAGACGCGATGGGTGAGCTCGATCTGGAAGCTGTACCCGTTCGAGGCGACGGTTCCCACCTGGATGGCTTCGAGCGCGGAGCGGCGGAAGCACTTGAATCCGCCGGTGGGATCGCTGAACGGCATCCCGGTGATGAGCCGCGTGTAGAAGCCGCCCCAGAGCGAGAGCAGGAGCCGTCCAAGCGGCCAGTTGATGACCCGGATGCCGCCGGAGTACCGCGAACCGAGGACGAGGTCGGCCTCCTGCTTCTGGGCCGCCTGGAGGAAACGGGGGATGTCGCTGGGATTGTGGGAGAAGTCCGCGTCCATCTCGAAGACGAACCGGTAGTCCCGCTTCAACGCCCATTGGAATCCTGCGATGTAGGCCCGCCCGAGACCGTCCTTCACCGTCCTGTGGAGCACGTGAACGTGCGGGTTGTGGGCCGCGATCCCATCGGCGATCGCGCCGGTGCCGTCCGGTGAATTGTCGTCCACCACGAGCACGTCGAGGACGAGCGGTTGGGCCATCAGCCGACGCACCAGGTCCGGGAGGTTTTCTCGTTCGTTGTACGTCGGAACAATGATGAGCGCCTCGGCGGCCATTCGGTACGTCGGACGCTACCGGCGGTTCCGGAACGTCAACAAGTGCAAGTTTCCGGGGGAATGTCATGCCCATCATGGGGCGGTTCGGGACGGTTCGGCATTGCACGCGAACTCCGGTTGGGGAGGCTTGGCCCATGGAAATCGCGCGCAGGACCTTTCTGGGATCTTCACTGGTGGCCTTGGTGGACGGGAAGCTGACGGGTTCGAACGCGTCGGCAGCCGAAACCGCCGGCACCGTGATCCCTGCGGTGCGTCCGCCGCTGGTGATCTCGACCTGGCCCTTCGGCAAGCCGGCCAACGAGAAGGCCCTCGAGGTGTTGAAGGGCGGCGGATCGGGCCTCGACGCCGTCGAGCAGGGGGTTCGGGTGACCGAGTCGGACCTGACCAACCCGAGCGTCGGCCTGGGCGGCATCCCGGCAGCCCACGGTGTGGTCCAGTTGGACGCCTGCATCATGTCCGGTCCGGGCCACAAGGCGGGATCCGTGGCGGCGGTCGAGGGTTTCGCCCATCCGGTTTCCATCGCCCGTCGGGTCATGGAGGAGACGCGCCACGTCATGCTCGTCGGCGACGGCGCCCAGGATTTCGCCCGCGAACGCGGCTTCGAGAAGGGCCCGAAGGTGACCCCCGGCCAGAAGGCCGCCTGGGAGAAGTGGCGCAAGGCCCAGGCCTCGGAAAAGAAGAAGGCCCCGAACCACGACACCATCGCGTTGCTGCTGCTGACGCCATCCGGGGATGTCTTCGGGGCCTGTTCCACCTCCGGTTGGGGCTACAAGATCCCGGGTCGGGTCGGAGATTCGCCGATCATCGGTGGCGGGCTCTACGTGGACAACACCGTGGGCGGCGCCGGTGCCACCGGGATCGGCGAGAACGTCATGCGCTACTGCGGCTCGTTCCTCGTGGTCGAGTTCATGCGGCAGGGGATGTCCCCGGTGGAGGCCTGTCTGGCGACGATCCACCGCATCGCCTCCCTGGATCCCAAGGGTTACGACCTCAGCATCAACTTCGTGGCCCTGGACAAGAAGGGGCGCTACGGGGCCGCAGGCACGGGCAGCGGCTTCCAGTACGCGGTGTCCTGCGACGAGTTCAGCAAGGTCCTCCAAAGCCCCGGGGCCACCGCCAAGCCGATCGGGCCCACCGGTGGCAATCGGCTCTGAACCGAGGCCGGCGTCTCGCGTCGGCGTTCGGGCTTCAGGAAGACAGCAACGCGACCAGTCCGCGGTCGGCTTCCGGGAAGGTGTAACGCCCCAGATCCGTCGGCCGGACCCAGGCGAGCTCCGCGCATTCGACCGGCCTCGGCTCGCCTTCGAGGACGCTGCATTCGAAGAAGCGGAGATGGACGGTCTTCTCCGGGTAGGCGTGTTCGGTTTCGTACCGGAGGCGTCCGACTTGGACGCGTGTGTCGAGTTCCTCCAGCAGTTCGCGGGCGAGGCAGGATTCCCAGGACTCGTCGACGTGCCGCTTCCCACCGGGGAACTCCCAGAGGCCGGCGAGGTGCGTTCCCGGCGGACGGCGTGTGATGAGCAGGAGACCGTCCCGGACGACGATGCCGGCGGCGACTTCGATCCTCGGGGACGGGTTCACCGACCGACGCTCTTGTAGAGGAAGCCGAGGGACTTCATCTCGGCCGGGTCGAGCAGGTTGCGGCCGTCGAACAGGATCGCCGTGGACATCGAGGCCCGGATCGCGGCCCAGTCGAGGCGCCCGAACTCGGGCCACTCGGTGGCGATCACAAGCGCCTCGCACCCTTCCGCCACCTTTCCCGGATCCTCGACGTACTCGAGGTTGGGCCCCGGGGAGAGCATCGCCTTGGCCTTGTCCATGGCCTTCGGGTCATGGACGCGCAGGCGGGCGCCACCGCCCAGAAGCCGCAGGCAAAGGTCGATCGCCGGCGAGGAACGCACGTCGTCGGTGTTCTGCTTGAACGCCAAGCCCAACACCCCGATGCGCTTGTCCTTCAGCACCCACAGCGTGTCCTCGATCTTCTTCACGAACCGCTCCATCTGGCCGTGGTTGATCCGCTGGACCTCCTTGAGCAACCGGAAGTCGTAGCCCAGCTGGTCGCTGATCTGGATGAACGCGCTCAGGTCCTTCGGGAAGCACGAGCCACCGAAGCCGAGGCCCGCCTGCAGGAAACGCGTGCCGATGCGCGCGTCCAGTCCCATCCCACGGGTCACCTCCTGGACGTTCGCGCCGCTGGCCTCGCAGATCACCGACAACGCGTTGGCGTACGAGATCTTCAGCGCGAGGAACGAGTTCGCCGCGTGCTTGATCAGCTCCGCCGAGTTGGTGTCGGTGACGATCAGCGGCGCCTCGAACGGCGCGTACAGCTCCCGCATCCGCGCCGCCGCGCGGGCGCTGTTCGTCCCGATGACGATGCGGTCCGGCTTCATCAGGTCGTCGATCGCGAAGCCTTCCCGGAGGAACTCCGGATTGCTCACCACGTCGAACTCCACTTCGGTCCGCCGGTAGCGCTTCACCGTCTCCGCCACCTTCTCCGCCGTCTTCACCGGCACCGTGCTCTTGTCCACGATGATCCGGTAGCCTTCGAGGCAGCCCGCGATCTCCCGGGCCACGCTCTCGATGTAGCTGAGGTCCACCGAGCCGTCCGGATTCGGCGGCGTCGGCACCGCGATGAACACCACTTCCGAGCGGGCGACACCGTCGGCGGTGGACTGCGTGAAGGAGAGCCGGCCCGCGGCGACGTTGCGGAGGACGAGGTCTTCCAACCCCGGTTCGTAGATGGGGATCCCCCCAGCCTGGAGGGTTCGCACCTTGTTGGCGTCCGCATCGACGCAGACCACCTCATGGCCGACCTCGGCAAAGCACGCCCCGGTCACGAGGCCCACGTAGCCGGTCCCGATGATCGAGATTTTCATGCGGATCGGACCGGGCTCAGGCCAAGCCGTTCAACAGGCGTTCAGCGCGCCGAGTTGGTCGGCGCGGCGACGTTGACCGCGTTGGTCAGCACCTGAGGCGCCGGGGCCAGTTCGGGGTGGGCCTGAAGCAGATTGGCCCGACGGAGGGCCGCATCCTGGGCGGCGGCGTTGAAGCCTCCCCGACCCAGTTCGTCGTAGAGGGCGAGCGCTTCCTTGAACTGACCGACGGCTTCATGGACGCGGGCCTTCGACAGACGCGCGTCGGTGACCAAGGCGTCGTCCTGGAATCGGCTGATGAACGCGGCGTAGGCGGAAATGGCCTCGGAGGTCTTGTCCTGGGCGTCGAGGGCCGAGGCGATGCCGAGGACGGCGGTCGAGGCCAGGGCGCTGTCGGGGTAGGCGGCGTCGAACGCCTCGAACGCCTTCTGGGCGTCGGCATGGCGGCCTTCCTCGAAAAGCTGGGCCGCGGCGAGCAGCTGGGCGCGCTCGGCGGCCTTGGTTCCGGAATGGTCGGCGGCGACCTTGGCCAGGGCGTCGGCGGTGACGGTCTTCGCACCCGGCGCGAGCACGGCGAACATGGCCGCATTCGCCGAACGCTCGGCGGAATCCTTCACGTTGCGGTTCACGATCCCGACCACGACCGCGGCGGAGACGAGGCCGAACCCGATCGCGATCAGGCGCTTGTTCTCCTCGAACCACGTCAGGAACGCGATGGACAGGTCGGCCTCGGGCTGTTGCTCCTCTGGCTTGGGCTGGATCTGCAAACTCATAAGACGGGGGGCGATCATTGTTGCCGGACCCCGAAAGACAAGACCGAACCCGCATTCCCCTCCCGCGTTGACCTGACCCGCCATGGTTCCTAACGTCCGCCCCGCCTTATGCACGTTCTTGTCTGCGACCCCATCTCCCCGCGGGGCATCGCCTATTTCCAGGCCCGTCCGGAATTCCGGGTCACCGTCCTCCCCAAGCGCCTTTCCGAAGCCGAACTCCTGCCGCTGCTCGGCGATGTCGAGGCCATGGTGGTCCGGTCCGAGACCAAGGTCACCCGCAAGGTCATGGAGGCCGCGCCGAAGCTCCGCGTCGTGGGCCGCGCCGGCGTCGGTGTCGACAACGTCGATGTCGAGGCGGCCACCCAGCGCGGTGTCGTCGTGATGAACACGCCCGCCGGCAACACCATCACCACCGCGGAACTCACCTTCTTCATGCTGGGAGCCCTCGCCCGCAAGATCCCCGGAGCCCATGCCACCATGGCCGCGGGCAAATGGGACCGGAAGGCCTTCCAGGGCACCGAAATCCACGGCAAGACCCTCGGCGTGCTGGGAATGGGACGGATCGGTTCCGAGGTCGCCAAGCGCGCCCTCGCCTTCGGAATGCGGGTTGTCGCCTACGATCCCTTCCTCACCGAGGCCCGTGCCAAGCACCTCGGGGTCGAGTTGGCGACCGATTCCGACGTCCTCTACCGCGAGGCCGACTTTATCACCGTCCACATGCCGGTCACCGCGGAAACCCGCGGCATGATCAACGCCGAGTCGATCGCCCGGATGAAGCCCGGGGTCCGCATCGTGAACTGCGCCCGCGGCGAGATCGTCAACGAGGCCGACCTGGCCGCCGCCCTCGAAACCGGCCGTGTCGCGGGGGCCGCCCTGGACGTCTTCGCCGCCGAACCGCTCGCCGCAGACCACAAGTTCCGCGCCCTTCCCAACGTGGTCCTCACCCCCCACCTCGGCGCGAGCACCGAGGAGGCGCAGGAGAAGTGCGGCCTCGAGGTGGCCGAGATCATCACCGGCTTCCTCCTCACCGGCGAGGTGCGCAATGCCGTCAACCTTCCGGGTGTCGACGCCAAGGCCTTCGAGATCCTCCAACCCTACGTGGCGCTTGGGGAGAAGATCGGCCGTCTGCTGAGCCAGATGGGCGCCTCCGGCGTGGACCGCATCTACGTCACCTTCGGCGGCAAGGCCAAGGACCTGCCGGCCACCGATCCCGTCACCCGTGCGGTGCTCAAGGGCTTCCTCTCCTCCGCCGGTCCCCAGGACGTCAACGCCATCAACGTCCGTTCCATCGCCTCCAACCTCGGCATCACCGTCGAGGAGAAGCGCTCGGACGAGCCCGTCACCTTCAACGAGTGGCTGCATGTCCAACTCTTCGCGGGCGAGACCAAGGTCGGCAGCGCCGGCGGCACTTTCTTCGGTTCGCCGAACAACCCACGGATCGTCCGTCTGTTCAGCACCCCGGTCGAAATTCCCACCAGCGGAATCCTGCTGCTCCTGAACCACCAGGACCGCCCGGGCATGATCGGCAAGCTCGGCAGCATCCTCGCGGACCACAACGTCAACATCGCG
Source organism: Verrucomicrobiales bacterium (assembly GCA_027488845.1). Classification (GTDB taxonomy): domain Bacteria; phylum Verrucomicrobiota; class Verrucomicrobiia; order Limisphaerales; family UBA9464; genus SXXZ01. The sequence continues at coordinate 2,025 of JAIYBC010000046.1, read as the reverse complement.
AGCATGAGCCTCGGACGTGAGGCGGCCGGCGGCCAGGCGCTGACCGTGCTCCTTCTCGACAGCCAGCCCCCGAAGGCCTGCCTCGACCAGCTCGCCGCGGACCGTTCGATCTACAACGTCCGGGTCGTATCCCTCTGATCCGCTGCTGCCTGCTCAGGCCTCTGGGTCTCGATCCTGCTCTTGCTCTTGATCCGGATTTCAATCTCCCGCTCCCGCCGCATCGCTGGGAGCGGGACACGGGATTGAGATCGAGAGTAGGATCAAGGGCAGGATCAGTTCCGGGACCCGGTCCCGGCTTGGCGAGGCCCTTCAGGAAACAAAGCCGGGTCGATAGGTGGTTCTGACGAACCGATTGGCTTCGGCGACGTTGGTCACCCTCAGGCGCCTTGAATCCCATTCCAGGCGTTTTCCTGTGCGGATCGCCAGGTTGCCCAGCAACAGCGTCTCGGTGATGGGGCCGGCGGACTCGAACGAGGACAATGCCTTTGGGCCGCCCTTGCAGGCCCGGATCCATTCCGCGTAGTGGCTGGGCTCGAATTCGGCGTACTTCTCGAACAGTTCCGGCACCGACTTGAAGTCGTCGTACGTGCGCCCGGTCCGGAAGCGCGCGCCGCCCTCGTAATTGGTCAGCATCGTGTCCGCCGAACCCACCACCAGCACTCCATTGCCATCGAAGCTGGCGCCGGGGAAGAGGTCGGCGGAGGGCTTCAATCCGCCGTCGTACCAATGGAACCGGAACGCCGCACGGCCGTTCCGGGCCGGGATGTCCCAGGCCAGATGCGACCGCAAGGGTCCCGTCTCCGGGTTGGCGCCGTCCGCCACGAGGGCTTCGACCGAGGTCGGATCGGCGGGATCGAGCACGAGGCCCGCGAGATTCAGCAGATGGCACCCCATGTCCCCGACCGCACCCGTGCCGAAGTCCCACCACCCACGCCACTTGAAGTGACCCCAAGCCGGATGGTACGGGCGTTCCGGCGCGGTCCCGAGCCAAAGTTCCCAGTCGAGTTCGGAGGGCGCCGGCGGACGATCCGACGGGCGTCCCACGCCTTGGGGCCACCAATTGCCCGGGCGATCGGTCCAGCAGTGCAGCTCCGTCACCGTTCCCACCGCACCGCCCTTTACCAGCTCGGCGTCCCGACGGAGTATCGGATGCGAGATCCCCTGGTTGCCCATCTGCGTGGCGACACCGGCTTCCCTGGCGGCCCGGGTCAGTTCGCGCGCCTCCCAAATGGTGTGGGTCAACGGCTTTTGGCAGAACACATGCCACCCCTGCCGGACCGCACGGATCGACGGCGGGAAATGCGTGTGGTCCGGGGTCGAGACCGTCACTGCGTCGATTGAGTTCCCCAGGTCGTCGAACATCCGGCGCCAGTCGGCGAAGCGACGCGCGGAACCGAATTTCTCGCCGGCCTTGGCCAAACGGTTCGAATCGACATCGCAAAGGCCCACGATGTCTTGGCTTCCGACCATGTTGAGGTCGGTCCAGCCCTTTCCGCCGACGCCGACGGAAGCGATCCGCAATCGGTCATTGGCCCCCAGCACCCGCCTGCGGCTGACATGCGGCGCGGAACAGCCGGCGATCAGGAGACCACCGGAGAACAACAGGGAACGGCCAAGGAACCGGCGACGGGACGTCTGGGGCATGGGCCGATCGACGAAGGAAGGCGTTGGAAATTCGAAGTCCCCGCCTTCCTGAGGTTGTCACGAATTGGTTGACACGGAACGGGCTGATCAGGATGGGTCTCCTAGGGGACATGTCTCTTGGCGCAGGGTTTCCCAAAGCCTCCGTGCCCCTAAGGGACATGGCCTTAGACCACCTGGCCTTAGACCACCGAGGTGCGCTTTTGTGAGGTTTCCCGTCTTGGGGACGTCCCTGTCTTGGGGACACGTCCGTAGGCTACCGAATCGGGAAGGTCTGGCTGGGTGGGCGTGGTTGGCTCAGCTGACCTACAGGCCAGCTGATCGCCAGCAACGCTGTCTTCTGCGGTTGGGATCGGTCGTCAGCGCCATTTGGCGGCGGTTTTG
>JAIYBC010000025.1 GCA_027488845.1 Verrucomicrobiales bacterium | reverse complement strand
CCGTGTCCTCTGTGCCTCTGTGGCCATTCAGAGGAGTTTTCAGTTTCAAGTTTTCAGTTTTCAGCGGGGAACAACCGAATCGGCGACGATCGTCCGTGGCCTGGCGGCCTCGGCTACCATGGAACGGATCACGAATCGGGAATCGGGAATCGCGAATGCCTTCAGGGCTTCCGGGCGATGGCGTAGAGGGCTTCGTCGGTGCGCAGGTAGATCCGGCCTCCGGCGATGGCCGGGGTGGCCTGCGTGGATTCCTTCAGTGAATTGCGCGCCAACACCTCGAACTTCCGACCCGCCGCCACCACGACGCACTGCGACTGCCCGCTCTGGAAGTACACGCGTCCGTCGCCGAACACCGGCGAGACCTTGATGTTGTCCGAGAACAGGCGCTCCTGCCACTGGGGCTCGCCCGTCTTGAGGTCGAGGCAGGAGGCCATGCCGTCGTCGCGCACGGAATAGAGCAGTCCGTCGTGGATCAACGGCGTGGGGCAGTCGGCGGAGAACTTGGCCTGGTTCCACAGGCGGTGGGTGGCGGTGATGTCGCCCTTTCCACCGGCCCGGATCGCGGTGGTAGATCCACGGTTCTGGAAGCCCGAGGAGACCACCACCACCACGCCTTCGCCGCCGGTGGGGCCGGCGATGGTGCGGCCGTAGGGATGCGGAACCTTCAGGCCGCCGAACCTCCAGGACTCCTCGCCCGTGGCGGGCACGTAGGCGTTGAGGACCTCGCCGCCGGCGACGACGAGTTCGGTTCGGCCTTCGTGCCGCAGGACAAACGGGGTCGAGTAGGAGTCCTGGGCCTCCTGTTCGGCACCGAAGGAACGTTCCTTCCGCCAGAGTTCCTTGCCGGTCGCGGCCTCCACGGCGAGGAGCCACGACGGTCCCTGGTGCATGAGGGTCAGGTAGAGGCGTCCATCGAGGAGGACGGGCGAGGTTCCATAGCCGTGGTTGGTGCGGATGGGACCGATCTCCTTCACGAAGTTGCGGTGCCAGACGACCTTGCCGTCGAGGTCCAGGCGGGCGTAGTCGCCGGTGCCGAAGAGCACCCAAACGGACTTCCCGTCGGAGACCGCGGACGGGGTGGCCATGTTGTGGAGGTCGTGGGCGTGGAGGGCGCCGCTGGCGACCTCGGTGTCCCAGGCCAACGCGCCGGTGGCGGCGTCGAGGGCGAGCACGCGGAGGCCCTTGCCCTCGGTCTGCGTGGTCACGTACACGCGTCCACCGACGACGATGGGGGACGAGGATCCGCGTCCCGGAAGGACCGTGCGCCAGGCGACGTTCTTCTCGTGCGACCATTCGAGAGGAAGTCCCTTCTCCGGGCTGACGCCGAGGCCGTCCATGCCGCGCCAGGCGGGCCAGTCGGCGGCTTGGGAGACGAGGGCGAGTGCGGCGACGACGGCCGGACGGAGGAGGCGCAGGTTCATGGGAGCGGCGTCATTTCAACGCGCCGGGACGAACATTCAACGCCCAAGCTGCCGTCGTCACCGGGCTGGAGACGGGGACGGCCGGAGGGAACTCAAGAACCGGTCCCCGGGGCGCGTTGGACGGCGAATTCGCGCGACCGTTCGTCCCAGGGAGGGCACGCCCGAAGTCCGTCGAGCACCTGGTCCACATGGTCGACGACGCGCCACATGTCGAGGTGCCTGGGGCTCATGAACGCCTCGGTGACGCAGTTGCCGAGCAGCTGGATGAGCGGGTCGTAGAAGCCGCGTTGGTTGACGAGGACCACCGGCTTGAAGAAGAGGCCGAGCCGCTTGAGCGTGAGGACCTCGATCAGCTCCTCGAGGGTGCCGGTGCCACCGGGCAGGGTGACGATGGCGTCGGTGTCCTGGAACAGGAGTTCCTTGCGGGCGGCCATGGTTTCGGTCCAGACGATCTCGGAGAGGCCGGGATGGCCCCATTCGAGGTCGCCCATGAAGCGCGGCATGATGCCAACCACACGTCCGCCCGCGGCGAGGGCGCCGTCGGCGAGGCGTCCCATGGAACCGATGGCCCCGCCGCCATAGACGGTGGTGATGCCGGCCCGGGCGAGGATTCCGCCGAGTTCGAAGGCGGCGGCGGCGAACTCGGGATGTGCGGCGGCGCTGGAGGCGCAGTAGACGGTCACCCGTTTCATCGGCCCACGTTGACGACGACGACGCGCCGATTCAACGCGGGGTTGGCGGGTTGAGAAGGAAGAGCCGCGCATCGCCGGCCCCGAACGAAAGCTGCAGGCCGGGAAGCTCCGGGCTGTCGTCGATCACAGGCATCGCGGAGCCGTCCTCGCGGGAGACCTCCAACACCTCGGCGTCGCCGTCGAACGCCACGGTCGGCCAGGCGGTGTAGGCGGTGCCGTCGTTGACGAGGAGCACCGCGCGGCGTCCGTCCCGGTGGTGCAGGGTGCCGACGAGGAACCGCGATTCCGGATCGGAGCCGACGCGCGACAGCGAACGGATCCCGGAACCCGACCAGACGGACTCCGCCGCGCCGGTGGTGCCGGACCGCACGCCTTCGCCGGTGAGCTGCAGGAGCGTCGGTCCCCATTTGAGCAGTCCGGCGTTGATGCGCCGGGCCTCGTCGTAATGGCGGGTGCGCCTTCCCTCCGCGGTGAGGATGGCGCCTCCCTTGGGGAACTCCCCGGTGCCCTTGTTGCCCTTGCCGGGTGTCCAGTAGCAGAAGTAGAGGACGCCCTTGGAACCGTGGGCGAGCGAGGCGTGGATCATCCAGCGGACCTGGGCTTCGGTGGGGTCGATGCGGTCGGCGAACGGCATCGAGTGGAAGAAGTTCCAGAACGGGATCCCGGCGGCGACGGAATGCCGGCGCATCGTCTCCAGGTTGCGCAGGTAGGCTTCCCGCGTGTCCGCGTCGGGGCGCTGGTTGGGGTAGTGGTCCATGGACAGCACCCCGGGACGGACCGTCTCCACGAACCGCCGAACATGCTCCTCGTAGTCGGCCGTCCCGAGCTGCGCGGGCGAGGCGTAGTTGGGGAAGAGGTTGATGTAGCCGAGTCGGCCGGGGTCCGACTGACGGAGACGTGCGACCCGGCCGGCCAGGGCGGGGAACTCGGCCGCGGAGGGTTCATCGGCGAGCAGGTAACCCCAACAGGCGGCGCTGTCGGGCGGGCGCGACGGGTTGCCCTCGGGCGGCACCAGCGCCTTCAACCCGAAGCGTTCACAGAGCCGGAGCTGCTCCTTCCGTTCGAGTCCGCCGGAACCGATCACGAGGTTGAAGTTCGCGTCGCGGAGCTCGCGATAGCGGGCGGTCCGGTTCGTCGTGTCGAGCGGTGGAACCCAGAGGCCGATGGCGAAGCGGTCCTGGACGAAGCCGTCGGCCGCCACCGCAAGGGCCATCAGGAATGGGAGCAACCAGCGCATGGATGCGGGCGACGCTACGTGGAGGAACCCGAAAGACCAACCCCCAGCCGGTGCGGGGATGTGCCGCCGGGTCCGGAACCTGCTAAACGGAGGCGCAGGAAACAGGTGCTCTCATGGACCCGTTTCAAGTTGGTCACACGGATGAACAATGGAATTCACAGCGGTTCGCCCAACGGCGCTGGCTGGAGGCGGGATCGCTGTGACACAACGGTTTCCGGAACCGGTGGGTGTTTCCAGACGCCCTTCGGTTCCGAACGAGCCGGATTCCAGGTGGAGTCCGGATGGACCGGACGCTTTGCCCATGAGTGTGGGCTCCGATAATATTCTAACGCATAGGTACTATCGGGGGCGGTCGGGCGAAAGCCCGGCCGCCTTTCTCATTCCAAGGGCCTGTTGGGCGCAGGCTCAGCCGAAACGGCTCTGAGGGAGCGAAGACCGACCACGCAAAGACCGGCCTCACGCAAACCCGCAAAGACGCCAACGGGACGCAGGCTCCGGGTTCGAAACCGCGGTCAGCACCCGGGGTTCGGCTCCAAGACGGGAATCCACCGGCTTCTTCTCCCGCCTCAGCGGGTTTGCGGCTTGGCGAGCCGATCCCTCCTGCATTCGTTCAGAACGAGGTGTCCGCCTTCTTCAGGTCCAGCTCGCGGATCCAGATGTTCCGGTAGCGGACGTCGTGTCCCTCCGCCTGGAGCTTCAGGCCGCCCGGCCGGTCGGTGATGCCCTTGCCGCCGTCGTTGCCGCCGTCGATGCCCGAGTTCGGGCCGCCCCAGACCTGGTTGATGACGACGTTGGAGTGGACCTTCACCCCGTTGAAGTACATGGAGACGACCGGCTTCTCCACCAGCTTGCCGTCCTGGAAACGCGCGGCGCGGAAGGTGATGTCGTAGGCGTTCCATTTCCCGACGCCGTTGTAGGCGTGGTAGGGCGACGGGCTTTCGTTGATCACGGCGCCCATGCCGTGGCTGGTCTTGTCGCCGTCGAGCACCTGGATCTCGTAGCGGTTCTGGAGGTACACGCCGCTGTTGCCGCCGGGCTTGGAGATGAAGAACTCGATGTGCAGCCGGAAGTCCCGGTACTCCTTCACCGTGACGAGGTCGGCGGCGCCGTACCGGCCGCCGTCGGCGGCCCGGTCGTCGGTCATCATGGCCGTCCCCTTGTCGACCGGGTCGTCGACGATGGGCCACTTCACGGGCAGCGACGACTTGAAGCCGGGGCCCTGCCAGTAGGTCCACTTGGAGTGGAGCATCTCCTTGGAGCCGTCGAAGACGACCTCGGCGCCCTTCTCGGGTTTGGCGCCGACGCCGAGGTGGGGTTGTTCGGAATGGAGGCAGCCGGCGGCGAGCAGCGGCAGGAGGCAGGCGAGGCGGGAGAGGTTCATGGCGGTGGAGCGAAGGTGGAGCGGGAAAAGGCTCCGCCTTCGGGCGCCGCGGAGTCAACCGCCGGATCGGATCCGGGTCCTTGGACGAAGGACCATCGCGCCACGGCGCCAAGCCGCGGGGAAAGGGGACGTGAAGCGTGAGCCCAGCGACGGCCAATCCCGCCGCCGTCGTCGCCTCCCCTTGGCGACTCGGCGGCGTTGCGTGAGGTCCCTTCCCGCTCCGATGGAGACGATCCGGGGGGCGGGGGATTCGTGGTCAGTTCCGGCGGGCATCCGCGCGGAACAGACCGGCGGCGCGGGCATGGGCGAAGACGACGTCCGGGTCCCGCTGGAGCGCGTCGAAGTAGTTCCGGGGAAAGCCCTCGCCCTCCTCGGAGGCCACCAGCATGCGGCGGGTGCGGAGGACCAGTTCCTCGGCCTGGGGCGCGGTCAGCGGGATGCGCGCGTCGAGGGCCTCGTCCATGGCCACGATCAGGAGCGAGAGGGGATGGAGCCAGGCGAACCAGGGATCCTCGGACAGCAGGCGCAGGAAGTGGTTCGGGGACTGGATGGGACCGACGGCGGCCTCGTAGCCGGCGCGTTCCGAGTCGACGAGGGTCTTGTGCAGATCGAGCAGCGCCTCGCGGAGTTGCTCGAGGCGATGGCGGGGTCCGGCGTTCGTCACGGGCGGAGTCTCGGGAGAATCATGCCCCGGGGCAAATCCTGGGACGCGCAGCCATTCGTGATTCCAGATTCATGACTCCAGATTTCCGCCAGGACCCCTGTGGCCGCGGCTGCCAAGCTGCGGTTTCCTCTCCGTCCACCGAAGGCTTGGTGCGTCCCCGGGCCGATCCCTTCCGCATCTTCCCGTTCAGGCCACGCGGTCCGAGAGCGGGTTGCCGGCCACGAAACGGGCGAGGTTCCCGGCGAAGTGACGCACGAGGGTGACCGATTCGTCGGCATGTCCGCCGGCGATGTGCGGGGTGATGTGGCAGTTGGGTTCGGAGAGGAGCGGGTGACCGTCGGGAAGCGGTTCCGGGCTGGTGACGTCAAGCCATGCGGCGGCGACGTGGCCGGACCGGAGGGCGGCGAGCAGGGCGTCCTGGTCCACGGTGGCGCCGCGGCCGATGTTCTGGAACACGACCCCGCGCTTCATCGTGGCAAAGCGTTCCGCGCCGAAGAATCCGCACGTCTCGCCGCTCTCGGGCAGGATGTCCACGACGTGGTCGGCCCAGGCGAGCGCGTCGGCGAGTCCCTCGGGGCCGACCACCGGGATGCCTTCGTCGCCGCGGGGACGTCGGCGATGGGCGACGACCTCGGGACCGAGCGGGCGGAGGAACCCGGCGAGCCGTCGGGCGATGGCGCCGAAGCCGACGATGAGGATGCGTTGGCCCCGCAAGGGCACGCAGGACTGGCGGAGGTCGTTCCATTCGGGCGAACCGTTCGGGGTCCGCGAGACGAGGGCCCGGGGCAGGACGCGAGACTGCGCGAGCAGGAAGGCGAGGGATTGGAGCGCACAGGCCTCGGCATAGACGGAGGCGCTGTTGCTGAGGAGGACGCCGCGGGCCCGGAGCGCCTGCAGGAACGCCGGGGTGTCGTAGCGGGTGATGCCGGAGGAGCTGACGTGCACCCAGCGCAGCCGCGGGGAGCCGAGCACGGCCTTGGTGTCCGGTTGGCCGAAGGCGATGTCCGCGGTGTCGATCTGCGGATCCCGTTCCGCCTTGGCGAGGACCGAGGCGGTCGGGTTGCGGGCGAAGAGGAGTTCGTGTCCGGCGGCGGCCTCCCGCAGCAGGGCCATGGCCTGGGGCGGGGGGACGAAGTCGACGTAGATGCGGAGAGGCGTCATCCGGACCCGAGCGTGGACGAACGGGACCGGCGTCGCCAACACCGGTGCTCGGGACATGTCGGGTCTTGCAGAATGCGGCGGTCCGCCGACTTTTCCGTCCATGCCGCCCAGCGAGCCCCGGTCCCTCCAGCCACTCCATCCGGCCCGGATCGTCCTCGCCGGCGCGTTCCTCGCCCTCCTTCCCAACGTCATGTCCGAAACCCCGAAGTCCACGAATCCCCCGGCGGCCACGTCGCCCGCGGCCCTGCGTCCGCCGGTGGCGAAGCGCATCGAGCATCTCTCCACCTGGCATGGTGAGACGGTGGACGACCCGTGGTTCTGGCTGCGCGAGAAGTCGGACCCGGAGGTGATCCGGCACCTGGAGGCGGAGAACGCCTACACCGAGGCGAGCACGCCGGACGTGAAGGTGTTCGGAGAAGCCCTGTACCGCGAGATGCTGGCGCGCATCCAGCAGACGGACCTGACGGTTCCGTTGCGGCGGGGCGCCCACGTGTACTACACGCGGACGGAGGAAGGCCGGCAGTATGCGATCCACTGCCGTCGGAAGGCCGGTGCGGACGGCGCCGCGTTGGCCGACGCGGCGGAGGAGGTGCTGCTCGACCTGAACGCGCTCGCGAACGGGCACACGTTCCTCTCGCTGGGCGGATTCGAGGTCAGCGACGACGGCCGGCAGCTGCTCTACAGCACCGACGTGACCGGCTTCCGCCAGTACACGCTCTACCGGAAGGACCTGACGACGGGCCGGACCTCGGAGGCGTTGGCGGAGCGGGTGACCTCGTTCGAGTGGTCCTCGGACGGACGGACGGTGGTCTATTCGACGGAAGATCCGGTGACCAAGCGCAGCAACGAGCTGTGGCGTCGGCCGGTGGAAGGCGGGAAGGCCGAGCGCATCCTGGTGGAACCGGACGAGCTGTTCTCGGTGGCGGTGGGCCGGACGAAGGACCGTCGCTGGTTCGTGTGCACCTTCCAGAGCACGGACACCTGGGAACAGAGGATCCTGCCGTCGACGGAACCCGCCGGGACGTTCCGACCGGTGTTGCCGCGGGAGAAGGGGCACAAGTACGACCTCGAGCACCGGGACGGCGTGCTCTACCTCCGGACCAACCGGGACGCGAAGAACTTCCGTCTGGTGACGGCTCCGGTGGAGGCGCCGGACCGCTGGACGGAGCTGGTGCCGCATCGGGCGGACGTGCTGGTGGAGGGCATGGAGATGTTCCGGGACCACCTGGTGGTGCAGGAGCAAAGGGAGGCGTTGACGCGTCTGCGGATCCACGACCGGCGTGGCGGCGGATGGCGGGAGGTGGCGTTCCCGGAGCCGGTGTACGCGGCGGGGGCGACCGGGACCCCGGAACCGGATGCGAAGGCGTTCCGGTTGACCTACCAGTCGATGGCCACGCCGCAGGGCGTCTACGACTGCGACCTGGCCACCGGGAAGCTGACGCTGCTGAAGCGCACGCCCGTGCTCGGGAAGTTCGACTCCGCGGACTACGTCACCGAACGCCGTTGGGCGACCGCGCGGGACGGGGTGCGGGTGCCGATGTCGGTGGTCCGGCGCAAGGACGTGAAGCTGGACGGCAAGGCCCCGTGCTTCCTGTACGGCTACGGATCCTACGGCATCGGGATGGAGGCCTCGTTCTCCGTCGCGCGGCTTTCGCTGCTGGACCGCGGCATGGTGTACGTGATCGCGCACATCCGTGGCGGCAACGAGCTCGGCGAGGGCTGGCACGACGACGGCATGCTGATGCGGAAGAAGAACACCTTCCACGACTTCGTCGACTGCGCGGAGTGGCTGGTGAAGGAGGGGTTGAGCGCCCCGGACCGGCTGGTGATCGAGGGCGGCAGCGCGGGCGGCCTGCTGATGGGGGCGGTGGTGAACCTGCGTCCGGACCTCTTCCGGGCGGTCCACTCGGCGGTGCCCTTCGTGGACGTGATGAACACCATGATGGACGCGAGCCTGCCGTTGACGGTCGGCGAGTACCTGGAATGGGGGAACCCGAACGAGAAGGCGGCCTTCGACTACATGCGGTCGTACAGTCCGTACGACAACCTGAAGCGCGGCGCGTATCCGGCGATTTTGATGACCACGAGCCTGAACGACAGCCAGGTGATGTACTGGGAGCCGGCGAAGTACGTGGCGAAGCTGCGGACGCTGAAGACCGACGACCGGCCGTTGCTGCTGAAGTGCAACATGGGCGCGGGACACGGCGGCGCGAGCGGGCGCTACGACCGGCTGAAGGAGGTCTCCTTCGAGTACGCCTGGCTGATGACGCAGGTGGGGATCACCCGCTGAGACGCGTGGAGGCGGAGGGGCGAGGAGTGCGCCCTTGAACCGGACGCCCAACGGGTGTCCGGCATCCTGGAGGGTCATTGGAGGGGTCCGACCTTGGCGGCTTCCAAGGATCCGGCTGGGCCGTGTCGACCAGAGGGCAGGAACCCCCCATCTGATGGGAATTCCCATCGTTGTGAACGGTATGGTTCCCGCTTGGGGGGTCCGACCTCCACTTATGAGAACCAACATCATTCCCATGCCTTCGACCCTCGCCGCCCTGAGCGCTCTGACCGCCCTCGGGACGACGATGGCGGTTGCCGATCCCATCTTCTCCTCCGGATTCGCGTCCCTGGAGTTCAATCCGGGAGCGGGCACGCCGACGAGCGTCACGCTGAGTCCGATTCCGGTCCTGCTTTCGAACCAACTGGATGCCTCCTACAGCAGCGGCGGACTTTCCGCCTCGGGTACCGGCGGCATCAACCACAGCGAATCCGCCAGCCACTTCGGCTTGGGATTGACCGGTGGGAGCGGTGTCTCCCAGACGGACAACAGCGGCCTGCTGAACGGCAGCGCGGTGGTGACCATCTCCTTCAACGGCGTGTGGGAAATGGGATCGCAGTTCGGTCCGACGGCGATCGGCTATGCGAGGTTCCCATCGATCACCGGCGTGGTCGGCGAGGGTAGCGGTTCGTTCGTCGGATTCGAGGTCGAGGCCAACTTCACGGGCGGAGCGACCCGGACTCCGGTCAACTTCAGCTTCACCAGGTCCACGCCGGGTGCGTTCTCCACTTCCCTGATCGACGAGGAGATCATGACCCCGGACTTCATCGCCGCCGGTCGCAGCGAGACCATCTCCGGGTTCATCCGGTTCACCGCGCGTGGAATCGAGAGCACGTCGAGCATCGGGCTTGGGGGTGTGAACGGCGGCACGGTTCCCCCGGTTCCGGAGCCCGAGGAATACGCTTCGGCCGCCGTCTTGGCGCTGGCGGGTTTCGCCGGGCTTTCACGGTGGCGCCAGTCCCGTCGGGGCTGATCGGAACCGCCTGACAGCGGGGAAGGCGCGCGGAGATCTTCACCCGCCGATGCACAGGGACCGGCCTCCTGGAAAGGGGGCCGGTCCGCCCTCGGCGATCAGCCCTTGGTGAGGGACTCGTCGAGGTTGAAGAGCACGTTGGCGAGCATCATCCAGGCGGCGAGACGACGCGGATCCAGGTCCGCCGGCCGTGGCGCGGTCCCCACGGCGACCAGGGCCTCGGCGGCCTTGCGGTCGTTGCGGTAGCCCTTCCACTGCTGGTCCACGAACCCGGCGAGACGTTCCCGTTCGGCCTTGGACGGCGACCGTCCGAGGCAGGCCCGGAAGGCGAAGTCGACACGGGAGTCGTCGTCCTTGCCGCCTTCGGCGAGGATCCTCTGGGCGAAGACGCGGGCGGCCTCGAGCAGGGTCGGATCGTTCAGGGCGGCCAGGGCCTGGAGCGGCGTGTTGGTCCGGGGACGCCGCGCGACGCACACCTCGCGGCTGGGGGCGTCGAAGGTGGCGAAGGTCGGATAGGTGCAAACCCGTCGCCAGAACGTGTAGACCGCGCGCCGGTACAGGTCCGGGCCCTCGCTGACGGGCCACTCGTCCATGCCGATCTCGGGGCGCAGGAAGCCGATCTCCTTCCACAGGTTGGGCACCTGGACCGGATACACGCTGGGTCCGCCGATCCGGGGGTTGAGCAGGCCGCTCACCGCGAGCGCGTGGTCGCGGATCATCTCGGCGTCCATGCGGAAGCGGGGTCCGCGGGAGAGCAGCCGGTTGTAGAAGTCCTTCTCCAGCCGTTGGGCGTCGGTCGCGGCGTCCTGACGGTAGGTGGCGGACATCACGAGGAGCTTCTGCAACGCCTTCATGTCCCAGCCGGTCCGGACGAACTCCGTGGCCAGCCAGTCGAGCAGTTCCGGGTGGGACGGCGCTTCGCCCTGGCGGCCGAAGTCCTCGCTGGTCTTCACCAGGCCGGTGCCGAAGAGGCGTTCCCAATGGCGGTTCACGGCCACCCGCGCGGTGAGCGGATGGCGCGGATCGACCAGCCAGCGGGCGAGCGCGAGGCGGTTCGCCGGTTCGCCGGCGGGAAGGGGCGGGAACACCTCGGGAACACCCGCCTCCACCACCTTGCCGCGGGTGAGGAAATCGCCGCGCAGATGCACGTACGTCTCACGCGGACGCGGCTCGGAACGTTCCTGCATCACGAGCGAGGAGAACTTCTGTCCGGCGAGCTGCCGCTCCTTCTGGTCCAGGCGGTGGACCTCCAGGTCGAGGCGCCGGATCGCCGGCGACGAGCCGCGATGCGCGGCGGCGATGCGGCGTTCCTGTTCCGGCGTGCGGGAGGCCGCGGCGACGCCCAGCGCCCCGCGGACGTCGTCCGCCAAAGGCCAGGCCGCGGCGGGATCCTTGGCGGTGGTGACGGAGATGCGGAACCGTCCGACGCAGTGGCTGTTGCCGTGGTAGTGGTCGAGGCGGAAGGTCAGCCGGCTGCCTCCGCGGAATCCGACCGGCTCCTTCAGCCGGGCCACGAGCACATGGCGTTCGCCGAAGCGCGGTCCGATCGCCCAACCGGTCTTGGGGTTCCGGTCGACGGCATGTTCGGCGCGGTAGTACTGCTGTTCCCAATCCGCATCGGCCCCGGCGAAGGCGACGTTCACGGACCCCTTGCCGTCGGCGTCGCGGGCCGGCGCGACGGAGAGCCCGAACTCGTCGAGGATGAAGTTCCCGGTCTGGCCCCAGCGTCCGGGGCCGTTCTTCGGCAGGCTCGGATCCGGGAGGACCTCGAGCATCACCGCGGTGACGCCGGTGAGGTCGGTGGCGGCGTCGACGGTGATGGTGTCGTAGATGGGGTTCACGCCGACGCCGAGCAGCGAGCCGTCGGCGAGGTTGGTGTATCCGGAGCCGCCGGTGGAATGCGCGTTGGTCAGCTGGAGGACCGTCCAGGCGTCCTGTTGGCGCAGGGCGGACTTCTCCCAGGCGGCCCGGGAGGCGGCGAGACGGGCCTCCTCGGCGGCGAGTTCACGACGGGCGTCGCCGAGCCGCTTCCGGACGAAGGACTCGGAGTCGGAAAGGTCGGGACGCGGCACGTCGACGGCGGGGCCGTTGCTGTAGTTGCCGCTGTCGGTCGAGTTGTTGAAGAACGCGTAGAGCCGGTAGTACTCGTCGTGGGTGATGGGGTCGTACTTGTGGGTGTGGCACTCGGCGCAGTTGAGCGTGAGGCCGAGCCAGGCCGTCCCGAGCGTGGCGACGCGGTCCTTCACGGCCTTGGTGCGGTACTCCTCGGCGTCGCCGCCGCCCTCGTCGTTCACCTTGGTGTTCCGGTTGAACCCGGTGGCGATGCGTTGCTCCAGCGTCGGGGAAGGAAGGAGGTCGCCGGCGAGCTGCTCGACGGTGAAACGGTCGAAGGGGAGGTTGCGGTTGAAGGCGTTGACGACCCATTCGCGGTACGGCCAGATCGAACGGGCGAGGTCGACCTGGTAGCCGTTGGAATCGGCGTAGCGCGCGAGGTCGAGCCAGCCGCGGGCCATGTGTTCGCCGTGATGCGGGGAGGCGAGCAGGCGGTCGACGAGCCGTTCGTAGGCCTCCGGCGAGGCGTCCGCGAGGAAGGCCGTCACTTCCGAAGGAGTCGGCGGAAGGCCGATCAGATCGAGGGAGACGCGGCGGATGAGCGTGGCGCGGTCCGCCTCCGGACGTTGGGACAGTCCTTCCTTGGCAAGGCGGGCGAGGATGAACCGGTCGATGTCGTTCCTCACCACCGAGCCGGCGGGAGCCTCGGGGGGAGGAGTCGGACGGACCGGCGCGCGGAAGGCCCAATGGGACCGCGGGTCGACCTCGGGCCAGACGGCGCCCTCGTCGATCCAGTTCCGGAGCGCGGCGACCTCCGCGTCGGTGAGGCGGGGGTCCTTGGGCGGCATGACCTCGTCGGGATCGGTGCTGGTGACGCGGGCGAGCAGTTCGCTTCCGGCGGATTTGCCGGGGACGACGGCGGTCCGGCCCGACTTGGCGGCCTTCAGCGCGGCGGCGCGGGAGTCGAGGCGGAGATCGCCCTTCTGCTTGTCCGGGCCGTGGCATTCGGAGCAGCGCCGGATGAGGATCGGCTCGATGTCACGGGCGAAGTCCGTGGCGGCCTGCAGGGTGCCCGAGACAGCCAGGCCGGCCGAGAGCACAAGCCCGGCGAGACGCCTTCCTGCGGAGCCGAGGGGAGGGAGAGGGAACACGGATGGAGGCATGGGCTGGGAACTTGCGGTTCAAGCTAGGAACAACCGGTCCCGCTTGACCAGAACGGAGGACGCCCAATTCACGCTGAGTCTACGCGCCGCAGATGAGAATGAGCAAAAATCGCCAACACTAGCCAAGTGGCCCCAAAATCAGGGGGTTGCGTGTTCAGGCCGCGGATGGGCCTAGATGAGAAAGAACCGGCCGTTTCGGGCCGGTTCGCATCAAGATGAGAATGTTTCCGGGGGCTAGAACAGCTCCCGCTGAGCGTCTGCAGAGGGGCTGCACCGGGTCTGCGCGAGGCGCTTTGAGGGGCGCAAGAGACTGGCGGCGGCAGCCATTTCGCGGACTGGATCTGGGGGCCGGACACCGGTCATCCGACCAGCCAGGGAAAGAGCGTTCTCGATGGCCACGGCAGCGGACTTGGCCGCCTGGTACAGCTCGTCGCCGTGGATCCGGAGATGGCTCTGGATCACCTGCCGCAACCAGGCCGGCCGATAGCGGATTTCGTCGGTCGCTCCGTGCCGAATCGCCTCCAGCAGCACGCCCGATCGCTGGTCCAAAAACAGGGACCGGTAGGAGTCGGCGGAAATGGTCACGCCACGCTCGTCCAGCCACCTCGCAGGCTCCAGGACGACCCAGTCCAAAAGGCGGCGGCGATCCTTGGAAAAGCCAACCGTGTCGCCGGAGTAGAACTTGCCGCGGATGAACCCGAGCAGCTCGTCCCGGAGATCCGTCGAGGTCAGTGTGCGTTGGGTGGGTCGGGTAGACTTCACATTTCAATTCACTGAGGGGTAATCACCAGCTCGCCGAACGTGGCGGTCTTGGTGGTTCGGGCGTTGCGGAGGCGGTTGGTGGTGGCGACCGGGGTGACCCGGCAATCGGAGAAGAGCCGGCGGTTCTCTTCCGAGTCGTTGATGGTCAGGAGCCACTTTCCCTGCAGGCGGTCGAGACGGGTCCTGAACGTGACCATGTCGTCCTGGGACCACCCTTCGTAGGCCCCAGTGCTCGGCCCAACATAGGGCGGGTCCATGAAGAAGAACGTCTCCGGTGCATCGTAGTTCTGAAGGCACCGGTCGTAGGGCAGGTTCTCCACCACGACCTTGTTCAGCCGGCGGCGAATGCCCTCGAGGCGGTCGTTGACGTCGTCCCGGTCAAAGCCGACGCCGCCTCCGGCGGTCTTGGCCACGCCGAAGGACTTCATGCCTCCGCCAAAGCTGACCCGGTTCCTCAAGAGGAAGCGTGCCGCCCGCTGGATCTCGGTGAGACCAGGCTGCGACTTGAAGTCCTCGAAGTCCTTCCGACTGGCGACGTACCACCGCATCTCCTCGATGAGGGCCGGCAGATGGAAGTGGGCGTTGCGAAGCAGTGCTACCAGCTCGCCGTTCAGGTCGTTCACAACCTCGACCGGATGACGCTCCTTGTGCAGCAGCAGGGCAGCAGATCCGGCGAAGACTTCGACGTAACAGGTGGCCTCGGCAGGCACCATCGGCAGCAGGGTCTTGAGGAGGCGGCGCTTACCGCCGGGCCAACGGAGCACCGGACGGATTCGATCTTGAGAGGGATTCATGAAACCGAATCTGCTGGCGCTCCATTCAGCTGTCGAAAGGAGTTGTGCCAACGCTGCCTGTTCAATGTCGTCGGCAACTTCACCTTGAACTGGGTGCTGATCGGTTGCCCGGCGCCGACCGATCGCTCACTTCTGCTTCTTGGCCTCGGCCTCGAGCTGCACCTTGATGGCGCGGACGGTCCTAGAGCAAACGCCGTTGCGGCGGCAGATCTCGTTGTAGCCGTACCAGCCGGACTTCAGGTCGTTAAGGACGCAGTCGCGGCGGGCCTTCTTGATGGCGGCGCGGAGCAGCATCTTGGTCTCCGGCGCCAGCGGGTGGCCGTCTTTGTCGCGGAGCAGGTGCTGGATCTTGGCGATCAGTGGCGCGCTCATTTTTCAATCTCCGGATGGTGGTTCTTCGTCTTCATGCCAGTGCCGAGAAGCAGACAAGTTGCCCGAAGAACGGAAGAGCTTGGTTGCGGTTGAAGTAGTCGCGCATGGCGGGCCAGTCCTGGAAGCCGTCGTCCTTGAGGACCGTGGTCAGCTGATCCGCCGTGAACTCAATCAGGCCGCCCGGGGTGTTCCTGCCAATGCCGCCTGCGTGGACGTAGACGTCCGTGACCATGTCGATCAGGTAGGTTCCGACGGTCTCCTGCTTCGACCTGTAGGGCCGGCCGATCCAAGCCTTGAGCACCAGAGTGTCGCCGGGAAGAAACTGCACCGGATTGCTGCGGATCGTCGTGCGCTTCGTGCCCGCTCTGATGGCATCAACAAACCGCCGGTCGATGGTGCGGTGCCAGACCTTCCCGTTTGCCTTCGTGGCGTGGATCTGGTCGCTCATTCTTCGATGTCTGGGTGGGGTTCGGGAATTGCCCGGGCGTCGCGGCCGAGGTCGAAGGTCTGACGGGCGATCCGAAGGGCGTTTGTGGCGTCGGTGGACGACACGACACAGAGGTAGCTGCGGGAGTTCCGGCGGCGGTAGATCCGGAATCGAGTCTGCTGGATCTTGAGGGCGTTCACGGACGGCCTTTCTTTGGGTCCGGCCAACGAAGATCGAGGGTGACGGGACGCCACTCGACGACGCCGGTTCCGGAGCAGTGGCGACACGCCCCGCCACCAGCGCCAAGTGCCGGCCAGAATCCGGTGCCTTCACACTTCGGACAAAACGCCGGCTCGATCATGCTCCCGCACGTCCCACAAACGTGGCAGAACGCGTTTCCCGGCTCCGACGGGAGGCATTGGTGGGCACTCATGCGAAGAACCCAATCAAGCGATTCAGCCAACCGCGACGATGGGCAAGGTCGATCACCGCATCGAATTCGGTTTTGCCATACCCAACTAGGTCGCACTCCTCGTAGAGCCTGCAGTGGCGGGCCATAATTTCCCCAATGTCGTCGGTCGCCTTGTCTCCCCACCCTTCGCACGGAGTGATGGCAATCCATGACGGGATGCTTCCGGGGTCGTGATGAGTAAGAACCGTCCAGCGGGAACGGACCTCGGCGGTGATTCGCTGCTCTAGGCTCGGCGGGGCCTTTGAGGGTTCGACTTCAAACAGGTCGGCGCTCACGGCTGAGCCTCCCTCTTGTTCCACGCGGCGTCGGCGTCGCGGCCAGTGATTCTGTCTGGCCCGGTGGTTCCGCACTCCAGGCACTCGGTCCACACCGGAAAATCTCTTCGTGCGGCCTTTTTGATGTTGGTCGACCCGCAGAACGGACACGGGCGAAACTGGAACCCCGCCTCATCAGGGTGGAGGTCGAACGGGCTGACGGATGCCTGTGGATTGCTGGTCTGCATAAGGTCTCCTCAGTCTCCCTTGAATTCCCCGCTGCCCGCGTAGGGGTCGACGTCGCCGTAGGGGCCCCGGTCCTGCCGGGACGGCCCGATTGCCGTCCCGGCGCTGGCGACTACCGGAGCCGCATGCTCCGCACCGCCGCGGGCTCCCACCGCGCTGGGCCCGCCGTTGGCTGTTCCGACGGAGCCGTGATGTTCAGGGGTATTCCGTGGGACCGACTGCGTCGTGCGCACCGATTCGTGCGCCTGTCCGCAGCCGGCCAAAGTGTTGAAGAACCCAGGCCGCGCCTGGTACTTGCTCTTGACCAGTGCCGACTGCTCTGCGGCGTCGTGGCCGAAGGCGCGGGCCTCCGCGCGGATGCGCTCGCGGAGCGTCATCACCAGCTGCAGGAGGCGGCTGTCCTGCTCGATGATCCGGGTCTCACCGAAGCGGGTCGGCCGGGGTACCAGGACGGGCTCGTCGGTCAGCTCGTCGATGCGGGGCACGTGCCCGAGGTCGCTGGCGAACTTGTCCTTGATCACCGCGGCGACGTAGAGGCCCGGGTCGCCGAAGTAGGCGGCCACACCGGGCAGCAGCTCGGTGGCGAGCACGTAGCGCAGGCGCCGTTCGGACCCCATGTCGCGGCCGACGCTCTGGGCGGCCTGCTCGGCGGCGGCCTCGACTTTGCCGGCGAGCTGCTCGAGCGTGCGCTTCACCCGGTCGAATCCGTCCCGGCTGCCGACCGCGTTCAGGCTCCGGAATCCCATCCCGCCGAGGATCTCGTGGCGCTTCTGGTCGACCATGGTCGAGGTCCACCCGTTGGCCTTGGTCCAACCCTGCGCGTTGCAGGCGTTGTTCCAGAGGCGCCAGAAGAGGCGCCATTGGGCGTCGGTCATGGAGGCTGCTGCGGGCTTCTTGAACATGGTCAGATCGGGATGAGGAGCTGGATGCAGTAGTCGCGGAACTGCTCGGTGATCTGCTGGACCCGCGCGGCAAAGGCCGGATCGGTGGCCATCAGATCTCGGACGTGCTGGACGCCGTGCGACACGGCGGTGTGGTTTCGGTCGGTGGCGCTGCCGGCGGCCACCGTGGTCATCTCCGCCTGTTGCACGAGCAGCCACATCACCACGTGACGGGCCTCGGCGACCTGTTGGGTCCGGATCCGGGACAGCAGGAGCTTCGGCTCCATCCCGTAGCTCCGGGCGGTGATCTCGATGGCCTGCTGGATGACCTCACGAGGCCGTGCGTCCGGATCGTCTCCGAAGCGCACCGTCGGTCCGCTCAACTGGGCGTAGAGCCGGCCCAGCCGTTGCTCCGTGGAGGCGATCTCCCGGAGCAAGGCCAGGCGGATCCGCAGTCGATCGGATTTCGCGTCCATGGGATCAGGCCGCGGCGACCACGGTGCGGTTGTCGGCCTCCTCGATCTTCGGCTCGACGAAGAACGATTCCTCCTGGGCGACCTTCAGGCCGGCCAGCCGGAGCTGCGCGGGATCAAAGGGATCCTCGCCGTGGGCCCTGATGATCGCGGCCTTGTCGACCTCGGAGCTAATGCGGATGAACCTGTCGCCGAGGTTCTGGCGGACGCGGTCAACCATGTCGTCCCACTTCTCCTTGGCGGTCTTGATCAGCTTCGGCATCCCGGTGCGCCAGCCGATCTTGCCGTGTGTCAGCTCGAGGCTCTTGAGGGTGCCGAATTCCGAGGGGTTGTTGGTGGCCCAGCCGGATAGCAGTTCGCTCTTCACCTCGAGGTCCTTTCCGATGGTGTCGAGCTCGTCCTTGTAGCGCTCCTCGATCGCGGAGACCTCCTTCTCCTTCTTCAGGAGGATCTGGTTGCGCTGGATGGTTAGGTTGCGGATGTCGCCCAGGACCGAATCGGCCTCGAGGCGGGTCTTGATGGCGGTGCTGGTGACGCGGATGCGATGGGTGGCCATGGTGGTCAGTGGTCAGTGGTTGCGGAACAGTTCTGCGGCTTTGACGACGCCCAGCACGAAGAGGGTGCTGAGGCTCAGGCTGAGGGTGCTGAGGCACACCCAGGTGAAGAGGTATTCACCCGCGCCGGGCGAAATGGCTCCACGGGAGTCCGCACACGCGGGCCCGCGGCTGGATAAGGGATGATCCTCCGGCGCAGGTGAAAGGGGCTCGGCCATCGCGTCGGCGATGTCCGGATCGCTGTGGCGGGCGGACCAGCACAGGCCACCAAGGCAGGTGGCGCAGAGCAGGATCGCGAACCCGCCGAAGATGAGGAAACCGAGGAGGGTCACGCGGCACCTCCGGGGTTGAGAAGTCGCGGCGCAGACTTCGCCGTCAGCATACGACCCCGGCGCAGCGGCGGCGGATTCTCGGGCTGCTCGTCCGGGGACTCCGAGAACGGCTCGCAGAGTTGGCTGGGCTGAATCAGCTCCAGCCCGATCTCCGGCGATGTCCTTTCGGATTCTGTCTCCCGCGGGTGGTAGAAGTATCTCGCCTTCTTGTAGTGAAACACCATTTCGACGGGCTGGGCCGCGGCCACCAATGCCAAGACCCGGGAGGCGTCCTCGGCCTTCTTGAAGGCGTAGGTGCGGCGACCAATTCGCAGGATGGGAATCACGCGGCACCTCCCACAAGCTGGTGCGCATCGCTGCGCATGACCTCCAGACGCTCGGTCTCGAGGAGCTTCAGCATCTTCCTCAGCGCGACCGTGTACTCGTACAGAAGGTGGGTCGCTGGCGTGCTGCGGTTCAGCAGGAACGTCAGCACGGCGTTGAAGAGGTCGTTGTCGCTCCACATGCCGGCCACGTTCAGCCTGGGATTGATCTCGACGATCTTCTGCTCGACGAGCTGGCAGGCGCTGCGGATGAACGTCAGATCCGAGATCCGGAGCAGCTCGTTGAGCGGCACCGACACCCGCCTGCCGTCGACCATTCCGCTGATGACGGGGGAGCCGTTCACGCCTCACCCCTTTCCATCGCCTGCGCCAGGCAGTATTGGGTGATGACCGCGCCCCAGCTCACGGGCCGCTTCTTCTCGGCGGCCATGTCCCGGGCGTCCTCGAGCAGTCGGATCCACGATCCCAGTCCCTCGCGCCGGACGATGTCGTCCTGCAGCTTCGCCGGGTTCATCGTGATGGCGTTTTCCCGGTCCTCGCCGTCGAGCGCCGTGGACATGAACTTCACGCGCATGTCCCGGTCCGGAGCCGGCTCCAGGCTGAAGGCGTGGGCGAACTCGACGAGATCCGCAGCCGGCACCATGGAGGGCAGCTGGATCACCGAGCCAGGCGAGCGGCGGCGCCAGAGCTGCGAGAGCACCTTGCTCTGGAGGATGCCCTCCTTCAGCACCTGCGTGCCGACGAGCACCACGCCGCACTTGCGGCGGTCGTGCAGCTCGCGGACGAACTCCAGCGCGCCGTGGCCGACGTCGCCGATGTTCCGGCCCATCATGCACTGGTGGGCTTCGTCGACGATCAGCAACGTGCTCGAGTCAAAGCAGCTGAAGATCCGCTGGCGCAGCTCGTTCTCGCGCAGCTTCTGCGGGATGTTGAGCCGGTAGGCCAGCTCCCACAGCAGGTGAGTCAGCGCGCCGCGCGTCGGCATGCGCACCACGATGGTCTCGCCGTGGTTGTGGCGCCGGGCGTACTCGCTCACCGCCGAGGTCTTTCCGATCTGCGAGTCGCCGAAGATGAAGACCACCCGCCGCTTGGCGTAGGCGGCTCGGGCCGCCTTGAAGATCCGCCGGGTCAACGGGGTCTCCACAAAGCCCGTGCCCATGGCGGCCTCGGTCTCACCGATGCGCTTGCGCAGATCGCAGACGGCCTTGGCCATCGGCATCACGCTCGCGCCTTGGTTGGCCCGGCGTCCGGTCAGCGCCTGGTAGATGCTGTCGCCGGAATAGGTGCCTCCGTCCGGCTTCTCCAGCATCGTCCCGACCTCGTCGAGCGACAGGTTGCGGGAAGAGGCGTACCGGCCGAGCCAGCGCAGCTGCTCCCGCTCGAACTCAGGAAGCTGCTCGGTGCCGCGGGCGATCGCGTCGCCGGCAAGCGACCACTTCTTCGTCTGGGCTCGCTGCTGAATCGGGATCAAGGCCTGTGGCTGCGCCGCGCTCGGCGGCGTGATCTCGCGGGCCTCGGCCGCAAGCTCAGGATGTGACATTCCGTGCATTGTGTTCCTTTCTGGTTTCGGTCAGCGGGCGTCGAACTCCTCGACATCCGGAACCGGTCCGGAGTCGTCGTCGCCGCGCGCGTCGAAAGTCTCCTCGGGCATGGCCGGCTGCGGTGCGGGCCGCTCGTCGCCACCCATGGCGGCGCCGGCACGGGCCGCCCGAGCAGCGCGCCGATCGGCAGCCGCGTCCGCCATGGCGTCCGGGTGCTGGGCCTGCTCGATCACCTCGGCGTTGTGCCGCAGGTCCTCCGCGTTCTTCTGGCCGCTGGCGTGGTGGCGGTGGCTCATTGGGGCCAGAGCCGCCTTCGTGCGCCGATGCACCTCGCCGAAGCGCTCGCGCAGGGCCTCGTCATCGCCGCGGGACACACGCACGTCCCGATGGGCGACGCCGAGGAACTGGCTCTTCGCGTCGTGGATGAAGAGGCGGTGTCCGGCCGGGTCGATCACCGCCAGGTACTTCTCGCCGTGCCGCAGCTCACGGCGGCGGCCGGTCAGATCCGTGATCTCGGCCGAGTAGCGGTGCTCACCGGGTCCGAGGAGCTGGTCGTCGAATTCGAAGTAGGCTCCGCGCACCGTCAGCACGCGGGCCAGCGGACCCTCGGCGACCACGCCGCCGGTGATGATCTCGGCCAGCACCGGCTCCGGCAGCGGACGCAGCTCCTGGCTGCCGGTCTGCCAGACCTCCCGCGGCGACAGGCTGCGCACCCGGGCATACCGCTGGGCATCCGCGCGGACCATCGCCGTCACCATCTGCTGCTCGGCTGGCGGCAACGCGAGGAACTCCGAGGGCGGCATCCAGATGTCGGCGCTGGCCGAGAGCCGGTACTCCGTCACCACGTGGCCGCACTGCGCCCAGCCTTCCAGCTCATGCACGCCGAACTCCGGACGCTCGCCGCGGCGGTTGATCGCGTCGTAGATGCCGAGGGCCAGCTGGGCGAACTGTTCGAAGGTCAGCAGGGGCAGCCGCAGAAGCGCTTGGAGGCCCGGGGACAGGCTCGTCACGGCCCGCATCAGGGTGTCGTGGTACTTGAGCAGTCCGGCGGTCGATTCCGGGCGGCTCTCCGGGTTCATGCCGGTCTGCCCAGGCAGGGCGGCAAAGCGGTTGTGGTAGAGGTTCCGCGCGCTCTCGAGCGGCGCCTTGAACCGGGGGTTGCCGTTGGCGTCGCCGCGGAACCAACCGGCCACGGCCTGCTCGGCGCCGGACATGCCCGACCGCCGCACCCGGATCAGTCCGCCGGAGCGGTCGAAGAGCAGGCGCTCGATCGCCTCGCGGATCGCGGCGGTGCCGTGCTCGGCCATCATCTCCGTGCCTCGCGGAGAGTACCCGACCTCGCCGAGGATCTTCGCCAGCAGGCTCCGCATCAGCGACTCCTTCAGGTTGTCGAAGGTGCCGTCCGACTTGAGGAAGCGGGGCTTCATCACCCAGTCGATCTTCGCCGCCGAGAACACGTCCAAGGCGTCGAACTCCAGCACGCGCACCGCGTTCCCGCGC
Source organism: Verrucomicrobiales bacterium (assembly GCA_027488845.1). Classification (GTDB taxonomy): domain Bacteria; phylum Verrucomicrobiota; class Verrucomicrobiia; order Limisphaerales; family UBA9464; genus SXXZ01. The sequence continues at coordinate 270,090 of JAIYBC010000025.1, read as the reverse complement.
CAGTGGACGAAGTTGTCGTGCCAGAGATCGTCGAACATGTAGTGGCTGCCCACGTACAGGCCGACCCGGGTCGAGAACACCTTGGGCAGGTACGGCGCCGCCGCCGACTTGCCGATCCGCGCGGCGATCATCTGCGCCTTCGTGCCCGCCTTCGCCGCCGCCCGCATCAGGTTGGCGTAGGACCAGCCCGACGGGTACGACGCCCGGTCCGCAGGCGACACGTCCTCGTAGCCCGGCATCGGCTGTCCGGATCGCCAGTCCGCGCAGATCGACGCGTAGGCCGCCCGACCACCGGCACGCTGGTGGGCTTCCAGCCTCCTGCGGAACTCCTGCACGAACGCCCAAGGCAAGGCCTCACGGGTCCGCGCTGCCACGCGCCCGTCCACTGCTCCCTTCCAGCCTTGCGCCTGCACCTGGTAGTAGAGCCGCCGCATCGTTCGCCAGTTTTTGCCTAGGCGCCCCGCCGCCTCTTTCCATGCCTGCTCCAGCGGAGGCCGAATTGCAGCCACCTCGGCCAAGATCGCCCGCACCTGCAGCTGGGTGGCGTGCGGCATGGCGAAGAACTCGGCGTGGTCGCGTTCAGAGATGGTCAGGTCCATGGGAGAAGAGGGCGTCGGAAGTGGTGGGTCGGCCGCAGGCTCAGCCGCGGGCGTCGAAGGTCTCCTCGGCGGGCAGCTCGCCGACGGCCTCGCCGCGATCGGCGCGGGCCATGGCCTCCCGGTGGCGCACGTCGATGAACTGCCGGATGACCGTCACCGCGTTCATGTCGCGCCGGGCCTTGGGCACGCGGAGCCACTTGTTCCGCGCGTCGATCATCATCTGGAGCACGTGGACCTGCGCGGCGACTTCCTGATCGACCAGCAGCGTGAAGTTCGCCCCGGCTGTCACCAGCGTGCGCTCGGCCAGGTTGAAGTCCTCCCGGGCCTGCTGGATGGCCAGCTCCCGGCTGACGTCCTCGTTCACCGGTCCACCCGGACCCGCCTCGCGGGCGCCACCGGGGCCCTTGCTGGGCTTCTTGTAGAGGCCCATCTCGGCAAAGAAGTCCTGCTGGGTGCGGCCTTCGGTCAGCTTCCGGACCGCGCCTTCGAGGGCAGAGGAGGATTCCGGGGTGAGGCTGGAGATGGGCGTTGCAAGGATATCCAGCCCAGCAAGTTCCGGGGCCTTCTTGAGCCGCGGGAGCGCCGCCTCCGCCATCTCCATCAGGCGGTAGGCCTGCGTCTTCGAGAGGCCGACCTCCGAGCAGATCTCGTCGTGACTTTTCCCAAGTTGGGAAAGGTCGCTGCGCTTGCCTTGGGAAAGGCCGGCCGCCTTCCAGAGCGCCTTGAGTTCCAGCCCGGCCATCACCTGGGCGAACAACTTGCCGGTCTCGAACTTCTTCGCGGCGTCCAGCCAGTTGCGGAGGCTGTCCACCGTGCCGGCAACTGCGGGAAGGCGGGATGCGGCGGCCGCAGGCAGGCCGGCAGGCGTCGTGGTGGCGGTGTCAGGGGATGAGGGGTGCGTGAGGTTCATTTCCATACGAAGCGGGGGTTAGCGGAGGTCGATGACGACCGCGGTGGATTTGGGCGTGGCCTCCGGGTCGCGGAGGTCGGTGAAGAGGGCGCGCAGCTCGGCGGCTGTGCATTCGTCGAGGCCGAGACCTTCCTCGATGATCGCGGCGGCAGCCGCCGGCTCGCAGAAGGTGTGGACGGCGAAGACCATCCCAGCCAAGGCGGCCCGGGCTTGGTCGCACTTCGGTGCGGGATCGAGACCCATCGAGAGCCTCAGCTGCGTGGCGGCGCGGGTGTACGCGCTCCAGGTGGTGTCGTTGGAGATCATTGCTGAACGAGTCGCTGTGAGAGGAAGGAGACCAGGGATTGCCGGCTGACCCACCGCGTGTGGGCCCGGACCTCGCCGGCCATGTGGTGGCTCCGGCAGAAGCTCTGGATGAGCTGCGCGGAGCACGTGAAGAGGGCTTGCAGTTCCGATGCGTGGAACGCGCTCTTGGTCGGAGGCAGGATCGTCTCCAGCACCGTCGGCAGGAGCAGGTCCCGCGTCGGAATCGGCTCCGGCTGCTGCTGCATGCGGGCGTAGGCCGCGAGGAGATCCAGCTTCCAGAACCGCAGCTCGCGCCGGCTGGCCGCCTTGGTCGAGATCGCGAAGTCCCAGACCCACCGCAGCGTGCCGTCGTCGATCAGGGCCGAGACCGACTCGGCATCCACCCCGAGGATCGTCCGGGCGCTGTCGAGCGAGACCAGGGCGACGTTCGAAGCCACGGGCAGCGACAACATGCGCTGCATGGAGCGGATCCGGTCAGCGTTCACGCTTCGGTCGGGTTGGAGGTTTCGGCCGGCGCCGGCTTCTGGGTGGAGGCGCGGGCAGTGAAGGAGCCGCAGAACTCGGAGACGCGCGTCGTGGGCCAGTGCGTGAACACGCGGCCGTCCGGCTTCGGATGGGTGCTCGGCGGGCGCTTGCGGCACTCGCCCAGGTCGTAGGGACGGAGCGAGCCGTCCCGCGAGTGAGGGTCGTTGCCCCGGAGCTTCAAGTGCCACCAGTGGCAGCTCTCACAGAGGTTGTGGGTCGTGGCGTCCATGGTCGGTCGGGTTAGGCGTGGGCGGCGGCTTCAACCGAGTCGCGGAGGCCGTACACACGGATCGCGCGCCGGATGAACTTCGAGCGATCGAGGTCGTGCCGCTGGACGTGCTCGTCGAGCGCCTGCTTGGTGGATGCGGGAAGCCGGATCGTCACGGGAACCATCTCCTCGGTGCTCCGTTTCCTGCGCTGTTTGCTTGGCATGCAAAAGGTCTTACGACGTATGACGACGTATGGCAAACAATTCTTTCCAGAATTCTGAAAAGGGGTCTCCATTGGTCCCATGAAGGCATGGCAAGTATTCTCTGCGCGGCTCCCAGGCAGCCTGATTGCAAAGATTGATGCCGCGAGGACACGCGGTCAGAAGTCCCGCTCGGAGTTCATCCGAGAGGCAATTCAATTGGCCCTGTCGGCCCAAGGAATTGAGGTCACCAACGAGGACCGATTCATTCCCGACCGCACAGGTGTTGGCGGTAGACCAACCCATCGTCGCACGTTGGAGCGTGCCGCTGCTGAGGCTGCAATGCGATCGTCGGTCGACGCTGCGGCACCTGTCAGTTCGCGGCCAAGTCTCGATCCGAGGGCGTTGGTGGAGATGTCCAAACCACTGCTGGCGGCTCGATTTGCGGAAAAAGGGATCGCGCTGCCGCCAAGCCTTCAAGCTGCTCCGACATCTGGCCGTACATCTCCGCGGCCTCCAGAATCTGCGGCACCGTCCAGTCCCGGACCATCGGCTCCAAAGCGAGTTCGAGCTGGTCGCGGGAAACGAACTTCTTCTTCCGGCGTGGAATCATGACGGAAGATTCCCAGCCCCGGGAGGACATTGCCTGTCCAAGGATCGGATTGTGAACAACTCGTGCGGGGCGCCAGCTGCTCGTTGTGGCTGCGTCCGGCACTGCAACCATGGACCCGATGATGAGCGCCCAAGAAGCATCCGAGATCGTCGCCTCGTGCGACTGCCCCCACTGCGGCACCACCGCCTACCTCAACGTCATGCAGCTGGGTGAGAACCTGGTCTGCGGTTCCTGCGGCGAGACCTACGCCGCGCCACGAGCGCCTGGAGCCCGCGCATCCAAGACGCTCTGGGGGCCGAAGGCGGCTGTTCCTCAAGAGGCGCCAACGGCGACCGCCGCCGAGGAATCCCCGAAGGAGTACTTGGCGCGGGTGCGATCCCAGACCTGCTACACGAGCGCGCGCGGCCTGCTGCTGATGATCATCGGCGGCGCGGTGGTCGTCGGAATGGTGGTCTCTGCCGGCGCGGTGTTCGGGAATGCTGGTCGATCCAACATAGCCGTTGTGTGGGGCCTATGGCTGGCCGTCGTTGCCCTGATCATGATGGTGGCCTACGGCGTCCACAGCCTCGCGTGCGTCATTCTGGACATTGCCGACATGGCTGCGGACAGGAACCGGCGGAAGTAGCGGAGGCAGTTCCCGAAAGTTCTCCACATTGGGCGCGCTGTGTAGAAGTCCGCGGCTGCTGTAGACATGAGGGCATCTATGCCCAGAATGGTCCCGCCTGAGACCAGTGGTTGAATCACTGACTACTGTTTCAGCTCATCAAGAAAGGACCAGATATGCCCAAGAAGAAATTCACCGTTTACTTTGTTCGGCCCACTAACGAAGACGGCCACAAATTCGGCGACTGCCTGAAAAGGATCCACGGACTCAAAGTTGCTGAGCGCAGTTTGGAAACCACTGACGGCCCAGTTCGCATCCATCTGATTGAACAACGAATCGAAATGCCAACCGTGTGGGAGGGAGACGTCATGCGAACCCGGCTTCACGAGCCGGGAACGGTCTCAAAAAGAGACGGTACTGTTCGCCAAGTAATCACCGATCCAGAGGAGGGCATGGGCGAAGTCTCCGCGTTTTGCTACGACTCCGAGTCCAATATCCTCATCTACCAGGCCAACAGGGCCTCCGCGAGCGTTGACCGCTTTGGTTCCTACGTGGCGAAGATGTCTCAACTGAAGAACACCTTCACGATGCCTCTGGTGCTCAGGCCAGATGCGGTCACAAAGTATGAGTCGTTTACCTCTTTCCGAACCCTCGAGTTTGCCCTCGCCAGACCAAGCGACCTAAAGGCCTTCGCCAGCGAGGTGTCTAGTGTGGCTGGAGCTGTGAAACTGAGCGAGGATCTTGGAGCACCGAAAATTGCTGTGAAGATTTCGACAGAACGCTCAGGAAGTCTTCGGGCCGGACCGCTGCGAAAATTGGTTGATCAGCTCCGTGCTTTTATGGCCGATGAAACCAAGGGGGTGGACAAGCTGTTGGTGCGCGGGGTGGACCCCGAAACCGGACTGATTGATCCGGTCGATTTGATTGAAAGCGTGTTCCGGGCGAAGATCACAGTTGAGGGAACGTCGCTGATCGAGCAATTCTACATTCGCCGCAAGGAAGCCCTTCGAAAGCTATTCGACGAACATGTCGTGAGCCTCCGCAAGGTCTACGGTCAACGCCATGAATCCGGACTCCAAGATCATCCATTGGATTGAACAGTGGACTCCGCTTGTCTGTGCCGTTCTCGCGAGCGCGATCTACTCGATCTGGTTTCCAAACGTTCTGTCCGCCGCGGCTGATACCTTCTCGAGCGTGACCAACGTCGGTGGGATTGCCGTAGGCTTTCTGGGCACCTCTCAGGCGTTTGTCTTCTCGATGCCGCGTTCTTCGTTCGTCAACCGGCTGCGCCAACTTGGGGCGTTCCCGAAGCTGCTGTCCTTCTTCTCGAAGGCTATCTGGCTCTCTTTGGGAACGACGTTCTTTAGTCTAACCCTGACAATGATCTGTCCTGAAAAGGGGGCGTCAAACGCTACTCAGATCCCTCAATGGCTAATGGTCCTGTGGGTGTTCTGCACCGTCTGGGCGATTGTCGCGACAGTTCGGGTGATCTACCTTTCGGACCAGATCCTCCGCGTCGCTTTTTCTGAGCAAAGCTGATCGCTTGTTCCCCGCGAACGAGCATTCCCCCGCGCATCCCTGAGACTGGGCCGTGTCATCCGACATGGCTTCCGACAATCCAGTTTTCAGCGCGCGCGGCAGGGGTAATCCCACAACTCGTCGCTTCCAGGCCGAGGGCCATGTCTCCGCGCGCGCTGTCTTCCTACTGCGCGCATGAACAAGACGCTCCTCCTCTCCATCGTCCGCCACCTCCTGACCTTTGGAGGTGGTGCCCTCGCTTCGAAAGGCTACGCCGACGCCGCGGACATCGAGCAAGGCATTGGCGCCGTGCTGACCCTGGTGGGCCTCGGCTGGTCGATCTGGGAGAAGCGCAACCGACCGTCGACCCCGGTGCCGCCTGCGGTGTTGGGCCTGCTGCTGGTGCTGGCCCCGGCGGCGCTGCTGCTGTCCGGCTGCGGCTCGTTCCGCAACGTGCAGGAGGATCGGTCGGTGGTCATCAATCCCGACGGCACCCGTGAGGAGCGGAACATCGTCAGCCGACAGAGTTCCCGGTCGTTCTTCGATTCCAAGGCGTCGCTGCGCGGGTTCCAGGTGACGCAGACGGACAAGAGCCAGTCCACGAGCCTGCGCGGGCTCGACCAGCAGACCAGCAGCACAGGCGCGGTGCAGACGCTGCGCATCGTGATCGAGGGAGCGGCCAAGGTTGCGGGACCCTGACCAGCCATGAAGCCGCCCCGTCCTGCCCGCCCTGTTCGTCCGCCCCGCTCTGCGCGGGATCCGAGGTCTCCGCGGTCGCCCCGCGTGCCGAGGCCGCCTCGCGACGAGCGTGACCCCAAGCCCAACGCCGATCCCCGCTGACCATGGACTTCCTGATTGCCGACTCGCTGACGCCGCCACCGGGGCTCGCCTCGTGGATGGCGTGCCTCGCGTTCCTGATGGTGATGCTCAACCAAGGCTGGAAGCTCGCGGGCAACCTGCGCGGCCGCCCGTCGGGGGTGGAGCTGCGCCAAGAGGTCCACGCGTCATTCCTGCCGCGGCAGGACTTCGAGCACTTTCGCGGTGCGATCGAGATCCGTCTTTCGGATCTGGAGACCGACACCGAGGAACGCGATCGCGCCCTGCGCATTGATCTAGCCCAGATGGAGGCCCGGCTGAATGCCGCCTCCGAGCGACGGTTGGACGAGTTCAACAAGCGTTTGATCGAACAGATTCGCGAACTCGCCCGAATCCAAGGCCGTCTCGAGAGCTGATGACCTTCGCCCAACAACTCCAACGGCGTGCCTTGCTGTCGCTCCTCGCGATGGACGAGCGCCCGATGCCGGAGGACGCGTTGATCGACGCCATCCGGCTGGAGATCCGCCCGCGGCCGACGCTGTCGGATGCGCAGCTGGCCGTGCAGCACCTGGAGCGCCTCAAACTCGTCCAGGGTGTGACCGACCCCATCATGGGCGTGACGTACACGCTCACCACCGCCGGCGCCCACAAGGCCCGGGAAATCGAATGAAGAAAGCCCGCAACACCATCCTGTCGCCCTACGCCGAGCAGCTCACGCAATGGCTCCGCTCCATGGAGCAGGGCGGCGAGGGTCTCACGTTGCAGCAGACCGCGGATCGCCTGTTTGAGACCTACGGCCTGAAGGTGGACAAGTCGACCATCTCCACCTGGTGGTCGAAGCGGCAGACACGCAACGCGATCGCGGCGGCGGAGGAGCGGCTCTTCGACTCGATCCGCAGCGGCACGCGGATTGTGGAGCAGGTACGCACCGAGGCTGAAGCGGCCCCACCGACGCTGGGCCCGCTCATGAAGCTGCTCGAGGCGTTCATCATCCAGCTTTCGGTCAAGGGCACCTTGCCTAGCACCGCATCGCAACTTCCGCAGCTAATCCGCACGGCGATCGACGGTCAGCGCGTTCTGATCTCGGCCGAAGCCCAGAAGCTGGACCGGGAAAAGTTCGTGGCGGCGCAGAAGTCCAAGATTGAGGCCGGCTTCGAGGAACTGGCGGCCGAGGCGAAGGGCGACGCCGTCGCGTTGGAGCTGCTCCAAAAGTTCCGCGAGCGGGTGAGTGCGGCGATCTCCACCTAGGACTGAGCGATGCCAAAACCACGCCCAGCCCTGCGCGTCGACGCGCTGATCGGAAAGGTCCAAGCGGCCCGGGAGATCACTGTGCCCAAGGTGGGCTCGTTCCGCCGCTTCCTCGAGGAGCACGCCCGCGTCAAGGTGATGGAGGGCGAGGAGGCGGGCCGGTACCGCCAGTACGACTTCGTGGGTCGCGAGGCGCTGATCGCGGTGGTCGACACGCTGGACTACATCCTCGGCGTCGAGGGCTCCGCGCCGATGAAGGACTCCAAGCTGGTGCTGGCCGGCGGGGCCCAGTTCGGCAAGACGATCCTCGAGCTGAACCTTGCGGCGTACATGGCCGGCTGCCGGTTCATGTCGCCGGGCGTGTACCTCCCCGACGACAAGCTGGCCGATGCGATCGTCGACGCGAAGTTCCGCCCCGACGTGCTAGATCAGGTGCCCTGGCTTGCGGCGATGACGCAGGTCGGCCGCGCGGTGAACAAGTCCGGCAAGGCGGTGAACACCAAGGGCGCCTTCATGGTGACCGACGGCGACCGGCGCGCCGTGGGGCTGTTCCGCGGCCTCCAGAAGCCGCCGACCTCGTTCTCTCTGGACGTGGTGGTGGAGGACGAGAAGGACGACATCCCGCGGGACAAGAGCCGCTTCCTGTCCGGCCGTCTCACCGCCTCGGCGCTGCGTCTCCATGTCATCATGGGCACCCAGCGGATCCACGGTGCCGGCCAGAACAAGGAGTGGGAGTCCGGTTCGCAGGGCCAGATGCTCATCGGCCCCAAGGGTGCCGAGCTGCCCTCCGATCTGGTGCTGCAGCTGCACGACCAGCACTGTGTCACCGTGCGGTCCATTCCGCCCGGCTGGCTCAATCCCGAAGACGCGTGGCCGCAGATCTGCCGCATGGCGGTCACCGGCACGCCGCGGCGCGACGATCCGCAGCTCACCCACGAGGGCGACTTCCGCGGTGCAGCGCATCCGCATCCGGTCGAGGCCGTTCCGGACGGCGTCTACTACCTGGCCGACCCGAGTACGGGCGTGCCGTTGGATCGGGCGCGGGTGGCGTGGCATCACCGCAAGCCCGGGCAGATTGCCCGACGGAACTGGACCTTCCGTGTGGCCCAGATGGGCATCCCAGCCATCGACCTTTCGCAGATCGTATCCCATTGGGTGCGGGCCGTTGCCGATGCCGACGAGATGCGGTCCTTCTGCTGCGATCGTCTGGCCAAGCCGAAGAGCGCCTCGCAGGCCATCACGCCCGAGATCCTCGACCGGTCGCGGTTGGTCCGGCCGTTCCACTACTCGCCGGCCAAGACCGGCCCGCGCTACGCCGGCCTGGACACGGGCGACCGCTGCTGGATGGTCATCCGGGAATCCGGGCACGAGGGCCAGAAGCGCCTGGTGCGCGCCGAGCAGATTGCGCTGGGGGACGTCGTGGCCCGCACGCTGTCGTTGGTGCGGCAGCACGACGTCGAGTGTCTGTGCATCGACGAACGGCCGGCGGTCGACGAGGCCCGCCGCCTTGCGCTGGCCCTGAACGGCCTCGACGAGATCACGCGGTGGCCGCAGGGGATCAACTGGGCGGACCGCAACGGCTGGTTCGAACTGCCCGGCGGGCTGGTGTGGGATGGGCGCAACCAGGTGTGGCGCGGCCTGCGCTGCGCTCTGGTCCGGTTCTCCAAGCGCCAGATCGGCGCCGGCATCACCCATGCGGCGGCCGAGTTCCAAGAGGGCGGCGAGACCAAGTTCGTCCCGCTCATCGAGGCCAACCGATTCGAGACCATCGACGGCGCGGTCCGGGAGTTCCTGACCCCGGAGGAAAACGTCCGCGAGGTGGTGCGGCTGCTGAACGGTCAGCGGGCGGTCCGCCAAGGCCCGGCGATGCTGTTGCCGGCGCGGGTGCCCGGTGCGCCCGGCATGCTGGAGATTCTCGACCAGCATCTGCTGGCCGGATCCCAGCGCGAGAAGAACGAGAAGACGGGCGAGCTGGGGGACTACGTCGACGCCTGCGAGAACCATCTGCTCCTGGCCAACGGCTACAGCCGACTGGCCGAGGCCAACGGCCCGGGAACCCTCGCCAAGCCGTCCGGGACGGCCCGGTCGATCCGTTCACAGGCCCGGAGTCGCCGCGGGAGGGGCATGTCGGTGTGAAAAGTGTGGGTTCTCAACCGGCCACCACGATGCCCGCCAAACCGCCGTATTTGTCCAATGGCGCTTCGGGGGGTGTGGAGACACGTCCGGCGGGAGAAGTGCGGTTGCACGCCTCCTGCACGGCGTTGCACGGGGCCAATGGGGGCCCCGATTTGGTCGAGCAGGTGGCCTCCAGCCGGGACGTCGGATTCGAAGGCCGGGCCCAGTGGGTGGTCTACTGGGGGGATTTGGACACCGGCGGCCGCGAAATCCTGTGCGCCTCGACCAAGGAGGAAGCCGAAAGGCGCGTCCGAAACGATCTTCCGCCGGGCACCCCGGTCTACGTCTACCCGTTCGGTTCCATTTCCAAGCCATGAGCGCCATCCCGACCCAGAACACGCAGGAGCAGGTCACCGCGGCCCGGATCCGGTACGCGATGATGACGCGCTACAACCCGATCCGCGGATTAACCCCGGAGCTGTTGGGCTTGCAGCTCGAGGAGTACCGCATGGGCGGCATGCGGGTCACCCGCACGTGGGACGTCATCAAGGACCGCTGGCCGATCCTGAAGTCTGTCGCGATGAAGCGGGAGAAAGCGGCTGCGCGAGTTCCGTGGGACGTGCTGATCCGCGAGGACGTTCCGGAAGCACGCCGCAACGAGGCCGAGCAGCAGCGGGATGTCCTGAAGCGTTTCTGGAACTCCGTGCGTGCGACGGCGGTCATCGACCAGAACCAGCAGGGAGGCGTCCGGATGCTGCTGCGGCAGATGATGGAGGCCGTCGGCCATCGTCACGCAGTCCACGAGATCGTCTGGAAGCCAAACCGTGCGGGGGTGCTCTCGGCCGAGTTCCGCTTCTGCCCGCTCTGGTTCTTCGAGTCCCGCACCGGGAAACTCCGGTACCTGCAGAGCGAGGGCGCCATCGACGGCGTGGAGCTGGTGCCGAACAAGTGGCTGGTGACCTGCGGCGACGGTCTGATGGAGGCCTGCGCGGTGGCGTACATGTACCGGGACATGCCGCTCAAGGACTGGTCGGCGTTCAGCGAGAAGTTCGGCATCCCCTACATCCACGGCGAGACCAGCGCCAAGCCGGGCACGGCCGAATGGGATGCCGCGGCGACCGCGTTGGAGAACTTCGGCAGCGACGGCGCCCTTCTCACCGAACCGGGCGTGAAGATCACTCCGCTGCAGGTCGGTTCCCAAGGGCAGGCGACCTTCGAGCCGGCCATCAAGCTCCAAGACGCCTACGCCGCCATCCTGTGGCGCGGCGGTGATCTGGGCACGCAAAGCGCGGGCAACAGCGTCGGTGCGTCGCTCCAAGGCGACGAATCGGACTCTTTGCTCGAGGACGACTGCATGATGCTTGCAGAGACCCTGCAGGAGCAGGTTGAGCGGGTGGTGCTTCAGTACGCCTTCGGGCCCAATGTGGAGCCGCTGGCCTACTTCACCCTGCTGCTGCCCAAGGAGAAGAACGTCGACCTCGACATCAAAGTGGACCAGTTCCTGGTGGGCGCCGGTGCCCGGATCTCGGTCCGCGAGGCCATGGAGCGCTACGGTCGGAAGGAGGCCGATGCCGCCGACGAGGTCCTGCAGCGCGGTTCGGGCGGATCGCAGTTCGGGGCCGCCGCTGCTGACGTCGCCAGCACGGCAGAGGTGCTGGGTGTGCTCGCCAACGAACAGGATCCGCGGTTGATCCAGGAGGCGTTGTCCGAGGTCGCGGCCGCGTTGTCCGATCGTCTGGCCCCGCTCCGGCAGCGGATTCAGGTCATCTTGGCAGAAACGGATCTGGCCAAGCAGCGCCGCCTGATCGACGAGCTGCGGTTGGATCTGCCGAAGTATCTGCCGCAGGACGCGGCCGACGGGCTCACAAGGGCATTCTCGCGGGTGCTCGGAGCCGGTGTTGTCGGAGGCTTCTGAGGTTGGGGTGGCGGCGATGTGTTCGCCGCGAACGGGCAGCATTCCCGCGGGCGTGGCACAACGGCCGCGAAATGCGCGTCCGGCATCTCCAACTGCTCTCTCTGGCTCGGGTCCTTGCCTTGGCCAACGAGGCGACCTCGGCGGCCACCGGTCTCTCCAATGAGATCTCGGTCGTGGCCGATGGTTGGGTCCGGATTGCTCCCTTCGGCGATTCCGAGAATCTGCGCCAGGTGCGCCGTCCGGATGGCAGCACTGAGGACCAGCGATTCATTCAGCGCCTGACCCGCGAGTCCGCGCAGGCAATGGTCGACGACCACAGCTCGATCCTCTCGAAGGTCGGCCGGATGCTGAAGGTCCAGCGCGGCGTGCCCATCTTCAAGCGGCACCCGGATCTCCGGAGGCATGCGCCGGAAACCGTCACGCTGGAGAACCAGGGCGAGCCGGTTCCCCAAGGATACTTCTCCGAACTCGCGGTCCGCGACGACGGCTTCTACGGCCGCGTGGTCGTCTCGGGCGATGGCGAGGACGCCATTGCCAACGAGGGGCTGAAGTGGCTCTCGCCGCTGTGGCTGGTACGCGAGATCGGCACCGACGGCGGCGCGAAGATCGTCGCCCCGTTCCGGCTTCTTTCGGCGGGTCTGACTGACCGCCCAAACATCTCCGGCGGTGATCCCCTGGCCAATCAGAGGGAGCAGCCCGGGCAGACAAACACCAACATGAACCGCGAACAGATTCTCGCCGCTCTGGGCCTTGCCCCGACGGCGGCCGATGCCGACATCACGGCCAAGATCACCGCGCTGAACGCCAGCGTTCAGTCCGTTGCGTCTCTCTCCAACGAGAAGACGACTCTCGCCACCGCCAAAACCGGAGCCGAGCAGGCGCTGGCCAACGAGCAGGCGGCCCACACCACCACTCGCACGGCGTTGAAGGCCGAGCGTCAGGCCCGCATCGCCCTGGTCGTCGCCGACGCCTTGGTCACGGGCAAGATCACGGCTGCCGAAAAGGCCGCCACCGAGGCTGCACTCGCCAACGAGTCCACCTTTGAGGCCGAGCTTGCCAAGCTCACCGCCAAGACCGCGAACCTGCCGCTGGGCTCCCAGACCGATGCCGCTGGCAATCGCCGCCAGCAGAACTCCGCGGCCGATCCGAGCCAGCAGCTCGTCGCTTTGGCCAACGAGAAGCTCGCGTCCTGCAACGGCGACTTCGAGAAGGCGTACGCCCGCGCCAAGGCTGCTCGTCCCGACCTGGTCGAGGCGATCGCCGCCGAGGAACGCGCCCGCCGCACCAAGTAACCTGTCAGTCCTAAACCTCAACCGTTCCGACCATGTCTGAGAAAAAGTCCACCGCTCCTGCCGCTCCTGCCGCTCCTGCCGTCATCGCGGCGCCGGCGCCTGATGTCGAGGCCCTCAAAGCTGAGAACCTCAAGCTCCAGTCTGACCTCGCTGCGCTGCAGAAGTCGGCCGCCGTCGGCGTGCCGTTCACTGGAGCGTATCTGGAGCAGTACAACGCGAAGATCGCCGCTGGGCTCACCCCGGATCAGGCCCGCGCTGTCACCGCCCATCAGATCGTCCACGACGAGGCGCTCGCCAAGGCCGCCAAGGCCTGAACCTCCGCAACCCCACTGTCACCACTGGTTCCCATGCAAACCTTCATCATCCTCGGCGTGCTGGCCATTCTGGCCACGCTAGTCCTCATCCATCACGCGTTCGAACGCCGCTCGGGCGTGTTCGCGCTCCCCAACGCCATCGACACCGGTACGCACGATGGAATCATCACCCGCTCTGCGGATTCCGCGATCGGCCGCTACCTCGTCGTCAAGGAGGGCAGCACCGCCGGTTCAGGTGTGGCCATCTGCGGCGCTGGTGATCTGCCGCTCGGTGTGACCATCGACGAGGCTGCGGCCAGCTCGGCGCGGATCGGCTTCGCGCCGTTTGCGATGAACGGCACCAAGCTGCTGACCGCGTCTGAGGCGATCACGATTGGTCAGACCATCTACACCGCCGCCAGCGGCAAAGTGCAAAACGAGCCTGCGTCTGCGGGCACCTACTACCGAATCGGCCGCGCCCTCACCGCAGCTGCCGCCGATGGCGACTACATCGAGGTGGAGACCCACACCCCGGTCAAGGTGGTCGTCGTTGCCGCGCTGACCTCGACTGATGGCACCGCAGGCGCCGCTGCCGACCTCGCCGCCCTGAAGGCCGAGGCCGAAAAGATCGGCGACGACGTCCGCGCGCTGGGTGCCGCCCTGGCCACTGCGGCCGAGGTCAAGGTGCTCACCTAACCACTCACCCAACACCCACGGGGCTGGCGTCGTGGCGCGCCAAGGCGCCAGCCCCTCAACACCGCTCCCAAGCACAGTCTCCCGCCATGAATCCCCGCCAACTTGCCGCCCTTCTCGCCGCCTCCGGGCTCGATCTCGCATCGTCCGTCGCGCTGGCCAACGAGGGCATCCTTCCCGCGGGCACCTCGATCACCCACAATCAGGTCGCCCTTGCCAACGATTCCCTCTTCGTCGAGGGCAACTACTCGCGGCCGCTCACCAACTACGTGGTGGGCTGGGCCGACAGCTCCGACCTGATGGCCGAGCTGGACTTCGTGATGCCGCCGGTGCAGGTGCCCCGCCGGTTCTCCTACAAGTCCGCCACCAACGCCGAGGAGTTCCTCCAGGACAGCGCCGACGAGGACATCCGCGCGGTGGGTGCCGACTTCAAGGTCATCAAGCCGTACACCTCGACCGAGGTGAACGACGCGGTCCTGAACAAGGGCCTCGTGGCCGCGATCGACCTCGACCAGGTGGCCGATCAGGCCAACTGGCGCGAGATGCACACCAGCCGCCTGATGGGGCGCCTTATGCGCGCCGAGCTGCGCCGCAGCCTCGCCCTGATCAACGCGGCGGCCACCAACACCGCCAAGACCTGGAACAGCTCGGCGGATCCGGATGCGGACGTGAACGCGGAAATCACCGCGGCCGCCGACATTCACGGCGTGAAGCTGAACCGCGTGTACTTCGGCGAGAGTGCGTGGAACCTGCGCCTGGCTGCGTTCCGTGCGCAGAACACCGCCGGCGGGTTTGCCTCCTCCGGGATGACCCCGGAGCAGCTGGCCAGCTGGCTGGGTGTGGACCGGGTGTTCAAGAGCGGCTCCCGCTACCAGAGCACCAGCTCTGCCAAGGCCCAGTTCGGTGGCTCCCGCGTGTTCGCCTTCATGGCGATGGACGGTGCCTCCGAGCAGGATCCTTCTAACTGCAAGCGGTTCTGGAGCCCCTGCGTGGATGGCTCGATGTTCCGCGTGTACGAGCAGCAGGTCTCGGCCAAGAAGTTCCTGATCACGGTCGAGCACTACTCGCTGCCGAAGATCACCTCCACCCTCGGCATCCGTAAGCTGACCATCAGCTGATCGGTTCGAGAGGATGTACCCGGGGGCGTGGATCGAATTCCTGCGCGATCCACGCCCCTTTCAATTTCAGACCATGGCCACCGTTCATATCGTGCCCGTCGTGGGCATTCCGGACCATGGCTACCGGATCCACAGAATTCCGCTTGGGGATTCGGCGTTGCACGCAGGGCAGACCTGCTGCTGGTGCTTCCCACTGGAACTGGAGCCAGGCGTCTTCACCCACAACGCCAAGGACTGTCGTGAGGCGATGGAACGCCAAGGCATTCCGAGCGGTCGGGTGTGGACGCTGGTGTGCGAATACGTAGCGACCTGAACTCAGCCCCTTTCGACCATGCCCTGGACCGCCATCACCGAAGCCACCCTCGAGTCCCACGCCGTCGCGTCGCTGCTTGAGGTGTGCAAGTCGACCGATGCCGATCTGGTGACCAACCGGTTCACCCAGATCCGGGACAGCGTGGTGCAGCAGATCCGGGTGGCCATCGCATCCGGAGACAACGATCTCGACTCGGACGAGACGCTCATTCCGCCGGAGCTGGTCTCCTGTGCCGCGTGGCTGATCATCGAGCAGTTGGTGGCGGCCATTCCCGGTAATGCGCTGCCGTTGAGCGAAGACCAGCGGTCCCTTCTCAAGTCCGAGCGGGCCCGCCTGGACAAGATCGCCGCCGGCACTCTGCTGGTTTCGGCACCTGCCAATCCCGAAGAGGAGTCCACCGTGCCCGCCTCCGGCCCCTTTGTGGCAGAGGTTGGATCGCGTGGTCGGCTCTACAGCCGCGACACCCTGTCCGGCCTCTGATCGGCCCCGTGCGTTCCCCGCGAACGGGCATTCCTGTCGCGCCGTAGGACGATACGGGCATGGTCTGCATGCTCGTCCGGATCCTGATGGCGTTTTCCCTCGCCGTCGCGGCGTCTGCCGCAACGGTCACCGGCACCTTCAAGCTGGCTGACGGCACCGCGTACACGTCCACGGTCACGTTTAGGCCGGTTTCCAGTCCCAGCATGGCTGGCGCGGATGTCGTTACAGGCGCCGACATCAAGCTTACCCCGACTTCTCAGGGGTACGTTTCCACGAGTCTCTCTGCCGGCTACTACTCGGTGTACCTGGGCTCAACCCGGCGGTTCACCATCGCCGTGCCGTCGGGCAGCGGCACGGTGGATGTCACCAGCATCCTGACCACGCCGGCGTGGTTTGTGCCGGGTGAGGCTGGGGCATCGGGGATCGTCACCAACACCTACGCCACGGCGACGACCAACGCCTTCGGCACCGTTCGCATCGACACGGCGTCGACCAACCCGGTGGTGTACCTGAAGGAGTCGGTGGACGCGCTGGTGGCGCCACTGGGCGCGCGGATCAACGGGATTCAGCTGGTTTCCAGTGAGGCGGCGCTCAGCACCACCGATCCGACCAATGGCTATGCGGCTCGGGTGTTCACGGGGACAACCTCGGCGGACTGGGTCTGGAATGCCGTCGAAGGTGGTGCGGATGTCAGTGGTGAGCGTGTTCGACCGACCAACTACGTCACCGGCTCGTGGATCAAGACGACGGCGTGGGCGACCTCGAAGAGCCTTGGGGCAAACAGGGCGGCCGCACTCGATTCCTCTGGCCAGTTGACCGCGTCCAGCGCGACCAAACAGCAGGTGGACAAGGCCGCCATGCAGGTGGCTTCGAAGGCAGCCTTAGTCGCACTGACGACCAATCTGACCAGCGGCGTGGTCGCGGTGGTGGGTGCCAGTTCGAGTGATGCTGAGCTGTGGTCCTGGAACTCCTCCAGCACCGCGTCCACGAACGTTGACGTCCTCGCGTTAACCGCGGGTGGTACGGGCCGTTGGGAACGAATCCGCAGCTCGTCCACTCCTCTCAGGCAGACTGGCTACATCGTCTACGAGCCGACGGTTTCCAACAGCTTCATCCTCAACGTGGCGTCCTCGGGCTACCAGTACAACCACGACTCCTCGCTGGCGTACTACGGTGGAACTTGGTTTGCCCAATGGAACGCAAACACCAACCAGTACGAATCTAATCCGGGGCAGGTGAACCTGCAGAGCACGTCGACCGACTTTGTCACCTGGACCGCTCCGGTCCCGGTCTTTGTCGATGCGGCCACTTCGTCAAATCCGGTTACGTATTCGTGGTCCAGTGATCTCCAGTGGCAGCCCAATCTGGTCAACGTCGGATCGGAGCTCTGGTCAATCTGGAGCCAGCAGCTTCCCCTGACCTATCCTACGGGTCAGCGGATCTACTTCTCCCGATTGACGTCGCCGACCGGGAAGTGGGCGAACACCCTGCTAAGCCTCAACTACACTGAGAACGGGATGACCTTTTATGGATTCCCAACTCAGAACCCGATCGTTCTTCAGTCCGGCCGCGTCCTGGCACCGCTGATCTGGATGGCCACCAACGTCGTGAGCCCAACCCCGTCCGGATGGACGACGAGCGACACGTTCTGGGTCAACGAGAAGCGGGCCGGTGTGATCTACACCGACGACGGTGGAACGACGTGGAAGGTGGGTGGAGTGACCACGCTCCCGGGCGCCCGCCATTCCGTGTGGGAGCCCGTTGTGCAACAGGCTCCGGATGGTTCGATCCGCCTCTACTGCCGGAACCTCGACTACAAAAACTACGGCTATAGCCAGTATATGTTGACCGCGGCCGGCTTCAGCGACGGCCTGGTGTTTGGGCCGCTGCAGGTGACGACGTTGGACACGACGTCGAGCCGTTACGGGCTGGCGGCTCAAGCCGGGAAGTTCCCTCGCCAGCTTGGGTTCGCCAACGACTGGAAGAGCGGTGGCTTCGTGAGCGACCGCTACAACGGGGCGCTGACCGTGAGTCGGTTTGGAATGGACGACTTTGTCTTCGGGCCTTCGTTCTCCGGATCAGAGCAGGTGATTTCCTATCCGCAGGCTGTCGTGACCGACTCGGACATTCGGGTGATCTACTCGCAGGGGAGCGTTCCCAGGTCGATCAAGACCGCGCTGATCTCTCCGCTGCCGGATGCGTCCCGGCTGTACCTAATGCCGCGTCGGAACGACTACGTGAATCCCCAGGTGGCCTACCGCACGGGCCCTCCGGCCTACTTTGAACACGGCGCCAACTCCGTCATGTCCTCGACGGCGTCCAGTGCGTCGTGGGCGTCGGGCACCCAGTTCTCCTTCGGAGCGTGGCTTTACCGCACCAACAACCCAGCGTCCGAGGCCTACGTCGATTTCCGGAATCTGTCCTACTTCTCGGGAGCGGCGGTGGTCAGTGCCACTGGAGTACCGCGGGTTGTCGTCTACAACGGCACTTCTCCGGTCAATGTCGACTTCAACACGCTCAGCCTCCCGACCGCTGGATGGTGCTATCTGGGTGTCTCCGTCGACACCGGTTCCGGTTCTGCCACCGCCTACGTCGTGAACTCAGGTGGAACGGCGACCACTCAGACGGTCAGCTTCACGGCGACCAACCTGCTGAACGGCTCGACGTTCTACGTTGGTGGTGCTCAACCGGGCTCCACGATCGCAAAGTTCGCCGGAGCCATCCGCCACGTGGTCGTCCAGAATGGCGTCGTCGCGACTGCCAACAACCATCGGTACTGGCATGGCCTCGACCAATCCGCGCTGAGCGTCTCGGACTGGTCCGCGACGGAGACCAGCCCTGGAACGCTGAGCATGGACTACTGGGCTGGCGATTCGAACGCCGGCAGCAACAATGCGACCTGGTTGGCGTCCTGGTCCTCCACCGGCGAATCCGTTCGCGGAAACGCCTTCAGCGCGACGGTCGGATCCGATTTGGTGCTGACGGTGACGGGCACCGGCTCGGCCGGCGTCGAGCTGTTCCCGTTCACCCCGGGCCAGCAGTTGGTCTTTGGAACCCAGGTGCTGCTGACCAACAAGACCAGCGGCTACGATCAGGTGATCGCTTCGATCGGCGGCAAGAGCAACCGGATCGACATCCTCTCACGTGATGCAAACTCGACAAAGATCGAGGCCTACCATGCCGAGACGGGCGCGTTCTACGAGCTCGCCACGTACGTTTCGGGGACCTACTTGCCGTTGACGCTGGTGTTCGACGGGAACCTTGTCTTCGTCTCCGTCGGCACCGGATCCGAGGTGCAGATCCCGGTCACGTTCAAGAGCCCGCGCCTGTACCTTGGTACCGGCTATTTGGACACCTGGTCCGTCGATGCCACCCAGGGCAAGAACTACCTGCTGGGCGCCACGTACTGCCATGTGGGAACGGCCGTGCCCTACGTTTCGCTCGCGCGCAGCGCCGCGAGCTACAGCGCCATCGGTTCGCAGCCGTTCGTCGCCCTTATCGACACGGATACCACCCCGCCGCGGACCAACTTCATCTATCAGCTTGGAGCAAACCTGCGGATCGGCGGCACAAATCAGGCGTCTTCGGCTCCCTTCTTGTTCCAGCAGGACGCTGGATCTCTGACGGTTTCAGGCCCGGTAACCGCCGGATCTACCATCACGGCACCTGATGGGATCATTCGAAAGTATGCCGCGACTCCGCAGTTTGACTTCCGACGTTCCAACGGCTCGGCGGACTCGCCTTCAACGGTTGCCAGTGGCGACTTCTTGGGAGCGCTTTACGGCGGTGGATATGACGGGACCAGCGAAACGACGGCTCGTGCAGCGCTGATCTACGAAGCTACCCAAACGTGGAGTTCTGGAGCCAACGGCACGAAAGTCTACATTATGACGACGCCGAACGGATCGGCGACCCGTGCCAAGGTCTGGGAGTGGGGATCCGATGGAAACGTGCTGATGACCAACACCGCACCGGTCCTGCAGATGGGAGCCGCAAACGGCACCTCCGGCGCCCGCATTCAGGTCTTTGGCCATAGCTCGCAATTCTTTCGGCTTTTGGACGACGCGGCGACCACTCGGTTTTCCATCGAGCCATCAACTTGGAATGTCGTCGTTTATGGTTCAAAGGTGACTCTCGGCGGTGCGTCCGGTCCTACCATCACCACCGGTTCGGCGGCACCATCGGCGTCTGAACCTAACGGATCGATCTATCTGCGAACTGGTGGAAGCCCATATTTCTACGTCCGCGAAGCTGGCAGTTGGGTCGGAAAATGACTTTTTATGAAACGAATTGTCCTCCTCCTTGCATCCGTCGTTGGCCTGGCTCAAGTGCCGGATGACGCTATCACAGTATCGACCACCACGCGTACCGTGGTTGAAATCAAAACCCGCGAATGGCGTCGCTTTGTTTTCGACGCGGACCCAGCCACCGGTGAGATCACGGTGTCGTCCATGTACGAGGAAGTTGTCCGCGTTGATGGGAAGCCTACGTCGTTCAAGGAGCTTCGTTCTGTGCGATTGCCTTGGGCTCAGGCGACCAACATCTCGCCGTCGCTGGTGCTGGTCCGAGAGGAATTGAGAGCTGCCATGCCGACGATTTTAACGAACGCCCCGTAGGCGATGCCCCTTCCAGCCAACCCCATGGAGTTCCGGGACGCCGTCGAGTGGGCGCGCCGGCGTGGGGTGCTGCCAACTTCTCTTTCCAGCCGCGAGCTGGAGTCGATCCCGGCAGAGATCCGGCGGGCCTCGTTCCTGTCCGCCCGGATCACCGAGGCCGGTCTGCTACAGGACGTTCAAGACCAGCTGGCCCAGCTGGCACGCGGCATCTCCGACGGTCCCGGGCAGGGCCTCGACCAGGCCACGGTGCGTCTGCGCCTCAAGGAGCTGATCGCCCGGTCCTCCTACCAGCCCGGCGCCGGCGCCGAGGGCGGGATTCAGGATCTGCGGTCCGACGCTCGACTCAACCTGATCATCGAAACGCAGACGCGCATGGCGCAGGGGTACGGGCAATGGACCCGGACCAACTCCGACGGTGCGCGCCTGGCGTTTCCAGCCCAGGAACTCTTCCGCCAGTTCATGCGGCGGGTGCCAAGGGGTTCGGAGGTCCGCCAGGGGCAGGTGGTCGAGGTCAATCCCCGCTACTGGGAAGACCGGTGGCGGGCTGCCGGCGGCGAGATCTACAGCGGCCGGATGATTGCGCTGAAGGATTCGGAGGTCTGGTCAAAGATCAGCCGCTTCGGCACTCCGTGGCCGCCCTTCGACTTCAACTCCGGGATGGGGGTTCAGAACATCGGCCGCCGTGAATGCGTCCGGCTGGGTCTGATTCAGCCCGAGCAGAGGGTTTCGGATCCCCGTCAGGAGTTCGGCCTGGACGACAGCGTCGCCGCCAACGTCTCGGACTGGGATGCTGAGCTGGCCCGTCGACTGCAGGAGGTCCTTGAGCAGGGACTGCAGTCCGAGTTCCAGGTCAACGACGACGGCATCCTCGAGGCAATCTGACCATGGCTTTTGCCGTCCAATCGACCCCACCGGATCCCAGCGGCCTTTTCACCACGGTGGTTGAGCGGTACGGATCTCTTCCAGTCTACGAGGCCATCGGTGCCGCAGTGTTTGACGAGGCGCAGGCCCACCTGGCAGCGCGCGATCAGGAACCCAACAAGACCGGGTTCCCCAAACAGCACTTCTGGGAGCAAATCGCCCGCGGAACGCGGCAGGAGGTCGACTCCAATGGCGTCACCCTGGTGTTCCCGTACCCGATGCGGGCGAAGGTGCTCGGCGCCACGATCAAGCCGGTCAAAGGCAAGTATCTCACCATCCCGGCCATCGCCGCGGCCTACGGCAAGCGCGCCGGGGAGTTCGATGGCTTGCAGTTTGCCATCGTCGATGGGGTGGGGCCGGCGTTGGTGACCGAAGGCCCCGAGGCAATGGTGGTCTACAGGCTCGTCAGGCAGGCCGTGCTCCCAGCGGATCCCAATGCGCTGCCGCCATCCGGACGACTGCTCGACAGCGCGGTCCGGGCTATTCGGGAGATCCCTCTTTAGCCTTCACACATCCCTCGCTGTTCCCCGCGAACGGGAGGCGGTGATTCGGTTCAGGCATCCTTCGGTGCGATGTCCGAGCCAACCCTTCGTTCCAGACTGATGGACGCGCTGATCGAGAAGATCGGCGGGTTGAGCTACATCGCGGATCCGCCCTCGGCGGCCGTCATCGGCGACTACGATCGGGACCTCGTCTCCAAGATCAACCAGGCGCTGCGCCGTAGCACCGGCGAAGGCGGGTCTGGCATGTGCGTGGCCGTCAGCTGCCGGTACCGGATGGCTCAGGCCAAGACGCTGATCGTCCGCGTGATTCTTCAGGTCAGCGAGAACATCGCCATGAACCGCGGGCCGCGGGGCACGCAGCAGGATTCCGGCGACGTAGCCCTGCAGCTGCTGATCGACCTCTCGGGATGGGCTCCCGAAACCTTTTCCACGCTCGAAGCCCCGGAGCGTGGCGACCAGTTGTCCCTAGTCACCAACACCGGCGAACTCCTCGTGTGGGAGGTCGTCTTTGAAACCGTCACCCAACTCCCATGAGTGCATTCACCCAATACGGCACGGCCGTCTTCCTCGGCGTCAATGGCGCTGCCACCGTCGTCGGTACTGCCCGCACCCTGAACACCTGGAGCCATCGGCGCACCACGCCCAAGGCGCAGCAGACCGATGGACAGGGCGACGTGTCCGCCGTCGGCTACGGCCGGCCGATCGACACCCTCGAGATTGAGTTCGTGCCGACGTCCACCGTGTCCGGTGGCCAGCCGGTGGCGATCGCTGCGGGTGCAACGCCGATCCCGGCTCCCGGTGCCACGGTCACGTTGGCCTCGATGCCGCTGGCTGCACTCAACGGCAGCTGGAACTACGACGGCGACGCCCAAGTCACTCCGTCGACGACTGCCGGCATGGCGCTGCGGTTGACCTTGCGCCGCGCCAACACGGTCGATTCGGACGGCAACCCGACCCACCACGCCGCCATCTCGTGAGGGGCTTTTTCGAAACGCACGTTGAGGAGCTTCACCTGCTGCCAAGCGTCGTGATCGGCGTGGTCGGCAGGTGCGAGTGTGAGCACTGCGCCGAACCCTACTGGGGAATCCGGGTCACGCTGTTTGTTTGGAGCGCCGGTCTGTACCTGTCGTGAGCTCTGTCACCGACCAATTCTGCGAGGCTCTGATGCCGGATCAGTGGTTTGCCGCTGGGGTGGCGTTGCAGCCCTTCAGCATTGGCCATGCAATGCTGCTGCGTCGGCTCGGCTCGCCCTTCATCGCGCCGGACAAGGCCGAAGAGCAGCGGATGCCCGGTTTCGGTGACGTGCTGGTGGCCGCGTGGGTCTGCTCCCGGCCGGCGGCCGTGGCGTTGCGGGATCTCGACCAGCTGCCGCAGAAAATCTGGCTCAGGTACAAGCGGCTGACCCGGCTGGGTTACCTCGATCAGGATCGGCTGGCCCTGTTCCGGTACATCGCCGCCGCTCACCGGAAGCCGGCCATCAAGCTCAGGAGGACGCCGGAGGGGGAGGTGTCTGGGTCGCCCTGGTACGGAGTGCTGCTTGCCACGTTGAGCCGGCACTACAGCAACTCGGTGGAGGAGGCGCTAAACACCCCGCTGGCAACGGCTCACTGGCTCTACGCGATGCAGATGGAGCAGGACGGCCATGTGCAGGTCGAGAGTGAGGAGTTTCAGGCGTTTGCGGCCGCGGCCAGCGAGCAACGCCGCCAGTTCGAGGCCGATCCGCAGGCGGTGCTGGATCTGGTCGCCGCCGCCCAGAAAGGGAAAGCCTGACCATGGCCAACTCCGACAAGGAATTCCGGCTGCGGATCACGGGCGACGCCCGCGAGCTGGGGCAGTCGACCAAGACAGCCGCCGCGAGCCTGAACGAACTCAAGAAGGAGGCGATGGGCCTCGGGTCTGCCCTGACGGGCGGCCTCGTTGGCGGTGGCATTGCCGGCGCCGTGTCGTTCGCCGTCGACAAGATCCGGTCGGTGATCCAGGAGGCGCGCGACCTCGCCCGGACCGCTCAGGAACTCAACATCAATCCCGAGTCGGCCAAGTACAACCGCAACCTCTCCAAGATCATGGGAGTCGAAGAGGGCACGGTGAACAACGCCGTCGGAAACCTCCGGCAGGCCCGGTCGGACGCCCTTGCCGGATCGCCTGAAGCGGTGCGCGCCTTCGAGGACCTCGGGCTCAGCCTCGAGAAGATCAAGAACATGGAGCCGGATCAGATGTTCCAGGAGCTGGCCCAGAACATGACCGGCCGCGGCGACAACCGGTCCCGCGAGGCGTTCCGCAGGCTGGTTGGAGAGCGTGAGGGTGGCGCCATCGACGAGTTCGCCGTGGGCGGGTTCTTCGGCAACAGGCAGGTGATCGACTTGGCTGGATCCAGCGGAAAGATGGCCGCCTCGGAGTTCACCAGCGCGATCAAGGCGATCGGTGACGGCCGGTTCGGAGATCTGGGTCGCAACACCGAGCTGGAGAACTTTCGGGGCCAGTTCAAGACCGACCTCGAGCCGCTGGCCAACTATGGCCGCTCCCAAGACGTCGAGGGCCGCCGCCTCGCCAACGCCGAGGCCTACAACAAGGCGCTCCGCGACCAGCTGCCGGTTCAGGAGCGGATCCTTGCCCTTCGGAAGGAGATCGCCGACGCCGACCAGCGGATCCTTGGCATGGCCAACACTCCGCTTCGGCAGCAGGAGATCTCGCGGCAGGCCGCCCGCATGTCGGAGCTGAACCAGCTGACCACATCGACCGCTCCGTCCGGGGGCAATGGACCCACCTCGCAGATTGCGATGAATCCGTCGGACCAGTTCACCCGTGTGGGTCGGTACTTCTTCGGCGCCGGCAACGCCACCAACGACATCCCAAAGCAGAGCCTCGAGACGCTGCGCAAGGTGCAGACGCTGCTGGAGAAGTCGGACGCCAACGCCATCGGCCGCGCGGTCGCTGAGAGCCTATGACCCTCTACGGAACATCGGATCCGGTGGAACTGCCGCCGATCTTCGACCGGGATGACGCCGGCCGGTGGACAACCATCCGCCGCTGGAGAGGTCTCCAGGAGGATCTTCAGGCGTTGGCAGATACGTTCGTCGGCAAGGTCAAGATCAGCCAAGAAGATGCCGTTTGGCACCTGATGGAGGCGCCGTCGGCGGGTCTTGTCGCCGGCGGTGCTTCACCCAGTCCTGATGAGCAGGTGGTAACCGTCTACGAGCTGGACTACGCCAAGGCGCAGCGGTCCCACTGGCTGCGTCCGGATGTCCAGGCAGAGCTGGCCAAGATCACCGATCCTGCTGGTCGGGCGCAGTTCCGGTCCGACATCACCGCCTTGGCTCGTGGCGAGCGGGTGGTGCTGAACGTGTCCGAGGCCGGTCGCGCGACCCAGACGGCATTGGACTTTGAGACGGTTTTGGCAGCGGCCGCCAAGTTCGGGATCTCCGTCGATCTCTTCCGCCAGCTGGCCAGCAGCCTGGCTGCCGGCGACGAAGAGTTCATGTTCGAGATCCCGGTGCTGAAGGTCCAGCGGGTCACGCCTCCCGGCAGTTCCATCCGCGCGGCGTTTGGAGGCCTCAACCGCTTCATCGCGACGTCGACCTTGCTGGCCCGGTTTCCATCCATGCCGGACATCATCAAGGAGGGCATCGAGCGGGATCTGGCGGTTGGCTACTGGCTGATCAACGCGCCTCGGGTGAAGACCCAAGATGCCACCCGGATCTTGGTCGAGGAGATGTACGAATTCTCGCAGGACTACAACCAGTGGAGCTACGGGGCTCCCATCGCCGAATGACCACCCTGACCTCCAAGGGCAAGATCTCGCGGGCAATCACCGAGCTGCAGGCTGCTTTCGATCGCGGAACGCCTTTGCGCGGTTCTGACGCGCCGGCCTATGCCGGGCCCCGCGGCACCCTTTTCCGGAGCGGCCGCCGTTCGGTCGCTTCAGGCAATTCCACCGGGGTCGATTCCATCCCGCGTTGGCGCTGATTCACCCGTTCAGGAATCCCATCCAATCACGACATGGCTGTCATCACCAACAACGTCACGTTCCAGTTCTCCTACGGGGGAATCGAGGCCTCCAACACCACCAAGACCCAAGGCACGGATCCCGACACGACTGCACTGAAGGCGTTCAAGAACGTCCAGGCGGTCGGCACCTCGGCCGAGGATGTTGACATGCAGGATCTGACGCTGACCGAGCAGCAGAAGGTCATGTTCACCAACAAGGACGCGACCAACTTCGTGGACATCTACGTCCGCAAAGATGCGACGCCGACCGACACCCACGTGGGCCGGATCTACCCATCCGAGACCTGGGGCCCGGTGCGCATGCCGGCTCAGTCGGGAGGCTACCCGAAGCTCCGACTGCAGGCTGATACGGCCGCCTGCAACGTCGAGGTGGTTGCCTGCGAGG
Organism: Verrucomicrobiales bacterium; assembly: GCA_027488845.1. Lineage (GTDB taxonomy): Bacteria > Verrucomicrobiota > Verrucomicrobiia > Limisphaerales > UBA9464 > SXXZ01. Next base: position 243,893 of record JAIYBC010000025.1, on the reverse strand, counting down.
CCAAGCCCGCCTGATCTGACCCATGGCGATCACGTTTCCTCGGGTCCACCTGGTGTCCCCGGGGGACGAAATCCGGGCGACCGACCTGGTCAGCCTGGCCAACGGCATCAACGCCCGCATTAGGTCCGGATTGGGCGATTGGGCGTGGCGCCTGCCCTACTACTGGTTCCAAGGGGCCAGACAGATCCGCAATCCCGACGCGAGCGGGTTTGTCTGGCCCTCCCAAGGAGAGTTCTTCGAGTTCTACCAGTCGGTTCCGCCCGAAGCGGAGTACACGTGGCCGGAGGCGGGGCCCGGAAATCCGGAGGGAACGAACGTGGCCTCGCTTCTGGGGTCCTACGTGTTCGGCGTTGGCGACATTGAGGCCGAGGACCAGCGCTTGGCCGAGGAGTCCGTTGGCGGTCTCCCCACCGGCCGCCCCGCCAACGCGCTCGAGGCATGGATCCTTGGCCGCCGGCAGCGTGGCGCCGTGGATCCGATCACCGGCGTGGCCTACACCCCGGCGTTGGACGCGGCTCGATCCTTCTACGGATTGACCCAGAATCCCTACTCGCCCCACGGCAATTCCTATGGCGGGTTCATGCCGCAGCCGATGAGCCAGGGCGACTGCGGCGACGGCACCGCGACCACGGTGGCCTCGGCCAATCTGGAGATCTTCTTCACCCCGCTGAAGGAGGGGCTGTCGATGGTCACTTTCCCAGGTACCTGCCCGGATGAGGACGGGCACGTGTTGGTTGTTCACACGTATCCGGACTACTACCGGGTGATCCGGGTGAACGCGCCCGACGTCATCCTGTCGACCTCGGACTACATCGAGGGTCCGTACAAGGGCGGCGGCCGTCTGCGCAGGACGTGGGGCCGGCACATCGAGCGTTCGCTGAACGCCTTTGCCGTCGAGTTCCGCGGCACGGCAGACCAACAGGCAGAAGAGGAGGCTGGCGAGAAGGCGTGGACCGAGTCGGCATTCGACAGCGCGCGGTTCTTCGAAAGCCAGTACTTGCTGGCGCCGGCTCGAGGAGCCCAATCGGGCGACACCATCGAGGGGCTTTATCCGTTGTTCCGGGCATCCAACATCCCGCGTTTGAAAGGGAACGCAGGCATTGGAACGCCCTACTCGATCACGCCCGGGTTTGTGGGCGCGGCGGCGCTGGTCTGGGGCTGGTACCTGGCCGGCGACACCCGCGTCGAGATCCTAGAGGACGGCGAGGTGATCCAGACGGTCACTCTGACCCCGTCTGGGGCCATGGGAGGCGCCTCTGCCATCGTGGTGCTCGAGGAGCCGGCTCGCGGCGTGTTGACTGTGCGTGCGCCTGACGGGGCTCAGTTCACCCGGACAGCCGGTGCCGGTGTCGCCGTCGAGGTGGCCGAGCTGCTGGAGTACAAGCCTCGGCACCACGACTGGGCGATGCTGCTGCGGATCGCCGGCGGGAAGCTGGATCTGGACCGCAACCTGGACGGATCCGGGCTCTACGAGGACACGGCTCGGACTCTGTCCGACCTGTACTTCGAGAACGCGTGCTTGGTGAGCCTGGACGGCCGGGGGTTGCCGGGCTCGTTCGTGGAGCTGAACACCAACGCCGTGGCCGATGCGTTCCGCCGGTTTTCCAAGATGGTCCGGATCCAGAATCGGCACGTGATCCGGGCCTACGCCGTCGAGGACGGCAAGTCGGTGCTCTGGCTCTCGAGGACTCCTCTGGGAGTCAGCGGCCGGGGCGCCCGGGATTGGATGGACGGCATTGCCCCATCAGCGGCGGCGGTAGCCAACGGCGAGGTCCAGACCGGGCGGATCTACGAGGTTCGATCCGGGCGTCTGTGGTACGTCGACAAGTGGTACTCTGCCGGTGAGCAATTCACCGGTCGCGATGGCGAAACTGCGTGGTCTGGCGAGGCCGTGGTTAAGGAGGGGGAGGGCATCTACGCCGACGCGCCCCCAGGTGGGTACTCCAACGAGTGGGTGATGCTGTGGCAGTGGAAGAACATCCATCCCGGCAGCACGTCGCTTTTCCGGCCGGAGGTCTACGGCGACCACTTTCCGTTCGCGGAACGGGCCCACCTGTTTCCGCCCGTGTTGCCCCAGCCTCCGATTCAGCTGCAGCGGCACTTTGTGCCTGGCCAATCGTTGTATCTGGGCAGCGCGGACAGCAAGGTGTGGATCGCTCCAGAGGCTCCGAGTGGCTACCGATACGTCATCGGCACCAACCGTCGGCTCTGCACGGTCGGCGACGTGCCGTGCGAGGACGAGCGGTCGCAGTTCTACTCCTCATGCCAGATCTACGAGAAACCCTACGAGGTCGAGAGCACGGCCCTCGAGATCCTCGGCGGCGAGGAGGTGGTGAAGGTGGTCTTCAAGACTCGGTTCCGCAGTCATCCAGACGCCCCGGCGACGGTGGATGCGGATTCCAGCGGGTGGGATTTGGCGGCCTTGGATGCCGAAGGGTACCGAACCGACGACAACGCCATCCGGCAGTACATCGCATGGTCTCAACGGGCTCACCTGCCCACCCTGAAAGTGGGCGATCAGTCGGTGGACGGGTGGGCGGCCTCTGAGGGGTTTGTGGGATGCATCATTCCCCACATGCTGTGGACCAAACTGGTCCCGAAACCCTACCTGCCGACCGCTGAGGATCCGGACGAAACCGCCACGGTCCTGAGCGTCGATCCACTGCTGCACGCCGAGGTGGCCATCCGGGTGGGTTGCGAGGGGTGGGTCGACGGCAAGACCTCGGCCGAGTACGGGTGCGAAACCGGCATCGACAGTCTCTACGACTTCACCTTTGAAAACCTGTGCTTTCAGGCGTTCGGCGGCCGTCAGATTGGCATCATGCCGTCCAAGGCCACTGAGCACAATCTGGCCAACGAGGTGCGCACCCATCTCCTGACGGGATTCGGCCCGGTCCCGACCATTCCGACCAGCGGCGAGGTCTTCAACCAGATGGCCGCCTGCGTGAACCTCCTGGTCTCGGTCCGGATCGTCGTGCCGTTCCAGTTTCAGACCCGGGCGTTGACGGGGACGGTGGATCGAACGGTGACCGACGTGACGACCGGAGATGGCACCCCGGCGCCCTGCAGCACGACTGCGGGATCCTCTGCCGGCGCTGGGGTGGTGTGGAAGGGGGTCCCGCCGGACGCGACCATCCTGACCGCGGCCTCTTGGGTGGATGGGGTGGCGGCTGGCAGCTCTGTCTCGGCGGCATTCCGGGCGGACACGGTGACGACGCCGTCGGTGTGGGATTGCGACGGGTCCAACTGGGCTGTTCAGACGTCCCGCAGCGACGACGAGTACCGCTGGGGGTACGTCTCCGACGATGCCGTCCAGGCATTCAACGCCGAGTGGGCGGACATGATTGCTGCCGGCGCCGCCAAGATGCTGGCGGTGGTGACCCGGACGGTCAGCCACACAGGCTTTGAGCAGGTGGCGTCGAGCGTGGATGGGATGACCTGCCGGTCCGCCACCGGCCGCTGGATTACCGGCTCGGCGTACCTTGCCCAGGGCGTGACGACCCCGGTGAACCAGACGACCTGCAGCCTGGTGCCCAGCGTGGGGGTGGTTTCGGCCGATCCGTTGGGCTACCAGAGCATTGCCGGAGCCTATTGGTCAGGCACCGATCCGGGGGTCTGCAGCCAGAGCAGCGCCCCCAACACCCTCAGCTACCTGCCAGTTGAGACCAACGCCATCGCGCTGGTGGTTCCGATTCAGGACTGACTGTGCGCTGGCGCATTCAATACGGCCGGATGTCGGTGCTCCGCAGGTCGCCTGCAGGAGCGTTGCAGGCAGCCCGCATTGAGAGGTCGTGCAAGGGCTGCCGATGGAGCGAAGCGGGAGGGTGCTTCCATCCCGGCCTTGGATGCTGGAGGAACCCGGTGCGACGAGCGCCGGAGACGCTGGCGCTACATTGCCCAGCGGGACGGTGGTGAGGCGGGAATTCTCATTTTGATGCGAATTCATCTCATCTGTCGTGCGCGGCTACACACGCCGTTTCTTGGCCGTCCGGCGTGAGGTGGGGTTGGCCTGCGGGGGCGAAGGCAGCGGAACGGTCGCCTCAGCGGGCCGCCTCGAGGACCAGCTCGATGGCGGAATCGGGCCTGGCCTCGGGCGCCAAGGGGCCGTTCGGACCCAGCGGTACGAAGAGCCAGTAGTTGGTCGCGCCTTGGGCCGGCAGCGGGAAGGCGGTGCGCAGGTCGTTCGGAACCAGCGTCACCTCGGCCGGGACCTCGATGGATTCGGATCCACGTTCCTTGGCTCCGGAGACCACCTCCCAAGTCACGGTGTGGGCGCCCGCGGGACCCGGTTCGGTGAGCACCCAGCGGATGCGGTTCGTCCCGGTCAGGGTCAAGGAACCCAGTTCGGCCGACCGGCCCTTTTCCCATTTGCGGAGGGTCATCCGGGCGGACGCGCGGGCCGGCTGGTCGAACCAGAGCTCACGGAAGGCATAGGAACCGGCGTACACCGGCTGTTGGGGCACGTGCCGTTCCTGGCCCACGCCGAACTGGTCGGGATGCAGGGCCATGAACGCGCCCACGAGGGAGAATGGCAGTCCGAACATCAGCGCGAGATGCAGGACGACGCCGAAGGAGTAGAGGAGCCAGGCCCGGGTCCGGCTGCGCAGTTCGCCGCGGATCCGGCGGATGCCGGCGGCGACGTACCAGAACACCAGGACGGCCGAGACCAACCACAGGGTCCGGACGATCCGCTCCTCCTCCACGGCCGGCCCGTGGGCCATTCGGATCTGGCCGCCCAGCCAGATCGTGCCGAAGGCGAGGCCGGCGCCGAGGACCAGGGCCCGTGGCGCCTGCACCGCGAAGAGGGCGAGGCCGCGGCCGCGCAGTTCCGGGGTCCTGCCCCGCATGCGGACCATCGGGATGGAGCCGAGCAGTGCGGCGACGAATCCGAGGATCGTCGAGATGAGCAGCGCGACGAACCACGGCCCCGCCTCGGGACCCGGATTCTCGAAGACGAAGCCCGCAATCCGGATTGCGGCGACGACCCCGGCGGGGAAGGCGATCAGGGCGAAGACGAAGGCGACCACCGCCAGGCGCGAAAGCCGCGGCCGTGGGGGCCGGGACGGCAACGGGGTTTCCGGTGAAGGGACCGGCGGCGGAGTCATCCCCGGCAACCTAGCGGGTGCCACGGGTCCGTCGAGCGCCGAGCCGACTCAGCCGAGGATGCGGAAGGGATCGGCACCCGGAGCCGCAAAGCCGTTGGGGAGCGGTGGGGAAGCCCCGGGTTTCCCTCAGCAGGACCCGGCGCCGAAGGGTGAACGCCTTCCCGGTCCCGGATCCGACGCACCGTCGGCGTCTTGGCGCTGTTGCGCGGGGCCGGTCCTCGCTCCGGATGTTTTGCAACGACCCATGCGGGCCAGCGTCACTGCACCCCTTGCATCATGTCCTCCATCAACGCGAGGCCGACGGCCTCGGTGATCTCGTTGATGTCGTAGTTCCGCAGCAGCCGGCCGGCGAAGCGGTCGGGGCCGAGGATGTCGCGCGACGAGGCCTGCCCGAGGATCTGGGCGGAATCGAGGCGGATGGCGGTGATCTGGACGTCGGGGGCGGAGTAGGTCTGGTCGCCGGAGACGGCCGGCACGGTGATGTTGCGGGAGGAGATCAGAACCTCGACGACGACGTCGGCGATCTTCTGCAAGGCCTCACGGTCCTTGGCGGCGGCGGGGGAGCCGGTGGTGCCGAGGAACTCCTGGACCGGCCGGTCGGCGAGGAGCTGGGCGGCGACCCGCTGGTCGGCGAGCTTGGCTCCGCCCATGCGGAGGGGACGTCCGAGCAGACGCTCGATGTCGCGGACCGTCTGGCGGTCGTTGAGGGGCACCTGCGGGCGGGGCGAGTTGGTGTAGGCGTTCTCGCCGGTCACGCGGTCCTGGGTGCCGCGCAGCGGCTGGACCGGCGAGGTGCCGATGCCGGAGAGGTTGCCGACCACGGTGACGTTCTGTCCGAGGGGGCCGCCGACGGCGGGATTGGCGCCGGTGGGATGGAGGTCGGACCGGAGCGACTCGGTGGATTCACGACGGCCGGTGAGACGGAGCCCGCCGGATTCGTCCACGAGGTCGCGGTTGACGAAGAGGACCAAGCGCGGGCCGCCGAGCTTGGGATAACCGGCCTTGAAGCGGTCGATGACGGTGCGGGCCTGATCCGGGGAGACCAGCGGGGCCCGACCCTGGATCGGGCGCTGTTCGTAGGTGGGACGCGGCTCGCCAGTCGGCACGGCGATGATCGGAGGCAGACCACCGGGGGGAACGGCCGGGGGCGGGGGCGGCACCGGATCCGCGGCGTGGGCGGTGGCCAGGGCGACGGCGAGGCCGGCGGGGAGGAGACGGAAGACGGTGTTCATGGCGGGATCCTGATGCTGGCGCCGACGGCGCCGGAGACGACCGTTCAACGGGCTTCGCGGACGCGGATGGTGAAGTCCTTCGCCTTGTCGTTCATGGAGACGAAGCGGACGGACTCCTGGCCGTTCTCGGTGAGGATGAGCGTCTGCCACGGGGTCTCGTCGCCGGAGGAGAACCCGTCGAGTTCCTTGAAAACGCATTGGACCTGGACCTCGATGCGGCGGTTGAGGCGGTTGCGCAGGTTGGCGGCGACCTCGAGCCGGCCGTCCTCGAGCGGCCGGGACATCAGTCCGCTGGCGGTGACGCTGCGCTGGGCGCGGAAGTTCATGGTGACGAAGCGCTCGCGGTTCTCGGTGTCGTACTTGCCGGCGTTGCGGGCGGGATAGGCGCCACCGGCCTGGCCGGTCGAAATGGCGCGTGAGGCGCCGCCGACCTTCTCGCCGGTGCGGGCGCAGCCGCTGGCGAGGGCGAGGACGACGGTCGCGGCGATGGGGAACACGGGACGGAGGTTCATGGCTTTTGGACGGAGACGGAGTTCAGTCACGGTCGCTGACGAAGAGGACGGTGTCGCGGCCGGGCGCGACGGTGAACCGGACGGGGCGGGCCTTCACCACGGTTCCGCCGGCGTCGGCGAACTCGAGGGTGCCGGTGTAGTCGCCCGGGGCGAGCCGGCCGCTGCCGAAGGCGAGGAGGTTCGGGAGGTTGTCCCAGGTGCGGGTGTCCGCGGTCGGCGTGGTCGCGGCGCTGATTCCCTTGAGGATGAGGCCCGCGGCCAGGAGTCCGAGGCCCGCCTCGTCCATGGCGCTGTTGCGTCCGGTCTGGGTGGCCATGATGGCGCCGCCGATGACCGCGGCGTCGCCGATCCCGCCGGTGGTGTCCTTGAACACCGCCTTGTTGGCGAGCACATGGTCCATGACCCGGCCACCGCGGGTGGTGGCCTGGTAGCTGAGGTCGTCGAACGCCGGCGCCCGGAGGACGAGCGGTCCCACGCGGAGCACCGCGGTGACGGCGCGGGACTGTCCGGGCCGGAAACGGAGCTGTTGGCGGTATTCGCCGGACGCGTACTTGGCGGGTCCGGTGCCCATCTCGGCGAAGAGCACGATGTTGGCGGGCGGATCGTAGGCCGGCGGCGCGGCCATGCGGGCGGCGGCGGCGGCGCGGCGGTAGGCGTCCGAACCGTCACCGGCCAGCTTCGCGGAAACGAGCCCGTCGAGGTAGTCGAGCAGCACGTAGTCCGCCTGGTACTCGTTCTTCTCGGCGTCGGCGTCCTGGATCTGGGCGCTGCGGAAGCAGGCCCGGGCGTTGTCCGGTTCGCCGTCCATCCAGTAGAGGATCCCCCGGTAGTAGTAGGCCATGACCCGCTCATAGGGTTCGCCGCGGAAGTTCTTCCGGGACTCCTCGCGGAAGAGGCTGCGGGCCTGACGGGCGGAGCGGTCCCCGGCGGAGAGGCCGCCGAGCGTGAGCAGGGCGTCGTCGAGCAGCGGCTTGGCGTCGGCGAACCGACCCTGCCGCATGGCGTCCGCCGCCTGCCGGTACTGCACGAGGACGCGGTCCTTGGCGGGCACCGCCGGCGGGGGCTTGGGACCGCCGGGGGCCGCGGAATGGGCCGAGGTGGCCCCATCCGAGGCACAGCCGGCCACGCCGAGCGCAAGCAGCAGCAGGAGGATCCGCCAACGCCCGGCGGCGGGCGGGGCGACGGGGGGCGGCTCCATGGCCGGAGGAAGTGTCATGCGTTGGGCTCGGGGACGTGTCGCCGGGAGGCGTGGGACCGGAACCCGGTCAGCGGTAGGCGGCGTCCTCGAGTCCCTGCTTCTTCACCTCGGCGGAATCCTCCCAGAGGATGTCGCTGGTCCGGGCGTCGATGAGCTGGAAGCTGTAGAGCACGTAGTCGCTGACCCCCTTGCTGGTGCGTGTCGTCATGCCCTGGAGCTTCCCGGTGAGGAAGAAGTCGGCGCCCTTGAACTCGACCGTGTTGGGGTCGGAGGAGCTGGTGACGGCGCCGGACTGCTTGAGCTGCTGTTCGCGCTCGAGGGTCTGCATGCGGTCGCGGGCGAGGAAGACCACCTTGCCGCGGGCGTTCCGGTTCAGGGCGGTGCGGATGCGGGTGAGGAAGATGTCCTTGTTGAGGGTGAACCGGGTCTCGTTGACCACGGGATCGAGCACGACGCGGGGGGTGCCGGCGGCGTTCCGGATCTGGGGCGTGTCGAGGATGCTGCGGGCCATCTTGTCGGTGACCTGGACGAGGTCCTGGGATTCGACGCCGGTGCCGCCGACGAAGCCGGATTCCTCGGGCTTGAGGACGGTGACGCCGGTGCCGCTGGGATTGCGGACACCGGTGGAGGCGCAACCGGCGGCGAGCAACACGGATGCGGCCAGTGACAGGGAGCGCGCGAAGGCGTGGCGGTTCATAAAATGGTGCGGGAACTGAACGGACGGAAGGGGTGTGGTCAACGCCCAAAGAGCGCATTGGCCGGGGCGAAGGAGCCGGCGGCGGACGGTTCGAAGGCGACCGGGGCGGGTGGGGCCACCGGGGCGTCCGGAACCGTCGGGACGGCCGCCGGGGCGGCGACGACGACCGTCCGGACCCAGCGCACCGGCGGCGGCGGTGGGCCGAAGTGCCGGTGATGGGGTCCGTGGAAATGGGGAGGCGGTGCGGAGACGAAGACCGGGTCCTGGGACGCGTAGACAACCGGGGCGGGAGGCGGAACCGGGCGGGCCGCCTGGTCCGCGAGGGTGCCCAGCAGCAGGCCGGCGCCGGCGCCGATGGCGATGCCCTCGGCGGTACGACGTCCGTTGTTGTGTCCAATCACGCCGCCGGCGACCCCGCCCAACACGGCCCCGGTGATCGCGCGGGGTGGATTCGGGGAGTCCGCGACGAAGGATGTCGGATATCCGGCCTCGGCACGACGTTCGTTGCCGACGATGGCACCCAATACGGCACCGACCCCGGCGCCGATGGCGGCTCCCTCGGCGGTGCGACGTCCGTTGTTGTGCCCGATGACCCCGCCGGCGATGCCACCCAACACGGCACCTCCCAAGGATTCCGGGCCGAACAGTTGCGCCTGGACCGGGAGGACCGCAGAGCCGGCGACCAGCGCCAGCAGGAGCGTTTTCATAACGTCGGGGGTAGAGACGCAGAAGCCGCGCTTCTATTCAGAGTCGGTGTTTACGGTCGACAACCCCGAATCCAGCATCGACTTCCAGCGGCATCAACCATGGAATGGTGTCCATCGTTCCCGGCGTCCCGAAGGGTTTCGGGCTTGTCGTGGACCGATCGAATCGTTTGTAGAGTCCGGGCGTTTGGACCGGATCCGGAACCGCGATGAGCGATATACCCTCCTCACCACCCTCCCGCCGCAGAAGGAAGGAGAGGGCACCGCGCATCGTGCGGAAGAACTACTTCCTGCACCTGGTCTTCTACGAAAGCCGGTTCCGCCTCGCGCTCCTGCTGATCGGCTTGGTTTTGCTGACGGCCGTGGCCTTGGCGCCGAAGCTGTGGATCTCGTCGCCTCCCCACATGGAGGAGACGATCCGGATCAGCGGTCTGGACCTTCTGCAGTGCTGGAACCTCAAGCGGAACGCACGGAGGGAGGAGTCTCTGGGACGTCACGAGGAGGCGATCGCGGCCTGGATCGGGGCGATCGGCAACAATCCGGCGGACGCGGAGGCGATCCGTGGCTTCCTTCAGGCGGTGATCGCGCTGCCCAAGCCGGGACGCGGCTACTTGGGAACGGGCGTCGGCCAATCCCGGTTCCTTCTGCGACTGACGCTGACGAACCGTTCCGACCTCGCCTTGGCCAGCGACATCTACCGTCGCTACGAACTCTATCCGCAGACCTTGGCTTTGTTGGACCAACCGTCTGAGCCGCTGGAGCCCAAAGGGTTGGAGAACCAGTTGATCGCACTCTTCGAGACCGGCCGCATGGAGGGCTTCGGCCGGGTTTGGTCCTCCAACCGGGTCGTCCTTGAAGAGCGGCCGGTCGCTTCGCTCTACCACGCGGCCTGGGCCGCCGGATGGGGGCCGATCCAAGAGCTTTCCGCCGGACGTTCGAAGCTGCTGGCAGCGGCCACGGGCGGACAATGGGCCCTGATCGCCCGCCGCCTGTTGCTGACCCTGCACTATTCCCAATTGGATCTCGCCAGCTATCAACAGGTGCTGGGCCAGCTGCAGGACACCCGGGACGCCCGTGTCCAGGACGAGGTCCGTTTCTGGATCCTGTTGGAACAGTCCGGCAAGCATGACCGGGCGGTGGAACTGGCCCGCCAACACACGATTCCCGCCGAGTCGGCCCAAGAGGCCGAGATGTTGATCCTCGCCTGGAGACGCCTGGGCCTGACCGACATCGCCATCGATTTCGCCCGCAAGGAGATGCCGAATTTCGCCTATCATCCGGGGATCTGGACCGCTTTGGCCGACCTGCTGATGGAGACCCGGAACTGGGATGAACTGTCGGCGCTCGCCCTGGAACTCCGTTCAAGCCGACTGCGCGAGGGCTATGCCGGATGGTCGTTGTATCTGGAAGGGGTGTCGGACCACCACCGGAGCCGTATCGCCAATGCGGAAAGCCAGTTCACGGCCGCGGCCACGAACAGCTTCCAGGACCCGCTGCTGGCCTTTTCGTCGGCCGCGCAGATGCGCCGGCTGGGGTATCCGGGTCCTTCGACCATGCTGTTGAAGACGCTCCAGTCGCGGTTTGCCGACAGCACCACGTTCTGGGCGTTCCTCCAGCGTTCGGCCTACGAGGCCCGGCAGGGGGACATCATCCTTGAGGCCAGCGAGCAGCTGTACCTGATGCAGCCCACCAACGCGGTGGCCGCCAACAATTTCGCCGCGGCCCTGCTGACCAAGCGGGTCCGTTCGGAAGAGGCGTTGAAGATCACCGAAGGGATCTTCCGCCGGTTCTCCGGGAGTGCGGCGGTCCGGATCAACCGGGCCTCGGCCCTGATCCGGAACGGCCGGATGGAGGAGGCGTTGCCGGTGCTCCAGAGCCTGGACCGCGCGGAGATGAGCGAGTCGGAGAAGACCTTCGCCCGCCTGGCGTGGTTCGAGTACCACGATGCGCGGGGCGAGACGGAAAAGGCCTTGGCGGAGGCGAAGAAGGTCGAGAAGCGCTTCCTTTTCCAGGACCAGCAGGAATGGCTGAGCGGCCGCATGGCCAAGCTGGAAGGACTCTAGCCCAGCCGGAAGCCGGATCCGATTGGGTTGACGGCCCTTCCCGCGCTTGTCGGCGGGGTCCGATTCGCTAGGGTGCGTCCCTTCGATGCACGAACCTGCGATCACCCCGGAGCTTGTCGCGAAGCACAATCTCACGCCCGACGAATACCAGCGGATCCTGGACATCCTCGGCCGCACCCCCACCTACACCGAGCTCGGCATCTTCTCGGTGATGTGGTCGGAGCACTGCTCCTACAAGAACACCCGTCCGGTCCTGAAGACCTTTCCGACGAAGGGCGAGAAGATCCTCGTCGGCGCAGGTGAGGAGAACGCCGGGATCATCGACGTGGGCGACGGCGTGGCCATCGCCTTCAAGATCGAGTCGCACAACCACCCGAGCGCCGTGGAGCCGTTCCAGGGCGCGGCGACCGGTGTCGGCGGCATCATCCGCGACATCTTCACCATGGGCGCCCGTCCGGTGGCGGCGTTGAACTCCCTGCGGTTCGGCGAGCTTTCCAATCCCGAGGTCCGGCGGCTCTTCACCGGGGTCGTCGGCGGCATCGCCCACTACGGCAACTGCTTCGGCATCCCGACCGTCGCGGGCGAGGTCTGCTTCGACAAGAGCTACGAAGGCAACCCTCTGGTGAACGCCTTCGCCCTCGGCGTGCTCCGCCACGACCAGATCACCCGGGGCGCCGCCCACGGCGTCGGCAACCCGGTGTTCTACGTCGGTCCCGCCACCGGCCGGGACGGACTCGCCGGAGCCGCCTTCGCCTCGCAGGACCTCACCGAGGAATCCGCCGAGCAGCAGCGTGGCGCGGTCCAGGTCGGCGATCCGTTCATGGAGAAGCTGGTCTGCGAGGCCTGCCTCGAACTGCTCGCCACCGGTTGCGTCGCCGGCATGCAGGACATGGGCGCCGCCGGCCTCACCTGCTCCACCTGCGAGACCGCCGCCCGCGCCGGCACCGGCATCGAGATCGAGTTGGACAAGGTCCCGCAGCGCGCGCCGAACATGTCCAGCTACGAGATCATGCTCTCCGAATCGCAGGAGCGCATGCTCATCGTCGTCCACAAGGGCCGCGAGGCCGAGGTGAAGGCCGTCTTCGACAAGTGGGACCTCCCCTGGTCCGAGATCGGCGTGGTCACCGACACCGGCCGCATGGTCGTGCGCCACGGCGGCCGCGTCGTCGTCGACGTCCCCGCCAAGAAGCTCGCCGACGAGGCCCCGATCTACCAGCGCGAGGCCCGCGAGGCGTCCTACATGGCCGGCGTGCGCGCCTTCCGGCTCGACGGCATCGCCGACACCGCCGACGTGGCCTCCGACCTCCGGAAGCTGCTCGCCGACCACACCATCGCCTCCAAGAACTGGGTGTACGGACAGTACGACCACATGGTGCGCGACGGCTCCGTGGTGTGCCCGGGCAGCGACGCCGCGGTGATCCGCATCAAGACGGACAGCCTTCCGATCACCAAGGCCGAGTACGCCGCCGCGAAGGCCGGCACGGCGGATCCGTTCCTCGCCCCGGTGCCGGTGCCGGACAAGTACGTGGCGTTCACCGTCGACTGCAACGGCGGGTACGTCTACCTGGACCCCTACGAAGGCGGGAAGGCCGCCGTCGCCGAGGCCTGCCGCAACCTCGCCTGCTCCGGTGCGGTGCCCGTCGGCTCGACCGACAACCTCAACTTCGGCAACCCGCACAACCCGGAGATCTTCTGGCAGCTGAAGGAGTCCGTGCGCGGACTCGCCGAGGGATGCCGCGCGTTCAATGCGCCGGTCACCGGCGGCAACGTCTCCCTCTACAACCAGCGGGGCGCCCTCGGCGCCATCGACCCCACACCCACGGTCGCCGTGGTCGGCGTCATCGAGAAGCCGGAGCACATCACGACCCAGTGGTTCAAGGACGCCGGCGACGCGATCCTCCTGCTCGGCGAGCCCGTGGACACCGCGGATCCGCTCCAGGGCCTCGGCGGCAGCGCCGCGCTCAAGGCGCTGCACGGGGTGAAGAACGGCCTCCCTCCCCGCGTGGACCTCGAGGCGGCGAAGGTGCTGCACGCCACCCTGCTCGGCCTGATCCGGGAAGGCGTGGTCAAGAGCGCGCACGACTGCAGCGACGGCGGCCTGGCCGTGGCGCTCGCCGAGTCCTGCTTCGGCCGACAGAAGGCCCGCGAAACCCACGCGTTCCTCGGCGCCACCGTCGACCTCACCGCACCCGACGCCGCGGTCCCGGCCTGCCGCCTGGACGCCCTGCTCTTCGGCGAGACCCAGAACCGCGTGGTGCTCTCCGTGGCCGAGATCGACGCCGGACGCGTGCTGAAGCAGGCCCGCCTCATGGGCGTGCCCGCCCGCCGCATCGGCACCGTGGGCGGCGACGCCCTGGTCCTGAAGACCGCCGCCGGCGAGTCCTCCGCGAAGGTCGCCGAACTGCACGACGCCTGGTGGAACTCGATCGCCAAGGCGATGGCCTGAGGAGGGACCGGGAACGGAAACCCTCCGTCGATGGAGGGTCTTTCCCGGGAAGCGGCGTGCCGTTACCGTTGATCCCCTCACCCATGAAGACCCTGCTCAAACCGATGGCGGTCGGCCTCGTGTGCCTGTTGGTCGTCGGATGTCGGACCCCGGAGGAACGCGCCGTCGACGCCATGGAGTCGGTGGACAAGGCCATGATCGAGATGGAGAAGAAGCTCAAGGCGATGGAACGGGACATGGAGAAGCGGACGAGGTGAGGTGGGGCATGGGGCTCGGGCGACATCGGGGGTGGGTGTCGTCGAACCGGTGGGCCTGCACTTCCCCCCTTGCGCACGGCGGCCGGGTTTTCCAGCCTCCGCGACCGTTTTTCCCGACCTTTTGCGTCCAGACACGATGAGTTCGACCGTCCCATCCGCGCCTGCGTGGCCCGGCGTCATCCGCCGCTACGCCCGCTTCCTGCCCGTCACCGCCGAGACGCCGGTCGTCACGCTGCTCGAGGGCAACACGCCGCTGATCCCCGTCCCGCGCTTCGTCGACGCCATCGGTGGGAGGTTCGACCTCCGCCTCAAGTACGAGGCGATGAACCCGACCTGCTCCTTCAAGGACCGCGGGATGACCATGGCCATCACCCGCGCGCTCGAGCGTGGCGCCAAGACGGTCGTCTGCGCGAGCACCGGCAACACCTCCGCCAGCGCCGCCGCCTATGCCGCGCGGGCCGGGATGAAGTGCGTCGTGCTCCTGCCCCAGGGCAAGATCGCCCACGGCAAGATGTCCCAGGCGCTGCTCTACGGCGCCACGACCGTGAGCATCGAGGGCAACTTCGACGACGCCCTGAACATCGTCCGCGAACTCGGCGAGACCGGCCTCGTCGAGGTGGTGAACTCGGTCAATCCGGTCCGGATCGAAGGCCAGAAGACCGCGGCCTTCGAGATCTGCGACGCCTTGGGCGACGCGCCGGACTTCCATTTCCTGCCGGTGGGCAACGCCGGCAACATCACGGCCTACTGGAAGGGCTTCAAGGAGTACGCCGACGCCGGCCTGTCCGACACCCTGCCCCGCATGATGGGCTGGCAGGCCGCCGGAGCCGCCCCGCTCGTGCTCGGCCATCCGGTCGCCAATCCCGAGACCGTCGCCACCGCCATCCGCATCGGCAACCCCGCCAGCTGGCACGGCGCCATGAACGCCGCCTCCGAGTCCGGCGGCGCGATCCGTTCGGTCACCGACGACGAGATCCTCCACGCGTACCGGCTGCTCGCCCGCACCGAGGGGATCATGGTCGAACCCGCCTGCGCCGCACCGCTGGCGGGCCTCATCCGCGCCATCGCCAACAACGAGATCCCGGAAGGGGCACTCGTCACCGCGACGATGACCGGCCATGGCCTGAAGGATCCCGACACCGCGATCCGCGTCTCCGGCTTCGAACCGCTCGTCGCCAAGGCGACCAAGGAGGCGGTCATGGCCGCCGTCGGTCTGGCTTAGCCGGATCGGTTGAAGGGGAGCGAGGACGCGCCTCAGGCAAACACGCCCAGGCGCCAAGCCGACGCCGGAGCCGGAGCCGAATCGGCAACCCCCGGGCGGAGACCGGCTGGGCTGTCACAAGATCCGCTGTTCCCTCCCGTTCCTTCGCGGCCTGCCGCCTGGGCGCGGGTTCCCTTTCCGCTGGAGCCCAGCCTCGGAGTCCGGGCCCTCCGGTCTTGTCGGCACCGGGGTCTCCGGGAGACTTTCGATCCAAGATGTCCCCCCAGTCGCCTTGGCACCGTCCCGGTCGGGCCCAGCCGCTGAACCGGCGCGAGTTCCTCTGGCGTTCCGGCGGCGGACTCGGCGGCATCGCACTGGCCTCGTTGCTCGGCGAACAGGGTCTGCTCGCCGCCACGCCGTCCGCCTCGAAGACCCCACCCGCGCGGCCCCGTGCGAAGCGGGTCGTGCAGCTCTTCATGGCCGGCGCCGCAAGCCACGTCGACATGTGGGACCACAAGCCGGCCCTCGCGAGGCACCACGGGGAGAAGTGGGATCCGGGCGAGGCCGTGGAACTGTTCCAGGACGGACTCGGATCCACCTTCGCCTCGCCGTGGAAGTTCCGTCCGCACGGCGGCTGCGGGAAGCACCTCAGCGAGATCGTCGAACCGGTCGGGCGCGTCGTGGACGACATCGCGTTCATCCACAACCTCGTCGGCAAGACCGGCGTCCACTCGCAGGCCACGCTGCTCCAGGCCACCGGCTTCAACACGCCGGGGTTCCCAGGGATGGGCTGCTGGGCCAGCTACGGACTGGGATCGCTGAACGAGAACCTGCCGACCTTCGTGGTGATGCCCGACCTCCGCGGCATGCCGTCCAACGGTGCCAAGAACTGGGACTCGGCGTTCCTCCCTGCCGAACACCAGGGCACGCTCGTCCGCGTCGGCGCCGAGACTCCGGTCGAGGACCTCTTTCCGCCTCCCGGCAACGGATTCATCACCTCCGAGTCGGAACCGGACAGCCTCGCGACGCTCGCGCGTCTGAACGGCCTCCATGCCGCGACCCGACCCGGCGACTCACGGCTGGAGGCGCGGATCCGCAGCTATGAGCTGGCCGCCCGGATGCAGTTGGCCGCCCCGGAGGCGCTCGACATCTCGAGGGAACCGGCGTGGGTCCGCGCGAAGTACGGCATCGACGACACCACGAAGCGGTGGCCCGCCGAGATCAATGCCGCCGAGGAGGCCGACATCATGGGCCGCAAGTGCCTCACCGCCCGGCGTCTCCTCGAGCGCGGCGTCCGCTTCGTGCAGATCTGGTCCGGCAACGACAACAGCTTCCCGCGACGGAACTGGGATTCCCACGAGGACATCGCCCGCGACCACGGTCCCCTGTCCCTCGGCATGGCCATCGCGGTGGCGGCGTTGATCGAGGACCTGAAGCAGCGCGGACTGCTCGACGACACCCTCATCCTCTGGACCACCGAGTTCGGCCGCATGCCATGCGCCCAAGGCGGCAAGGGCCGGGACCACAACCCGTTCGTCTTCACCAACTGGCTCTGCGGCGGCGGCATCCGGGGCGGCGTCACCCACGGCCAGAGCGACGAATGGGGCTACAAGCCCCAGGACCGCTCCAACATCACCGAGGTGTACGACATCCACGCGACCGTCCTGCACCTCCTGGGCATCGACCACACCCGGCTCACCTTCCGTCACAACGGGATCGACCGCCGTCTCACCGACGTGCACGGCGAGGTGATCCGGCCGATCCTCGCCTGATGGCGCCGCTGTCGGATTCCCGTCGCCTGAGGCTTGAAGCCCGTCAGGGCGAGAGCTTCTTGCTCGCCAGGAAGGTCGGCCAGGCGTTGTCGCTCGGAACCACCGGGAACAGGTCGAAACTCACCTCGGGCCAGTCCGCAGTGTAGCGGAGGATCGAGGCGGCCTCGTCGGTCTCGAAGTGGATGATCGCGCGGCCACCCTGCACATCGAGGTAGCTCTGCACGTTCGAGAACGCGGCCGGATACCGGTAGGTGTGCCGACGTCCCGCGATCTCCGCGAGGGTCTTGGTGTCCTTGGGGAAGCTGGCGATGGCGATGTAGTGCATGGCGGGGCGATGCGTTTGGGGTGACGCGGAAAGTCCGAGGGGGGTTCTTCCGCACGCTATTCCGATGACCACCCTTGGCAAGCCCGGCGTGCGGTGCGCAGCCCAAGGGACGCAACCCACGACTTTGCGCTTGGGATGCCGGCGTGGATCGCGTTACTGCTCAATGAAGCTCCCGTGAAACCGTTCCGAACCCTGCCGCCGCTGTTGCTGTTGGCGTCCTTCCTCCAGGACGCCGCCGTCGCGGCCGGCCCCGATCCCGGAAGGGTCCCGGTGTCGTTCCGCCGCGACGTCATGGCGGTGCTTTCCAAGGCCGGATGCAACGCGGGTCCCTGCCATGGCAACGCCAATGGCAAGGGCGGGTTCAAGCTCTCGCTCCGCGGCGAGGATCCGGAACTCGACTTCACCGCGATGGTGCTCGAGTTGGGCGGGCGACGCGTGCAGCCGCTGGAACCGGAATCCAGCCTGCTGCTGCTGAAGGCGACCGCGGCCGTCCCCCACGAGGGCGGCGCCCGGTTCGCCAAGGACTCGGACGGCTACCGACGGGTCCGGGACTGGATCGGCGCAGGAGCCGTCGATGACGGACCTTCGGTCGCCCTGCCGACCCGGCTCGAGATCCGTCCCTCCGAGATCTTCGCCGACTCGGACGAGCCGCACATCGACCTCCGGGCCACCGCCGTCTTTGCCGATGGCACGCGGAGGGATGTGACCTCGGAGGCCGTGTACGAATCCTCGGATCCGCGTGTGACGGTCACCGCGGACGGACGTGTGCCGCGCGTCGAAGGCGTGGAGACGGTGGTGTTGGCGCGGCATCTCGGAAGCCAGACGCCGGTGCGCATCGCCTTCGTCCCGCAGCGGCCCGGGTACGCCTGGAAGGGCCCCAAGCCGGCCGGCGAGATCGACCGCAGGATCTTCGGGAAGCTGCGGCGGCTGCGGCTGGACGTGTCGCCGGTGTGCGGCGACGAGGTCTTCCTCCGACGCGTCCACCTCGACCTGCTGGGTTCGCTGCCGTCGGCGCGGGAGGCGCGGGAGTTCGTGGCCGACCGGACGCGTGACAAGCGTGCTAGGAAGGTCGACGAGCTGCTGGACCGGCCCGGTTTCGCCGACCTCATGGCGTTGCGCTGGTCGGACCTGCTTCGGGTCGAGGAGCGCACGCTCGACCGCAAGGGCATGGTCGTGTTCCACCGTTGGATCCGGGAATCGTTCCGGACCAACAAGCCCCTCGACGTCTTCGTGCGCGAGATCGTGTCGGCGCGCGGCAGCACCTACGAGAATCCGCCCGCGAACTTCCATCGGGCCGCCCGGACCCCGGTGGAACGTTCCGTGGCCGCGGCGCAGGTGTTCCTCGGGACCCGTCTGACCTGCGCCCAGTGCCACAACCATCCGTTCGACCGCTGGACCCAGGACGACTACCACGACTGGGCCGCCGCCTTCGCGCCGGTCGGGTACAAGGTGCTGCGCAACGACCGCAGGGACGAGAACGACGCGCACGAGTTCGACGGGGAGCAGGTGGTCCACACCGCCTCCCAGGACAAGGTCACGAATCCGAGGACAGGCCGGCCCTCGGTGCCGCGGCGGCTCGGTGCCGGCGGGGCGGGTGGCCCGACGGACCTGGATTCGTTGGCGCGCTGGATGACCTCCGCCGACAACCGCACCTTCGCGCGCGTGCAGGCCAACCGGATCTGGTCGCAGTTCATGGGCCGCGGGCTGGTGGATCCGGTGGACGACTTCCGGGCCACCAACCCGGCCACGCATCCGGAGCTGCTGGAGTGGCTGGCGGACGACTTCGCGGGCCATGGCTTCGATGTGCGGCACCTGGTGCGACGGATCCTGGGTTCGAAGACCTACCAGCTCGACAGCACGCCGGTGGGGAACAACGGCATGGACGTGCTGAACCATTCCCATGTGGTCCTGCGTCGGCTTGCCGGCGAGGTGCTCCTGGATGCGCAGCACGATTTCCTCGGCGTGCCCTTCACGGCCGCCGGTTGGCCGGAAGGCGTCAGGGCGGTCACGCTTCCCGGAGGCGCACAGATCCGTGAGCACCGGAAGTCGGACGCCGACCGCTTCCTCGAGGTCTTCGGCAAGCCGCCGCGCGTGTTGACCTGCGAGTGCGAACGCAGCGAAGCCGTCACCCTCGGTCAGACCCTTCAGCTCATCAGCGGTCCGGTGGTGAACCGCCTGCTCGCCGCGCCGGGGAACCGCTTGGCCGGGCTGGCCGCCTCGGGCAGACCGCCCCGCGAACTCGTGGACGAGCTCTACTGGACCGCCCTGACCCGCGCTCCGTCGGCCCTGGAGCTGGCGGAATGCGAGTCGCGCCTGACCCGGTCGGGACTCCGGGAGGGGCTCGAGGACATCGCCTGGAGCCTGCTCAACTCCAAGGAATTCGTCCTCCGCCGCTGAGCTGGGTCGGGCCGTCTTGGTCACCGGGATTTCACAGCCCGCGTAGATTTCCCGGTTGTCTCGGCCCGCTCCCCCACTAGCGTTTCCGTCCCATGTTCTCCCATGTCGTCATCTTCTTCACCGACCCGAAGAACCCGAAGGCCACCGACGACCTCATCGCCGGCTGCGAGAAGTTCCTCCGTCCGATCCCCGGCGTGCTGACGTTCCACGTCGGCCGGATGGTCCCGAGCCATCGTCCGGTGGTCGACCAGAGCTACCAGGTCGCGCTGAACCTCGTGTTCCCCGACAAGAAGTCGCAGGACGACTACCAGGTCCATCCGATGCACGTGGAGTTCGTCGAGACCGTCTTCAAGAAGGTCTGCGTGAAGGTGATCGTGTACGACTTCGCCTGATCCGGAATCGGACGGCAGGTGCGGGGACCGTCCACGCACCAAGCGGAACCCTTCCGGACGAGATCCCCACTCCAAGGCGCCAAGCCGCGTGGGTACCGGAAGGGGATCTTCCCTGGCGTTCGTGGAGGGATTTCCAGGATCGGAGTCGCCATGGAGGCGTTCCAACCACGCTCTTTGCCGATAAGATCGGCTTATTTGAATGAGGCGGATTCTTAACCCGGCCTTAATGAATCTCGGATGAAGCCGAAATGAGGGCGAAACAGGGGAGGGGCTGAATGGAGACGTCGGGAGGTTCCCGACGCATCCAGGAAGAGAGGAAAGCCCCATGAAACAAACACTGCTCCTCGCCGCCGCCCTCGCCCTCACCGGCGCATCGCACGCGGCCCCGAAGCCGGCCGGACCGCCGGTCACCGCCACCCCTGCGATCCGGACCGTCATCCGACCCGAGTCCCAGCTGCTCATCACCGACCTGCGGGTCGTCGAGGATCCGGTCCGCACGAATCCCCGGAACGGTCCGCGCGCCGCGTGGAGCTTCCGGCATCTGATCGAGAACATGGCGGGCCGACAGGACCCCTCGCGGTTCGTCCTGGATTGGCTCGCGCACTGGGAGTCGGACCAGACGCTCAACGGTTCGGTCGCTCCGGCCCGGCCGTCGATCCGCGAACTCGTGGTCGAACCGTGGCTGCGCGCCTCGGGCGGCCGCCGGCTCGACCTCGACAAGGCGCCCTTCAGGCTGCTCGCCATCGTCAACCGCATGGATCTGCACGTGCGGGACGGCAACTCGGTCACGACCGCCGGCGAGGGCCGCTTCGTGTTCGGCGTGCTCGGCGCGGACGGTCTTCCGTTGCCGTCGTTGGCCGGCACGGGCGAAGGCGCCTTCGTGGTGATCCTGGAGTACGGCCTGCCCGGCACCGACATGCGGCAACTGCGGGACTGGGCCAACCTCTGGGCCGGACTGGGGGCGCATCCGCTGGGAAGCCCGGCCTACAACGCGGCCCTGGAGAACGTCACCCGACGCTTCACCGACCGCGGCGCCGCCCCGACGCGGCCGAACGGTTCCTCCCTGAACCAGATCCGCTCGAACGAACTCGCCCTCGGTTTCCCTTGGGAGCTGCGTGAGTTCGTCATCGACGCCACCACCCGGCGCCTCCGTCAGGAACCCGTGGCCCTGACGCCGGACATGCTCGCGCTGAACGGGACCCCGGACCTGGCGGAGTACATCAACGCCCACGCCGCAGGCCTGGTGTCGGAGACGTTCTCGGTGCCGCGCGGCGCCTCGGCCGCCTCCGCGCTCTCGGGACCGTTCCAGGTCTCCGACTTCGAGGATGCCGGGGACCGGACCTTCACGGTGCTGCCGTTCTTCGAGCCGTTCGTGGACGTTCCCTGGAGCGCCTCCGGCATCCGCGACAACGAGGCGCGTCACAGCTTCGCCCTGAACACCTGCAACGGCTGCCACCGCGCCGAGACCGGTGCCGCGTTCCTGCAGATCGGGTTCCCCGTGGACCACTCGCTCCCCCGTTCGCTAGGGAAGCCCGCCACCTTGGCCGGGTTCCTGACCGGAACGACGCTTCCGGATCCCGTCGTGCCGTCGACGACGCGGACCTTCAACGACCTCCAACGTCGCAAGGTGGAACTCGAGGAACTGATCGCCAGCTTCGGCGCCAACGGCAACGGACCCGGCCCTCGGGGACGTCATGTGCCGAACTTCGTGCACTGAAGCGGCGCACGCGTTCCGCATCGCACAGAACGGCCCGCGCGAGGGACATCGTTCCGACGATTCCCCGCGCGGGCTCCGTGTTTTCCGGAATGGCCGCGATCCGACCGGTCCCGGCTTCAGCGGGCCAAGGCCGACCGGATCTTCAGGGCCTCCGTCTCGACCTCCGCCATCGGCCGGCCGGCCGACATGCCCGGTCGTTTGTGCCCGACATGGGTGAGCCAGGCGTCCTTCTCCAGGCGCTGCAGGACACGGATCTGCCCCAGCGGACCGGATTCCGAAAGCCCGGGGCCGGGAAGCGGTCCGAGGTCCTCTTCTTCAGCGAAACCGAGGCTCCTCACGAACTCCCGCGCCATGAGCCAGTGGCCCTGGCCGTTGGCGTGGACGCCGTCGCCGGACAGGCGGAAGGACGGGTCGGCACGACGCGCCTCGTCGAGGAAACGGCGCATGGGTCCGTGGATGTCGACGACCTCCCATCCGACCTTCCTCTGCGACAGCAGCCAGTCCCCGTAGGCGGCGAGCACCGAGTCGTAGCCTTCGAACGGCTGCGGATAGCGGTCGAGTCCGGCGGGGAGCGTCTTGCCGGCCAGCGGCACGGGATCGAAGACGGGGGGCGTCAGGTGGATGACCCGGACGCCGGCCTTGGCCGCCGTCTCGTGCAGGCGTCGCATTCCGTCGCGGAACTTCGCGAAGCGTTCCTCGGACAGAGGGAAGTAGATGCCGTCGTTCATGCCGTAGCAGGCGACGATGAGGTCCGGACGGACCTTCTCGAGCACCCGCTGGAGGCGTTCATTCAGGTCCGGCCGCGGGAAGGCGCCGCCGGCATGGCCTTCCTCGGACAGCCCGGAGACGGTCTCGCTGGGCAGGCCGAGGTTGAAGAAGCGCGGGCAGCGGACGTTGTGATGCCGCCGCACCACGGCCTCGGCCAGTTCCAGCCATTCGCCGCCGTAGGTGATGCTGTCGCCGAGCACTGCGATCCGCTTGGCATGGAGCACGTCGCGGCCGGCCTCGGTCAGCCGCCGCCCGAAGTCCGCGGGAACCAGCCGGATCTGGCGGAGATCCATCACCGCACCCCCGGGCTTGGTCCGGGGCCTCACCTCGATCGTGTTGCGACCCTTCACCAGGTCGACCTGCCCGAGGCGGCGCACGATGAAGTTCTGGAAGTGGCCGGTCTCCTCGACGACGAACGGGACCGTGCGGCCATTGACCACCAGGTCCACCTCGGCGCCGCCGCTGCCGCGACCGCAGCCCTGGGTGAGCTCGATCTCGTAGAGCCCCGCCGCGATCAGCTCGATCTTCCAGTCCGCCCAGTCCTCGACGCGAGCCCACCAGCCAAGGGTGTCCTTGAAGGGCATCGGCTCGTAGCGCAGGACGCTTCCGTGGACCTGGGCGGTGCGGGAATGGAGCAGGATGTCCGTGTTGTCCGCATGGTGCGCGGGGTCCGGGACGTGGTCCGGATTCGCCAACGGCCACTGGGCCCCGACGCGTCCCTGCCAATCGAACAGCAGGCGCGCCAACTCGAGCGTCTTCTCGGGCTGCAGGGTCGCGAGGTTCGTCCGCTCCCGCGGATCCTGGGACAACCGGAACAGCTCGTGGTGTCCGTCCTCGTAGTACTGGATCAGCTTCCAGTCGCCGGAACGGACGGCGGCGTAGGGAGTGGCGCCTCCGGGATGGTAGTGCGGATAGTGCCAGAAGATCCCGGGTCGCGGCAGGGTCGCGGTGGTCTGACGGAGCAACGGGGAGAGGTCGAGGCCGTCGGACGTCGCGGGAGGGAGCGGGCTGCCGAGGGCGGCGGCGATGGTGGCGGCGACGTCCATGGTGACGACCGGTTCGTTGCAGGTCGTGCCCGGGGTGGTGACGCCGGGCCAGCGGACCAGCAGCGGCACGCGGACGCCGCCTTCGTACGGGGAACCCTTGCCCGAGCGGAGCGGGGCGTTGGAGGTGGGCGGCTCGGCTCCGAGCACCAGTCCGCCGTTGTCGGAGGTGAAGACCACCAGCGTGTTGCCGGCCTGGCCGGTTTCCTCCAACGCCTTGAGGATGCGTCCGACCGCGGTGTCGAGGCTCTCCAGCATGGCGGCATAGACGGCGTTGGTCTGGGCTCCGCCGAGCTTGGCGGCCTTGCGGCGGTACTTCCGGACCAGCTTCTCCGGCGCCTGGAGCGGCGTGTGCACGCCATGGAAGGCCACGTTCAGGAAGAACGGCTTCCCGGCCCGGGACCGGATGAACGCGGCGGCCTCCCGTCCTTCACGGTCGGTGAGATATTCCTCCTTCGGCCCGTCCTTCAGCTGGGGAAGTCCGTAGGGGACGAAGTACGAGGGCGGCTGGCCGCGGTGGTCGCCACCGAGATTGGTGTCGAAGCCCTGCTCCAGCGGACCGAAGCCTTCGCCGCCAAGATGCCATTTGCCGATGTGGAGCGTCGCGAGGCCGTTGGAACGGGCGCGCTCGGCCAAGGTGGTCTCGGCCAACGGCAACGCCTTCACCCAGTCCGCCGGCGGCGAGAGCTTGGCCTTCGGACGCGCGTGTCCTGCGATCCAGTCGGTGATCTTCAACCGCGCCGGGGCCTTGCCGGTCATCAGTGCCGCGCGCGTCGGCGAACAGACCGTGCATGCCGAATACGCCTGGGTGAACCGCACGCCCTCCCGGGCAAGCCGATCGAGGTTCGGCGTCTCGTGGAAGCGGCTGCCACCGAAACCGGGGTCGTGGGCGCCGAGGTCGTCGGCGAGGATGACCACGACGTTCGGCCCTTGCCCCTGGGCTCCGGCACGGAACGAACCCGCGGCGGTCGCGAGAAGGAGGAGGGGAACCAACGCGGCCATGCGAAGGACCGCCGCCACGAGGGCGGAGCCGGTCCGGTCGGGACGTCCCGGGGCTTGCGAACGGATCATGCCGCAGCCTGCGCCGCGGCGGCCCCGTGTGGAAGCCGGGAGACGGGAACCGCAACGTTGGCCAACGGATCAGAGGCGGCGAGAAACCGGCCTCACGCAACGACGCCAAGACGCCAACGGGACGCAGGATCCAGGCTCGAAACCGCGAACACCACTTGGGAGGCGTTTCCGAAACGGGAATCCAGCGGCTTTGCGTCCTCGCGTGCCGATCCCTCCCGCTTGGGTCCGACTGGGCGAAGCCTTCGACTGGAGGCGCCGTGTCGGATCAGGGCTCGACGGTGCGGAGGAATTTGAACTCGCCGTTCTCGACCGTGATGATCACCGCCGCCTTGGGCGCGTCGCGCTTGGCGTCGATGCGGGTGCGGCCGCTGGCGCCGACCATGTCGGTGGTGGACAGGGCCGCCTTGATCTTGGCCGGCTCGGCGGCGCCGGCGCGCTTGATGGCGTCCGCGAGGACCAGCGCCGAATCGTAGCCCAGCGCGGCCATCGCGTCGGGAACCTTCCCGTTGAAACGCGCCTTGTATGCGGCCACGAACTTCTTCGCCTCCGGGGTGTCCTGGATGGGCGAGAAATGCGTCGTGTAGTAGGTGTTCTTCAGCGAGTCCGCACCGGCGATCTGGATCAGCTCCGGGGCCTCCCAGCCGTCGCCTCCGAAGATCGGGACCATGATCCCCAGCTCGCGGGCCTGCTTCACGATCAGGCCCACCTCGTTGTAGTAGCCCGGCACGCAGATGCCATCGGGGTTCGCCGCCTTGATCGCGGTGAGCTGCGCCTTGAAGTCCTTGTCCTTCGACGAGTACTTCTGCTCGACCACGACCTCGCCGCCGCCCGCCTTGAAGGCGTCGCTGAAATACTGCCGGAGACCGTCGCCGTAGGCCGAGGAGACGTCCGAGAACACCGCGACCCGCTTCAGGTTCAGCGTCTTCCGGGCGAACTCCGCGATGAGGCGTCCCTGGAAGGGGTCGGTGAAGCAAACGCGGAACACGCAGTCGCCGACCTCGGTCACCCTGGGGTTGGTGGACGAGGGGGAGATCATCGGGATGCCCGCCGCCTGGCACACGGGACCGGCCTCGAGGGACCGGCCGGAGGCCACCTCGCCGAGCACGGCGACCACGCCGTCGCGGCTGATGAACTTCTTCACGATGGTGACCGACTCGCCCGCGGTGGAGCGGTTGTCCTCGTGCACCAGCTCGAACTGCTTCCCGAGCACGCCACCCGCCTTGTTCAGCTCCTCGATGGCGAGCAGGGTGCCCTCGTGGGAGGACTGTCCGAAGGTGGCCTCGGTGCCGGAAAGCGAGGCGTATTCGCCGACCTTGATGGTGTTGCCGGCGGACGCCTCGGGCTTGCAGCCCACGAGGGCGGCCGTGGCGGCGACGGAGGCGGAGGCGAGGAAGGCTCGGCGGGTGGTGGTCGGATTCATCGGGGACGGTGGGATCGGGGAAAGCGGACTCGGCAGTCGGGCGGACTCGGGCTTCAGGCTAGGAACGCCGGCACACCGTTTCAACGGGGAGTTTGCCTTGCGACGGTGGAAAGTCGGCACAATCGCAGGAATGCCCGTCAGGCACGCAGCCCACCAACGCGGCAGGGCCGATGACCGGGCGATGCGGAAGGGAGGGAAACCGGCGGGGGAGGAAACCTTGGACCTGGTGGAGCCGAGGGGATTCGAACCCCTGACCTTCTCATTGCGAACGAGACGCTCTACCAACTGAGCTACGACCCCGTTCCAAGGCGGACGAAACTTTGGCCGGGACGGTGGCCGGCTGGCAAGAACGGGTTTCGCGTTTGCCAAGGCCCCGTTCCCTCCGTTTGCTGGACACATGGCATCCGGCAGCGATCCCGATCCCGAAGACTCCGATCTGCCGGTGTTCCAGGACCGCGGCCGTTGGATCGGCCCCATCCTGCTGACCGTGCTCGTCGTCGGCGTCGTGGCGCTCTTCGCCACCCGTCCCATCCAGGGCCTTGCAAACCGCATGCGCACCCGCGCGCTCATCGACGAAGGCACCCGCCTCGTGGAACAGGGCCGTTGGGATTCCCTTTCGAACGTGGTCCGGTCGGCGCTGCTTCTCGCCCCGACCAATCCCGCCGCGATCCGCCTCGCGGCACGGTACCACTCCCACCTCGAGTCCCCGGAAGGACTCACCTACTGGCAGGCCCTGCTGGCCGGCCCCGCCGCGACGCCCGAAGACCGCCGCACCTACGTCCGTCACCTCCAGGACATCGGACGCGTGGAACTCGCGCTGCCGGAGATCCGCCGCCTGCTGGAGTCGGAACCCACCATCCTCGTCCACCGGATGCTGCTGCTCGAGCAGTTGGCCTTGGTCGGCAACTGGACCCGACTGGCCGCGGAGGCGGAGGCGACGCTGGAGCTGGATCCGGGTGAGGAACGCGCCGGCTTCCTTCTCGCCCAGGCGCTGATCTACGACGGCGATCCGGCTCAGCGGGCCCGTGCGATGGGCGTCCTGAAAGGATTGAAGAAGCCCGACCGACCCGGCTACGGGCAGGTCCTCCGGACCCTCGCCTCCATTCCCGGCCTCGATCCTTCCGAGGCGAAGTCCCTCGCCCAGGAACTGGAGGACCGCAACGGGGCGACGCTCGAGGACCTGGTCCTCGCCGCCGAACTCAGGGAATCCGCCGAGCCCAACCGGAAGAAGGAGATCGTCGACGGGCTCCTGGGTCGGCTTCCGCAGCGCCTGGAAGGTGACGACGTGGCGCTCCTCGGCAACTACCTGCGGTCGCGGGGACGTCACGACGCGGTCCTGGCCCTCTCGCCGAAGTCGGCGGGAGAAACCAACGGACCGCTCGCCGTGATCGGCATCAACGCCCTGATGGACCTCGGCCGTTGGGACGAGGTGATGGGCCGCATCACCAACGCCCCGGCCCTCGACCTGGTCACGCGCCAATGCACGCTGGCGCTGTACGCCAACCAACTCGGGCGCATCGAGCAGACCTTCGACCTTCTCAAGTCGTCGGCGATCTTCGCGGTCAGCAACCAGAACCAGCTCCGCATGGTGGCGAACCTCGCGGAACAGCTCGGGGAATCGAACCTGGTGATGGAGATCTGGACCACCTCGATGAGGGATCCGCGCCAGACGGTCTTCGCCGCCAACCAGCTGCTGCGCATCGGCGCGCAGCGCGACGACTACACCGCCGAGCGCCGGGCCTACCGGCGGCTGGTCGAGATCCTGCCCGAGGAACCGGCCATCCGCGCCGAAGCCAACTACCTGGCCGTGCTGCACGACGACCGGCTCCAGGAGGCCCATGACAGCCTCCTGAAGCTGGTGTCGGGCAATCCGGCCGACATCCGGGCCCGGGCGGCCTTGGCCCTGGCCAAGCTGCAGCTCGGGGATCGCGACGGCGCCCAATCGATCCTGGAGACCGGAGGCGTGGACTGGGAGAAGGCCGCGCCGCGCTGGCAGGCGGTCCGGGCCGCGGTCCTCGAGGCGAACCGCCAGCCGGCCGAGGCGAAGAGGATCGCCGCGGGCTTGGCCAAGGCGCGCCTCAAGGCCCCGGAACGCCGCCTCCTGGAGCCGGTCCTCGGCACGACCCGGAAGGTCCGGTAGCCGTTCCGTCCCCGTCCGGGACGACGGCCTGCCTGTCGGGCGCATGGGGATCGTCGAACCAGGGCACAGGCCGGCCGAGCGCGAAGTCCCGGAACCACGCCTCGGGGGGCGCCTCGAAGAGCCGCTCCTCGCCGTTCCATGGGAACCACAGGCGTTCCGCATGGAGCGCGTGGTAGGGCAGGAGCAGCCTCCGACGGTGCTCCTCGGGCATCCGCCCCTCGACGAAGTCCAGGTAGATGCGTTCGTCCGGGCCGTAGATCTTGTCCCCAACCACCGGATGCCCGAGGTGCGCCAGGTGGATCCGGATCTGGTGCTTGCGCCCGGTGTCGATGCGCACCCGGACCACCGAGAAGATCCCCTCGGCGCGTTCAAAATGGCCGAGGCACCGCCAACGGGTCCGGGCCGGCGAACCGTCGGGTCGGACCCGGTCCCGCACCGCCACGGCGCTGTGTTCGTCGCGGCCCAACGGCGCGTCGACCAGGCCTTCCCCGAGGGGCATGCGCCCGTGCACCAGCGCGGTGTACTCCTTGGTGACGAACCCGCCCTCCCAGTGACGCCGGATCTCCAGACCCGCCTCGTCGGTGGTGGCGAAGACCATCACGCCACCGGTCTCGCGATCCAGCCGGTGCACCATGTGGCCCTCGCGGCCGAGGTGGATGCGCACCCGGCTGACCAACGAGGACAACGGACCGGCCTTGGTCGGATGGCACACCAGCCCGGCCGGCTTGCGAAGCACCAGCAGGCCGTCGGATTCATGGAGGATGTCGAACAACTTCAAGGACGGCCGACGCTCGGGCGTCCGGATCCGCGGTTCAATCCGGAAGCCGAACCCGGGACCCGGGAGCCGACATCGGCCGAGGAGGAATGCTGTTGCCAACCCGCCGGTCCGATTTGAGGTTAAGGCCAGCGATGAGTTCGTGTTCGTCCAATGCCGCCCAGGCCGGTGCGGTGGTCCAGTCCCCGATCCTGCCCCGGAAGCGGCTTCCGGAATGGCTCAAGGTCCGTCTCCCCACCTCCAGCGCCTTCACGGCGACCCGCAGCCTCGTCGAGGACCTCTCGCTCCACACCGTCTGCGAGAGTGCCAAGTGCCCCAACCACTGGGAATGTTGGAGCAAGGGCACGGCGACCTTCATGATCGCCGGCGACCGCTGCACGCGGGCCTGCGGGTTCTGCGCCGTCTCCACGGCCAAGCCCCTCGCGCTCGAGGACGACGAACCCCGACGCGTCGCCGAGGCCACGCGTCGGCTCGGCCTGAAGCACGTCGTGATCACCGCCGTGGCCCGTGACGACCTCGCCGACGGCGGTGCGGAGCACTTCCGCCGGACCATCGAGGCCGTGAGGGCGCTGAACCCGGGTGTGGTGGTCGAGGTGCTCACCCCCGACTTCCTCGACCGCGACTTCGCGATCGACAACGTGCTCACCGCGCGGCCGGAGATCTTCAACCACAACCTGGAGACCGTCCGCAGGCTCACGCCTTCCGTGCGCCATCGCGCGACCTACGAACGTTCCCTGACGGTCCTGGCCAAGGTGAAGCAGCGGCTCGGCCCACAGGTGCACACGAAGTCCGGCATGATGCTCGGCCTCGGGGAAACCCGGGACGAGGTCCTCGAATCCCTCCGCGACCTCCGTGGCGCCCGCTGCGACATGCTGACGCTCGGCCAATACCTGCAGCCGACCCTGAAGCACCTGCCCGTCGTCGAGTTCATCCACCCGGACGTGTTCGCCGAGTACGCCGAGATCGGCCGCTCGCTGGGCTTCGTCCATGTCGCCTCCGGCCCGCTGGTCCGCAGCTCCTACCACGCCGACGAGTTCAAGCCGGCATAAGCCGGCATAAGGCGGATCCGGCGGTGGGATTCACGGACCTGAGCTTGCGCGGTCCGTGTCTTCCCGGCGTGTGCCCCGCCCCCTCTCCGATTGGACGGCTGGCTCAGAAACCCTCCGGCCGGCCGGGTCCAGCATAGGGCTTCGCACCCGGGGCCGGTTCGGTCGGAATCTCCGGGACCTTCACGCCGGCGGCCGACGCGGCCCTCGCATCCGGCGGCGCGATGAATCCGTGGTGACGGCCCATCCAGTAGGCCAGCAGCCAGGCGCCGGGTTCCACGACGTCCTGTCCGCCCGCGCCGCCGTCCGCCTGCATCAACCAGTGGTCCCAACGCAGCGGCCCGGTCTCACGCGGCGCGAAGGTCCGCGTGCCGCCCTTCACCGCGACCTTCCCCGGCGGCGTCCGCAGGTCCGACCGCTGGCTGTTCCGGTAGGACCAGGCCCGCAGGTCCAGCGGCCACGAGCGCAGATGCTCCCGCGCCGAAGCCAGGTCGACCGGCGCCCCGGTGAGCGCGCCGTGGAGGAAGTCGAACCACGGGTTCTCCTCCACCCGCACCGCCTCGTAGGCCCGCTCGTACGCACGCCGATAGAGCGCGAGAAGGTCCGGATCCTTCTCGTGGCGCAACAGGTTCCACGAACACCAGAAGTTCATCTCGTCGAGGAAGTGCAGGACGCTCTCCGGCGGGAAGGTGTTGCTCGCGCGGAGGGTGTGTTCCGGGTAGCCGAGCCGGACGAGTTCCCGGTACGCCTCGGCGAACTCCGGTTCACCCGTGACGACCTCCGCCGTCTTCAGGAAGGACAGCAGCTCCAACGCCTGCAGGCCCCGGTCGTAACGCCCTTCGTCGCTGAGGAAGTACTCCGGATCCCAGCGGCCCCAGCGGGTCGGCTTCCCGTCGAGGTCGACCAGCGTCCAGCGGTGCCGGATCAGATGGCGTGCGATCCGCGCGAGGTGGTCCCGGGCCTGCGCCTTCTCCGCACCCTCCGCCGCCAGCTCGAGGAACAGCCCCACCGAGTAGAACTGGGAACACAGCTCGTCGCTCGAGGTGTCGCCCTTCCACTCGAAGCGGCCGTCGGCCGTTTCATGCCACTCGGCCGCATAGCCGCCCGAACCATGTCCGGCCTGGTGGCCGACCTCGCCCTTCACCCACACGGACCTCGCCGGGAAACCGGGGATGCCGGTCATCGCCTCCAGCCAGCGGATCGCGTGGAAGGTGTTCGTCGCCTCGCGCCGCGCCTCCGGGTCGCCGGTCGCCGCGTAACGGTACACCTCGGCGGCAAGGAAGTTGCCCGAGTAGCCGCCGTCGTTGTCGCTGACCTCGCGGACGTACTCCTTCCGCGCCGCGTCCCACTCCAGCTTGTGGACGAAGCCCAGGCGCTTCTGCCCCCAGGCCTCGAGATGACGTTCGTAGTAGGCCGCCTTCGCCTCCAGGGTCATCGGGACATGGTCGATCACGCCGAGCCCACGGTCGGTGGCCACGTACACGCCGCGGCCCGAGGGATCCACCGCGATCGCCTCCACGCGGTCGCCCGGCAACCAGCGTAGACCGGCGTAGTAGCGCCAGCCGTCCTCCGCACGCCGGATCGCGCCGTGGGTCGTCCCGATCCACAGGTCGTCTTCGAATCCACGGGCAAGGCAGGTCGTGTCCTCGAACGGCAGCCCCCGGTCGCCCTTCAGCGTCATCAACGACATCCCCCGCAGCTCGCCGAGCCCGCGGTCCGTCGCGATCCACAACGTCGCGTCGAGCGACAGCACGTCCCGGGTGACCGGCGACGGCAAGGCGCCCCAGTCCCACGCCTGGTCCGACGGCCAGGTGTAGGCGTCGAGCCCGCCGAACCGGCCCGCGGCGAACGGCGCCAGCCGACCCGGTCCGTGCACCCAGAGCGTGCCCTGGTGCGGGACGAGCCGCGTGATCCCGAAGCGCGCCGCGTTGGACGTGGCCGGTTCGAGCCCATCGCCCTTCACACGGTAGAGCCGCGGACCGGCGGCCGCCCACACCGCATCCCGGAACACCGCGAGGTCGGCCACCGGCTCCTTCGAAATCGTCGTCCAACCTCCGGAGTCGCGGCGATGCAGTCCGGAACCCATGAGCGCCCAAAGCCGTCCGTCCGCGACGACCAGGCGTCGCACCGACCCTTCAGGTGCGTCCTCCTTCACGAGCCGCGCACCATCGAGCCGGAAGAGACCCGCATCGCCGCCGGCCCACACCTGACGGTCGGGGCCGACGACCACGGTCCTCAGCGGCGTGGTGTCCGCGACAGGCCGGCGGACCTCCTGGAGGAACGGCTCGTCGGCGAGCGACCGCCTCGAACGATGCGAACCGACCGGCAGTGGACCCGGCTCGGCGACCGCGACGACGACAACGGCAGCGAGGCCGAAGATCCATGACGGGAGAAACCGTGACATCCGTGACGGGGCGGAGGACATGTGTGGAAACCATCACGAAGCAGGGCGGGGGGACAAGTTTGTCCGTCGTCCGTGGATCGTTGTCCGTGGCAGAGACCGGCCCGTCGCCGCCAGGCATTCTGCGATGCCCTCATCCATCCCCTTCAACCCGTCAGCCCCTCGACCCTTCAACGATTCCACCCAACCGCCGCCCCAGCGGCATTCATCAATGGTCCACGGGAAGCAGCCACGCCGTCTCGGAGACCGTTGACGCCGCCGCCATCGCATCTCTCAGGCGGCCATTGGAGACCTGCTGCACGCTGCCGTCGCCCAACAGGATGTTGCCGGCACTCCTGTGCATCGTCCGGGCATCGAATCCCAGCGAACGGAAAGCATTGGGATCGCGACCAGGCACCCACGCCGGTGTCGTTTCCACCACGTCGCTCCCGTTCAGGCTCCAAGGCGCGGCATTCGTCACGCTCCGGTCCCCGACGAGGATGGACTCCGGCTTCTCCTCGCTGGAACCGAGCCCGACGAAGTAGCTCAGGTTCCGGTGGCTGCTGCGCGGATGGGCCGCCACGTAATCCCAGCGGTTGGTCGCCAACCCCGGACGGAGATCCGTGGGGCACACCAAGATCTTCGGCGTCGAAAGCTCGTTGCTCACGGACAGGAACAGCCCGAGCAGATCCGTCGAAACCCGATTGGCGAACGGAACCTTTGGCTTGAAGACTTTAGTGCCATTGACCGCAGTCTTCGCCTCCATCCACGGGTAGGCGCCTTGGTAGTCCACCGCGTAGGTCCGGAGGGCGATTCCGATCTGCTTCAGGTTGTTGACGCAGGCGATGCGGGGACTCCTTGGCTTGTTTCCGGCAAGCCTCGGCAACACCTGGATCACCAAGAGCCCTCCGACGACAATCACGACGAGGAGTTCCACGAGCGAGAATCCTCGCGCCGAGCAACCAGGGCTTCGGGGGGTCATGGAGATGCCTTAACAGGTTCGGTGCCAGAGGGTCCGTCGTCCGTGGATTGTTGTCCGTGGCAGAGACCGGCCCTTCGCCGCCAGGCATTCTGCGATGCCTTCATCCATCCCCTTCAACCCTTCAGCCCCTCGACCCTTCAACGATTCCACCCTTCAACCCGCATCTCCCCATCCCCATGAGGTCTGGCGGAAAGTTCGCCTCCGGTTCGATTTTCCTCCAAGGAATCGGCCGTCCCACGGATCTCTCTGGGAGTGACACGATGCCGCCTTCCATCCGACCGCCCATGCGCGGCCGAAGAATCGACCGAGGCCACGACCGCGTGTCGGACCCGGTGGAGTCGTCCGCCGCAGGTGCCGGTCGTTTCGCGGCCACACGGTTGAAGTGAGATGAGCCATCCAGAGCCCCAGCCACGATCCACCGGCATTGCGATCCGGTTCCGGCTCGTCCTGCTCCTGCTGCTCCCACTGCTGCCACGGCTCGGCGCGGAGACGGTGGTGCGCGTCGCACTCATGGACCTCGCGGTCGCGGAGCGGAGCTATCGCGCGGCTCTGTCGGCGTCGGAGATGACCCTGCTGGTGCAGGTCCTCCTCTCGGCCTCACCGAAGGACGGTCTGGAGTTCGTGGAACGTCAGGAACTCGTCCGCGCCGAACGGGAACTCCAGCTGGGCGGCGCGGGTTTCGGCGACCGCATCGACGCCCTCCGGGCGGGACACTGGGTGCGGGCGGACTGGGCGGTGATCGGACGGATCACCACCAACGGAATCGCTTCCAGCCGGCGGCTGCGGCTCGAGCTGGTGGACCTCCACCACGCGGAGAGCCTGGCCTCGGCCGAGGTCACCCTGACCAGCGCTTCCACCACCCACTACGCCTTGGTGACACCGGACGCCGAACGCATCGCCGTCGCGTTGCGAAGCCTGCTGGAAGGGGAACTCCCCCGATGGAAACGCTGGGAAAAGGCGGTGACCCTCGCCTGGCTCCCGGCGCCACCGTCCGTCGGCAATCCGGTCGAATGGAGCGCCGCGCCGGCCGCGCAGCCGATCGGGGTCCGCGAAGTCCACTTCACGCGGATGGGCGATCCGCGTTTGGACGATGCCCTGGAGCTGGAAGGGTTCACGCTCGCCTCGACCAATGCCGTGGCCCGGTTGGCGGACTTCTACGGATGGTCCGCGCAACCACCCGCCACCTTCCCCGGTACCTGGAAGGCGGTGTTGTGGGACGGCGTGAACGTCCCCCGTGACGTTCGGATCCCGGTGACCGGCCCGGACCCGGAGGAACTGCATCGCGAACTGGGCCGTTTGCTGGCCGCGTGGAAGACGGAGATGGCCAACGAAGCGGCCCCGCCCGACCGCCGACGTTTCCTGGCCGGCGAATTCGCCTCCGCGGTGAGGGAGCAACTGGCCCGCGGATTCACCGTCGTCCGCTCCACCAATGGCCTTCCCACCATGGGGATCCGCGAGATGTCCTGGATCCGCACTGGCCTGTACCTCGATCCGGACGACCGGTACCTGCGCGAGCTGTGGACCCGTCTGCGGTGGAATCCGGTGTGGGCGGGCCGCGAGGACGGCTTCCTCAGCCTGCAACGGAGGCGCTTCGAGGCGTGGGCCGGCCTGCTCGACCGGTTTGGGACCACTTCGGTGGTACACCGCCTGCCCGCACCCGCCCTGGCGCCGAAACCCATCAGCGTCGAGTTCCTCGACGCCGCGGGAGCGGGACTCGCGGCCACGATGGCCAACGATGCGAAGTCCCGCCAAGGCGTACCCGACGACGTCGGCGGCGAGGTTCTCGCGCGGTGGCGCCGCCATTTCATCGACGGTCTGGTCCAACGGATCCCGGTGCTGGAGGCCGACCCACGTTTCCAACATCGGTTGCCCGCGCTGCTGACCCTGCTGATCCAGGACTTCGAACAGACCACTCCGGACCGTGAGGAGGCGTTGCGGCGTCTGCCATGGGTGGAACGTGTCTGGAACCGGGCCAACGACTCGCCGGAACTCCGGACGAACCTGCCCATCCAGGTCTCGGAGTACCTGGTCTCGACCTTCTACCGGATCGCCGGGAAACCCGAGCGCGGCGAGGAGCTTGTCAGGGAACTGCAACGTCTCCGGGCGCTGCGCGAAGCCCCCCGTGTCGAGGTCGCCACGTTCCCACGGCCACGTGTCTCGGATCTCGACGAGGCCGATGTCCGCGAGTTCTTCAGCCTGGGCGGAGTCCATTTCCTGCCGCCGCCCCTGGCGGTCAGGGCGGTCCCGTATTTCGCGGGAACCAACCGCACGCGGTCCAACACGAAGACGACGGTGGGCCGTCCGTCGTCAGGCGAGGAATGGAAGCTCGAGCTGGGAAGGCTGCTGAAGACAGGAGCCGGGGAGTCGAAGACCGAGACGGTGATCGGCTGGACCCCGCTGCCGGCGTGTCCCCGCCCCAGCCGCTTCTGGGAACAGACCCAGCGCATCGCCGGCCATTCGGCGACCGACGAGGAGGTGTTCCGGGTCTTCGAGGCGATCGCGCGGCGGGCCGAGTCGGGACGGCCCCCGGGTTTCACCCGACTGCGGCATCCGATCCGTTGCTTCCTCGAGGAAGGTGAGCGGCTGTGGGCGGCGTGTGACGATCCGTTCGACACCCGGGGCAGCGTGGTCGCCGTGTACCACATCGGGCGTGCTCGCTGGCTCGGTTCGATGCGCGCCGGCGGCACGGTCCTGCGGCTCCGCATCGAGGGAGAAGACGTGGTGGCCGACCTGGGTGGGGAACGGGAGGACGGCCAACTCGGCTGGAGATGGAACCTCGCGGCCTGTCGCAAGCTCGACCCGGACCGCGGCGTCACGGACGCCGTGCCGCTGGAGGAGGCGCTGCGTCGGGGCAAAGGCCTGCCCGTCCCGGAATTCGCCACGCTGGCGCTCTTCGCCGGGGATCCCGCCAAGACGATGTCGCTGATGGAGGCGCGCCCGCCCGAGTCACGGACGGCGCTCCATTGGACACTGCTCGCGCTGGCCCAGGACGTCCACGGCCTCGCCGACGCCGCGGGACACCGGCGCTGCGTGGAGGCGCTCCACCGGGAGTATCCGAAGAGCGCCTATTCCCAAGCCCTCCGGTTGGAGGAACTGCGGAGCCGGAACGTGCCGTCGCGCACACGGGAAGCCTCCCAACGCTGGACCGGCCTGGTGGCCGACTACGATCTCGACGGCGACGCCAGCCTGTCGGGCCTGGAACTGGCGGTGGCCGTGCGCAACGAGCCGAGGCATTTCCCGATCAACTCGCCCTTCAACCCGGCCGTCCTCCATGCCCGGAACGCGCTGATGGTGGGCGATCGAGACGGGATCCCGGGATTCTCCGCGGCGGAGCTGGAAAGATGGGCGACGGGGACCCTGCGACCCGTTCCCGCCAGGCCGCCGGCGGCAACAAATCGACCACCGGCCCGAACCCCATCCCAACCATGAAACCGACAGGTACCGGAATGCGGCGCCGTCTTCTTCCCGTCGTGTCGTGGATGCACGTCGTCCTGGCCTGCGTCGTCCTGGGCGCCACCGAGCCGACGCCCCCTGCGGCGCCCGAACGGGAGGATCGCGGCTACTTCTCGCGTCGCCTGGACAAGACCCTTCCCTTCTCGACCTGGCGTCTGGTGTCGCTGGAACGCCTGACCCGCGCGGCGGAAGGCGGGGATCCGGAGGCGAAGCTGTTCCTCGCGCTGCGGTACCAGGTCGGCCGCGGTGTGCCGCGGAGTCCGGACAAGGCACGGCTGTTGATCCTCTCCGCGGCGGAAGGCGGACTTGTCATGGCCCAGTATCTCGCCGGCCTCCGGTACGCCGACGAGGAGAAGGAGCCCGGCGTGTTCCGCGGATCGGGCAACTACCAGATGGCGGCGGAGTGGTTTGAGAAGGCCGCGGAGCAGGGGCATGTGGAAGCCGCCTTCGAGTTGGGCAACCTCCACCATTTCGGGCAATTGCCCCGGGATGCCGGGGAGGCGAGACGCTGGTTCCGCAAGGCGGCCGAGGCGGGTCACGCCATGGCCGCGATGGAGCTGGGCAACCAACTCGCCTACGACCGCGAGACGGCCCTCGGCGAACGCGCACCGTCGGAGCCGAAAGAGGCGATCCGGTGGTTCGGCATCGCCCACGACCGCGGTGTCGCGTCCGCTGCGGTCGAACTGGCGGACTACCTCATCCTGAATCCGAATGTCGAAGGCATCTGGCCCCTCGCCTGGAGACGCGAAGAAGCCCGACGCTGGCTGCTCAAGGGACTGGACGATGGCGACGAGGCGGCCCGGGCGCGTCTGGTGTTGCTCTACAACGAGGCCTCCGCACTGCGGGGTGTCGACGTGGAGAACCTCACCCATCTGGCCAATGCGCGACCCGGCGACCCGGCGAACGTCCTTCTGGGAAGGATCCACGAGAGGGGCCTCGCCGGTCAGGAACGGGACCTGAAGCTGGCGGCCAAGTACTACCAGCGGATGCTTGGCATCGAGATGACGCTCCTCGGCGAGGCCGCCGAGGGTCTGGCCCGCGTGTATGTGGAACCGGAATTCCTTCCTGAGCTGAACCGGCTGCCCTTCCAATTGGAGGATCCGACGTTGGTGCGTTCGTCCGAAGGCCGGATGGCCGTGGCGGAACTGTGGTGGAGCGGAAAGGGGAAGTTGGTCGCCGACCGTTCCAAGGCCATCGAATGGTTCGCCCGATCCGCCCAGGCCGGCAACGCCGCTGCCGCCCGACGCCTTGCGGCGTGCTGGGAGCAGGGCCTCGGAGGACCGGCCGATCCGGAGGAGGCCCAACGCTGGCGCCGGCGGGCGGAGTGGCTCGAATCGAACCGGAACAGGTCATCCGCGGAATGAAACGGGTTCCGGCCGCATCGGAACCTGCGGGATGATACGGCTTCGCCCTTCCGGAAAGGCGGTTCTCCTCATCGGGGCAGCGCGACCCGGAATCCCCTCGCGATCGCCGCGTCGAGGCTTCCGCCTTCCAGCAGGGCCACATACGCCGCCTCGTCCAGGCGGTGCGTCTCCGAAGGGGTTCGGATGAGATGCCGGAGTGCGTCGGGATCGGCGGTCCAACGATGGCCGTTGAAGAATTCCACGCCGTCGAACTGGGTCTTGTAGAGCGCCCGTTCCGAGTAGCAGGTGCCGAGGTACAGATGGGTGTGGCCCGACGCCGCGAACAGCTCCGCCGCACGGGTCATCATGAACATGCCGAGGTTGCGGTCACTGCAGGCGAGGTCGTAGAACGCGAAGTAGTAGTAGGCGACGCGGGGCGGCTCGAGGTGGAGCAGGACCGTCCCCAGTTCGGCTCCGGTGGAGGGGTCGGTGAACTGCAGCAGATGCGAGATCACCCGGTTCGACATCAGACGTTCGAGCCGTTCCGGCGGCATGGCGCCCGGATGGAACCGCTCCGCGGCGTAGGCCAACCACGAGGCGCGCCGCGCCGGGGTGTCGTCGAACTCCGCCCGCGGGATCAGGCGACACTGCCAACCCGCGCCCTTCCGGAGGATCCGCCGGTTCTCGGAGTTCGGCTTCCATCCGGCCAGCGGGAGCCGGAGCTGGCGGCCGAGGTAGAAGCGGGTCAGGTCCGGCAGCGACGGGAGGAAGCCGGCCTCGAAGAGGTCGGCCGGCGTTTCCCCGGGTTCCGGATAGGCCCAGACCACGTAGGGATACAGGTAGCGCGCGTAGTCCGGCGGCGCCTCGGAGAACAGGAGCTTCATGCGTTCGACGGGGCGCTCCCGCCGATCAGAAGTCGCGGCCGATGTCCTGCGACAGTTCGAGCGTGTAGCCGAAACGCTTGGCCGGGATCCAGCGGGCGCTGCCGTCGAGGAACGCCGCGTTGTGGCCGTCACCCTTGTGGTTGTCCATCGGGTCCGGACGGTCGTTCTGCGCCTGCCGCCCGTTGTAGAAGCCGTCCTCGTCCGCATCCACGAAGATCCAGATGTTGGCAGGCCCGGGAATCGTTCCCTGGAGACCGAACGCCGAGTTGCGGTGGACGTAGGTGTTCACAGTCTGCTGGGTCTTGGGAATGGAACCGCCGCTCTCGGGTCCAATGCCCCACATGTGGCCGTAGATCTCGTAGCTGTAGCCGTTGGTGAACGGATGCTGGGCGACATCCTGGAGGTCCACCAGGCCGAGGTCGGCCCCGGTGATCCGGTCGCGGGCGGTGTTGGTGCGGACGTTGTTCCGGGTGCTGGGACAGACGTAGGTCCGCACCGACGGAACGTAGCGGGGATAGAGGAAGTTGATGTCGTCGTCGCGGTAGTCCGTGAGCGGGGTGAAGCGTCCCCGCGGATTGTCGTCCGCGTACATCTGGCACCCGTAGCCCATCTGCTTGACGTTGTTGATGCAGGCGATGCGCTGGGCCTTCTCCTTCGAGCGGGCGAGGGCGGGGAGGAGCATGCCTGCGAGGATCGCGATGATGGCGATGACGACGAGCAGCTCGATCAGCGTGAAGGCGGACCGTCGGAAAGACATGGCTGGAACTGGGGGTCGGGTCTGGGTCACCGGGCCATGCAAAAGGGGCACCGTGGCGGCCGGGTGGTCAAGGGCGGCGGGACGGAAAAAAGGGGGTTCCTCCACGAACCGGAGGAACCCCCTCTGGAAGCGACTCAGTTGCTGGTCACACGGAACAGCGAGGAGCTGTTCGTCGTGGGAACCGTCACGTTGGTGGCGCTGGTGGACAGCAGGTTCTGCCACGGGGAATCCAGCAGCAGACGGTACTGGACCTGGAACGGCGCCGAGCCGCCGGACCAGGAGAGACCGACGCCCGTCGGCGCGCCGGCGATGGCCACGCGGATCGGCGAGCTGGGAGGCACGAAGCCGCCGAGCGTCGCGGAGAACGGCGTGGTCACGTAGGCCGCAGGGACGGCGATGGTGGTGTCGGTCGCCGGCGAGGCGATCACCTTGTAGCTGGTCGCCACGGTCACGCGACGGAGGTCCGCCGCGCTGATGCCGTTGGTGGAGATGTCGATCGACAGCGGACCGCCGTCGAAGGTGCCGTCGAGCTCGATGTGCTTCACGAACACCAGGCCCTGCACGGAGGCGGGCGTGGCGGCGAGGCCGGTCGGGTCGGCGAGGTAGACCTCGATCGAGATGGGCTCGATCACGTTGGCCGGATTGCGGGCCGGGACAGTGACCTCGAGCTGGCTGGTCGTGCTGGCCGATCCGATGACCGGCACGGTCGCGCCGGTGGAGTCGGCGAGGGCCAGCGACAGGAACTTCTCGGCGGTGAGGCCGCCGGCGGGATCGATCGGCGCGTTGCCGGAGTTGCCGGTCATCACGTTGCCGCGGAAGGAGACGCGGGCCGGCTCGGCGGCGTTGGCGTTGCTGCCATGGTAGCGGAGGATCGGCGCCCCGAGGCCGTGGATGTAGTTCGCCTCAAGGGCGGCCGTGGCGGCGGAGCCTGTGAAGTCGGAGCCGACGCGGAGCGTGGAGAAACTGCGGACCACAGCGATGGCCGTGGGCTGCTGGTTGGTGTAGAGCACGGTGCCTTCCGGGCCGTAGCCGAAGTAGTTGCCGGCGATGACCGCGCCGGTGGCCGTGCGCCAGAACTCGGCGTAGACGTCGTACTTCACGGGACCGAAGAGGTTCCGCTCGTTGGCGTCGTTGACGCGGTTGCCGTCGGTGCCGATCAGGTTGTAGTGGCCACGGCCGTTCTCGAACGACTCGAAGTCGCGTCCGTCTTCCAGATAGCCGGGGACGGCGGCGTAGTTGAACAGCGAGTTGTCGGGCAGGTAGTTGAACTTGTTGCCGGAGACACGGACGTCGGGAGTCTCGAGGTGGATCGCCAGGAGCTGCCCGGTTAGGAGGTTCTGCTCGGTGACGTCATTGAAGCCGTCGGAGTCGGTGCCCACGACAAGGCCCTCGGAGGTGATCTCGTTGTCCCACTTGAAGGAGGCCACGGCGGCGCGGCCACCGCGGACGCCGGCGGCGGTCGGATTGGCCGGGTCGATGCCGAACCAGTTGCCCTGGATGCGCGCCTGGGTGGCGCCCTTGATCAGGGCCACGGCGTAGATGAACGGATCCTCGCCGGAATCGCCGCCGGTGACGCTCAGGACGGAGACGCCCCGGAGGGTGAAGTTGAATCCGTCGAACACCGGCAGGATGGCGCTCTCGGAGTCGCCGAAGCCGTTGCTGCCGAAGTCGGCGAGCGAGGTGCGGCCGCCGGCACGCGAATCGAGGACGATCCTGATGGAGGCGTTGTTGGGCGAAAGGACGTTCGCCGAGTTGCGGGAGGCGCCGGGCTGCGTGTAGCCGTCGATCACCACGTTGTCG
The DNA here is from genome assembly GCA_027488845.1 of Verrucomicrobiales bacterium. Taxonomy (GTDB): domain Bacteria; phylum Verrucomicrobiota; class Verrucomicrobiia; order Limisphaerales; family UBA9464; genus SXXZ01. The sequence goes on along the minus strand of JAIYBC010000025.1, from coordinate 202,013 downwards.
GCCGCGATGAGCGGATAGCCGGTGGCCGGGGTGACGATGTAGTGCGGACCGGCACCGGGGATGTTGAAGTGGATGCGGTCGTTGTTCTGGACACCGGCGAGGGCCTCGGCCAGCGAGGTCTTGCCGTCACCGGCAGGCGAGTTGTTGTCCGCGGTGTCCACGACCACCGTGCGGATCCGTTCCACACGCAGGTTGTCGATCAGGAGGAAGGTCTCGTCCTTCAGACCGGCGATGCTGGTGAAGTTGTCGACGTAGCCGACCATCGGACGGCCGGAGGTCCATGCGCTGGTGTTGGTGCGCATCGCGATGACCTTGCCGTCGATGGACCACTTCAGGACGTTGCCGACCTGGCTCAGTTCGACCTGGAGCCAACGCTTGCCCATCACGCCCGGGGACTCGAAGGGCGGGGCGGGGAAGGCGCTGATAAGGTAGGGCTCGCCGGCGTCGTCGTCGCCGAGGCCGTTGCCGTCGCGGTCGATCACACCACCCGACGCGCCGTCGAGGTAGGTCGAGACGCCACCGGCGTTGCCGACGAACGACTGGAAGCTTCGGAGAGCGCCGTCGTCGCCGACGAACTGGAACCACACGCCGTCGCTGCCCTTCCCGGCGAGGACCGCCGAGGTGGCGAAGGTGCCGGCCATGGAGGCGCCGGAGGTGACGCCCCAGTTCATGTTCGTGCCCGAGTGGTTCAGGCCGAAGAGCAGGTACTCGGTGGTGCCGATGCCGCTGTCAGCGAACGAGCCGTGGCTCAGGAACGCGTCGAACTTCAGCACGTAGTCGCCGCTGGCCGGGGCCATCTTCGGATACAGGTTCACCGCGAACCGCTCGGCGAGGTCGTCGAGCTTGTTGACCGTGATCTTGATGCCCTTGGACTCACCCGCAGCGGAGTTCGGCGCGAGGGGGATCGTGCGCAGGTCCGGATCGGCGGTCGCCGAGGTGAAGAAGTTGTACGTGGCCTGGCTGTAGTCGAAGGCCCAGTCGATGGTGTAGTCGTTGGTGACCGACCCGGTGTAGTGGTCGACGAACAGGTCGTAGTTCGCGGCGGAAGGCGTCTCGAACTTGTCCAGGAACAGCGTCTGGGCGAGGGAACCGGGAGCCAATCCCAGGCCCGCGGCCACCGAGGAGGCGAGGATGATGCGGAAGGGTTTCATGATCAGGGGCAGTGATGAAGTGGGCGAATGCCCACGAACCTGTCCTACGCCGTTCCCCCGTTGCGTCTAGGCTTTTTTCAGGATTTGCCGCTGAACGCAAAAAAGAGGTATCTATGGAGTCCGGATGCGTATCACGAACCTCAATCCCGACTCGGACATCGGCGCCAGCGCATGGATGACCACCATCGACGGGCACACCCTGCTGATGGACACCGGCACGCATCCCAAGCGGGAGGGACTCGCGTCGCTGCCGCTCTACGACAAGGTCCAGGACCTGGAGGTCGACGCCATCGCGCTCTCCCATTGCCATCACGACCACGTCGGCTCCCTCCCGGTCGCCCTCCGTTATTTCCCGCATGCCCGGGTGCTGATGACCGACCTGAGCTACTTCATCGTGGAGCGCATCCTCCACAACTCGGTCAACGTGATGACCCGTCAGCGCGACGAACTGGGCATCCGGGAGTATCCGCTCTACACCCATGAGGAGGTCGACGACCGCGCGGCCGTGTTCCAGGGATTCGGCTACCGACGCGAGATCGAGTGGGCCCAGTTCCCGAAGTCCACGCCAGGTCAGCGTCATCGCGGTCCGACCCTCGAGTTCTTCGATGCGGGACATGCTCTCGGCTCGGCCGGCATCCTCGTCCGGGGACGCAGGCAGTCCGTGTTCTATTCCGGCGACGTCTGCTTCCACGACCAGACCCTGCTGCGCGCCGCGGATTTCGAAGGCGTGAAGGCGGACGTCCTGGTGATGGAGACGACCCGGGGCAACCGCGCCGTGTCGCCCACCTTCAAGCGGTCGGACGAACTGAACCGCCTGGCCTCGGCCATCGAACGGGTGTTGGCCCGCAAGGGCACGGTGCTGATCCCGGCCTTCGCGCTCGGACGCTCCCAGGAGATGCTCGCCTTCCTCGCCCAGCTCATGCGGGCCGGAAGGATCCGCGAACAGCCGGTCTACATCGGCGGCCTCGGACGGGTCTTCACCGAGATCTACGACCTGCAATCCGCGCGGACCAACCGTTCGCTGCCGTCGCTGAAGCTCACCAACGCCCTCAACCTCCAGGTGCTCTCGGCCACCGACTTCGAGGCCATGTCCCTGCGCGGAGGCAAGATCTGCGTCCTGACCTCGGGCATGATGAGCGAGAACACCGGCGCCCATGCCCTCGCCCAGCGCCTGCTCGAAGACGAGCGCCACGGCATCTTCTTCGTCGGCTACGCCGATCCCGAGACCCCCGGCGGACGGGTGAAGGCGGCCAAACATGGCGAGCGGTTCCTGTTCAGCCCTTCGGTCGGGAAGCTCACCCGCCGCTGCGAAGTCATGGACTTCGACCTGACCGCCCATGCCAACCGCGACGACCTGTTGGGCATGGTGGCCGACATCAATCCCCGCACCGTGGTCCTTGGACATGGCGACCACGACGCCCGCGCCTGGATCGCCAACGCCATCACCGAACGGCATCCCAAGATGAAGATCCTGCAGCCCGGGCCCGGTCAGACCGTCGACGTCTGAGTCCGACACCGCGCTTCCGGAATCCCTTCGGCCTCCGCGAGCATGACCGACCGCCAGAGCCTCTTCGCCGTCCTGGTGGTGGTCTATCTCACCGAATGCCTGCTTTGGGTCCGGCGCGGCGGGGTGGTGTTCCGACGCGGGATCTCGGGATGGACGGTCCGGGTCGAAGGAGAACTGGCCCGCAACGACCGCGGTGACCTCCATTGGGCTTGGCCCCTGCCGCCCTTTGGCGGATTGGCGGTGAGCTACGGAATCCCCTTCTCATTGGGGCCCAAGGGTTTCCTCAATGCGAGTGGCGCGGCCTTCCACCCGTCCGGACGCCCCCTCCAAACCGCCGCTTTCCTTGCCTGGGAAGAGGTCCGGAAGGTGGAAACGGAAGGCCGGGCATTGAAGGTCAACGGCACCGGATTCTGGCGGAGCGATTCCCCGCTCGAGTCGCTTCGGCTCGGCAAGCTGATCCAGGAGCTTCGCAAGACCGACCCTTCCAAGCGCGAAGACGCCATCCATGAGGCCATCCGCAAGTCCTTCGACCTGGGAATGATCCGCGAGCGGATCCAAGCCTTGGAGTCCGTCTTGGGACCGGTGCGCCAATTGTCCATGGCCGTGGCGGCCTTGGTGTTCGTGGCCACCCCGTTGGCGGTGACGTTGTCCGGTTGGTTCCCGACGCTCTACATCGCGGTTCCGCTGCTGTTCGTGATGACCGGCCTGTTGGCGCGACTCGCCGGGAAGGCCCATCGGGCACTCCAACCCGAAGCGGAGGACGAGCGGTTCCGTCTGCTGATGACGCTGTTCCTTTCACCGGCGGCGGCGATCCGGGCCGTGGATCCCCTTCAACGCACGCTGCTGGAGGAATTCCATCCGGCGGCCTTGGGCTGCGTGTTGTTGGAAGGCGACTCCCGGCGGCGGTTCCTCTCTCAAGTCTGGCGCGACCTGCGGTTTCCGCGTCTTCCGGAGTGCCCTTTGGAACTCAAGGAAGCCGTTGAAACGGAACGACTTCACCGCGAGGTCACCATCGGCTTCCTGGAAGAAGCGGTCCGATCCGCCGGGATCGATCCCGGCGACTTTGGCCGGGCGCCCCAATCCTCGGATCCGAGCCATGTCCGGTACTGCCCGCGCTGCGAATCCCAGTTCACGGCCAGCGCGTCGGTCTGCCGGGAGTGTGGTGGGCGGGCCTTGATCGACCTTCCCGCTTCGGCTCAGAAGTAGCCTTCGAAAGTGTCCCGCTCGAACAGGCCGATGAAGCCCAACGCCTCGATCCGGCGTCGATTCGCGGGTTCCACGTGGCCGTCGAGGAACCACGAGTTCGCCCGCCCGGAGTGACGGCCGTGGATCTCGAAGTCCTCGCGGATGGAAAAGGTGTGGAACTGCCGGGCGGTGATGCCGAACCGACCGCGGCTGGTGGTGTCGGCGATGTGCGGGTGGTTGGCCGGTTCGGTGACCCGTTCGGTCTGCAGGAACTCCTTCAAGGTGCCCACGATCCATTCGTTGGGAGGATCCACCCAGACACCGAAGGTCATGAGCCAGTTGGTGTTCTGCGTCGGCGGATAGGTCGGGCACAGGAAGATCGCGCCCGGAAGGTTCTGATTGGTGGCCAAGACGCGCGCCCAGGTGTTGGTCAGGGCCAACGGATTCTGCAGCCGCACCAAGCCCCGGTTGTCTTGTGCATACAGAAGCGTGGAAAGGCCGGTTTGCCGCAGATTGCCCTGACACCGGATGGCTCCGGCCTTGGCCTTCGCCGAACCCAACGCCGGCAAAAGCAGCGAGGCCAGGATCGCGATGACGGCGATGACGACCAGCAATTCCACCAAGGTGAAGGCTCGCCGTGGATGGAGGGTTGGGGTCATCGTGGCCTGCACAGGCTAGATTCCCATCGGCCACAACGCCAATGCTGTTCAACTCCGGAACGTTTGCGCTGTTCTTCGCCGCCTTCGCCGGCCTGTATTGGCTCGTTCGCAACTCGCTGTTGCAGAGGAACCTGCTGATCCTGGGAGCCAGCTGGCTTTTCTACGGATGGTGGGATTGGCGGTTCCTCGGCCTGCTGATCGCTTCCTCGCTGCTCGATCACCACCTCGGAATGGCGGTCGAACAGGCCTCCGGCATCCGGCGACGTCGCCTCGTACAACTCAGCGTCGTCGTGAACCTCGGACTTCTCGGCTTCTTCAAGTACGCCGGGTTCTTCGCGGACTCCTTCGCGCGCCTGCTCCAAAGCCTTGGAATCCCAGCCGATCGACCCACGCTCGACATCGTTTTGCCCGTCGGAATCTCGTTTTATACCTTCCAATCCCTCGGATACGTAACCGATATCGCTAACGGTAGAATCAAGGCATGTCGGGACAGGGTCCAGTTCCTGGCCTTTGTCGCCTTTTTTCCCCAGTTGGTGGCCGGCCCGATCGAGCGGGCCGCTCGGCTCCTTCCCCAGTTCCAAACGGTACGCACGGTATCGCTGAACGACCTGCGAGTCGGGCTTTGGTGGATGGTCCTGGGTCTCTTTCGGAAGGTGGCGGTGGCCGATCCCTGCGGCTCCCTTGCGGAGATCGCCTTCCAACAACCGCACCACACCACCGCCAGCGTGCTGCTCGGAGTCGCGGCGTTCTCCTTCCAGATCTATGGCGATTTCGCCGGGTACTCCGACATGGCTCGGGGTCTGGCGCGGATGCTCGGATTCGACCTGATGGAGAACTTCACCCTGCCCTACTTCGCCACGAACCTCCGCGAGTTCTGGCGACGTTGGCACATCAGCCTTTCGGAATGGCTCCGGGACAACATCTATATCCCACTGGGTGGCAACCGTTTGGGAAACAGTCGAACCGCTGTGAACCTGGGAATCACCCTGGTCTTGGGCGGGTTCTGGCACGGCGCGTCTTGGCATTTCGTCGCCTGGGGAGCCTGGCACGGCCTGGCCTTGATGGGCCTGCATTTCCTGGGAATCCGTGGCTGGAGCGCTCCCGCCTTGCTGGGTTGGGTCGCCACCCAGTCCGTGGTGGCCGTGGGTTGGCTCCTGTTCCGTGCGCCCGACATGACCACCGCTTGGTCAATGTTGCGGGCATTGCCACGGTGGGAATCGGTCGCATGGGCCGGAACCGGTTTGGGATATCTCCTGTGGTTCGTGGTTCCGATGTTGGTGTTGGATGGGATCCAGCGCCGTCGCGGATCCGCAGACTGGGGATCCCATTTGGCGCCATGGCCGAGGGCCCTGTTGTTGGGAGCGTTGATCTATGCCATCGCGCTCGCTTGGAGCCGCAAGCCGGCTTCCTTCCTCTATTTCCAGTTCTGACGCCCAAGAATCTTCGATGAAGAGCCACGAGTTCCAGTTCCAAGCCAAAGAGGCGGCAGCGGAAATCCTCCGTCCCCTGCTGGTGGTCCTCGCGATGGCCGCATTGGTCCGCGGCTCGGTCGCCATGGGACTCCTTCCGAACCCAAGAGTCCTGAGCACGCTGGAAGAGACGATCCTCACCCGGCAATGGGAACGTTCCCAAAAGCCGTCGGAGATGGTTTTGGTTGGGGATTCCTCCGCCCTGATGGACGTCTCAGGAAGCCAGTTGAGCCGGGAATTGGGCGTTGAGACCCTTCAACTCGGGACGTTCAGCCTGCTCCAACCCGCCGATTTCGCCGTCTTGGCTTCCAACAGCCTGCACCGCTCCACCCAACCGGGAACCGTGCTGCTGCTGGTTCATCCGGAGTTCCTCGCCCGGCCGGCCGGGGATCCGGCGATGCTTTCCAAGTTCCGCTGCATTCAAGAAGGCACCACCACCTTGGACTCGGAGGCCGATTGGGGCGAACACGCCGCACACGGTCTGGGACTGACCCACGTCCGGGACCGATTGGAGAGTCGGTGGCGCGCCTTTCCGATGAAGGGGGCCTATGGGGTTCGATACGGCTTCTCCGATCAGGTGATCTCGGTTCTCGATCGGGACGGGGGTCTCGTGGACCCCAACCGCTACCTTCCGAAACCGGGATCCCGGGTCTCGATGAACGTATCACCCCGCTTGGAAGTTCCCTTCCGCGCCTGGCGGAAGGCGTTACCGGAGTCCACGCGGATCTTGGTAGGCATCACCCCGGTTCCGGAGTCGGAAGCCGGTTCGGAGCTGGGCACACGCCGTGACCAAGCCCTTCGGACCCTCGTGGAATGGATCGGCGGGAACACGCAGGCCCTGTCGAGCCTTCCAACCCGTCTTCCGGACACGAACTTCGCCAGTTCCACGCATCTCACGGAGAACGCCCGGGAACCCTTCACCCGACAGTTGGCTCAGGCCGTCCGCTCGGCTGGGTCGAAATAGTGGCCAAGCGGACCGAGCGGACCGAGCGGAGGGAAGGGAGGCGTCGACGGAGACGGTTTTGTTCCACGTGGAACAACAGACGGGGCCCGGTTGCGGCAGGAATGCGGTCCGGATAGGCTCGTGGCGATGTTCGTCTATCCCAAGCGCTACGATGTGATCGTGGTCGGAGCCGGCCATGCCGGGGTGGAAGCGGCGTTGGCGGCGGCGCGCATGGGATGTCAGACACTGCTGCTGACCATCAACCTCGACACCATCGGGCAGATGTCCTGCAACCCGGCCATTGGCGGACTCGGCAAGGGTCACCTCGCCCGGGAGATCGACGCCTTGGGTGGCGAGATGGGCAAGGCGACCGACATGACCGGTCTCCAGTTCCGGATGCTCAACACACGAAAGGGACCATCCGTGTGGGCACCGCGCGCTCAGTGCGACAAGAAGGCCTATCAGTTCCGGTTGAAATGGATCTGCGAACGGGAACCCAACCTCGACTGCAAACAGGGTCAGACCTTGCGGCTGTTGCATGAGGGGGGACAGATCCTCGGGGTGGAGACGGCGTTGGAGGTGCGTTTCCTGGCCACCACGGTGGTCATCACCACCGGTACCTTTCTCCGTGGCCTGATGCACGTGGGATCCAATCAACAGTCCGGGGGCCGTGCCGGCGAGGCGGCCGCCACCGGACTGTCGGCGTCCCTGAAGGAGATTGGCATCGAGCTGGGACGTCTGAAGACGGGAACTCCTCCCCGCCTGGTCCGGAACTCGATCGACTTCTCCAGCATGGAGGTCCAACCCGGAGATGAACCCGTGCCGTGGTTCACCTACTGGAAGGAGGACCTCTGGGAGGACCCGGTGTTCCACGTGGAACAATCCAAGGCGACGATCGGCTCTGCCGCGGGCAATTACCCTCCGGGCTCCATCCTCGCCCAGAATGGGCGCCAGCTTCCCTGCTACATCACCCACACCACGGACCGCACCCGGGAGCTGATCCTATCGAACCTCCACAAGTCGCCCATGTACTCGGGCGTCATCGAAGGGGTGGGTCCCCGCTACTGTCCGAGCATCGAGGACAAGTTCGTCCGATTCGCCGACAAGCCACATCATCAGATCTTCCTAGAACCGGAGGGCATCGCCACCGACGAGTTCTACGTCAACGGCTTCTCCACCTGCCTGCCGTTCGAGGTGCAATACGACATGGTTCGGTCGATCCGTGGATGCGAGAACGCCGAGATCCTACGTCCGGCCTACGCCGTCGAGTACGACTTCGCCCAGCCGACGCAGCTCGATCCGTCCTTGGAAACGAAGGCCTGTCGGAACCTGTTCCTCGCCGGTCAGATCAATGGAACTTCCGGATACGAGGAGGCCGGCGCCCAAGGCCTGATCGCCGGCATCAATGCCGCACGCCGATGCCAAGGACGTCCTCCCGTGATCCTGAGAAGGGATCAGGCCTATATCGGAGTGTTGATCGACGACCTGGTGACCAAGGGCACCTCCGAGCCCTATCGGATGTTCACCAGCCGCGCGGAGTACCGTTTGTTGCTGCGACAGGACAACGCCGACCAACGTCTCAGTCCGTTGGGACGTGAGATCGGCCTATTGCCGGAACGGAACTTCCGGCGGTTCGAAGCCAAGACTTCCGCCATCGACTCCGAGATCGACCGTCTTCGATCCACCCGCCATGGCACCCAGTTGCTGTCCGAGATCATCAAGCGCCCGGAAGTCACCTACGCCACATTGCCCGGCCGCCGCGACGACCTTCCTGAAGAGGTCTGGTTCCAGGTCGAAACCCGGCTCAAGTACGCCGGCTATATCGATCGTCAAGAGTTTGAAGTGGAACGACTTAGAAGTCAGGAAGAGCGGGTCATCCCAGAGGCGTTCGACTATGGAATCGTTCCCAGCCTTCGGATCGAGGCGCGGATGAAGTTGGAACAGGTGCGTCCGCGCACGTTGGGACAGGCTGGGCGCATCAGCGGAGTAACCCCGGCAGACATCGCCCTCTTGATGATCTCCCTTCGCAAGGCGGGGGGTTCATCGACCTCCTCTTCGACTCCAGCGCCTCCTCCCGCTCCGATTCCGTGCGCTCCTGCCAATCCGGATCCCGAGGACAACACCTGCTGCGCCGCCGAGGAGAACCTGGACTCACCCTCTGCGCACAATCAATGCTGCGGGGATCTCTAGTTTCATAAGTATTTATCAATCAGGTTTTTATATCTGATTTGGAATACGGCAACCATTCGGCAACGGAACGTTCTTCGGGAGTCCCGCCTTGTTCGAAGGCAAATCGGCGACAGCCGGCGCTCGACGGTGCGAACCGGCTTCGCATCATGGCGGCCTGTGATCCCCGAACAACTGCTCCTGCTGCAGGGTGACCAGCAGGTGAGTCCGTTTCCCAAGGACTCGGTTCGGGGCATGCTCGAAGCCGGGTCGGTCCAGCCTTCGGACCTCGCCTGGGGTGAAGGCATGGCCGAGTGGGTGACGTTGGACTCCCTGTTCCCAGGGGTGGGTCCGTCCGCCCAAGCCCCGGCTCCGGTCGCCGACGCGGGACAGTCCCAGGACTCCAGGAGTCGGGAACCCGGCTTCGGCACCTTGGTCTCCGATGCGCTGTCCTACCCGTTCCGGGGCGATGGCATCATCATCCTGATCACCGGCACGCTCGTCTTCACCGTCCTGAACTTCGTCGGGCAGTTCAGCTTCCTCCTCACGGTTACGTCCTGGGGGTATCTGCTCCTGATGCTGCAGCAGATCGTGCAGGGCAGCGCGCATGGAGAGCAGCGGCCGCCCACCTGGCCGGAGTTCGAAGGCTTCGGCGAGTTGCTGGTGAAAACCTCCCAATGGGTGGTCGCCATCCTCCTGTGCTTCGCACCCGGCTTCTTCCTGCTCATCGGACCGAAGGCAAACGGATCACCGGTCCGCGTCGTTGTCGGCCTTTTGGCCCTTCTCGTCGGCGCCCTCTACCTTCCGATGTCGCTGCTCGGCATCGCGATGTACGACAGCGTCGCTGCGTTGAATCCCATGCTCGTGGTCCGGTCCATCGCCCGGATTCCCGGACAGTATCTTCTCACCCTTTTCGTGTTGGTCCTCCTTGGCGGACTGAAGGCCCTGACCGGCAAGCTGGGCGATCTTCCGGGTGCCCTCGGAATCGTCGGCCGCGTCGTCGATGAATTCGACGGCCTGTGGTCCGCCTTCTTCTCGGCCCGCCTGCTCGGTGGGCTTTACCACCTCAACCACCGACGCCTCGGCTGGTTCTAGACGCCCCAACGCCGATTCCTTCCCAAGGCCGGCATCGTTGTGGTGGGCAACGGTCGTCCGGCTTCGGCGAAGCCGGAACTGGCCAGTTGCCGGACCCACGGCGTTGCGTAGCCTCATGCCATGTCGGAGCCGTCACGTCTCAAGCGGATCCAGGATGAGGTCGTCGCCTCCGCCAGCGACGACGTGTCGCTGCTCGCGGATCCGACACGGACCCCGTGGCATCGCGCGTTCATCCACTTCTGGACGCTCGTCGGGACGTTCTTCTGGAGGAACCGCTGCCAGGTCCGCGCCTCCGCCCTCGCCTACACAACGCTCCTCGCGCTCGTGCCGCTGCTTGCGGTCTCGATCTCGATGCTCGTCGTCTTCAAGAGCAACGACGCCGAGTCCCGCATCAACGACTGGATCGAACAGCTCGTACAACACGTGGCGCCGACGCTCGGCCTCTCCGACCAGAAGGACGGCGACTCGGCCCGCCATGTGGCGGTGAAGAACATCGTGGATTTCGTGGGCAAGATCCGTTTCGGAACCATCGGCGTCACCGCCATGGCCGGCCTCGTGTTCGCCGCCATCTCCCTCATGCGGACGATCGAGGCCGCGTTCAACGACATCTGGGGCGTCTCCAAGTCCCGGTCCTGGTGGAACAGCATCCTGCTCTACTGGGGCGTCATGACCCTCGGTCCCGCGGTGATGGCGATCGTCACCACCTCCAGCTATGTGCGGGCGACGGTGGACCAGGTGAGCTGGCTCAAGGAGCTGCCGCTGATCGGCGTGCTCAACACCGCGTTGCTGCCGGTGGCCACGTTGACCGTCGCCTTCGGGCTCTTCTACCTGCTCATGCCGAACACGCGTGTCGAGACGCGGTCCGCCCTCGTCGGCGCCGTGGTCGCGGCCGCCCTCTGGTGGGCCAACACCCAGCTGAGCGCCTTCTACAACACCCGCGTCGTCACCTACTCCGCGATCTACGGTTCGCTCGGCGCCATCCCGCTCTTCCTCATCGGCCTCTACTTCTCGTGGCTCATCCTCCTGTTCGGCGCACAGGTGGCCTACGTGTACCAGAACCGGCACGCGTACCTGCAGGAACGCCAGGCGGAGAAGGTGAACCAGAACGGGCGCGAGTTCGCCGCGCTGCGTCTCGCGGTCGAGATCGCCCGACGTTTCGCCGCCGGCGAAAACCCGTTGGGTGCACAAGGCCTGTCCAACCACCTCGGCATCCCGCCCAAGCTGACCGCGAACCTGCTGAAGTCCCTCGCGAATGCGCGGCTGTTGCAGGAGACCACCGGAGTGGAGCCCGCATTCCTCCCCGCACGGCCGATCGAGAGGATCCGCGTCCAGGACATCCTCGACGCGCTCCGCTCTGCCAACGGCGAGGAACTGGTCACGGCCGACGACCCTCTCCGCGGTGTGGTGCGATCCGAACTCGACGCGGTGCGGAAGGCCGAACGGGATCGCGCCGACGACCGTTCCCTCGCCGACCTGGTCGCCCGCGTCTGATCCCCTAGCGCTGCGGCGCGGTCTCGTAGCTCAGCTCGGTCTTCGAACCGCGACGGTCGTCCACGATGCTGAGACTGAACGTCCACTGGTCCGCCACCTCCCGGAAGTGGGTCACCGAAAACTGCTTCAGGCGGACCTTCTTCGCGTCGTAGGCCTCGGCGCTCAGGATGACGCCGTGTTCGGTGTCGACCCACGAGCGCACGGATCCATAGGGAGCGGCGTCCTCGGGCCGGCTCTCCAGCACGTCGCAGGTCCGACCGTTGCTGAGTTCCCGACCCACCACGCGCTGTTGCGGCCAGTGCAGGAACTCCAACCCCAGGTCGAGGCGGGAGAAATCGCTGCCGGCAAACCGCGCCTCCGCGGCCGCGGTGGGGGCCTCCGTCCCGGGCCGGTACGTTGGCGGCGCATTGGTGGCGTGGAGGATGGTCAGGCTTTCCGGCGCGGCACCCTCGGGCTTCGCCTCGTAGCGGACCTCCCATCCCGACTCCGTCGGACGGGTCTCCACGGTCAACGGCACCGACCTGCGTCCGCCCGGGCCTCGGAGCTTGAGGACCGCCAGGTTCGTCGTCGCACGTTCCGGTCGGACCAAACGAAGGCGTTGCGCCAAGGCCTGACCGGCCACGGCGTCCGGCGTGGATTCACCGGCCGCCAAACCGACGGCGAGGGATGCCGCCAGCAACCCGGAGAAGACCTTCATCGACGGACTCCGACGACGGAGATCCTCGGTTGTTCACCGCGACGGCCCTCGATGCGGAGGCCCTCCATCTTCGACGGGGAGCGCGGCACACAACCGCAGGGCATGGATTTGGCGAAGCGGTTGCGCCGTGCACGCACCGCGCGCACGACGAACGTCGCGGCGGTGACCGCCACGATCGCCAAGGCCACGGGTTGCTGCCAGTCCATGGAAGGCATCCTAACGGAAGCACCGGGCCATGCAATGGACTCCGGTCCGTGTCGCGGCTCACCGCCCCGTTGACCGCCCTCGGGAACCTGCTTCGCTTTCCCCATGCCGCACACCCCGCATCCGCACACCGCATTCACGCGGACCCACGCGCTCGCGGACCCGCTGCGGTTGGGGCTGACGCTCGTCCTTCTCGGAGTCGCCGCGGCCGGTTGCCGCGGAGGCAAGTCGTCGGGAAGGGGAGCCACCGGAACCAACGGCGCTCCGCTGCTGCGTCCGATCGACGCCAGCGTGGGGCGGGTGATCCAGGTGAACGAGCGCCTCCGGTTCGCCGTGCTGGACTACACGCTCAGCCAGATGCCCCCGCCGGGAACACGTCTCGTCCTCTACCGGTCCACCAACCGCGTCGGCATCGTCCGTCTCTCAGGCTGGCGCAACCCGGCGACGGTGGCCGCAGACTTCGTCGAAGGCGTGCCGCTCCCCGACGACCTCGCAAGGCCGGAGTGATCCGGCGGCCGGCCGGATCCCCGCTCAACCACGGACCGCTCAGTCGATCGTGCGGATCTTCACGCCGTCCACGATGCGGTCTCCGGAGGCGACGTTGCTGACCACGACGAGGGTCTCTCCGCGTTGGACCAGGCCGGCGGCGATCAGCTGGTCGACGGCGCTGTCCACGGTGCGGTCGGGTTGGGCGTGGTTGAACTTCACCACACGCAGCGTCAGCCCGCGGCACAGCGTCAAGGCGTCCGCATCCGGCCAACGCTCAGCGAAGGCGAAGATCTTGGCCGTGCGGGGACGCATCCACGAGGCATACCTCGCCATGTGTCCGCGGCGCGTGAAGATCAGGATCGCCTCCGCGCGGAGGTCGTCGGCCAGCTTCACCGCGCTCCGGACCAGCTTCTGCCGCGGCGAGGTCAGCTCCGCCTCCTCGTGGTAGTTCGCGCCGCCGCTGCGCTCGATGCGGCGCGCGATCGTGTCCATCACCTCGATGCAGGCCACGGGGTACTTCCCGACCGTGGTCTCGCCGCTGAGCATGATGGCGTCCGCCTGCTCGAAGACCGCGTTGGCGACGTCGGTGATCTCCGCGCGGGTCGGCAGCGGGTTCTCGATCATGCTCTCGAGCATGTGGGTCGCGACGATCACCGGTCGTCCGATGCGCTGGCACTGCTTCACGATGCGCCGCTGGATGATCGGCAGCTCCTCGTACGGGCATTCGATCCCGAGGTCGCCCCGGGCGACCATGATGACGTCCGCCGCCCGCGCGATGGCGTCGAAGTGGTTCACCGCGAACTGGTGCTCGATCTTCGCGACGATCTGCGGCTGGTGGACGCTGTTGAGCGAGCGGATGAAGTCGCGCAGGAGTTCGATGTCCGACGCCTCGCGGACGAAGCTCAGCGCCACGTAGTCCACGCCGACCTCCAAGCCGAGTCGGACGTCGGCGCGGTCCTTCTCGGTCAGCGCCGGCAGGGAGACATGGACGCCGGGCAGGTTGATGTGGCGTCGGCTTCCGATGCTGCCCTCGGTGAGGACCTCGCACTCCACACGCGTCGGGGTCTTCGCCCGGATGCGCATCTTCAGCTCCCCGTTGTCCACGATGAGCGTGTCGCCCGTGTTCACGTCGTCCGCGAACTGGTCGTAGCCGACGCTGGTCCACTTCGCGCCGGGAACGGAATCGCCCTTCACCGTGAAATAGAACGTGTCGCCCACGGCGAGGGGGATCTTCCCGTCGACGTCCCCGGTGCGGATCGAGGGTCCCTGGGTGTCGAGCAGGATGCCGGCGGCGATGCCCTCGGACTCGGCGATGTGCCGGATGTCGCGGACGACACGCCGGACCCACTCGGTCTTCGCGTGGCTCATGTTCAGCCGGAACACGTTCACCCCCGCCTTCAGAAGCCGACCGAGCATCTCGGGGGATTCGGTGGCGGGGCCGAGAGTGGCGATGATCTTCGTCTTCCGGGTGGTCGGGTACGCCATGGCGCACCCATCGTGGACCATCGGGGAATTTCGTCCAGCCACCGGTCGCCGATCCGCTGCGGCCTTGGCAAGGTGACCGCAAAGGGAAAGTCTTCCGGGACCCGGATGTCCGACGCGTACCACCAATTGCTCGACGCCACGATCCGGCACCTGGAGATCCTGAAGTCTCAGGGTGTCGAACACGTGCCGGTCCGATCGGAGACCTTGGCCGCACTGTCGGCCAAGCCGGTTGTCCGTGCCACCCGGCCACCTGAGAGGCCCGGGCCGGGACCCGTTTCCGAACGGCCCAAGGTTCCCGCTTCCACCACCGCTGTCCGACCGACCTTCGCCGATTCGGTCGGTTACCCTTCGGTCTCGGCGGCGAAGCCGTCCACCGTCCCTTCCGCCGCCGCCCGCTCCCGCTGGTCCAAAGCCGCAGCGCCCATGCCGTCCAACCCAGTTCCTTCCAAGCCGCCGCTGCCGTTGCCGCCTCCGCTCACCCGGGAAGCGAAACAGGCCGCACTCGCCGGGTTGCGCACACAGGTGCTCGCCTGCGTCCGCTGTCCCAACCTCGTCGCCTCTCGGAACACCGTGGTCTTCGGTGTCGGCGACGTCGACGCTCGGCTCCTGTTCGTGGGCGAGGCGCCGGGGGCCGACGAGGACCTCCAAGGGGAACCGTTCGTCGGCAAGGCGGGGGAACTGCTGACCAAGATCATCACCGCGATGGGTCTTTCCCGGGACACGGTGTTCATCGCGAACATCCTGAAGTGCCGTCCCGACACCCCCGGACAGACCGCCGGCAACCGCAAGCCGAGGCCCGACGAGATGGACACCTGCATCCCCTGGCTCGAGAAGCAGATCGAGATCATCCAGCCGCAGGCCATGGTCGCCCTCGGCGCCACCGCCATGGAGGGTCTGCTGGGCAAAAACGCCCTCGGCATCACCCGGCTCCGCGGGACCTGGCAGGATTACCGGGGGATCCCGGTCATGCCCACCTACCATCCGGCGTACCTGCTGCGGAACCAGGCCATCACGGAGAAGCGGAAGGTCTGGGAGGACATGATGCTCGCCATGGAGCGGGTCGGTTACCCGATCAGCGAAAAGCAGCGGGGGTTCTTCCTCTCCAAGTAGAAGCCCAGCCAGAACAGCCGGGACTCAGGCCCAAGACGCCCCAGCTCCTCAGGCCGCCGGCGTCTTGCGCACCCGGACCACCTGTCCGGCCAAAGTGTCGCATTTGGCTGCCAAGCCGAGATCCAGGTCGGTCAATCCGCCGGCGTCGTGGGTCGTCAGGCTCAAACGCACCTTGTTCCACCGGATGTCGATGTCCGGATGATGGTTCACCTTCTCGGCCGCCCAGGCGACCTTGGTCACGAAGGTGATCGCGGTTCCGAATGCGGGGAACTCGAAGGTCTTCTCAAGGACTTCACCCTTCCGGGTCCACGTCGGAATCTCCTTCAGGCCCTCTTCCAGAGCGGCAGCGCTCAGCTTCTTCATCGGACCATCCTTCGCCCGAAGATCGTCCTGACGCAAATGGACGTCAGGCGGCGGGTGTGGATGTCAGGCTTCCGGTTCCCCTCAGTCCCAGCCGATCTCGCGGCCCGCGTTCTCCTTCTCGAGCCAGGACATCAACGGCTTGAAGTACTCCTTCAACGCCCGGGTGCTGAGGTCCTCCCCGGTGGCCTCACGCAGGATGGCCCGCCAATCGCGGGTCGCCCCGGGGGCCAGGATCTTCTGGAGGAATGCGCCCACCTCCTTGTTGCCCGCGTAGTCGCAGGCCTGAGGCGGCTGATGGAGGATCTTCCGGGCGATGTGGTCGTGCAGCTGGAACTTCAGGACGAACGCGACCGCATAGCTGTAGTAGTAGCAGGGGTTGTCATTGATGTGGGTCTTCGTGGCGGCGTCGCACCATTCCTCGCCACGGCTGCCGGATCCGCCCGGCGCCTCGATGCCCTGGAACTTCTCCACGTGTTCCCACCAACGACGGTTCCACTGCTCCGGCGGAAGCCCGCCCCGATACACGTCCGCCTCCCAGTGCAACATCGTGCCGCTGCTCCAGAACAGGAACGGAACGGCGTGGACCAGCGCGAAGTCGAGTTGCGAACCGATCTCGTCCACCTTCTGGTCCGCGGGCATCAGGGCGAGGTGCTTCAGATAGGGTGTCTGCACCGACGCCATCCCGATCAGTTCCCCGATGCCTTCGTGGAACGCCGGGTTCGCACCGTCACGCAGCAGCGGCGGCACCTCCGGCCTCGTGTAGGCCATGAAGTAGTACCCATGTCCCAACTCGTGGTGCGCCGTGGTCCACCACCACGCGTTCGGCTCCACGCTCATCAGAGACCGGATGTCGTTTTCCAGATCCAGATGCCAGCACGACGCATGGGCGTTCTTCCGACGGTCCTCGCCGGGCTTGGTCGGAAACAGGTCCGACCGGCTCCAGAACGTCTGCGGCAACCGCGGGAATCCCATCCCGACGTAGAAGTCCTCCGCGGCCTTGGTCACCCAGTCCGCCTGCTTGCCCACGAAGAGCCCGTCCAAGTCCACCGAATCCACCAGCTGCCCCCACTCCTGGCCCCACCGGTTGTTGATCCAATGGGCCGGGATCTTCTTGGGAACCGGCTGTCCATAACGCTTGGCCAACTGGTGCTTCGTCCAGGTGTGCAGCTGGCGGTACAAGGGCGTCAGTTCCCGCAGGAACTCCTCGTTCAACCGCACCATTTCCTCCGCGCCCATCCCATAGCGGGCCACCTGCAATGCGAGGTAGTCCTCGTGTCCCAGCTCCCGGGCACATCCGTTCCGCAGATCCCTCAGCCGGACCAAACCCGGCTTCAAAGGACGCCCGATCTCCTTCGATGACTCCCAGGCCGCTTTCCTCGCTCCCAGGTCCCGGGATTCCCGAAGAATCCTATCGATATCGTTTGCGATGACGTTGCTGCCGCCGAGCTGGAATCGGAAGCCGTTCATCGCCGAAGCCTGGGCTGTCTCGGCGGCGACGCGGTCGGCGACGAGTTTCGGCGAGGTCATGGGACCTTCGGCTGCGTTCAGCAGAACCTTCTGGAGCTGAAGGACTTGGATCTCAGTGAGGGAATCCTTGGCCTTCAGGAGGTCCTTGGCTTCCTGGATGAAAGCCGGGTTTCCGTTGAACGACGCCACCGCCTTGCCTGCGGCCTCGGCCTTGCGGTCATGCTCCGGGCTGACGTCCGTCGCTGCGAGCCATTGGGCCTCGCTGTTGGCCCGATACAGGGCCTGATAGCCGAGATTGACCATCTCCAGGAACCGGTCGGCCCGTTCGCCCGGCGACTGGGCTTGGCCGGAAGCGGAAAACACGAGGTAGCCCAGGAGGAAGAGAAGGAGAAGGCGGCCACGGATCTGCATGGGCCGGCAGCCTATCCGAGTCCCGGGGTCGGGCAAGGCCGCTACATGGGGACTTCTTCGCAGGCGTCTGCCAACAACCGGGAATTCGATGTCCGATAACCGGCCAACAACCGGGCTTCGTCGAAGTGCCCGGGGTTCTGCACGGAATTCCTCACAGACACGACCCGCATGGAAGCCCCGGATTCATTGGCTGCGATGCGCTTGTGCCTATTGTCCACACCCCTTACTAAGGACTTCCTCTTTCAAATCTCTCTTACAATAGTCAGGGCAATGAAACTCACGATCGCCAAGGAGCAGCTGCTCCTCGGGCTTCAGGCCGTCCAGAACGTCGTCGGGGCTCGCACCACCCTGCCGATCCTCTCGAACGTCCTCCTGGCTGCCGGCGACGGCCGCCTGGAACTGACGGCCACGGATCTCGACGTGACGATCACCTGCTCCGTGGCCGCCACGGTCGAGGAACCGGGCCGGGCGACCCTGCCGGTGAAGAAGTTCGTCGACATCGCCCGCGAACTCACCGCGAACGAGCTGGCCATCGAGATCGATGAGAAGGCCGTGGCGACCATCAAGGCCGGTAGCGCCTACTTCAAGGTCAACGGCCTCGCCGCCGAGGAGTTCCCCCCGCTGCCCGTCTTCGCCAAGAACCGCTCCATCTCGGTCCAGCAGGAGAAGCTCAAGGCGATGCTCCGCAAGACGTCCTTCGCCGTCTCGACCGACGAGAGCCGCTACGTCCTCAACGGCATTCTTTTCAGCCTCAAGGAAAACAAGCTCATCCTCGTGGCCACCGACGGACGCCGTCTCGCGTTGTGCGAGGAGGAAGCCGAGGTCGGTTCCGAGAACCAGGCCGACTTCATCGTTCCGACCAAGGCGATCAACGAGCTGACCCGACTCCTGCATCCTGGCAGCGCTGTGGACATCAAGTTCACCGAGAACCAGGCCAGCTTCGGCGTCCAGGCCGCCGGTGAAGGCGCATTCTCCGCGGTGTTGATCACCAAGCTCGTCGACGGCAACTACCCGAACTACCGGCAGGTCATCCCGGCCTCGCCGCAGGAGCGGATCCCGCTGAACCGAGAGGAGTTCTTCAAGGCCCTCCGCCTCGCGGAGATCATGACCACCGACAAGCAGAACTCGGTGAAGCTCACCTTCAGCAGGAACCAGCTCGCCATCACCGCCAACTCCCCCGAGGTCGGCGAGGCGCGTCAGACCGTGGCCATCAAATACCAGGGCAAGGACTTCGCGATCGCCTTCAACCCCGGGTACCTCATGGATCCGCTCAAGGCGTTGGAAAACGATGAGGTGTTCTTCGAGCTCATCGACGAATTGAGCCCGGGCGTGGTCAAGACGAACGAGCCGTTCCTCTACGTGATCATGCCCATGCGCATGAGCTGATCCCGAAATCGGGGGAGGCTCCCGCAAAGGCGCAAAGCCGAGGGAAAACCGAGGCCTTGGAGGAGTCCGCCACACCCGGGCGGCACTCCTTGCGTCGACGACCTCGGCGTCGCATCCCAATTCACTTTGCGTTTTGGCGTGAGGCCCCTCCCGGCATCGCATCGCATTCCCCGATCCGCCTGACGGACGGTCCAGTCCGAAACACTTCGTTTGCCTAACGGTCGGATTCCGCGATTCAATCCGGTCTCCACCATGAAGCTCCGTCCCCGTCTCCTCGTGGCCCTCGTGACGTCGATCGTCCTCGCGGGCTGTTCGACGCCTCCTCCTGCCGTCGGCACCGGTTCCCATTTCAAGGGACCCGTTGGACTCCAGCTCTACAGCCTGCGCGCGCAGTTCACGCGGAACGTTCCCGCGACGGTGAAGACGGTGCAGGACTTCGGCATCCACGAGGTGGAGCTGGCCGGCACCTACAACATGAAGAACGACGCGTTCGTCCGCATGATGGCCGACGCGGGGCTGAAGCCGGTGGCCGCCCACTTCGGTTGGGACCGGTTCAGCAAGGATCCCGAAGGCCTTGCGAAGGATGCGAAGGAACTCGGCCTGAAATACGCGGGAACCGCATGGATCAAGGGTTCCGGCGAGTTCACTCCCGAGGTCGCCCACGAGGCGGCGAAGACCTTCAACGCCGCGGGCAAGGTCCTAGCCGCCCATGGCATCAAGGCCTTCTACCACTGCCACGGCTACGAGTTTAAGCACAAGGACGCCCAGGGTCGCACCCCGATGGACATCCTCATCCAGGAGACCGACCCGCGCTACGTGACCTTCGAGATGGACATCCTCTGGGTGTTCTTCCCGGGCGAGGATCCCGCCGCCTGGTTGGCCAAGTACCCCGGCCGTTGGGAGCTGATCCATCTCAAGGACCTCAAGAAGGGTGTCGCCATCGGATTCCACAACGGGGGCACGGACCCCAACAACGACGTCGTTCTCGGCACCGGCCAGATGGATTGGCCGAAGATCCTGAAGGCCGCCAAGAAGTCCGGCGTGAAGCACTACTTCATCGAGGACGAATCCGCGTGGAGCGTGGAACACATCCCGCAGACGCTGAAGTACCTCGAATCGGTCCGTTGGTGAACGGATCTTGGGAATAGGAACGTGGCCAAGATGGCTCCATCTTGTGTGAGCCGCCGTTCCCCCAAAGCCGCGAGCGGTCCGCTGTCAGGGACGAAGGGCCGGTTGGTACCGCCGCGATGAACACGAATGCCGATCACAAGCCCCGAGGTGGACGCCTTGTGGTCGGCATCTTGGTCATCGTCGCGGTGTTGGCGTTGGGGCGCTTCCTTCCGCTTCAGGAAATCCTCCGCGGCGCCTTGCAACGCGTTGCCGACCTCGGCGCATGGGCTCCTGTCCTCTTCGTCGTCCTCTACGTCCTGGCCACCGTCTTCTTCCTTCCGGGTTCCATCCTGACCCTGGGCGCCGGAGCGGTCTTCGGCGTCGTCTGGGGCTCGGTCTATGTGTCGATCGGCTCCACCTTGGGAGCGACCGCGGCGTTCCTCGTCGGACGCCACCTGACCCGCGATGCCGTCGAACGCAGGCTCTCCGCCTTCCCCCGCTTCGCGGCCATCGATCAGGCGGTGGCCGAACAGGGTTGGCGTATCGTCGGACTCGCCCGTCTGTCCCCGGTCTTTCCCTTCGCCCTGCTCAACTACGCCTTCGGGATCACACGCGTCCGCCTCGGCGAATACGTCATCGCCTCGTGGATCGGGATGATGCCGGGGACGGTCCTCTACGTGTACGTCGGCTCCCTCGCCCAGTCGGCGACCGGCACCCGCGTCCGCACGGCATGGGAGTGGTCCTTCTACGCGGCCGGGTTGGCCGCCACGGTTTTGGTCACCGTCCTCATCACCCGCATGGCCCGTCGCGCCCTCGACCGCAGTCTCGTGGTGGGGTCATCCGATTCCAAATGAACCCGACGTCGAAATCACCCGGGGAACCGTGCGATGAGCACAACCGTTCCTGGATCGAGGCCGTGGGTCCTGCGGATTGGCAGCCTCCTCCTCCGAAGGAGTGCTACGACCTGGTCGTGTTGGGAGCCGGAACCGCCGGCCTCGTCACCGCCGCCGGGGCCGCCGGACTGGGCGCCCGTGTCGCCTTGGTCGAGAAGCACCGCATGGGTGGCGACTGCCTCAATGTCGGCTGCGTCCCCTCGAAGTCGCTCCTCTCCAGCGCGCATCGCGTCGCGGATGTCCGCAGGGCCGGACGTTACGGAATCCACGGTGCCGAATCGGCCCACGTCGATTTCGCCGCGGTCATGGAACGGCTTCGCCGCATCCGCGCCGGCATCGCTCCCCACGACGGCGCCCGACGCTTCCAGGGACTTGGCGTCGACGTCTTCTTCGGGCACGCCCGGTTCGTCGACGACCGGCACGTCGAAGTCGACGGACGGCGTCTGCGATTCCGCCGTGCGGTGGTCGCGACCGGGGCGCGAGCGCGGTTGCCGGACCTCCCGGGATTGGCCGACTGCGGGGCGCTGACCAACGAGAACGTCTTCAACCTGACCGCGCTGCCGGCCCGGATGGTGGTGCTGGGTGGCGGTCCCATCGGTTGCGAGATGGCGCAGGCCTTCGCCCGGCTCGGCTCAATGGTCACGCTCGTCCACAACAAGGCGCAGATCCTCGACCGGGAGGATCCGGAAGCCGCCGCCGTCGTGCGCTCGTCCCTGGAGTCCGACGGCATCCGCGTCCTCGCTGAAGCCCGGGTTGAAGGGGTTTCGAAGACTGGCGACGTCACATGCCTACGGATCCAAGGTCCCGGTTCCAGCCGCTGGACCCTGGAAGCCGATGCGCTGTTGGTGGCCACCGGCCGCGCCCCGAATGTCGAGGGACTGGGACTGGAGTCGGTGGGGGTGAAATGGGATCCGGTGCGAGGCGTGGAAGTGGACGACCACTTGAGGACCCGCAACTCCCGGATCTACGCCTGCGGAGATGTCTGCCTCGAATCCAAGTTCACCCATGTGGCGGATTTCAGCGCCCGCATCGTCATCCAGAACGCGTTGTTTGCACTGGGACCGTTGGGGAGAAGAAGGGTGTCCGACCTCGTGGTTCCGAGGGTGACCTACACGGATCCGGAGATCGCCCAAGTCGGACTCGGCGTCCGCGAGATCCAGGCCGGGAAGACGGCCTTCGACGTCTTCACCGTTCCGTTCGCCTCCGTGGACCGGTCGATCACCGAAGACGAAACAGGAGGCTTCGCGCGGGTCTGGGTTGCGCGGGGTACCGATCGGATGCTCGGAGCGACGCTCGTCGGCACCGGTGCCGGAGAACTCGTTTCGGAACTGACGCTGGCGCTGCGCGCCGGCTTGGGATTGTCCGCCATCGCCGCGACGATCCACCCCTACCCCACCCGCTCCGAGGTGCTTCGGAAGCTGGGCGACCAATACCAGCGAACCCGTCTCACTCCGCGGAGCCGATCCCTGCTTCATGCGCTCCTCGCGATAGGTCGGTGGACGGGCTGAGGCTCCGGAGGCGATTCCCCCCAGCAGCGACGGCCTGAGCCGACCTCCACCTTGGAAATCCTCACTCCAAGGCGCCCAACCCCGAGGAAACGGGATGGGAAGCGCGCTTCGGCGTCCATCCCCCGGGATGGTCTGTCAGCGTTTTTGGGTAAGGTTCACCGTTTGGTGAGTAGGGTGTTCACCCTAATGAATCCACACCCGATCCCTTGCGTATCTCCAATTGATGCTGTAAGGATTCCCCACTTCGAGGTGGTCAAGGCCGGGCAGGGGAGGAGTGCCCGGACAAAGAGTAGTGACGACCCGCCTTGGAGTAGTGGGGAGGAATCTGGGGATGCCTTTCAAAGGCAAATGGAACGCCATCAATGGAATAGCACTGGCTGTCAGCGGGTTTCTCCCGCTGTCCGGTGCGACGTCCACATGGCAGGGACTTGGAGGTGATGCTCTTTGGAGCACCTCCGGGAACTGGGATGTTTACCCGGTCGCCGGTGACCTCCTCCTTTTTACCGGGTCGGTCCAGACGACCAACCAGAACAACGCGGTGGGTCTCTCGGTGGGAGGCATCACCTTCGATGCCGGTGCGGGCGCGTTCAACGTCTCGGGCAATTCGCTCACGCTGACGGGCACGTTGCAGAACAACTCGGCGGAGACGCAGACCCTTGGTGTGGGACTGGCCGCCGGTGGGGCCACACTGAACGCCGCAGTCGGGAACCTGAATCTCACCGGTCCGGTGTCGATCGGATCCGCCCTCAACATCGCCGGTGCCGGAAGCACCACCATCAGCGGCGTCATCTCCGGGGCGGGATCGCTCAACGTGACCGGCAACTTCATCGCCACCGGTCTCAACACCTTCACGGGAGGCGTCACGATCTCCGGCGGCAACTACACCGCCTACGACGTGGCCAACGCCAACACCGCGAGCGGACTGGGCGGCGGTGCGTTGACCACAACGATCAATGGCGGCGGACGTTTCCGCTTTTCGGGCGGCAACGATGCGTCGTCCCGGCTCTTCTCGCTCGGAGCGGGTGGCGGGATCTTCGACGTGAGCGAATCGGCGACGACCCTGACGTTGAGCGGGGTGATCGGCGGCACCGGTTCCCTCACCAAGGAAGGGGCCGGAACCCTGGCGCTCGGCGGTGCCAACACCTTCAGCGGGGGGGTGTTCCTGAACCAGGGAACGCTCTCCGTCGGCGCCGATTCCCGCTTCGGCAACGCCGCAGGCGGCCTGACCTTCAACGGTGGCCGGTTGTTCTGGTCCGCCAACTTCAACAGCGCCCGAGGGATTGCGGTGCAGGGCGGCGGCGGCACGTTGGACACCGGCTCGCGGACGGCCACGTGGTCCGGGGTCATTTCCGGCACCGGCCAGTTGACCAAGCTTGGAACGGGAACGCTCAGCCTGACGGGGGTGAACACCTGGACCGGCGGACTTTCGATCAATGCCGGCACCGTGGCGATCGGCACCGATTCCGCCTTGGGTGACGTGGCCGGGACGTTGACCCTGAACGGCGGAACGGTGACCACTTCCGCCGGGGTCAATTCCCTGCGGGGCCTCACCCTTGGCGCCTCCGGCGGCACCTTCAACACCGGCAACTTTGTCTCGACCTGGGGTGGCGTCATCGGCGGCACCGGCACGCTCACGAAGACCGGTACCGGCAGCCTCGTGTTGGGTGGCGCCAATACCTGGACCGGCGGAACCACCGCCTCCCAAGGAACACTGGTGGCCACCAACGGCAGCGCCATCGGCACCGGCACGCTGGCGGTCAACGGCGGCACGGTCGTCCTCTACAACGGCGCACAGACCGTCAGCCAACTCCAAGGCACCGGCGGCACGCTCAACCTCACCAACGGCACCGCCCTCACCGTCAACCAGAACGGGACCAACACCACGTTGGGCGCGCTGCTCGCCGGCAACGGCAGCCTGGTGAAGCAAGGAACCGGCACGTTGACCCTCGGTGCCAACAACACCCTGACCGGCGGCATCACCGTCAACGGTGGCACGGTCGCCGTCTCCAGCGACGCCCGGCTCGGAAACGTCGCCGGCCCGCTCACCCTCGACGGCGGCAGTCTTTCGACGACCACCGGTTTCACTTCCGCCCGCTCGATGGTGCTCGGGGCCTCCGGCGGAACCTTCGCGGCCGGGACGCAGAGTTCCACCTGGAACGGCGTGATCAGCGGCTCGGGTTCGCTGACCAAGACCGGCACGGGCACGCTGACCCTGGGCGGCGTGAACACCTTCGGTGGCGGACTCACCATCCTCGGTGGAACGGTCTCGATCGGGAACGACAACCGGCTCGGCAACACCGCCGGTGCACTCACCCTCGATGGTGGGACGCTGCTCACCAGCGCCGGGATCACTTCCACCCGCTCGATGGTGCTCGGTGCCGCAGGCGGTACCTTCAACGCCGGCAACTTCAACTCGACCTGGTCCGGAGCCGTCTCCGGATCCGGTCCGCTGACCAAGCTCGGCGCCGGTACCCTCACGCTCAGCGGGCCCAACACCTTCGATGGCGAACTGCGCGTGGGAGCGGGGTACCTCCAGGCCGCCTCCGCGACCGCTCTCGGTTCCACCCTGGGCGGCACGATCGTCAGCAACGGCGCCACCCTCACGCTCAGCGGAGGCATCGCGATCGGGGCCGAACCGGTCACCATCAGCGGTGCCGGCGTCAGCTCCACGGGCGCGCTTCGCAACACCTCGGGCAACAACTCCCTCGCCGGTCCGGTCAGCTTGGCCGCCGCCTCCTCCATCGGGTCCGTTGCGGGAACGCTCACCCTTTCCGGCGCCCTGAGCGGTTCGGCCACGCTCACCAAGGTCGGTGCCGGCGCGGTCACTCTTTCCGGCGCCAACACCTGGGCGGGTCCCCTTTCCGTCGGCGCTGGCACCCTGTCGTTCAGCAACGCCACCCAGACCGTCTCCAGTCTCGCCACCTCCTCCGGCACGACCCTCGGACTCGGCACCGGCCATGTGCTGACCGTCAATTCCAGCGCCAACACCACCGTCTCCGGGGCCGTCACCGGCTCCGGTTCGCTGGTCAAGACGGGTTCCGGGACGCTGACGCTCGGGGCGGCCAACAGCTTCTCGGGTGGACTCAGCGTCCAGGGCGGCGCCGTTTCCGTCTCCAACGACAACCAGCTGGGATCCAGCGGAGTCGGGATTGTCCTCGACGGCGGCAGCTTGGCCACCTCGTCGGGAATCACCTCGTCGCGGACCCTGACGCTCGGCGCTTCCGGTGGCACCTTCGCCGCAGGCACCCAGAGTTCGACTTGGAACGGTGTCGTCGGCGGTGTCGGCGGCCTGACCAAGACGGGCACGGGCACCCTGACGCTCGGCGGGGTGAACACCTTCTCCGGCGGCCTCACCATCAGCGCCGGCACGGTCTCCATCGCCAATGACAACCGGCTCGGCAACGTGTCCGGCGGGGTGACCCTCAACGGCGGCTCCCTCCTCGCGAGCGCCGCGATCACCTCGGCCCGGTCACTGTTCCTTTCCGGTTCCGGCGGCACGTTGAACCTCGCCACCGGCACCTCCGCGTGGAACGGGATCGTCTCCGGCTCCGGCACCCTGACGAAGGCCGGTTCCGGGACGTTGACCTTGGGTGGGGTGAACACCTGGACCGGTTCCCTCTCCATCACCGCCGGCACCGTTTCCCTGGGCGCCGACACCGCGTTGGGCGACCTCTCGAACACGGTTTCCCTCAGTGGCGGTGGCTCGATGTTGACCACCGCGGCGATCGTCACCGCCCGTGGACTCACCCTCGGAACCGGCGGCGGCACCTTCAATTCAGGTGCCTTCAACTCCACCTGGTCCGGCGTGATCGCCGGGGCCGGCCAGCTGACCAAGTCGGGCACGGGCACGCTCTCGGTCTCCGGTGCCAACACCTATTCGGGCGCCACCACCGTCTCGGCCGGCGTGCTCAGCGTCTCCAACGCCTCGGCGCTGGGATCCACCGCCGCCGGCACGACCGTCGCCAGTGGAGCGGCCTTGGAACTGACCGGCGGCATCGCCATCGGGGCCGAGAACCTTTCCCTGAGCGGCACCGGAGTCGGCTCCACGGGCGCCCTCCGCAATGCGTCCGGCGACAATTCTGTCGCCGGCAACGTCACCCTCGCCGGCGACACCAGCCTCGGTTCCGCCTCCGGGACGCTGACGCTGTCCGGTGCGATTGCCGGCGGAACCCGCGCGCTGGCCGTCCTCGGTGCCGGCCAAGTGGCGCTGTCCGGCGTGGTCAGCGGCAGTGGGACCCTGACCAAATCCGGCACGGGCACGCTCACCCTCTCCGGTGCCAACACCCGAACCGGCGCCACCACGGTTTCCGGTGGAGCGGTCGACGTCTCCCTCGGTTCCGGTCTCGGAACGGGCCTGCTCACCATCTCCTCCGGAACGGTGAACCTGAACAACACGGCCCAGACCGTGAACGGTCTCACCACCAGCTCGGGCACGACGCTCAACCTGGCCGCCGGCACGACCCTCACGGTCACCAACTCGGGCAACACCACCGCCACCGGTTCTATCAACGGCGATGGCGCCGTGGTGAAGACGGGCGCCGCGACGCTGACCCTTTCCGGTGTCAACGGATTCACCGGCGGCCTCACCATCAACGCCGGCAGCGTCTCCATCGCCAACGACAACCGCCTTGGGGCCTCCGGCGTCGGCATCACGCTCAATGGCGGCACGCTGGCCACCTCCTCCGGGATCACCTCGACCCGGACCATGACCCTCGGGGCTTCCGGCGGAACCTTCGGCGCCGGCACGGTGAATTCGACCTGGAACGGCGCCATCGGCGGTGTTGGCGCCCTCACCAAGACCGGCACCGGCACCCTCACCCTCGGCACGGCCAACTCCTTCTCCGGCGGCCTCGCCATCGGCGGCGGCACGGTCTCCTTCGCCAACGACGATCGCCTCGGCGCCCTCGGTGGCGGTGTGACCCTGAATTCCGGAACGCTGCTGGCCAGCGCCGCCGTCACCTCGGCCCGGTCGATCACCCTCGGGACCGCGGGCGGCACGCTGAACTTCGCCACCGGCACCTCCACTTGGAACGGCGGGATCTCCGGCTCCGGCAACCTGGTCAAGTCCGGCAACGGCACCCTGGTCCTTTCCGGCGCCAACACCCACACCGCGACGAACATCGTCGCCGCGGGGACGCTCATCGCCGCCTCCGCGGAGGCCCTCGGCACGACCTCCGCCGGCACCTCGGTCTCCAGCGGCGCGACGCTGGGTCTCCAAGGCAACGTCGCCCTCGGCGCCGAGGCCCTTTCCCTGAACGGTGTCGGTGTCGGTTCCGCCGGCGCCCTGCGCAATGTCAGCGGCAACAACAGCCACTCCGGAAACATCACCCTGGCGGGCGCCACCACGGTCGGTTCCTCCTCCGGAACCCTCACCCTCTCCGGCAACCTCACGGCCGCCGCCAACGCCCTGACCGTCACCGGTTCCGGCAACGTCGCCCTCAACGGCGCCGTGTCCGGCTCGGGTCTCCTGACCAAGTCCGGTTCCGGGACCCTGACCTTGGGCACCGCCAACTCGCTCACCGGCGGCACCACGGTCGGCGGCGGCAACCTGACGGTCGCCAGCGGCGCCAGCCTCGGCACCGGCGCCCTCACGCTCTCCTCGGGCTCGGTCAACCTGAACAACGCCGCCCAGGCCGTCTCCGGCCTCACCACCTCCGGCGGCACCACGCTGACCCTCGGCGCCGGACACACGCTCACCGTCAACACCGCCTCCTCCACCGCCGTCTCCGGCGTGATCGCCGGCAGCGGTGGCTGGATCAAGTCGGGTGTGGGGACGCTCACCCTCGGTGGCGTGAACACCTTCACCGGCGGACTGACGATCTCCGCGGGCACCATCTCCTACGGCAACGACAACCAGCTCGGGAACGTCGCCTCGACGCTGACCCTGGACGGCGGCTCCCTGCTCACCACCGCCGCCACGGCCTCCGCCCGCTCCCTCGTCCTGGGTGCCTCCGGCGGCACCTTCAACGCCGGGACCTTCAATTCGACGTGGAGCGGGGTCGTCAGCGGTGCCGGTACGCTCACCAAGTCGGGCACCGGAACCCTGACGCTCACCGGGGCGAACACCTGGACCGGCGGCACCCTGCTCTCCGCCGGCACGCTCACCGTCAACGGCTCCGGTCGGATCGGCACCGGTTCCCTCACCGTCAACGGCGGTGCGCTCAACCTCAACCAGGTCTCCCAGACCGTCTCCCAGCTCGCCGGCACCTCCGGCACCATCACCCTCGGCTCCGGCCACGTGCTGACCGCCGACCAGTCGGGTTCCTCCACGCTCTCCTCCGTGCTCGCCGGCACCGGAGCGCTGGTCAAGTCGGGCTCCGGCACGCTCGCCTTGGCGGGGGTGAACACCTTCACCGGCGGCGCGAGCGTGTTGGGTGGCACCTTGTCGGTCGGATCGGACGCCGGCCTTGGCGGCTCCGGAGGTGCACTGACCCTCAACGGCGGCACGCTCGCCACCTCCGCCGGGATCACCACCAGCCGCGCCCTTGTCCTCGGCGGCTCCGGAGGCACCATCGACACCGGTGCGTTCAACTCCACCTGGAACGGTGGGGTGAGCGGCTCCGGGAACCTCACCAAGGCCGGGGCCGGAACGCTGTCGCTGACCGGTGCGAACACCGGGACCGGTTCCACCACCATCGACGCCGGCACCGTCTCCACGTCCGGCTCCGGCAGGTTGTCCAGCGGCACACTCACCCTGAACGGCGGTACGGCGACCCTGAACGCCACCGCCCAGACGCTCTCCGGCTTGACCAGCGCCGGCGGCACCACGCTGAACCTCGCCGGCGGACACACGCTCACTCTCAACCAGGCTTCCGATTCCACCGCCGCGGGCACCATCGCGGGTGCCGGTGGCATCCAGTTCAACGGCCCCGGCCGCCTCACGGTGAGCGCCGCCAACACCTTCTCCGGCGCCACGGTGATCGGAGGCGGTGCCATGGTGCTCGCCAACCTTTCCGGCAGCGCCCTCGGCACCAGCGCCGTCACGGTGCAGTCCGGTGGCACCCTCGCCGGCAACGGCAGCCACTCCGGCTCCGTCGCCATCCAGTCCGGTGGCGTCGTCTCCCCGGGACTCACCCTTGGCGCCTCGACGCTCTCCGTCGGCAACACGACCTTCGGCACCGGTGGCATCCTCGACTTCAACCTCCGCGACGCCACGGCCACCGCGGGAACCGGATGGGACCTCCTCCAGGTCAACGGCACGCTGTCCATCACCGCGACCGACATCTCCCCGTTCCAGGTCCAGGTCACCTCCCTCGCCGCCGGCAACGTCGCCGGCAACGCCTCGAACTTCACCACCGGCGACACCTTCTACTGGACCTTGGTGAACGCCACTGGCGGCATCACCGGCTTCAATCCCGACGCCTTCCAGATCGATCTCGCCGGATTCTCCAACGCCCATGACGGCCTTTGGTTCGTGACCCAGGCCGGAGACTCCCTGTTGTTGGCCTACTCCGGATTCACGCCCGTGCCCGAGCCCGCCGAATGGGCCGGCCTTGCCGGCCTCGGTCTCCTCTTCTGGGCCATCCGCCGCCGCATTCGCTGAGCTGGCCCAGGGAGAAGCGGCGTTTCGTCCGTGGCCAGTGGTCCGTTGTCCGTAGCCGCCAGGCCGCGGACATCGCCGCCCCATTCCCATATTCCCCAGCTGAAAACTGAAAACTTGAAACTCTGCCTGATCCGCCACGGAGACACGGAGGATCCGCGTCTTGTCCGTGTCCGTTAGTCCGTAGCCGAGGGCGCCCGGCCGCGGGTGATCGCATCCATCCTCCCAACACCTTTCGGGCATCCGGTTCCCTTTCCGGTTCTCTCCTTGCCCCGTTCCCATCACCGGCATAGACGGTTGTCGGATCCCCGACAAGATGCCCGCCACCCAGATCATCCGGAGCCCCTCCCGTATACGGGCCTTCACGCTGATCGAACTGCTGGTGGTCATCGCCATCATCGCGATTCTCGCCGGCCTGCTCCTTCCCACGCTGGGCAAGGCCCGCGAGACCGCCCGGGCCGCGGCCTGCAACAACAACCTCAAGCAGCTCGGCCTCGGCTCGCTCCTGTACGCCAACGACCATCGCGGCCGCCTTCCCTCGTTCCGCAACTGGCTCTGTGTCCGCACCGGCGACCTCACCACCGGCCGCCTCTTCCCGTTCGTCGGCGCCAAGAAGACGTTCCTGTGTCCCACCGACGAAGCCGAGATGGCGGCCCGCAAGCGCATCGCGGTTCCCAACACCGGCGGTCGTCCCGGCGGCTCTAGGAACGCGCGGCGTGACTACAGCTACGCCATGAACTGCGGCCTCTGCCACGAGGAGGAGATGGGCACCTTCATCGCACCGTCGGAGACGATGCTCCTCATGGAGGCCGTCATGGCCACCAACGACTACTCCGGCCAGGCCGGTCCCACCTTCGGCAGCCGCACCCTCTCGATCCGCCACAACGGCCGTGGACACGACCTCATGACCGATGGCCATGTCGAACGGCTGAACGCGAAGCAGAGCCTCGCCGTGGAGAGGAAGAAGCGCTTCTGGTTCCCCACCGACAACACCTCCGGCCCCGGTGGCATGAACATCGCCGCCGGCCTCCAGTGACTGCCGGTTTCAGGTGCTGAGCCGGGACGGTTCATTAGGAGCAAAGACCGACCTCACGCAAGAACGCCAAGACGCCAAACGGGGTGCCCGATCCGGGACCGAGATTGCGATCGCCGTTCGGTTTGCGGTTCCGCTTCGGGACTTTGGCCGTTCTTGCTTGCTCCCCAGCGGCTTTGCGGCTTCGCGTGCCAATCCCTTCCGCATCGCTTTGGCTAAGGACGCCAGCGGTAGATGAGGCACTTGGCCTTGTAGTTCTCCTCCACCGACACGAGGTACTCGCCGTCCGCACGCCGATGCGCGTGGATCCCGGTCAGCAGGTCGATCCAGCCCGTGTTGTCCACGCCGCCCACCGTCGGTCCCGGTTCGAAGGTTCCCACCTCCGCCCCGTCCGACATCCGGTTCACCCAGACCCGCCCACGTTCCTTCCAGCCCCCCGTGAACACGTGGTCCCCGGCCGCCGCGACACAGGCCGCCTCCTTCCCGGCGCCCGGAAGGAACGAGACGGTCTTCCGGTTTCCCGCCATGTAGCCGCGGCAGACGTGCACCCTTCCGATGTGCCGCATGTCGGATCCCTCCTCGGCCACGACCAGCGTGTCGCTCGCATCGAGGTACACCACCCGGGCCACCGTCCCGACGCCCTCGGGCTTCTCCAACACCGTCGTCTTGTCCGCCGAGTAGATGGGGTTGCCGTGGGCGTCGAAACCCTGGAAGTCGTATCGGAAAAACCCGTAGGCCATCCAGATGTTGCCCCGCCCGTCGACATGGAACGGCCCCGGCTTCACGCGCGGGGTGTTCGCTTCGAACTCGTCGGCCTGGTAGTCGCCGTCGCCGTTCCGGTCCCGCCACAACGACACGCCCTCCGGTTTGTGCGGCGGCCACTTCAGGTCCGTGTTGTACAGCCCGTGGCCCCATTGCAGCACCAGGCCCGACGGCACCGCGATGTCCCCGTCGAAGCGGAAGATGTTGATGAAGTTGCTCGCGAACATGCCGCCCACGAACAGCAGCCGCCTTCCGCCCAGCACCACCACCTGCGGCGACGTCAGCCCGTGTTCTCCCTGCTGCTTCACGTGCATCAGCCCGCGCGGATCGTTCGGATACCGGTTCCGATGCAGGGTGTATCCGGTCCACCGCGAGTCCTTTCCGGGCGGCTTCCTCCAATCCATCGCGTACCGCTCCTGGATCCCCCAGAACGTGGCGCCGTCGTCCGAGGGATCGGGCACCGCGACGTCGCAGAAGAACTCCCCATGCAGTTCCCAGCGCAGACGCCCCTCGGGATCGAAGCTCCGCAGCACCGATCCCTGCTCGCTCTGGGCCACATAGAGGTTGCCCGCGGCATCCATGCCCAAGCCCCGGATCCCCCAGAACTTCGTCGGCGTGATCTCGCCCGGTTTGCCCGCACCGATGCCGCCGCGTTCGCCGAAGGCCTTCACCAGACGCGGCCGCGTCGCGTCGGCGACATCGTAGAAGAGCACCTGCTGGCGCGGCCCGGTGCCGGAGTCGGCCACCATCAGCGAACCGTCGTTCGCCATCGCCAAGGCCGTCGGCTGATGCAGCTCCGGGAAGGTCACCGTCTTGCCGTCACACCGGATGCCGACCGGTTCGAATTCCCACTCCTGGTGCTTCGGATCCGTGTACCGCACTTCCAGCGTCCAGAGCCGTCCGGCGCGGTCCCGGGTCTCGAGGCTGTTGGGATTCACGTTCGTGTTACCAACGACGTCGCCGTCGCGGTACACGCCGAACTTCCGTCCGCCTTCGTCCCAGTGGCTCCAGGTGTTCACCGTGCCGTCCGGCTGAACCGCGGTGTGGATGAAGAAGTTCTGGACCCAGCGGTTCGAGGCCCCGCCGAACGAGTTGCCGACCCAGGTGACCCGGCAATCCAACGGAGCCGCCCCCAGCAGTCCGTATCCCGCCAAGGACAAAGCCGATAGAATGGTGGAGGAGAAAACGAAGCGCATGGTGTTGGGTGTTGGTCCTGTTCCATCGGCCCCCATTCACGAAGACCAGGAATTGCCCGGAGTCCCCGTGAAATCCCCTGACCGGAGTCGTCGACGGCCGGGCGACGGTGCCCATTCGAAATCCGAACCCGCCAAACCGGTGGAAACGATCGGGTCGCCGGCGGTTGGAATGGCTGTTTGGCAGGCTTGCGCCCGTTGGTGGACCGGGAAACCCATCCCGACCCTCCACTCCAGTCCACCGACGACCACGCTTCGGAGATTCTGGATCGGAGACCTGAAATGCAAATCATTTGCATTCATAGACCGAGGATCGTACTCTGTGGGCGCTTCGGATTGGCCGACTTCAGAAATCGGGCTCCCCGATTCTGCGGACTGCATAAACGCGCTCCTATCAACACGTTAAACAGAGAGTCAAACGCACGCATTCTTCGGCCACTGTGATGCAAACGCTTTGCATTGTTGGACCCAACTCCTTGATTCAACGGTTGAAGCAGGTTCGCGATATGTACCGGTCAATACTCCATCCCGAATTCTGTCCTCCGTTGCCGGGCTCGCCTTCTCAAGTGGGTCCGGCGCTGGGAAGCGGGTGTGCGACGCGGCCGCGGTCCCAACGGCATCCCCTCGATGAAGCTCCTCGAGGATCTCAAGCCCTGGATGGCGCTGCCGGCGCCCCTCCAGTCCGAAGGGGATGGTCCAGGGTCTCCGCGCTGTTCCCGCTCCTTGTGGCAACGCGTCTCCTGGCGACGCATTCGGACGTCCTGGTTTCACGTGCGGACGGGGCCCTCCAGGTGGATGCCGCCGTCCATTCGGTGAACGTTCGCGAGAACGACGTCCTCGGCAACGGAACCGTGTACGCCACCGACAATCCCGGATTCGCGGGGAACGGTTTCAGGTTCGACGACGAGATTCTCTTCGACGTCACCGGGCCGTTGAAGCGGTGGAATGGAACGAACTGGTCCTCCGCGAACATCGGGCCCGAGTTCATGGAGTTCGTGGAACCCGGACCCTTCGGGAATCACCTGAACGCCGTCACGATCCGCAAGGACACGGTCTTCGCTTCGGGTTACCGGATCGCCCAGATCGGGACCCGCGGAACCCTGCACACCCACTTCGTCTTCATCCTGCGCACGACCAACGGCGTCGCGCCGGCGGTGGGAGCCTACACGTTCCCGCTGACCTTGCGCTCGCCGCAATACGCCTCCGCACCGCCGGTGCACCTCGTGTTCAACAACGGGCTCGATGAACCCGGATTCGCCGGCGCGGTCGAGCAATTCACCGCCGCCCAGGATCTGCGCCTGACGTGGGTGTGCAACACCGACGGCGCGCTCGCGCTGTCCCTGTACACGGTGGAGGGAAGGACGAACCAACTGCAGTCCGCATCCACACCCGCCGGCCCCTGGAACGACGAAGGCTCTCTGTTCCCGGGAACGGGCGGACAACGGGACCTCCCTGTCCTCCCGACCGCCTCCCACCGCTTCTTCCGCGTCAAGGCCCCATGAAGTCCGCAGAACGAGCCTGCTTCATCCTCGGGCTCCTCCTGGGTCTCGCGGCCTCGGCCCGCGCCCAGCATGAGGGCGACATTCTCATCGGCCAGACCTCCTCGATGCGCCTGGACGCGACGAATCTTCCGACACGGACCCTCCACCTTTCCCCGGTCTCCTCGGGTCCGTTCCAAGGATGGTCCAGCACGGTCCTGGGCTTCGACGCCGTGGTCGTGACCAACGTCGCCAATGCGGTCAAACCGCTCGCCGCCGGGGCCAACGTGCATCTCGAGGTGGTGTCGATCGATCCCGGGCTTTCGCTGCGTTCCTTCACCGCGCCCGCCCAGGTCTTCGCCGACGAACCCGGCGAAAGCCTGCGGATCGGCTCCACCGGCAATCTCCACAACCACCCGATCGTCTTCATCGACCGCTCGGTGGTCGGCGTCGCCTTCGACGGCACGCGCACCGTCCGGTTCCGCCTCATCGATCTCGGCACGGCCAGTCTCCTCCCGTCGCCGGAATACTCCCTGACCTTCGCACCCGTCTCCGCCCGACTGGAGCTGTCCCGCATCGGGTCCGGCCTGACGATCTCGTTCCACGCCCGTGTCGGCCTCGCCTACCAGATCGAGGCGGCGCCCGAGGCGTCCGGACCATGGACCCGCCTGGGCGATCCCGTCGTGGGCGCCGACACCACGGGGTCGGTCCCCGTGGAGCCGTCCGGCGACCGCCGATTCTTCCGCGCCCGCATCGTCTTGGACAACTGAACCCCGATTCCACTGCCCCTGCTCCCCTTCAGAAGGACCCCCATGAAAACAGCACCGAATCGCACCTCCGATCCCGGCCGTTCCGGCCTACGCCCGTTCCGATCAGCCGCCTGCGCCGGGTGGCTCCTGTTGGCCCCGACCGCGACCCTCGCCGTCGACTACACCTACGTGAAGGTGGGCAACCCCGCGCAGACCGGCGGCTATCCCTACGGGATGGACAACCGGGGCCGCGTGGTCACGACCAGCCTCGTCCGCTCGTTCCTCTTCGCGGACAACTTCCACGCCTCCCATGTGGAGATCACCAATGTGAACGTGGCGACCTCGACGCCCGGCATGTTGGCCCAGGGAATCAACGACCGCGGCGAAGTGGTCGGTCGCTACCGGACGAACGGCCAACCGGCCAACCAGACACGCGGGTTTATCCGCCGGGCCGACGGAACCTTTGAACCGTTCGACTATCCGGGCGTGGCCAGCACGGCGATCTCCGACATCAACAACCTCGGCCACATGGTCGGCGAAACCCGCAGCGACCTGACGTCGTTCGGACTGACTCGCGGCTTCGTCCACACCAACGGCGTCTCGGCCGAGATCCACTTCCCCGGGGCCGTGTTGAGCCGCGCCTACGGCATCAACGACGCCGGCGACATCGTGGGCCAGTATCAGTTGGAGGACTCGGTCAACCGGCCCTTCCTGCTCCGAAACGGCTCCTATTCCGAGATCGTTCCCACCGGTTCGCCGGACGGACTGGTCTCCGCGCTCGCGTTCAACATCAGCGACAACGGGATGGTTCTGGGCACCTACCGGAACACCAACAACGTCACCAAGACGTGGGTCATGTCGGCCAGCGGGACGTTCAGCTATCCGGAGTTGCCCGGCTCGGGTCGGACGATCAACAACGCCGGCCAGATCTCCGGCACCTACAACGATGCGAGCAACTCGAATGCGGTGACCGCGTTCGTGGCGACACCGAAGGCCGAGGTGGACTTCCTCGTCCACCGGATCGCCCTGACCAACTCTGCGAGCAGCAGCGCCAACAAGATCAACGACCGAGGCCAGGTCACCGGCACGGTGGATGGCACCGACGGCGTGACCCGCGGCTATCTCTTCGACACCACGACCGGTCAGGAGACGGAACGGGAGGGATATCCCGGATCCGACTACACCGAATGGGGTGGCCTCACGTCGACCGGAACGCTCGCGGGCTACTATGCGGATCCCGCGGATCCGACCTTCGGGACCTACCGCGCCTTCACGCGCGACCGCAGCGGGAACCACACCGCCATCACCTGGTCCGGCGATCCCGACTTCGGCTTCACCGTTGACATCGACGAGCACGGCCGCGTCGCCGGCGGCGGCAACAACACGGCATGGGTCTGGAACACGAACAGGACGTTCACCGTGTTCAACGTTCCCGGATTCCAGGTCAACGGCGCCTTCGGAATGAACGACCACGGCGTGGTCGTCGGCGCGGCTTGGCCGGGCTTCTTCGACACTCCCAACGGCCTCGTCTACAACCTGACGAACAACACGGCGACCATCTGGAACTATCCCGGCGCGGCCCAGACCACCCTCTACGGCATCAACAACCGCGGAGACATCGTCGGCGAGTTCAAGCCGAACCTCACCAGCGCCAACATCCCGTTCGTCCGCTGGGCCGACGGCTCGACACAGGTGATCAACCTGCCGGGCCACGCCGGCGTCCGGGTCTACGACATCAACGACAACCGAGTCCTCGTCGGACGCTACAAGGACGCGGCCAACAAGAACCGCAGCTTCTACGCGGTTCCCACCGCCAGGTTGCAGTTGGTTCGTGCCCAGCCGGGTCTGGCCTTGCGCGTCGGAGGCTTTCCCGGTGCCGCCTACCGGCTCGAGTCCTCCCCGGACCTGATGACCTGGTCCGCATGGACCAACGTCGTCGTCCCGGATCCCTCCGCAGCCGTCCTCCTGGACCTGCCGGAGCGTCCGGCCGGGTTCCACCGTGTGACTCCTTCCAACCCCTGACATGGACGCTTCCCCAACCCATCCCAGGCTTCCGGTGACCGTGTTGTCGGGCTTCCTCGGCGCCGGCAAGACGACGCTGCTGAACCATCTCCTCAACAACCGCGAGAACCTCCGGGTGGCGCTCATCGTCAACGACATGAGCGAGGTCAACGTCGACGCCCGCCTCGTCCGGCAGGGAGGTGCGGAACTCCGGAGGACCGAGGAGACGCTCGTCGAGATGTCCAACGGCTGCATCTGCTGCACGCTCCGGGAGGACCTCCTCCGCGAGGTCGCGTCGCTCGCCCGCCAGGGACGTTTCGACTGCCTCGTCATCGAAAGCACCGGCATCTCCGAACCGATGCCGGTCGCCGAGACGTTCACCTTCACCGACGAGAACGGCCAGTGCCTCGGCGACATCGCCCGCCTGGACACCCTGGTCACCGTCGTCGACGCGCTCCGCTTCCTCCACGACTACGCGTCGATGGACACGCTCGCCGATCGTCGGCAGGCGCGCGCCGAGGACGACGAGCGGTGTGTGGTCGACCTGCTGATCGAACAGGTCGAGTTCGCCGACGTCCTCGTGCTGAACAAGGCCGACCTTGTCGCCCGGGAAGAACTCGATCGGTTGGCCGGCATCCTCCGCGCTCTCAACCCGAGGGCGAAACAGGTCGTGAGCCGCTTCGGAAAGGTTCCGCTCAAGGAGGTCGTGGGCACGGGGCTCTTCGACTTCGAGGAGGCGCAGCGGGCTCCGGGCTGGCTGAGGGAACTCCGCGGAGAACACACCCCGGAAACAGAGGAATACGGCATCCGAAACTGGGTGTACCGGGCCCGTCGGCCCTTCCACCCGCAGCGCTTCCAGGCCTGCATCGAGTCCGAGTGGCCCGGGATCCTGCGCAGCAAGGGTCTCTTCTGGCTCGCCTCACGCAACGACTGGGCCGGCTCCTGGAGCCAGGCCGGTCCCGCATGCCGCACCGAGGGTGCGGGACTCTGGTGGGCCGCCGCACCGAAGAACCAGTGGCCCGACGACGACGAGGAGGTCCGCGAGATCCTCCGGGAGTGGAGGAAGCCCTGGGGAGACCGACGCCAGGAGATCGTCCTCATCGGGCAGGGCGCCGATCCCGATGCGATGAACGCGCGTCTCGACGCCTGCCTCCTCACCGATGCCGAGATGCAGACCGGTCCCGAGGCCTGGGCACGCCTGCCAGACCCGTTCGCTCCCTGGGTCTCGGAGGGTCCCTCCGATCCCGAGGAGATTCCAACCACGATCCGCCCATCCGCGGAGACGCACCGCGCCGAACCATGAGGAACCTGATCCGCCTGGACCCACCGGCCCGCCGTGCACGCGGGACGCGGCCGGAATCCCGCAGGCTCCGTGGATGGGTCTTCGAGCGCCTTCGGCTCTCCGAGTCCGACACGGTTTCCGTCAACGAGGTCGCCTGCGCGGACCCCGGCTGCTCCGACGTCGAGACCGTGGTGGTCGTCTTCCGGGCCGGGAACCCGCCCCTTCGGCTGCGCGTCGCCAAGCCTCTCGCCGAGGTCACCCGTGCGGACTTCGAAGGCCTGACCTGATTGCCCATGGAAACCCGCTGTTCCACGTCGTCCAACCTCCGCGGAGGATTCCGTCTCCTGCACCGGTGGATCGGCCTCGTTCTCGGGACCTGGCTGGTGCTCGTCTCCCTCAGCGGCGGGCTGATCGTGTTCCGTGACGAGATCGAGGACTTCATCCACGGCGGACTCACCCGGGTGGCCCCGAACGGCCCCAGAACCGCGCTGCAGCCGATGTACGACCGGGCACTCCACGAACATCCCGGCGCCGTGTTCCAGACGGTGAACCTCCCCGAATCGGCCGATCGGGCGATCTCGTTCTGGGGACACGACCGCGAAGGACGTTCGTTCCACGTCTATGCGGACCCCTACACCGGGCGTCTTCTCGGCTCCCGGCCCGCCGACCGGAACGTCACGGAATGGCTCTACCTGTTCCACGCCCAACTGCTCGGCGGCGGCGTGGGCGAGCAGGTCAACGGCCTCGGATCGCTGGCCTGGACGGTGCTGCTCGTCTCGGGGGTCCTGCTCTGGATCCCGAACCGCGGGCGCGCCTGGGCCGAAGGTTTGCGGGTGATGGGCAACGCCGGATGGCGTCGGCGCACCTTCGACCTGCACCGGGCCGTCGGCATGTGGACCTTCATCCCCCTGCTGGTCGTGGTCGTGACCGGGGCCTACTTCCCCTTCAAGGAGCCCTTCCGCTGGCTGGCCTCCACCCTCACCCGGTCGTCCGCCGCCGAGGATTCCCCGCCTCCCGGTCCGCGGACCGGCACCACGCCTTGGATCTCCCTCGACCGGGTCCTTGAGGTCTCGTCCGCCGTGCTTCCCAAGGCGCCGCCCAACTGGATCCATCTTCCCGGGGACGAGGATGCCCAATTCACGGTCCGCAAGCGGCTCCCCGGCGAATGGAGACGCGAGGGCGCAAACCATCTCCATGTCGATCCGTTCGACGGACGTCTGCTGAGGGCCGATCTCCATTCCGAACGCACACCCGCCCAACGTGTGTTGAGGTCGATGTTCCCGCTCCATGTCGGGACCTTCGGCGGCACGGCCACACGGGTCCTCTGGCTGCTGCTCGGATTCGTCCCGCTCGTCCTCTTCGCCTCCTCCCTCGCCCTCTGGAACGCGCGCCGGAGGTCCACGGCCCCCGCTTCGAATCCGCAAGTCCGCCCGGAAACCCGCTGAACCTCCCATGCTGACCGGACCCGACGACGCCAACCGGATCGACCGCGCCTGCGTGCTGCTGGCGGTGGCCGTCTCCCTGCATTGCCTCGTGGCCCCGTGGCTGCCGCCGCGGATGTCATCCATCGCCGGCGGTGCCGCGCACGGCATCTTTGCCGCGTTCCTCGCGGTGACGAGCCTCGTCGCCACCGTCCGGGGCTGGGGACGCCACCGTTCGGGACGCGTGGTGCCGTGGGTCGCCGCCGGCTGGATCCTGCTCTCCGCGGCCCGATTCGGATCCGGCACCGGACTCGGCGAGGTCGGCGAAGTCCTGGTCACGCTGCTGGCCTCGGTCCTCCTCGTCGTCGCCCACCAACTCAACCGCAGCCTCGCCTACTGGCACTCACGCACCTGAGCCCCTTTTCCGATGCCTCACCGCCACCCCTGAACCTTCCGACCATGGACCAACGCATTCCCGTCACCGTCCTCACCGGATTCCTCGGATCCGGCAAGACGACCCTCCTCAACCGCATCCTTTCCGAACACCACGGCAAACGCATCGCCGTGATCGAAAACGAATTCGGCGAGGTCGGCGTGGACAACGAGCTCGTCGTCAACGCCGAGGAGGAGATCTTCGAGATGAACAACGGCTGCATCTGCTGCACCGTCCGCGGCGACCTCATCCGGATCCTCGGCCAGCTCCTCCGTCGCCGCGACCGCTTCGACTACATCCTCGTCGAGACCACCGG
Source organism: Verrucomicrobiales bacterium (assembly GCA_027488845.1). Lineage (GTDB taxonomy): Bacteria > Verrucomicrobiota > Verrucomicrobiia > Limisphaerales > UBA9464 > SXXZ01. Next base: position 161,016 of record JAIYBC010000025.1, on the reverse strand, counting down.
CCTCGCCGATCCGGGTCCGGTGGCGCAGACCTTCATCGTCGACGACGAGATCAAGGAGTCCTTCCGCCTCGACGGCATCGTCACCCTGGTGGACGCCTTCCACATCGGACGGCATCTGGAGACGAGCGACGACTGCCGCAAGCAGGTGGCCTTCGCCGACGTGATCCTCGTGAACAAGACGGACCTCGTCCCATCGGACGAGCTGCAGGCGCTGGAGCGCCGGCTCCGGTCGATGAATGTCGCCGCACGTTTCCATCGAACGCGACAGGCGGAGCTGCCGCTGGACCAGGTTCTCGACATCCGGGCCTTCGATCTCGCGGCGAAGGTGGCCCAGGACGCGGAGTTCCTCACCGAGGAGCTCCCGTTCGAGTGGGGTGGGATCTTCCGACTCGCCGGCGGCGTCTCGAACCTCACCTTCCAGCCGGGCCCCGACCCATCGCTGGACCTGGTGGTCCTGCCGGTCTCGGACACGTCCGAGGCCACCCTTCACGAAGCCCGGCTCGCTGCACTGCGACGCTTCGCCGGCAAGCCGGTCGCCATCGGGGACACCGCCTCGATCGGCCCGGATGGACATCGCTACCGGGTCGACCTCTCGAACGACCAGCCGGCCCGTCTCCGTCTCCGTGTTCCCGCTGCAGGGGCCTTCGCCCTCTTCACCCAACACGGGCCCGACGAATTCGGCATGACCCTCGACGACGGTGTCCAGGGGATCGAACCCGCGGTCACCTCCGAGTTCGGGGGCCATGGACACGAGCACGACAGCAGCGTCACCAGCGTTGGCATCGAAGAGAAGGCGCCCGTGGACTCCAAGCGGGTCAACGCGTGGCTCTCGGAGCTGCTCCAGACCCGTGGCGCCGACCTCTTCCGCAGCAAGGGGGTTCTCCACGTCCAGGGCTCAGACCGCCGCGTCGTGTTCCAGGGCGTCCACATGCTGCTCGAGGCGAACAGCGACCGGCCTTGGAAACCGGGCGAGGAGAGGTTCAACCGGCTGGTCTTCATCGGACGCAACCTCGATCGGGAGGCCCTTACGGGCGGGTTCCGGAGCTGCCTCGTCCAACCGCGGTGAACATCGACCGGCCTGGTCCTTTCCGGCTGGGGGGCGGGGGAGGGGTCTGCGCGGTCCGCAGGCTGCCGACGGTTCAGGGCTTCGCCGTGGAGCCGGGACGTGCGGTCCCTTCCTTCCCCTCCAGCCACGCCTTCAGCTCCGCGACCTCCTCGGGCTTCAGGCGGCGGTTCGGCGGCATGTAGCCGAAGTCCACCATCACCCGGATCGGATGCGAGTTCTCCCGGTACAGCGGACCACGGTCGCCGTCCTCGGAATGGCAGCGCGCACAGGCCTTCATCGGCATCGCCGGACCGTACTCGCCACGGGGCTGGTCCGGCGGGAAGTACATCTCCGAACGCGGCTGCTCCGCGATGTGCCGGCTCAACGCCGCCGCCAGCGGCGCGTCGAGCACCAGGTCCTCGCGCGCCGGATGGATCGCGAACGGACCGGACGAATGGCACTTGTGGCAGCTGTGCGCCTCGAACTTCGGCCCCGTCGGCTTCAGTTCCGCGTAGTAGTCCAACACCGGTTTCCGGGTCAGGTCCTGCACGATCGAGAAGTGGCTCCATCCCGTGTCCGTCGCCGTCTTCTGCACCAGCAGGTACACCCGCACCACGTCGTTCGAGAAGCCGGCGATGTGGTTCAGCATCGGCTGGCGGACGACGTCCTCCTGCGTGCTCACCAGGCCCACGTCCGAGACCGGAACCGCCTCGCCCCGCTCGAAGCGCGCCTTCGCGTCCACCATGTAGGCCTTCACCTCGTCCAACGTGAGTCCCCGGACGTCGGAACGCGGATGCGGCGGCAGGCTGACCACGGGATTCGTCCACGGCCGCCGGATCCGATGCGCGCCGACGGTGGCCGAGTCCTTCTCGAACCAGGCGCGCGTGAACTGCGTGAGGTCCAGCGGCGGTTCCAGCAGGAGGCCCGTTCCCGTCGAGATCGCCGGGGCGATCGGGGCCGCGGTGTCGGCCGCGGCCACGGTGACTGGGCGGACGCCGAGATCCGCCGTCCAGATCGCCAACCCGATCGCCCCACGCAGCGCGCCACGGAACTTCGCCGCCGTACCCGGGCCGCTTGGAAGCAGACGTTTCACAGGCGGGGAGACCTAACGTCGTCGTCTCCGGGGGTCAATGCGGCACGCCTCCGCGCAGGAACCACGGCGACGCTTGGCTCCGCGCCACCGCGCGCGTCTCGGCACCGTGGGTCTCGCGCAGGATCACCGCGAAGGGATCCCCGTTGTAGCAGACCTCGGTGAACAGCGCGAAGAGTCCTGCATCCTCGGTCACGAACATCGGTGCCAGCTTCCCCGCGGTGGTGGTGTAGCTGAAGCCGCCGAGCACCTCGCTCCTTCCGCCGGCCCGCGTGTGCAGCAACGTGCCGCCGCGCTCCGTCTTGTAGCCCAGCACCCAGACGTCACCGGCGTCGTTCAGCAGGTGTGTTCCTTCGTTCTCGACGTTCAGCTGCCGCGCCCACATCCGCTGCTTCCGGAGCCGCAGCCCGTGGGTCACGAAGTCCTCCGCGAAGACCTCGCCGCCCTCGGCCCGCGCGGTGAACCGCAACGTGCAGTCGGAGACGCTCCGCATCACCAGCGAGCGCGCGGTGTCGACGTCCATCCCGCCATGGATGTTGGAGAAGTGTTCGAAGTGGACCACCGGCGCCGGGCCGTCCTCGAGCCGCAGGTCGGGCTTCAACCCCTTGCCGTAGTTGATCGAGCCACCGAGCCCGACCAGGCGCCGGACCTCGCCGCGGATCACCACCGTCTTCAAAAGCCGATAGCTGCCCGGCAGGAACACCGTCTTCGCGCCGGAGTCGATCGCCGCCTGGATGGCCGCCGAGGAGTCCGCGTTGCCGGTCGGATCCGCCCCGAAACGGTCGACGTCCGCCCACGCCGCCGGCGGATCCTGCGGGCTCTCCGGCGTTTCCTTCACGGGGATCCGTGCGCGTTCGCCGGCCGCCGCAAAGGCGCTCGAAGCCGGGTGCGAGCAGTAGCCCGAGACGGAGGGACCCAGGCTTCCCTTGCGGTCCTCGCCCTGGACCCGGAACGCGGCCGCGAAGTCCGGCGTGGCGACGTCCGCGAGCGCGCGCCGGTAGCCGGGGGCGTCGACACCGTCCACGAAGATCCTCCCGCCGTTGTAGTTGATCACCGCCGGGGCGTTCGAGGCGCCCCGCACACCCCGCAGCGTCGATTCGACGAGCGTGAAGGCGCCGTAGGTGCGCACGGCCGGCACCGCGTTCTCGCTGACCAGGCGGCGCACGCTGATCGTCTGGCCCGCGTTGTCGAAGCCGAACTCGGACTGCCCGCTCAGACGCACGTGCTCGAAGGTCTGGCTGTTGACGGAGTGGCCGGTCGCGATCCCGCGGCGGAATCCGACCACCTCGCAGTTCCGCACCAGCAGCGGTCCGTTCATGTCGCGGTGGGCGAGGTCCAGCCCGATCCAGCCGCTGCCTTCCCCCGCCACGAAGCGGCAGTCCCGCACCGCTCCGGAGTTGTTGGAGTAGAACTGGAGTCCCACCGCGCCCGGATTCCCGGAGCCGACGTCGAAGGTCAGGTTCTCGACGTAGTTGTGGAACCAGTCCGCGGAACCGAAGCCACCGCACCACAGGATCGCCTGCGGCTTCGCGGTGTTGGTGAAGCAGCCGTCGCGCAGCCGCAGCACCGTCCGTTCGCGGTCCTGTCCACGGAGCCAGGTGAAGCCCCAGTTGTCCCGGTCCTTCCACCGCTTCGGCCAGGTCAACGTGCGGCTCACGAGGTAGGTGCCCTCGGGAAGGTACAGCAGGCGGTTGCGGCCGACCGACTCGTTCATCGCCGCCTGGAGCGCCTCCGTGTCGTCCGTCTTGCCGTCGCCCTTGGCGTTGAACGGCGGACGGGTCACGTCGACGACCGCCGGGTTGTCCGGAAAGCCCCCCGCCGCGGAAGCGGGGACAAGCAGGACCTGTACGAGGAGGACCAGCTCCGACAGCCAACTCCCCCGGCGCGACCTGGAACAACCCATCATGCGGACGATCCTCGCCCACCCCACCGCCGCCGCCAGCGAAACGTGGTCGCCGTTCCACTCCGTGTCCTCCGTGGCTCCGTGGCCAATCCCAATCCGTGGAATCCATGTCCGAATCCCGAAAACGCGCTTGGGTGACCCGCGTCACCGATTCAGCCTGTCGGATGTTGGACATGAACGACCCCGGCGACACCAAGGACCCCATGGATTCCCACCCGGGGATCCCTGCGGAATCGGGCCCCGCGCGGCTCTTCGCCAGCACGCTATGGAGCGTCGTCCTCCGTGCCGGAAGCGGATCGGAATCCGAGTCGGCCGCGGCCCTTGAGCGTCTCTGCCGGCAGTACTGGCAGCCGCTCTACGTCTTCGCCCGCCGACGCGGACACACCGAGCACGACGCACAGGATCTCACCCAGGGCTTCTTGGCGGAACTTCTGGCCGGCAACTCGCTTTCCCGGGCCGATCCCTCGAGGGGGCGCTTCCGCACGTTCCTGCTGGCCGCCTTCTGCAACCACCTCTCCAACCAGCGGCGGGAAAGGACCGCCCAGAAGCGGGGTGGCGGAGAGGTGCCGGTTTCCATCCAGGACGAGGCGGAGGAGGCCATCGTCCGCGGCCTCAGCGACGGGATGACCCCGGAATTCCACTACGAGCGCAGTTGGGCGCTGGCGTTGTTGGAACGCGTCCTGGCCCGGTTGCGCGACGAGTACGCCGTGGCGGGAAGGCTGGAACTCTTCGAGGCGTTGCAGCCGAGCCTGACCGGCGGCTCCCGGGGACCCGGCTACGCCGAGCTGGGCCGCCAGGTCGGACTCAGCGAGGGTACCGTGGCCGTGGCCATGCACCGCATGCGTCGACGCTATGGCGAGTTCCTGCGCGAGGAGATCGCCGCCACCGTCGCCACGCCGGAAGAGGCCCACGATGAATTGAGGCACCTCCTGATGGTCGTCTCGACCGTCCCCTCCTCGTCGGGATCCCGGTAAGGTCGGCGGATTTTCCGGTTAGACCCCTCCTGGAAGCCATGTCGCCGCCCGATCCCACCCATGCCGGTATGTCCACGATCGCCTGCGCGACCTGCGGCACCCGGCTGGCGGCGCAGTTGGGTGGCCATTGTCCCCGGTGCCTGCTGGGCCTGGCCGCGGACTCCACCGCCGCGGACTCGCCCTCCGACCGCATGGCGGGCTCCACGGGCTTCCAGTCCCGTCCATTCAGCGGCTACGAGCTGCTGGAGGAGATTGCCCGTGGCGGAATGGGCGTTGTCTACCGGGCACGTCAACCGGCGCTGAACCGCGAGGTCGCGCTCAAGATGATCCTCGCCGGCGAACTGGCCGGACCCGATTCGCTCCGCATGTTCCGGCGCGAGGCCCATGCCGCGGCCCAGCTGCACCATCCGAACATCGTGCCGGTCTACGAGATCGGGGAACACGAGCTGCAGCACTTCTTCACCATGCGGCTGGTCCCGGAAGGACGCACCATCGCCGATTGGGCGGCCACCCGTCGCGGCCAATGGAAGTCGCTGGCCAGTGCCACCGCACAGGCCGCCCGCGCCGTCGCGTTCGCCCACAGCCACGGCGTGCTCCACCGGGACCTCAAGCCGTCGAACATCCTGTGGGATGACACCGCCGGGCCGCAGGTCACCGACTTCGGCCTCGCGAAGCTCCTGGACGAGACGGACGGCTCGCTGACGGTCTCGGCGCGGGTCTTCGGCAGCCCGAACTACATGGCGCCGGAGCAGGCCGGAGGCCGGAACACGGAGATCACCACCGCCACCGACGTCTATGGACTCGGTGCGGTGCTCTACGAACTGCTGGCGGGCCGGCCGCCGTTCCGGGGTTCCTCCGCGCTCGACACCATCCGCAAGGCCGCGGAGCAGGCGCCGGAACCGTTGACCGGCGTTCCCAGGGATCTCGCGACGGTCTGTCTCAAGTGCCTCGAGAAGGACCCGGCCCGCCGTTACCGGTCCGCGTCGGCCTTGGCCGACGACCTGGAGCGATTCACCCGCGGGGAACCGGTCTCGGCCGTGCCGCTCACCGCGTTGCAGACGGGCTGGCGTTGGGCGCAGCGCCGGCCCCAGGTCGCCGCCCTGCTCGCGCTGAGCGCCGCCTCCGTGGTGGCCGGTGTCGTCGGGATCGCCTGGCAATGGCGGAACGCCGAACGGGCGCGTCTGGGGGAAAGCCAGGCGCTGGCCCAGGTCACGGCCACCGTGGTGGACCTCTATGAGCATTCCGGCCTCACCGCCTCCCAACAGGAGGACTCCACCCGGGCCGCGCTGTGGTTCGCCAAGGCGGCTGAGGCGGCCTTGGATCCCGGTCGGCGGGAAGAGAACCTGGCCCGCCAGGCGGCCTGGCGGAACGAGAGCGTCGTGCCGGTGCGCGCCTTCGAGTCGGACATCGGCCCCATCCACCGGCTCTCCTGGAACCGCGCCCAGACCGCGCTGATCGCCCGGAGCCACGAGCACCGGGCCGCCCTCTTCGATGTCGCCACCGAGTCCCGCTGGCGGCCCGAGTCCACCTCCGGGATCGAGGACGCCGCCTGGGCCAACCAGGCGGATTGGTTCGTCTCGGTTTCCGCGGGAACGCTGCGCCGGACCGATCATCCGTCCGGCCGCGTCCTCGCCGAGACCCCGTGTCCGCCCCAGGCCCCGGTCCTGTCGGTGAGCCGCGATGACCGCTGGATCGCGGTCGGCGGCGATGCGCCGTTCCTCTGGGAGGTGGCCGGAGGCCGGAGGAGACCGCTGCCAACCACCCTGCGCGTTCCGCGTCTGCTGGAATTCAGCGGCGACGGCCGGTCGGTGTTGGTGTGCGCCGGCAACAGGGTTGGGGTCTGCTCCATCGACGCCCCGGAGAAGTTCCTGTTCCCACCGGTGGCCTGCCTGCCGCCGACCACACCGGGTTTCCTCGGCAACGACCGATTCTACACCCGCATGGTCGACGGCGTCGTGTCGGTCATGGATGCCGTCGGCGGACGCGAGGTGGAAGGACATGTGTCCAACCTGTCGGTCGAGAGCACGCCCCTCTTCGGAAGTCCCGATGGACGCTTCATCGTGACCAGCCTCGCGCCGGTCATCGATCGGACGACCGGGTTCACCCGGTTCCCGGAACACTCCAACCGGATCGAGCAGGGGGACTTCAGCCGGGACGGCACTCTGCTGGCCACCGCCTGCTACGACAGCGTCGTGCGTCTCGTGCCGTTGCCCGGCGGAAAGCCGGTCCGGAACATCGGATGGCATCAGGAGGGCGCGATGGGCGTGGCGATCTCCCCGGACCGGCGGCACGTCGCCACCTCCCAGGCGGGCGGGAACCTGATCCGCGTCTGGCGCCTCGGCATGCAGCCGGAGCCGCTCCGGATCCCCGTTGCCGGCGACACCGGCTTCCGGCTCTCGGACGATGGCCGATGGGTGATGCCTTCCGGGATCACCATGTCCTATGCCCGCCTGGAAAGGACCCGCGTGCATTCGGTGTCCGACGGCGAACCGGCCGGGCCGGAACTGGTTCCCGGCGGGGCCATCATGAACGCCGTGTTCGCCCCGGACGCCTCGTGGGTGGCCCTGATCTGCAGCGGCCTGACCAACCGCGCCGACGAGGTCTTCGCCAACGACGGCGGCTCCGGGAACCTCCAGTTCTGGGACTTCCGCACCGGCCGACGTCTCGGCGAGCCGCTGACGCTTCCCGCCGAACCGCGCGGACTGGCCGTGCATCCGTCGGGACGCTGGGTCGCCTGCTACACCGCCAAGCGGGAACTGCTGGAAATCGAGGTGGCCACCCGACGCATCCGCGTGCTGCACGCCACCTCGCGGAGCCACTATTCCTCGGACGTCTATTCCAACGGCGACTGCCGATACAGTCCCGACGGCCGCTTCCTCATCGGCTGGGCCATGCGCGCGGTCCCCGTCCTGTGGGATCGTGTGAAGGAGGACCTGGTGCCCGCGCAACCCGCCGGTCCCACCCAGGTCGCCGGCGTGGATTTCCACGGCGGAATCCTGTCCATGGTGTCCGTGCAATCCCGCCTGGAGTTCCTCTCGCTGCCGGACGCCCGGCCGGCGCGGCCGCCGATCGAGGAGAGCGACTGGGTGTTCCTCGGACGCTTCAGTCCCGAGGGCGACCTGTTCCTGAGCGGCGGCCGGGGCAAGACGGCACGCGTGTGGAATTGGCGGGAAGGGGTGACGAAGTTTCCCGCTCTCCGACACGAGGACGAGATCTTCGCCGGCGTCTTCGTGCCCGGCACCGAATGGCTGGTGACCGGCGGCTTGGACCTCAAGATCTGGTTCTGGGACCGTCGGACCGGCCTCCCGCTGCGTTCCCCGTTGAAACCCGACAACCGGGTGCTGCAGCTGGCGACCACGCCGGATGGACGCACGCTGATCTGCGGCAATTCCGGGGGCACCAGCCTGCTGCTCTACGACCTGGCCACCGTGTTTCCCAAGTCGGAGCTGCCTCCCAGCGACGCCCGCCTGCTTGCCGAGATCGATGCGGCGGCGGAGATCCGGAACGGCGGGCTGGAACCTCTCAACGCGGCGTCCTGGCTCAGGCGATGGCGGGAGTTCCGGACCCGGCATCCCGACTGGCACCGCTGGTAGGGCGGAGTCTTCGGAACACCCTGGCCAACGGGGCCCCGAAGGTCGTGGAGAGCCCTTCCCCTCGGACGCCGTGCGTTCTCCCTTCCCCATCCCCGATCCGCTGGAACCGGTGGGATCCGTGTCCACCTTCAAGAAACTTCACCAATCCAGGTAAGGATCGCACCACAACCGGTAAGAACGAGGGCATATGGAGAATCGCTTCCTGCCCTTCCGGTTCATCGGGCGCCTTGCCATGGGGCAGGGCCACATGGGCCCAAGTCCGTCCCGCCCGGTCCAGACGGTCCCGGCAGCCCTCTTCCTTCGCCGTCTGCTGGCCACATTCCTCCTGGTCGTCACCGGTTTCCACGGCTTCGACGCCGCCGCTTCCCTGGTGGGCTACGAGGGATTCGGCTATTCCAACGGCTCCGCCCTGAATGGCGCGAGCGGTGGCAGCGGCTTTTCCGCCAACTGGGTCGCGGAATCCGGGGTCACGGCCAGCGGCACCGGCCTCTCCTACGCCAACCTGCCCGCCGGCTCGGCCGGCTCGGCCACCGTCGGTTCCGCGTCCGTCGCCGGCACCTACCGCTCCTTCGCCAACCGGGCCGGCACGGACACCTGGGTGGCCTTCCTCTTCCGGCGCGACAGCTCGGACAACGGCGACGCCAACCTGGTCATCGGTTCCGGCGCCGTTTCCTTTTTCGGCCTTCCGGGAACCGGCGGCCTCCGGATCGGCAGCGGAGGTGCCACTTCCCGCCTCACCATCGGCCTGGCCTCCGGCTTTGCGGTCTCGGTGAACGACCCGGTGACGCCCGAGGCGGCGATTGGCAGGACGCGGCTCATCCTCGTTCACCTCGACTACTCCAGCACGACGGCACTGACCATGCACGTCTACCTGGATCCCGACCTGACCCAGCCCCTGGGTTCACCGAACCAAAGCGTGGCCTTCACCCTGGAGGCGCTGGATCGCGTCGCCCTGTTGGGCAGCACCGGATTCACCGTCGACGAGATCCGCGTCGGCGACCTCTTCCAGGACGTCGTCGGCAACAACGACCCGGACGGAGACCTCCTCACCACCGAGCAGGAGGCCGTCCTTGGGACGAATCCGCTCTCGGTCGACAGCGACAACGACGGCTTCAACGACGCGACCGAGAACCTCAACGGTTCCAACCCGAATTCCGCGGCCAGCACGCCTGGCACGACCCGCATCGAGCGGGTGCTGGGCTTCGGCGCCGCCCGCGGACTCGATCTCGCCGGCACCTTCGTCCACGCCTTCAATGTGGGACCGGTCGGCGCCGCCGGTCAGGCGGGGGACGCCAACTTCACCGCGGACGACGCATCCGGCATCACCGTCCACGCGCCCAACAACCCGATCGCCGTCTGGAACAACCCGAGCTTCGGGTCCACGGCCTCGGACAACGTCCTCGAGACCGTCTACCAGTCCATCCGCTGGGCCGACCACCTTGCCGGAACCGCGGAGGCCAGGACCCTGAGGGTGGACCTCGCCAACCTCCTGGTGGGACGGCGCTACAAGCTGCAGCTGCTCTTCGGCGAGGCGGGAGCGGCCGGCCGCCGCTTCGACGTGTCGGTGGGGGGAACCCGGATCGTGGACGACTTCGCCCCGGCCGTCGCCCAAGGCGCTGCGTACTGCGTGAAGGCCGGTTCGGCGGTGGTGCATGAGTTCACGGCCACCGGAACCACCTTGAACATCGTCCTGGACGGGACCGACGTCGTCTCTGTCCCGTTCCTCAACCAGGACCCCTACCTCAACGGCGCGACGCTGGAGATCATCCCGCGGGCCCCGGTCGCGGTGGCCGAAACGGTCACCCGTCCCGACACGACCCGGGTGACGAAGGTGCTGCTCTCGACCCTGCTGGCCAACGACAGCGACCCGGACGGCGATGCCGTGAGCATCACCGGCGTGGCCAACGCCCTGCCCGCCGGGGCGACGGTGGAAATCATCGGCAACTTCGTGGTGTACACCGCGTCGTCGTCGGACGCCGGGTCGGGGAGCTTCACCTACAGCCTGAGCGACGGCGCCCTCACCTCCACCGCCACGGTGACGGTGACGGAGAACGGAGCCGGTCCGGGGACCTCGGCGCCGAACTCCGCCCGACTGACCTCGGTCGGGGCCGACATGCACCTGCGCTTCCTCGGGGTGCCGGGACGGACCTACGGGGTCCAATACACCGCGAACACCACGCCGCCGTACACCTGGAACGAGTTCGGGAGCCCGGTGAGCCTGGTGGCCCCGGCCAGCGGCGTCCTGTCCCACATCGACGTCAACCCCGCGGATCCGGTGCGCCTGTACCGGGTCGTCCTCCGCCCATGAAACGACCCACCGATTCCGCCGCCGCCCTCCGTTCGATCCCGAAGCACGACACTTTCCGCCTCCTGAAGATGCCCATGAAGACGTTTGTCCAAACCGCCTGCCTGATGGCCACCGCGCTGACCGCGACCGCGGCCATCGTGACCGAGAACTACAGCTACACCGTCGGCAGTCCGACCGGGAACATCCCCGACACGGGCCTCACGGCGATCTACAGCCAGACCATCAGCGGCTCGCAGATCGAGACGCTGACGTCGGTGCGGGTGGGATTGCACCTGACCGGAACGGCCACCGGCGTGGGTTGGGCCGGGGACCTGTACGTGGCGTTGAACCGGGACCTTGGAAGCCAGACGTCGGTGCTGCTGAACCAGGTGGGTGTGACGGCCGGGAACGCGGCCGGCCACGGCTACGACGGTTGGAACGTCACGTTGAGGGACGACGCGGCGGCGGACATCCACGGGGTGACGTTGTCGAGCGGCGTGCTGACGGGAACGCACCAGCCGGACGGACGGCTGAGCCCGACGGACACGGCCCGCGACGCGCAGTTGGCGGTGTTCAACGGGATGACGGGGAACGGGACCTGGTACCTGAACCTGGCGGACCTGAGCCGTGGCGGCACGATGGTCTTGAACAGCTGGAGCCTGGAGCTGGTGGGGAACGAGTACTCGGCGGTCCCGGAGCCCGGTGCCTGGGCCACGTTGGGTGGCGGTGTGCTGGTCGGCTTCGCCGTCTGGCGCCGCCGCCGGGTCGCGTAGCCGTGGTCCGTGGTCCGTGGCCGCGGCTGCCAGGCTGCCGTCCCGTTTCCATTCCCCGATCCGGGATCCGGGAAGGGACCTCTTGCCCAATCGCCATGACGCCACCGGAGCGCCGAACCTGGAACGGATAGGATGACTCGATTCGGGTTTCGGTCCTGCCAGTGGAAATCCTCGGTTCACTTCGCTCGGGCCTAGGCGTCCCAGGATTGGGACACCGGCGTCCCAGCGGTGAGATGTCCCGGAGAGTCCCCAGCGGTCTCGGCCGTTGAATCCCTCCGTGGGGATGCGGAATCGACGGGCCGGGCCTCCGTGGCATGGGCTCTGCAACCGTCCCTCCGACCGGGTCCGCGGACCCTGCTGGCGCCTCCGACGCCTTCCGACGCCGCCGGGCCGGTCGATCGTCCCCACGGATTCCGAACCCGATGAAATCCACCCTCCGGCAGCTGCTGAAGTCCCCGGGCTTCACCCTCGTGGCGGTGCTCACGCTCGCGCTCGGCATCGGAGCCAACACCGCCGTGTTCACCGTGGTCGACGGCATCCTCCTGCAGCCGCTGCCATGGCCCGATTCCCACCGTGTCCTCAGCCTTTGGGAAGGCAATCCCACCAAGGGACACTCCCGCACCCCGATGGCACCGGCCCAGTTCCTCGACATCCGCCGGGATGCGAAGTCGTTCCAGGCGCTCGCCGGATGGAACCCCGCCGCGGTGAACCTCGCGCCCGAGGACGGCACGCCCGAACGCCACCAGGGCGCCCTGGTCACCGAGGACTTCCTGAAGGTCGTCGGAGTCGCGCCGATCCTCGGACGCGGCTTCCAATCGGAGCAGTTCGAGGCGGGCAAGGACGGCGTCGTGCTGATCGGCCACGGCGTGTGGATGGAGACCTTTGGCGGGCGGCCCGACGTGGTCGGCAAACCCATTCTCATCAACGGCCGGACACGCGTCGTCTCCGGCGTGTTGCCGCCGGGTTTCCAGACGCCGGCCAAGGCGCGCTTCTGGGTGCCCAAGGTCTTCTCCGCCTTCGAGAAGGAGGACCGCGACCTGAAGTCCCTTTCGGTGTTCGGCCGCCTCGTCGACGGCGCGTCGCCGGAACAGGCGCGGTCGGAGCTGCGGACGCTCTTCGCCGGCCTGCGGGACGGACATCCGGACGTCCTCACGGGCTGGGATGTCGACGCGCATCCCGCCCTGGAGGACGTGGCGGGTCCGCTGCGTCCGACCCTGTTCACCCTGTTGGCGGCGGTGGCGATGGTGCTGCTGCTGGCGTGCCTGAACGTGGCCGGCCTGGCGCTGGCCCGCGGCATGGTCCGGCAGGGCGAACTCTCCGTGAGGGCGGCCCTCGGGGCCGATCGCGCCCGGCTGATGCGCCAGCTGCTCCTGGAAGGCCTGCTGCTCACCGGCCTCGGCGGACTGGTCGGGCTCCTCCTTGCCCAGGGTCTCCTCTCCGCGTTGCTCGCCATGGCACCGGCCAGCCTGCCGCGGCTGGAGTCGATCCGGCTCAACGGCACGGCCCTCGCCTTCACCGCCGGAGCCTGCGTCCTGACCGGGCTCTTCTTCGGCCTGCTCCCGGCCTGGCAGTTGTCGCAGGTGAACCCCTTGGACGTCCTCCGCCAGGTCGGCGGCCGGGCGACCGCCTCCGTCGGCTGGCTCCGCCACGGACTGGTCGTGGTGCAGGTCGGCGCGGCGCTCTCGGTGCTGCTCGCAACGGGGCTCCTCCTGCGCAGCCTCGACCGGCTGATGCGCCAGGAACTCGGCTTCGACCCGGAACACCGGATGACCGTGCGCCTGGAACTGCCGCCGATCCGCTACGGCGCGGACCATCGCCGGGAACAGTTCGCGGAGGAGGTGCTCCATGGGCTCGCCGCGACGCCCGGCGTGGAGGCGGCCGCAGCCACGACCTTCCTGCCGCTGCAGGGTTGGCCGCGCTACATCCTCCGGCTGGAGGAGAAGGCGGACGTCCGCGTCAGCGACGCGCCCAGCACCGGCTACCAGGGCATCTCGCCGACGTACTTCAACACCATGGGAATGCCGTTGGTCCAGGGTCGTGGGTTCACCGAAGCCGATCGCGAGGACTCGGTGAAGGTGGCCGTGGTGAACCGGGCGTTCGCCCGGAAGTTCTTCGGCGACCGCGATCCGGTGGGACGCCGCGTGGAGGTCGGCTTCAGCGAACCGCCGGCGTGGCTGGAGATCGTCGGGGTGGTGACCGACACGAAGGGGCCGTCGCTGGAGGCGCAGCCGGACGAGCAGGTCTTCGTGCCGCTCCGGCAACAGGAGGGCGTGCTGCGGGGAAGCCCGGCGCTGAGCCTCGTCGTGCGCGGACGCGGGGATCCGGCGGCCCTGGCCGAGGGGATCCGCCAGGCGGTGTGGAAGCTGGACCGCGCCCAGCCCCTGCACCTGCTGAAGCCGATGACGCAGATCGTCGAGGAACAGACCGCGCAACGGCGGTTCACGGTGACCGTGCTCGGGGTGTTCGCGGGGACGGCGGTGCTGTTGGCGGCCCTGGGCCTCTACGGGGTGATGAGCAGCGGAGTCACGGCCCGGACGCGTGAGCTGGGCATCCGGCTCGCCCTCGGATCCCAGCGGTCGGGCCTGTTGGGCCTGGTCCTCCGGCGCGGCGCTGCGCTGACGTCGGCCGGCATCGCCCTGGGCTGGCTCGGCGCGCTGGCCGGCAGCCGGCTCCTGCGGAGCCTGCTCTTCGGGATCGAGCCGATGGATCCGGTCACCTTCGGCCTCGTGCCGCTGCTTCTGGCCCTCGTCGCGCTGGTCGCCTGCTGGATCCCGGCCCGACGGGCCTCGCGCGTGGACCCCATGGTCGCCCTCCGCGCCGAGTAGCGGCCTCCTCCAAGTCGCCGTCGTTCCCCGCCGAAGACGAAGACCGCCCTACCGCTTCCGCCGCAACCCGTCCAGGAGCACGGCGCCGAAGATGATCGTGCTGGTGATCAGCGGATAGAGATACGGATCGGCCTGCACGATCACGAGGCCGTTGAAGACGGCCTTGAGCAGGACCGCTCCGAGCACGGTTCCGGGGAAGACGTTTCCGCGTCCGCCGAAGAGGCTCGTGCCGCCGAGGACCGCGGCCGTGATCGCGTCGAACTCGTAGAGCTCGCCGAACTTGGGGGAGACCGATCCGAGCTGGGAGAGGGCGAGGATGCCTCCGGCCCCGGCGCACACCCCGCAGAGCACATGGACGACGGCGAGGATGCGACCGGGCCGGAGGCCTGCCTTCCTCGCCGCCTCGGCATGGCTTCCCACGGCGAAGAGCCGCCGGCCGAAGGGCGTGTGGGAAAGCACGAGCTGCGCGACGACGACGACCGTACCCGCGATCCAGAGCGGCATCGGGATGCCCAGCCATTTCGAGGAACCGAGCGCGAGGAAGGAGTCGGGAAGGTTCATCGCCCGGGTCTGCGTGATCCAGCGTCCCACACCCCGGCCGATGTAGAGCGTCGCCAGGGTCGCCAGGAATGCGACGAGGTGGAGACGGGTCACGAGGAAGGCGTTGACCGCACCGCCCGCGGCGCCGACGGCCAACATGGCCAGCAGGCAGAGGGTCAGCGGCTGGCCGGCCAGGATCATCTTCCCTGCTATCGCGGCGCCCACGAACATGACCGCACCCACGGAGAGGTCCACGCCGCCGGCGATCAGGACGAAGGTCATCCCGGTGCCGACCACCACGGTGGAGGCCGACTGCACCAGGATCTGCGTGAGGTTGTCCGCGGTCAGGAACGTCCGCGACATCGAGCCGAACACGCCCAGCACCAGGACGAACAGGGCGACCGGGGCGAGGTCGAGCAGACGGGAAATGGAGGTGGCTCCGGATGGCTTCATGACCTGGAAGACGGCAGGGCCGCGGCGAGGATGCGTTCCCGCTCGAATTCGCCGCGCCGGAACCCGGCGGTGATGCGGCCCCCGCACAGGACCAGGATCCGGTCGCAGATCCCGGTCAGCTCCTCGATCTCCGAGGAGATGACCAGCACGCCCGTTCCCCGGTCTGCCAGGCGGTGGATGAGCTGGTAGATCTCGAACCGCGCGCCGACGTCGATGCCACGGGTCGGCTCGTCGAGGATCAACACGGCCGGTTCGGCGAGCAGCCATTTGCCGAGGACGACCTTCTGCTGGTTGCCGCCGCTCAGGGTGCGGACCGCCTGGTCGTCCGAGGCCTTGGGCGAGAGCCTCACGGCTTCGCGCATCCGCCGAATGGCCTCCGCGATGCCACCCAGGTCCAACCAGCGAACCGGCGTTCGGCCATGCCGGGCCAGGGTCACCAACGCCATGTTGTCGGCGATGGACGCCTCCATGAAGAGTCCTTCCTGACGTCGGTCCTCGGTGAGGAAGGCCAGGCCCTGCCGGATTCGGTCGCGCGGACCGCCCCGGAGCGGCTTGCCGGCGATCCGGATTCCGCCTTCGGAATGCGGATCGAGGCCGAAGAGGATCCGCGCCAGCTCGGAGCGGCCGGCCCCCATCATGCCTGCGATGCCCAGCACCTCGCCCGCACCGAGGGTGAACGTGATGTCGTGGGTCACGCCCGGCTGGGACAGTCCGGTGACCTCCAGCGCCGGGGGCGATCCCCCGGCCGGCGGTTCGTCCCCGGACCGTTCCGCCCGCTCCGGATAGAGGCGCTTCAGCTCCCGACCCACCATCAGCGAGACGAGACGGTCCTGCGGGAACCCTGCGACGGGACCGCGGCCGACCAGCTCGCCGTCACGGAGCACGACGAGGTCGTCGCAGAGACCCAGGACGTCCCCGAGCGCATGCGAGATGTAGATGAGCGCATAGCCGTCGTCGCGCATCCGGCGCAGGAGCGCGAAGAGGCGTCCGCACTCGGCGGCGGAGAGCGACGTGGTGGGTTCGTCGAGGATCACCACCTTCGCCGACCCGTCGACGCATCGTGCGATCTCCACGAGTTGCCTCTCGCCCGCGGACAGCTGTCCGACCGGCGTCGCCGGATCCCGGTCCAGCCCGACGGCGGCGAGCCTGCCCCGCGCCAGCGCGGCCAGCCGGGAACGGTCGATGAACGGGAGCCGGAGGGAGCCTCCCCGCGTCCCCGGTTCCCCGTCGCCGAGCAGCGGAAACGCGGGCAGGAAGAGGTTCTCCGCGATGGTCAGGTTGGGGAAGAGGTTCAGCTCCTGGTGGACGAACGCGATGCCCGCCGCACGGGCGTCCCCGGGACTGGCCGGCAGGTGGGGCCGGCCGAGGACCTCCAGGCTGCCGGAGTCCGGACGGAGGTTGCCCCCGAGCAGGTTCATGAGCGTGGACTTCCCCGCGCCGTTCTCGCCGACCAGGCCGGTGATTCGGCCGCGGCCGACCTCGAACGAGACCCCGTTGAGGACCTTCACGCCGAAGAAGGATTTCGAGACGTCCTGGAAGGAGACGGCGGGAGAGGGGTTCTGGGACGCTTCCATGGGCTCCTTGGATCCGGGGCTAGGAGCCGCGTGTCGACTGCGTCCGCCACACGTCCAGCAGGGCGGCGACCAGGATGACGAGACCCTTGACGATGGTGATCAGGAAGTCGGAGAGGTTGAGCAGGTTCAGTCCGTTGCCGAGCAGGGCGAGGAAGAGCACGCCCTGGATCGTCCAGGCGACCTTGCCCTTGCCGCCGAACAGGCTTGTCCCACCGATCACGGAGGCGCCGATGACGTCGAGCAGCAGGGATCGGCCGTGGTTCGGCGACCCGGTCTCGAGGCGTGCCGTGATGAGGATCGAGGCGGTCGCGGCGAAGACGCCGCTGAGGACGTAGGCGCCTGCGGTGACGGCTCCCACGGGCACCCCGGAGACCAGCGCGGTGCGGGGATTGTGTCCGACGGCCTGCATCCAGCGTCCCGCCAGTGTCCGGGTCAGCAGGAGGTGTGCGGCGAGGGTGGCCGATGCCGCAATCAACGCCGGGGTCCAGGTCCCGCCGCCGAGGGCGAGGAAGGCCGGCGGCAGGCCGTAGATGCTTTCCGCGTCGACCACCCGCTTCGCCAGCCAGACCGCGAGTCCGCCGAAGAACATCGTCGAGGTCAGCGTGACCATGAAGGCCGGCATCCGAAGCCGTGCGATGCAGGCCCCGTTGAACAGGCCGACCAACGCGCCGGTGGCGAGCGTCGCCGCGACGGCGGCCGGGACCGCAGCGGGACTCCCGCGCAGCCACCCAGCCTCCCCTCCCATCACCAGGGCTCCGACGACGCTTCCCAAGCCGACCGTGGCGGTCACCGAGAGGTCGATCCCCCCCGTGATGAGCACCAGCGTCTGGCCGGTCGCCAGCAGCAGCAGCGGCAGGGCGGCGACGAGGACGTTGGACAGGTTGGACGGGGAGCCGAAGCCCGGGGTGAAGGGGAGCAGGCCGAGGAACACGACCCCGCAGAGCGCGAGGACGAGGTGTTCGGATCCGAGCAGACGTCTCAGGAGGCGAGACTCTCCGCGGTCGATGGCGGAAGCCGCGCTCATTTCCCCTTCCTCGCCACCACCGCGCCCCACATCCGGGACTCCTTCTCCTTCAGGTTGGCCTGCGTGATCGCGAAGCCCTTGTCGTCGATCCGCGCCGGCACCGCCTTGCCGGCCTTGGCCTCGACGAGGACGCGGATCGCCTGCTCGGCTTCCCAGTAGACGTCCTGGACACCGGTCGCGTCGACGTAGCCCTCGGCCATCAGCTGGTAGGCGGTGGCGTCGCCGTCGAAGCCGCCGAGGATGACATGCCCGGGTTCGTCGTGCCGCTTCCACTTCCCGAGGTTGCTGAGCACCGACTTGATGCTGGGGAACATGAAGTCGCTCGACGTGAAGATGAGCCCGATGTCGGGATTCGCCTGCATCGCGCCCTGCACGCCGGCCAGTGCCTTCTCCTGGTTCCAGTCGGTCGGGATCCGCGCCACCACCTCCACCGCGTCGCCCGCCTCCCGCACCGCGGCCTCGAAGCCGTCGCGACGGCCGATGGCGTTCACGTCGCTCAGGTCGCCCAGGAGGATCATCGCCTTCTGCTTCCTGCCCGTCTTCCGCGCGAGCGAGACCAGGTGCTCCACCGTCTCCTTCGTGATCGCGAAGTTGTCCGGTGCGACGGCCGTGTGCTTCGCCTCGGTCGGGTCCGCGGGACGGTTGTACAGCACGACCGGGATCCCCGCCGCGTTCGCCGCCTTGATCATCGGGATGACCGTCTTGCCGTCCTTGGGCACGATGATGATCCCGTCCACACGGCGGTTGATGAAGTTCTTCACCTGGTCGAACTGGCGGCTCGCGTCACCGTCCGCCACCCCCTCGAGCATCGTGATGCCCTGGGCCGCGCAGTCGGCCTTCAGCCGGTCGAACCCGGCCACCCAGAACTCGGTCTGCAGCGTCTCGAAGGCCACGCCGATGGTCCGGACGCCCTCGCCGGATGGCTTCGAGTCCGACGTGGCGTCGGCCGATTCCGGCTTTCCGCAGCCGGAGAGGAGCAACGTGATGAACGCCGCGAGGAGGACGTTGAGGAGCGCCCGTGGAAGGGCTGTGTACCGGCTCATGGGATTCCTGGGATTTGCCGTTCAGTCTTCCGTGAAATCAAGGGTGGCGATCGCGTAGGGCCGCAATTCCAGGCGGTCCCCTCCAAAGGGTTCCCAACCGGACCGGAACCGCTCGGGCCGGGCCATCGCCGACTCGGCCGTCGATTCGTCCAAGGTCCGGATCCGGGCCCCTTCCAATCGCCGGGGAAGGGACACGCCCAGCGTGCCGGGGGTGCCGTTGGCGACCAGCAGCCGGTGCATGCCGTCGCGTCGGAGCAGCAACGGGTGCAGGGCCGCCGGATCCCCGCTCCGAGTGGGAACGATGTGGCCCCGCGCGAACTCCCCGATGTCCGCGAGGACGTGATAGACCGGGAAGACACGTCCGGATCCCGACTCCATCACCCCGAGCGGCCCCGTGGTCTCGAAGAAGGTCAGCGCGGCGGCCCCGCCCTCGGCCAGGGACTTGAACATCGCCACGGTCCACGCCGCGGCGAGCAGGGTCGGCTGGCGTGGGTCGATCCGCGTCGGTCCCCCTCCGGCCTCCGCCTCGATGGATGTGGCGACCGGATTGGAGCGCGGCCTGAGTGTGATCGGCGACACGACGCGCGGCAGGCCGGGATGACGTCGGTGCAGCGTGGCCATCTGATGTGCGGCGGCCTCCGGTGTCTCGAACAGGCTCATGTCGTCCGTCGCATGGACCTGCGGATTCATGGACCAGCACAGGAAGGCCCCGTCCAGCGGCGGGGGCTCCAGGTGGAACTGGTAGAGGTCCGCGGCTGTCCCCGTCCCGATCGCCTCCGCGTGGAGGGGAAGTTCGCGGCGCGCGGCCTCCAGGTCTCCCGGGCGGGTCGACCGGCAGCCCTCCCGCAGGATCAACGCCCGGCGGCAGCCCACGCCGTGCCACCGGAGTTCCCAGGCGACCTCGTCCAGGCGGTCCGCGCCATGGGGCGGAAGATGCAGCGCCAGTTCCAAGGCCGTGCCCAGATCCCCCGCCTCCCGGACCGCGACGGCGAGGTGTTCCGCCCAATCCACCCGGGCGAGGTGCAGGTCCGCCCTCAGGTGGGAAAGCCCCATTCCGGCGAGGCGTCGCGCCTGTTGCGTCCCGGTCCGCACCGACGGCGAGGGGATTCCCAGTCCGATCCCCGGCACCGGCACCTCCCCGGTCCCGGCCAACGAGATCGAAGCGGGATCCCGGGATCCAGCAGGACGCGGCGACGGAGCAACCCTTCCTTGCGGTCCGCGGAGGCGGAGCACCACGGCCTGGCGGATGCGCGTGCCGGAACGGACCGCGACGGGGAAGGGAAGCCTCAGCGGGGTCGAGTACGTCTTGAAGCTGGCGTCGATCCAGTTGCGCTGGTCCTCGGTCTCGAAGACGTCGCCCTCGAAGAGGACCTCGAGCCAGACGCCCGGCTCCACTTCATGAGCGACCCCCGCGAGGTCGGTGAATCCCGGTATCGGCTGCTCCGCCGCCACGTGTTCCGGAAACGTCCTCTCCACGGCCGAGCCGTCCGCATGGCGCGTTCGGCAGGCTGCCCCGGCGCACTCCCGGATCGGATGCAGCAGGCAAAGGCCGATTCGATTCGCCAGGAAGTCGGACTTCGCCACGCCGTCGAATTCGAAGCGGATCGTCCCGTCGTCGTCCCCGCGGATCTCCGCCCGCCATTCTAAGTGGATCCCACCCAGGCGGTGCTCACGGAGGTATCCGATGCGGAAGGACGTCGCCGAACTCTCGATCCCGAGGTCCCGGACCACGCCCGGCACCGTCCCCCAGTCGCGGTCCCGCACCGCTCCGTGGACTCGTCGGACGACCTCGCGTCCCTGCCACGCGATCCGCCTCAGGTCGCCGTCGGCGAACAGGGCCGTCAGCGGTCCGGCCTGGAGCCATGTCGACGCGGACGGCTCCGCGGCCGAATGGATCCCGTGGTCCCCTTCGGCGGTCATGGATGGAACCTTTCCACCCGGTCCTTCCTCGCGGAATCGTAGGCCGCGAAGACCAGCTCCAGGGTCTTCAGGTTGTCCGCTCCGGTGGTCTCCGCCGGTCCTTCGCCGCGAAGGGCCCCGAGGAGGTCCCGCAGGCACGGCACCAGGCTGGCCTGGGCCACCTCGTAGCGCGGATCCGCCCAGTCGTGCCGCGGCGGTGCGTGGCGGCGGACTACGGTGCCCTCCCGGGTTGTGACGTGGAGACGGTAGTTGTCCGCGACCTGGATGCTGCCGAGCGGCCCTTCGACGAACGCCAGGGTCTGCGGGAACGCCTCCCGTTCCAGGGGCGTCCTCGCGTAGCCCAGCTCCACCGCCACCGAGGTCCGCGCCTTTCCCATCGAGAGCAACAGGGTCGCGACGTTGTCCCCCTTCACGTCCGGAAGGGTCCGGTGGAGCTGGCAGTAGAGGGACCGGGCCTCGCCGAAGCACGCGCGGGCGGTGTCGAGCAGGTGCGTGCCGAGGTCCATCAGGATGAAGCGCTCCAGTCCGCGCAACGCCGGCTGGTTGGCCCAGACGTCGAAGCCGGAGACCATGGTGAACCGCGCTCGGAACGGCGTGCCGATCGTCCCCGCCCGCAGGGTCTCCACCAGCGCGCGCATCGGCGCCTGCCACCGCCAGTTCTCGTGCACCAGGAACGGCGTGCCCGTCTTGGCGAACGCCTCGACCATCCGCCGCGCGTCCTGGAGCGTCGCCGCCATCGGCTTCTGCACGATGCACGGCACCCGGTGCCGCGCACAGAGCAGCGACAGCGGCTTGTGCCCGCCGATCTCGGTGATGTTGTCCACGAAGTCCGGCCTCACCTCGCGGAGCAGCGTCTCCGGGTCGTCGTGGACGGCCGGCACCCCGAGGTCCCGGGCGAACGCCTCGGCGCGATCCCGCGAGCGGTTGTACACGGCGACGCATTCGGTCCCGCCGACCTCCCGCCAGGCGGCCAGCTGCACGCGGGCCCAGAAGCCGGCCCCGAAGATCGCGAATCGCAGGGGTTTCATCGTCCTCCTCCAAACAGTGGCCTCAGGTACGCCAGGCTTCTCGCGGCCCAATCCTCCTCGCGGGCGACGGTTTCCCCGATCGACGCCCCGGGCGGCGTCCACAACTCCAGTACCGCGGAACCGCAGCGGCCATGACGACGCAGGTCCGTGATGAGACCGGGAACATCCAGCATCCCCGCGCCGGCCGGCCTGCCTTCCACGGTGAAGCCCATCTGGTGCGGAAGCCGGGCGACCTGGAAATCCTTGATGTGGAGGTTGAAGGTGTGGGGTCCCAATTCGGCGAGCACGACGTCGATCCCCTCGCCCGCCCCGAGCGAGTTCGCCGTGTCGAGGCAGATGCCGATGCGGTCGGATCCGACTTCCTCGACGATCGACCGGAGCACCGCCGCCTTCAGGCGGTCGTGGTTCTCGATCCCCAGACGCGCTTCCCCAAGCCGCGGGACGACCTCGCGCAGGATCCCCACGATCTCCGCCGGCGTCGGATGGAAGTCCGGTCCGTCCACGACGAAGCGCACGAGGTCGGCGCCGACACGGCGGGCCAGGCCGATCATCTCGGTGGCATGCGCCGGCGTCAGGCCACGTGATCCGACCTCGATGCGGACGCCTTCCGCGGAGGCACGGTCGGCGAAGCGGCCGAGCCGTTCCGGGGACAGCCGGAGCAACGGCAGGTTGTCGCAGACCTGCACCAGCCGCACGTCGTGGAGACGCGCGCGGTCGAGCAGGTCCATCTCGTCCATCGGACGCGCGGGAGCGTGTCCGGGCACGCCGACCGCCCATCCGTAGGTGTAGCTGCCGAGCCCGAGGATCATTTTTGGGTGATGTCGCGGACCTGTTCGCGGATGTCGTCCAGTTCGAAGATCTTCTGCCAGCCCTCGCGGAAGAGGATCGGCTTCGCGCGTTTGCTGATCTTGTAGGCGGCGTCGGAGAAGGTGCCGTTCACCTCGCCGAAGAGGACCGCGATCTGGATCCGCAGGTGGCCGAGCACGAAGTCGCGCACCGCCTCCTTCGGAACGCCGGCGGCCACCAGGCGGTCGTGCCCTTCCTTCACCACCTCCATGCAGGTCTGCGCCAACGTCTCGACCAACGCGGGCTCGAGCATCGCCATCTGCTCCAGCGTCACCCGATGGGCCCGGCTCACCGGGGCGTACATCGCGGTCGCCACCTCGAGGCCGAGATCGTAGTAGCCCTCCCCTCCCCACATCAGCGCGACGACGATTCCCTGCTTCGCGGAGATGCCGCCATAGAAGTCGCGGAAGGCGGCCTCGGTCGGCTCCCAGTTGAAGACGCCGGGATGGCAGGGATGGGCGATCACGCAGCCGATGTCCTCGCGGCGGGGGAGCTGGTTGTCCAGCGGCGCGGCCGGGTCGAGCGTCATCAGGAGCGCGCCCGGCTTCATCCGCGGGACGACGTCGCGGGCCACGGCGCCGATGGCGACGTCGGGCACGGCCAGGATGACGACGTCCGACTCGGGTATCGCGGTCTCCGCGTCCGACGTGGCGACGCCCCGTTGATGGAGGTTCTCGAGTCCCTTGGGCGAGACCTCGAGGTAGTGGAGGCGGTACCGGGTCCTGAGGAAGTTGTCGGTCAGGCGGCAGCCCATCTTTCCGCCGGCGCCGACGAGTGTGATGGTGGTCATTCTGGGTGGAGCGGTGTTTCTCCGGGTGCAGTGGATGCGGTCATGAGAGGAGTCGGCGCCGGGGCGTCAGCGCCTCGCGGGGATTGGCGACGAGGAGAAGATCGAGGTCGGCCTCGGAGAAGCCCTTCGCGCGGAGGTCCGGCAGCAGCCGGGTGAACAGCGACTCGAAGGGCGCGGTGTTTCCGTTGCCGAAGAGCCCGAAGCCGGAACCGCGGGGACCGTTGCCTTCGACAGCCCAGCCGTCGTCGTGGGAAAGCAGCACCCGGTTCAACGTCCCCGCCACACGGTGCGCTTCCAGGAACCGCGGAAAGCGGAGGACGTTCTGCGGCGCCAGGGAGTATCCGTCGAGGCTGACCCAGGCTCCGAGCCGGGCCGCCTCGATCTGGACGGGCCCGGGGTCGTTCATGGCGTGGACCCAGATGAGCGCGGCCGGGGCGACGCCTTCCTCGCGGAGCAGGCGGATCTCGTCGAGCGCCGCCGCCCCGTCGCCCGTGTGGATGAAGAGTGTCGCTCCGGTTCGGCGGTGGACCTCGGCGGCCGCCCGGACGAGCTTGGCATCGATCTGCGGCAGCGGACCGTTTCCGGTCCCGAGCTTGAGGAAACCCGGCCGGATACCGGTTCCATCGATCCCGTTCCGCCATTCCTTCAGCCAGGTCTCGGCGATCCGTGACGCGGAATCGGATGCGGCCTCCGGGGGCAGGAACTTGTGATCCACCGCCGCATACCAGCCCGTGTTGGTGAGGATCTGCAGTCCGCTCGCTTCGGACAGCCGTCGGAGCAAGGCCACGCTCCGGCCGATGTGCCTCGGCGTGCACTCCACCAGCGACCGCACGCCGCGCTCCCGGAGCTTCCGGAGGTGCGGCAGCGCGGTCTGGAAAGCCAGTTCCGCGTCGACGCGCGCCGGCGTGGCCTTGGCCGCGCCGATGAAGTCCACGACGATGTGTTCGTGCATCAGCGTCCGCCCCAGGTCCGCCGGCCGGATCGGACCGGTGACCGTCATGACGCCGCCTTCGTCGGTCGCTTCTCCGGTGGCACAGCCGCCCAGCGTCGCGACGGAGGAAACCGCCGCCGCGGCGAGGAAGGTTCGGCGGTCCATCCGCCGGATTGGATCGGTCGCGCTCACGGCTTCGGTGCGGTGGTCGGGTTCGGACAATCGCCGTCCGGACACCAACGCGTCATCATGATGTTGGCCCACGCGGCGTTCTCGAAAAGGATCACGTACTCGCCGTTCTTCCTGAGCGAGGCCGTCATCCCGTACGCCGCGTCCACCTGTCCGTCGCTTCCGCGCCAGCCGTTCACGTCCTGTCGCAGCGTGCCGACCAGCTTCCCGTCGGCCTTGCCCAGGATGCGCACGTGGCCCACGCCGTAGAGGACGAAGATGTATTCGCCGGCCACCGAGAATGAGGCCGGCTGCCCGCCGCCGTAGTTGCTGTTACCGGCGTACTCCGCGTCCTGGTAGGGAAGCTCCGCGGTGAAGTCCGGGACGCGGTTGCCCTTGGACCATTCCTTGAAGCGCTTGACCCGGAGGAAGGATCCCCAGTTCTGCTCCTTCACGTCACCGGCCATGTACATGACGTCGGAGTCGGAGTCGTAGACGAGGCGTCGGATCGGCTTGAGCGCCGAAACCACGGACGTCGTGGCGTTCGTCGCGTCCCAGATCGGATTCCCCAGGGGATCCAGCCCGCCGAAGCGGTAGTGGATGACGGTCTGGGGATCGCCGACAGTGAACAGGTCGCCGTTCCTCGCGATGTTCCAGTACTGGTTGTAGAGGCCCTCCTTCTTCGGACGGCGGATCCACGACCGGGTGGCGGGGTCGTAGAAGTGGTTGTTGGCGTCGCCCCCCGCGCCCAGCTTGAACGAGGGGACCAGTACCTCTCCCTCGGAACCGGACTCCTGGCGGAACAGTTCGAATCGGTACCCTTCCTGGTTGCTGCGTCCGACGAAGAGCCTTCCCCCCAGCCGGAACGCCCCGGCTCCCAGCGAACGCGATCCGACGTCCGTGTTCTGGTCGACCCTGGGATCTTCCGGATGCTTGAAGCGGTTCACCGTGAAACCCCTCAGGGACCATTCCGATCCGGGTGTGGTCCGGGAGTAGTCGAGCGCGTAGTGGTGGTACTTGGAATAGACCTGGGTCTCGTCCTCCGGATCCAGCCCCGCGCCATCGAGGGAGGTTCCCGCGAACAGCCGCCATCGCAGCCCTCCGGCCGGATCCCACCTCTCGATGCAATTGCCCCAGAAGGTCCCGTAGGTGCAGCCGGTGACGATGTCGCCCTGCTCGTCGACCGCGATCGCCTTGATCCAATGCAGCTTCGCCGAGCGGGTGAACTCGCCGGAGGTCCCCGAGAAGATGCCGCCCCGGTTTCCGAAGGTCCCCACCTTCCTCGGCGTCCCGGCGATGTCATAAAGCCAGATCTGCGAGTGCTCGTTCAGACCGCCGACCAACAGCCGGCCGCGCCGGTCCACCGCCAGCGACAGGGGCTTCCCGAAGTCGCCGATCTCCGGTCCCGGGATGCCTGCCGCGTCGAAGGAGACCACCTTTCGTCCCCACCACATCGGACCCTCCGACGGCTTCTGGACGCTGTCGGATCCGAAGACCACCACCCACACCCTCCCCGTGTCGTCGACGATCAGCCGGGTCGGCGATTCGCAGGGCCAGCCGGCCGTCTCGGACATCGTGGCCAGGTCGAGGACGCGGATCCGGCCGTTGTCGAAGTCGCTGACGTAGAGCCGCCGTCCCCGGAGGTGCAGGCCCTGCACGTCCACGCCCGGCAGGAATGCCTCATAGCCGCCGTCGCCGCCGCCGTGCTTGGACCTCAGGAGGCCTCGCTTCCCGGCGCCGAAATAGACATGCGTGTCGTCCGCGGCCACGACCGCGACCGGATCGCCGAAGCCGGAATCGAAACGGTCGTACCGGGCGATGAAGGCGCCATCCTTGGCGTCGTACTCCGCGCCACCGCCCCACGATTCGGCATAGCCCGCCGTGAAGATCCGTCCGCCGGGACCCAGGCAGAGGTCGTGGAGGGCCTCGGTCACGTTCCGGTGCCCCCGGGTGTCCATGTAGGAGTTCCCCAACCACGAGGTGGTGTAGCGGCCTGGAGGGTCCTTGGGGGCCTCGGCATGGGACCGTGGAGAGGAAACCCCCACCAGCAGGCCGACGGCGAGGAGCGACTGCGCCACCAAGGATTCGAGCTGGGATGCCGCCCTCATTTCAGCGCGGAGAAGTCGGTGGGCAGCAGCCGGTGGGCGACCACGCCCTCGCGGAGTTTCCCGCCGCGCTCGGTCTCGGATTCCACGCGCCGCCATTCCGGGTCCGCGTGGAAGGCGGCGATGGATTTCGGGATCGACTCGAGGCTTTCGCCCGCGAGCAGGCACACGAACTGGTCCCGCCCGGCCGCGTCCTTCGACTCGGCGATCCACCAGCCGACGCAGTGCAGTCCATGACGCCGGTAGATCGGGACGGCGAAGTCGCGCCAGCGGTCGCGGAATGCGTCGAGTTTCCCGGGCACCACCGAATAGATGCGCAGGTCGAAGGCGTGGGTCTTTCCCGCCGATTCAGGCACCGGTCCCGCCATTTCGCCGGTGGGCAGGGCGAGGGAAACGATGCCATCCACCGTCCGTCCGTGACGTGCCTCCGATGCCGCGTAGCCCTTCCGGAACTCCGGATCGGAACCGAAGAGCTTCTCCAGCCGCGCCAGTTCTTCCAGGCTCCTTGCGGACACCATGTAGGCGAAGGTCCCGCCGTTCGTCGTGCCCGGCGCGGTCCAGCAGCCCACCGTTTCGATGCCGAGCCGCCGACGCACCGGTTCCACGGTTCCGCGGAAGCGTTCCAGCACCGCCTCCATCTTGTTCGAGGACACGTTGTAGATGCGGAGTTCGTGGTGGCCGGCGCCGACGGGTTCGGTTGCGCGGCCGACCCGTCCCAGGGTGCGCAGGAACTCCGCTTCCATCGCCAAAGGAACGTTGCCGCGGAGGGGGACCGTGAGGCCGAGTCCGTCGTGTTCCTCGACCGCGGTGATGCAGCCCGGTGCGAAGAGCTGGAAGAGCCACGCACCGTCGCCCCACCGGTTCGCCCGACCCAGGTCGGTGGCCGAATACTCGCGCAGGAAGTCGCACAACGGGTTCTTCGGCAGCCCGGCGAAGCGCTCCGGATGCCATTCCCCCACCTTGTCCCAGAAGTAGCCCTGGGCCCAGTTCACGAAGCGGAAGTGCCGCATCGCGATGTCCCACGCCCAACGGTCCGAACCGTTGTAGCCTCCGCCGTCCACCTGGAACACGACGACGCGGTTGGTGATCGACGGCTGCTCGAGGAACGCGCTGGCCAGGGTCGTGCAGGAACCGCCGACGAACACCAGCAGCGGCTTCTCCGGCGTCGCCTTCCCCGCCTCCGACACGATGAGCGCGCTGCCCGCCGTGCGCTCGAACCGCGTCTCCGACACCACGCCGCTCGCCGGCTTGCGCAGGACCACCGTCGAGCCGACGACCGGTTCCGGGATGTTCCGCAGGCCGCTCTCCTTCGCCAGGCGCATCAGCCTTGCCGCCTCCTCCCGTTGCTGCGGCAGCCCGTGGGCGTAACCCTCCTCCCAGCCATAGGTGCAGCGGGTGATCACGTTCCCGACCAGACGCGCCTCGCCGAGCGAGGCCTTGGCCCACAGGTAGGCCGCGTCGGGGACGTCGGTCCAGAAGTCGTTGTCGTAGAGGATCGGGTTGTCCGGTCCGACACCCCGGATCCGGACCAAGCCTTCCTGGACCGTGTGCGCGGGAATCACCGCCCACGACGGGACGGCCCAGAGGAGCACGAGCAGTTGGAGAAGGAGCCGGTTCATCGGCTTCCCGGGGCGGGATAGCCCTTCGCCGCGTCGTCCAACACCAGCACCCAGTCGAGCATCTCGCCCTTGTCCGGCGGGGTGAACCCGCGCCGACCTCCGTTGGCGAAGGTGCCGATCGGCGTCGCCTCGCCGTTGCGCGGATTGAACCACCACGCCTTCACCTGCGGACCGCGGATCACCTCCATGCGAACCGTGAACCCGCGGCCGACCGGCGCGTACACCATCGCGTAGGTGCCCTCGGTGTCCCGCGTGGCGGCGAACCGGTAGCGTCCCGCGCCGGGCACGCTCGTCGGCACGCGGTCCTCCACCAGCACCGAGTCGTCCGGGATCCGGCTCAGGAAGGGCCGCGACTCCATCAACGCCCGTCCGTGCCGCATCTGGGAGGCGCCCGGCTGGTCCATCGCCTCGGACCATGGCATGAGCGGGTTGTTGATCGGTCCCTTCGACGGGGACCACATCTGCCAGACCGAATGGTGCCCGTAGGTGTGCCCGAAGGCGCCGCTGAAGAGGTTCCAGTACAGGGGGCGGCGGACGTCGGCCGCGATCGAATGTCCGAGCTTCCTCGCGTCGAAGGACACCGGGTGGTCCTCGTAGATCGGCTCGCCGTCGAGCACCGGCTTCACGGGGCTGCGGTCGTAGTCCTTGCGCGTGTTGTCGTAGCGGCCGGTGAACTCGGCGACATGCCCGTTCTGGCGCATGTTGAAGTCGAGCCAGTCGTCGTCGTGGAACCAGGTGGACGAACCGTTTCCTCCGGGCGGATGGAACGTCATCAGGTGCGCGCCACCGTCGCCCTTGCGGAGACCGCGTGCCATGGCGCGGATGACCTCCTTCTGTTCCGCGGTGTCCACGCCGCGGTCGCCTCCCAGGATCCAGATCAGTCCCGCATCCTTGTAGCGCCGTCCCAGCCATTCGCCGTAGACCGCCGCGTTGGCGGCGTCGAAGAGCGGCCGCCGGCCGTCGTTCGTGTCGTGCCAGAAGCGCCCCCAGGTCGGCAGGAACCCGATGTAGAGGCCGCGCCGGTTGGCCTCCGCCACGATGAAGTCCACGTGGTCCCAGTAGTCGTTCTCCGGGCCGTCCTTCACCGCCGGACGGGTCACGTCGAGGTCCACGAACGGCAGGTGTCCATAGGGATTCGGATCGGTGTGGCCCTCGAGTTCGGCGATCGCGACCGACTGGAGCACGTTGAACCCCTTCGCCGCGCGGTTGTCGAGGAACGTCACCGCCTGCGCCCGGTCCAGCCGATGGAACAGCTCCCACGTGGTGTCACCCAGGTAGAAGAACGGCTTGCCGTCCGCGGTGACCAGGAACCGCCGGTTCGCCGAGACCTCGAGCGCCGGCAGGGCTCCGGACACCGCCGTTCCGGTGCACAGGAGCGCCGTCGCCAGCAGGAGCGGGGATTTCATGCCTGGAATCGTGCCCAGGGAACACCCTTCGCCGCTAGAACGGGCGGGGAGAACTCTGGAACGTTCTGCTCACGCGGAACGATGGGGAAGGGATCGGCACGCAAAGCCGCAAAGCCACTGAAGAACGGAAGGCGGACCTTTGGTTTCGAGTGCCGCAGCCAACACCGAAGGATGTACATCCGTTTGACCCCGCACCCCGTTTGCGCGTTTGCGTGGGGCTCTTCCTCCGCTCCACGGAATCGTAGGAGGCTCAGGCCTCGGGCCGATGCCGCCTCTGGAACTGGCTCGGGGTCGTCCCGAAGGCCCGCTTGAACCGCCGGTCGAAGTGGCTCTGGTCCGCGAACCCCAGGGCGTCCGCGATCTCCGCGATCGACCGGTCGCCGATCCGCAGCAGCCGGGCCGCCTCGCCGAGCCGTAGATGCGTCACGTAGGCGAGATAGGGCATGCCGGCCACCTGCTTGAAGGAGCGGGTGAAGCTGGCCGTGCTCATGCCGCACATCCGCGCCGCCTCGCCCAGCGACAGCTTCCCGGCCTCGGGCCGACGCAGATGCTCCAGAAGCCGGACGAAACGCTGGGCCATCTGCCGCCGCCGCTCGAACTGCCAGCGCATCACGTCCGCGTCCTGGAACCGTCGCAGCAACACCGTGAGCAACCCCAGCAGCCGGGCCTTGCACGCCGCCTCGCGGTAGGGCGTCTCCGGCGGGGCGAAGAACTCGGCGACCAGCCGTCCCAAGGCCGACGCCGCCTCCTGCGCCGCGGGATCGGTGCTCCGGAGCACGTTGGGCCGTTCCTCGAGCTGCGCGTAGAAGGGTAGCAGGAATGCGTAGTCGTGCGACGACGATCCGAGGCTGTAGACGAGTTCCGGCAGGAAGCTCACCACGATCACCCGCGCGTCCAGGCCGGGATGGTCCACCACGTGGTGGAGCTTCTGGTTGTCCACCACCAGCAGGTCGCCCGGTCCCAGCTTCACGGTCTGGCTGCCCATGCGCACGTCGACCGCGCCGTCGACCACGCAGAAGAGCTCCAGCTGCTCGTGCCAGGTGGCGCCCTGGGTGAACAGCCCCGCCCGGTAGCGGAAAGCCCGGAGCGACAGCGGGAACTCGCGCTGGAACGGAAGCCGGTAGAGCCCCGAGGCGTCGAGGTGCGCGGAGATGTCGTGCATCTCGAAGATGCCGCTTTCGGCGATCCTCGTGAGCGTCGCCTGCGCCTCCGATCCGGGTTTCATCTACGTTGGCAGCCTGCCGGACGCCGCACGGGGATCGCAAGCCGGGTTCGACCGGAACCCGGCATCCATGGGTCTCCGGGTGAGGGTGCCGCGCCGCACCCGACCCCGACCCGACCCATATCCCCGGACGAATCCGTGGAATCCGTGTCCAAACGCGGCCCGGATCCTCACGGATTCCAAGACGCCGCCAGGGCGTCGGGATCCGCCGCGGCTTGGATCCAGCGGAGCCGCTCGCGGACGGCCGCGGGATCGAAAAGGCCCGTCAGGTCCACGCGGAACGGTCCACGGCTCGTGCGCAACACGACGTGGTCCCATTGCGCGGCCAGGACCGCCTCCGGGAACCGTTCCAGGCACGCGCCCCGGACCGCTGCGCGCGTGTCCTGCGGGGCCTCACGCATCGCCTCCTCCACGGCGTGTTCCTCCACCGGCATGCGCATCGAGCCCGACGCCTCCAGCCCCGCATGCAACCCGTCCGCCGGGTCCAACAGCGAGTAGGCGAGGTCCAGGCTGCGCAGCCACGGATCGTCGTCGTCGATCCCTTCCTCCTCCTGGAAGGCCCGGATCAAGGCGCGCTTCGCCACCCAGTCCAGGCGGTCGGAACAGAGGCCCGGATCCGCGGCCAGGTCCGCGAGCACGGCTTCCCAGTCGCCCAGCACCTCCGCCCAGGCCGATCGCGACGGATCCACCCGGGCGACGACCGCCGCGAGGTAGGCACGCTGGACTTCCAACGCCGTCGAGGCGCCTCCGCCTTCCAGGGCCACCTCCCAGCGGAAGGTCGGATCGCGCGAGATGGACCGGAACGCGGCCAGCGGATCGGCCAGCCGCGGCAGCCCGCGCACGAGTCCCGGATCGCGGACCAACGCCTCGAGCACCAACGCGGTGGACGCCACCTTCAACCGCGTCGCGAAGCCGGAGAGGTTCGAGTCCCCCAGGATCACATGGAACCGCCTCCAGCGCGTCGGATCCGCATGCGGTTCGTCCCGCGTGTTGATCAGCGGACGCTCCTGCATGGTGTCCACGCTCTGGCGGACCCGGAAGAAGTCCGCGCGCTGGCTCAGCTGGAATCCCGGTCCGACGAACCGGTCCTCGTCCTCGACGCCGAACTTCCCGGCGCCGCAGAAGACGGACCTCGTGACCAGGAATGCCTCGATGCCCGCGCACAGGTCGTCCCAGTCCAGCGAACGCGGAAGGAGGTAGTTCTCGTGGCACCCATAGCTGTGCCCGAGGTAGTCCGTGTTGTTCTTGTGGATCCGCACCGCGCGACCGCGTTCCTTGGCAAGACGCCGGGCGCCGTCCATCACCCAACGCTCGCCGGCGCGGTCGTGCGCCACCAGGTCCTCCGGCCCGGCGCATTCCGGTGTGCAGTACTCCGGATGCGCATGGTCGTTGTAGAAGCGCCCGCCATTGGTCAACGCCCGGTCGCTCTTGATCTCCGCGAACGTCAGCGGCCGCTGTGCATCCTGCTCGAGGTACCCCGACTCGTCTGTGTCCTGGCGCAGCGCGTCCACCCGGAATCCCCGCGTGTCCTGGTGCGGATCCTCGCACCGGTAGTCCCAGCACATCCGGGCACCGCCGCAGGCCGCCGCGCGGACCACCGCGATCGACTCCGCCACCACGTCCAACTCCTCGCCCGGCTCCGTGTCGCGCGTGATGCCGAACTCGGTCTCCAACCCGGCCAGGATGCGCACCTCGGTACTCATGGATGAAGGGAGCAGGCGGGGGACGCGTGGCCGCGACCGGGTCCTTGGGACCTCAGCGGAAGAGTTCCTCGAAGAAACCCTTCATCGCCGACCAGGAACGCTTGTCGGCCTTCTCGTTGTAGGCCGCGCCCTTCGAGTTGTCGGTGCCGGCGGTCCAATGGGTGAAGCTGTGCACCGCGCCGCCGTAGGCCACCAGCTGCCAGTCGCACTTGGCGTCGCGCATCTCCTTCTCGAAGCCCGCCACCTCCGCCGCCGGAACGAACGGATCGTCGGCGCCATGCAGGGCCAGCACCTTGCCGCGGATCCTCGAGGCGTCCGCCGGGGTCGGGGAACCGAGTCCGCCGTGGAAGCTCACCACACCTGCCACCTCGGCCCCGCTCCGCGCCAGCTCCAAGACAGTCGTGCCTCCGAAACAGTAGCCGATGGCCGCGGTCTTCGAGGCGTCGCAGGTCTCCAGCGCCTTCAGCTTCTCCAGGCCCGCGTTCACCCGACCCCGCAGCACCGGGCGGTCGTTCTTGTACCTGCCCGCCACGCCGCCCGCCTCACCGGGGTTGGCCGGACGCACGCCCTTGCCGTAGATGTCCGCGGCGAACGCCACGTAGCCCA
This sequence comes from Verrucomicrobiales bacterium, assembly GCA_027488845.1. Taxonomy (GTDB): domain Bacteria; phylum Verrucomicrobiota; class Verrucomicrobiia; order Limisphaerales; family UBA9464; genus SXXZ01. Next base: position 127,548 of record JAIYBC010000025.1, on the reverse strand, counting down.
GGCCCGCCAGCATCTCGCAGCGCTTGCGCTCGTAGTCCGTGAGGCCCATCCACTGGTGCACCACCAGGATCCCCGGACGCTTGCCGGTGACGGCGTCGTCCCAGGCCGCGAATCCCTCGAGGACCGTGTCGCCGTCCCGATACTCGACCGTCTGGGTCCGGATCGCCCCGGAAAGGGCCGTGGGCAGCAGCAGGCTGAGGAGGATCCAGAATCGTTTCATGTCGCGAACCGATTAACCGCGACCCGTCCCCGACGCAAGTGCCCGCAGATCCTCCGCACGGGATCCACCGAGGGTTCATCCACAGATGTCCCAGATTCCCGCAGATGTCCGGAAACCGAGCCCTTCCGGATCCGCGGCCATCGGCGTCATCTGCGGATGCTCCTCCTGCGGATGAAGCCCCTTCCGCTCCTCTGCGGACGGGCCGGGATCAGCGGCACTGGGCCTCATGACGCAGCGCATGGTCGAGCAAGACCAGCGCGGTCATCGCCTCCACCATCGGCACCGCACGTGGCAGCACGCACGGATCGTGACGGCCGCGACCGCGCAGCGTCGTGTCCCGGTACTGCACGTCCACGGTGTCCTGCTCGTGCATGACCGTGGCCACCGGCTTGAACGCGACGCGGAAATGGATCGGCGCGCCGTTCGAGATGCCCCCTTGGATCCCGCCGGAACGGTTCGACGTCGTCACGACCTCGCCGTCCACGTTGCGGAACGGGTCGTTGTGCTGCAGGCCCGTGAGCAGCACGCCCTCGAAGCCCGAGCCCACCTCGAAACCCTTCGTCGCCGGCAGCGACAACATCGCCTTCGCCAGGTCGGCCTCGAGCCGGTCGAACACCGGGTCGCCCCAGCCGACCGGGACGTTGCGGGCGACGCCCAACACGATGCCGCCGACGCTGTCGCCCTCGCTGCGCCGCTGCTCGATCAGCTCGATCATCGCCGGCGCGGCCGCCGCGTCCGGACAGCGGAGGATGTTCGCCTCCACCTGCTCCGACGTGAAGGCGTCCGCGTCGACCGTCGCCTTCAGGTGCTGCACCTGCGTCACGCACGCGAGCACCTCCACGCCCCAGCGGGCCTTGAGGATCTTCTTCGCCAACGCGCCGGCGGCGACCCGTCCGATGGTCTCCCGCGCGCTCGTGCGTCCGCCCCCGGGCCACGCCCGATGCCCGTACTTCGCGTGGTAGGTGTAGTCGGCATGGCTCGGACGGAACTTCTCCGACATCTCGTTGTAGGCCTCCGAGCGGAAGTCCTCGTTCTTCACCCACATCGAGATCGGCGTGCCCGTGGTCAGTCCCTCGAACGTGCCCGACAGGATCTTCACCGTGTCCGTCTCCTTGCGCGGCGTGGTGATCGACGACTGGCCGGGGCGACGGCGGTCGAGATCCGGCTGGATGTCCGCCTCCGTGAGCGGCACGCGCGGCGGGCAGCCGTCGATGACGACGCCGACGCCGCCCCCGTGGGATTCGCCCCAGGTGGTGATGCGGAACAGGTGACCAAACGTGTTGCCCATGGACGGGCGGGACGATGCGGCCGGGCGCCCGACGGCGAAAGCGGAAAGGGGGTGTCCCTGAGTCGGAACGATCCAGATGGAGCGAAGACGGATCTCACACCGACACGCGGAGAACCGACACTGACCCATCTGGGTGTTCTGCTGAAGAGAACCGACCTGAGTTGGTCGTCCTGCCGCCGTTCAAGGGGAAGTGCACGCGGAGGCGCGGAGGCCACGGAGAGAAGACCGACGATCTCCAAAGTCTTCCTCGGATCGTGTTCCCATTCCTCCGCGTTCTCCGCGTCTCCGCGTGCCGATCCCGTCTGCACCTTTGGCACAGGGCCGTGTCGGTCCGTCGCCAGTGGGACCCGTTGACTTCCCGAGGCCGGTTCAACAGCGTCCAATCCCATGAAGATCCCCGCGGTGCGTACCAGCCGGCATCCTCGCGTCGTCATCCTGGGAGTCCTGCTCATGGCGGGCCTGTTCCCCGGAGTCCATGCCCTCGCCTCCGGTCCGAGCCTGGACCTGGACGCCGATGCCACGGCGGAGTTCCAGGGGGTCACCTTCGGAGCACCGCCCCCGTTCGGAGGCGGGCTCTTCGCGTCCTTCCAGGCGATCACCACGCGGTATCCCACGAACGCCATCACCAGCGCCTTGTCCGTGGGAGCCGTCGTTGGACCCGACACGGGTTGGGGCGACAGCATCAGCGCGACCGGCCTAATCGGTCTGCGTTTCCAAGGACGCCGGGGCGTCCACTACGGCTGGACGGAGCTCACCAACCCGCTCTTCCAGGGCCGGCCCTCCTTCGCCTCCGGCGGCTGGCCCAGCCGCGTCTTCTACAATCCGGATCCCGGCCAACCCATTTCCGCCGGGGACACGACGATCCGGCTTCGGGCGGAAGTCGATCCGGGTACCGGGCAGTTCCGGCTGTTCCTGAACTGCGATGCGGTTTCGTTCCCAAGCGGCCTGGCAATCCAGTCACGCCCCGCCTTGGGTGCCGGTACTTGGACTGCAGTGACCCGGATCTTCAACGGATTCACGGCAACGTTGCCCGTCGACTCCGCCTCGAAGCTGTTCCGTGTCGTCCAGTAGGGCCTGCTTTTGGCCACGGAGGCGCGGAGGACACAGGGCGGCGTGCCTTTTGTCCGTGGGTCCATGGTCCGTCGCCGGTCGTCTCGGGTGACCGATCGAAGCGAGGCCGGCCATGACGCCGGCCGATGTTCCGACTGCGTCCCTCGACGGCCCACCGGCCACGCGCGTCGGCCAGCCGAGAAAAACCCTGCTTGCAGGTCGGGCCATCCTCTCGTTAATTGGATCGCTCTGGAGCGGCGGGGTAGCCAAGTGGTAAGGCACGGCTCTGCAAAAGCTGCATTCGTCGGTTCGATTCCGACCCTCGCCTCCAACTCTTAGTTGCTGTGATTAAGAGAGTTACGCCAAACGGGAGGCCGAACCTTCAGTGGATTCTTCAGTGAATCGGCTACCCGGGCACTACACCCCGACTACCCGTTCACCGCGCTCCCACTACGGGTTCACAGGGTTTCGGACCGCAGGCCATACTCGAATCCATGCGAATCGAGATGAAACAGCGATACCGGGTCTTTCGCCGTGGCTGGGGCACCTACTACGTCGAGGATCTCGAAACCAAGAAACAGGAGTCCCTCCACACCCGCGACAAGGCTGAGGCCTACCGCCTCGTCGCCGCGCGCAACGAGACCGACACCGCCCCCGCCTTCAGCCTCCAGCTGGCACGCGTCTACTGGAAGGCCGGGGATTCCGCCGCCGCCACCCGCGATTGGCAGTTCGTCATGGCGGAACTGGTGCGGACCAAGAAGGGCGACACCCGGCACCGTTGGGACACGGCCATCAAGGACCGCGCCTTCGCGCCGCTGCGCCAGTTGCCCGTCGTGGAAACCAAGGCCGAGCATTTCCTGCGCGTCCTCGCAGTCGGCACGGTGTCCACCAACGTCTACTTGCGCCGACTCCACAACTTCGCGTTGGACATGGGCTGGCTCCCATGGCCGGTCATCCCCAAGAAGCAGTGGCCCGCCGTCCGCTACCAATCCAAGCGCGCCATCACCCACGACGAGCACCGGGCCATCATCGACCGCGAAGGCAATGAGGAGCGCCGGGCGTTCTACGAATTGGCGTGGCATCTCGGCGCCTCCCAGACCGACATCGCGCTCCTGGAGGCGGACAACATCGACTGGCCCAACCGCATCATCAGCTACACCCGCAAGAAATCGGGTGAGCACGCGGCCGTCCGGTTCGACGAAACCGTCGCCGCCGTGCTCCGTTCCCTTCCGGCCCGTGGACCGCTCTTCCCCTACCTGCGCGGCGTCCGCGCCGCCGACCGCGCCACCGAGTTCAAGCAGCGTTGCCGGGGACTGAAGATCTCCGGGGTGACCTTGCACTCCTACCGCTACGCCTGGGCGGAGCGCGCCAAGTCCGCCGGGTATCCCGAGCGCTTCGCCCAACAGGCTCTCGGCCACAACAGCAAGGCGGTCCACCGCGCCTATGCCCGCCACGCGCACGTCATCATTCCCTCCCTCGGGGAATACGAGAAGCAGGCCGAAGCCCAGCGGGTGATTCCGTTTCCGGCTCCGAGCTCTGGCAACAGCGCCGCGCCGCTTCCGGCGACGACGGAGGCTCAAGGCGACGGCACCTACCAAGGACACGCGTGAACGTCCTCCCCGGATTTTCAATCGCGGACGGGACCACTTCCTGGAGGTCTACGGCCAGTTTGACAGGTGTAACCATACGACTGTATGGTAATGGCGAACATGACGGACTTAGCCGTAATCGTCGCCAGTCGGGTGAAGGCGGAGATCTTCCGCCTGCTCTTCGGGCTTCGGCGGCCGGAACTGCATCTCCGGGAAATCGTCCGGCAATCCGGGCTTTCCCTGGGAACCGTGCAGCAGGAGTTGAAGGGTCTGACTTCCGTCGGACTCCTCAAATCCCGCCGGGACGGCAACCGGGTGTATTTCAGCGCCAACCCGGATCATCCCGCCCACCGGGAACTGGCGGCCTTGGTGCTCAAGACCAACGGCCTCGCCGGAGTGCTGGGCAAAGCCCTCACCGACCCGGAAGTTCAACTGGCCTTCGTCTTCGGCTCCATCGCCCGGGGGGAGACCCATGCCGAAAGCGACGTGGACCTGATGGTGATCGGCTCCATCGGGCTTCGCGGGCTGACCAAATCGTTGTCCGGGGTGGCCGAGGTGGTCGGCCGGGAAATCAATCCCCACATCCTGACGCCGGAGGAATTCCGCGAACGGAAGCGGAACAAGGATCACTTTGTCACGTCGGTGCTCGCCGCCCCGATGCTCTTCGTGAAGGGAACCGAGCATGAGCTTGCAGCAATGGGCCAATAACGGCTGGCTGAAAGCCCATCAGACCAGTCCGAAGGAGATTCAGGACCTGCTCAAGATCGTTGAGCGGGACCTGGCGGATGCCGTGGTGGGGGACCTTTCGGCCGACTGGCGCTTCGGCATCGCCTACAACGCCGCACTGAAGCTCTGCACCATCCTGATCTACGTCTCGGGCTATCGGCCCGAGAAGTCACTTCAGCATTACCGGACCTTGCAGGCGCTGCCGCTCATCCTGGGCTCCAACCGGCGGGCGGACGCCGACTACCTGGATGTCTGCCGAATCAAGCGGAACACCGTCGAATACGACTACGCGGGCGGCGCGACCAAGAAGGATGCCGACGAGTTGATCGAGTTCACCCGGGAACTGCGGACGGACGTCCGGGCGTGGTTGCAGGAAAACCACATCGAACTGCTGTTGCCGGACGACCAGAAGTGAATCGCCCGCGGCCGGGGACACCCGGCTTGCAGGGCTCTCCGGTTGGCGGCGTTGGCTTCCCTCCCCAACGGCGGGACGGGTCGCTGCTCAAGCGGGTGAGCTTGGCTGAAATATTTTTTCCGGTTCTGCGCGGGGCAAAGGACTGCATGGGAAAAGGGCCATCACGCCCCGATCAAAACCATGACTGACAATTGCCAACCTTACCTGCCGCTGGGCGACGTGGTGCTGCCCCTCCCTGATCCGACGCCGGATTTGCTCGACCAAGTGATGAAGCGATTCGACTTCGAGCGGGTCCGGACGGCGATGCACGCGCTGGGCTGGACCTACTGGGGGGAAGCGGAAGCGCCGTCCCTCGAAACGCTCCGCGACAAGGCGCGCGGCCTGCTGGAAACGGTGGCCGAAGAGAAGCGGGACGGGGTTGAAATTCACTGCGGCGGGTTCCGGGCCAGTTGGTATTTCCCGAACACCCTCGTCCTGACGTTCGTGCTGGAATCCGGGCACGCCAGTTGGCGGCCGGTGGCTGGGTTGCGGAGTCTCACCGGCACGCGGTAAAATGGGATTTCCCCCGGAGGTAGACCATGAATATTGAAGTGCACGCCATCGGACCGCTCCTGCGACGCGCCATTGACGCCATTGAGTCGCTCTACGGCCTGAGCGATTCGGGGTGGAGCGCCGACTGGGACGGTGAATCCCTGGTCTTTGGCCGTGCGGAGCGGCTTAAGGAGGAATTGCTCGCACTCGGGAATTCCCCGGAGCGGCCCTCGTTGGAAACGCTGGCCAGGCTGGTCTGGGAATCGGCCGCGAACCGGAGGCATTCTACGGTTTGGCTTATCCGGAACTATTCCTTCGATGTCTCGCTCATCCTCCTGCTCTGTGTGGCGTCGGACGTTCCGACCGACAAAATCCTGAAGGCGGACTTATCCGAGTTGCAGTTCCTTCGGCTCACCTCGGCGGTGGCACGCCTCGTCGACAGTCCCCTCGGCATCTCGGTGTCCCCGGAGGATGAACATTTTGGCGAGCGCTTGGAGCTTGCCCGCTGGGCGCAGGACGCGGAGGTGGGCATCTGCGACTGGATTTTGTCCCCCGCCGAAGTTCGGGTCGCGCAGCGTTCCGAGCTCCGGATCATTGCTCTTGGGGACTCCCCTCTTAGAACGGATTAACCTGAGGTCTTTCGCAGCCAGCCCATCGGTTGTGCTGGCGGAAGCGTTCCCTTCCGGGTGACTGCGAAAGGACCTCACTTTCCTTGAACCGCGGCTATTTGACGAGCCGGTGAATGTCACCCAAGACCGCCTCCATGTAGGCCGCCCCGGTAGCCCCGGGCGGGACGTGGATGCGTTCGCGAAGGAACGTGGGGTCCAGCGTCTCAAGACAAGCCCGAAGCTCGATGGCCTGCACGGCCGGTGAGGCACGATCCAGATCCGGTCAGTTCAGGAACCGGGCGACCGACCCCAGGGCGACGTAAACTGAAGCCCAATCCACCCAGCGAGGAAACTCAGGCGGGCTTTCCTCCGAGGCGGCAGCCCAAGTGAGCAGAAAGCGCCAGTCGTCGCGGGCGGAGCCAGAACCGCTTTTCCTGGCCCTCACGTCGCGACTGCAAATGGCCGGACCTGGCCAGATCATTCAGCGTCGTTTGGAGGGTCCGGTGGAAATACGCGAGCCGCACCGCCATCTCGCCCGGATGCCCCGACCCTTCGGCCAGCAGATAGGCCATGACCTCGGACCGGGCTTGCATGCCGAAGAGGGCGCGCAACTTGATGAGAAAGTTCGTCGGCCGATGCGGATCGGCTGGTTGGCTCAGTTGCCGCAGCGTCACCGGGCCGCAATGCCAGGGCTGTCGCTGATGAACTGCTGAAGATTCTCGTAGTCGATCCCGCCGAACTCCTCGGCGAAGCGCTCCAGGTTTTTGCGCGAGACGTGGCTCAGCAGGCTGCAAAGATAGGATCTAGCGTGGGAACCCAGCTCGTGGCCCTGAACCTTGAAGAGCGACGAAATCACGGCGGCGACGCTTTCGAAGCGACGGGCACATGCAGACACGTCGGTTGTCTCTTTTTTTGAAGGCCGCCCGCTGGCGGTCGGGATGGGTTTCTCCGTCTGTTTTTGGTTCGTTTCGCTGGGAAAGCCATTTCCTCGGTGTCATGAACTTGGCAATCCATTTTCAAAGCAATGTAGAATTTGCCTGTCGGCCTTCAGGAGTTTGTCACGTTTCGTGGTCGTGTTTCGACCGGGTCGGAGAATTGAAGGAGCAATCCCGCATCCCGGAAGCGCTTCCAGCGAGTTCTCGGGCGATGACAAAACTGTCATGCCAGTGACAGACAGTTGATCAGACTGGCAGGTAGAGTCGGAACATTAGGCAAAGCCCGTGATGGGCACATGCCGCCCTACGAAAAATGCCGCCCAATGCACATCGATTAGATCAACGGAAGCTCATCCCGCTCGTTGATCTAGCTGGACTGGTTCTCTTCTCCAGCCTGCTGCGCCTTACGCTGGCCGTGAATTTTCCGCCGGCATCGCAGGTTTCGTTCGCCGACTACATCTGGGTTATGCTGGTGGGACTTCACCTGGATCTAGTGGCCGGATTGATCTTGCTGACCCCGGTCGTGTTCTGGTGCGCGTTTGTTCCCGAACGGTGGTGGTTGTCCCGATGGCACCGGTCGCTTTCAGCCTTCGCCACGGGCGTGACAGGCACGCTGCTCGCATTCCTTTTCGTAGCCGAGGGGTTCTTCTTTCAGGAGTTTCTTTCGCGGTTCAATCCGGTGGCGATCGACTACCTGATTTATCCACACGAGGTCTTCACGAACATCCGGGAGGTCTATCCCGTTCCCGTGGTGGTTTCAGCCTGTGTTCTGCTTGGCGGTCTGATCGGCTGGGTGGCGTTCGTATGGTCGGGCCGGCGGTCGGAGGAACGTTCGCCTCGAAGCCCGAAACTGGCCGTGGGCTGGCTGTCTCTGGCGGTGGTAGCGGTGCTGTCGGTTCGCCACAATGAGGCGGAGCTGAACCGGGAGCGCACTCTCAACGAACTTGCCAGCAACACCTTTATCGGGTTGTGGAAGGCGGCGACCACTCGCAACCTGGAGTACGGCCATTTTTACCCGACCGTTCCGCTCGGCGAGGCGTTCCGTCGTTCCCGCGAATTATTGGCCGAACCAGTGGCCCGGATGACGGCCGCTAGCAACTCGCTGCAACGGCATATCACTGGCGATCCGACCAAGCCGAGGTTGAACGTGGTCCTGCTCTTGGAGGAAAGTTTGGGATCGGAATTTTGGGGCTGCCTTGGGCGAACCAACGGCTCGCTTACCCCGCGCATGGATGCCGTTGCGACGAAAGACGCCATCCTGTTTGACAACCTGTATGCTGATGGAAATCGCACGATCCGTGGTTATGAGGGCGTTTTCAGTTCCTTCCCGCCGCTCCCCGGAGATTCCATCGTGGCCCGCGACCGTTCGGAAAACGTGGAGACGATAGCCCGCGTGTTGGCTCGCGATGGCTACGATACGACCTTCGTGTACGCAGGGCGCGGGATCTTCGACGGCACCGGGGCATTCGCACGCGCAAACGGCTGGTCGAACTTTGTCGAACTCCGCGACTTCAAACAGCCGGTTTTCTCGACGGTCTGGGGCGTCTGCAATGAGGATCTCTATGATCGGATTCTTGTGGAGTGCCGCGACCGGTTCCAGAAGGGCCGGCCATTTCTGATGACCTCCATGTCGGTTTCCAATCACAAGCCTTACACCTTTCCCGCGGGACGCATTCCCGAGGATCCGCAGGCCCACCGCCGCGACCATGTCGTTAAATACACCGACTACGCGCTCGGGCGCTTTTTTGATCAGGCGCGGAAGGAACCGTTTTGGACTAACACCATCTTTTGCGTGGTCGCCGACCACGGCGCCCGAGTCTATGGCAGCCAGACCATTCCCATACGCTCCTACGAAATCCCTTTTCTCGCAGTCGGCCCCGCGGTGGCTGCGCTTCCCCGGCGGTGTTCGACGTTGGGCTGCCAACTGGATGTGGCCCCTACCATTCTCGGGCTCATCGGCCGACCCTACGACTCGATGTTTTACGGTCGCGACCTGCTGCGAGCTTCGACAAGGACTGGACGTGTCCTGCTTCACCATAACCGTTCCGTCGGAATTTATGCCGACCGGCGCCTGGTCGTGTTCAACCTGAACAAGCGTCAGGAATATTTTGAGGGCGATCCCAAGCGTGAACAAATGCGGCGCGTGGAAGCGCCAGATTCCGAGATGATCGAACTGGAGCAGGATGCCGTGGCGCTGTTTCAGACGGCGGACGATCTCTATATGCATCGCCGTTACAGGGTTGGTGTGACCTCGCAATAATCATGAGAAGCGGCGGGAAGGCCATTCCCATCGATCCGATGGCCAAACTGTCATCTGCGATTCAGCCATCCTTATTCGGACTGAGTCAGGGCCGGCCTTGGTTGAAGGCGGTGCCTCATAGGGGTTTGCTGCTTTTGGGAACGCTTTTTGCCCTGACAGGGTGCATCGTGACCGACGGCCGGCGACGACCCGTCGACGATGCACTGAAGTTGCGCGGGGCCGTTTCTCCGGCGACCCGGCCGGCCGAAAGAGGTCCCTCTCTTGAAGACCGGATTTCGGAGGAGGAAGCCGTTACGCTTGCGCTGCAGAACAACGCTGCGTTTCAGGCGTTGCTCGCCGACCTTGGGCTGGGCTGGAGCGACCGGGTCCAGGCCGGCATGTTGCCCAATCCGAACCTTTCCATGCTGCTTCCGACTGGTCCGAAGGCATTGGAACTGACCGCCCGCCTGCCGTTGGAATTCCTCTGGCTGCGTCCCAAACGGGTGGCGATGACGGAGCTGGAGTACGACCGCACGGTGCAACGGCTGACGCAAAGCGGCTTGGACCTCGTCCGTGATGTCCGACTGGCCTTTGCGGATCTCGTACTGGCCGATCGTCGAATCCGGCTGACCGGGGAATCGCTCCGGTTGCAGGAAGCCATTGCAAACATCGCCGGGGCGCGACTGCGGGCCGGCGACATCGGTGAGCTTGAGGTTGCCGCCGCGAAGGTCGATGTGCTTCGGACGCAAGAGCTCCTGGCCCGGCTGGGGATCGAGAAACAGGTCGCCAGCGAGCGGTTGCGCAATCTTGCCGGAATGTTCGGCCGGAACTGGCCGGAGAGGGTGGTTGCGCCGCCGCCGGCGACGGTCCCCCTGCGGTCCGCAAACGAATGGGTCGAGGACGCTCTCAACGCGCGCCCCGACCTGCGGGCCGCGGAACTGGCGATCACCATTGCCGCCAAGGGCGTCGGGCTGGCGCGAGCCGAGGTCTTCACCCTGGGCGCGGGCGTGAACGCGAAGGACGTGGACCGCGTTTTCCGGGCGGGACCCGCGGTGGACTTCAACCTGCCGCTGTTCAACTGGAACGAAGGCGGAAAAGAGATGGCGAAGGCTCGGCTTGAGAAAGCGGTGCGGAATACGGCCGCCCTACGCGACCGCATCACTCTCGAAGTCCGCGAAGCCCATCTGCGGCTGGCCCAGGCCCGGGGAAGCGCCGCGCAATGGACGGAACGCATTCTTCCGCCGCTGGAGGTTGCTGTCCGCCAGGCGGAACAGGCTTTTTCGGCGGGTGACATTTCATATCTCCAGGTGCTCGAACACACCCGCAGGCTGTTCGAGGCCCAAATCCAGGGGGCGATGGTCGAGGCCGACGTGCATCGCGCCGCCGCCGAACTGGAGCGCTGCGTCGCCCTGCGGCTTGAACCCTCCGGAACACTCTCCCAAAAAAACGCGCGTGAAAAAAACTGAACCCGTCTCCCCGTTCATCATGGCCTGTGCGGTCGCGGCGATCCTGATGACGTCGGCGAAAGCGGCCGACGCATCCCCGGCCAAGGTGTTCACGTCGGTCAAGGAGACGGACCTCGCCAATCTCATTCTCACAGTCCGGGCCGAGGAACGGCTGGGCATCACCACGGCGACCGTGGAAAGGAAAAAGGTCGCCCGGACCCGCTTTTACGGGGCGGATCTCGTTCTGCCTTCGCCGGTCATAACACCGGACGAAAGGGGGCGGCATGCCGGACAGTCCGTGTTTCCGATCCTTCCCTCGCTCTCTTCGGCGGAACTGGTCCGGCTCGCCCAATCGCAAATCGACGCCGACGGACAGATCGAACAGGCGCGGGTGCAGGTCCAGGCCGCCCGGGTGGCGCTGAACCGCGCCGAACAGGTGTTGCGTGAGAAGGCCGGCAGCGTCCGTTCGGTGGATGAAGCGCGTGCGCAATCCGAGCTGGCGGAAGCCGCGTTGCGACGCGCGCAGGCGCAACGCGAACTTCTTGGGGCCCCGGTGCTGGGCGCGGACGAACCGGCGGTGCTGTGGGTCCGAGTTCCGGTTTATGTCGGCGACATCCGGAGGATTGATCCCAACGCGAATGCGCTGATCGGAGGTTTTGGAGGCGAGGGCGGAGACCTCCGGCATCAGGCCGCGCCGGTACCGGCCCCGCCTTCGGCAAACCCGGGAGCCGCCACGGTGGATTTTTTCTACGCCCTTACCAACGGCACTCCGGCGTTCCGACTTGGCGAGAAGGTCGGTGCGACCCTGGCGCTCAAAGAGGACGAGGACAGCCCGGTCGTGCCCTGGTCGGCGGTTGTCCACGACGTGCAAGGCGGCGCGTGGGTTTACGAGAACGTCGGTCCGCAGTCCTACGCCCGGCGGCGGGTGCAGGTACGCTACGTCCATAACCGCGAAGCCGTTTTGGCAAGGGGTCCCATGCCGGGCGCGAAGGTGGCGGTCACCGGGGTCGCGGAACTCTTCGGAACCGAGTTCGGAATCGGCAAATAACACTGGCGATCCCCGAGTTTTACCTTCACCTCATGATGAATTGGATCATAGCCACCTCGTTGAAGCAGCGCGTGCCGGTGCTCGCCCTGGCCTGCCTCCTGGTGGTTCTCGGCCTGCGCTCTTTGCGCACGACGCCGATGGATGTCTTTCCGGAATTCGCGCCGCCGCTGGTGGAGATTCAGACCGAAGCTCCGGGTCTTTCCACCGAGGAAGTCGAAAGCCTGATAAGCGTTCCGCTGGAGAACGCGCTGAACGGGACCTCATGGCTCAAGACGCTTCGCTCCAAGTCGGTCCTGGGGCTTTCGTCGGTGGTTTGCATCTTCAAGGAGGGCACGGACCTGATGCGGGCTCGGCAGCTTGTGCAGGAGAGGGTGGCCGTTTACGCCTCGCGCCTTCCCGCCGCCGCACATCCGCCGGTCATCCTTCCGCCGCTTTCCTCCACCAGCAGGGCGCTGAAGATCGGAGTGTCCTCAAAGACTCTCTCCCAGACCGACCTTTCGGAACTGGCGATGTGGACGATACGTCCGCGACTGATGTCGGTGCCCGGTGTGGCCAACGTGGCCGTCTGGGGACAGCGCGACCGCCAGTTCCAGGTGCTCGTGGATCCCGACCGGCTGGCCGCCAACGGCGTGTCGCTCGATGAGATCACGCGTGCGGCGACCGACGCCGTGACCATATCGGGCGGCGGCTTCCTGGATTCGCCGAACCAGCGCCTGCCCGTCCGTCACCTCTCGCCCGTGGAAACGCCGGACGATCTGGCGCGCACGGTGATCCGCTTCACCAACGGGGCGTCACTCCGGATCGGAGACGTCGCGGACGTCGTTTCGGATCACGCGCCGCCCATCGGCGATGCGGTCATCAACGACGGACCGGGGTTGTTGCTCATAGTGGAGAAGCAACCGTGGGGGAACACCCTGGAAGTCACCCGGCAGGTCGAGGCCGCGCTTGAAGCGTTGAAACCTGGTCTCGCCGGTGTGGACATCGATCCGACCATTTTCCGGCCTGCCACCTTCATCGAACGGTCCCTGTCCAACCTGACGCACACGATGTTGCTCGGCTGCGCGCTGGTCGCGGCGGTTCTGATCGGGTTTCTCTACAGCTGGCGCACGGCGGTCATCAGCCTGTCGGCGATCCCGCTCTCCTTGCTGGCCGCCGCGGTCATCCTTCGTCTTCGTGGTGGCACGCTCGATACCATGGTCCTGGCCGGCCTGGTCATCGCGGTGGGCGAGGTGGTGGACGACGCCATCATCGACGTGGAGAACATTCTCCGGCGGCTTCGGCTCAACCGGGTTGCCGCGAGGCCGCTGGTTCCGTGGCGGGTGGTTCTGAACGCCTCGATGGAGGTCCGCAGCGCGGTCGTGGTCGCCAGCCTCATCGTGGTGCTGGTGTTCGTGCCGGTCTTCTTCCTGGACGGGCTGGCCGGGACTTTCTTCCGGCCGCTGGCGTTGTCCTACGTGCTGGCGATCATCGCTTCCCTGCTGGTGGCACTCACCGTCACGCCGGTCCTGTGCCTCCTTCTTCTCCCCAATGCGCCGGAACGCCATGAGGACGCTCCGCTGGTACGCGTGCTCAAGCGCGGTTATCGCCGCCTCCTGCCGGCGATCGTATCCCGTCCGCGCCAGGCCGCCGTGTTTCTGGTCGCGGTATTCGCCCTGACGGGACTGGCGCTGCCGAAACTCGGCGAGGAGTTTCTGCCCGACTTCCGGGAGACGGACTTTCTGATGCACTGGGTCGGAAAACCCGGAACCTCGCTCGAAGCGATGCAACGGGTGACGGTGAGGGTGAGCAAGGAACTGCGGGGCGTTCCCGGCGTGCGGAATTTCGGTTCGCACATCGGCCGGGCCGAGGTCGCCGACGAGGTGGTGGGACCGAACTTCGCGGAACTCTGGATCAGCCTCGATCCCGCGGCCAACTATGGACCGACCGTCACCAAAATTCAGGAGGTCGTGGACGGCTATCCTGGCCTGTTCCGCGATTTGCTGACCTACCTGAAGGAACGCATCAAGGAAGTGCTGACGGGAGCGAGCGCCACCGTGGTGGTCCGTATCTTCGGGCCGGACCTTCCGACCTTGCGCGACAAGGCGCGGGAAATCGCCGGGGCGATCGGGGATGTCAAAGGCGTGGCCAATCTGAAAGTCGAACAGCAGGTGCCGGTGCCCCAGGTGATCGTGCGTCCGCGGCCGGATGTCGCCGCGGCGTTCGGGCTGACTCCTGGACAGATACGGCGGGCGGCCACCACATTTGTCAGGGGCCTGAAGGTCGGGGAAATCTACAAGGACCAGAAATCCTATGCCGTGACCGTGTGGGGCGTGGAACGCCTTCGTGGCGACATGCAGGCGCTGCGCGAACTGACCGTGGAAGCTCCCGGCGGGGCTCGCGTGCCGCTGGGCGACGTTGCGGATGTCGAAATCGTGTCCACGCCCAACGAGATCAAGCGGGAGGGCGCGTCCAGGCGGCTGGACGTGACGTGCAATGTCAACGGTTCCGATCTCGGCAGCGTGGCCCGGGAGATCGAGCGCCGCGTCCGGGCGCTGCCCTTCGACCGGGGTTATCATCCGGAATTTCTTGGCGAGTACGCCGCGAGACAGTCCTCGCGGAACCGGTTGCTGCTGCTCTCTTCCCTATCGCTCCTCGGCATCCTTGTAATCCTTCAGTCGGACTTCGGTTCGTACCGTCTGGTCGCCCTGGTGGCGTTGACGCTTCCGTTCGCGCTGGTCGGCGGGGTGGCGGGCGCATTCATGGGCGGCGGAATCCTATCACTCGGCTCCCTCGTCGGCTTTGTGACGGTGCTAGGGATCGCCGCGCGCAACGGCATCATGCTCGTAAGCCATTACCGGCACCTTGAACATTCCGAGGGGGAGAAGTTCGGAGTCGGTCTGGTGATCCGCGGGGCGGAGGAACGCCTGGCTCCGATCCTGATGACCGCCTGTTGCGCCGGCCTGGCGCTCGTGCCTCTCGTCGTGAAAGGAAACGTGCCGGGGCACGAAATCGAATACCCGATGGCCGTCGTCATTCTGGGCGGCCTGGTCACCTCGACGCTTCTGAATCTTTTCCTGATGCCGTCCCTCTATGCGCGGTTCGGACGGTCAGGCCGTTCGTGAGGCCGGATTCGTTGCGGCGGATCCGTAGCGTTCCCGTCCCGTCCTGACAGGCAGTTGAACGATCACCGTCGTTTCCACGTTCGCCCGCGACGAGAGGCGGATGTTTCCTCCGTGCGCCGTGACGATCCATTTGGCGATGCTCAGGCCAAGCCCGCTGCCCTCGATGTTGGGCCCGTGCGCGACATCCGCCCTGAAGAACCGGTCGAAGACGCGCGGAATCATCTCGGGAGGAATTCCCGGCCCGGCGTTGGCAATTTCCAGCCGCACCTCGCGGTTGATCCGGCGCAGTGAATACCGGATCCATCCGCCCGCCCGGTTATGTTTGACAGCGTTCTGCGCGAGATTCAGGAGCATTTGGCGGAGGCGATGCCTGTCTCCTAGAACTGTGATTTCCTCACAATTCTCCAACTCGACGGAAATCCCCGCCGACAGGGCCAATATCCGGGTGTCCTCGGTGATGTCCCGCACGAGTTCGTCGAAACGAACCGCCTCCCGCTGCAGAACCAGCAGGCCGGCGTCCGCCTTCGCAAGGAGCGACAGGCCGTCCACGATTCCGGCCAGCCGTTGGATTTCCTCCAGGTGGCCCGCGAGCAGGTCGCGCTGCGAGGCCGTTAGCTGTTCCTCGCCCAGTGCGGTCTCGATCTGCCCCCGCATCACCGTGAGCGGCGTCTTGAGTTCGTGGGAAGCGTGCAGGGTGAACTCGCGTTCCTGGGCAAACGATGCTTCCAGCCGCCCGAGCATGGCGTTGAGCACTCCGCTCAACCGGTCAACCTCGTCCCCGTTTCCCGTCCTGGGCAGTCGCTCACGCAGGTTTTTTGCGGACATTTTTTCCGTGGCGTCGGTGAGGGCGGAGATCGGGGCCAGGGCCTTGCGGGTCAGCCACCAGCCTCCGAACACAGTGATCAGAGCCGCCGGCAATGCGTAGAGCCCGAGCACCTCGTTGATTTCATGGGAAACCGGTTCGCCCGGATGTCCGGTCCATCCGGCATGGGCCCGTTCTACCACAAATTCGTAATACAGGCCGCCTCCGAGGACGAACAGGGACACGAGCAGGACCGCCGAGTACCAAAGCGTCAGCCGCGCGCGGATGGTCATGCCGGCTCCTTCATCACGTAGCCGATTCCCCGGACAGTGTGGAGCAGCTTGGGTTTGCGTCCGGCATCCAGCTTTTCCCGAAGACGCATGATGTAAACGTCCACCAGATTGGTGCCGGGATCGAAGTCATAGTCCCAGACGGCCTCGACGATCTCCATCCGCCCGCAAATGCGACCGGACGAACGGAGCAGAAACTCCAGAAGCCGGTACTCCCGCGGTGCGAGATCGATGGCTTGGCCGCCCCGGCGCGCCAGGCGGCTCACGGTGTCGAGCGTCAAATCGGAAAGCCGGAGCACCACGGCCTTGGTGTCGCCGCCGCGGCGTCCCAGCGCACGCACGCGGGCAACCAGTTCCGCGAGCGCAAACGGCTTCCCGAGATAATCGTCGGCGCCTGCGTTCAATCCCTCGACCCGTTCCCCGACTTCTCCCCGTGCGGTTAGAAGCAACACCGGGGTCTCCAGTCCGCGCTCCCTCATCTGCCGGACGAGGCTCAGGCCGTCCCGCCCCGGCAGCATGATGTCGAGTACGACCACGTCAAAATGACTGGAAGCGACGGTCTCCAGAAGGGCGTCGCCGTCGCCCAGCACGTCGGTCGCAAAGCCCTCAGTCTGGAGGGCTTTGCGGACAAACAACGCCGTCTTACGGTCGTCCTCTACGACTAACACACGCATAGGTTCCAAAAACTGCCGGGCAGCCGAGGCTGTGGCAGGATCCCTCCGGAAGCACTGGACAAACTTGCCTCCGATTGGGCCCGGCGAAATCCGTCTCGTTATATCCCGTTTGATAATTGTGGCGATGCCGAAGAAACCGGGCATGAATCCAGGATGACAACTCTGTCATCGGCCGGTCATTCAGCATTCCGTCCATGCTTGCTACATTCTTAATCGCCAACGTCGAAACCTTGCCATGGTCATGGGAACATTCTACGGAGGACAACTACGCCGGGAAAGCAGTCCGTACGAAATCGAATCTGATCTCCATTCTCGGAGGCGCGGTCCCGATCTTTATCGCGTCAGTCGCCTCCCGGGCCGAGGTCGTTGTCAACGAGATCATGTACCACCCGGCGTCCATCAACGTGCTGGAGGAATGGATCGAACTCTTCAATCGCGGCACTTCGCAGGTGAACATGTCGGGGTGGCGGTTCACCGACGGGGTCCAGTTCACCATCCCCGACGGGACGACGATTCCGGGCGGCGGGTTTGTCGTGGTTGCGGCGAATGCGGCCACGTTCCGCGACCGGCACCCCGACTTGGCCAACTTCGTCGGAGGGTGGGAACGCACGCTCGGCGACGACGGTGATGTGATCCGGTTGGAGAATGGTGCGGAAGGCGAGGATTGCCTGCTTTCCTACGGACCCCAAGGCGACTGGGCCGTGCTCCTCAGCGTCGCCGACCGATATTGGAGGCGCGATTGGGAGTGGTATGCGGAGCACGACGGCCTAGGAAAATCCGCGGAGCTGGTGAACGCCGCGTTGCCGGCCGGCAACGGTCTCAACTGGAGTTCGACCTCCGTCGAAGGAGCAGGAACTCCAGCAACAGGTATTCCCGGCCGGTTTGTTCGGTCTTCGTATCTTTTCGCTGGGCTTCGTGGGAGACCGTATCCAGCGTCAGATCCGCCAGTCGCAAGATCGTGGATTTGGTGTCACCGCTGCGCCGACCCAGCGCCCGGATGCGGGCGACCAGTTCGGCAATGACGAATGGCTTGGGTAAATTATCATCCGCGCCCGCGTTGAGGCCGTCCACGCGCTGAAAGCAGAAGCACGGGAGTGGTGTTGCCGCGCTCTCGCAGTTGGCACAGGACGCTCAAGCCATCACGCCCCGGCAACATGATGTCCAGCACGATGCTGTCAAAAGGGGTTGCCCTCACCGCCGCCAGAGCGTCATCACCATTGGGGCAGACATCCACAACGAAGCTTTCGGCTTGGAGCGCCTTGCGAATGAACGAGGCGGTCTTCTTTTCGTCTTCCACGACGAGGATGCGCATAGTGAAGATGGTGTTCAAAAAACGACCCGGCGACGAGAATGTCCCGCCACAGGGTCGTTGGTCTGGTTAAATCAATCCTTCTTGTCGCCCTCTTTCTTCTCACCTTTTTCTTCGATCTCCTCCTTATCTGTCACTTTGCCTTCGGGTGAGATTGTGTATTCAGTTTTCTCGCCTTTCTTCTCAATAATGATTTCGTAGCTGGTCTTCCCTTCCTGAACGACTTTCTCCGGCTTGCCCGCTGTCGCGCCCTTGCTGATCTTGGCAATGGTCTTCTGCACGGCTTCTGGACAGTCGGTCAACGCCACTTCCTCCTCTGTGCTGAACAACTTGCCGTCCGGGCGGAAGGCAATCTCTGATGCCTTGCCGTTCTTTTCGATGTCGAACTCGATGACCTTTGTGCCGTCTACGTCGCTTTCCTCGATTCCCTTGATCTCGGCGGCAGTAGCATAGGCTTTGACAGCCTGCTGCACGGCAGCGGGGACTTTATCCATCGTTATCTTCACTTCTTTCTCGTCGCCTGCAAACGTGGTCGCGGCAAATCCGACAGTGAGGGCGATGGCCGCAGTTTGCTGGATGATGTGCTTCAACTTCATGTTGTTACCTTTGGTCTTACTGATTGTTGCTTAGTTGACTGTCCGTTGGAGTCATTTCCAACTCCTCCCAGTAAACCTCAATCAAGTGAAGCGTCGGTGAAGGTGGCATTACAGTTTCGTCATTCACATCTGTGCTAGCAGCCCGTTCAAAAGCGTTGAACGGGCTGTTAGCTGTCGTGCGTGACCGATGGCCGTGGGCCATGGGATCAGAGCATTGCTATAGCCGCCCACCTGCAATCTGCCCCTGATTTCGCACCGCAACCAACCGCCATGCTCGACCAAAGGTGGCGAATACGGGCCACCAACAAAGCGCAACCGATCCTCCTGCGTTCTGGAATCAAAAGGCGACACCGCAAGGTGCTCCTTCGCCTCCGCCAAAGTTAGGAGCTTGGTCGCACCTTCAGGGGCGAGTTTGCGGCGCAGTTTTCCGCGCCGAATCTTCACGGCCATGACGGTTCGATTCAGAAGCTTCGCAGCTTAGGTGACTGGCACGGACAAGGCCACTTGGTCCTCTTCCTCAGTCCATTCGCGAATCCCCGGAGTCGGGTCGGGAATTCCCAGCGACCGGCGCTTGGCCCAAACTGTCCTGCCGGGGCGGCCAATCCTCCGCCCAAGCTCAAAGTCGGGCATCGTGCCCAGCGCTTGAATCTCCGATTCGGTCCAAACCCGCTTCATACCCCATCATTTGTCTCCACTTCCGCCTGCGGCATCCAGTCGATTCTCACCCTTTGGTCGGAGCATGCGGGGCGCAATGTGGTGCGAATGCCCCTTGGAGGGCCAGTGGTTCCGCCCACTTGGCCGGTCATTTGACTAAGGATCGTTCTTGAGAGGAAATGTCGATGGGCAAGGCCCAGGAGGCGTGTAATGAAGTTGGTTGCAGGGGGCCGGGGACGACGGCGGGAAGAGGGCGCATTTCTTCAACTGAGTCTGTTCGAGTTCAAACGGGAGGAGCATGGAAACATTGACCCAATACGGACGGATGGCCGAGAGACACTGGCGGGAATTCCTGCCGAAGCTGGTGGCGGAACTGGAGGCGACCGGACGGTTGCACTCGCAGTTGTTGAAGGCCGAGGAGCAGACCGACGAGGACCTCGATTCGTTGCGCCGCCACCTGATTCAACAGGGTCTGACGACACAGCAAGCCCACGACCGGGCTTGGGAGATGGTGCGGGAGCGCTACCTGTTCCTCCCACCGGAGCAGTAGAAACCCAGATTCGGGCAGACGAACCGCCGCAAGTTCGCAACGCGCGGAGCTATCGCATCACCGACGAGGACCAGGTCGGCGTCGGTTCGCTCAAGCAGAAGGCCCGCGACAACCTCGCCGCCATCGAAGTCCTCCAGCGCTTGGAGCGCGAAACCAGATCCCCCACCGCTGAGGAATTGCGACAACTGGTCCGCTTTGTCGGCTGGGGTGGACTGCCCCAGGTCTTTGATTCTTGGAACAAGGAGTGGAAGACGGAACGCGAACGGCTGGAAGCGCTGCTCTCCGAGAGCGAATTGGAATCCGCCCGCGCCAGCACGCTCAACGCACACTACACGGCCCCGGTCGTGATCCGGGCCATGTTCGCCGCCCTGCAACGGTTCGGCTTCGAGCGGGGCCGGATTCTCGAACCCGCCTGCGGCTTGGGCCACTTCATCGGCCTGATGCCGGAGGACATGCTCCGCCATTCGCAGATCACCGGCATCGAGATTGATTCGGTCACCGCCCGGCTAGCGAAGCAGTTGTATCCCGATGCGGACATCCGTCGGCAACCCTTCGAGGAGTCGCGGCTGGCTGACTCCTTCTTCGACGTCGCCATTTCAAACATCCCCTTCGGCGACTACCGCCCGTTCGACGCCCGGTTCAAGAAATGGAAATTCGTCATCCACGACTACTTCTTCGCCGCGACCTTGGAAAAGGTTCGACCCGGCGGACTCATCCTGTTCGTCACCTCCAAGGGCACGCTGGACAAGGTGGAAGGCGGTTTGCGGGAACTCATCTCCCAGCAGGCCGACCTGCTCGGAGCCATCCGCCTGCCCAACGACGCGTTCAAGAAGAACGCCAGCACGGAAGTCACCACCGACATCGTGATGCTCCGCAAACGGTTGCTGGGCGAAGCTCCGAAGGGACCGGCGTGGAAGGCGCTCGGAGAAATCACCAACTCCCTCGGGGAGACAATTCCGCTCAACGAATATTTCGTGGCCCACCCCGAGATGATGCTCGGCGAAATGCGCCTTGAAGGGGGGCTGTATCGCCGAGGCGAACCGTCGTTGGTCGGAAACGGTCGGGATCTGGCTGAACAACTGGCCGAAGCCATCGCGCTGCTACCCCGGAACGTGTTCACGCCGCATCGGACGGCGATTCGGCCGCCGACGTTGGACCAGACCGTGCCCGCGCCCGAGAGCATCAAGCCCAACGCCTACGCCGTCGTGAACGACCGGATCGGCATCCGCGAAGGCGAGAGCATCACGATTCTGGAGGGCCTTTCGCCCGCCCGTGCCCAGCGCATTCGCGGCCTCATCCGCGTCCGGGACGCGGTGCGGCGCTGTCTCCGGACCCAATTGGCAGCCTCGGACGAAGCCAACGTCGAGATAGCCCGCCGTCATTTGAACGACGCCTACGACACGTTCGTGGCCAAGTTCGGCGCGGTCTCCGACCGTGCCAACACGTCGGCTTTCCGGGGTGACCCGGACCTTCCGTTGCTGTTGTCGCTGGAGAACTACGACCCCGAAACCAAGCGTGCTCGCAAGGCGACCATCTTCCACGAGCGGACCATCCAAGGGCCGCGTGCCGTCACGGACATCAAGACGGCCCAGGACGCCTTGCTCATCTCGTTGGGTGAACGGGGCCGGGTGGATTTGGAGCACGTCGCATCCCTGCTCAAGAGGCGGATTGCCGATGTGGTCCCCGAACTGAAGGGAGCCATCTTCCTTAACCCCCAGACTGACCGCTGGGAAACCGAGGACGAATACCTCTCCGGCAACGTGCGCGTGAAACTCACCGTCGCCGAAGCTGCCGTGCTTAGCGACGAACAGTTCCAGACGAACATCGAGGCGCTAAAGCAGGTCCAGCCGGTAGACCTGACCGCCGCCGAGATCGACGCGAGATTGGGTAGCACCTGGATTCCAGCGAACGACCTCGCCCTCTTCGTCGAGGAACTGCTTGGCGAACGCGGCGTCACCATCAACCACGTCCCCCAGCTTGGCCTTTGGGTGGTGCAAGCCGGTTGGAACGCGAAATCTTCCGTCGCCAACACGACCGAGTTCGGCACCGACCGGCGCAGCGCGCTGGAGCTGATCGAGGACGCCATGAATCTTCGCACGCCAACGGTCTATGACCGGGACGAACAGAACAACCGAGACGTGGTCAACGGTCCGGCCACCGAGGCGGCCCGAGACAAGCAGGAGAAGCTCAAGGAACGCTTCAAGGCGTGGCTGTGGCAGGACGACGACCGCCGGGAACGTCTGGTCCGGAAATACAACCGCGAGTTCAACAATCTCCGGCCACGCACCTTTAACGGCGATCACCTGACGCTCCCCGGAGCCAGTCCGGTCATCACCTTGCGCCCGCACCAGCGGGCGTCCGTCTGGCGAATCCTGCAAACGCCGAACTGCCTGCTCGCCCACGTCGTGGGAGCCGGGAAGACCTACACGATGGTGGCCGCTGCGATGGAACTGAAGCGGCTCGGACTCGCCCGAAAGCCGCTCATCGCGGTGCCGAACCACATGCTCGGACAGTTCTCCTCGGAACTGCTGACCCTGTATCCGGGCGCGAACATCCTCGTCGCCACCAAGGACGACTTTGAGAAGGAGCGGCGCAAGACGCTCATGAGTCGCATCGCCACTGGAAACTGGGATGCCGTCATCGTCACTCATTCCGGCTTCGAGAAGATTCCGCTGTCCCGCGCTTCGCAGGAGGAGTTCATCCAGGCGCAGCTACGCGAACTCGCGCTGGCCATCGAACAGCAACGCGGCGAAAGCGGTTCCCGCATCGTCAAGCTACTGGAACGGGCGAAGAAGAAGCTGGAGGGCAAGCTCAAGGACCTCATGGCCGATGAACGCAAGGACGACACCCTCACCTTCGAGGAACTCGGCGTGGACCGCCTGATTGTGGATGAAGCGCACGCGTTCAAGAATCTGTTCTACGTCTCCAAGATGACCCGCATTGCCGGGCTTCCTCAGACCGCCTCCCAGCGCGCCTTCGACATGTTCCTCAAGGTGCAGCATGTGCAGCGCGTGAACGGTGGGGGCGGCGTGGTGTTCGCCACCGGGACGCCCATCGCCAACAGCGTGGCCGAAATGTTTACCATGCAGCGGTATCTCCAACTGCCCGCGTTGAAGACGTTGCAGGTCGATCACTTCGATTCGTGGGCCGCGACCTTCGGCGAACCGGTCACAGCAATGGAGTTGTCCCCCGATGGCGCAGGTTACCGACTGAACACTCGTTTTGCCCGGTTCATCAACGTTCCGGAACTCATGCAGCAGTTTCGGCAGGTCACTGACATCCAGACTCAGAAGACGCTCAACCTGCCCGTGCCCCGGTTGAAGACCGGAAAGCCCATCGTGACGAACGCCCCTTGTTCGCCGGAACTGAAGGAGATCGTTCAGTCGCTGGTGCAGCGGGCCGAAGCGCTCCGTTCCGGCCGCGTGGACCCGCGCACGGACAACATGCTTCTGGTCACGACGGATGGGAGGAAAGCGGCTTTGGACCTTCGTCTCTTCCGCGCCGATTTGCGCGATCCCCCGGACAGCAAGGTCAACCAGGCGGCAGCCAACCTCGAACGCATCTGGCGGGAGACCGCCGCCGAAAAGGCCGCTCAAATCGCCTTCTGCGACCTGTCCACCCCGACCG
Source organism: Verrucomicrobiales bacterium (assembly GCA_027488845.1). Classification (GTDB taxonomy): domain Bacteria; phylum Verrucomicrobiota; class Verrucomicrobiia; order Limisphaerales; family UBA9464; genus SXXZ01. Next base: position 103,851 of record JAIYBC010000025.1, on the reverse strand, counting down.
AAGGGAAAGGGTTCTCCGTTTACGAAGACCTGCGCTCGAAGCTGATTGCTCGTGGGGTTCCCGAGTCGGAGATCGCCTTTATCCAGGATCACGATAGCGACGCGGCCAAACTCGCCCTCTTCCGCGAAGTTCGGGCGGGACGCATCCGCATATTGCTCGGCAGCACCCAGAAGATGGGCACCGGGGTCAACGTGCAGGAACGCCTCATCGCCTTGCACCACCTGGATGCGCCGTGGCGACCGGCGGACGTGGAGCAACGGGACGGCCGCATCCTCCGGCAGGGCAACACCCATCCCGAGGTGCAGATTTACCGCTACGTGACCGAAGGTTCGTTCGACGCCTACATGTGGCAGACCTTGGAGACGAAGGCCCGCTTCATCGCCCAGGTAATGAATGGCGACAGCGACCTGCGCCGTATTGAGGACATCGACGGTGCGGCGCTGACCTACGCGGAGGTGAAGGCCATCGCTTCCGGCAATCCGCTGGTCATCGAGAAGGCTGGGGTGGATGCGGAAGTCGCCCGATTGAGCCGTCTTCGCACCCAACACCGGGACACGCAGTATCGGCTCCGTTCCGAGATCCGGCACTACACGGACGAGATTCCCCGCCTGGAGAAACGCCTCGCCGAGGTGCAGTCGGACCTCACCGTGCGTCAGGATACCCATGGTGACCGGTTCGTCATCGAACTGGACGGTCAGGAAATCCGGGACCGGGGGATTGCCGGGGAACTGCTGGCCCGCCAGGGCGACCGGGTAAAGGGACGCCAGGTCGAACGACGGGTCGGCACCTTTGCCGGGTTCCAGCTCTTCGTGGCGGACAACTTCATGGGCGGGCCGGAAATCGTGCTGAAGGGAAGCTCGGTTCACCGGGCGAAGTTCGGCAGCTCCGCCCACGGGACCATGCGGTCCGTGGAACACGCCGTGCAGTCGTTGGACGAGGTTGCCGCCGGGATCACCGGGCGGATTGCGGACACCCGCAAACGACTGACGGAACTCAACGCCCAGTCCGGCCAACCCTATGAATACGAAGACCGCTTGGCGGCGCTGTCCCTGCGGCAGCAGGAAATCGCCGACGCGTTGGACCTGACCAAGAGCCAGGCTTCCAGCCAGATGGCGACGGAGGAGCAGGACGAGGGTGCGATTGGGTGAGGCAGACCGATTTTTGATGGAGGCAGGTATGGTAGTTCACGTCGCGGAGGCGATCCGCAGAATGGTCCGGCAGTGGTTTCCCACAGGAGGACAGATGGTCTGTATGGAACAGGGACCGATTCGTCGGCTCGGCAACGTCGTGATGACGCCCAGGGCGCAGGCCAGTCTGGCGTCCTACGAGGTCACTGAGGCGTTACTCCGGCATATGCGCGGTGACGACGGGGACTTGGAGGATTTCGCGCGCCGCCAACCCGAATGCCGGGCGCTGGAGGGCTTCCGCAGGCTGTCCGTATTCCGCGCCGCCAATGGCGGCCGCTTCTGGATCATCACCGAGGCCAACCGCAGTCGCACGACGGTATTGCTGCCCGAGGATTTTTAGTCCGCCACGGCCGCTCCCGTCCAAGTGCGGAACCGTCATTTCAACCGCTCACATTTCTTGTTCGGAAACCACCCGGGACCGCGACTGCATGGGTAACGGGAGGAAGTCCCTCCCTCCCGTTGGTGAACCTTGAACGTGATTCAACAGGTTGGTCCGTAGCCCACCCTCCGAAGTGAATTCCCAGCCTTTGCCGGGAAGGCCGAATGGCCGTTCGGTCAGTCGTTTCCAGGGGTTGCACCGGCCGCCGTGGCGAATCTGCCGGACCCATTGGTTAGGCCCGTAAAACATGGTATCACCGGAGCGAAGGTTTCGAGGTTCGAAGCCCGTTTTTGGCTCCAAAAGGAGGGTTCATGGATTCACCGCAAGGTTCATCCGCAGTTGAAGCGTTACTACCTATGAAAAACAACAAGCAGCAACCGACCAGGGAAATCCGGCTCGGGGCCATCAAGGCCGCCGTCTGGAAGAACGACACCGAAGCGGGCGTTCGTTACAACGTCACCTTCAGCCGCCTCTACCGCGAGGGCGACAGTTGGAAGTCGACCGAATCTTTCGGCCGTGACGACCTCCTGTTGCTCGGCAAGGTGGCGGACCAGGCTCACTCATGGATCTGTTCCCAGAACGGAATCCCCGAGGAGAACCCCACCAAAGCCGCTGCGACCCGGAACGGCGACGGGCGCTGAGGTTTCTGTAAAGGTTCCGAAGGCTCAGAGGACCGTGCCTTAAAGCAAACGGTCCTCACCAATTTTCCTGCATGAAACGCCTTCTCCAAGTCCTCGACCTTGAAGAATGACCCAGGCAGGTCCCTTTCCGCAACAGATGTGGCTCTCCCTAGATTTCATGAAATCCTCGATGTTGCCACTCCCAGCCCCGATTCGCTGTTGAACGGTCACGAAGCGGAATCAAGCCTTGTCAATACGTAGATAATCAGGATATTAGGCATGTTGCGTCAATTCTGGGTCATGCTTTCGTTGATTCTGGCCACCTTTTGGGTGCCAGCGTCTTCGCATGCGTTGCTTCAGAGCCTGGGTGTAATTCATGAGCGACACGCTGCTCACGCCGAGGCAGATCATCACGACTCTGAGTCCTCACACGAGCACGACGACAGCAACCACGATCTTGCCGATGGCATTTGTCGGACCGAATCCAGTGGCGTTGACGTGCCAGTCGCTACATTTCAGGTCCTCCAGGCTGAGTTGTGTGCCGTAGCAATTTGGTATCTCACCGATACGATGACGACTGGCCTGGACCGGACCGGTCCCTCACCGCCAGGCACTTCACCCCCAGAGATATTCCAAGTCTGGCGATTCTGCCTACGTGCGGCGCTTCCCGTCCGCGCGCCCTCGTTGGCTTCCTAACCGTCCACCCCGGACGGTTCCTTCCTGCCTTGGCAAGGTGACCCCACGTCACCTTGTTTCCGTCCCATTCCAAGGCTGCCCGTTTCCGTTCCGGGCAGCGGCCTGCCTATCAAGCGGCGATTTTAACGGCAAGAATTCAATAATTTGCTCTGACTGAGATGAAAAGCTCCTCGTTGTTCGGATTTGCGGCTCCTTCCATAGGGGCTCTCGCGGCTCTCGCGTTACTAAACGGCTGTAGCGACTCCCAATCTCCACGTGATCAGGCTTCCGGCCACAGCCACGATGATCACACCCCGCCGCATGGCGGCACGCCAGTGCTCGTGGCGGATGACCAGTTTCATCTGGAACTGGTCCTCGATGCATCCGCCGGAAGGATGCAGGCATTCGTGCTAGATGGACATTTGGAGAACTACGTCGCCCTGACGGAGACGAATTTCCTGCTCCTCGCCAAAACCAGTGGCCGGGAAGAACGCCTCTCCTTCCATCGCGCCGCCGACCCCGCCTCGGGCAAAGTGCCAGACAAGTCTTCCCTGTTCGAGTCTCAGGGCGAGTGGTTGAAGGCTACCAGGGAGTTTGAGGGCAGCATCCCGACGATCACCCTAAACGGCACGACGTTCACCAACATCTCGTTCTCGTTCCCCAAGGGCACGAAACACGTCCACTGATCCGGAGGTATCATGCGAACTCACTTCCTCTCACTCCTGCTGCTCACGGCAACGCTGCTGGGCGGCATAGGCTGTCAAAAGTCTGCCGACAATCACGGCCATGACCACGGTGACGAACCCAAGACGGCGCAGATTTCCGTCTGGACCGACCTCTACGAGGTCTTCGCCGAGCATCGCGCTCCCGTGGCGAACAAGCCGACCACATTCGTCACGCACGTCACCGACCTGCACACACTGGAGCCGCGACGCGAGGGGATGGTGAAATTTGTCCTGCGCCAGGGCGAAACGGTCGCCGAGCATCCGCAGGCCGCTCCGGCGCGCGCTGGGATTTACCTTCCGGGAATCACCTTTCCGAAGCCAGGCGACTGGCAGTTGACGCTACTCATTCCCACGGGCGGTACAAACGCACCGATTGAATTGGGCATGATCAAGGTCTATGCGGATGAACATTCCGCCCAACATGCGGAAATCGCTGACGGGCCGGAAGGCGTGAGCTTCCTCAAGGAGCAACAGTGGAAGATTCTGTCCAAGACCGAGCCGGTGCCAAAGCGCCGTCTGGTCGAACGGTTGCGGGTCCCGGCGCGCGTCCGTGCTAAGCCAGGCCTAAGCGCGACCATTACCGCTCCGGTATCGGGCCAACTGGTCGCAGCGTCCGCACAGAATCTACCTCAACCGGGCCAGCGAGTGGACGCGGGTCAGTTGCTCGCGTTGCTAAAACCCAACTTCTCCGAAGCGGGAGCGAAAGTGGCCGAGGCCCAGGCCGATTTTGCCACCGCCAAAGCCGGACTGGACCAGGCTGAGGCCGCCTACAACCGCACAAAGAAACTTGCTGCCGAGCAAGCGAAGTCACCGCGCGAACTCCAAGAAATGGAACTCGCCTATCAATCCGCCAAGGCGCGCCATTCTGCCGCCGCCGGATTCCTCGCGACGTTCAAACAAGCGGGCGGAGCGTTAGCGCCGGACGTGCCGCTGCTGATGGAGCTTCGCGCTCCCATCGCGGGCGTGCTCAATTCCGTGTTTGCCGGGCCCGGCGAAGTCGTTGCGGCCAACCAACCAGTGTTCACGGTGCTGAACCCGGAAACGGTCTGGATCGAGGCGAGCATTCCGGAAGCGGGAGTGGCTCGCCTGAGCCAGGCCAAGGATGCCGCCGTCGAGTCGCCCGGTGAAGCCGGACGCTTCACGCCTATCACTGGCAACGATCGCGGCCGACTCCTCTCGCTCGGTTTGGAAGTGGACCTTGCCACGCGCACCGTGCCGCTCATCTACGAGACGGCTAACCGCGAGAGTCAGTTCCGGGTCGGCCAGAACGTCACCCTCCATGTGGAGACCGCCCGGGTGGACGAGACGGTTGCCATTCCGGAAAGCGCGCTCGTCGAAGAAGGAGATCAACTCGTCGCGTTCGTGCAGGTCAGCGGCGAGACCTTTGAGAAACGCGAGATCAAGGCAGGCATTCGCGACACCGGGTTCGTGCAAGTTCTCGATGGCATCAAGGAGGGCGAGCGCGTTGTGACGAAGGGCGCTTATGCCATCCGGCTCTCATCCATCTCGGGCGTCATCCCCGCGCATGGTCACGCTCACTGAGGCACGCTCATGGACAAACTCATTCAATGGGCCTTGAGCAACCGCGTGGTGGTCATCGTCGCCGCGTTGCTCCTGACCGTCTTCGGCATCCACACCGTCACACGGATGCCGGTGGACGTGTTTCCCGACCTTACCGCGCCCACCGTGACCGTGATCACCGAGGCGCATGGCATGTCCCCGACCGAAGTGGAGACGCAGATCACCTTTCCCATCGAGACGGCCGTGAACGGCGCGTCGGGCGTGCGCCGAGTTCGGTCGGCAACCGCAGTCGGCATCTCCGTGGTGTGGGTGGAGTTCGAGTGGGGCACGGACATCCGTAACGCCCGGCAGATCGTCAGTGAGAAGATCAGCGGCGTCACGGGCGACCTTCCACCGGAAGGCGAACGGCCAATGCTGGCGCCGCAATCGTCCATCATGGGAGAAATTCTCTTTCTCTCGCTTTCATCCGAACAGCATTCGCCCGCTGAACTCCGCAGCTATGCGGAGGTTTCACTGCGTCGCCGCCTGCTGGCGGTGCCAGGCGTGTCGCAAGTGACGCCCATTGGCGGCGGCGAGAAGCAGTTTCAAGTCGTCGTCAATCCCGCCGCGTTGCAGTCGCACAACGTCACCTTGAATCAGGTCATCCGCGCGCTGGAGCAGGGCAACGAAAACGTCTCCGCTGGCATCATCAACGAGCGGGGCGCGGAATGGCTGGTCACCGGCGTTGGGCGCATCCACTCCCTTGACGACATCGGCGCAACGGTTGTGGCTGCGAGAGGCGGAGTGCCAACATTGGTGCGCGACCTAGGCGAAGTGAAGGTCGGCGAAGCGCAGAAGCGCGGTGAAGGATCGGCGATGGGCAAGCCCGCCGTCATCCTCGGTATCCAGAAACAGCCCGGCGCGAACACGCTCGAACTCACCAAGCGCCTCGATGCCGTGCTCGCCGATGTCACGGCCAAGCTCCCCGCCGGGATGAAACTCAAGACCGACATCTTTCGACAGGCGGATTTCATCCAGGTGTCCGTGCGAAACGTCCAGACGGCGCTGCTCGAAGGCATCGTGCTCGTCACGATCATCGTGCTCCTGTTCCTGGCGAACTTCCGCGCCACGCTCATCACGCTCACGGCGATACCGCTGTCGCTCGTGACAGCTGTGCTCGCCCTGAAATGGTTCGGAGCCTCAATCAACACGATGACGTTGGGCGGCATGGCCATCGCCATCGGCGCGTTGGTGGACGACGCGGTGATTGACGTGGAAAACGTCTTTCGCCGACTGCGCGACAATCATCACAGGCCCGAGGATCAACGCCGCCCCGCCCTGCAGGTCGTGTTCGACGCGAGCGTGGAAATTCGGAGTTCCATCGTCTTCGCCACGCTCATCATCGCGCTGGTGTTCATTCCGATCTTCTTCCTTGCGGGCGTCGAGGGCCGCCTGTTGCAACCGCTCGGTGTGGCCTACCTCGTGGCGCTTGGGGCTTCGCTGGTCGTAGCCGTCACGGTGACGCCGGTGCTCTGCTATTTTCTGCTGCCCAAGAGCAAAGGCGTGCAGGCGGATCACGAACCGAAGTTCGTGCAATGGCTCAAGGCTCGATACGCGCCAATCCTGCAATCGGCGCTCGCGCATCCGTGGCGTTTTACCTTGCCCGCCGTGGTGGTCCTCGCCATCGCCCTGCTGGCGACGACACGCATGGGACGCGCCTTCCTGCCCGAGTTCAACGAAGGGTCGCTCACCATCAGCGCGGTGACGCTCCCCGGCACCTCGCTCGCAGAATCAGATGGGTTGGGTCGGGTGGTGGAACAGACCTTGTTGAGTTTCCCTGAAGTCGTGTCGGTGGCACGCCGCACCGGGCGAGCGGAACTGGACGAACACGCCCAAGGCGTCGAGGCCGCCGAACTCGATGTCTCCATCGTGATGAAGGACCGGAACAAGAGAGAGTTCCTCGAAGCGTTGCGTTCAGCCTTCTCGCAAGTGCCCGGCATGAACATCACCATCGGCCAGCCGATTTCGCACCGGATCGACCACATGCTCTCCGGCACACGGGCGAACATCGCGGTGAAAATCTTCGGCGCTGACCTCTATCAACTTCGTTCGCTGGCGGAGAAGGCGCGCCAGTCCATGCAAGGTATCACGGGTGTGGTGGATTTGTCCGTCGAGCAGCAAACCGAAGTGCCGGTGCTCAAGATCAAGTTCGAGCGCGAGGCGATTGCCCGTCACGCCCTGACGATCCGCGACGTGGCGAACACAATCGAGGCAGCGCTCCAGGGTGTGAAGGCCTCGCGTGTGCTCGAAGGCCAGACATCCTATGACTTGGTGGTGCGCCTGGAGAATGACGAGGCTTGGCAACTCGACACCCTCGGAAACCTGCTCGTGGACACCTCCGCTGGGGCGCGTGTGCCCTTGCGTTCGCTGGCTCGCATCCAACGCGACACCGGTCCGAACCAGATTCTTCGCGAACAGGTCGAGCGGAAGATTGTCGTTCAATGCAACGTGGCTGGACGCGACGTGACTGGCGTGGTGAATGACATCCAGAAGCTGGTGAACCCGCTTCTCGCGGCGACGCCAGGCTACCGTGTGGAGTTCGCCGGGCAATTCGAGAGCGCCGCTGAAGCAGGATGCACGCTCACGCTCGTCAGCATCGGCGTCGTCATCGGTATCGGCTTCCTGCTGCACCTGGCTTTCCGCTCAGCCCGCGATGCCGCGCTCATCATGCTCAACCTGCCGCTGGCGCTTATTGGGGGCGTGGCAGGCGTGTTCGTCGGTGGTGGTGTGCTCAGTGTCGCCTCCATTATCGGTTTCATCACCGTGTTCGGCATCGCGACGCGGAACGGCATCATGCTCGTGTCGCACATCCGGCACTTGCAGGAACACGAGGGCGTGACCGACTTCCACGAAGCCGTGCGACGCGGCGCGATGGAACGGCTCGTGCCGATCATGATGACCGCGCTTGCCGCCGGATTGGCGCTGGTTCCGCTCGCACTGGGCGGCGAGAAGCCCGGAAACGAAATCCAAACCCCGATGGCCATCGTGATCCTCTTCGGTCTACTGACTTCAATGGTGCTGAACATGGTCATCGTTCCCGCACTTTACCTTGAACTGGGACGGCCCTCTCACCTTCAACCCAACTCATGAAATGACTCACTACGTCGTCAAGATTCTACTCACCACCGCGTTGGTCGTGGCCATTTCCGAGGTGTCGAAGCGAAGCTCCCTCGTGGGAGGATTGCTGGCGTCACTGCCCCTGGTTTCCTTCATCGCGATGATCTGGGTCTACCTCGAAACCAAGGACTCCGGCAGGGTGGCCGCCCTTTCCGTCAGCATTTTCTGGCTCGTGCTGCCATCGCTCGTGTTCTTTCTCGTGCTGCCGCCCCTGCTGCTGAAGCTGAAGCTGAATTTTTATCTCAGCTTTACCCTGGCAACCGCCCTCATGCTGGGTTGCTACGGAGTGATGTTGGTCGTTTTGAAGAGGTTTGATGTGAACCTGTGAGTTATCCGTCCATGAAAATCGAGATTCTCCTGACTTTGCTCGGCGTCCTCGGCGGCGCGCTGGTTGCTTTCGGTGCCACCAATCAGATCGAGTTGCTTACCCTCGACCAAGCCATCGAACTGGCCGAGCGACGGCATCCCCAACTGGCGGAGACTCGGGCACTGGTCGAAGCCGCATCCGGCCGGGCCCAGCAGGCGGGAACGTTTCCCAATCCCGAAGCCATCCTCGGTGCTCAGCAGATCCCGATCCAGAGCTACCCCGTTCCCGACCGCCAATACGTGGCGGGCTTCGGTCAAACCATCCCGCTGGGCAACCGGCTCTCGAAGGCTCGCGAAGCAGAGCTGCTGGAGCGTGAGGTCCGCCTGCGAGGACTGGACGGTGTCTACCGCCAACTGCGCAAACGGGTGCAGAGCAGCTTCGCCACCGCACTGTATCAGGAAAGTGCGTTCCAGGCCCAAAGCCGAATCACGGCGGGATTGGCCTCGGTGGTGGCCATAACCAAGGCCCGCCTGGACGCCGGAGATGTGATCCCACAGGACCTTGCCCGGTCGGAAATGGAATTGGCCCGTGCCGAGGTGGAGATGAGGCGCAGCGAATCGCTGCGGAAGCAGGGCCTCATTTCACTCTCCGGCGCGATGGGTGACCCGAATCTGGAGGTGAAATCGGTCGAAGGTAGCCTGGATCTCGCCTTCGAAGTCCCAACTCTAGACTCGTTGGCTGCAAACCTTGCCTCGCAACCCGAGCTGCAAGAGGCGGAGGCTGGGGTTCGCGCCAGCAATGCCCGAATTGACCTCGTCAAGGCTGAGCGGATTCCAGACGTGAAGGTGGAAGCCCTTTACCACCGCCTTGAAGTCAGTGGACAGAATACCTTCGACCTGGGTCTCAGCATCCCACTGCCCTTGTTCAACCGGAATCAAGGGCGCCTCCGCGAGGCGCGCTCCGACGCCCTCGCGGCGGAAGCCCGGGTTCGCAAAACGGCCAACGAATTGAACCTTAGCCTACGTGAGTCCTACGTCGCACTGACCACCGCCTTGGACAACCTCAAAACCTTCCGGACCCAGATCCTGCCCCGCGCCGAGACGGTCTTGAGATCCGCGGAGCTGCGCTATGCGGCTGGTGATAGCGCCTTGACGGACGTTCTTCCCGTTCGACGCGACTGGGCTGCCGTTCACTTGAGTTATCTGGAGACCTTGCGTGACGTCATGCAGTCGTGGGCGGAGGTGTCCAGTTTCCTGGCTCAGAGCACGAAGCGCTAGCCCCACCAGGGGGCCATAAAGCAAATCGCCACAACGCGATCTTCCGGGATTCCTCAACGGCAGGTGACCACGATTCTCTTGGTCAATGATCCGGATGGTAAACCAAGGCTGGTGGCACAGGTCCGCAGGCGGAACGGTCGATGTCAGGGTGACGCCACTCGATGATGCAAGCCAAGTTTGAGGTGCCACCTCTAGTTTGAGGCCGGAACCGGTTTGGGATTTGCCGTGTTAGTTTGGGAACTGCCCGCGTTCCCAGAAACAACCTCTGGCTGTTTGAGGGCTCGTTTCAGGTTCGCCAAGTCGCCGGGGAAGTTGCCCTTCTCCCATTTCATGTTCTTCAGCTCGAAAAAGCGCAGCCAGTCCGCCGTGAGATCCTTCTCCTGATTCGTGGCGGTGAGAATCAATGCCTGAAGATACCAATTGTGGTTTTGTTCGGCGACAATCGCGTGCGATACCTGTTTTTTGGCGTAAGGCAGTAGATCCCCAAGCTTCACCCCGCCAAAGGACAAGGCTGCGTGCGCTGGGGTCAGGGTAAAATCGGCATTGCAGAACCACTGAGCTCTCGGAGTGGTGGAGCGAAGTACGTCGATCAGCGCACGTAACTCAAACGACCACTGGGGTTGATTCGGCCCTGAATAACGCTTGGCTTGCTCCCGCTGGAAGCCGAGGAATTTATCCAGCGTCAGCGCAAACATCTCCGAGTCCGAAGGACCCTTGGCGATGCGCTCGTCGAGCTCGGCAATGGCCTTTTTGAGTTCCTCAATTTCCTGTTGGGTCTTCTTTCCGTTTTTCTCTGCCAGCGACAACTGAAGCTTCAGATACTCCCGCTGATCCGAGTCGCTCAACTCGGTTCCTTCGAAGTTCGAGAACAACCTTCGAGGCTTGGATTCAGTCGGAGGTTTTTCGGGAGTCGGAGTCTTGAGGGGATCGGCTCCCAGCCCGTCCGCCCCGAGAGCGGCGATGGAAGTGGCCCCTAGCAGAGCGAACCGCTTCAACAGCGGAAGCGCGTTGAACCAGGATTGTCCCAGTCTTTGCCGTCGTGGCGTGCCTGATTGGCCCTCGGCAGTCATTTCCTGAAGCGTTGCCGGGGAAAGTTCCCCCGGACAAGTTTTTGGGAAGGTGGATTGGGTTGAGGATTGTTTGACGGCACAATCCCCGAAAGCTCGAACCTTTAAAAAAACCTCTCCGCTGGCAGACCGTTTCACCGTCCTCGGGCTGGGGAGCCTTCAGGCGGTGAACGAATGGCTGTCAGCCGGGGGCAGTGTTTCTCCGTTGGCCACGCGTTCGGCGAGGCCCCAGAGCGCTTTGTTCAGGCTCACCCGGGAATCAATTCCACGGAGTGCCCGCACCGAACGCAGATTCCCGCGCCGGTCCCGGTGGTGGTCGGAGGCACCGCCGCGAATCAGATTTTCCTGCAAGCGGTTAAGCACCGTCCACAGGTCCGTCCGCTCGTCCTCCGGGCGCCGGGTCTTCAGCAGCGTTTCCGGCTCCACCGGGGGTTCGCCTTGTCCTTCGTAACGCAGCCGAAGGGCGTGCGCGGCGAGGGATAGGGATTCCCGGGTTTCCAGGAAACGCTCCGAGAAGCGGTGCACCATCTCCCCGACCCTCGGCATGCTGTCGAGGATCTGGAAGCTGGAGGCAACCACCGCTTCGCTCTCCAGTCCCGCATGGCGGAACCGGATGGCTTGGAATGAGCCTTCGCTCAGGACCAGCCCGTTGCTGCAAATGCGCCGGAAGATTCCGGCGTGGAGCTGATACGCACAGCCCGTGTCGTGGGAGTTGATCAGCACCAGCTCAACGTTCCACTCGTCGAGCGTCTGCATCTGCTCGGCACGGCGGAAGCGGATCAGATGTTTCTGAAAGCCTCGCCGGGCCTCGATGCGGATGCGTTGCTCCTCGACCGTCACGGGCACCCAGTCCTGTTTCCGCAGCCCTTCAACAATCTGGGCGGTGGGGACGAAGGTATAGCGACGGCTGACCCCGGCCATCGGAGCCTCGGCAAAGATGCTCGGGGCCTGACGTCGGAGGGTGTCTTCGCTCAAGGGCGTGGCCTTGAACTGTGAATAAACGGAATCGCTCATGGGAATGCTCTTTCAACGCCGCCCACCGACAGTGTCGGTTTACGCTGTGAATGAACTGATCCTCGACCAGGCGCCGGGCGGCACCTGTTTCCGGTCGAAGAGTTCCCCGCCCAGCGCGAACTCAAGCGAGTTCGGCCTGGGGAAAATCGTTTCGGAAAGAGATGCGGGCTCGGTGACGAGTCGCACTGAGGATTCCGGTGAAGAACCGTGAACCTGCTTCTACCCACCTCGGTTTTACCGCAAACGGCGTTTGTTAGTCAAAGCGGTGTCCAGGTCGGTGAATTGCTGGGCTGTGACCTGTCGACGCAACCACCCGGATTCGTTCGGATATTTCTGCGTAGGGGAATGGCCGGTCGGTTCCTTAAGAAATCGGACGGTGGTAAAATCGGTCCGGTTAGGAGGTGCCCATGCAGTCTTTCGAACAGGCCGACAACACCCAGTTGCTTTCCAGGTTGGCGGGTAAACCCGTCGCGGAATCGCTGATGCAGCGTTACGGCGGGCTCACCAATCTGGCCCAAGCCTCGTTCGACGAATTGCAGCAGGTCAAAGGCATCGGGCAATCCAAGGCCGCGGCCATCAAGTCCGCCTTCCTGCTGGCCCAGCGGTTGACGCAGGAAACCCACCGTGAATCCCCGGTGCTCGACAATCCGGGACGCATTGCCGACGTGCTGCGGGAACCCAACCGGCTCTATGCCGTCGAACATTTTCAAGTCCTCTGCCTGAACACGCGCCGTCGCCTGATTGCCGTTGAAAACATCGGCCAAGGGATTCTCGACCAAGTGCTGGTGCATGCCCGCGAGGTCTTTGCGGTGGCCATCGCCAAACGGGCGTCAGCCATCGTGATCGCGCACAATCATCCCGGCGGGGACCCAACCCCGAGCGAGGCGGACATCCGCGTGACACGCGAACTCATCCGCGCCGGGCAACTGCTCAAGATCGAGGTGCTCGACCATGTCATCATGGGCCGGAGCACGACCGAGCGCCCGAAGGACTACACATCCCTTCGGGAGCTCGGCTATTTTTATGCCTGAACGGGCAACCGGAACTACTCCGGCGTCCGTTCCATCATTTCATCCAACAACACCTTCAGCACCTGTTCCGGGGTCTTGTCGCCGGTATCCACTTCGGCCCCTTTGGGCGGGAAGAAGGTCTGCTTGGCGTCATCCCGGTCGCGCCTCGCCACCGCACCGCTGTCCATCCGCCCGGAATCGCGCAGTTCGCGAATGGCGGCCGGGGCGCGGAAGTAGAACTGGTAGGGCGTGTTCGGGAAGACTTTCATTCCCATGTCCCGGCCCAGAACGACCATGCGTCCGCCCTGGTAGAGGCGGCGCAGCGTGGCGTTCACCATGGCGCGAACCAGGGGGACCTGCGCCACCTTCGGCACCAAAGCTCCCACGGAGACCAAGGTGGCGTCGGTGAACAGGCCGCTGTTCACCGTGGCAAGGGCTTCCAGGATGCCCCGGTCGTTCGGCCGGATGACGGCGTCCAGGCGGGCTCCGGCGCAGAAGGATTCCACGGCGTTCCGGTCATCCAGATCGACTTCCGCGACCAGAGCCGCTTGCGTCACCGACCGGTAGAAGCGGCCCGAATCCACCAGCAATCCACCCAGTTCCCTGGCCAGCAGTTCGCCCGCCGTGTTTTTGCCGGTGCGGGCCTGGCCATCAATCGTGACCACCAGGTCCGCCGGGAGCCGGTCCAAGTCCTTTCTGGACTGAACCGGTTTCGGGAAGGGAATCAGGTTCCCTCCCTTCGGGGTCGCCTGCTTGCGCGGGCTCGGGTTCTTTTTCTGTATGTCGCTCATTTGAGTCACTCCTAAAGAATGTTCGTTCAGGGTTGCAGTCGCTGGGACCAGCCCTTTCCGGACAAAATAAATCGTGGAGGCCGTCCATCGGCTCGGAGGCCTGCGGGCCGAACGGGCGAACCGGTTTTCGCCGTCGCCGCAGGGCTTCCTGTGGCACGGGCTCCAGACCGGCCGCCTTACGACGGCGGTTGATGGCCCTGACCAAGATGCGCAACTGGTCCCGCACCGGGGCGTAGGGTTCGTAGGGCAATGAACCCAGAATCCGGCAGAGGTCATCGACCGACCGGTGGACCGCCATCCGGCCCAGGTGAGCCTTCAAGGCCGCAAACTCCCCCCGCTCGATGCGGACCGAGGGGTGCAGCGGGCCGCCACCTCGGGCGGGACGGCAGCTGATGGCATAGCCCATGAACCGCAGGGGCTGTCGCCGGATGTCCCGCACCAGCCTCCCCTCCGAGGCAAAGAACGGGTGTTCGCCGTGGGTTGCCAACAGGACGAAGAATCCCCCGTGGCGCAGATATTGCAGGCTGGCTTGGCCCCGCTTGCGCCGTCGGCACCGGGTCCACTTCGAAACAGCGATCCCGTAGCGTTCGACCAGTTTCCGGTCGATGACCGCCGGATCCTTGTGTGACGGAATGCCACCCCGGACGTAGAAGTAGTAGCCACGTCCGACGTAGCATACGGCCAATTGCTGCACGAATCCCGCCACCGAGGTGGCGACGCATCGGTAACCCATGTTCACGCCTCCACCGGCTGTTATGGCGGTGGGAAGGTGGGAAGTTGCATTGGGGGCGCAACTTTCCCGAAAGCCCAAACCCTACAGCACCTTTCAGTGCTCAAAACCACGTCCAACCTCGTCGTCCTCAAAACCTCGTGTTCGCGCTGCGCGCAGGTTTCTCGTCCGGCTCCGTTGTCCGAAGCTGTATTCCTGCATCGCAGTTGCGCATCCATAGTGGTTGCGCCCGCAAATCCCTAATCCCGTTGCGTACCCGAAATTCGTTTTGTTGTTCAGTTGCCTTCGATCACCGCCGCCTGTCCCCAGGTCGCGCGGGTTCGAACGAATGTTCTCTCCATGGAGAACTGGCCGGTGGGGGATTGGACCCCACCGACCCTTGACCTCATTTTGAGACGGGTTCATCCCGTCGTTCCTTTCGTGTGCGCCTTGTGCCCGGCACCACCCGTAAGCACGCGCCCGTCGCTTCAACTGCCTTGCTGAGGCGACACCCCGCCCGTTGCCTCCCGGAGGAAGCGCGGATGGGGTGCGGACCGTCGTCCGCTCCTACTTGGAACACTCTCATCGAAGTGCGGCGTTTGAATCATCGGCTGACTACGCCGACACCGGATACCACTCCGGCAGCCACACTCCTTGCACGGTTAGTCTGACTCTTCGCTACAGCAGTCACGTCGGTAGGACGATTTCGTCCGTTCCTTCCAGGTATGGCCGAGGCTTCCGCCTCGGCATCGTATCCGATCCCCGCTGGGGGACCGATTTCAGGGGCTAGAATACAGAAGCTGCTCCCTTACCCGTCCTGGTTGGTCCTTCCCGATTCGGCTCCGTCTCTGCTGCGGCTTACTGGCAAGGGCTTGATGCCCCTCTCATCGTTGAGCTTTTCACGGTCTGCGTTTTCGGCAGAACCCCGGAGGTTGTCCCCCTCCGGCCGGTCGGTCTTGCGACCGCCGGGCTCCCGACGCCAGCGTGCGTTACGCGAACCTTACGAGCATTGCACCCGATTGGCCCAAAGGGCTGTGGTCACGCGTCCCGCCGGGGGATTTGGAGGCTGTCCTCCGCACCCGCTTTGAATCCGACAACTCCGCCGATTTGCACGGCAGAGCGTTTCCCGTTCGCCCGTATTCGCGGGGCGGAGCCCCGACGCCATGAGATAGAATCTGGAGATTGCTCCCGGTTGGTGGCCGGGGGATTACTTCCAGAAGCCTCTCTCGAACGTGGCGGGCCACTCTCGTGGCACCACGCTCTACGGAACATGAACGTGACGGTTGGTAAACTCCGTCCCCTTAGCCGGATGGTGAGTCCGGTTTGGCGGGCGTTCATGCCCATCTCAAAATGGAGTCAGCACGATGCGTTGGCATCTGAACTGACGAATGCGGGAAGCCAAAACCTCCCAGTGTGTCTTTTACCATGTTTGACTGGGTCAAACAACGTTCCACTCCAACGAATCTAGGCGGAGGAGTCCAAAAGGCTGAATCTGGAAGGACACCGATTTCCAATCAGCGCCATGGCCCAGTTCGCTTTTGGGCCCAGAATGACTCCGTTGGGCCAATCCAAATTCCGCCTATTAGCTCGTTGAGCACGCGAGACACCGCGAGACACCCACAGCCGCCCGAATAAAGTTTGAACAATCCGGTGTCGTCCCCTATCAAGGGGCAAGTTGAAGTTGTGGCGACAAATCTTCGGGCTGCTGCTTGCGCTCGCTTGGATGCCAATGGTGCATTCCTGCGAAATAGCGCACGCCCTCGGCATCGAGTTGCCGCAACAGGGCGGGCAAGGCCATGCTCAGCAAGCCCCCGCGGACGACTGCGACCACTGCACGTTCTGCGAGACGATAGAGTCGGGTGGGGTAGTCACTTCTGTAGTTAAGTTGTCGGTGCCTGGTTTTGTTGCCGTCATTCCCGTTTGGCAACCTGTCGCCACCGAATTGATCGTTGAGCAGTGCCTCAACACGACCCCAGTCACACGCAGTGACCAAGACTGTCCACCGCAACGGTGGCAGTTCGCTGAACGCACGGCCTTGCCGCCGCGCGCTCCCTCCTTCCTCGCGTAAGCCTGCATCGAGCAGGTAGTTCCGTTTGCCGGGCGCTTTCTCGCACCCGGGTTCCTCCCGTCACGTCGTTCTCTGTCCTGACCATGCACTTTCCCAAATCACGTCCGATTTCTGCCCGAATCCTTGTCATGTTGGCGTCTTATCTCACCGCCTCCTTGGTGGGGTGGACCGCCGAACTTGAGCCCGTTGCGACGCTCACCGTCTCCGAGCTGGTTGATGAAGCGCTCGCGAAGAATCCCGAACTCAGGTTCTACGAGGCGGAGATCATTGCGGCGAAGGCGGGGCGCAAGACCGCTGGGCTGCTTGGCAATCCACAGCTCAGTGGCGATGTAGGGCACAACGCCCAGAAGTTTGGTGGCCTGAGCGGCGAGGGCGTTGCCTGGTCCGTCTCGGTCCTGCAACCCTTTGAGTGGCCCGGCCGCATCGGGTTGCGCAAGGCCATCGCCAACCATGACATCGAACTCGCGCAATTCGGCTACGAGCGGTTCAAGATTGCGCTTGCGAGCCGCGTGCGGGCGCTGGCTTACGGCTTGTTCGCCGCGCAAGAGAAATCCTCCGCCGCCGCGGAAGTGGCCGAGCGATTCAAGGCGTTGCGTGAAGTTTTGGTGCAACGCGATCCCGCAGGCCTGACGCCGTTGCTGGAAACGCGCGTCATCGAAGCGACCGAGTTGAACGCGCAGCGGAAGGCCAGTGAGGCGGCGTTGGCCACGCAAGCGGCTTTGTTGGAGTTGAACCAGCTACGCGGCGTCGCGCCGGACACGGGCCTGTCCGTGAGTCAGATGCGGCTCGTGTTTAGCCCGCCAGAGGACAAAGGCGCATTGCTCAGGCTGGCTCGTACGAACAACTTCGAGTTGAAAGCCCGCGCTTTGGAACTCGCGCAGCAGGGTTTCCGCGTGGATCTGGCGAAGAACGAGCGCTATCCGACCATCAGCGTTGGGCCAAGCTACTCGGACCAAAAGGCAGGCTCGGAGGAGCAACGCATCATCGGCGTCGGCATCTCGCTGCCGTTGCCGTTGTGGAATCGGAACAAGGGCAACATCGAGGCCGCCGCCGCGCGCCAGATGCAGGCGGAGGTTTCACTCAACGCGACGGAACGGGAGATTCAGCGAAAGGTCCTCGAAGCCGCGCTTATCTACGAAACGAAACTGCGGGAGATGGCCAAGTGGCGGCCCGACTCGGTGCAGCATTTCCGGGAAGCGGCCGAAGTGGCCGACCGCCATTACCGGCTCGGCGCAGTCCCGATTTCCACCTACGTCGAGTTACAAAAGCAATACCTCGACGCCGTCGAAGGCCTGCTCGACACCAAGAAGGAGGCACTCGAAGCAGCTGCCCAACTGGAGTTGCTCACCGGCTTGACGCTGCCGCTCGCGCGCACGACCACGGAGGAGCCGAAATGAGTCCACTCCGCGCCATCGCAATTGTTCCGGCGCTCCTCCTGGCGTCCTCGCTCCTTGTCAGTTGCGGCGACAAGAAGGGGGACGGCCACGATCATGGCAAGGAGGAGGCCCACGGCAAAGACGACGGGCATGGGCACGGCGAGGAATCGCCTTCTGGCGCCTCGTTCAAGGCGGGCAAAGGGGTCATCGTTACTGAGGAGACCAAGAAGCTGCTCGGTATTGAAGTCGTCGACGTGTCGGAGCGGAAACTGCCGAACCAGGTCCGCTTCACCGTCCAGGTCTTCGGCGAGAAGCACCATCACCTGCTGAATCCCGAGGATCACACCGGCTGCGACGTGCATGGGGCTGGCTTCGTCTCCACCAATACCGCAGTCATCGTGAAGACCGGCCAAGCGGTGGAGCTGTTCAAGAACACGAACGCCCCGCTCGGTGGCGTCGTGCTCTCGGTGCAAAGGGCCCTGGCACTTGGCGAATCAGAAATCGTCATCGGCGTGTCGAATGCCACGGCTACGCTCAAGGCTGGCGACTTTGTCTTGGCACGCATCAGTCTCCCGCGCGAGGAGGCGGTCACGGTGATCCCCCATCCCGCACTGCTTCGCACGACCGAAGGCACGTTCGTGTATGCCGTCAACGGCGACGCCTTCTTCCGCACGGCGGTCAAGGTCGGCGCGGAGGCGGACGGCTGGGTAGAAATTACGGACGGGCTGCTGGCGGGCGATGCCGTCGTGACCAAGCCGGTGCAGACCCTCTGGCTGATCGAACTTCGCGCGACCAAGGGTGGCGGTCACTCGCACTGAGACGTGCCATGAGCCAACCTGCCAAATCATCGTCCGCCTGCGCGACCGACTGCTGCGCTGCTCCGGCTCCGGTCGCCCCGCCGATTACGCCGCTCACAGGTCCACAGACGTTGCTGCGCGTGGCCGGGATGGATTGCGCGGATGAAGTGGAGGTGGTGAACCGCGCCTTAAAGCCGCTGCCCGGCGTGCGCGACGTGCAGGTCAATCTGATGGCGGGCACCGTCACCGTGGCGCACACCGCCGAAGTCTCACCGGAGTCGTTGGTCGAGGCGCTGGGACGCAACGGACTCCGCGCCACAGTAGCAAACGTCCACGAACGCCCGGCGATGGCATCGGAGGCACAGCACGGTCGCATCATTTCCGTCGCGCTGTCCGGCGCGTTCACCGGGTTGGGACTAGCGCTGCAATGGCTTCACGTCGAACCGGCTGTTCTGAAGCTCGCGGCGTTCGGCGTCGCCATCATCGCGGGCGGCTGGTTCATCGCGCCCAAGGCGCTCGGTGCGCTGCGCCGCCGGTCGCTCGACATGAACGTGCTGATGACCGTGGCGGTCGCAGGCGCGATGGCCATTGGTGAATGGGGCGAAGGCGCGGCGGTGGTGTTCCTGTTTGCGCTCTCCGAACTGCTCGAAGCGTTCAGCGTGGCGCGGGCGCGACGCGCCATCCAGTCGTTGATGGAACTAACGCCGGAAACCGCGCTGGTGAAGGAGGGCGAATCCATGCGCGAGGTCGCCGTTGCGGAAGTCACCGTGGGCAGCGTCATCGCCGTGAAGTCCGGCGCACGGGTTCCGCTCGATGGCGAAGTCGTGGCGGGCGGCTCGGCGGTCAACCAAGCGCCCATCACCGGCGAGTCCATGCCGGTGGAGAAGAAGCCGGGCGACGGCGTGTTCGCGGGTAGCATCAACGGCGAAGGTTCGCTCGACGTGCGCGTGACCAAGCCCGCGAGCGATTCCACGCTCGCCCGCATCATTCATCTCGTGAGCGAGGCGCAATCGCAGAAAGCGCCGTCTCAACGGTTCGTGGACACCTTCGCCCGATACTACACCCCTGCGGTGTTCGTGGTCGCGCTGCTGGTTTGGCTGGTGCCGCCGCTGTTGTTCGCGGGCGAATGGGCCGTATGGACGTATCGGGCGCTGGTGCTGCTGGTCATCGCCTGCCCTTGTGCCTTGGTCATCTCGACGCCGGTGTCCATCGTGTCGGGACTCACGGCGCTGGCCCGGCGCGGCGTGCTCATCAAGGGCGGGGCGCACCTTGAAGCCATCGGCAAGCTGCGCGTGCTGGCCGTGGACAAGACCGGCACCATTACCGAGGGCCGTCCGCGCGTGACGCAAATGCTTCTGCGTTCCGCCAAGGATGAAACCGAACTGCTGCGCGTCGCGGCGGCGATTGACGCGCACTCTGAGCATCCGCTGGCCAAGGCCGTAGTGGAAGCGGCACGGCAACGCAACGTCTCGTTCACCCGCGCCACAAACTATCAGGCCCGCACTGGCAAAGGCGCTGAAGGCGATGTGGACGGCCACTCCTATTTCGTCGGCAATCACCGGTTCGCGCACGAGCTAGGCGTCTGCTCCGATGACTTGGAGCGACGGCTTGCGGAGATTGAAGCGCAGGCGTTGTCCGTCGTCGTGGTCGGGCATCGTCCGAACGCCGACTGCGCGGGTGAAGTGCTTGGCGTCCTGGCCGTGGGCGACACCGTGCGGGCCAACGCTGCCGAAGCCATTCGCGCCCTGCACGCGGCGGGCATCCGCAAGGTCGTCATGCTCAGTGGCGACAATCAGCGGGCCGTGGACGCCATCGCGAAGCAGGTCGGCATTGACGAAGCCCACGGTGACCTGCTGCCCGACCAGAAGATTGAACGGGTGCGCGCCCTGCTCGCGGAGCACACGCACGTCGGGATGATTGGGGACGGCGTGAACGACGCCCCGGCGATGGCTGCTGCGAGCGTGGGCATCGCGATGGGCGCGGCGGGCACGGACACGGCCATTGAAACTGCCGACATGGCGCTCATGCAGGACGACCTCAGCAAAGTTGCCGAGGCGATTCATCTTGGTCGCCGCGCCATGCGCGTGATTCAGGTGAACATCATTTTCGCGCTGGCAGTGAAGGCGGTTTTCCTAGTCCTCGCCTTTCTCGGTTACACGAGTCTCTGGCTGGCGATTCTCGCGGACACCGGTGCCACGCTCGTTGTCATCGCCAACGCGTTGCGGCTGTTGAAATCACCCAAGGCGACTGTGCCAGGAACTCCCATTTGAACCTATGCTGAACCGTCTCCTTGAGTTTTCCGTCCGCCAGCGCGTTTTCGTGCTACTAGCGACGCTCGTGCTCGTCGGCATCGGTGTCTGGTCTGCGTTGCGGCTGCCGATTGACGCGGTGCCGGACATCACCAATGTCCAGGTGCAGATCAACACCGCCGTGCCCGCGTTCGCACCGGAGGAAATTGAGAAACTCGTCACCTTCCCCATCGAGAACGAAATGGCGGGCATTCCCGGCCTCACTGAGTTGCGCTCCCTGTCCAAGTTTGGCCTGTCACAGATCAACCTCATTTTCGAGGACGGCACCGACATCTACCGTTCAAGGCAACTCGTCAGCGAACGGTTGCAGACGGTGATTGATGAACTGCCGGTGGGCCTCACGCCCAAGCTCGCGCCCATCAGCACAGGGTTGGGCGAGATCTATTACTACGTGGTCGAATACGAAAAGGGTGCGACCAACCTGCCGCCGACGCGCGAGGCGCAGTTGATGGAGCTGAAGCTGGTGCACGACTACATCATAAAGCCTCGCCTCCGTTCGACGCCCGGTCTCGCCGAGGTCAACGCGAGCGGGGGCTACGAAAAGCAAATCGTCGTTCAACCCAATCCGGACAAGCTCAAGAGCGTCGGCATGTCGTTCAGCGAGATCGCGGAAGCCATCGGCGAGAATGTCGAGAATGCGGGCGGCAGCGTCATCCAACTTGGAGGGGAAACGTTGACGGTGCGCGCCGCCGGTCGCGTGCAGACCGTGGAGGAGATTGAACGATTGCCGCTGAAGTTCGGCTCGCGGGCCACACCGTTGCGCGTGCGCGACGTGGCGGATGTGGGCATTGGCAAGGCCGTCCGCACCGGCACGGCGACCTATAACGGCGAAGAAGCATTGCTGGGCGCAGCGCTGATGCTCGCAGGGGAGAACAGCCGCCTCGTTGCCAAGCGGGTGGATGAAAAGCTCAAGGAGATTCAGCCCAAGCTTCCGGCGGGCGTAACGATTATTCCCGTCTATGACCGCACCGTGCTGGTGGATCGCACCATCCGCACTGTCGAGACGAGTCTGTTCGAGGGCGCGATTCTCGTCGTCGTCGTGCTGCTTGTCATGCTCGGCAACTGGCGCGCAGCGCTCATCGTCGCGCTGGCCATCCCGTTATCGCTGCTGTTCGCCATGACCGGAATGGTGCAGAGCGGCGTCTCCGGTAACCTGATGAGCTTGGGCGCGATCGACTTCGGCCTCATCGTGGATGGTGCTGTGGTGATGGTGGAGAACATCATCCGTCATCTCGCGGAGCGACAGCACAAGCTCAAACGTCGCCTCACCGCGACAGAGCGCTCGCATGAAGTGCTCGTGGCGGCCAAAGAAGTTGCCAGCCCGATGTTCTTCGGCGTGTGCATCATCACCGTGGTCTATTTCCCGATCCTCGCGTTGACCGGCATCGAAGGGAAGATGTTCAGGCCGATGGCCATCACGGTCATCTTCGCACTGGTCGGATCGATGGCCCTGGCGCTGACGCTCATGCCCGCGCTCTGCTCGTATCTACTCGGTGGCAACATCAAGGAGAAGGACAGCTTCCTCGTTACCTGGGCCAAGGTAGCCTACACTCCGATTCTCCGTTTCGCGCTGGGCTTTCGCTGGATTGTCACGGGCGCGGCGGTGGCACTGTTCGTTTTGGCGGTCGTTGTATTCAACCGGCTCGGGGCGGAGTTTGTCCCGCAACTGGACGAAGGCTCCTTTGCCACGCACATGATCCGCACCACGAGCATCGGCATTGACGCCAGCGTGGACATGCAGAAGCGCGGCGAAAAGCTGCTGCTGGAGAAGTTCCCGGAGGTTGCCTACACGTTCAGCCGCCTGGGCACGGCAGAAATCGCGAGCGACCCGATGGGCGTGAACGTCGCGGATACCTACATCATGTTCAGTCCACCGGACAAGTGGCGCCAAGTGGATGGCAAACCCATTGGCAAGGAGGCTCTAGCCAGTTTGATGACCGAGGAACTGGGCAAGCATCTTCCCGGCGAGGGACATCTCTTCAGTCAGCCCATTGAGATGCGCTTCAACGAAATCCTCGAAGGCACCCGTGCGGACATCGCGGTGAAAGTCTTCGGCGAGGACTTCGCCGTGATTGAGAAGATCGCGAGCGAGGCGCGGGAGATCCTCGAAGGCGTTCGCGGCGCTTCCGACGTCGAGTTTGACGCACTCGGCAAATCACCCTTGCTCGAAATCGTTCCCAATCGCGAGGCGATGGGCAAATACAACCTACACGCCGCCGAGTTGAACCGCGTGGTCAACACTGCGCTGGCTGGGCAGGAAGTCGGCAAGCTCATCGAAGGCAATCGCCGCTTCGACATCGTCGTGCGCCTAAGTGAGGACTTGCGGGAGAAGATTGACGACCTCAAACGCCTGCCCGTCCGAGTAGACGACGGCGGGCTGCTCACACTCGGCCAGGTCGCCGACTTCAAGGTCGTCGAGCAGGTCGCAGCCATCTCGCGGGAATACAGCCAGCGACGGGCGGCCATCATGGTGAACCTGCGCGGACGCGACGTGGAGAGTTTCGTCCTCGAAGCGCAGAAGAAGATCGCCGATCAAATCAAGCTGCCCGACGGCTACACCATCGAGTTCGGCGGACAGTTCAAGAATCTCCAGGAAGCCCGCCGTCGACTTATGTTTGTTGTTCCGGCCGCCCTGGTACTGATTTTCGTCCTCATCTTCATGGCGCTGCAAAGCCTCCGGCAATCGCTGCTGGTGTTTCTGGCCGTTCCGCTCGCGGTGACTGGCGGTGTGTTCGCGCTGTGGGCGCGCGACCTGCCGTTCAGCATTTCGGCGGGCGTCGGCTTCATCGCACTCTCCGGCATCGCCGTGCTCAACGGACTCATGATCATCACGTTCTTCAACCAGTTGCGCGAACGTGGCGCGGACGTGCGCACCGCCGTCTGGGATGGCTCCCTGCTTCGGCTACGTCCAAAGCTCATGACTGCGCTCGTGGCCTCGCTCGGCTTCGTCCCGATGGCGATTGCTAGCGGCGCAGGCGCGGAAGTCCAACGGCCGCTGGCCACCGTCGTCATCGGCGGCATCCTGAGTTCCACTTTCCTGACGCTCGTGCTGCTTCCCACGCTTTACGAATGGCTGGAGAGACAAAAGAAGTCTGCGGACGACGCGCCGGTGGAGACACCTTCTGGTGAAGGCGGACCTTCTCCCGACACTGCGCCCGCATCGTCCGCATAACGAAAGAACCATGAAAACACACCTCCGCATCCTCACGTTGGCCGCCGCCCTGTGCGTCGGCCTGTTCACCGCCTTCGCCGCCGACAAACATGACCACGCTCACAAGGCCACGCCAAAGGGAGGTCGCCTGCTCGACAAAACCGAGCCGCACGCCGAGTTCGTGGTCGAGAAGGACCGAACCGTCACCATCAACTTCTACAACGAAGAGATGAAGGCCGTGCCGGTGACGACGCAAACCATCACCGCCATTGCCGATGCCAAGAGCGGCAAGGCCACCCTTCAGTTCGAGAAGAAGGGTGACTCGCTCGTGAGCAAGGCGAAGTTGCCGGACGGAGACGGCTACAACGTCGTCGTGCAGTTCAAGCAGACCGCCGACGCCAAACCGCTCAACCTCCGTTTCAAGCTCGACATGAGCACCTGCGGAGAATGCAAGCGCGCGGAGTATGCGTGCATCTGCAAGCATTGATCATCCAACAGAGAGCCCCTCGTGCGACTGCCTTACTCCGCGCGGCGGGTCAGGACAAAAGACCAAAAATGAAGACCTCGAATGCAATTATGTATGGCCCGGTGGTGCTGGGCTTCGCTTTGTTCTCAACCACCACGGCGTCGGCAGACACTGTCCGCTCACGTCCCGCGTGTGGCGTGGTGGAAAGTCTCGACGTGGCGGCCCGCACCGTGCGGTTCGCACCTGGGAATGGCGAAGCGCCGACCGAACTCGCCCTCACTAGTCGGACGAAATTCGTTCACAACTGGCACTTCGCTCCGGCGGAGGAACTCAAGAACGGCACGAGGGTCGTCGTTCACTACCGCAGGCCGCTCTTCGGAAAGCCGTTCGTGACAAAGGTGGTGTGGGTCAACGGCGCGTAATCGCGGAGGCAGAATCGTGAGTTGATGCATACGCAAACCGACCGAAAAGGCCGCCGTCGCCCTCCAGTTCTGGAGCAAAGAGGGTCATCTCAGCAAAGGATCTCGACGCGGCTCCCAGGCGCGGCGAAATCCTCAGCCTGACAAATGCGGATTGCCCGCAATAGGGTCGAAATGCTGAGAGCTGGCGCCGTGTAAGCGAAGGGTAATGGCAGGCTCAGGCGCATGACGCGTGTGTGGCCAGCCATTCACGCAATGCCTCAGCGACAATGTCCTGCTGGCTGAAGGGCGTTTCGCGGCGCACCTTGCGTTCGGCCGAGATTTGAATCAATCGGCTGGGCAGATCCGCAGGCAGGCGGAACGTCATCGACACCGTCGTGTCGGACGCGGCGGCCGGAATTGGCCGGTTCCTGGCGGGGCGGATGGTCGCTGGCGGCGTTCGTTTTCGCGGCGGGGTCTCAGCGCGTGCGGCAACGGCCGGGGCCGTCGTCGCCGTGCTGGCCTTCCCACTGACAAAGGCCAGGGCATCCCGGCTAAGCCCTTCCGTCATCAACGCCTCGCCCATCGTTCTCCGTGTCCGTCCTAAATAGTCCATGCCACAACTCCCTGATTTCATTGCTAGCCATCTCGCCGCGCGCTCCCAAACGCCACACAACCGTCCCCTGACCGGCGGCCTCGGCGTAGGCCTGCCGCAACCGAAGTCCGGACGTTGAAGCCACCGCCATGTCCTTCGTCGTTTCCAGCAGCTCACGGCTGAGCCGGTAGTGGATCTGAAGTTTGTTCGGAATCAGCACCGTGTCGGGCCGACCGCTCCGAATCGACTGCGCCTGCTTCACCACCCGGATCGCTTCGTTGGCGGCCCGCAGGTCGAGCACTGAGGGGCCGCATGGGAGCAACGCCAGGTCCGCCACGAGGAGAATGGCCCGCGTCACTTCGGAGAGCCCGGCAGGTCCGTCCACCACGACGTGTTCAAAAGACCGGCTGATCTCCGGAATGCGGTCGAGCACCTCGTCGGAGGACTGAAGCCGGAAGACCGGAATCTCGATCCCCGTCTCCTTCAGCCATAGTGATGACGAACCCTGCACGTCGGCATCCACCAGCGCGACGTTCGCCCCCATTTCCTTCCACCACGCGGCGAGATGCACCGCCAGGGTGGATTTGCCCACGCCGCCCTTCGAATTCGTCAGTGCCACAATCATGACCGATGCCTCCAACACCCCATGGTTCGGTCGTAACACGTCACCAATCATTCCCACAAGTGGGCTTGTTTGCATGGATGCAAGCATGCGTGCTTGTTTGCTTCCCAGCCTCCCTCACGTCCATGTCGCACCCTTGCTCGGCAAATGAATTGAGGGGCTACCGAGACGAGTCCGGCCCGTGCTATACCGGGATTCGAGACAGCGTCGGAGCCGGGAGTTGGGACGGGGTTTACCGGGAACCGGGACAGGCCCCACCGGGAACTGAGGACGGGACCACTGTGACCCGGGGCGAGAATTCTGGCGCAGGTTCCTGAAACCATTGAGGAATCGGCCGCCCAACCTCGAACTCTGTTCTCAATCTTTGAATGAACAACAACCGGGTGGGTTGTTGCGGAGGTGAAATCGTGGGGAAGAGAAAGTGCATCGAACGGGAGTCGATGAGAGCGGGAAACGGGGACGGACGGGATGAACTGAACTTGGCGGAGTTTCCGTTGTGCGCGCTGGCGCACCGGCTCCCGGCAGAGCGGAAGACGCTACGCTTTGAGGACCGGATTTGGGACAAGAGTCGGGGCGTGCATGTCACCCGGCAGCTCACCGTCACCGGTTCGGATGCCTTTGGGCTGCCCACCGCGCTGGACGACGAGGTGCTGCTCGGCCTGATTCAGCTCAGCCGCCAGCACGGCTTCGCCGACCGGAAGGTTTCGTTCACTCGCTACCAGTTGATCCGACTCCTCGGTTGGCGGGACGACACCAAGACCTACGACCGGTTGGAGGAATCGCTGAATCGATGGACCGGCGTGACGCTCTACTACCGGAACGCGTGGTGGGACAAGCGGCGAGGATGCTGGGTGGACGAGAAATTCCACGTCATCGACAACGTGTGGCTTTGTCATCGGCATGACACCCGGCCCGACGTTGGACTCGGGGCACCGCAATCGGCCTTCGTCTGGAACGAGGTCCTCTTTCGGAGCTTCCAAGGGGGCAACCTCAAGGCCATCGACTTCGAGTTCTTTAAGGGGCTCCAGAGCGCCATCGCGAAGCGGCTGTATCGGTTCCTCGACAAGCGGTTCTTCCACCGCCGTCACTGGGAGTTCGACCTGAAGGAGCTGAGTTGGAATCACGTCGGCCTATCGCGCGGTTACGATGCGGCCAGCCTCAAACGAAAGTTGCGCGTGGGCATCGTGGAGTTGGAGCGGGCGGGGTATTTGGAGCCGATGCCAGACCCTGAACGTTTCCGGAAGGTGTGTTCCGGAACTTGGGAGGTTAGCTTCACAAAGGCGGAATCCCGAGCCGTTGCCGAGGTAGTCGACAGGGCCGAACCCACGCCATCTCCGCTGGTGACCGCGCTGATGGATCGCGGAGTGGGCGTGAAGGCCGCCGAGGAAACTGTGCGGAAGTATCCGGCCGAAGAGGTTCGGACCCAGGTCGAGGTGCTCGATTGGCTGGTCGCGCGCAAGGACACCAAGGTCTCCCGGAATCCGCCGGGGTTTCTTCTCAGCGCCATCCACGGCCGCTACGCGACTCCGCCCGGCTTTGTTGGCTCCGCTGAGAAAGCGCGGCGGGAACTGGAACACCGGTCACGAATGGAGCTGACCGCCAATCAGCAAAGCCGACGCGAGGAGCGGGAGCGGATGCACGAGCAGAAAAGACAGCAGGCGGTGGCCCGGTTCCTGGAGCGGCTTCCCAGCGACGAGCGATTTCAATTGGAGCACCAGGCAGTGATGTCAGCGCCGCCCCTTCAGCGTTCACTGATTGAACAGGGCGGGAGCTTGTCGGAGGCCGCCAGAAGGTTGGCCATCGACAACCATGTTTCCCGCCTGATCAACGATCCCGAATACGAGTACTGATTCGGAGAACGACGCCGAGAAGCCGCCGTCGCGGATTCGCAAAATTTTCTGTCCGGTATTGGAAGAACCCGAGGACTGCACCCGCAGAACGCGAAACTGCTGTCATGAATTCTCGGCACAACCAAATCCAAGAACGGCCGGTGCCCGACAAGACGGGCATCGTTTCCCGGCCGTCCCCGAGCCGTCCTTCCAGTATCCACTTTTCGTCCAGGTCCAACGAGTGGGGGACGCCGCAGTTGCTTTTCGACGATCTGGACCGGGAATTCGGCTTCACCTTGGACCCGTGCTCGACGCACGAGAATGCCAAGTGCGCGCGGCACTTCACGCTGGCCGAGGATGGGCTCTCGCGCGACTGGTCGCGGGACATCGTCTTCATGAATCCTCCGTACGGTCGCAAAATCGGGCTTTGGATGGAGAAGGCCTTCCGGTCGGCGTCGGCTGGCGCCACGGTGGTCTGCTTGGTTCCGTCCCGGACCGACACTGCGTGGTGGCACACCTTCGCCATCTACGGTGAGATCCGTTTCCTCAAGGGGAGGCTCAAGTTCGGTGACGCCACCAGCAGTGCGCCGTTTCCGAGCGCCATCATCGTGTTCCGCCCGCCTGGCAAACAGTGACCGAAGACGCAAGCGTCGTTACGTCCGCACAACTACCGACATTTCGTAATGCTTCCGCCCGGGAGTGCGGCGAGACGCCCATCCTTCAGTGCCCGTGGTCGTGGCCTGGGTCGTGATCGTGACCTTGGTCATTACTTTGACCGGTAGGTTTGGACCTGTTTTGAGACGGTGACCGCTCCTTCTTTCCGGGGGCTTTCTCCTCCGAGAGATCCTTTTCGAGTTTTGCCTCGTGAGCCTGACCCAATGACTGCTCCTGCGTCGGATTCTGACCCTTGGAAGGATCACCTTGGGAAAGCATCTGGTTGACCTGTTGCTCTCGCTGCCATTGCTCGGTGACGATTTGATCTACGGCAGCCAAGGTCTTGGTGCTGGGCGGATGCAATTTGGCTACGCCCGACTGAACTCGTTCACCGAGCAGCTTGAGCATTGCTTCCACGCTAGAGGCGTCTTCAGCCATATCGATATTCCTTTACGTGAACAGCCTTCTGGCCCGATCCAAACAGCTCTCCACAAGGTATCTCACGGAGTCTTCTTTATCGATGCCAAGGACCTCGCCCATTTCCTTGTAGGTCAAGGACAGCACAAAACGCAGCTCAAAGAAGCGAATACATTGTGGTCTGGACGCCTTAAGAATGTTCAAGGCCCGACGAAGCTCCTCATGCTTGAACGGGTCGTCAGGCTCCACCGCAACCAGGGATTCGAGCAAATCCAGCAAGTTGTTATCAATTCCGCTGTCCTCCAGATTCCGGCCCTTGCGCGCCAAGAACGTGTTCAGCTTGTGCTTTGCGATCCCAAAACAGAACCCGCTTACATCCGAAGATGACTCTCCTCGAAAGAGTGGAAGACTCTTGAAAATCCCGACAAGCGTGTCCTGGAGAACGTCTTCTGTCTCGTGGTCTGAATTCAGTCGAACCCTCAAAAAGTGCCACAGCCGTGGGTGCATTTCCCGGATAATGGCTTCAGAAGCCGCGCGTTTTGCTTCGAGAGTCTGCGCGGATCGATACGCCTGTACCATCGAGGCTAGCGAATCCATGACCGCCCATTAGATGGCCAAAAGCCGCCATTTTGGCAAATCGAATCCAGTAATGGGACCTTCAGGCTCCCGGCGCGCCTGATTCGGCGGCCGTCCTCGAAGGTGTTCGGGGCGCCCCAGAAATTTTCCCTCCGGTTTTGCCGGTTCGCTGAGAAGTGTTTGTTGAGGCTCCATGGTTTCACGATGGGACCGCGGGCCCTCGACAGCGCATGAAGGACGATCAACGACACTTTCTGGGGCTGCTGGGCCAACCGCCCGCGCGGTTGACCGCCGAACAGGTCGCGTGGGTGCTCCAATGCCAGCCCACCGACATCGCCACGCTGATCGGCGCGCGGCTCCTCAAGCCGCTGGGAGATCCGTCTCCCAACGGTGCCAAGTTCTTCGCTACCCGGGAACTCCTGGAGCTGCTGGAAGACCGGAACTGGCTGAATCGGGTGACCCTGACCCTCCAGCAATACTGGTTGGGAAAGAATGAGCGACGGGCGAAGCCCATCTTCTCCGCTCGACCGACTGTTTCGATGGGTGGGGCCAAGCGCATGACTCAGTCCGAGGACAAACTGGCGATCCAATGAGCCTCACTACCCAAAGGAACCTGCGGAAATCCCGCCTGGGCGTGATCGGGTTTCGTCTGAGTTCCGAGGAAACCCGGGAGTTGGGCGTCCGCGCCAGCGCACTGGGAATCAGCGCCCACCTTCTGGCCAGAAGCTACGTGACCTCCGCGCTGCGCGGGGACGACGCGAACAAGGAGAACGCCGAGCAGTTGGAAGAACTGCGTCGCGAATTGGCTGCAACCCGGGAAGATCTGGCCTTGGCTACGGAAGCGTTGTTGCAGCGCCGGGGTGCCACCGAACCTGAAAAGGCGGCCAAATGGGTGAAGGAGAACCTCAATCTCCCTATTGATGAACTCGACGAATCTTTGTGATGAGTTCTGACTTTCCCTGAGCGACTGATTTCGTCAAATTGTCGGGGTTTGTATCCCCTGGCAGCCAGTCAGTTGTCTCGAAAGGGGGCAGCGTGAATATCGTCTGCCCCAAGTGTAGGCGCGTCTTCCGACTCAGTGACCGAAAATGTGCATGCGGCTTGGCCCTGACCTTGGGCTCGATTACCCGCTTTTACTGGAACCGCCTATCTGAGAAGGCCAAAGACGCTGCTGTCGTCCAATGCGGCCACTGTCCGGCTGCCGTCCCCCTAGGGAGCGCCTGGTGCCCAGCTTGCAATCGGCCGGTCAACGTCCGGTCCGCGTTCGATTCCGTTGTGAATCCGCCGAAACAGCGATGGGGCCGATTCTTCGCATCGATGGCTCCCGTGGAGAGGCTTCGCTGGGAGACCCGTACCCAGTGGGCATACATGCTGTTCAGCCTATCCGTGTTCTGGTGGATGTTGTCTGTGGTGGAGGAACGCTTCCCGGGCAATTGGTTTGGCCACGCCGCCATGGCCTGCGTGCTCCTCACCGGGCTTGGATTCGCCTTCATGGTGGTCGTCCCTCGGCGTGTCGTCCAAGCCATGATCCGGCAACCCAGCTGGAAAATGAAGCTGGCGCTGATGGCGAACTACCTCACCGCAATCCTGGCCATCCGCATCTTCACGACCACCTGGAACGAACGCGCCTTCATCCTCATCGGAATGTTTTTCACGACATGGATCGCCGGATGGCTGCTTTCCCGCGTGGTGTGGCCCATGAAGGAGGAATTCACGGAATTCTACCGTGATACGCCCGACGATAGACATGATCCCACCGCCCGCCAGGGACGAACCGGGAGGCGCGATTGAGTGACGACAAACCCAACTACTCGTTTTGGAATCTGTTCACCAACAGCGAGCCATTGGAAAAGCCCGCAGGTGGGAAAGGAGTCTCGGTTTTCGACCTACTTTTCCCAAAGGACGTAGAAGATCACTCATCCGATCAGGAACCGCCGCCCAATTGCGCCAAGGACTTCGATGAAGATTACGTCTTCTGGGCAATGCGAAATCTCCCCGCATCGGAAGCCACCAAGAATTTTCTGGTCTGCGGCACGGTCGGAAGCGGGAAGAGCGTGGCCATCGAGCTGTTTCTGAAGTCTATCGCCCCCCGTTTCAAGACCGGGCGGGCCAGGCCTGAGCAGTTGATCGTTTTTGACGCCAAGTCCAACACGGTCCCGATGTTGGCGTCCCTGGGACTGCGTCCCGAGGATGAGAACTTCTATATCCTGAACCCGTTGGACAGCCGGTCGGCAGTTTGGAACATCGCTGAGGCGGTGCAGACCCCCACCATGGCGACGGCCTTTGCGCATCTGCTGATTCCCGAGGAGCGCAACTCGACTGCGCCCTATTTCAACGATAATGCGCGGATCATCGTGGAGGCCGTTATCAATGCGCTGAATGCGATCCACCGCGACCAATGGACATTGAGGGATCTCCTCGTTGCGCTAGGAAAGCGGAAGCATATCGAAGCAATCACGGGACGGTATCGTCCGTCGGCAGACGCCGTTGAGGAATTGCTGGGCGACAAGCGAAACTCGCCCGGCGTTCTGTCCACGATCGCGTCGAAGATTGGCAAGTATTCCGCCGTGGCGGCCCTCTGGAGCGCCAACACGACGGGGCGAAAATTCGATATCGCCACCTTTCTCGAAAAGCCAGGGGTCCTTGTGCTGGGAAACAGTCCGGCACTGAAAGAAAGCTTTTGGCCGCTAAATGCGATCCTCCTGAAGGCACTAACCCAAGAAATCCTGAACCGCCCCGACTCACTTCCGCCCCGTCATTGGTTCGTTCTGGACGAGTTTCGGGCGATGCAAAAGGTCGAGTGCATGCACGAGTTCGTGAACCAAGGTCGTTCAAAGGGGGCTTCGGTGCTGTTGGGAATCCAAAGCGTCGAAGGACTCATAGATGTCTACGGACAGGAAAAGGCAAACGAGATACTCGGAGACTGCGCCCACAAGATGTTCCTGCGGGCGGGTGGACACAAAACCGCCGAGTGGGCCGAGCACCATTTCCACAAGGTCAGGCATCAGGAGACCACCGTCAGCTATTCGACGGGCAGCGGCAATTCGACCACGGTTCAGTACAGCGTGCAGGAACGTTCCATGTTCCTGGCATCGGTTTTCCTGGATCTGCCGTTCCCAGTTGGCGGTGGGACCTACGAGGCAATCTGCGACCTTCCAACCATCCGGGAAACGGTCATCCTTCAGAGATCGTTTGATGACGTCTTGGGATGGCTGCCCAGGCCTGAGTTGACGCCCTTTCTCTCCGCCCAGAGCTTGCTCCATGACGTGGCCATCGCGACCCGGCTGAAGGACCAAGGGTCCAATTTGTCGGCCTACCTTTGGGGACGGTTGCGGGAGACCACCCGAGCAGGTTTGACCGATTGGAATGAGAACGCGGTGATCTCACCGGGCTTGAAGCAGGCGCTGGTAGAGGACTTGAACACTGTCCTTGCGGGTGACTCCATCTGGGGCGGCGCCCGGTTTTCTGGCGTCCACCTTGCGCCCGAAACCGTGCAACTGATTCACTCGAATCCCGTCGGCGAGGAGAGGTCTCGGTTGAATCGGATGCTACTGCAGGATGCCTATCCCAGAGAGATTTCCAGCAAATGGAATCTCAAGGTGATTGCGGTGGATGTGGTCTCGGATGTCAAAAAGCAGACTCTTTGGCCGTGGCACCCAATGGAAGAACGCAAATTCTGTCCACCGCCTGAGACCAAGCCAGAGCCCGAACCGCCTCCGAAATCGAGACGAAGCGCTGGGAAGTCCAAGTCCACTGGACCTGCCAACTCGCCTTCGACGTCCTCGGACGACCCACCGCTCCCGGTGCGTCGAGGACGCCGCCGCGATAAGTGATTTTCATAACCGCCCCGTTCAAACCCAATTCTGAAGAGATATGGCTGACAAACGCAAAGAAACCGTCATCGAAGTGCGCGAAATACGAAAAGGAATCTCCCTCGGCACCGTGCTTGCCGCACTCTTGGTGCTCGCGCTCATCGGCGTGGGCAGCCTTGTCGGAGTGATCTACTACCTTCGGAGCGACAAGGCCAAAGTGGAGCGACAGGTTGCGGAATTGGCGGCGCAACAGGCCCAGGCCGAACTCGACAGGAAAAAGGCCGCCGAGAACGAGAAGTTGGCGCTCGCCCGAAACCGACAGGACGAAGTCCTCGCCCAGGTACGAAGTGCGACCAACGTCCTCTTTCAACTGCTGGCGGAAACCAAGGCCCTCGCAACCGAGGCCGCTGACCTCAAGTCCAACGAGGCCGGGAGGAAAGTAGCCCTTCACCCCGATCTGGTTGCCCAGGCCCGGCGACTCTACGAAAGCGAGATTCCTGGTGTTGTTACAGTGAATGAGGTCGTCACCCGACTGGAGGGGGTGCGTCGCGTCGAACAGCAGATCATCGGAGCCGCCGGAACCACCTTCGAACCTGGAGCCGACCTGTTGGTGACCGCACAGAATGGCGCTCTCTGGGCGGACCCTGAGAAGCGCAAGGCGACCCAAGCCCGGACGTTGCTCGCAGGCCTCGTCACCGAGTCCAAAGTCAAGGTGACGGGGGAGGCCTTGACCGCGAACTCACCCACTCTCGACGAAGCCATCCGTCGCCTGAATCAGTCGGAGATAGCGGCGCGGCAGGAGGCCATCGTCAAGAAGACCACGGAGGCGAAAATCGAGGGGACGGCCGCCCTTGCACAGGCGGAAGCCCAGCGGCTCATCGACCAAGCGAAAGCGGAAGCCCAACGCGTGATTGATGAAGCCGCAGAGATCAAGGCCCAGGCCGAGCGGGAATCCTTGCAGCGAAAGGCGCAGACGAAACTCGAAGACGCCAAGGCCGACGTTGCGGCAAAGGACACCCTGGACGAGGCAACCCGGACCCGGCTCCGCCAACGGGCTTCAGACCCAGCCGTGCAAGCCGCCTTGGCTCCACTCCTGACACCCGGCCTGTGGACACCGGCGGCCGGATCCGGCGCCTTCAAAGAGATTCAAAAGAAGCCGCTTTCGTTGTCCGCGCTCAAGGCGTCGGGCGCTCTCAACGAAACCGCCGCCGGATTGAAGGCGTTGGTCTACATCGCGTGCAATTACTACAATGACCGGCCCAAGTGGTCGGACATTGCCTACAAGAATCAGAACCTCAGCGCCTTTCTGAAGGATCCGGCCCGCGTCGCCCTCGCGGCGGAACGCCAGAAGCTTCTCATCGAGGTTGCCCCCGTCCTGGTCGAGATGAAGTTGATGGAACCCTGATCGGCTCCCAGGGGTTCAATTAAGAAAAGGAAGCCCGCCGCTGGCGGGCGCGGTTTCACCGACTCCGCCCCGTCGCTCCGGGTTCCCCTCCGCTGACAGACCGCCATTCCTCCGCTCCCGGCCGTCAAGAGGTGCTCGCTACGCTGCGCTGCCATCTTGACCGCCTCCGCTGCGGAAAGCCGTTCCGTCTCGGAGACTCCGCCGTGGCCTGAATCGTTTCCCGCCTGGGGCGGGAGCCGCGTCCCCGCTTTGCAACGCGGCGCGCGTTGACTCCGCCATCCCTCCCAGCGGTCAGCCCTCCGGGCTGGCTGTGTTGTCGTCTTTCCCAAGGGAGAGGGGGGGTGTTTCAGCACGTAGGTGAAAACACGCCCCCCTCTCCCCGGGAAAGCCTTTCTGGGGTTCGGGTGGGGGCTCTGACTAACGGAGTAAAATTGGAAACGATTGAGACAACAGAAAACAATCAAGAGTGCGAAACAACAACGGGCGAGGTGGATTCTTCCCAAGCTGCGCGGTTTGAAATAACGACCGTTCGGGAAGTAACCGCCGTATATCGCAACGAGCTGGAGGCAGGATCACGAATTCAGAATTCGCGCGAGGCCGCCGAATTCATCCGCCGGGTTCTGCCGGACAATTCAAGGGAGCATCTCATCTGTATTTATCTCGGTGGCGGAGATCAAATAATTGCGTATGCAGTCGTCGCAACAGGAACTGCTGATTCCTGCCAAAGTCACCCTCGGGAGATCTTTCAACTAGCAGTCTTGCAGGGCGCGATTTCCATCGTCATTGGTCACAATCATCCGGGTCCCGATGTCTTCCCAAGCGACAAGGATGTGAAAGCGACGGCGCGAATCAGGAAGGCCGGAAGGCTCCTCGGAATCAAAATCAAAGACCACGTCATCGTGAACGAAAGGAAACACTACTCGTTCGCGGAGCGCCTGTTCTAAGGAGCAATTTCCTTTGGAGCCAACGCCGAGGTAACCTTCGGCGTTGGCCCTGTGCTTTCGACACGGCTGCCCGCCGCTGGCGAGCGCTGCATTTCCGACTCCACCCCGTTCGCTCCGGGTTCCCCTCCGCTGACGGCCCGCCATTCCTCCGCTCCCGGCCGTCAAGAGGTGCTCGCTGCGCTGCGCTGCCATCTTGACCGCCTCCGCTGCGGAAAGCCGTTCCGTCCCGGGGACTCCGTCGTGGCCTGAAATGACTCCCGCCCGGGCGGGAGCCCTGTCTCCGCTCCGCAACGCGGCGCGCCGCCGAATGAGCAAGCCCGTGCCAGCAAAGCTGTCACTCCGCTTGCCGTTTCATTCGTCGCCGCTTTCTCCCGCGTTGACTCCGCCATTCCTCCCAGTGGTCAGCCCTCCGGGCTGGCTCTGTTGTCGTCTTTCCCAAGGGAGAGCGGGGGTGTTTCAGCACGTAGGCGAAAACACGCCCCGCTCTCCCCGGGAAAGCCTTTTTGGGGTCGGGCGGGGCAAACATTGGAGGCATTTATGGTAACGAGTTCATTCACGGTCCGACTGGGGAGGGTGGTGATTACACCAAACGCGCTCGGGGCGATTCAATCGGAGGACATCGCACAGGCGATCCTGAACCATTCACGTGGAAATTGGGGGGAGGTTTGTCCCGAGGACGCGCAGGAGAACGATCGGTCCCTCGTGGAGGGCTGCCGGATTCTCTCTGCCTATTCCGACCGCCAGGGCCGAAAGTTCTGGATCATCACGGAGGGTGATAGGTCGGTGACCACGATATTGTTGCCTGAGGACTACTGATCATGGAGCCGTCGTGCCATCCGGCACGGCGGCCTTGTCAGGATCGGTGAATCCGTTTCCCGGCGATGTTCGCCCTCAAGGTCACCCGGACGAGCCGGGTGCCGTATTTCCGACTGCGCCCCGTCGCTCCGGGTTCCCCTCCGCTGACAGACCGCCATTCCTCCGCTCCCGGCCGTCAAGAGGTGCTCGCTACGCTGCGCTGCCATCTTGACCGCCTCCGCTGCGGAACGTCGTTCCGTCCCGAGGACTCCATCGCGGACTGAAATGATTCCCGCCCGAGGCGGGAGCCCTGTTGCCGCTCCGCAACGCGGCGCGCCGCCGAATGAGCAAGCCCGTGCCAGCAGAGCTGTCACTC
This sequence comes from Verrucomicrobiales bacterium, assembly GCA_027488845.1. Classification (GTDB taxonomy): domain Bacteria; phylum Verrucomicrobiota; class Verrucomicrobiia; order Limisphaerales; family UBA9464; genus SXXZ01. The sequence continues at coordinate 66,823 of JAIYBC010000025.1, read as the reverse complement.
CGCTTGACGTTTCATTCGTCGTCGCTTTCTCCCGCGTTGACTCCGCCGTCCCTCCCGGCGGTCAGCCCTGCGGGCTGGCTGTGTTGTCGTCTTTCCCAAGGGAGAGGGGGGGTGTTTCAGCACGTAGGCGAAAACACGCCCCCCTCTCCCCGGGAAAGCCTTTTTCGGGTTCGGGTGGGGCAACTGACTAATGGAGGAAACATGGAAACAATCGAGACAACCGGCACCCCGGAGAAAGGAGGATACGCGCTTCAATTCGACCTAGGGACATTCGAGGGCTTCAACTTTCGGGAGAGTTCCGCCATCGACCGGATCCTCACCGGGGACGAGGTGTTGAACTGGGATCACGACGCAGACGGAGAGGCCGAGTTTTGGCCCTCAGGAGAAAACGCGGGGGTCTCGTTGCTGTTCAAGGACCGTTCGGCGGTGACTGGTCAGGACCTTTTGGATCTCGACCGAGTGCTTCAGGAGTTGGGGGACGATTCGACGCTCAACTACCTGAGGATTCACCACGCCGTGAACGGGCTCGGGACTTACCTGAACCAGCTCACCGGGGAACAGGTGGAGGACCAGAACCTCCACGTGTTCGAGGGCGACCATTTCATCGGGTTGAGAAAGGATGCCGCCTTCGAGTTGTTTGAGCTGTATTACCCCGAGGCGTACGCCGCGTGGGAGAAGTCCCAATGTGATGGGCTGATTTTCGACGAGGATCGGTTCCTCGATTCGCCCGTGTGGTCCGTGGACGAAGTCGAGATCGGCGACCGCAAAGCTCTGATCATCGCACCACAATAGGAGGGAGACCTGTGCAACGAGTGGACCCTGAGGTCTTGAAGCACCTCGAACGAGTCATCGATCACCTGTACACGGCTGAAAACCGGAAGAGCTTCATCGAAGCCGACCTGTTCGAACTGGTGGATCACGTCTTTGGCTCGGTCCTGGCGCTGGACCGGTGGCTGTCCGATCAGAAGCATCTCCAACGAACGAAACCCGACTGAGGGTTGGCCCGCTTCGGCGGGCATTTTTCCCGGCCGAGAGACGTTTCGTTGCCAAAGGCAGCCCGCCGATGGCGGGCCCCGTGTTACCGGCTTCGCCCGGTCGCTCCGGGGTTTCCCCCTCCGCTGTCGGAACGACTTCCCTCCACTCCCGGCGTTCAAGGTATTGCTCGGCTGCTCACCCACGGGTTCGCACCTGCGCTCCACCTTGAGCGCCTCCGCTCCGGAAAGCCGTTCCGACCCCGTGGACTTCGCCGTGGCCTGAAAGGATTCCCGCCCAGGGCGGGAGCCCTGTTGCCGCTCCGCAACGCGGCGCGCCGCCGAATGAGCAAGCCCGTGCCAGCGGAGCTGTCACTCAGCTTGCCATTTCATTCGCCGTCGCTTCTTCCCGCGTTGACTTCGCCATTCGTCCAAGCGGTCAGCCCTTCGGGCTGGCTGTGTTGTCGTCCTTCCCAGGGGAGAGGGGGGTGTTTCAACACGCGGGTGTAAACACGCCCCCCTCTCCCCGGGGAAGGCCTTTCTTGGGTCTGGGTGGCGAATCCAACGACGGAGATGAAATGGAAACGACCGAGAAGACGAAGACCGAACGAAGAATCTGCCCATTCAACCTTGGAACCTTTGGAGGGTACTCATTCCGGGATCACGGCCCGTTTCGGCGCAGGCTGACAGCGGATGAAGTACTCAACTGGGATGAGGCCAAGGACGGATCGGCCTGGTTCTGGCCGAGAGGAGATCATTTCGGGATAGCAACGGTCGTCGGAACGGCACCTTCAATTTCGCCCAGAGATCTCCGAAACGTGATCGAGATTGTGCAAAGGCTCGGAGGGGACACTGTCGAGAACTGGATGAGGGTTTACTACACGGTTCGCGACGACGAAAAGCTCGACCTCGTAGACCTGGAGGCTGACGAGGTCCGTGATCGGGAAGCCTACGTTTTCGACCGCCCCTTGCAGACCACTTCGGCGACGCTTCGGAGACAAGCAGCGGTGGAGGTGATGAGGCTCCGCTACCCCGACGCCTACCAGTTTTTGATGGCGCACCACCACGAGGGTTTCCTGTTCGACCCCGAGCGGTTCCTCAATCCCCAAGACTGGTTCATCAAGGAGGTCGAAACGGAATCGGGACGACGGGTGTTGATCGTGATTTCGAGACACGTCCGATACTGACAATCGCGCGATCCAGTCACCGACGAACCACCCGGCGCAACGCCGGGTGTTCACCGAACGGTTCAAGACTGACCTCGCCCCAGCTTCGACATCACACCCCAGAATCGCCCTCCGCAGACTCCCACCGACTTCCAACATCCGCCCAAGTCCCGACCCGAGTGGCGACCCCCATCGCCACCTCCTGAATGTCCCGAGTACGACCGGAAGCCCGATACCGGAATGGACAACAGAATTGATATCCAGAGAACCAAGACCCCGACTACCGTGATTCCCCGATCCCCAGTTCCAAGATTCCAAAAGAAGAATACACACCTGAGGCACCTTCGGTGCAGTTAACGCAAACGACCGCCGCAGGCTTCAAGGCTTTATCTCGCTGCGGGTTGCCGTGTTAACAGCCTTGTAAACATTCGACCGATTTTTCTGCTCAAGTTGCTCCCGGATAGCGGCTTGCACTGTTAACCAAGGACCTTTTCCAGAAGAGTCGGGTTTTTGTCCGCTTTTCCCGTCCCGGAAAGACAGCACTCGCGGAGGACCGAAGGCCCTCCGAATCGCGATGCTTTCGATCCTCAAAACCTCCATTGGCTCGGCTGACTACTACCTCAATCTGGCGCGGGAGGACTACTACGTGAACGGCGGCGAGCCTCCCGGACAGTGGCACGGCAAGGGAGCCGAACTGATGGGTCTGACCGGCCAGGTGCAGGCCGAGCACTTCCGAAACCTGTTCGCGGGTTTCTCCCCCAGCGGCAAGGTCGCCTTCGTCCAGAACGCGGGCCAACGGTCCGGCTACCACAAGCGGGTTCCCGGCTGGGATCTGACCTTCTCCGTGCCCAAATCCGTCAGCGTGTGTTGGGCGCTGGCTTCGGCGGATGAACGACGCGCCATCGAGCGAGCGTTCGAGGAATCCGTCCGAACCGCGTTGTCGATGATGGAGGGGTTTGCCGGTTACTCCCGGCGCGGCGTGGGCGGGCGGATTCGGGAAAAGGTCGGCTTCTGCTACGCGATGTTCCAGCACGGTACCAGCCGGGCTCAGGACCCGCAGCTCCACTGCCATGTGGTCTGTTTCAACGTCGGGGTTCGGGAGGACATGACCACCGGGGCGCTTTGGACCAAAGCCCTGTACGAGTTCAAAAAGACCGTCGGTCATCTCCAGCGGTGTGAGCTGGCGTCGCTGCTTCGTCGGGATCTCCAGTTGCCCGTCAAGCAGGTGGAGAGTTGGTTCGAGGTTGAGGGGGTGAACCCGGATCTGATTGACCGGTTTTCGACACGCCGGAAGGAGGTCCTCGCCCGCTGCAAGGCGATGGGAGACTACAGCGCGGTGGCAGCCGAAGAGGCGGTCCGGTTGACCCGGCAGGCGAAGGAGCACGTTCCGAGGGAGCAGCTCTTTCCCCAATGGCGGGAGGTCGGCAACGAGTTCGGTTGGACAGAAAAGGATGTGACTCGGCTGAGGGGGGCCACCACGCGCCGCGTGGGACCGAACAACGAACTGGGCTTACTCGCTGAAGCAGTCCGCACGGCGATGGGAAAGCACCAAGGGACACTGACCCGGGCGGAGGTGCTGGAGGCGGTCGCCAGTGTCACGCAGGACTCCGGACTTTCGGCCCGTCAGATCGCCGCCGCCGTTTACTCCGCGGCGCCCAAGTTCCGGAGGTCCGATGGCGTAAAGAATGAGCGGCAGTTGGCCGAGTTCGCCGAGGCGATCAGGGTGGGAAGGAAGGAAGCCCGCGAGCAACTGCGAACTATCATCGAGGCGCAGCGGAGAATGATCCACCTCGAAGCCCGGCTGAAAAAGGCGTTCGAGGCGACTCAGAAGAAGGCAGCGGCCAAGGCGCAGAGCCGCGAACACCTGAAGGCCCAGGACCAAGAACCGTCTCCCGAACCGGCGAGGGCCGATCCGATTGTCGAGAAGAAGACCTCGGGCACCCACGAGAACTCCAAGGAAAAGTCTCGGGCGGACAAGCGGAAGGAATGGGGTGAGCATCCCGGGCAGAAGGAAGAATCCAAGGAGGAGTCCCGTCGCGCTCGTGAACGCAGCAAAGCGTCCAAGGACCAGGAACAATCGGCCGCGAAAGAGAAGGCCAGCCAGACGAAGGGGCCATTCGCGAGTTTCAGGATTCGGAAGGAGGAGCCGCAGCAGGGACCCCCGCGTTGGGCCATTGACCTCCGCTTCTTCCGTCTGGAGGGGCGGGATGTGCAGGTCTTTCGGAGTGCCCCCAACTGGAATCCGGTCTCCAAGCTCAAGCTTCCTGGACTTGTGGTGACCCCGAATCCGGATCCGCTCGGGCTCAAGCGCCGTTTCGTCCTGCCGTTGGACCGGATGCGCATCCGGATGGAGCGTCAGATTCGGGAGACGCTCGCCGCCGTGCTTGCCACGGGAGTGAAGCGGATTCTCTTCCGCGACGACCGGGTCAATTCCACTAGATGGAACCCGAGCGAGTGGGGACTGGGCGAGAAGCGGCTCCGTCGCTCGCAGATCGTGATCGCCGACACGGACCTGTCAGCTTTTCGCGGCCTCCTCAACGACTGGACGGGAAAGGCGATGAAGTATCCCGAGGACAACCTGATTCTGACCCAGACGCGGAAGCGGGCGGAAGCCCTCAACAAGGCCGCCCAAAAGCGTCGGCACAAAGCCGGTCATATCGCCAAAGTCGGAACCTTGGTCGGCAATACCATCGTCCACCAGAACGACCGGATCATCTTCCGCCGGGGCAAACGTGGCTACGGCGTCGAACCGGACGACCTCGGCACCGTGATCAAGATCAACTCGATCAGCCTTCGGGTGAAACTCGATACCGGCAAGACGGTCACCATTCCGACCGGGAGTTGTCCGACCATCGACTTGGCCTATGCCTTGGCCCATCGCGATGCCCGGAAATCGAGGTCCCGATTCGCCCACGTCCTTTTCGAGGCCAACGATTCCGCCCAGGAGATGGGCTCCATCGCGAAGCAACGCACCAACACCCCGGTCCGGATTTACGTGGCATCGGAGCACGCCAAGTTCTTTACCGCGGACGGACACGCCCAGATGCGCGACCAATACGGTACTGAGGAAGAGACGAAGCGCACCGATCAGGAGAAGTTGCGCGCCGCCCGAGAGGCGGAAGAAAGGCGGCAGAAGGAAGAGGACATCCGTAGGGAGACCAAACGCCGGGAAGAACAGGAACGGCGTCGGGCACAGGCGCAGGCGAACTCCCAATCGCACGGCTATTCCCACTGACCTGGCCGGTAGCAGTCCCGAATCACCGGAATCGAGTCCCCCAGGACACCGCCCCCCAACGGGGCCCCGGGCGCTACGCTGTGGACCGCGACCTTGCGGGTCGGCAGACCGGTCCACAGCGGCGCTACGCCCGTTGGGGACCGGTTCTCCGCTGTTGGTCCATGATTGGCAAATGATGCATCGGGCAGCGGCCTAGCCACCGTTGCGCTGCAGACGTGCATTTCGTAGGCGGAGCGCGTTTGAGATGACCGACACGGAACTCAGGCTCATCGCGGCTCCGGCGAGCATCGGGCTGAGCAACAGGCCGAAGAACGGATAGAGCAGCCCGGCGGCAATGGGGATGCCGGCCGCGTTGTAGATGAAGGCGAAGAACAGGTTCTGCCGGATATTCCGCATCGTCGCCCGGCTCAAATGAATGGCCTTGGCGATGGCGCGGAGGTCGCCTTTGACGAGGGTGACGCCCGCGCTCTGCATCGCCACGTCGGTGCCGGTGCCCATCGCGATGCCTACGTCCGCTTGGGCCAGAGCGGGGGCGTCATTCACCCCATCTCCCGCCATCGCCACAACTTTGCCTGCGGCATGGAGCTTCCGGACGTGGGCGATCTTGCCCTGCGGTTCCACCTCGGCCTCCACCGCGTCGATGCCGAGGCGCTTGGCTACGGCCTCCGCTGTGCGTCGGTTGTCACCGGTGAGCATGACGATCTGGAGTCCGAGCGCGTGCAATTCACGGATCGCTTCCGGCGTGGTGGCCTTGATGGGGTCGGCCACGGTGAAGATTCCGGCCGGACGCCCTTCCACCGTGACAAAGAGGACGGTCTTCCCTTCCATCTGAAGCTGGTCGGCCTTTGCTTCAAGGATCTCCCAGCCGCTGACACCCTGGTCGCGCAGGAACGAGGGCTTGCCAACCATCACCGCGCGCCCGGAGACGGTGCCGATCACGCCGCCGCCAGTAACAGACCGGAAGTCTTTCGCCGGTTCGAGGGTAAGAGATTGTTCCTTCGCCGCGCTGACGACGGCGGCGGCCAGGGGATGTTCGCTTCCCTGTTCCAAGCTGGCCGCGAGACGCAGCAGTTCCTTGGCGTCCATGCCCTCCACCGGGAGCAGGTCCGTGAGCTTTGGTTTCCCTTCCGTGAGCGTGCCGGTCTTGTCCACGACGAGGGATGTGACTTTCTCCAGCCGTTCGAGGGCTTCGGCATTCTTCACGAGGATGCCTTCCTGCGCGCCGCGTCCAACGCCGACCATGATGGACATAGGCGTGGCAAGGCCGAGCGCGCACGGGCAGGCGATGATAAGCACGGCTACCGCGTTGACGATGGCGTGAGCAAGGCGCGGTTCCGGGCCGAGCCAGAACCAGAGGACGAACGTCAGCACCGCCACCGCCACGACGACGGGGACGAAGATACCGGCCACCTTGTCGGCGAGTCCCTGGATCGGCGCGCGGCTGCGCTGCGCCTCCGCCACTAGGTTCACGATCTGCGCCAGCAATGTGTCGCTGCCGACCCGCTCCGCGCGCATCACGAATCCGCCCGTGCCGTTCACCGTGCCACCGGTGACCTTGTCGTCCGCATGCTTCTCCACCGGCAGCGGTTCACCGGTGATCATGGATTCATCCACGCTCGAATGGCCTTCGGTAAGCACACCGTCTACGGGCACCTTGTCACCGGGCCGGACCCTCAGGAGGTCACCCGCATGAACTTGTTCCAAGGGAATCTCGTCGTCCCCGTGGTCGCCCACCCGGCGCGCGGTGGGCGGGGCGAGATTGAGCAGCGCCTTGATGGCGCTGCCGGTGCGGCTGCGGGCGCGGAGTTCGAGCACCTGGCCGAGCAGCACCAGCACCACGATGACCGCCGCCGCCTCGAAGTAGATGCCGACCTTGCCGTGCGGGCGCATGGAGTCGGGGAAGACACCGGGTGCCAGCATCGCCACCGCGCTGAACAGGAATGCCGCGCCCACGCCAAGCATGATCAACGTCCACATGTTGAACTGCGCGGTGACCAGCGACCGCCAGCCGCGCCGGAAGAAGGGCCAGCCCACCCACAGCACCACCGGTGTCGAGAGCGCGAACTGCATCCACCGCGAGGTGTCGCTATCGAGCCAGCTCTGGTGCGTCAGCGCTGGAGACACATGGGCCATCGCGACAAGGAAGACGGGGAACGTGAGCCCCGCGCCGATCCAGAACCTTCGCGTCATGTCGCGGAGTTCGGTGTCGTCCTCCGCCGTGTCGGCGGCGCTGACCGTCTTGGGTTCGAGCGCCATGCCACACTTCGGGCAATCGCCAGGATGGTCTTGCTCGATCTCCGGATGCATCGGGCAGGTGTAGCTAACCTTGGCCGCGGGCTTCCAAGCTGGGTTGCGCTCCAAGGCCATGCCGCACTTCGGACAATCACCGGGCTCGTCGGACTCCACGCCGGGGCACATCGGACAGAAATACTTGGCCGCAGCGGACGGCTTCGCCGCTTGCGTCGTGTCGTGGTTGTCGCAACAGGAATCTTCCTTGGAATGGGTCTCAGGCTTCGCCTTGTCGCCGCAGCAGGCCGGTGTCTCTGACGGGTGCGCGTGCGAGTGCGCACGGGCCTCCGGTGCTTCATGCCCCGGTCTGCCGCCGCAACAATCCTTCATTGGCGTGGCCGGGTTTAGAACCAGTGCGCGCTTCGGCTTCGCCTGGCCGAGGAATTTCTGCCGGCAGTGGGCGCTGCAGAAATAGAACGTCTCGCCATCGCGTTCAGCGGACAGCGCCGTCGCCTCATCCACCTGCATTCCGCAAATCGGGTCGGTTTTCATGGTGTCTCCAATTCCCTCACGGTTGGGTTTCGCACTGGCAGTCGAGGCAGCCATGCGCGGCGCAGAGCTGGCACGTCTCGACGAGCCGCTCCTTGAGCTGCTGCCTGGCACGGTGGAGACGCACCTTGAGATTGCCCGGCGTGACGTTGAGGCTGGCCGCGACGGCTGCGCTGGCCTGCTCCTCAAGATCAACCTGGCGCACGACCTCCGCATACTCCGGCTTCAGCGTCGGCAGCAGCCGGTGCAGACAGCCGCAGATGACCTGGCGGGTCGCCTCATCAGGTCCGTCGTCCAGTTCATGGCCAAACTGTTCCAACGCCCTGGCCTGGCTGGACTTTTTTCGGTGTAGGTCGGTGATGGTGTTCCGGAGGATCCGGTAGAACCACGCGACCAGATTGTCGCCATCCTCCAGTTTCGCTTCGGCCCGAAGAGCTTTGAGCAGGGCGTCCTGAACGATGTCGGCCGCGAGTTCGGTGTCCCCCAGCCGGCTTTGGGCAAACGCGTGGAAGGCGGACAGGTTCTCCGTGAGCACCTTGCGAAGCATCTCGGAGGAGTGGGCAGTGGAGAGGTGAGCAGCATGCGCATTCATTTTCACAGAAGCCAACGGGACCACCGGCTAAAAGTTACACCTCACCGGCTGAAATCGGTCCTGGGGTATTTACCCCATAGGGGCGTAGCTCTTCCCGGCCCTACTGTTTCATTGGTAAACCACCGGCTGCCCTCCGTCGACTGCAGAGCATCTCGTGCCGCGACGAGCGATGATCCAAAGAATGGCGCGGAAAGTTTGAGGGGAAACCGGTGTCTCCGGGGTAAGCCCACTAGGAAGCGAGCTACCTCAACATCCGTAAGACACATCAACATTCGTAACATCCAATCAAGCAACATGAAAACCATGATCAATCTGATCCAAAAACTTGGCCTCGCCGCGACGGTCGCGGTGCTGCTGGGAATCGGACTTTCACTCAACGCAGCTGACCAGATGAAGCCGATGAAGGGCGGCGAGCATCTGCTCATGCTCAATAAGCTCGACACCAAGGCCGAAGCGGATTCGTTGAAGCCTGACGACAGCCTCGCGATGGTGTGCGCCAAGTGCAAGACGGTGTATGTCACGCGCGTGAAGCAAGGCGTGAAGGGCGCGGAATTGCTGATGGCAATGGGGCAGCCCAAGGAATTGATTGGCACCCACGCCTGCTCCGGCTGCAAATCGACCCTGACCGTGGTCGGCCACGCGAAGGGCGACATCACCGAGCTCAAGCACAGTTGCGGTGCCTGCGGTGATGAGTCGGCCTTTTGTTGCGCAACCAAACGGGGCAGTGGTGCGACGAAGGGAATGGAGAAGAAGTAGGCCGCGGATGGTGACCGGGTGCCGGACTGCGCTCCGCACCCGGTCGGTCCATCAGGCGAGACCCTATTGGCTCACCCAAAGAAGCACGGGCATCCGCAAACGTGCTAGAAGGGAAGGATGCCAGAACCCATTGATTCCACCTATTCAGACATAGCGTCAATTTGAGGATCGCCTTCCGGTCGGCCTCTGCGCTTCCAATTCAAGATACGGAGTTTGTTCGATCTGTCGCAACGCTTCGAGGTGGCGAGGAGGCGTGACACAACAGCATTGGGCTGGGATTTCTACATTTCCGCTGGCTTCGACTTGCTGATGCGGTTCTCCATCGGCTTTGTTCCTGCATGGCCGATTCCACAACTGCAACTTCCGTCTCACGATGAAACGTAATCTGTCCTTGTACTTCATCCTCTTGCTAGTGACTGCCGCCGAGGTTTTCGGAGCGGTCGAAGTGCGACGCCTTCCGGACGGTGCGATGCAGCCGTTCGCGGTCACCGATGACAGCGGCACGGTACATCTGGTCTGGCTCCAGGGTGAGCCGAAGTCGTGCGACGTTTTTTATCAGAGGCTTTCCGGCGGACGAACGAACGGGACCGCACCCATGCGCGTCAACCGTCACCCCGGCAGCGCCATTGCCATCGGAACGATTCGTGGCGCTCAGGTCGCCGTGGGACGCAATGGGCGTGTGCATGTCGTCTGGAACGGCTCATCGAAAGCGGAGCCGAAACCGGCCGAGGGCACACCGTTGCTCTATTCGAGACTTGAGGAATCCGCCACCGCCTTCGAGCCAGAGCGGAATCTCCTGGGCAAAACCGCGATGCTCGACGGCGGCGCTTCGGTGGCCGCCGACCGTGCCGGCAATGTCTATGTCGTGTGGCACGCTGCCCCAGACCCCGACCATGCGGGTGAACCGGAGCGCCGCGTCTTTCTGGCTCGTTCGGCAGACGACGGAGTGAACTTCCAGCACGAAAGGTCGATCAGCGTGGTCAACGGCGTCTGCGGCTGCTGTGCGCTGCGCGCGTTTGCCGACCGTGCGGGAAACGTCCAGGTACTCTACCGCGCCGCCACCGCGCGGACCGAACGGGACATGATGCTGCTGTCCTCCACCAATCACGGCGATACCTTTACCCAGGTTTTCTCCGACCCATGGGCGACCGGAAGCTGTCCCATGAGCAGCGCGTCTCTGGTGGACAGCCCGCAGGCAGTCTTCGCCGCGTGGGAAACCAAGGGGAAGGTGCAAGTGACTGCTATCCGGCACGAAAGGCATCGGGCATTGCCCGCGGCTTCGGTGTCCGATGGAAACCGCGCGAAACATCCCGCGATCGCCGTCAACCTGCGTGGTGAAGCCCTCTGCGCCTGGGCCGAAGGAACGGGTTGGCAGAAGGGTGGGAGTGTTGTGTGGCGCCTTCTGGACGCCATGGGTAAGCCGATCGGTGAGCCGACGAGCCAGCCCGGTTTGCCGGTCTGGAGTTTCCCTGCTGCCTTCGCCCGTGACGACGGACAGTTCGTCGTCGTGTTTTGAGCGAAGGCACCTCGTTTCAGGATGTTGGCCGCACCGGCTTGGTCTCCCACCTCTGCTCAGCCGGCAGAAAGTTTGCGGGGTTTCAGCGGCGGCGGGGTAAGCGGAGGTGAAGGGCGGCGGCAAACGCCGCCAAGCAAACAGGAACATCTCACCGAAAACTCGCCATGAACTCATTCAAACTCGGTATCGCCACTCTCCTCATTGCCTCCGCAGCGGTTTCGCTGACCACGGCCGGCACCCCGAACATCCTCGTTGGCAGCCCCCGCGACCTCCAGGCGAGGCCGGCAATCGCTTCCGCCGTCGACTCCGACCAAGATCTGGCCCATGGGGCTCCATTCGCCGGTTCGCCTCGGGCCAATGCGCTGGCGGTGGATTTGAAGCGGACCTCCGGTTCCCGGATGGACTGCTGCTCAACCGTCCTCGCCAAAACCTCTACTCTCTCTCCCCGCGCCGCCTCTGCGTTGCCGGGACAGAACGCTTCGCCGATTGGCATGAAGTGTTCGATGGGCCATCGGGCCGTCGCGGCGACCGGTTGCTGCGCTCCGGCTCCAATTCCTCGGGTGGCTTGCTGTGGCTGAACCCTTCTTCCATGACTGGCGGCGGGATACTCCCGTCGCCTTGCTACTTCCCTCCATGAATCCTCCACCTGAACCGACTCCGGACCCCAAACTGCGAGCATTGCTCCGGGCCGGGCTCCCGGCCCCGAGTTTGCCGCCCCGTTTTCAAGAAGGCGTCTGGCGGCGTTTGGATCGGAGTGAACGAACGGCCTCAGCGCCGGGTTGGTTCGAATCCTTCGTCGCCGGACTATTGCGTCCTGCCTATGCCAGCATCGGCCTGGCCGCGGTCCTCGTGGCTGGCGTGGGTTTGGGTCTGCGTGATCCCGAAGCCAACAACCCCCGAACCGAGCAGGCTCGATACCTCGCCGCGGTAAGCCCGCTCCATCAAGTGCCATGAGTCGGTTCTCTCCCAAGTGGACGTTGTTCCTCGGGTTGCTCGCAGCCGGAACGGTCTTTTGCGTCAGTTACTGGACAGGAGCACGGGTTCGGGCACAGCGCGGTCATCCGGCCGATGAGCTGGCTTGGCTTTGCCACGAGTTCCGGCTTACGGAACCCGAACTCTCCCGCGTCCGCCTGTTGCACCAGGCCTACAAACCCCAATGCGAGGCGATGTGCGCCCGCATTGCGGAGCAGAACCGGCAGCTCAAGTCACTGCTGGACGGAGCCACCAACGTCAGCCCTGGAATCGAACAGAAGTTGGCCGAAGTCGCCGCCCTCCGCGCCGAATGTCAGGCACAGATGCTCCGCCATTTCCAGGAAGTCGCCCGATCCATGCCCGGAAAGCAGGGCGCCCGTTACCTCGCCGAAATGCAGCGCCAGACCTTGGGTCTGCGGAATCACATGGAAGACGGAACCTTTGACCGCACCCATGAGCACCGATGAACCGGACGACCTTGACCAGGCGGACATGGCGCGGCTCGTCACCGGACACGACGCGGCACTCAATGCGCTTATGGAGCGCCACGGCGGCAAGTTGTTCGGATTCCTGTGTCGCTTCGTCGGCGACGAGGATGCCGCCAATGACCTTGCCCAGGAGACATTCGTCCGCGTTTACCAGCACCGAACGGACTTCAAGACCAGGCAGAAATTTTCCACCTGGCTCTATACCATCGGCGGGAATCTGGCCCGCAACCATCTCCGAGCACGCTCCCGTCGTCCGGAGGTGCCACTGGAAGGAGGCGGAGAGGACCAACCCGGTCTGGCAAATTCGCTGCCCGCCAGCGGCGGTTCACCCGCTGAACAGGCGGCCCGCTCCGAACAGAATTCCGCGGTCCGCACAGCCGTCGCCAACCTGCCAGTGGATCTCCGTGAGGCCATCGTGCTGTGTGAATTGGAAGATTGTTCCATTGCCGAGGCCGCCGCAGTTCTCAACACCACGGCCAAGGCGGTCGAGTCACGGCTGTACCGCGCCCGCCAGCAATTGCGCCAGCGGCTTGCCCGTTGGTTCAGAGCAAATTGATCCGAGCCCGTTTTCACCGATCCTCATCAAAACAACGCTCCATGAAATCAAAGTATCCCCTGTTTGTCGCCGCCATCCTGGCAGGCCTCGCCACCACCTCCCTCCGCGCTGAGGAAAAGCCCAAGCATGACCAGTCCGCTGCGGTAACGAAGGCAAAGAAGGCCAAGCCCTACCCGCTGGAATTCTGCCTTGTCTCGGACGAGAAGTTCGAAGGCAGCGGCATGACGCCGTTCGAAATGGTTCAGGACGGCCAGACCATCAAGTTCTGCTGCAAGAGCTGTGTGAAGGATTTCAACAAGGATCCAAAGAAGTATCTCACCAAGCTCGCCGACGAGGTGAAGAAGAAGGAAGCCGGCACCACGAAGAAGAAGTGAGTTCGAATGGACCCGGAATCGCGTCCCCCAGGAAACCGCCCCCCAACGGGGCCCCGGGCGCTACGCTGTGAACCGCGACCTTGCGGGTCGGCAGACCGGTCCACAGCGGCGCTACGCCCGTTGGGGACCGGTTTCCCATCGGTGACAGCCTGAGCGGAAACAGAAGGAGGAAGACTCGGGTTGGCCTCGGTTCACCCCTTTCGGGACGGTGCGGGATGATGGTAAAAGACGGGGATGGCCCCAGAAATCGCCCGACCACCGCTCACCGAACAACCGTGGCTGAAGGAATTCCTCGAAGCCCGGGGGTTTGAACGCACCGCACCGGCGTCGTTCACCAACGGTCGCGCCACTGTCCGACTCGACGGCAACGTGCTCATCGCGGTTCCCGGAGACAGCACCACGGCATGGCGCACGGAACTCAAGGACGCGCAGCCCGAAGCCATCTGCAACTTGCTGACCCACGTCCTCGCCGCGCCCTCGTTCCTCTCCCAAGCCGAACTCGACCTGCGGGCCAGCCGACAGAGAACTGCCGAAGAGGCCCTGCAAATCCTGGCCACCAGCATTCGTGACAATCCCGACTCCCACGGCGGTCAGCATCTGCGTCGCTTCGTGTGGTCGATCTTCAACGGGAACCACGCTTTGAATCTGTGGCGAATGAAGGATGTCCTCGATCCCCAGCAAAACGCGTGGGTCACTGAAGTCTTCACCGCCTGGATGCAGGGATTCGTTCCGGAGGCCTCCATTCGCCGTGCACTGTTCGAATCCGGCGAGATGGATCGATGGGACACCGTCCGCCTCCGCGCCCCGGAACAGAAACGCCTCATCGAGGCCTTCGACGCCGTCACCGATCTCCTGAATTCTACCCCTCCCGGCGAACCAATTCCCCATCTCACCCGCGCGAACGGTCTCCTTCGCCAGGTAGTGGACCTGCTTCGACAGGCTGGAAAGCCCTCCAGACAGGGGTGACCAAGCACAACCTTCCGTCAGGCTTTGGTCCACAGCAGGTTCAATTCCCACCGGAATTCGACGTTTCCAACCCATCCGCTTCAAACCGCTTTTAACTGGTCTAATTGGACAAGATCGCTAGCGTGCATCGTTAACCCGATGGCTTCCGCCGCTTTGGTTTCGGCGAGATGAAGCACTTAGGAACGATATGGCTGAACGCTGGCTGTCAGTGGACGAGATCGCAGCGCATCTCGGGGTCAATCCGGACACCATTTACAAGTGGATCACCCGGAAGAGCATGCCCGCGCACAAGCTCGGCCGTCTTTGGAAATTCTTGGCGTCTGAGGTGGATCAGTGGGTCAAAGGTGGCCACGCGGCTGGGGATGTGGCCTACGAATCCGAGCCTGTGGCGAAGAGGAAAAAGCCGACCAAGAACTAGTACTTGGGAGCGAAACTGAACCAGAAACAAGCGTGTCCAATGAACAAGAAGGATCTCACCGAGCGGGATATCTGTACCAAGTTCATCACGCCTGCCATCCACGCGGCTGGATGGCAACAGCAACAGTTTCGCGAGGAAGTAAAACTGACAAAGGGTCGCGTCATCGTCCGAGGCCAGATCGCTACACGGATTGAAAATCCCGAGGCTGAAGGCGGACCCAAGCGAGCAGACTACGTCTTCTACGGACTGCCCAACCTCCCGCTCGCGGTCCTGGAGGCAAAACGGAACATCTTCGAGATTGGCTACGGCTTGCAGCAAGCGCTCGCCTACGCAGAGATGCTGGATGCGCCTTTCGCCATCAGCTCCAATGGCGACGGCTTCCTCATTCACGACCGCACTGGGATTTCTCAGCCGACATCGTGGGAGGTCGCACTCGACCATTTTCCAACCTACGACGAGTTGTGGACCATCTACCAGCGATGGAAGCAACTCATCAAACCCGAAGAACTGAACCTCATTGCCCAGCCCTACCACACCGACTCCACCGACAGGGAAGCGCACTACTACCAGAAGGTGGCCATCAATCGCACCGTCCTGGCCATCGCTCAGGGAGTTCAGCGGATCCTGCTCGTCATGGCCACCGGCACGGGCAAGACCTACACTGCATTTCAAATCATCTGGCGATTGTGGAAATCGAAGACCAAAAAGCGCATCCTCTTCCTGGCTGACCGGAACATCCTCGTCGATCAAACGATCCAGCAAGACTTCGCCCCGTTTGGCGAGAACATGCACAAGATCACCAATCGCGAGGTGAAGAAGAACTATGAGATTTATCTCTGCCTTTACCAGGCCGTAACCGGAAAAGAAGAATGGAAGCAGATCTATAAGCAGTTCCCCGCCGATTTTTTCGACCTCGTAGTGATTGACGAGTGTCATCGCGGTAGCGCGGATGAAGACTCTGCTTGGCGGGACATCCTGGACTATTTTACTTCGGCTACACACATCGGTCTCACTGCGACTCCCACCGAGACTAAGGATGTCTCCAACGAGCTTTATTTTGGAAAACCGCTGTTCACCTACTCGCTTAAGCAGGGCATCGCAGATGGCTTTCTCGCTCCCTACAAGGTGATTCGTGTGGTCTCGGATGTCGATGCCTTGGGCTACACGCCCGAAAAGGGTAAAATCGACAAGCTCGGCCAAACGGTAGAACAGCGGCAATTCAACACGAAGGACTACGACCGAAACCTCATCCTCACGAAGCGCACCGAATTCGTCGCCAAGCGCATCTGGGAGTATCTTCAGGCCACCGACCCCATGGCGAAGACCATCGTCTTCTGCGACGACCAGCCGCACGCTGAACGGATGCGGCAGGAGTTGGTAAAACTCATTCCCGCAGCTGCCAGCAACCGTCGCTACGTTGTGCGAATTACCGGCGACGACAGCGAGGGCAAAGCGCAACTCTCCTACTTCATCGACAATGACGAGCCATTTCCCGTCATCGCCACCACCTCAAAGCTCCTTGCTACGGGCGTCGATGCCAAAACCTGCAAGCTCATCGTGCTCGACCAAAACATCGAGTCCATGACCCAGTTCAAACAGATCATCGGGCGCGGGACTCGGATTCGTGAAGACTACGGCAAGCTCTTCTTCACCATTATGGATTTCAAAGGGGCCACCCGGCTGTTTCAGGACAAGCATTTCGACGGGGAGCCCACCATGGTTTACGAACCAAAGCCCGATGATCCCATCATTCCACCTGAAGACCAACGACACGGTGGAAACGTCGCTGGCGAAGACTTCGTGCCTTATCTTGCCGGGGTCGAGGCCGATGATAAGGGAGTTGGCGGGGACTGTCCAAGTGCTTCACCGACTGGCGGCCGCACGCGCTACTTCATCGATGATGTGGCGGTTGGGAGTGGCGTGGAGCGCTCTCAATATCTGGACGAGAGCGGCAAGCTCATCACCGAAGACTATCGGGTCTATCTCAAGAACGACATTCAGAAAACCCTCCGTCAGCAATTCACCAGTCTCGACAGTTTCTTCCTCCGATGGAGCGACGCCGCTCGGAAGCAGGCCGTCATCGACGAACTCAAGGAACATGGCATTCCCGTTTCCATTCTCTCCCAAGCCGTGCCGAATGGTGCGGAATTGGACGTTTTCGATCTCGTTGCGCACATCGCGTTTGATGCCAAACCCCTTACGCGCCGGGAGCGGGCCGAAAGGGTGAAAAAACGCAACTATTTCAGTAAATACGGGGACCAAGTTCGTGCGGTTCTTGAGGCTCTGCTGGAGAAATATGCCGACCACGGAATCACCGACATCGAAGACCCAGCGATTTTGGAACTACCACCCTTTTCAGAGTTCGGCAGCAAGACCCACATCCGTCGCGGCATCTTTGGTAGCAACGAGGCCTACTCAATTGCCATCACCGAGCTCGAACATGCTCTTTATGATCGGCAAGCCGCTTGAAGATTGTTCCGGTTACTCCCCCACATGAACCTCAGTAGCACTATCAAGTCCATCCAGGACATCATGCGCAAGGACGACGGCGTCGATGGCGATGCCCAGCGCATCGGCCAGCTTACGTGGATGCTCTTCCTCAAAATCTTCGATCAGTGTGAGGAAACCTGGGAAGACGACGCGGCCGACACGCGCAAGAAATACAAATCGCCGATACCCGAGGACTGCCGATGGCGGAACTGGGCCAAATACGTTGAGGACGATAAGGGCAAGAAAAAGCCCCGCATCCAGGCCAGCGAGTTGATCAAACACGTCAACGACGTCGTCTTCCCCGGCCTCCAGCAGCTCGACATCGAGGGCAATCCCAAGGCCAAAGTCGTGCGGGATGTCTTCCAGGACACCAACAATTACATGAAGTCCGGCACCCAGATGCTAGCCGTCATCGAGAAGCTGGATGAAGCCGTCAACTTCCACGACATCAAGAGCCGTGGGCAGCTTGGGGATGTGTATGAGCAGATCCTCAATGACCTGCGCAGCGCCGGGAATGCCGGGGAGTTCTACACCCCGCGTGCCCTCACCGAGTTCATGGTGAAGATGGTCAATCCCGACCTCAAGAAGCGTGAAACCATGCTTGATCCCGCTTGTGGCACGGGCGGCTTCGTCACTGCCACCATCACGCATCTTGAAGCCCAGATCAGCAAGAAGTCCGGTGCGGAGGATCGCAAAGCCATCGCCCAGTGCATCCGAGGCATCGAGAAGAAACAGCTCCCGCATCTGCTCTGCGTCACAAACATGATGCTCCACGGCATCGACGTGCCCAGCATGATCGAGCACCGCAATACCCTCGCCACTGGCTGGAACGACTGGAAGCTCACCGAGCGCGTGAGCTGCGTCATCACCAATCCACCCTTCGGCGGCATGGAAGACGACGGCGTGGGCAATGACTACCCGTCCGACATCCGCACTCGCGAGACGGCGGACATGTTTCTCGTCCTCATCGTCAAAAAGCTGCTCAAGGACAAAGGCGGGCGCGGAGCCGTGGTCCTGCCAGACGGCACCCTTTTTGGCGAAGGCGTGAAGGCCAAGGTGAAGAAGCTGCTCATGGAGGAGTGCCACTTGCACACCATCATCCGCCTGCCCAATGGAGTCTTCGCCCCCTACACCGGCATCAAGACCAACCTGCTCTTCTTCACCAAGGGCAAACCCACAGACACCATCTGGTTCTACGAGCACCGCTACCCTGCAGGCGTGAAGAGCTACAGCAAAACCAAGCCTCTGCGCGTCGAAGAGTTTGATCCCATCGTCCAGTGGTGGGGCAGCGAGTCCGACGGCTTTGCCATCCGCACCGAGTCTGAGCAGGCCTGGAAGATCAACTTCAAGCAGATCAAAGCCGAGGCAGAAGCCAAGGCCAAGCCCCACTGGGACAAGGCGGAGTCCCTCAGCAACGACGCCACCGCGCTATCCAACCAGATCAAAGACCTGCGCGACGCCCTCAAAGGCGAGAAGGACGCCACCAAGCGCAACAAGGCCGAGGCCAAAATCACCACCCTCACCGAACAAGCCGAAGCCCTCCGCCAACAATCCCGCGAGCAGCAGTCCATCGGCGACCGCCATTTTTGGCCCATCTACAACCTCGACCTCAAGAACCCCAACGCCCCCGAGGAAGAAACCCAAGACGTCGACAAGCTACTGCAAAAGTATCGGGCCGTCTGCCAAAGCATCGCCGAAACCGAGTCCAAGCTGAAAGCCGAGCTGTCCGCCGCCCTCGCCCATCACTTTACCACCGCCGAGTCCGCCTCATGAATGCTGAGGCTTTTCTAGCCAACTTCAGAGACATCGCCAACGCCCCCGGCGGCGTGGCGCGGTTACGCGAGGTTGTTCTCCAACTGGCCGTCACAGGTCACTTGACTGACAAAGACGAGTCAGAAGGGACCGCAGGAGATCTTAACGGCCGAATCCAGGCTGCACGTCTTGCTTTCGCAAAGTCGGAAGGGGCGAAACTGGCCACGATCACGGCTGCTGCTGCGCCATCCGAGTTAGAAGCTGTCCCCTCCCATTGGCTATGGTGTAAACTCGGTGATCTCACCACCAAGATCGGATCAGGCAGCACCCCGAGAGGTGGGAGCAAGGTGTATGTCTCGAAAGGCATTCCGTTTTTGCGCTCACAAAACGTCTGGAACGAAGGGCTGCGCATGCACGATGTGGTTTACATTCCAGACGAAACTCATGCCTCGATGAAGGGCACGCACGTCCAGGTTGATGATATTTTGCTAAACATCACGGGCGCTTCCCTTGGCCGTTGCGCCTTGGTTTCCGGTGACTTGGGAACTGCAAACGTAAGCCAACATGTAACCATCGTTCGTACTGCGTTAACTGATGTGAGGCAGTTCATCAGATTGTGTCTGCTTTCACCATTTGGTCAGGCAATGATCTGGGGGCGGCAGGTTGGCATGGCTCGCGAGGGCCTGAGCAAGAAGGTCTTGGGACAGTTTGAAATACCTCTCCCACCCCTCGCCGAACAAAAGCGGATCGTGGCGAAGGTGGAAGAGTTGATGGCCTTGTGCGATCAACTGGGGGCGCAGCAGCAGGAACGGGTACGGCGCTTCCCCGTGCTCTCCCGCACCTGTCACGCCCTCTTCGCCGAAGCCCCCACCCCCGCCAACCTCAACCGCATCTTCGACGAAACCGGCGCGGTTTCCGCCGATGACTTGAGACGTTCAATATTGACACTCGCTGTTCAAGGAAAGCTGATACCACAACACCCAGATGACGAACCAGCCGAGATCTGTCTTACGCGCCTAGGACTAAAAGCAACCTTCAGGGCCGACCAAACTACAGAAGCACTACCGACATCATGGAAGTGGGTTCGATTTGAAGATGTCGCGTTGACGGCAGGAGGTGTCACACTCGGGCGCAGCCTTGTCGGCAGGGAAACTGTGACTTTGCCATACCTTCGCGTAGCCAACGTCAAGCGGGGAGAAATTGACACCAGCGTGATCAAGAAAGTCTCTATCGCGACTGACGAAGTGGAGCGCTATGCCCTCCGGGAAAACGACCTCCTGATGACCGAAGGTGGCGATTGGGACAAAGTCGGGCGGGCAGCCATCTGGAAAGGACAGATACCTGTCTGCCTGCACCAGAATCATGTGTTTCGTTCACGCTTTCGCTCAAACGAAATCCTCCCCGTTTGGTTTGAACGCTATTTCAACTCGCCGATAGGTCGAAGCTACTTCGAGTCTGCTTCCAAGCAGACGACCAATCTGGCATCCATCAATATGCGTCAGGTCAGAGGCTGTCCGGTCCCATTTCCACCCCTCGCCGAACAACGCCGCATCGTCGCCAAGGTAGATGAACTGATGGCCGTGGTGGACCACTTGGAGGCGCAACAGCAGGAGCGGGACAAGCTGGCCGAAGCCTTCGCCAAAGCCTGCGTCGCTTCCTTCACCGGCACCACTCAACTCGACAGACCTAAAAAGATGAAAGCACCCAGAACCGAACTGGTCTCACTCGTCGCACTTGGCAAAACGCCCAAGCCCGATGCCAAAGCCCCTTTGGCCCAGCTCCTCATCCAATACAGCGGGATGCTACCCGCCAAATCTCTCTGGCAAAAATCCGGCCTGTCGATCGACGCCTTCTACCAGCAACTCAAGACCGAACTTGCCCAAGGCTGGATCGCCCCACCCAAGGAAGCCGAAATGAAGATATTGGAGGAACGCACTGAAAAATCCACGACCACAGAAGCATCAGTTCGTGGAAGCTGGCCAATGAGCTACGGAGGTCCCGAAGTAACGGGTATCGTATAACCAATCGCTTAATCTGATGCACCTGAGCCGCCTCCAAATCCGCGAGTTCCGTAACCTCCGGGACTTTGAGATCACCTTCACCCCGTCGGCCAAGGACGCCGACGGCAGGCAACGTGAATTGAAGAGCCATGCCATCATCGGCCAGAATGGTTCAGGGAAATCCAATCTTCTGGAAGCGATCATCACCATTTTTCGCGATCTGGATTTGGATGCGGCGGCCACCTTCGACTACGAACTGGACTACCAAACGCGTGATCGAGATGGCGCTAAGCATTGCATCGAGCTAAAGGCACAGAAGGGCAGGAAACCCAGCGTTGTCATCAATACGCGATCCAGTTCCAGCAAAGAGATCGCTGAAAACCCGAACAGCTATCTGCCTGCCCACATTTTCGCATATTACTCGGGGAAGAATGAGCGAATCGAGAGTCTCTTTCAGCAGCATCTGCATCGATTCAATCAGCGCATGCGGCTTGCAGCCGAGGAGCAATTGCCAGCGCATTTAATTGAAAGCTTTACTGGGACGGAAGCGGGCTCTGCTGCAATCAAAAAGCGGCAGCGCGCTCTTGAATTGCGACAGAAACGACTTGGTGAGGACCAACTCCGCCGCCTCTTCTACTGCCGTGGTGGGCATACCCAGCTTGTCCTGCTTGCCTGTTTGCTTTCAGAAGACCCGGTCTTTACGAAGATTCTGGAGGATCTGCAAATAGTGGAACTGGATTCGGCTCTCTTTGTCTTAAAGCAGCCCCATAATCTCCGGTCGGACGTGCCGGAGCCCAATATCCGATATGGGGACAACCGTTTCTGGTTCGCCGCAGGTACTGTGGTGTCCGAGTTTTTGGACAAGCTTTGGAAAGTGGCTATCGCACCGATCAACGACACGGCCAGCAAGCTGATTGATTTTCGAGGACGCCACGAAAAGCAAGAGCAGCTCTACCTTTTTGTGCCTGATAAAGAGGCTTTGAAAAGACTCGGCGATCTGGTCGGTCCACCTGAAGTATTCTTCCGTTATGCTGAAGGTGCTTACGTTGGTGACCTCATTGAAGAGGTTAGAATCAATGTAAAACACCAGGACGTCGAAGGAAATGTGTCCTACACGCAGTTATCCGAAGGGGAACTTCAGCTATTAACTGTTCTGGGGCTGATGCGGATTACCAGTGAAGAGAACTGTCTGTTTCTGTTGGACGAGCCCGACACTCATCTCAATCCCATTTGGAAACTGAGGTTTTTTGAACGAATTCAAGCAGTGCTTCCGCCGAGTGCGGACGGTTTGGTTGGTGGTGATTCTCAAATCATCATTACCACTCATGATCCGCTCATGGTTGGCAGCCTCCTCAAGGAACAAGTGCGCATATTCAAGAAAAGGGCTGGATTCGTAAGTGCGAATGAGGTCGATGAGCCCAACGAGAATCCGCAAGGCATGGGCTTCGCCGGGCTCCTGAAGAGCGAACTCTTCGGCCTCCGCTCCACCGTGGATACCGAAACCCGCCGCCGACTCGACCACCGCAACTACCTCTACGCCCTCGGAGACAAACGAACCAAGGCTCAGAATGTTGAGATGACCAAGCTCAGTGGGGAGTTGTCTGAACTTGGGTTTGCCAGCGATTTTAAGGATCCTTATCTGGAGATGTTCGTGAAGCAAATGGCGTTACGAACCGAGTTTCACAAGGACGTGCTCACACCGGAAGAGCAGGCGGCGCAGAACAAGGCGGCCAGCGCGATTATTGACAAAATCCTCGCAGAAAGGAAAAAAGCATGAGGCACATTGATTTCAAAAACAAGACGCCCATGGACAAGGATATTCCCGGCTGGACGCCTTGGAGCAAGAGTGAATGGGACAAATGGCTAAAGGATTCCGCCGAATTGCATAGGCACGCGGCCGAGATTGACATGGAGCGCACCAAACTCGAATCAGCGGGCAACACTAAAGGTGCCGATGCAAAGCGGGCGGAGCGCAATGAATTCATCAGCAAGAAGTCGGCGCATTGGGGGAAGTTGAAGCCATGGCTTTTTGCGCTTTCTGGCGGTAAATGCTGGTTTACGGACACCACAAACAACGGCTCACACTACGACGTGGAGCATTTCCGACCAAAGGCCGAGGCCAAGAACCTCGACGGGACTGTGCGGGAAGGCTACTGGTGGCTGGCCTTCGACTACACCAATTACCGACTGGCCGGTGGAGCGCCGAACACTAAGAAGGGCGGATGGTTTCCACTCTGCAATGGAAGCCTTTCTTCCACCTTCGGCAACCGTTGCGAAGATTCAGAGTTCCCTTACTTGCTCGATCCGATCAGAGCATCCGACCCTCTCTTGCTCGCCTTCGACGAAGAAGGAAACGCGATACCTCTCCCAAGCGCCGACAATTGGGCGACGGATTCCGCGAAATGGAATAAGGCACGAGCAGAGGAGTCGATTAAGCGATACAAGCTCAACGAACATGACGCTCTTCCGGAGAGGCGCCGCAAATTCTGGAGCGATGTGAGCGGAGCCATCAAGGAATTCCTTGAAGCCAAAGCGAATTTCCATCCCGTAAGGAACCCATTGCCAGGTGAAACGATGGAACAAGCGGCACGACGAATCGAGGCAATGACCAGGCCTGACGTTGAGTTTTCTTCAGTCGCAAAGTGGTGCATCTGCTTGCGGAATGATCCCGATTTGGTGCGCCTGTTTTGAGGTTACATCTGCGGTATGACCGCGTGAACGCACGTGAGGAGGGGGCTGCAGCGGAGCTGGATTGATTCCGTTGACCCGAACAACATCACTCGTTCCATGAAAACCATCTTCGCCCGCGCCTAAACGAAAAGAGGAACGATTTCTGGGATCGATGTGTGATGAGACTCTCCGAGTATAAAAACGCCCCTGGCGCTCAGGCACTCCGCCTTGTCGCTCACTCCTCCGCCAGAGCCGCCTTAAAGGAAATGGTCCACAATGACTCAGAGGGTTTTATCAGTATGCGAAGCGTGTATTCGAAAAAACGCGCCCGAACCCCTGATTGCAGCAATCTTTGAAACGTGACAACTCGTCGGTCTCATTACAGATGAACGCTACATGTAGAACTTGTATTTGGTTTCCGGATTCAGGTTGTTTGGAACCTCGGTGAGAATTCTTCCGACATCGCGCGCAAATCGGATCGTGATTGGAACTCCACTGCCAAAGGCGCAACTGTTCCAATTGAGTTTTGTCAGCGCGAGGATTTCTTGGCACACAGTCACCGCCGGAGAATCACCGTGATGTTCGACTACCTCCAGCGGCCGCGGGATTCGTTTTCCAGGGTAGGCTCTCAGGTAGGGCACATAGCCGTTGCAGTAAATGATGTAATTGCGTCGTCCCAACTGGATCACGGTTCCCCTCAACGGGGGCTTCTTGCCCACCCGCATGAATCGAGTCTCCCGTGATTCAAGGGCGAGAAAGTCATAGTAATAGATCGCCCCCAAGGCTTTGCGGAGGCCCCTCAGCTCTTCTGGCCAGAAACGCGATGTCTTGTGGACCACCACACGCTTAGGGGGGCCATTGTGCTGGAGCGTGTAGGATCGAATTGCGCGCGCTAGGAGCTTTTCAGCGCCAACCTCATTCAGGTGAGGTTTACGATCACGCTCCTTGTTAAACACGGCCTTCTCACCTTTCAGGACAATTCCTTCGCCCGCGCCGAACACTTGCGCCAAGCTCGTGTGCATATCCGCACCGATTCTTGGGCTTTCCCTAAAGAATGAAACGCCAACGTAACAGGTGTTGTCTGGCAGTGATTGCAGTCGCCAAGGATTGTTCCCCGCTTTGTAATAAATGGCTGTGAAGAGATTCCAGGCAACGGAGGCTGAGTTCGAGTCCCTCAGGGTGCTTTCCCAAACCACCTGTGTTGTCAGGCCCGTTCGCATCGCATGAGCTTTGAGTGCATGATGGATGTTGAAAAAACCGCTCTGCGAAGGTGAATCCGTTTGGTCCGTTGTGTCGAAGTCCAAGCCGAGTAGCGTTTGGCCAGTTGTGGATGCTTCCCGCTGCAATGAGCGTTGAAACCGTTGTTGAGGAGTCAGGCGGATCTTCTGACGGGCGAACACATTGCCAATGGACGCACAGGTAGCTTCGACCGAGGAAGGCATCACCAAGACAACCACATCAGGCGCCGGGCTCAAGTCTTGTAGAGCAGACAGCTGATTAACGACGAGCTGTACGACTTCTTCAATTCGGGACTGCTCATTCGGCTCGGCCGCCGCGCGGGCAAACAATTCCTCATGGATTACCTTCCGATGCGAGGGATTGTCGGCGACAAACGATGAACGAAAGGTGTGCTCGGGAGCGCATCCGGGGAAGTCGGGGAAGCAATGTGGGTCAAGCGGCTTTCCGCGAGTGTTGAATCCGGCGGAGATTCGGCTTTGACTTTTCTGAAGGAAATTGAGGAAGGCCTGAATTCCTTCGCCAGTACCGATCACACCTAAGCGTATTGTTTTGATTGTCGCATTCTGCCAACCAAACGGACCGTGGACTTCCAGGCCAGACTTTGGATCAACGGACAACAGGCCGTCACCGAACACAAGTTTAGGTTCTTCCAGATAAAACGCACTGAATACGGATGGATTTGTCTCAATCAGTTCATCAAGGAACCTTGGTGTTGAGTGTCCTTCCTTCCGGCGTGGTTCTGACCGATGTGATGGCCTATTCGAAAGTGGTGTCGTCATCTTCTTCGTCTCCCTTTTCCGTGTCCTTTACGTCCGATTGAATATCGATGGCGGCCTTTTCGAGGTCGGCATCCTCCTGTGCCAGGAGCGCTTTGATCCTGATTTCGTCGAAGGCGATGCCGCGATCCAATTTGGCCGAGGCCGGAATGGGGCTGAGAACTATCGGTTTGTCTCCGGTCCGAATGCTTATGCTCTTTTCATTATCTGCGAGGACTGCTCCCCAAAACAGTAGATTTCTCAGGATATCCGGATTCTGCTGGCGACCACCCCAAAGCAGGGAGAGTTTTCCTGCGTTTTTACCGCCAACTGCCAGCCTGCCATCGGTGGTAAACAGATACAGCGGTTCAACCGATAGAAAGAGCCTTTCGCCCACGCGCTTGAATTTGATGCGAGCGGCATGATGAACCCAGAAGCTGGTACGAGTAGCCGGGTTTTCCTTCTTGGCAGCAACTGTCCTTGTCCGTCCTTCCCGCATTTGCCACCTCCGGTCGGTGTTGTCTTTCCCTGGGGTAAAAAAGAACCGTCCCTTGCCATCTTGCTTGATATGTCTGAACCACAGGTGTCCAGATAGGCTCGAATTGAGTAACGCCATCAGCCAGCTGGATCTGTCGTCGCGAATGAACCAATCGTGGCAGGACTCAGGCTTTCCAATGGAATCGGTGTCAATCGCATCCCTCAACCGGGTCGCAGGGGTATTGAGGTTTGCAAAGGTGTAGATTCGCTTATCACGCAGAATGAAAGGCTCAGCTTTGGAAACGACCTCCCAAACCTCCTTCTTATCACGGAAAGTTGTCCCAGCACTCCAGATCTGACTGGGAAGGCCGACGACCGGCAGCAGGTTGGAAAGCAAAAGATCTGAAACGCTATCCGGCAACCAAGAAACCTCAGGCTGTGCCGTTATCGGGAGTACAGGGGTGTTTGCTGTTAGCGGCGGAAGTCTGCGCCCGCGTTCCTGTGGAAGATTTCGAATCCGGCGAATCAACTCAATAAACCCCCTTTTGAATTCGCCTTGTTTGCGGAAATCAATATACCGTAATTCACGAAATGGGGCGCACAGGTCAATGCGATCTCCGCCATCCACGCTGCTATCACGAAGCAACGCGGGAATGAGGCGGCCTTGGGAGTTGTTGGGATCTTGTGCTACGATGTGCTTCCACTCGAACCTTGGCCAATCGGCATTGAGGAATTCTGGTGACAATACAGCGAGCACATGACGGGCGGATTTCATGCCCGCATTCATCTGATCAATCAGGCTTTGCCCTGGAGCGATGTCCCATTTGTCGAAGAATGCGCTTAGGTGGCGGGAGCCCGAGCGTCCGTCAATGGTCTCCGACTCAATCTGCTCAACCAGACTCCTCACCCAGTCAAGGTCAGCCCCGTTGTAGCAGATATAGACGTCCTTTGGTTCCATGCTCATCGGGGGCAAAGGTGTCAGCCTCTTGGAGGAAACGGGTCGTTTCCGTAACTGTTCTTGGCTCGGATCCTGCCGTTCTCGCTATGCACAACGACTTCACTCCTCTGGTTTCTTGCGATCTCGGTGGCCGCACTGATCGCTTGATTTTGAGTGCTGTGATGCGAGGTGTCGCGAGAGGCGCCCGCCTTCCGGACCGCCCATCCGCCATCCCTTTTGACAACGTGTTGCTCAGACATAGTTAGCTTTCCCTCGGGCGTTGGTAGTCTTTTCGCCCACCACACCGATGGGAGCGACGTATCCATCTACCCGATGCGTCGGGACGATGGCCGAGGGACGGAAGGCGGAAAACGGCAACATTTGCGCGCATTCTCTGTCCTCAAGTCGTGACTGTTGAAATGCCCACGGCTACACTTGATGCGATGACTCCTGAGGAACTAGACATGCAAGTCATTGGTAATCAGCAGGGGCTGCCGTTGGAGTTCCTTACGTCATGGCTCCGCCGCGGCGGCGGTTTGTTCGCTAGCAAGAAGGCGGATCTGGCCCGGCACTCCAAACTTGCTTTTCGCCGGATGAAGGCGGGAGTGCCATTGATCGAGAGGTATCACGCATTGCCTGTTCGATGCCGCGAGGATGAGGACCTCCATGGTCTGTACCAGTGGCTTCTGGTGCCATTCTCCCTGTGGCCTGTTGATGTGATTGGATTGATGAGCCAAGTGCTGGAGAAAGTTGAGTCAGGCATGCGGCCGGACGAGGACTTGGTTGCCCTGACGAGATTGATCGGAGAACCGCCAGCGGAGAAGACGTGCGAGGTCCTGAGTGAACACGAGCACCTTGTTAAGGGAGGCAATTACGACAGCTTGATTAAGGCCCAGCACAAATTCGATTTTAAGGAAGACGTCCTCAAACAGTACAAAGAGTTCACGGATGATTGGGCATGGATTCGGGGGCGGTTCGACTTGCGAGAATTTCAGGGCGAGACCGGGGTGATCCGCCGTCGGATGGTTTCCGAGCGCAACTTTCGTCCCAAGGAGTGGGACTTCAAATGGACGTCCAGCGAGGATAGGTTTCGCAACATCTTCGACGCGTTCTGCCACAAGTGGATGCTCTACGGAATGGAGGGAGACAAACCCCTCCTCCAGAAGCTGAGTGTCAATGTCACTCCATTCGGGACGATGATTTTCATTCCGCGCTACTGGAGCTTCGACCACGACCGCGATTTGAAGTGGCGAGCCATCACCCGCCTCCACCGTGCGCGTGGAGTTCCGCGTCAAGGAGCCAAGTTGAGCGCAAGCCAAGCGGAGCGAAGGATCCAGGCGGAGACGGCTCGCAAGCTCATGAATGAAGCCAAGGCCTTAGGAATGAAGGGAGAGAAGCGCAGCTTTTGGGTCATGGCCAAACTGGGACTACATCCTGACACCCATCCGAAGCAGTTGCATCGAATCCTGAAGGCAACCTAAGCACCGGTAGCCCCGAGAACCTTCAGTGGATTCTTCAGTGAAACCTTCAGTAACTGGTCCCGTCGCCGGGGCGGCCGACAGAGGCCACCTTCAGTGAAATCTTCAGTGACCGTGCAGTGGATGTGCTCTGTTTATGGGGTGTTTTGTAGTGTCCGTGCAGTCTTGACTGCCTCGGGAAACCTGAGAAATTGATTGCGGATTTCGGGTAGGCTTCGGTCGATTCCGACCCTCGCCTCCATTCTTCCTTCTTCGGGATCTTCACCTTCCCCGGCTTCTCCGCTTCCCCGATCACCTTCGCTTGAGGGTATTGGCTGAGTAGGTTCCCCAGCACACTTCGGAATGCCAGTTCGCGTCTGGGGTATGGAGTCCCGGCTTCAGCCGGTGTGGATCTTCAGCGACGGGCCGTCGGAGCCCTGCTGTATCCAGTCTTCGCAAGGTCCCTTGAAGCGGGCCTTCGAACGACATGTGGATCAGAATGTCGGTACTTGATAATAACTACCGACATATTGTAAATTTTCCGAAGTGGGTGCGAATCCGAGGAAACCAAAGGAAGGAACGGCGGGCGCCGCGCTCTTTCGTGTGCGGTCCTCCCCAGTGCACCGCATGGGCATCCGCAAGCTCGCCCGCGAAGGTCGGCTGATTGAAATGGGGCGTGGCATCTACCGTGTCGCCGATGCGCCCCTCGAGTCCCATGAGGACCTAGCGCTCCTCGCGCTGCGGAAGCCCGACGCCGTGGTTTGCCTTCTGTCGGCGCTTCGGTTCCACGAACTCACCACCGAAAGCCCCGGGGCGGTCTGGATCGCCATCGAGAGCCATTCCCGCGCACCACGGATCGATTCCCTCCAGCTCAAGGTCCACTACTTCTCCGGGCCTTCGTTTCACGAGGGCATCGAGACGCACACCATCGCCGGTGTGCCGGTCCGGATCTACTCCGCCGCCAAGACGGTGGCCGACTGCTTCAAGTTCCGAAATCAGATCGGCACCAAGACCGCCATAGAGGCGCTGAAGGACGCCTGGAAAAAGAAGCAGGTGACGACCGAGGACCTCTACCGGTTCGCACGTGTCTGCCGGGTCCTCAACGTCATGCGTCCCTACCTGGAAGGAGTGCTCGAATGAAGCAGAAGGGCCCAAACGTGGCCGCGTCGGTCCAAGCGCGGCTGTTGCAGCTCTCTCGCAACTCCAGGATGTCGCTCCAGGATCTGTTGGAGCGCTACTGCACGGAGCGTCTGCTCTATCGCCTCTCCCGTTCGCCGCACCATTCCCGGTTCATCCTGAAGGGAGCCATGCTTTTGATTGTCTGGGGAGAAGGATCGAGCGAGCGGGTGACACGCGACGCCGACCTGCTCGGCTTCGGCGACAATTCTCCCTCGGTTGCGGCAGACACCTTCCGGGAAATCGGCTCCATCGCGGTGGATGACGGTGTGCAGTTCGAGGTGGAGTCCATCGAAGCGGAGCCGATCCGCGCAGACCAAGAGTACGTTGGTGTCCGGGTCACTCTCCGGGCGCGGGTTGGCAATGCCCGCATCCCGGTGCAGGCCGACATCGGCTTCGGCGACGCGTTCACCTTGGAGCCCGAGGAGATTGAGTTTCCCACCCTGCTCGACATGCCAAAGCCCGTCCTACGGGCCTACACCAAGGAAACCGCCTTGGCGGAAAAGTTCGAGGCGATGGTTTCACTGGGAGAACGCAACACCCGGATGAAGGACTACTTTGACGTTTGGCTCCTCTCGCAGCGGTTCGATTTCCAAGGCGAGCGGCTGGCCCGGGCCATTTCCGCCACGTTCGCCCGGCGAAACACCGAGATTCCGGCGGCCGTTCCCGTTGGGCTGGGCACCGTCTTCGCAACCGAACCCGTCAAGCGGACACAATGGAAGGCGTTCTGGAGAAAGGTCGTCCGGACCGACCCAAACCCAGATTTTGCGGAAGTGGTGAAGCTGGTCGGACGATTTCTGCTCCCGGCCGCCGAGGCGGCACGGGCACGGAGCGGTTGGCCCGGTCACTGGACAAGGGGCGGGCCGTGGCGTGAGCCATAGCCCAAGGATTCAGACGGGAACCGTCCGACTCAACGACTCCGCGAGCGGCGATGCCCTCAAGAACCCGTCAGTGAGATCTCCATTGGCGGGGGGCGAAAAGGTGGTTCCGGAGGGTGGAGGCAAACCGTTGCACAGGGCCGAAAACGGTCATTGCTGCAGGCGGAGGACTTCCTCCGCGACGCGATCTCCTGTTGAGCATTCCACGGCCTCCATCCACGTTCGTCTCACTACCGTGAACTCCTGTGCATGAATCGAATCCAGCGCGACAGCCGGTGGTCGATTCCTGTCCCGAATCGCCTGGGTCGGTGCGCCGTCGCGCTGCTGTGTTGGACCATGGCTGAAGGATCCGTCGCCAAGGCTGCCGATCGGGATCCCAAACCCCAACCGGCGGAGACTCCCGTTCGTAGGGTCCTGTTCGTCGGCAACAGCCTCACCTATTGGAACGACGGGGTTTACTCGCATCTCGAGAAGCTCGCGGCGTCCGGCGGTGCAGCGGTCCGCCTGGAGACCGGGAAGAGCGTCCAGGGGGGCGCGACCCTGAAGTCGAATTGGGAACGCCCGGAACCCCGCGCCATGATCGCCGCTGGCGGCTGGACCGACGTCCTGCTGCAGGAAGACCTCCCGGAGATCAACGTCTCGTACTTCCGTGAGAACGCGCGGAAGTTCGTCGAGTCGGTTCGGGCCGTGAAGGCGCGGCCCATTCTGCTCATGACCTGGGCGTATGCTCGGCTGGCTTGGATCGACAACGGACAGATCGAGGAGGCACATCGGGCGGTCGCCAGCGAGTTGGGGACGGAGGTGGCGCCGGTGGCGGTGGCTTGGCAACGGGTCCTCCAGGAGCGGCCCAAGCTGGAGCTGTTCGCTCCCGACCGGGAGCATCCCAGCCTGTCGGGCACGTACCTGGAGACGTGCGTGGTGTACGCCACGTTGTACCGGACCAGTCCGGAGCCCCTTGCCTACGTCCCGGCCGGGATGGACGAGGCCGATGCGCTTTACCTGAGGCGGATGGCCTGGGAGGTGGTCCGGGAGTGGAAGCCATGAGGGTGCGGGCGGAGATCGTCGGCCGCTGGTTCATGGTGCTGGCCGCCCTGCAGTGGGGCCTCATCGGCGTCGTGGGCCGCGTGGCGATGGCCGAGTCGATTGCGCCGTCCGCGGTCGCCTTCTGGCGGGCGGCGCTGGGGGCCCTGTGGTTCGGACTGCATGCCTGGCTGTCGCAGGCGGCACCCCTGAGACCCGAGGATCGCTGGCGTGCCGTGTCGCTCGGCGTCGGCGGGGTGGCGCTGATGTACCTTGCCTATCTGAACTCGGTGCAGGAGGGCGGGGTCGCCATCGCCTCGATCCTTCTGTACTCCGCCCCCTTGTGGGTGGCGGTCGGAGGATGGCTCGGTTGGGGTGAACCCCTGGGATTCGGCGCGGCATTGCCCCTGGCGCCGACGCTGCTGGGGGTGGTGCTGGTGGCGATGGCGCCGGGCGTCGGGGGCGTGTCGCACCTCAACGGGCGGGCGCTCGGCTGGGGCCTGCTGTCCGGACTCACCTACGCCCTCTACTACCTGATGGGGCGTCCGTTGTTCGCGCGAAACGCACCGTCGCGTGTCCTCGCCTGGGCACTTGCGGTGGGCGCCGTGGCCCTCGTCCCGTTCACCACGTTCGGAGCCGTCTCCGTCCGAGGCGGAGCCGCCCTCGTCTTTCTCTCGGTCTTCTGCACGTTCGGAGCCTATCTGTCCTACGCCCATGGACTGCAACGCCTCCACCCCGCGCAGGCGGCGACCACCGCGGCGTTGGAGCCGGTCGTCGCCCTGCTGTCGGCCTATGCGTTCTGGGGGGAAGTGCTGACCCCGTGGGCACTGCTCGGCGCTCTCACGGTGGTCGTGGGTGTGCTCTGGTCGGCCCGGCGTGCCGCGACGTCTGGTCCCGGCATGGAACCGGCGACGCCCGTTGTTTGACCCCGGCAGTACGGAATCCCGGCTTCAGCCGGTGTGGACTTTCAGCGACGGGGCGTCGGGTTGGATTCCGAGGTGTTCGGACTGGCAGGGTTTCCGCCGGCTGAAGCCGGGACTCCGTACCTCTTCGAACCTCCAGACCCGTTTTGGGTTCCTAGGGCATCGGCCGGAATCGGAACAGGGCACCTTCCAGACTGGCCTCGACGTGCTCGTTCGCCGCGCTGGAAGCGACCGGGGTCCATCCTTGGTCCAGGGAGCCACCCTCCACTGCCGGTCGTCGCTCCAGAACACCCGTGGTGCCCATCGGCCAATAGGCGGCCAACGCATTCGCCGTCCGTCGGATTCGCAGGGAGCCTGGGGCGGGTTGCCCGACGGTCACCGGTTCCCCCGGCCAAGGATTCACCGCCGACGCGGCAGGCCCAAACTGCAGCGATCCGGCATTCCATCGGAGCCATCCGTAATGGATGCCATCCCGGCCGGTGAAGCGGACTCCCATGTATCCGTTCTCGAGGTAGGCCCCACCCCGGTCGAAGGCGACGAAGCCGCTCCTCCACGAGAATTCCAAGGTGGTCCTGTTGGTACTCCAGGTACCGGCGGGATCGATCACCAGAGTCGAGCCGATGGGAGTGTAGGGCGTCTCGTCCCCGCCGCTCGGGATGAAGAGCGCGCAGTCGGAGAGGGGATGGAAGTATCGATCGGTCCGGCTGAAGTCGGCGTTGATGAACTCCTCGTTCATCAGGACGAAATCGATCCAGCCATCGTTGTTGAGATCCACATTCTGCGCGGAACCCGAATTGCCCGGGCCGGAGGCCAGCGAAGGACCATTCACGACGGTCGCCGACGTCGAGAAGCGGGCGACCCAGGTGTCCCGCACGAGGTGGATCCATCCGCCAAATCCGGATCCCTTGAAGCCGAAGTAGCCGGAAGGCTGGTTGGCCAGCGGGCCACGTTCCTCGACAAGCCCATCTGCGCCGGTCGCCATCGAGAGAACGATGAGGCCGAGGCGGGAGCGCGTCTGGATTCCACCCGGAGGCAGCAAGTCGAGGCGGGTCCGCGGTTCCAGCGAGAGGAGCGTGTTGGTGTCGCCGGAGGGGGTCGCCCAGAGCCAGTCATCCTGACCGCGCAGATCCACCACCTGACCATGGCTGTGATCGACATGGTTGGTCCACCGATGCACGCCCAGGAAGATCAGTCGGGTGGTGGTGTCGTTCGAAACGGTGAGCCGGGTGTAGTTGGGCATCCACTCGACGGTGGGCGGAGGCGTCGGCGGGGGGTTCTCTCCGACGGCCAGTGGTTGTCCGGGTTGCGGGTGAAGGGCGAAGGCTTGGATTCCCCAGGTTCCAGCGGCCGATTTGTCCATCCGCAACCAGCCGCTGTGGACTCCGTCGTCGCGCTGGACGAGCAATCCCAGATGGAACTGCTGGCGGATCAGGCCCCAGTTCGTCCGTCCGGTGTCGTCGCTGATGTTGTCGTCGATCCGGAACCATCCGTTCGTCAGCAGCGGTGGAGGGTTCAAGGGGTCGATGACGAGACCCAACTCCGCATCCCGGGTCTCGGTCATGGGCCGCCCCGGGGGACCGAAGAACGGGCTCACGGGACGGTTCGTCGCGATGCCCGAGCCCACGAAACGGGTGCCGGGCGATGGCGCCAGGTAACGTCGCGTCCCACTTCGCGAGCCCCGCGCGACCTCGGTGGACAGGACCACATCGATCCGCCGATCGCGGTCCAGGTCGAGGGGGCCTGTGACGGTACGCTGGACGAAGATAACCCCTCCGAAGGGCTCCGGAAGCAGTTCCGGCATGAAGCCGAAGCTCTGCCCGAAGAGCGTCGTCGCGGAGAGCAGTGGAATCAGGACCGCTCCGACTGGGTTCTGCAGGTGTCCGCGGTAGCGTTTGGACTTCATCGGATGGAGGAAAGGCGGAGGGAAGAGACCGGGTTTGGTCGATTCAATGACAGGAATTCGTCTTCCAGACCAGACACGATCGATACGCCTTTTGGCGGAGGGTGGCCTCGTTGCCTTGGGGAGGACGGAAAGTCGGCCGCGTCTGGAGGTGGGTCCGGACACGGATACGGAGTTGCACCAGGCGACGGGCCGTCGGGTTGGATTCCGAGGTGTACTGACCGGGAGGGTTTCCGCCGGCTGAAGCCGGGACTCCGTACCCCGGAGATCCCGCCTCCCTGCGCTCCGCGTCTCCGTGGCCATGGAGTGCCAGGACCGGGTCAGCGACCCACCATGGACAACGGACAACGGACGAATTCTCCGTGGCCTCCGTGTCTCCGTGGCAACCCCCTTTGGCGACCGGGGACAAGTCCAGCCTTCCTTCGCAGGGCCGGTTCGTGGCAACTCCGTCGGGTGGAATTGATGCAGAACGGGACGCCGCGGGCCGGACAGCGCCTGACGCTCGACATCACCGACCTCGCGTTCGGGGGCGAAGGCGTGGGCCGCGTCGACGACTTCGTGGTCTTCGTGCCCTTCACCGCGCCGGGCGACCGCGTCGAGGCGAAGCTGATCGAGGTGAAGAAGTCCTTCGGCCGAGCCGAGCTCGTCCGCGTGCTCCAGGCCTCGTCCGAGCGCACCGAGCCGCGTTGCCGCTACTTCGGCGAATGCGGCGGCTGCCAGTACCAGCATCTGCAGTACGACGCGCAGCTGCGCTGGAAGCACCACCAGATCGGCGAGCTGTTCCGGCGCATCGGCGGATTCGACCCGTCGCTCGTCCGCGAGGTCGTCCCCTGTCCGGCGCCCTACGGCTACCGCAACCGCATCCTGGTCCGCAGCCAGTGGAACAAGCCCGCCCAACGGCTGAACCTCGGTTTCGTCCGCGCCGACTGCGGACTCGTCTGTGACATCGAATCCTGTGCCATCGCGGAGCCGGCACTGAACGACGGCATCCGCGCCTGGCGCCGGAACCCGCCTCCCAAGGGCGGCATCAAGACCGTGCTGCGCATCCCGCCGGACGGCTGGGAGGTGCCGGAGAATTCGTTTTTCCAAAACAACTTCCACCTGCTGCCGGCGCTGGTGGAAGGGGTGCGGTCGCGTCTCGTGGACTCCGGTGCGCGTCACCTCGTGGACGCCTATTGCGGGGTGGGCTTCTTCAGCATCGAGCTGGCGGATGCGGTGGATTCGTTCGTGGGCGTGGAACTGGACGCCCCGGCGATCCGTGCGGCCCGCCGCAACCTGGAGACGCGCGGCCTGAAGAACGGTTCCTACGTGGCCGGCGACACCGACCAGCTCCTGCCGTCGCTGTTGGCGAAGATGGATCCCGCACGGACGGCCGTGCTTCTGGATCCGCCGCGGGTGGGGTGCCGTCCGCCGAGCCTTGAGGTGCTGCGGCGCACCGGTCCCGGACAGATCCTCTACGTGTCGTGCCATCCGGCGACCTTGGCGCGTGACCTGAAGATCCTCTGTGCCGACGAACGGTACCGGCTCGTGGAGGTCCGTCCGTTCGACATGTTCCCGCAGACCCAGCACGTCGAGTGCGTCGCGGACCTGCGTCTGGGGGGTGGGAGCGGTGAAGCGATGAAGGGTTGAAGGGGTTGAAGGGCTGAAGGGATGAAAGGTTGAAGCGGGAAATCGGCGCCGATGCCTGCGTTCCCGCATCCCCTTCAACCCTTCAACCCTTCACCTTTCAACCTTTCAACGTCTTTCCCCACCCCATCGGAATGCTGTGCGGGCGGTTCCGGGTCGGCTAGGCTTGCGGCCCGGTGAGTCAGCACACACTTGAAGAATTCATGG
Source organism: Verrucomicrobiales bacterium (assembly GCA_027488845.1). Taxonomy (GTDB): domain Bacteria; phylum Verrucomicrobiota; class Verrucomicrobiia; order Limisphaerales; family UBA9464; genus SXXZ01. The sequence goes on along the minus strand of JAIYBC010000025.1, from coordinate 30,528 downwards.
CCCGCGTGGAGGCGTCCCTGCAGGACGGCACGTTTGTACGCCTGAACCTCGGCATTCCCGTGAACCGCGACGGGATACGGAACGTGTTCCTGCGTCCGGTGGAACTGAAGGAGGGCCGGATGCTGTCCTTCCTGTACCGCTATCCGACGCGGGACATGACGCGGAACTTCCCCCACGACGAGGCGCTGGTGCTGTTGCGGGAGCTGTTGGGCCGGGACTTCCTGAACGGGTTCCTGTCGGCGACCAACGGCACGGCGCAGCTGACCTTCCGCAAGGGACGCACGACCCGCCTGGTCCTGGGCAAGGCCGAGGTCACGGCGCCGCCGGACCTCGCGCACGACCGCCCGAAGAAGCGCACCGTGCCGACAACGCTGGGCTGGCTGCGGGAGCTGGGGGTGACGGTGGAGGACGGTTCGGTGAAGGCCGGCATGGAGGCGAAGTACCGGCAGATCCACCGGTTCGTGGAGGTGTTCCATCCGCTGTTGGTGGAGGCGGCGCTCCCGGCGGAAGCGCCGTTGGAGGTCGTCGACATGGGATGCGGCAAGGCCTACCTGACCTTCGCCGTGTACGAGCACCTGCGCGGACACCGGAGCGGGCCGCTGACCGTCACCGGGGTCGAGGCCCGTGGCGACCTCGTGACCTACTGCCGCGGCGCCGCGGAGCGTTGCGGCTACGAAGGTCTGCAGTTCGCGGCGGGGGACATCGCGACGGCTAAGGTGGCCGAGGGAGCCATCCTGATGGCATTGCATGCCTGCGACACGGCGACGGACGAGGCGCTCGCCAAGGGCGTGCTCGCGAATGCGCCCATCCTGCTGGTCTCGCCGTGCTGCCATCAGGAGGTGCGGCCGCAGCTGTCGGCGCCGCCGGTGTTGGCCGGCGCGTTGAGGCACGGGATCTTCCGCGAGCGCCAGGCGGAGTTCGTGACCGACGCCCTGCGCGCGGCCCTGCTGGAATGGGCCGGCTACGACACGCGCGTGTTCGAGTTCATCTCCACCGAACACACCGGGAAGAACCTGATGATCGCCGCGGTGAAGTCGCGTCGTCCGGCGGACCGGGAGACCGCTGCGGCCGCGGTGCGTTCCCTGGCGGCGGCCTATGGCGTGCGACGTCAGCGCCTCGCGGAGCGCCTCGGGTTCGCGCTGGTTCCCGCGGCGCCCATCCCGGACTCCGCCGCCGGCAACGTCGCGAACTGAAACCGGCCTCCGGATCCTCGGCACCATGACCTGGGAAGAACTCGACTGGGCCGCCCTCGACCGGCTGCGTGCGCTGTTCCTGAAGTCGGAGCCGGTGAAGGAGCCGTACTGGCGCTCCGAGTCGGACCTGGCGAGCTACGACTTCACCTACGCGCAGCGGATCGGGTGGAAGTGGGACGCGGTGCTGGAGGAGCTGGTGCGCCTGGGATGGACGCCGCCGGCCGGGCCGTTGCTCGACTGGGGTTGCGGCAGCGGGGTCGCTTCGCGGTGCGTGGTCGGGACCTTCGGTGCAGGGCATTTCGGACGGCTCCGGCTGCACGACCGTTCGGGGCTCGCGATGTCCTACGCACGCCAACGGGCGTCCGCGAGGTTCCCCGGGCTCGACGTGTCGATGGATCCCCAGGGCGAGGAGGCCTGCGGCACGTTGGTGGTGAGCCACGTGCTGAACGAGCTGCACCAGGACGACCTGCCGCGGCTGTTGCGGGCGGTCCGCTCGGCGGAGTGCGTGCTCTGGGTCGAGCCCGGCACGCATGTCGTCAGCCGCGGCCTGATCGAGCTGCGCGAACGCCTGCGGGACGAGTTCCACGTGGTGGCGCCGTGCCCGCATCGGCGTGCGTGCGGGCTGTTGCCGGAGGGCCGGGAACGCGACTGGTGCCATTTCTTCGCCAAGACCCCGACCGAGGTCTTCACCGACGGACGTTGGGCGCGGTTCGGCCAGAGGGCGGGTGTGGACCTGAGGAGCCTGCCCTACAGCTGGCTGGTGTTGGACCGCCGGCCGGTCGCGGAGTGGTCCCCGCACCGGGCCCGCGTGCTCGGTTTCGCGGAGGTCTTCAAGCCCTACGCCCGCGTGGACGTCTGCCATGCCGGCGCGACCGAGCGCATCGACGTCGCCAAGCGGACCCACGCCGCGGTGTACAAGTCGCTGAAGGCCACGCCACCGCCGCCGGAGATCCCCTTGCCCGGCGTGGAAGGCGTGGAGGCCGCTGATGCGGGTGCGGATGGGGCCGACGTGCCAGCCGGGGGTTGAGGGTCCGGAGTTCCGGAAGGGAACCCGTTGGCGTCGGGACCGAGGTCTGGTACTGGAGACGCCGCCCGCGATCCGGGCCCCACAACGCACCCCACGATTCGATCCATGCCTTCCTCCACCCACACCTGGAAATTCTTCCGCGCCGGCGGCTTCGACCAGGTGAAGCTCGAGACCGGCGCCGACCTGCAGCACCTCCATGAGCTCGACCAGAAGCTCTGGGTCGCCCTGGCCTGTCCCACGACCGGGATCGAATTCGATCCCAAGACCGCCGCGCTGATCGACACCGACAAGGACGGACGGATCCGTGCGCGGGAGCTGCTCGCCGCGATCCAGTGGGCGTGCGCGATGCTCAAGAACCCGGACGACCTGGTGAAGCGGTCGGACGGCGTCGCGCTGTCGGCGATCAACGACGCCTCGCCGGAAGGGCTGCAGATCCTCAAGTCCGCCCGCGTCCTGCTGGCGAACCTCGGCAAGAAGGAGTCGGGCGTCGTGACGGTGGAGGATGCCACCGCGGCCAACAGCAGCTTCGCCAACACCGTGTTCAACGGCGACGGCGTGATCATCCCCGAGTCGGCCTCCGACGCCGCGGTCCAGGCCGTCATCGGCGACGTCCTGGCCACGGTGGGCTCCGTGCCCGACCGCAGCGGAAAGCCCGGCATCGACGCCGCGAAGACCGAGGCCTTCTTCAAGGAACTCGCCGCGTACGACGCGTGGGTGAAGGTTTCCGAGACCGGATCCACCGCGATCCTTCCGGCGGGCGCCGGCACCGCGGCGGCGAGCGCCGCGATCCGGGCGGTGAAGACCAAGGTCGACGACTATTTCGGACGCTGCCGCCTGGCGGCCTTCGAGCCGCGCACCGCGGCCCTGCTGAACCGCAAGGAGGAGGAATACGCGGCCGCGACGTCCAAGGACCTGAGCATCACCGCTCAGGAGATCGCCGGATTCCCGCTGTCGCACGTGGCGGCCGGCCGGGCGTTGCCGTTGGGCACCGGGATCAATCCGGCGCACGCGGACGCGGTGGCCGCGCTGGTCCAGGCGGCGGTGAAGCCGTTGCTGGGACTGCGTGACGAACTGACCGAGGCCGACTGGGCCGCGTTGCAGGCGAAGATCGCCCCGTACGACGCGTGGCAGGCGGCCAAGGCGGGCACGGCGGTGGAGAAGCTCGGCGTGGCGCGGATCCGCGAGATCCTCGCCGGCGGCGCGCAGAAGGCCATCGGCGAGCTGATCGCGCAGGACAAGACCCTCGAGCCCGAGGCGACCGGCATCGCCAACGTCGAGAAGCTCACTCGGTTCCAACGCGACCTGCTCCTGTTGGCGACCAACTTCGTCAGCTTCAAGGACCTCTACGACGGCGGTTCCCCGGCGATCTTCCAGTGCGGCACGCTGTACCTCGACCAGCGTTCGTGCCAGCTGTGCATCCCGGTGGAGGACGCCGGCAAGCACGCCGCGATGGCCGGCCTGGCGGGCGCGTACCTGGCGTACGTGGACTGCGTGCGGAAGGGCACCGGCGAGAAGAAGGGCATCGTCGCGATCTTCTCCCAGGGCGACGACGAGAACCTCATGGTGGGCCGCAACGGCGTCTTCTACGACCGCAAGGGCCAGGACTTCGACGCGACCATCACCAAGATCGTGGCGAACCCGATCAGCCTGCGGCAGGCGTTCTGGCTGCCGTACAAGAAGTTCGTGCGGATGATCGAGGAGCAGGTGGCCAAGCGCGCCGCGGCGGCGGATGCCGAGGCGACGAACAAGCTCGCGACCGCGGCCTCGACCGCGGCGAACGCGGACAAGGTCAAGGCCGACGAGAAGAAGGTGGACGTGGGAACGGTGGCGGCCTTGGGCGTCGCGTTCGGCGCGGTGGGCACGTTCTTCACCGCGATCGCCAGCGGCGCCATGCAGGTCGTCGGCCTGGGGCCGTTCGCCGTGATCGGCGCGGTGCTGGCGTTGATGGCCCTGATCTCGGGTCCGTCGATGATCCTCGCCTACATCAAGCTGCGTAAGCGCAACCTCGGTCCGATCCTCGACGCGAACGGCTGGGCGGTGAACGCGAAGGCCAAGATCAACGTGCCGTTCGGGACGAGCCTGACCGACATCGCCAAGCTGCCGCCGGGTTCCTCGCGCGACCTCGTCGACCCGTTCGCGGAGAAGAAGAACCCGTGGCCGAAGTACGTCGTGCTGCTGCTCGTGGCCTACGTCGCCTACAAGTTCCTGTGGAACGGCGGATTCGTTCACGAGTGGACGGGTGGGCGTTTCGGAGTCGCGAAGGCACCCGCGGCCCAGGCCGCCAAGCCTGTTGCCGGCGCCACCAACGCCCCGGCGGCCACCGAGGCCCCGGCCCCGGCCAAGTAGGCCTTCCACATCCCCACGAGACCCGGCCCGCCTCGGCGCGCCGGGTCTTTTCGTCTGCCAAACCGACCCGTTCACCACGGACAACGGACAACGGACAACGAACTGACCGCCCCTCACTTCCCCGGCTTCGCCTTCAGCTCCGCGATCTTCTTGGCGAAGTCGTCGAACTTGTACCGGTCGACGTTGTCCTGGCCGACGTGCCGGAAGACCTCGCGGCCTTCCGGGTCGAGGAGGACCAGCGCCGGGTAGTGGACGGTCTGTCCGTGGAACCGGTAGCCGTCTGGGATGCCCATGCGTTTGGCGAAGGTGCCGTCCGCGTCGCGATAGATCGGGGACTCCTTGGGCATGTCCTTCGCCCAACCTCGGATCTCCTCCTCGGTGTCCGGCTTGATGAAGGCATGCACCACGTCCGGCACCTCGGCCATCCGCTTGAGGTAGGTGTGCGTGTGCTTGGTGCAGAACGGGCACTCGGTCTTGAGCAGGAAATGGAGGGCCACGAAGCGTCCGCGGTTCTCCGAGAGGCGGAACGCCTTGCCGCCTTGGACCGACGGCAGGGTGACGTCGGCCACCGGTTCGGCAGGACCGGGCCGGGCCGAGGCGAGGAGGGAGGCGAACAGGAACGTCGATGCGAGCAGCCGGGCGGAATTCATGGCGGCATCCTGATGGAAGGGGCGGTCACCACAAGTGCCATCCGGCGGCGGCGGAGCCGGCCACGGAGGCACGGAGGACACGGAGGGGAAAACGTTGAGGTGAGGGGCCTCACCTTCTCGCGATCGACGGTTCCCCTGCGAAAACCGATCAGTGGCGGGACCGGAATCGGCCGAAGGCGAGAAGCGCGCCGCCGAGGAGGCCGAGGGCGACGGTGGACGGCTCGGGGATCTGGGTCGAAAGGGGCGGCACGGGATTCCGGGCGACGAAGGGGACCAGGATGCCGGACCGGTTGATCGACCAGTCGCCGTAGGCCCACCAGGGCGCACCGAGCTGCGACAACCGCTCCGCGTCGGAGTCGGGCCGGTCGTCGAACGAAACGGTCAACCGGGCGCCGGGCTCGGGGGTCAGCAGGATGGATTCGCCGGTGGCCTTGCTGAACTCCACGGGGCCGCCCTCGACCGTTCCCGTGATCTTGCCCCGGAGGGTCTTGAAGGCGGGCGTCCCGTCCGCATCGAAGCCGGCCTCGACCCAGGAACCGGGCTCGATGTCGAGGATCGAGCCGGACGGCAGCTTCAGGGTCATGCGTTCCTTGAAGCCGGTCTGGATCGCGACACCCGGCGTGATGCGGTATCCCACGCCGACCTCGGTCCAGGAGCCCATCCGGCCGTTGATGCCGACCTCGGGATTGCCGACCACGGACTGGACCTCGGCCACCGGCGCCTCCATCGCCCCGGCGGAGGGAAGGGCGATCCCGATACCGGAAGACTTCCTTCGACATCCGGTCGTCAGGACCAGGGCGAGCGACAGAACGATCAGCGAGGGGGAAGTGCGGAAAGGTGTCATGGTCTCCGGGAGTTTGGGAATGTGCGATGAACTCCGGATCCCTTCTTCCCAGTCAAATGGGCTTCCCGCGCCCAGTGCCGTTCGCAATTGCTCACACGATGGACGCAAATCCTCGCCCCTGTCGGGGAGATTGCCGTTGACGGTCAAAAAGGGGGCGCCGTTCACTTTTGGAATACCCGGGACGTCCGAGCGCCTTGTGCTCGAAGGTACCGGCATCGACGTCATCACATGAGCCGCAAACTCAACATCGCCATCGTTGGACTCGGGTTCGGGTCCGAGTTCATCCCGATCTACCAACGCCATCCGAACGCGAACATGTACGCGATCTGCCAGCGGTCGAAGGACAAGCTGGACGCCGTGGGCAACGCCTTCGGGGTGGAGAAGCGCTACACCTCGTTCGAGGACCTCCTCCGGGATCCGGCGGTGGACGCGGTGCACATCAACTCGCCGATCCACCTGCATGCGCCGCAGGCGATCGCGGCGTTGCGCGCGGGCAAGCATGTGGCCTGCACGGTTCCCGCCTGCACCACGGTGGAGGAGGCGCGCGAGATCGTGAAGGCGGCCCGCGAGAGCGGGAAGAAGTACATGATGATGGAGACGGTGGTGTGGAGCCGCGAGTACCTCTACGTCCGCGAGCTGCGCGACACCGGCAAGCTCGGCCGCATCCAGTTCGTGCGCGGAAGCCATCTCCAGAACATGGCCGGCTGGCCCGGGTACTGGGAGGGACTTCCCCCGATGCACTACGCGACCCACTGCGTCAGCCCGTGCCTCGGCATCGTCAACGGCGAGGCCGAGTTCGTCTCGTGCCTGGGTTCCGGCCGCATCTCCGAGGCCCGCATCGCCAAGTACGGTTCGCCGTTCTCCTTCGAGACCGCGCACTTCAAGGTCCGCAACCAGGACGTCGCCGGCGAGGTGACCCGCTACCTCTTCGACGCCGCCCGCCAGTATCAGGAGAGCTTCGACTGCTACGGGTCCCAGACCTCCTTCGAGTGGCAGCTGACCGAGCATGACGACCCGGTCCTCCACCTCGGCGGCGAGACGGTCGAGAAGGTGAAGATCCCGGACTACGCGCACCTGCTCCCCGAGGGGATCCGCGACTTCACCACCAAGGGCGTCTACGACATGAGCGAGAACGTCCACCTGAGCTTCCTCCAGGGCAGCGGCCACGGCGGCAGCCATCCGCATCTCGCGCATGAGTTCGTGATGAGCGTGATCGAGGACCGTCCGAGCTTCCCCGACCTCTACCAGTCGGTGAACTGGACCATGGTCGGCATCCTCGCCCACGAGAGCGCGCTCAAGGGCGGCGAGAAGATGTACCTGCCGAACTTCCGGGGAATCTGAACCCCTGCGGGACGGACGTCGTCCTGCCAGCAATCCGCCCGGGATGGCCATCCGCCGTCCCGGGCGGTGTCGTTTTGTCGACCCGTAGCTGCGGCTCCCAGGCCGTGGATTCCTCCCCGATCCCCGGCGGCTTCGCGTGTGGGTGTGATTCCGCCCTTGGCGGATCAATAGAATCCGATGGGGCTGCGATCGTCCGCAGCCTGGCGGCCGCGGCTAGGCCCAATCGAAGCCCGACGGCGCGGCGACCTGCCGGGAATCGCGAATCCCGAATCGGGAATCAGGAATCCCCGATCCCTCCTCTGGTTTCGGCTCAGTTGCCGGTGCGACCCGGGCGGCGTGCGGGGATCTCCCAGGTCTTGTGCCAGGAGAGGTTCCAGAGGCGTTCCAGCTGGACCGACTCCGCATGGCCGTCGGCCATGGCGATGTTGATGGCTCCGGGCATCTTGTCGGCCACGTTGAAGCGGCTGCCGCGGGTCGGCTGCGAGGCGCTGCCATGGCGGGAGATGGTGAACCGGCCCATCGAGCTCGAGGAGTAGTCGCCGCCCCAGAGACTGGAAGACGGACGGTCGGCCACCACCGGCCAGGCGTCGACCCAGACCGAATCGCCGATCACCGGGGTCTCGGAGGGCGTGATCGTGTCGGTGTCCTTGCGGAAGAAGTTCCCCTGGGGCAGCTGGCCGGTGAGGTGGGCCTGGTTCCATTCGTAGAACCAGCCGTTGAGGGCGTAGCTGCCCTGGAAGCGGATGGTGCCGAAGTTCCAGATCCAGGCGGCGTTGACGGTGCCGGAGCCTTCGGTGGCGACGCCGAGGGAGGCGCGGCGTGCGGTGGTCAGCTCAGGGGCGGTGGGACAGATGCGGGCACCGTTGACCGCGGCGTAGTTGGTGGCGAGCAGGCTCATCCACAGGTCGTTGCCGCCGGCGCCGGGCACCGAGTAGGCCAGCGACCTCCCGTTGTCCAACATGTAGAGGAACGTCGAGAGCTGGAGCTGCTTGGTGTTGCTGATGCACTTGATCGAGGCGGCCTTCGACTTGGCCTTGCCCAGGGCGGGCAGGAGCATGCCGGCGAGGATCGCGATGATGGCGATCACCACGAGCAGTTCGATCAGCGTGAAACCCCGGCGTTCCACCGGGGCGACGAGGGAGCGTTGAACAGGCCGCATGACCTGAGATCACGGGGCGAAACCGCCGGGAAGTGAAGCCGCAAGTGCCGGAGTCGGGGGCCGGAACAGCGCCTGTCCGGACGACAGGAGAGACGACAGGGCATCGGACCGGGACTTCCGATTCACGGAGCAAAAATGGTCGGGACGACAGGATTTGAACCTGCGACGTCTTGGTCCCAAACCAAGTGCTCTACCAGGCTGAGCTACGTCCCGTTTCCGAGGTTCAGAGTCGGGGCTCGGCGATCGGGTGGCAACGGTTTTCCAACCGCCGTACCTTCCAACGGCGAGCGGCCATTCCCACCAGGGCCAAGCCGAGCGAAACGGCCGCCGTCTCGGTGGGTTCCGGGACCGCGGCGACTCCCTCCAACACGAAGGACACGGTACCCGGCCGGACGGTGAATCCACCGGTTCCGTTGGCGGAACCGTACCGGGAACCACCCGTGTAGGTGCCGCCTCCGTCGATGTCCACCGCGCCCACGCCTCCGGGTCGGTTGTTCGAAAAGAAGAAGTACTGCGTGTTCGGCTGCAGCGTCACCGAAGGGTCGAAGGTGTAGGACGTGCCGACCCCTCCTCCGGACACCGTGCCCACGCCGAGGAAGCCCGTCGTGCTGGAGCTCAGGTTGGCCGGAACGCCAGCGTAGGCGCTGCTCAGCAGGAAAAGGCTGCCTTCCGCCAGACGGCTGCCATCGGAGGACCGGATCCAGCTGAACTGGATGCTGGACCACGGTCCACCTGCGGGGGTGGTGACCGACTGTCCGGGTGCCTGCGCATGTCCCGCCGGAGACGCTGCCGGCCCGTGCTCCACGACGACCGCGGCGGAGGTGGTGCCAACATCGGCCAGAAGGCCCACCAAGATTAGCGGTCCAGTGTGTTTCATCGAGTTTCGGGTTTGGCAAATGGCCCTGCGACCTACGGACCGTGTGGGTCCATCGGCAAGAACCGGTGGGAATTTAGACCTGCAGGAGTCGACGCCTCTCGATTCCCAACCGGCGCCCGGAGTTCCGACGTTCCCAAACCGCAGGCGTCGGCCATCCTCGCGGGACCATGCCTCCGGTCACACGCCGCACGTTCCTGCTGAAGGGTTCCACCTGGGTCGCGGCCGCCTGCGCTTCGGGGAATGCCGTCGCGGCGCCGGCGATCCTGCCGGGCTCCACGGCGTTGCTGGGCCAGGGGGATTTCCGGTACCGCGTCGTTCCCGGCTGGGGAGACCTAGGCGACTCCACCCCGGTCAACGACGGCCACGGACTCGCCGTCGACCGCGAGGGCCACGTGCTCCTCTTCACCAACGAGGTGCGCAACAACGTGGTCGTGTACGACCGCCGCGGACGCCTCGTGCACAAGTGGGGCACGCAGTTCCCAGGAGCCCATGGGATGTCGCTCGTGATCGAGCAGGGACGGGAGGTGCTCTACCTCACGGACCTGAACCGGCATCGGGTCTTCAAGACCACGACGTCCGGCGAGCCGCTGGCGGAATGGGGCTGGCCCGAGGCCTCCGGCAGGTATCCCAAGGAGGACGAGTACCGGCCGTCGTGGACGCTCCATGCGCCGGACGGGACGTGCTACGTGCTCGATGGCTACGGACGGGACCACATCCTGGAGTACGGGCCCGACGGCGTGCTCCGGAAGGTCTTCGGCGGAGCCGAGGGCGGGATCGTCCATTGGGGACCGCACGGCGGGATGTTCGACACCGCGGGCGCGCCGGAGGGTTCCTTGCTGATCGCGATGAGCGACCAGCAGCATCTCCTGCGTTTGGACCGGACCGGACGGAAGCTCGGCCAGGTCGACCTGCCGGGTGGCAATCCGCGTCAGATCCGTCGTGCGGGCGACCATTTCGTCGTGGCCCACCTCGGCGACAACTGGCCGAAGGACCGCGACTGCCGCGGGTTCGTGTCGGTGCTCGACCGGAACCTGCGGGTGGTCTCGAACGTCGGCGGGACGGCGCCGGAGTACGGCGACGACGGCCGGCTGCGTCCGATGGCGCATGAAGGCGAGGTGTTCCGGCATCCGCACGACGTCGTGGTGGATGGAGACGGGAGCCTGTACGTGGCCCAATTCGCCTCCGGCCGGACCTATCCGGTGAAACTGGAACGCGTCTGATCGGCGCGATGCGGGCGAGGGGAGATCTCACGCAAACGCGCAAATGCGCCAACGGGAAGTTGGTTCAGATGCGGAAGCGGCAGGGTGGATCTGGTTCGGGGTGTCGATCGTCGCACCCGTTGCACCCTTGGTTGTGAACCCCTCTCGGCGCCTCAGCGTCCCTGCGGGAGGAGAATCGGCGCGATGCGGGCGAGGGGGGATCTCACGCAAATGCGCCAAGGCGCCAATGGGAGCCGGAACAGAGGGTGAACCGGCGGCACAGGTCGGGTGTCCGGATGGGCCACGGCACCGGCCGCGTTTCCCGTTGGCTTCCTTCGCGGCTTGGCGCCTTTGCGTGCGTCCCCCCGCAGACTTCCGCCCGGCAGACATTCTTAACCTCGATGATACCCGGGGTGCCTTGAAGGATCGGAGGCGCAGGATGGAGGATGACACGATGGTACCGAGAAGCCGTCGTCCCATCCGCACACGCCAGGGATTCACCCTCATCGAGCTGCTGGTGGTCATCGCGATCATCGCGATCCTGGCCGGCATGCTCCTGCCGGCGCTCGGCAAGGCGAAGAGCAAGGCACAGGGCATCCTGTGCATGAACAACGGCAAGCAGCTCATGCTGGGCTGGACCCTCTACTCGGGAGACAACCGCGACGAGATCTGCCCCTCATCGGGTTTGGGCGGGCTCGTCTCCACGCACAGCCCGACCAAGATCTACCCGATGAACCAGTGGTGCATGGGCACGATGCACGAGGGGCCGAGCTGGACGAACACCATCCTGATCATGGATTCCCTGCTCTACCGCTATGTGAGTTCGCTGGCGGTGTACAAGTGTCCGTCCGACCGGGCGACCACCCGCAGTCCCTTCGGCACCGGCGGCGGGATCCCGAAGGTCCGCAGCCTCGCGATGAGCTGCTTCATGAATCCGCTGCCGACCCAGGAACGTTCGAGCGGTCGGTCGTACCGGAAGCAGAGCGACTTCGTGTTGGGAGCGGCGATGACCTGGGTCACGATCGACGAGAACCCCGCTTCCATCAACGACGGGTGGTTCGTGCACGAATCGCGAACCGGGTTCGTCGACTACCCGGCCTCCTACCACAACAGCGCCGGCGGCCTGTCCTTCGCGGACGGCCATTCCGAGATCAAGCGCTGGAGGTCCCCGGCGATCCTGACCTACGGCCAGCAGCGTCCGCGGTCCGACTTCCGCCTGGATTCGTTGGACGCCACGTGGCTCCACGAGCGGACGACGGCGTACTATTGATCGGGTTTCGGGCGTCGGGCGTGGGGGAGGCTGGGAGCAGGGAGCGAAGAGCCGGCATGGACAACAAATGTCCTCCTCTGTGTCGTCCGTGTCTCCGTGGCGAATCCAGCCAGGTTTTCAGCAAGGAATGGCGTCGGGCTTCAGGGACGTGTTCAGGGACGTGACTTGCCGACCTTCCGTCGCAATGCGCATCCTCCGCGCCCTCCGCGGCCCCGCGTGAACCCCTGCCCCTTCCCCTCCGCAGGGCGTCGGGCAAGGACCGCCTGGAATCCGGGACGTCTTGGAATTCACGTTGTCCGAACATTTTTTGAAACCCGGAAGCAACTCCCGCGAATGGAAAGGCGGGATGCCTTGGGATCCATGCCAGTCCAGAACAGTGAAGCCGCCGGACGCCGCGGCGCTTCCGGTCACGTGCCGGATCGGCTGCGGTCTGGTCGGGCTGATGCTTGGCGTCTCCCTTCAGGCCCGGAATTCGCCGGGAATCGAGTTCGCCGTCGGGACGACGGCGAATCTCGCCCTTGAGCCCGCCGGACTCGCCACCTACGCCGCGATCCTGCCGCCCGCCGGCGTCTCGGCGGGCATCCGCTATCAGCTGGATGTCACGTGGAACACCGATGAGACCACCTTGGCCGGGGTCACCCACGACAGCCTCACCGTCTCGCTCCAGTCGTTGGACGGTTCCCGTTTCCTGACCGTGCTCGGGATCGACGCCCTCGGAATGCAGGTCTTCTCCGGCAGCGGCGTCGACGTGCTCCTGGATCCGGCGAGCCGGCCGCAGGACCTGTCTTTCCGCGTGTTCTTCACCCCACCGCCGGGATTCCTGGTGGACGGCTCGTGGGCGGTCTTCGACCTCGCCGACACGGGTCCGCTTGGCGGCAGCGCCGCGGTCGTCTCCGTGTCCCTCGTGCCGGAGCCGGGTACCTGGGCCCTGACGCTCACCGGCGCCGTGGCGTTGGCGGGCCTGCACTTCCAACGGAGGAACCGATGACGCTTCCCTTCCCTCGCACCCTTTGCTGGATCGTCGCCCTGCTCGGCCTTGTGGGCCTGAAGGCGCAGGAGGCGCTCCGGCTGGAGGTCGCCGGTGCCACCGCGGATTGGTTCGACCGTTCCACCGATTTCCCGGTCTACCTGAGCGGACTGCGCACCAACCGCGCCGAGGGCGGCTGGCGGGTCGAACTCGCCGTCTCCAACCGGATCGGCAGCGAGATTCCGACACCGTGGATCGTGGTCCTGGAACCGTCGGAGAACGTGGTCGGGGTGGAGCGGACCACCCGTTCCGGCGCCTTCCGTGTCCTGGGCCCGTTCGAGCAGGCGCCGCAGGCGGAGTCGCTGCGGTTGTCGGTGAACCGCGGGGTTCCGACGCTCAGGGCCCGGTTGTTCGCGGGCGTGGCGGGTGTGACCCACTGGACCGGACGCGTGGTGGACGAGGACGGCCTCCCGCTCGACGCGGCCGAGGTGCAGGCGATCGGGTCCGAGGTGGCTTCGTCGACGCCCGTGCGGCGTGGCGGCTGGTTTTCGGTTCCGGTGGAAACCCGGACCCGGGGCTGGCGGATCTCGGCACCGGGACGCCATGCGTCGTTCCGGGCGCGTTCGGCGGTGATGCCCGACGTTCCGGACGCGGTGGTGCTGGCGTCCTCGAACCACGTCGCGTCGCCGGCGGCGTTCGAACTGCCGTCGCCGTTGCCCGCGGGTTGGACCCCGTTGGTGGCCGGCCGATTCCCGGCCGGGCGCTTTGAGCTGGGTTCCCCGACGAACGGGCCGGTTCCGGAGGGGACCGCCGTGGTGGCCTGGGACGAGGATCGGTTGGCGTGGCGCCTCCTCGACGCGACCGACCGCGAGGCGGTGTACCGCGGGGAACTCGCGGCGGCGGCGGTGGTGGCCAGGATCCGTCCCGACGTCGGACTGGCGGGAACCGGTGGTGCGGTGGGGACGTTCCTGGACGGCCCGGTGGCCGGGGTGGGGACCGGAACCGTGACGGCGACGGGAAGGCTTGAACCGCCGAACCGCATCGCGAGCACCAACCGGTCCGACGTGCTGACCCGCGGTTTCGTCGAGTTCCGGTCCACTGCCGGTCCGCTGCCGAGCGGCACCGCCTTCCGATGCGAGGTCCGGGAGAGCTACGAACTCCGCGACGGCACCCGCCGCGTGTTGCCCGCCTACACGACCTTGATCCGTGCGTATCGCGTGGCCGGTGCGGACGGGGCGGTGTTGCGTGGTGAATTCCCGTTGCGGCCGACCCAGCTCCTTTCGGGCGAACGGCTCGCCGAGGCACGTGTGGAGGTCGATGTGCTCGACCGGATCGACGACCGGCTGAGGACGATTGCCGCGGGCGGGACGGTGTTGCAGTCGGGCCCGGTCCGGCTGGGCATCCCCGCCGGGATGTTCCCGGCGGGCGGGCAGGCGCGCCTGACCGAGCTGGAAGCGGCCACGTTCAACGCGGCGGTTCCCGCGGGGACGGCCTGGGTCGCCGCCTTCGACCTGGATTTGCCGACGGGGTCGTCCGCGGCAGGCGTTGTGTCGACGGAACTCGTGGGCCAGACGCCGGGAGCGCGACGGGTGCTGGCGCGGGCGGTCTTCGACGCGGATGAAGCGGGCTTCCAGCCGCTCCGGCGTCTGCGGGCCGGAACGGACGGCGTGGCGGTGTCCGAGGAACCGGCCGCGGGCGGCCTGCGCGGTCTTGAAGGCGGCGGCCGTCACGTGGTGTTCGGACTCGGCATTGCCGAACCGCAGGTCGTGGTGCGTGGAACGGCGCGGAACGCCGCCGGTGCGACCGTGGCGGGCCTCGTGGTGCGGAGCGGACCGTGGACCGCGCTGACAGATGCCGACGGGCGTTATGAACTGCTGGCGCCGGCGGCAACGGCGACGGCCTCCGTGACGGTGACCGACCGTTCGACCGGCGACGTCGCGCAGGTGCCGGTGCCTTCCACCGCGGAAGGAGCCGTCGCGACGGTGGACGTGGACCTCTCGCCACGCGGGCCGTTCGTGGTGGCCTCGAGTCCGGTGGCGGGGGCGACCGCCGTGGCGCGGGTGAGTCCGGTGGTGTTGACCTTCAGCCGACCCTTGAACCCGGGCACCGTGGTGGTGCCGGGGGCGGTGGTGTTGGCGGCCACGAATGGCGTGGTGTTGCCGGCGGCGGTCTCGATCAACCCGGCCGGCGACACGGTCACTCTGTTGCCGACCGCCCAGCTGCCTGCGTCGGCGCCGTTGCGGGTGGTCCTGTCGACGAACCTGCAGGACCGCTTCGGGCGTCCGCTGGAAGGGACACGCGAGATCGCCTTCACCACCGAGGGCGACACCCTCCGTCGCGCCGACGCGTTGCTGACGATCTACGAGCCGCTGGACGGCTCGGCCGGCATGAGCGGCGGGCCGGGGCTGGCCGATCCGGAGTCGGCGGTGATCCTGATCAACGAGACCACCGGCGAGACCGCGACCGTGCTGTCGAAGCCGGACGGGAGCTTCACGAACCGCATTCCGGCGACGGTCGACGACGAGTTGGCGGCGATCCTCGTGAACCGGAACGGCACGCGGACGACGGTGCCCGCGGCGCGGCAGGAGTTCCGGGACGGCACCGTGGGGCTCTTCGGCAGCGGCGGCGTGATCCGGCGTCCGGCCGCAGGCGGCGAGATCGAGATCGAGGTGCCGCCGGGGGCCGTCTCCGGGAGGACCCTGTTCCGGATCGAGGAGCAGACGTCCACGCAGATCACCGAGGTCTTGGGCGCGTTGCTGCCGTCGGACCAGCGGTTCGTGGGCGGGTTCCGGTTTGCATTGGGCGGCGATCCCCTTCGGATCGCGCCGAAGGTGCGGCTGCCGATCCCGGCCGGGATGCGGGAGGCGTTCGGGGCCGGGGTCACCAACCAGGAGTTCCTGCTCGTCCGACGTCGGATCGACGAGGAGGGAGCCTATCTCGAGCCCGTGGACCTGGCGAAGGCGGTGGGCGACCGACTGGAGAACCAGGGAACCGGCGTTCCGCTGATTCCGGCGGGAGAGGCCGTCGGGGACACGGAGGTCTTCGCCTCCGAGTCGGCGTCCGGGCCGGTCCTGAAGGCGCGTCGCGGCGCTGGATTCACCGCCAAGCAGCTGGGTGGAGGGGCGGCGTCGGGCTTTGGCTTCGAGGACCTCTTCGGCCTGATCCAGCCGATCAGCGGACTCCGGTACACCCCGATCCACGGGTTCGTGCTGTCGACGGTGGCCTCGGCGCCGGACAGCGAACGGCGGGCCGTCACCCGGGCGCGCGTCGTCGGCGACGGGATGATGGGCAACATGGCGACGTCGCCCGGATCCCGGGGCGAGTTTTCGACCTACGTCACGACCGGCGGCAACCTGGCCGGGGCGCGTGCGACGAGCACCGACTTCCCGGGCCAGGCCGCGGTCGGGGTCGCCCCGGTGACCCGGGACCTCGAGGGCAACAGCTTCGCGAGTTCCATGACGCTGATGTTCGACCGCGGCGAGGAGTCGCTGATCGACCGGGAGGACCCGCGTGTCGCGGTGACCCACAGCCCGGGCGAACCGACCGTGGGCGAGGTCGTGAACGTCCGCGTCCAAGGCAACGTCGACCAGCGGGTGGCCTCGGTGGAACTGGCGGTGGAACAGGTCTCGCCGCTCTTCTCACTGCAGCCGGTGGCGCTCTCGGACGTCCGTCTGAGCCCCGGAGCCCAGGTCCGGGGCGCCCGAGGCCACCTGCGTCGCACCTTCTCGCTGGAGACGCCGAAGCCGGCGCGGATACGGCTCCGGGCGACCGTCCGGGATGCCGCGTCGAAGCGCGCCACGACGGTCCACACCGTGGTGGTGGGGGCGCCACCGGTGCCGCGGACCGGCGACGACCAGACTGGACCGATGGTGGTCAGCAGTTCGCCGTTCCCGGGCGAGGATTCCTTCCAGCCGGGACGCCGGATCCGTCTGACCTTCAGCGAGCCGGTCACGGGCATCCCGGAGAACCTGACCGCGGGCGACCTGTTCCAGCTTTCCCCGTCGGGCGGCATTCCTACGGTGGAGTTCGCGGCGGACCGGAAGTCGGTGGAGCTGACCTGGTACGAGCTGATCCCGGACCGCGACTACACGTTGACGGTGAACCCGCTGCTGCGGGACGAGGCGGGGAACCTCTTCGACCAGAATCCCTCGAACAACCCGCCTCCGACCGATCCGCCGACGGCGAATCCCGCGGCCGACCCGTTCCAGCTGCCGTTCCGGACCTCGCCTCAGGTGCCGGTGGTCCTCCGGGGCGTCCGCATCGGCGCCGGGGTCGCGGTGCTCGGGAACCGGCTTCTCGTCCTCGACCGCACCCAGACCGGAACCGGCGCGGGATCGCTTCACGTCTACGACCCGACCCTGCCAGACGCTCCCCTCCGTACCGTCGGTGTCCGGCTCTTTCCGCGATCGCTGCAGGTCCTGCGCAACCAGAGCTTTCCCGCTTCCTCGCAGGCGCCCGTCGGCACGGCGGACCTGGTGTTGGTCACAGGAGGGCAGATCGGCCAGTCCGAACCCTGGATCATGGTGTTCGCCTTCAAGCCGGACGGGTCCATCGTCGAGTTGCTGCGCCAGGATGTGGATTCCAAGAGGGACACCTCCCGGGCGTCGTTCAAGGTGGTGGCGTCGCCACCGCTTGCCGCGTGCCTGCTCATCGGGCAAAGCACCGAGGTCGTGGCCTTCGACCTCTTCGAGGCGATCCGGGAGCAGCGGGTCTTCGGCCGTCTGCCCAACAATCCCGGAACCATCGGCATCCCGTTGGGAGGACGGCACGTGATGACCGACGACGCGCGGGGCTCAAGGGTCCGCGACTTCGACATCGGGATGGCTGGCGACCGGATCGCCTTGGTGGGCAATCCCAACGCTTCCACGCCGCCGTCGGCGTTCGAGACGGTGCTCGAGGAGTTCGGCCATTCCTCTCCGGTGCCGGTGGACCGGGAGTCGAAGCGGGTGTTCCTGGCGCTCGACCAGCCCGTGAGGACGGCCCAAGGCGAGGAGAACCACGACCTCGCGGTCCTCTCGCAGTTCCCCACGTCGGGCGATCCGAACGGCCGTCTTCTGGTGTTGAACCTGGACGATCCGGAGAACCCGGAGGTGGTCAACGCCCTCTCCATCCCCATCCGCCACGGGACGCCGCAACGGATCCAGCGCCGCGAGGACGGGCTGCTGTCGCTGGCCTGCACGGAGGACGTGCTGCTGTTGGACCCGACGCGGCTCCTGAGCCCGACGCCGACGGACGACGCGGCGCATCCCGCGTTGGTGGGACGCTTCATCGGGATGGGGACCCATATGCCGGACTTCGTGTCCACGTCGGACGGCATGGTGGCCCGGGCGCAGGCGGAGAGGACGGAGGTGATGGGCGGGGGCGCGTGGAGAGGCTTCACGCTCCATCGACCCGGCGTGAAGGGCCTTCCCGGTACCCGCGTTCCGGATTCCCTGCTTGAGAACCCCGCCGGCCTGCTGTTGCCGGTCAACGACGACGACGACGACGAGCGGACCTCGGGCGTCGACAATCCGGAACATCTCCAGACGGCGATGGACCGGGACGATTCCATCGCCCGGGCGAACGACGGGGACCTAGCCCTACTCCGTCTCCAAGCGATACCTCCGGTCGTCCGGAACCGGTCCGTACGCCAGGTCGAGCTGACCCTGGAGGGCCGGGATGCCGGCCTTCCCGCCGTACGGCTCTACACCTCGGACGGATCTCCGTTGGCCGGAGCGAACGTATCCGGAGGCACGGTCACCCATTCGGGAAGTCTGGAGGACCCCTCGAAGCCGTTGTCGGCACTGTTCCGGGAGCCGATGGAACTCCGGATCGAGGGCGTGGCTCCCTGCCGGGATGTGACGATTCGGGTGAGTCTCCTGGATTCGGAAGGCCAAGTCCTCGACACGAAGACGGCCCATCTGACGGTGCTCCGTCTGAGGATCGCCACCGTCTGGTCGGACCAGTTCCCGGACAGCCGATTGAACCTGCTGCCCAACCATGCCGGAGCGGAGTCGGGCCGGTACATGATGATGGGGACCCGCGACGGCGCGGCCCATCTCAAGGGGACGTTCACCACCGACCCGCCCTCGGTGGCGATGTCCTATCCTCCGTTGTTCCGGATGCTTCGTGAGAACGTCCCGATCGCCCGGTTTGTGCGGGAGGGCGTCGCCGGCCGGGTTCCGCCTCCGGTCGAGGTCGAAATCGGAGGGTTGTCCTCCCATGCCGGCGGGGAATTCGGGCTTCGGCTCGATTCGCCGGCCAACACCAACTATGTGGTCGTAGCCGGATTCGACCAGGACGGGGACGGCGACCTCTCGGCCGGTGAGGTCGTCTCGGTCTTCAGCGACCGCGGTCGCACCTACCTCTCCGGCGGCCTTCTCGCCTACCCGGTGAGTTCCCCCAACATCTGGTCGGACGACTACCACGTTAAGGTCGTCAACCGGGCGGTGTACGAGCTCTACCGGGCGGCCTTCCTGGCCGGCGCGCTCGGCTACGACGCGGTGGTTCCCCGGGCGTTTGGGTCCAAGATGCTCACGGCCTTCCTGACCGGCGACCCACTGATGGTGCCGACGTCGCTCCCCAATCCGGTCCCGTTCATCCCGGCGCCGCGGGGGCCCGACTTCGAACTCCGGCCGGACACGGCCCTTCCCAAGTACTCCCACAACACAGGCGTCCTGTGGCCCGCGGACGGAGTGGCACGGATTCCGCACTACATCCTCGACGACCGGACGGCCATTCCGGACCTGATCCTGCGGTCCGATCGTTTCCACGACATCGTGGATGAGGAGATCGGCTTCCATGGCCGCGAAATCCGGCGCGTGATCCAGAATGTTGGAGACATCCAAACCTTCGAGTTCAGAAGGAATCGCGGGGTCGAGTTCGGTGGCGGTTCCGGATGCCTCTCCATTCCGGAGGCGGATCCGGCCTCTCCTCGGTTCGCGACGGCGCTGCTCGAGTCTTTCACCGCCTGCACCGACT
This sequence comes from Verrucomicrobiales bacterium, assembly GCA_027488845.1. Classification (GTDB taxonomy): domain Bacteria; phylum Verrucomicrobiota; class Verrucomicrobiia; order Limisphaerales; family UBA9464; genus SXXZ01. The sequence continues at coordinate 10,695 of JAIYBC010000025.1, read as the reverse complement.
TCGACTTGTTCGTCGGGATCGGGGGGGCCGACTGCGACTTCACGATCACCGTCACCTTCCGGGGCCAGCTGAATCCACTGACCGGGAGTGTCGTCGCGGTCGAGGAGGGACCCGTCCGCATCCGGGGCACCATCTCCGATCTGTACGACTGGAACTACGACAAGGCGTTTCCCGACACCTACACGGCCACCGTGCAGGCTGGCTTCGGGACGCTCGGCGAAGGCGGAAGGATCTTCTTCACCGAGATCCGCCTCGATGGAGAGGCCGGGGACCTTGGAATCGTCATTCGATGAGAACTGGAACCGAGCATCCATCCACCCGGTCCGCTGGACTTCGGACATTGCAGGTCCTGTTCGTCCTGGCCCTCGTGCTGGGACTTGCCGTTGCCCGCGCCTCCACCCCGCTGACCACCCTCGACTACCGGATCACCGGGCGGTCGCTCGCGGTGTCGCCGGCTACGCTGTCGGTGCCCAAGGGCATCGCCGGGTCGGTCGCGGTGACCTACACCGGTGACGCCGCGTTCGCACGGGGGGCGTTCGTCGCGGCCACTTTGCGCGGTCCCTCGTTCCCCGCCCGCGAGATCCTCGGCGCGGTCGGACAGCCCCTCCTGCTCCCGCCCCTTCCGCTCGTCGGCGACTACCGCCTCGACCAGGTCCGGCTCGTCCGCGTCGAGGGCACCAACACCGTCACCCTGCTCGAGGGCTCGCCGTCGTCGGTTCCCATCACCGTGTTCGACGAGGTGCTCGTCTCCCGCGTGACCTCGCGACCGCTGACCTCCGCGGAGATCAGTGAGCGCGGCATCTCGATCGACGAGTCGAACTTCCGGGCGGTGGAGTTCGAGGTCGGCTTCGTGCTCGACGGCCGCACCTTCCCGGTCCGGTTCCCGGTGGTGACGCCCTCCATCCGCCAGACCACCGAGATCATCCCGGCCGCGGAGCTGGAGGAACGTCTCGCCGAGGCGGCGCGGATCAACGAGGATATCGCCGCCAACCTCGTGCAGCTCCCGCAGGAGCTGCGCAACGCCGGACTCCAGATCCAGACCCAGCCGATCGGTTTCCAGCCGGTGGACGGCGAGGGCTCCGGCATCAAGCTGACCATCCCGCCGATCCCGGCGCTGATGGTGATCCCCGGCAATGTCGGGTTCCTGAACCAGTTCTTCAGCGTCCAGCTCTTCACCGAGAACGGCGCGCCGTCGGGGTCCGGGCTCTCCGTGGTCGACGTCCGCGGCAGGCTGAAACTCCCGCTCGGCGGCGACGGGATCGCGGCGGCATCGCATGACGCCCCGGGCGACGACCCGCTGCGCTTCGCCCGTCTCGGCGCCAACCGCGAGGTCCAGCCGGTGCAGGCGGTCGTCCGTGCGGGAGCCGACGGCAAGGTCGGCACCGCCGACGACATCCCGCGCCTGCAGCCCGGCGAGAGCGGCCAGGCGGAGTTCCTCGTCGAGGGCCTCCACGAGGGCCTGCACGTCATGGACATCGAGCTGACCGCCAGCCTCGAAGGGCTCGCCGCCGGGCCGGTGAGGATCGTGGGCAAGGCCGCCGGCTCCGTGCTGGTCCGCAACCCGAACTTCTCCATCACCTTCAGCCACCCGAAGACCATCCGCAGCGGCGAACCCTACGAGGCCGCGGTGACCGTCCTGAACACGTCCCCGTCGCGGGCGAACCAGGTGAGCGTCACGCTGCCGTCCTCCTCGCTCAGCGGCACCGTGTTCGAAGGCGACCAGCAGCCGACGGTGTTCCTCGGCGACATCCCGCCCGGCCAGAGTGCGACGGCGCGCTACCGCATGCGTTCACAGCGCACCGGTTCGATCCGCTTCTCCAACCTGACCCTTGGCGACGACGCCTCGACCGGCAGGTTCCTGCTGACGATGGGCATCGATGAACGCGGCGTGGCGCTGTCGGGCGACACGATCGGGCTTCCGGGCCTGGTCACGAACCTGCCGCCCGGGATCCGCCGGGCCGCGGACCGCATGCTCGGACAGGCCCTGAGCCTGGCCACCGCCGGCGTCGTGCCGGCCGGCGTCCTCCGTCTCGACCGCTCGGTCGTCACCCGGCGCTCGTTGGACCTCGCGGAGGCCGGCCAACGCATCCTCTACGGCGACGCCACGAACCGCGTGTTGCTCGACCTGATGCTCGACTGGCAGGGCGGACGTTCCTTCCAGGTGGGTTGGGACCAGATCCTCCGCGAGACCGATGCCGGCCGCGAATGGCGTGAGGCCGTGATGGCCGAGCTGGTGCTGCACGCGCCGCAGGGGCCTGCCCGTCTGCTCGAATCCGCCGGACCCGACCTCGCCGGCCGCGGCGAATCCTGGCTCCTGGCGGCCTTCGACGGCGGACCGGGCGAGGTGACCCTCCTCCGCGGGACCTCCGAGGCCGGAATCCGGCGCAGCGCGATTCCCGGTGCGGTGGCCTATGGCGGGACGAACGCCGGCTGGCTCGTCGTCCGCGATCCCGGATCCGATCCGGCGGACCTCGTCCGATGGAGCCTCACCGGCGACGCCGCGACCCGGCTGAACGGCCTCGTCCTCGGCACCAACGGCGTGGGCCGTGCGGTGGCGTGGGAATTGGTTTCCCGAACCGGTTGCCATGACTGGAACCCCTTCCCGGCCTCCGCCGAGCTGCGTTCGGATGCGACCTGCACCGGGATCCCGGGAGTCCCGTCCGTCGGCACGGCCACCACGGTGACGGAGCTTCCACCGGAGTTGGTCTCGATCCGTCAGGACCTCGAGGTGCTCGTCGGACGCCCTGTGAAGCCGTGTCCGCTGCCCGGCATCGGCAACTACGCCAACATCGTCGCCGCGCTGTTTTCGAAGCCGATGTCCCAGGACCGGGTGAACGTGCCGGCGGCCTACCGCCTGGACGACGGTTCGACCGCGGCAACCGTGCAGATCCAGCCCGGCGGACGCGTGGCGTTGCTGACGTTGCAACGGCCCGTCGGCGGGCTGATGCCGCGGACGGTCTCGGTGGACGCGGCGGTGACCGATCCGCGCGGGCATCCGATCACCGACCGTTCGCGGGCGATCCTTTCGTCCAGCCGGGCGGGCGTCGCCGTCCGGGGACGCGTGGTGCGTTCGGGCGGCAGCCCGGTGGCCGGGATCCCGGTCACCCTCGTGTACCGGGATTCGGTGGAATCCCTCGACGAGTGCAAGAAGTGGATCTTCCGTCCGTCGCAGGTGCTGACCGACACCAACGGCGACTTCGGCTTCGACTTCGTGTTGGCGGGCATCCCCTACACCGTCGCCACGACCGACACCTCGTCGCTGTCGGCGGAGGGGACGTCCCTGATCCTGGAGGCCTCGGTGGCGGGCGTGGTCCAAGGCGACCGGATGCGCGAGCTGGCCACCTCCGAGCGTTTCCAAAACACGTTGTTGGGCATGTTCGCGGCGGGCTCCGTCGGCGAGGCGATCGCCCAGGCCGAAGGCCTCGACCGGGCGACCGTCGACGACCTGGTGCTGCCCGAATCGCGCCGTGAAGGAACCGTCGTCCCGATGGTGCTGACCTTCCGCGGCCGGGGAACGGTCGAGGGCGTGGTGTTGCAGGCCGACGGGACGACGCCGGTGGCGAACGCGGCGGTGAACCTCTTCCCGGATCCGGCGAGCCGCGAGCTGGGCCGGGGCGTGTTCTCGGACTCCGAGGGCCGGTTCTCCTTCCACGGCGTCCCGTTGGGGGTGTTCAGCCTGAAGGTGGAGGATTCCCTTGGACGCCTGCGGATCCTCGACGACGCGCTGGACGCGCCGGGCGAGGTGCGTCGGCTGACGGTGCGCTTCAACGCGCTGGCGGATCCGCGGACCTCCGTCGCGGGCCGCGTGACCGAGGCGGACCGCCGGACGCCGCATTCGGGCGCCCGGGTTCTGATCGGGACGGGTCAGGATCGGTTCGGGCGCTTCCGGGCCTTCGCCGAGACCACGGCCGACGCCGAAGGCCGTTGGGAGTTCGCGGACGTCCCCGTGGGCAACTTCTCCCTGGCGGCCTTGTCCTCGGACGGTCGTCGGGTCACCGGGACCGAGCGGATCACGCTGCGGGAGGCCGAGACGCCGTTTGCTGTGCTGGCCTTGCCCGGCTCGGCCCTGGTCCGTGGACGGGTGCTCACGGCGGCGGGAGAGCGGGGTGTGGGCAACGCGTTGGTCGCGGGCGGACGCGAGATCGTGCGGACCGACGCCCAGGGCTTCTTCGAGATCCCCGGCGTGGCCTATGGAAGGCGCGAATTCCAGGCCGGCGTGGAACGGTCCGTCGCGAACCGGCCGCCGCAGTCGGATCCGCCGTTCGACTTCCCGCGCTTCGGCTCGGCCGCGATCGAGGTGCTCCCGGGTGACGACAACTTCGTCCTGATCCGGCTCACCCCGGCGGCGCGTGTGGTCGGGCTGGTGCTCGACGCGGAGGGGCGTCCGATGCCGGGGGCGATGGTGTGCCATCCGGAGGACGAGGGCTTCAGCTTCGTCCGCGCGGACCGCGAAGGGCGCTTCCTTTGGGAAGGCCTTCCGCTGGGCCAGCCCTACCAGCTTTCCGCGCCGTCGGAGAACCCGCCGGTGAACGACCCGAGCGTGCCGAGCGAGGAGGAGATCCAGGCGGACCCCGAGGCGGCCTTCAACCAGGCGTTGAAGGTCTTCATGGGGGTCAACGACCCGCTGTTGAACGGCACGGGGGCGACGTTCGTCCCGCCGAGCTTCGACGAGACGGTGGTGACGCTGAACTTCGACGGCGAGACCCGCGAGGTGACCTTCCGCATGCGGCCGCTCGGGCGCATCGCCGGGCGCGTGGAGAACTCCCAGTCGGTCCCCATCGGCGCGTTGGTCCGGGTGAGCGGACCGGGACTGACCCCCAAGATGGCGCCCGGATTCGTGATCCGCGGCGACGTCGACAGCGACGCGGCCTCGGGCGAGTTCCAGGTGCGGGCCGTGGCCGTCGGCCAGATCCAGGTGCAGGCCGCGTCGCCGTTCTTCCCGCAGGTGATCTCGACCCAGGTGCTCACGGATCCGCTGGACCGGGACTCGACGAACGTCCTGCTCCGGTTCCCGCCGGCGCGCGAAGTGAACGGGCGCCTTGCCGGACGTGTGTTCCATCCCGATGGCACGCTCGTCGGCGCGCAGGTGCCGGTGGCGATCGGCTTCGGCGACCTTGTCGTCCGCACCGAGGCGGACGGACGCTTCGACACGCGCTTCGGCCTGCCGGCGATCAACAACGGGGCGCCGGGGGTGGACTACGTGGTGACCGTGACCAACACCGCGGACGGCACCGTGGGACGTTCGATCGCGCGGGTGCTGCCGACCGGGACGAACGTGGTGGCCAACCTCGTGGACGTGCGGCTGCTCGGGAAGGGTGGCCTGCGCATCCGGGTGCTCCGTGCCGACGGAACGCCGGCGGCCGGTGCGATCACCCGGGCCGAGGGCGTTGCCTTTCCCAACGAGGTGGCCGAGGGGACGACCGACGCCTCGGGCGAGGTGGTCTTCGGCGGACTCAGCGAGGGCGCCTACGGCGTGCGCGTGGAGCTTCAGGCGGGCGTCATCCGGATCTTCGGCCGAGCCTCGGCCACGGTGGCCCGCGACTCGGAGGCGACGGTGGCCGTGACCCTGGAGGGGACCGCGGCGATCGCGGGCCGGTTCCTGCGCCGTGACGGCGTGACGCCGGTGGCGTTCGCGCAGGTCACGGTGATCGAGGGATCCGAGGCCGTGGGCTCCGCGACCACCGACGGCGCCGGGGAGTTCTCCATCGACGCCCTTCCCATGGGTGTCTTCCGCCTCGAGAGCGCGGATCCGGTCACCGGCCGTGCGGGCCGTCTCACCTTCCAACTCGAGGTCCCCGGCGAACTGAGGCGGCTCTTGCTGTTGGAACAGTCCCTTGCCGAGGTGACCGGCACGGTCGTCAACAGCGCCCGGACCGGACCGGCCGCCGGGGCGACGGTCACCCTCAACGCGACCGCGTCGGGCGTGGTCCAGAACCGCACCGTGACCACGGGTCCGGACGGGACCTTCCGCTTCGCGAACGTTCCCGCCGGCACCGGCCGCATCGAGGCTTCCCTCGACGGGGTCACCGGTTCCGTCTCCGTCGCCATCCCCGACGACGTCGCCTCGGTATCCACCACCATCGAGCTCCAGCCGCTGGCCGACCTGCGAGTGCGGGTCTCGCGGCGGTTCGCCGGCGTGCCGGGCACGAACGCCACCGCCACGGTGCGCCTTGGGGACTTCAGGATGTCCTCGGCCGTGGACGACGCCGGCGAGGCGGTGTTCCGTTCCTTCCCGCTCAACCGCCTGCTCTCCGTGACGGTGTTCTCCGACCAGCCGGAGGACACGTCGAACGGGGCCCAGACGAACGTCACCCTGACCGTCGCCGGACAGGAACGCCTCCTGGAGGTGGTCCTGCCCGGCGTGGGCGTCGTCTCCGGCCGCGTGGTCGCCGCGGACGGCGTCACGCCGGTTCCCGACTCGATCGTCCGGATCCGCAGCGGCGCCAGCCTGTTCCTTGGACGCGAGGTGGTCCGCCAGACCGATGCCTCCGGCGCCTTCTCCGCCGGGAACATCCCGGTGGGACGGGTCTCCGTCACCGCCCAGGGCGGAGCCCTCTCGGCCCGCGCCGACACGACCGTGGCGAACGGGGGCGAGGAACGCGCCGTCATGTTGACCCTGTTCCCGGCCGGGACCGTCCTCGGCCGCCTCGTGCGGGCCGACGGCGTCACGCCGGTCGTCGACGCCGACGTCTCCATGCAGTTCCGGGCGCTCGGCGAGTCGCTCGGCCGCACCGCCCGCTCGACCGACACGAACGGGCTGTTCCGCTTCGACGGGATCCCCCTCGGCGACATCCGGCTCGAGGCGATCGTCCAGGCGGTCTCCGGACTCCAGCATGCGGCCGGCACGCTCTCCACGAACGGCCAGGAACTCGACCTCGGCACGGTGGTCCTCGACGAGGCCCTGCCGGCGGTCGTCGCTGTCCGCCCGGCCGATGGCGCCACCGCGGTCCGCGTGGACAGCGTGGTGGAACTCGACTTCAGCGAGGCCCTCGACCCGTCGACGATCGGCGGCGGCGGCGTCTTCCTGCGCTCGGCCACCGGCAACGAGGTCCCCGCTGTGGTCGAGCTGGTCGCCGTGGACGGCGTCGCCCGCCGCATCCGCCTGACCCCGGCCCGGCCTTTCCGCAGCCTCCAGAGCTACCGCGTGGTCGTCCTGGAATCGGACCGGGACGCCGTCCTCGCCTTCCCGGCCAAGACCGCGGTGAAGGACCTCGTCGGCCGCACGCTCGCCGCGTTGTTCACCTCGGAGTTCCGCACCGTCGACGCCGACCCGCCGTTGCTGGTGTCCCTCTTCCCCGAGAACGGGACCAACCAGATCGATCCCCGTTCGGTGTTCCGCGCCTCCTTCAACGAGCCGATCGCGGAGGGCCTGTCGCTGCGCGTCGAGGGTCCGTCCGGTCCCGTGGAGGGAACGTCCGCGGTCACGCTCGGCGGCCTGGTCGTGAACTTCACGCCGCGCGCAGCGCTCGAGGTCAACGCCCGCTACCGCGTCGTCCTCTCCAACGTCGTCGACCTCGCCGGCAACGCCGCCGTCGGCCAGCCGTTCGTCTCGACCTTCGACACCCTCGACACCCTTGGACCCGAGGTCGCCACGCTGCGCATCGCCGACGGCCTCCGTTCTGTGGCCGGCAGCACCGTCGAGGTCGAGGTCCTGCTCGCCGGGACCGAGCCCGGTGCGCGGGTCCGGTTCAACTCCGGCGACGACTTCATCCCGCTCGGCGAGGACCGCGAGGCGCCGTTCCGTCAGCGCCTCACCTTGCCGCCGTCCGGTTCCGTGACCGTCCGCGCCATCGCCACCGACCGGTTCGGCAACGACTCGCCGGTCGCCGTCCGCACCTTCGAGACGATTCCCGACGAGCCCCCGGCCGTGACGTTGACCCTGGTCGATCCGGAGCTCCAACCGTTGACCCGCGGTCTCGCCTTCGTGGTTTCCGTCTCGGCCGTCGACGACGTCGCGGTGACGAACGTCCTTCTCACCGCCCCGGCGCCGCTCTCCGTCGACCGCAGCTTCGCCTCGGGCGCCACCAACCGCCTGACGTTCACCATCCCGAACTCCGCCCCGGCCAGCGGTTCGGTCGACCTGACCGCCGTCGCCACGGATTCCGCCGGAAAGACCGCGACGAACGTGCTGACCGTCGCGTGGAGGAAGGTGAACCGGGCTCCGTCGCTGGTCGCGGATGTCGAGTCCCTCGCAACCGACCGGGTGCGGATCCGCCTGCGGGCCACCGATCCGGACGAGGATCCGGTTTCGTTCCGCGTCGCGGCGTTGCCGACGGGTGCCCGGCTGTTCCAGACCGCCGACGGGATCGTCCCGGGCGGGGAGATCGTCGCGGTTGGGACGCCGGTGTCCGACCGTGAAGGCCGGCTCCTGATGGTGGCCCGTCGGACGCAGTTCGGAATCGTGACGGCGCGGTTCGTCGCCAACGACGGCGGAGTTGACTCGGCGGAAACCGGGATCCAGGCCGCGTTGCGCTCGCATTCCTGGATTGCCTTGGACGGGCGCCTGTTCGACACCGGCGTCGACGACGCAGGCGTCCCGGTGCCCGATGGCGTGGCCGACCCGCACTACCGGCTGGTGGTCAATCGGGACGCCGGATCCACCGGGGCTGTGGCCCACGACGGACGGATCTTCCCGATCGTGTCCGGACCGTGGCTGGCGAACTCGGCGGAATCCCGCTGGATCGCGCCGCGGGCCGACACCGCTGGCAGCCCGGCCGGCCTCTACCGTTACGAGACCGAATGGGTCCTCGACGGCGAGGTCGTGGGCGAGACGGCGCGGATCGCAGGACGCTGGGCGACGGACGACGGCGGCGAGCGCATCCTGGTGAACGGCCGTGACGCCGGAGTTGCGGCGAGCGCGGGCTTCACACGGTACGTCGACCTGTCCCTGGCCTCGGGGTTCCGGACCGGGACGAACCGGGTCGCGTTTGACGTTTCCAACGGCGGCGGCCAGACGGGTCTCCGCGTGGATTCCCTGACCGGCTTCGCGCTGCGACGTTCCGACTTCGCCGGGAAGGACGAGGACGGCGACGGGTTCGACGACGCACGGGAGCTGGTTTCGGGAACCGATCCCGAACAGGCGGACGTTCCGGCTGCCGACCTCGACTTCGACGGTCTGGACACCGCGGCGGAAATCGCCGCCGGGACCCGGGTCGACCGGTCCGACACGGACGGCGACGGCCTGCCCGACGGGATCGATCCGGAGCCGACGCTGCCGGAGGGCGCCGAGGGAACGACCCGGCTGACCTTCGACATCGATGGCATCGCCGATTTCCAGGGGATCAACGGCAACTATGGCGACCGTGTGACCGCGCCGGTGATGGGTGGCTTCCGCTATGAAGGCGGCGCGCCGTTCACGCCGAACGTCGTCGTGGACTACGGCGAGTCCCAGCCGGCGCTCTGGCGGCTCGGCTACGGCGACCTGAGGAACGTCCTGTTCGAGAACCGCGACTCTACCGCTGTGCTTCAGGTCAGCCTGCGTGCCGACCCCGGCTTCGCGGTGTCGCTCCGGTCGTTCCGTCTCGCAGCCTTCACGGCCAACTCCACCAACGATCCGGTCGTTCAGCGCATCGAGGTCCTCGATACCTCCGGACAGGTCCTCTTCGTCCGGACCAACCTCCCGGTTTCCCGGCTCGCCAGTACGGCGTTCGTGTTCCAGCCCCGCCTTCAGGCCCGTCAGCTCCGAGTCCGCATCGACGCCCGGAACCTCGGCGCACACAACGACGACATCGCGCTCGACGACCTCGTCTTCGGCCAAGTGGTCCTTCCCGATGTGGCCCCGGTCGTGGACCGCACGAACGCGTTGGAACTCGTCGAGGGCGTGGCCGCGACGGTGCCTTTCGTCGTGACCGACGCCGACGGCGACCTCACTTCGGTGCGCGTGGCCGGCGTCGGATTCGACGTTCTCGGCTGGGAGCCGGCGCTGGGGACCAGCCTGCCGATCGCGTCTCCGACCGGATCCGTGACGGGCCTGCTTCGCCTCCGCGCGGCCACCACGGATTCCCGCTCGATCACGATCACCGCGACCGATGGCGTCGGTTTCGAGACCGTCCGCACCCTGGCCGTTGAGGTCTTGGGCGACTTCGACCGGGATGGCGTGGCCGACCGGGACGACGCGGACGACGACAACGACGGACTGGCCGATGCGCGGGAGCTGGAACTGGGAACCGACCCGCGTCGGGCCGACTCGGACGGCGACGGGCTGACGGACCTCGTGGAGGTGACCAACGACCGTTCGGATCCGCTGCTGGTGGATACCGACGGAGACGGCTCGCCGGACGACCGCGACACCAGCCCACGTGGATTCAGCCGTCCGCCACGGATCCTTCCGGCGGGTCCTTTCGAGATCGTGCAGGGTGTGGAGACGAACCTCCTGCTGGTGGCCGAGGATCCGGACGGGGACCTCGCGGCATGGACGGTCGGCATCGCGGACGGCTTCGGCGACCTGCGGACCGAGATTTACGCCCTTGGTACTGGGGTTTCGCGGTTCGCCAACTACAGCCTCGAGGGGAGGATCCCGACCGTGGTCCTGCAGGGAGGCGCGATCGACTTCCGGGCCGGAGGTGGAGCCTTCTCACCGGGCGCCCCGGCGGATTTCTTCGCGGTACGGTCGACGGGGACGTTGCGCGTCCCGAGGCCCGGGAACTGGACCTTCCACCTGACGAGCGACGACGGATCGCGACTGTTCCTCGACGG
>JAIYBC010000027.1 GCA_027488845.1 Verrucomicrobiales bacterium | reverse complement strand
CTTCGCGACGGGCACTGAAGGCACCAAACCGCTAGCGGCCACGCTGCCCGAACGCCGGCTACGCTCGATCTACCAAGTTCATTGCAGCAAAACACCCCAATCGGTTGGGGTCGGTTCTTGGCGTGAGGCCAGTCCCTGCTCCCTCGGAATCGTTTCGGCTCAGTCCCGGTAGAGGAACTCGTTCGAGGCGAGCAGGACCTGACACCAGGCTGCCCAGGCGCGGCGTTCCGCATCGGGCGCCTCAGGCCGGGAGGAGGCCTGCAGGAAGCGCATCGCCCGGTCGGTCTCGGCCGGGCTCGGCGGACGTCCCAGCGCAAGGAGATGGGCTTCCCGGAGACGCAGGACGGAATCGTTCCCCGGAAGCGCGAGCAGCCGGTCCGCCAATGCCGAGGAGCACTCCCGCACCAGCGGGCTGTTGAGGAAGAACAATGCCTGGTGGGAAACGACGGTCGGCGTCCGACGCGACGTGCCCACGCTCGGGTTCGCGAAGTCGAAGATGGTGAACATGTCGTACACCCGGTCCCGCACCACCGGCAGGTAGAGCGACCGGCGCACCGAACCCGCACTCACGGAATCCTCGGGCGTGTACTCGTCGTTCTTCCACGACACCAGGGAGCCGCCGATGGACGCGTCCAACCGGCCCGAGACGAGCAGCAACGCATCGCGCACCATCTCCGCCTCCAGCCGCTGTCTCGGGAACCAAGACAAGAGCCGGTTGTCCGGATCCCGGGTCGCCGTCTCCGGATCGAAATCGGGATGTCCTCGACCAGCGCGACGCCAGGTCCCGCTGGTCAGGATGAGCCGATGCAGGCGCTTCAGATCCCAACCTGAGGCGATGAACTCCGCGGCCAGCCAGTCGAGCAGCTCCGGATGGGTCGGCTTCTCGCCGCGCAGGCCGAAGTTGTCCGGCGTCCGAACCAGTCCCTCGCCGAAATGCGCCTGCCAGACCCGATTCACGATCACCCGCGCCGTAAGCGGGTTCTCCGGCCCGGTCAGCCATTCCGCCAATTCCAGTCGCCCGCTGCGATCCTTCGGCAGGGCTACGGAACCGCCGCGGTGCGCGACCCGCACGAATCCCCGCGGAACCGGTTCCTTGGCCGGGTTCAGGTGGCTGCCACGGATGTGCACCGGCAGGTCCACCACCGACGCTTCCTCGACCGCCAAGGCATACTCGACCGGAGGCGGCGTGTTGGTGCGGACGCGCTGCAACTTCGCTTCCAACGTCTCCAACTCCCGTCTCCTAGGTTCCGCCAGCAGGGCACGGAATTCCTTCGGCGGCGTGAGAAGCCCCTCCGGTCCGTTCAGGAACCGCCGGGTCTCCGCTTCCGCCACGGCCAGCTTCCCGGCTTCGTCCAGTTCGTCGAACTCCCACCCGGCGATCAAGGCGCCACTCCCCGGCTTTCCCGGGTTCTCGAAGGCCGCCTTCAGCTCCGCGGCTTCCAAGGCGCGCGCATGGACGCGGATCCCGTCGAGCGCGCCGCGGAATCCGACATACCCATCCGGCCGACGGCCCACCACGAGCGGCCCCACGCCACGGTTCCGTTCGCGGGCCACCGGGGCCTCCGCCACCGAAACGCCGTCCACGAAGACCCGCAGCACCTGGCCGTCGAAGGTCATCGCCAGATGCCGCCAACGGTCCGCCTCAAGGACTCCCGGCGCCGACCACGCGGCGAAGACCTTCTCCGGTCCGCCGCCGATGTTGAGGTAGGCCCCCGCCCGGGAACCGTCGATCACCAGGGCGTAATGTCCTTCGGCCCACTCGTTGGCCCCCTTCGAGACCAGCCAACGGCGGGTTTCGCCCTCGGTCGGGAGAACATCCGGGCGGACCCAGGCCTCGACGGTGAGTCGGGCCGGCTCCAGTTCATCACGGTGCGGCGCCTCGATCTGGTTCGATCCGTCGGCAAGGAACGCCGCCCCCGTCCGACCCGGACCGAGACGGATTCCCGCCATTCCGTTGCTGGATCCCGTTTTCCGCAGCAATTCCTCCAGGGGAACCGCACCCGAGGTCCATCGACGCAACGTCGCCGCGATGCCACCCGCGTCGTTGGTGTCGGCCAGGACGGCCCTCAACCGCTTCACCGCCTCCGGAGGCAACGCTTCCGTCCCGGCGTCCGGCTTCCTCAGCAACTCCGCAACCGCCGAGGTCCAGCGGTCGATCAGGCCGGTCTTTGCAGCGGCAGTGGCCGACTTGAGTTCGGCCTCGAGCCGGGACAGCTCGGCCGCGTGTGCCTCCACTGCCGCGACCCGCGCCGCATCCGAGACGCGACGCTCGTTGAACCGCGAGACGAAGTCCAGGTTGGCCATCGTCTTGGTGCTCTTGAAGATCCCCGCCAGGGCGTAGTAGTCCCGGGTCGGAACGGGATCGAACTTGTGGTCGTGGCAGCGCGCACAACTGACCGTCAGCCCCAGGAAGGCCCGGCCGACGACGTCGATCTGTTCGTCCACCAGGTCCATCACCAGCTTCGGCTTGTCCTGCTCGGCCAGCATCTTGGGCCCCAACACCAGGAAGCCGGTGGCCGTCCAGCGGTCGAACACCTCCGGCTCCGTCACGCCATGGGTCGACAGGAGGTCGCCGGCCAACTGCTCCGTGATGAACTGGTCGAACGGCAGGTTGCGGTTGAATGCCCGCACGACCCAGTCGCGGTAGCGCCATGCGTTGGCCATGACCTTGTTCTCGTCCTGGCCGTTGGTGTCGGCATAGCGCGCGACGTCCAGCCACCAGCGCCCCCAACGCTCGCCGTAGGCCGGCGAAGCCATCAGACGCTCGATCCAGGCGACGTCGTCGTCGACTCCCGATCCCTTCAGGAAGGCCTCCTGCAGTGCAGGCGACGGCGGGAGCCCGGTGAGGTCGTACGAAAGGCGGCGCAGCAGCGTCCGGCGATCCGCCTCCGGCGTGGAACGGAGACCGGCCTCGTTCAACCGGGCCTCGATGAAGCGGTCGATCGGGTGGGCCGCGGATCCCGCCGGCGGTGGAGTCCGCCGCAGTGGTTGGAAGGCCCAATGGGATCCTGCCTCCGCGTTGGACGCGCCCGGTGTGGACGATGCGCTCCCGCTTCGTGGCAAACGCGGATCGAACGCGCCGTCGGCGATCCAGCGCTCCAGGTCGGCGATCGTCGCGTCCGGTAGGCGGCCCTTGGGAGGCATCTGCAGGTCGTGGTTCCCGTAGCGGACCGCCTCCATGAGCAGGCTCTTCTGCGGATCGCCCGGCACCACCGCAGCCCGCGTGTCACCACCCGCCAGGAGTCCGGCACGGCTGTCGAGCAGCAGGCCGCCCTTCTTCTTTCCGGAAGCCACGCTGTGGCACTCCTCGCACCGCTCGACCAGCACCGGCCGGATCCTGCGCTCGAAGAAGTCCGATCGGTCCGCTTCCGCCGAACGCAACCCGACACCCGACGCCCACGCCACGACCAGCGTGACGACGCCAACCCGCAGCGGTCTGGAAAATGGAAGAAAGGGCAGCATCCCAGTGGATCCCCGGGACGCTGCCCCATCGCTTTCGATTCGGAAAGATTCTTGGCCCGAAACCGGAGCCGGGGGCTACGTGCGTTCTCCGAAGTCAGCGGCCGGGACCGCCATCAGGCTGCAAAGCGCCCTTCAACGCTTCAACCCCTCGGCCCTTCAACCGTTCAACGCCCCACCCCAACTCACTTCGCGCCCTGCTCGATCCAAGCGCGGACGAGTCCGACCTGCTCCGGGGTCAGGTCCTTGGGAGGCGCACCGAATCCGCCGCCGCCAGGGCCACCGCCTCCGGGTCCACCGGGAGGACGCCCTCCACCAGGTCCGCCCGGTCCGCCACCGGGACCACCCGGGCCTCGTCCACCGGGGCCGCCGGGCCCGCCTTTCTTCTTGGGCGGCATGGACTTCTCGGGATCCAGGCCGGACACCGACACGAGCAGGCTGCTTTCCTTGATCTTGCCGGGGACGACAACCTTGCCCTCCTCGCCGCCCTCGAGCACGGCCTTGAGGCTGTCGACGCGGAGACCGCCCTTCTGGCGTTCCTCACCGTGGCAACGGAAACAGGAGGCCTCGAACAGGGGTTTGATGTCCTTTTCGAAGGTCACTCCCTTCTTGGCCGCAGCCGGAGGAAGCTTGGAGAAGTCGATGTCCGCGCGCGCGGCCGAAACGAGGCCGACCGCGGCGACGAAGGTCAGGATCTGGGTAGGATTCATCTGGGAGATCTGATTGTGGTGACGAACTCCGCTGACCGAGAACATCGCATCCGGTTACACTCGGTTCAGGACGGACGGCCCTCCCGGCGCCGGATCCTGTCGTACACGCCCGATGCCATCCGAAACCGACCCGCCTGACTTCGACGAACCGGTGCCCTTGCCGATCACCGGGGAGTTGGACCTGCACACATTCCGACCTCGGGAGATCGGCGAGCTGTTGCCGGAGTACCTGCGCGAGTGCGTTGCCCGGGGGATCCTGGAGGTCCGGGTGATCCACGGCCGGGGAACCGGCGCATTGAAGGCCGGCGTGCTGGCGTTGCTGCCACGGATCCCGGAAATCGAATCCATGTCCCCCGCCTCCCCAGCCCACGGCGGCGAAGGCGCCACCTGGGTGCGGTTGAGACGCTGCGGGGCTGGCCACGGAGGCACGGAGGACACGGAGAAATCCGACTCCCCCGGCACGCCGTAGGAGACGAGGTCGCGAGTCTCTCGCCTCGACTCAAATCCGGTCACGGTCCACAGAGGCTCGCAGCCTGAGGTTCAGCGACTCGGTTGAGCGCGGTGGAGGTAGATCGTGTAGGCACCAAATCCTTCATCGACGAGGATGCCTTCGATGCGGTGCCTTTCGCCCTTCTTGAGCGACGACGCCATGGTGGTGGCACTGATCAGGTGTGCTTGGATGACCCGGGATGGACGTGCGGAACCCTCTGCCAACTCCTTCGGAACCACGATATCCACCAGCGGAACCTCCCGCTCGATCACGACCACCACATCGAGCAGCACGAACTGGCCGATGACCTCCTGTTTCGCACTCGAAGATCCGTCCGCCTGATACAGTTGCCGGGCCGACCAGTGCTTCTTGGCAGGATAACTCAGGTTGAACCCATCCGAATCACCCACCCCCATGGCGACAAGGAGAGGCACAACCAAAAGGGTGAAGACGAAGAGTGGTTTCATGGTAGTGCTTGTTGAGAAGGAACTTCAGAGACCCTCGCCGCCGGACCTGTCCCCAATGGAATTGATTCAATCTCTAGTTGGATTCTGTCCGTGGAAG
Organism: Verrucomicrobiales bacterium; assembly: GCA_027488845.1. Classification (GTDB taxonomy): domain Bacteria; phylum Verrucomicrobiota; class Verrucomicrobiia; order Limisphaerales; family UBA9464; genus SXXZ01. Next base: position 54,170 of record JAIYBC010000027.1, on the reverse strand, counting down.
ACGAAGGCCTGGAAAAGCTGGAAACCGAAGCAGGGGAATACCAAGCGACACGACAAGGAATGGAACAACAAAGCCGCTCTTGAGAGCATGGATCAGATCGGAGGATCCGCTTCGCTCGAAGAATCCGCGAACGAAAACCGCCACCGGCCAACTGAGAACGAAGAATGTCGAAGAGCACATTGCCCTGAAAGGGGTAATCGGTGTGCCAAAGCGACGTAGAAGGTGGCAAAACGCAATCGGAATGAGGGGCCAAATCACAAGGATTGCCCAATGCGCCACTTCGAAGCGGCGAAGTCCGATTTCGATGTTCCCCATACCCAGTTGGAGGCTGGCGATCGCAGCGGACGGGCCGGTCGCAAAGAAGAGGCCCAGAGCAACCACACAGAGGAGATAGGCTCCGATCGAAAATCCCACCAAAGTCACCAATAACGCGGTCCGGCGCTCCACTTCTCCGAAAACCGCGGACCAGAGGACGAAGCCTCCAACGAATACTGGAACGGCCCAGTGAAAGTAGCCAAGCCACGCCAGGCCGGCCCAACCACCGCGTAGTTCCAACTCCATCCTCCAACCGGCACCAGCGCCCAACGCCAAAGCAACCAGCGTGACGCTTGGAAGCCATCTGCGAAGGCGATTGTCCATGGTCAGCGAGGACATCATCTGGGATCGGTTTCGAGCCTCATCCCGCTTTCAGTGGGAATTGCCATGACAGACGCCAATTTACCCGAGGCAGTTCATTGCCCGTCCAACTTCGACTTCTTGTCCTCTGGAATCTAACAGACACTTCCCCGTGTCTTCCGTGTCTCCGTGGCCCACTCACCCGCCTGCCAGTTCCTCCGCCGGGTAGGTCCAGATCTCAGCCAAGGTCGGATGGTAGTGCGGCACCGCGGCGAATTGGGCGGCGGTCATCCGGGCGGCCATCGCCACGACCACCTCGTGGATCAATTCCCCGCCCTGCGGCCCGACACACGCGCCGCCCAGGATCTCCCCGGTGTCGGCGTCGACGATCAGCTTCACGAAGCCTTCCTGCGCTCCCAGGATCATCGACTTTCCATGGTCGTTGAACGGGTAGGCCGCCGTCCGGATGCGCCGTCCCGCGGCCAGCGCCTGCCGCTCGCCGAGACCGACCTGGGCGGCCTGGGGTTCGGTGAAGACCACCGACAACAGGAGCCGGTAGTCCATCGTCCGCGGACGCCCAAGCACGTTCGCCGCCGCGACTTCTCCCTGCAGGATGGCGAGGTGGACGATCTCGTGCGGTCCGCAGCAGTCCCCGGCCGCAAGGATGTGTGGCGCGGTGGTCCGCTGGGATGCGTCGGTGCGGATCCGGTGGCCGTCGAGTTCCACGCCGGCGTTCTCCAGACCCAGGCCGGCCGTGTTCGGACGGCGCCCCAATCCGTGGAAGACCTCCGCCGCCGAAACGCTCCGGGCTTCGCCGCCCTGTTCGAAGCGGACTTCGACCCGTGCCCCTTCCCGACGCACCTCGAGCAGCCGGGTGCCGGTCCAGACCTCGATGCCTTCGCGTCGGAAGGCCTTCGCCACCTCGTCGGCGACGTCGGGATCGAAGTCCGACAGGAGATGGGGCCCGCGTTGGATCACGGTGACCCGGGTGCCGAGGCGGGCGAAGAACTGGGCGAACTCCAGGGACACCGCACCGCCGCCGAGGACGATCAGCGAACCCGGAATGGGTCGATCCAGGAGGGCCGAGTCGGAGGTGAGCGGCGCGGCCTCGGCGAGTCCGGGGACCGGCGGCGGCGCGATCTCCGATCCGGTCGCGAGGATGAAGTGGTCGGCCTCGATCGTCCGTCCGTCGGCCAGTTCCAGGCGGTGTGGAGCCAGGAACCGCGCGGTGGACCGGAACAGTTCCCAACGTCCGTCCGTCAGCTGGCCCTGGCGGTAGCCGGCGAAGTCGCGGATCAGGAAGTCCTTCCTTCCGAAGAGGCGTGCGGTGTCGATCCGCACCTCGCCGGCATGGATGCCCCAGTGTTCCGCCTCGCGGATGGCCTGGCGGAGTTCGGCGGCGTGGAGAAGGGCCTTGGTCGGCATGCAGCCGCGCAGGATGCAGAGGCCGCCGAGTTCCGGGGCGCCGTCCACCACCGCGGTGCGCCGGCCGCCGGCGGCGAGGGTCCGGGCCGCCGCATAACCCGCGCTGCCGCCACCCACCACCACGACGTCGAATCGAAGCATGGCGGGATCATGGCGCGAACCCGCCGCCGCGCCATGCCGATCGGCGAAGCGCCGGACACCCGCCTTGCCGACGTGGCGTTCGACACGAGGATGACGCCGTGTCCGACTCACCTGCCCCACCGGCTCGTCCCTGGATGATCTCCATGGGCTGGGAGGACCTGCTCTTCCTGCATTGGCCCATCGCGCCTTCGCTCCTATCGGCACGGATCCCTCCGGGACTGGAGCTGGATCTCTTCGGGGGATCCGCCTGGATTGCGGTGGTGCCCTTCCGGATGTGCCGCACCCGGCTGCGGGGTTTGCCTCCGATGCCGTTCTCGTCCTCGTTCCCGGAGCTGAACGTCCGCACCTACGTCCGGCACCACGGACGGCCGGGCGTGTGGTTCTTCAGCCTCGACGCCGCGAGCGCGATCGCCGTGTGGACCGCGCGGACCTTCTTCCATCTGCCCTACCGCCACGCGACGATGCAGGTGGAGAGCGAGGCCGACGGGGTGCGGTATCGCTCGCGACGGAACGGCGGGAGCGAAGCGGAGTTCGAAGCCCGATACCGTCCGACAGGACCGGCCGCACGTTCGGTCTCGGGAAGCCTCGAGCACTGGCTGACCGAGCGATACCGGCTCTACTCCGCGGACAAAGGGGGCCGGATCTGGTGGGGCGCAGTGGCGCATGAACCGTGGCCGCTGCAGCCCGCTGAGGCGGTGGTGACGACGGACACGATGCTCGCTCCGTTGGGTCTGGGGATTCCGGACACCGCTCCGCTGTGCCACTTCGCGCGACGGGTGGACGTGAAGGCGTGGGCCATCCGGCCGTCGGTGCCGGAGGGGTGAAGGCGTGCGATGCGGGGTTCAAAACAGACCCCACGCCAAAGCGCAAAGCCGCTGGAGAGCTGGAAGGAAACGGCGGTTTTCCGGGATCGGAACCGACGTCGAGGGGAAGTCGCCTCCCGCACATCCGGGATTTGGCACCGAAGGGAAGTCCGCAGCCTGGAGGCCGTGGCCACGGGCTCAGTTTCTATCGTCCGGCGACCTCTGGGGCGATGAACTCGTCGAGGGCCCACAGGATCCCGTTCCGAAGCAGTCGACGGAAGGCCGGGTCGGAGAAGTCCTCGGGCCCGCCGAGCGACGTCCCGAAGATCCGGCGTCCTCCGGCGGTGTTGATCCAGGCGACGGGCTCGGTCTGAGACGATCCGTCGGAGAGCCGGCCCTGGAGGAGAACCGTCGTGCTGCCGGCGGGGTTGCGGATCCGGTAGAGGTGGTGCTTGGAGACGAAGTTCCGCGGGACACCACGGAGGATGGGGTGGGATTCCATGGCCGCCGGGGTGGTGATCGTCGCGGCCGGGCCCGCTCCGTAGTGGTCCTGGTAGTCCACACCGAGGACCTCCTCGTCCATGTTCTTCCATCCCCGTCCGGGCGGGAGCAGGCCTTCACGGAGCTCGAACGCGTGAAGCGACGTGCGGAGGCTGACGAGCGGTTTGCCTTGGGCGACGTGTTCCCGCAGCAGGCGCATCATGCCCTCCGGCGTGCCGCGGCGACGGACCGAAAGCACGACCGCGTCGGCGTCCTTCAAGACCTCCCAGTTCCGGAACCCGTGGTCCTGCTGGTTGGTGGACGACATCACCCACGAGGTGCGGATGCCGCGCCATTCGAGTTCGCGTCCGGCGAATTCGGGCAACGTCTCCCAGGTGCGGTATTCGTTCTCGCCGACCACGATCACGACATGCTTGGGCTTGTCGGCCTGGAAGCGGTGCGGTTCGCCGCCGAGCAGGTCGGCGCTGGTGACGCTGGGGCACCAGTACTGTTCGATGTGTTCGACGACCAGTTCGGTGCCGCGGAAGTGGTTCACGAACGGCCGACGCCGGTGGTTGTACATGGAGTCGGTGAGGTCGCGCATGAGGAGGACGTTCTGTCCCTGGCGGACCATCTGGCGGATCGAGAACGGGCGTCCGAGCACGCACATGTTGATGTGCACGCCCATGACCAGGACGTTGGTGATGCCCCGTTGTTTCATGAGGTAGAAGGCCTCGGCGGAATCGGTGACGGCGTCGCCCTCGGCGATCTCCAAGCCCGGGTGCTGGGATTTCCAGGCCTTGAACGAGGGGCAGTCCGGGCAGCCGTCGCAGCCGCCGTCGGAATCGTCGATGGGCAGGGCCGCCTCGCGGTCGGGCTTGAGCGAGCACCAGCCCTCAAGCGGGATCAGCGTGGCCACCTTGGGCGCGGACTGGGCGAGCTTCCGTCCGGGGTGGTCCTTGTAGAAGTCCATCGTGTCGCTCGGGCAGTGGATGATGAGCGCGCCGCGGGACCGGGCCTCCTTGAGGACGGCGTTCATGCGCGGGACCATCTCGCCGACGCGGGCGGTGGCGTCGGGACAATGGTGGCGGTCCCACATGTCGCAGACGACGACGGCGGTCTTGGCGGGATCCCAGGAGACCCGTCCGTTCGCGACCACGACACGGTTGGTGTCGAGCGGGTCGCCGGCGGAACGGCGGGACCGGGCGTTGAAGTCGAGCGACGCGGCCACCGCCGGGAGCGCGGCGAGAAGGCCGAGGAGAAGGAGGCGGAGCGGGGGCATGCGACGGTTTATGACAGACGTCGCGGGCCACTGCCAAGCGGCGAGGGCCGGGGCGGAGGGAGTCGGCGGCCCGCGAGATTCTCGTTGGGCGCGGGCCGGGGCGGCCGATAGCCTCCGGCCGTTGATTCCCCGTGCCGTCCAACGCGTCCTGCCCTGGCTGCTGCTCCTGCTGGCAGCCCAGGTTGGCGCGTCGGAATCCGGTGCCACGGCGGTGCCGGCGACGGTGCCGAAGACCGCATCGCATCCGGGGCGGTTGGCGGCCGCGGCGTACTGCTCGCAATGCCACCTGCAGCCGTCGCCGGAGGACCTCGACCGCCGGACCTGGCATGAGGAACTGCTGCCGAAGATGCGGTACCTGGTCGGGCTGGAGCCGCCGCCGACGAACGGGTACTTCCGCGACCTGCCGCGCTTGGTCGAGGCGGGCTACTTCCCGAAGGTTCCACGCATCCCGGCGGAGCAGTTCGACCGCATCGCGGACTACTACACCAACGCCGCGCCGGAGCGCCTGGCGTCGGTCCAGGACGGCGCGCGGATCGAGGTCGGCCTGCCGCTGTTCCGCGCCGAGGCCGCTCCGTTCCGGCGTTCGCCGCAGAGGACGCCCTACGTGTACATCGACGTGCCGAACCACGCGTACCTCGCCGCGGACATCACGACCCAGGGAATCGATGTCCTCGATGCCGCCGGCCGTGCGATCGGTTCGATGCCGTTGGGCAACATCCCGGTCTCGATGGCGTCGAACGAACGTCATTGGTACTTCGCGGCCATCGGGCATTTCTTCCCGCGCGAGGAGCCCGTCGGGCAGGTCCTCCGGGTGGACCGTCGCGCTGCGAAACCCGTTCCGGTGCCGATCCTTTCCGGCCAACCGCGGCTTTCGCACGTGAACCTGGGCGACCTCAACGGGGACGGCCTCGACGACCTCACCGTGTGCGGCTTCGGCAACTTCCTCGGGCGGTTCCTGTGGTTGGAGGGGCTTCGGGACGGGACCTTCGCCGAGCGCGTGCTGCTGAACGAACCCGGGGCGTTGCGGTGCGAGATCCGCGACCTGGACGGCGACGGCAAACCGGACCTGCTGCTGCTGCAGGCGCAGGCCCGGGAGACGCTGCACCTGTATCGGAACCAAGGCGGAGGGGCGTTCGAGCATCGGACCGTGTTCCAGCGGAGGCCGGGCTGGGGACACTCGGGTTTCGAACTGGCGGACTTCGACGGCGACGGCCGCCCGGACATCCTGGTCACCAACGGCGACAACGCCGACTTCGGCACCTCGCCGCCGAAGCCGCACCATGGCGTCCGGATCCTGCTCAACCGCGGTGGGCTGCGCTGGGAGGAGGCGTGGTTCGGCGCCATGAACGGGGCCTATCGCGCGTTGGCCCGGGATTTCGACGGGGACGGCGACCTCGACATCGCCGCCATCTCGTTCTTCCCGGACTACCCGGTCACGCCGCAGGAGGGCTTCCTGTATTTCGAGAACACCGGAGGAAAGGGTCGCCTCGAGTTCCGCGCCCGCACCCTGCGCCAAGGGGTCACCGGACGCTGGATCTCCATGGACGCCGGCGACCTCGACGGCGACGGCGACGAGGACCTCGTGCTGGGCTCCCTCATCGAGATGCCCACGGACGTGCCGGAGAAGTTGAAGTCCCTGTGGAAGGAAAAGGGCCCCTCCACCCTGATCCTCCGCAACCAAACCCGATAGTCCGACTGGGGTTTTGCGGCTTTTGTGGATGTTTTGGTGGTGCGTCGTGGGTCGGGGGCCGTTTTAATCCCCGGCCCTGTACATGTCCGCGACGACACATCCGATCGAGCTTCTGCGATTCAACACCTGCGGGTCGGTGGACGACGGCAAGTCCACGTTGATCGGCCGGCTGCTGTACGACTCCAAGTCCATCATGGAGGACCAGATGGAGGCGTTGGAGCGTTCGGCCGACATCACCGGCGGTGGGCAGATCAACCTGGCCAACCTGACCGACGGCCTCCGTGCGGAGCGGGAACAGGGCATAACGATCGACGTCGCCTACCGCTACTTCGCGACGCCGCGCCGGAAGTTCATCGTGGCCGACACCCCCGGACACGTGCAGTACACGCGGAACATGGTGACCGGCGCCTCGACGGCGAACCTGTCCATCGTGCTGGTCGACGCGCGTCAGGGCGTGATCGAGCAGTCCCGTCGGCACACCTACATCGCCTCCCTGTTGCGGATCCCGCACCTGGTCATCGCGGTGAACAAGATGGACCTCGTGGACTGGAGCGAGGCGCGGTTCACCGAGATCCGCGACGAGTTCGAGGGCTTCCTGCCGCGGCTCGACATCAAGGACGTGAAGTTCATCCCGTTGAGCGCCCTGAACGGGGACAACGTGGTGGATCCCTCGCGTCACACCCCGTGGTACGTGGGTCCGACGCTGCTGGGGCATCTTGAGACGGTCCACATCGCGAGCGACTGGAACCTCCAGGGACTGCGTTTCCCGGTGCAGTGGGTGAACCGGCCGAACGATCCGACCAACCCGGAGCTGCACGACTTCCGCGGGCTCAGCGGACAGATCGCCAGCGGCATCGTGCGGGTGGGACAGCGCGTGATGATCCTCCCGAGCGGCGTGAAGAGCACGGTGAAGCAGATCTGGACGCTCGACGGAACCCTCGAGGAGGCGTTCTGCCCGCAGAGCGTCACGCTGCAGCTCGAACACGACCTGGACGTCAGCCGGGGCGACATGATCGTGGGGCTCGACTCGTTGCCCGGGATGTCGACGGACCTGCACGCGCGGGTCTGCTGGATGAACAGCCGCCCCCTGCAGAAGGGCCGGAAGTACTTCCTCAAGCACACCACCCAGACCGTCCAGGCGATGGTCACCAGCATCGAGAGCCGGACCGACATCCGGACCTTCGAGCCCGAGCTGGAGCCCAGCGAACTCGGGATGAACGACATCGGCGAGATCCGCATCCGCACGGCGAAGCCCGTCGTGTTCGACGGCTACGGCACGAACCGGCTCACGGGATCGTTCATCCTCATCGAGCAGGGGACAAATGCGACCGTCGCCGCCGGCATGCTGTTCCCGCCCATCGAGGCCCTGAAGCCAGAGTACAACGACTTCGCGATCTAGGACGGCGCGGTTTCGTGGTTCTGCAGGAGGGGATTGCGAACTGTCGCGGCGCCTGGGCTCCAGGGAATCCCCGTGCCGTAGAGTCGAGCCGGACGGATTGCCGTCGGCTGCGGGAATAGTCCGCATGGTTTCGGACTCGGATGTGGAGGAATCACTCCACATCCAATGAACTCCCGTCTTCGACTTCTCCTTCAGCTTGGTGCCGCCTGGATCCTGATCGGGTCCGCGAACCATCGGATCTTGGCCTCCGGCAGCACCTACCAACGTCCTCCCAGGGTGGTGACCGCGGAAGATGCCGCGAAATCGGCCGACAAGGAGAAGCGGGCGTTGGGGCAGCGGTTGTACAACGGACGCCTTCAACTGAACGCGATGGAGGATGCGTCGGTGCAGAAGCCCCGGTTGGAGGCTCTCCAGGCGATGTTGCCGGCGTCGGTTGCCAAGAAGAAGGACCTCCCCGCACTGGCTGGGAAATTGACCCCGGAGCAGCTCGAGGCCTTGGAGGCGTACGTGAACCGCCGCCACGCCCGCAAGTGAACGCGCAACCTCGTCCCATCAGCGACTCCCACGTGAAAACCAACACCTCCAAGTCCGCGGTCCTGGCCCTGTGCGTCGGGGCGGCATCCGCAGTATGCCCGGCAAGGGCCCAAAGCGCCTGGTTGCCTTCCGAAGGCGAACTGGTGCTCACCCCCGGATATGTCTTCAGCACCTTCGACGCCTTCCGGGTGGGCGACCAGAAGGTGACCGTACTGCGGGACAACAACGCCTCCTTCGACCAACACAACGCCTTCGTGGTGGCGGAGTACGGGATCACCCCCGACTTCGCCGCGGACCTGAACATCGGCTACGTCAGGGCCGGCACCGGCGACTTCGCCGGCTTCGGACGAACCTCCGTCGACGGTTTGTCCGACACCTCCGTTGGGCTGCGATACCGGCTCCTTGAGTCTTCCGAGTCCGGTTCCTGGGTGCCGAACCTGGCGATCCGGGTGGCCGGGATCGTCGAGGGAAGCTACGACGTGGCCTATGCGGCCCCGTTGAACCCGGGTGATGGCGCCTCGGGCGGCGAGGTCTCGCTGCTTTTCGGACACCAGTACTCCCCGATCGGATTCGGCTACTTCGGGGACTTCGGATTCCGCCATCGCGCCGAACGGGTGCCCCAGGACCTCTTCGGTTCTTTCGGGATCTTCCAGGATCTGTCGGTCACCGGGCTGCGCGGGGTCACGCTCAGCCTCGCCTATCGTCACACCCAGGGCCTGAGCGGCGGTGACATCGGCGGACCCGGGTTCGGAACGATCTATGGATTTCCCCAAGTCCGTGAGCGCCTGCAACTGGTCGAAGGCGGCCTCGGATACACCGATGCCGGCGGACGCACCTACCAGTTCACCGTGGGCATGAAGATCGACGGCCGGAACACCGGTGAACGCACGGTCTACGGCTTCTCGGTCTCGTTCCCTCTTCGGTTGCGATAGGCGTTCCGCCCGTCGTGCGTTGTGCCCGGGGTCACCCTTTTGGGGACCCCGGGCTTTCTGTCTTCCGCGGGAAAGTCTCCCGGAACAGGAGAGCCGCGGCGGCCACGGAGCCGTACTCCAGGCAGGGAACCCAAACGGGTTGGCCATGGGGATCGCTGCCAGGCAGTCCGAGGTTTTCCCAGGTGCAGTAGGACAGCGGCACCGCGGCCAAGGCCACGAAGGCGACGGTCGAACGCAACGCGGCGGCGGCCGGCAGGAGCCAAAGCAGATACCAAGGGTTCACTGCGGCACTGAGCAGGAAGAGCGCACCATAGGCCTGCAGTGTCCAACGGTCCCGCAGGATTGCTCCGCGCCGCCCGGTCTCGAGGCGCCGTGCGAGCCGGCAGGACCCGCCAGCGACCAGGACGAGGAACACCCCTTGGCAGGCCAGTCGTGCAGCCTGATCACCGAGGATCAAACCGAAAAGCGGAACCAAAGAGGCGTTGAAGCTCCATTCCGTAGCCATGATCCGGAGCGACTCGAACTCGGTTCCGTGTCCCTGCGCCAGGAACGGCAGATAGACCGCGGCCAGGGTGGCCGCGAAGGCCGACCACGCCACGATTCCACGTCGTGCGAGGAACACCGGGGCCAGGAGCCAACCCAGGGCCTTCGCGCCCCCCGACAGCGCAAGGCACGCACCGGAAACGGTCGCCGAACGACTGGCGAGTCCCCAGGAAAGCAACGCGATGCCCAAGGCTTCTGGATGGGCGTTGAAGGCGGTTTCGGCGACGGCCAAAGGACACCATGTGATGAGGAGTGTTCCGCGCCTTCCAAGGCGGCCGCGCCATGCGATCCAGGTCGTCAGCTCCGCCGCGAACAGGATGAGCTTCCACGGCCAGAGTCTTCCGGGGGCAACGAGGTGGGACACGGCGAATCCAAGCTGGGAAACCGGTCCGTACACGGTGCGCAGCTCCGGATGGTTCACCTGGTCGAGGACGGACTGGAAGGCCTCGGGCAGATCGGCATCGCCATAGGACGCCGACGGTGGAGAGCGGTAGGGGTTGCCGGTGAGCACGAACATCCTGCCGTCCCAGAGGTAGCGGAACGGGTCGTCCTCAAGGACTGGCATCGAAAGGAGGCCGACAATGCGGAACGCAACGGCCCAGGCGAGTACGGCACTTTGCGGTGGCCTGACCGGGCCCGATCCGACAGCCGTGACCAGTGCGACCCATCCCAACCCCTGCGCCACGAGCCACAGGATCAGAACCGCAGGCCGGGGCAGGTCCGACGGTTGCAGGGAGAGGGCGATCCAAGCGATGAGCGAAAGCGCTCCACAAAGGTGCAAGACCCGGATGCGATCCCGTTCCCCCTTCGGCGTTACCTTGGACCCGGGACTTCGGTTCACCTGGGATGATGGAGCGAAGGGTCCGGGATTCCACGGAGGACGGACCGCGAGCGGCTCCAACGTGTTGCGAGGTGACGTACGAGGAACCAGCCCAGCGAACGGAGGATGCCGGCACCGGCGCGGACGGTGCCCCGGAAGTTCCCGGAGATCTTGGACTCGCCGTGGAGCCGTTCCCGATGCTCGACGGGCAGCTCGACGATACGGAGGCCCAATTCGATGGCGCGTGTCTGCATCTCCACGTTCCAGCCGAACCCGCGATCACGCAGGTCCATGGCATCGATCGCGGTCCGACGCACGAGGCGCAGCGATCCGATGTCGGCGAACCGGCGTCCCCAACACCACCGGATCACGAAACAGGAAAGCCGGTTGCCCATCCTCTGCACGGGTCGGAGGCGGGCCTTGGAACGGTCACTCGCCGTGCGGTCGCCGACGATCAGGTCGGCGCCGGCGCATGCGGCCGCCCGCCACCCATCCAGCTCCGCCGGCGAGAGCCGGTCGCTGCCATCGGCGGAGGCGAACAGCACCCACGGGCAGTCCTCGGGCCAGGATTGGAGACCTCGCCATGCCGCCGCCCCGAAGCCCCGCCTGGGTTCCGGAAGCACCTCCGCCCCGGCCAGACGGGCCTGCTCCGAAGTGCCGTCACGACTGCCGTTGTCGACCACCCGAACGCGGGCCGCACCGGCCTCCAGCCACTGCTGGACCGAGGACGCAACGGCGCCGACCTCGTCCAGGGCGGGCATCACGACGACGACCCCGTCCGGAAGCCGGGAGTGGTTGCCGCCTGAATTTGTGGGAAGTCGGGTGGTTTGCATGGGACGATTCCTCGGACAACCTCCTTCCGAGTCGGAAACCGGGCGCATTATTCCAGGAAATCGCGGGAATAGGACGGACATCGGCGACCTCTTCACATCGTGGCAGCGACGGACATGGATGCGGTGATCGAGCTTCACTATGGGGCTCTCTATCGCTATGCGCTCGCCCTGTCCGGAAGCCAAAGCGCCGCATGCGACCTGACCCAGGAGACCTTCTACCTGTGGATCCGCCACCGCGGGGGGATCCGGGACGAGTCGAAGACGAAGGGCTGGCTGTTCACGACCCTGTATCGGGAGTTCCTGAAGACCCGGAGGAGGTCTGCCCGATTCCCGGAGCTCGAGATCTCCGAAGCCGAGGGAGACCTGCCCCAGATCCAGCCCGGGGAAGTCGAGAAGATGGACTCGGACCTCGTGATGCAGGCTCTGCAGGAAGTCGACGAGCGGTACCGGTCTTCCCTGTCCCTCTTCTACCTGGAGCGGATGACCTACTCCGAGATCGCCGAGACCTTGGAGACCCCGATCGGGACCGTGATGTCCCGGATATCCCGTGGGAGGAGCCAATTGCGGGCCCTCCTGTCGTCCCGCATGACGGCGGAAGACCGGAAGGTCACCGTCTTCCGCCGAACCGGAACGGAACCGGACTGAAGGCATGATCATGAATCGCACCCAAGCCCAGTTCATCCTCGGGGCGCATCCGCCAGGCGGAGTTGCGCCCACGGACCCCCGCTATGCAGAGGCACTGGCCTATGCCGAGTCGGACCCCGTGTTGCGCGAGTGGTTGAAGGAGATCCGCGGATTCGACTCCGCCGTGTGCGCCAAGCTGGAACGGATCGCCCCTCCTGCCGACCTGAAGGACGCCATCCTCGCGGGACGGCGTCCTGCGGCGACACCCCAACGTTCCTGGCTGGGCGGGGTCTGGCCCTGGGCCATCGCGGCGCTCCTGGCGGGCATGATCGCCGTCCTGATCCCTTGGCGGACCGCCGGAAACACGGGCGACACCCGCGGATTCAGGAACGCCGCAGCGCGGTTCCTGACCGACGAATGGGCGCATGACTTCGACCGTCGGGACCGGGGATTTCCCGCTCTCCAGGAATGGGCCGCCACTAGGCCAAGCGCGGTCCGTCTGGAGGCCCCGCGCAGCCTGCGGCCGTTGCCGACCTTCGGTTGCAAGGTCTTCCGGTGGCGGGGCCACGATGCCTTCCTCATCTGCTTCAGCTCCGGCGCGGACGGCCAGCTGATCCATCTGGTCAGCGTCGACCGTGCCGCGCTTTCCGAACCGGCTTCGGCACCTCAGCCGACGACCGCGGAGCCGGCACGTGCCGGCGAATGGAACACGCTGACCTGGGCGACGGGCGGACGCGTCTATGTCGCGCTCTCCACGATGGAACCCGACCGCCTCCTCCGCGAAGTCGAACCCAGCCAACTCTGATCCCCCCACCGGCATGCACTCCGAACTTCTCCGACCTCTGCGCCACCTCGTCGTCCTTCTGCTCACGTTGCATGCAGCGGTCATGGCATCCGCGGACTTCGACCACACCCATTCCGGGTTCGCGAGGGTGCTCGCGGCGAACGTCACCAATGGCGTCGTGGACTACGCCGCACTGAAGGCGGTCCCCGCGGAACTCGATTCCTACCTCGCCGTGCTTTCGGCGGTTCCCCGGGAAGACTTCGAGAAGTGGTCGCGCGACCAAAGGCTGGCCTTCCTGATCAACCTCTACAACGCCGCCACGCTGAAGCTCATCGTCGACCACCATCCCATCTCGAGCATCCGGAAGATCGGCAGTCTGTTGAAGGGCCCGTGGAAACAGGAAGTGGTCGGATTCCAGGGCGGACGCATCACCTTGGATCGGCTGGAACACGAACTCATCCGGCCGGTCTTCTCGGAACCCCGGATCCACTTCGCGCTGGTCTGCGCGGCGCGGAGCTGTCCGCCGTTGCGGTCCGAGCCGTTCGTCGCCGCACGCCTCGGGGCCCAACTCGACGACCAGGCGCGCGTCTTCCTGGCCCAGTCCGCCAAGAACCGCATCGACCGGGCCGCGAAGACACTGTGGCTTTCGCCGATCTTCGACTGGTACGCGTCGGACTTCACCCAAGGTGGACGTCCGCTCGTCGAATACGTCGCGGACTTCATGTCATCTGCGGACGCTGCCGAGTTGAAGACGGGTTCCTACCGCATCCGCCACACGGACTACGACTGGACGCTGAACGATAGGGCGAGGTGAGTCGTAAGGAATCGGCCGGCGACTGAGACTCATTGTCAGGTCACCTCCGTCGTCATGAACCCGAAAAACCCAGCGGCCGCAGCCACCGCGTCCCTCCTGTGCCTCCTGCTGGTATCGGGATGCGCGGTTCCTTCACACCGCCAACGACTCGTGTCGAAGTCGTCGATGCAGTTCTCGGACTCGGCGGTCCACTCGGACCGTCCACGGGTCGCCCTGCAGATCGAATCGGGCGCATCCGGCGCAGCTGCGGGCCTGGCTGCAGGCTGCAGTTCCTGCCGCTGAGGGAAGCCAACACCGACCGCCCATGAAGAAACCGATGCCGTCGCTGCTCGCGGCGATTCTGTCCGTCCTCCTCTGCGCGGCGGCACGACCCGCACCGCCGGAACCGGCACCCTCCTTCTCGCTGAGGACACATGGGGCGGAAGGAACGGTTTCCCTGGCCGACTTCGCCGGCGAGATCGTGGTGATCGACTTCTTCGCCCACTGGTGTGTTCCCTGCGGAAAATCGGCGCCCCTGATCGAAGCCGACATCCGGAAGCACTACCTCCAGCGCCAAGGCAACAGCAACGGCATCCCGGTCCGGGTGCTCTCGGTGAATGTCGACCAGGACGATCCGAAGGGGACGGCACGATTCATCGACCGGCACCGGCCCGCGATGGTCGTCGACGACGTCGATGGCGAGACCTTCCGGAAGTACGGGGGGAAGACGATGCCGCGGCTGGTCGTGGTCGATGGAACCGGTGGAGCGGCCGATGGCAAGGGGTTCACAGTCGTCCACGCGGAAAACGCATTTGGCGGCACGTCGGCGCTGCGACGGATCATCGACGGAATCGGAAAGGCGGGTCGATGAACCACGCCTACGCCATGAAGCCAGTCCTGGGATTCGCCGGTGCCATCTGGGTCGCTTCTGCCGCCGTGATGGCGGAGGAGTCGGGCACCCCGACCAGCCAGCGCGTGCAGGCGGAATTCGACGCGCTGCTCTCCAGCGACATCGTCCTGACCCAATCCTCCGCGGAGTACGGATGGAAGCGGGGGCGGACGGAATGGAACGCCGGCCTCACGCTCGCGACCCAGGACCTCGAATACCGGCCGGCGACCTTCGACTTCCTCGGCTCGGAGACGACGGTTTCGGAGCGACGGATCCTGGGTCAGGTGTCCGGCAGGTACCGCGCGACGGAACCCTTGGTCCTGCTGGGCTCCTTCCGGGCCTATGACGGTTTCGGGGATTTCAGGTCGGCTTGGTTGGATCGCTACTTCCGACAGCAGTTCTCGGGACTGGGATACCGCATTCCGGAGCCGTCCGGCCAGGCCGTGCAGGCGGGATTCCGATGGGAGATCATCCCCGCCACGACGTTCCTCCAAGCCGATGTGAGCCTTGCCCGCGACCGGATCGCTCCCGGCTACGAAATCGACTTCGACGGCCTGCGCCGAGGTCGGGAGCAGCTCGGCACCGGGTCGTATCACGTCGCCGTGGAATCTCTGGCGGGGAGGAGGGTGCGGCTGCTGGGTGAGGTCCGGACAACGGACACCTCGGACCGCGATCCGCGCCATTCCGTCCAGGGCTCGATCAACGTGGCGCTCGGCGAGCGATGGGTGGCCCGATCCTTCGCCGGCCATGCCGCAGAAGAGCCCTCGTTTTCGGCCACCTACGCCGGGGCATCCATCGAGTACGAAACCGAAGGCGGTTGGGCCTTCGGGTTGAATGGACGTTGGTACACGGACACGGGCGAGATCGAGAACACGCTCTTCACCACGGCCGCCCCTGCGCTGCAGGCGTGGCAGGGAGGCGTGATGCTCCGCCGAACCCGCGGGGCGCATTCACTGGCCCTCACCGCGGGGCCCTACTTCACGGAGTACGACGCCGCGGGAATCGGGACCGCCTTCTTCGGAAACCTCTACCGCGGACGCTCCTGGGTTTCCGTCCGGCTCGCCTACTCCCTCGAATTCTGACCTCCATGAAACGGTTCCTCCTCATCTTCCTGGTCCTTCTTGCTGCGTTCGCGTCTCGGACGGCCCTCGCACAGCAATACCGCGTCGGCGAAGTCGTCACCAACTTCACCCTGGTCGACCGGGCCACCCAGCGACCGGTCAGCCTCCACGATTTCGCGGGAAAGATCGTCGTGCTCGACTGGTTCGCCTGGTGGTGCCCGTTCTGCCAGGCCGCCGCGCCACAACTCCTCGATGGCATCGACCACTGGTACGAAACCCGGGGAGGCAATCCCCATGGGGTTCCGGTCGTCCACATCGGTGTCAACCTCCAGTCCGGGCAGGAGTCCCAGACGTCGAATTTCGTGCAGCGTGCGGGCCTCGAGTTGGTCCTCCAGGACTTCAACCGCGCGGTGGCACGTCGGTTCGCCTCCTCCGGCCAGCCGATTTTCGCCATCATCAATGGGGTGACCAACGCGGCGGGACACCAGCCCTGGGAACTCATCTACAGCCAGTTGGGATATGGGGAAACCAGCTTCCCGATCGCCGACTTCCGGGCCGCCATCGACGCGGTCCAACCTGCGCCAACCCCGGCGACGCTACGGATCCTCGAGCCACGGGTCTCGCCATCGGGGGTGTTCTCGTTCGAGATCGAGGGGGCGGTCGACGGATCCCTGCGCATCGAAGCCACGACGGACTTCTCGGAATGGTCGGAACAGGCCGCAGGATCGGTCTCGATGGTTGGCGGCAAGACCCGCCTCGAGTTCCCTTCGGCACGGATGGGGGTGTTCTTCCGCGTCCGCCGGAGGTAGGTCACCCATCGACGACGAAGGGAACGAGCCCGTCTCTGCGAAATCCCGGACGTCGCCCATCCTCCGGCACACATCGGTCGACCAGAGGCGCCTCCTCGGCAATCCATTCTTCCGCAGGAGGATGCCCGGCGCTCCGTGGTCGAATGAAGCACCCACGCCGGACCGCTGGAAACCGAGTGCCGATTTTCTGTATCCGAAGCGGGCCAGCGGCGGCCATAGGACGCCATGCACCAACTGGTTTGCCCCGCGCCGGGCGCAGCAAGTAGCCTGAGGCCGATGGCTCGACCCCTTCCCTCGCGGCGTCGCAATCCCGCGGTGCGTGCCGCCGTCCTGGCGGCGTTGGTCCACTTCTCCCTGCCGGCCCGCCTCAAGGCCGAAAACCGCGTCGACTACCGTTACGAGGACTACATCGAGGACGACAACCGCATCCGTGTCCGCACCCATTCGGTGTTCGCGGAGCAGGCGTTGAACTCGAAGGTCGTGGCCAAGGGCAACTTCGTCTACGACGGCATCTCCGGCTCCTCGCCCAACGGCGGCATCCCGGTGCCCGGATCCGGCCAGGTGCCGCTGCAGTACCTCGAGGACATCCGCCGGGCCGGCTACGTCGAGGCGGCCATCACCACCGGACGCTTCATCACCCGGCCCCAGATCTCCTACAGCGAGGAAAGCGACTACGAATCGGTGGGCATCTCCCTGAGCGAGAGCATCGAGTTCAACGACAAGAACACGACCCTCACCGTCGGGCTGGCCCGCAACTTCGACCGCGTCACGGGCTACTGGCTCTCCAACCGGACCGACTGGCGCGACAAGGACACCCTGGACGTCCTCGTCGGAGTGACCCAGCTCCTGGGACCGAAGACCTACCTGACCGCGAACTTCTCCGTCGGGATCGCCGACGGCTACCTCACCGACCCGTACAAGGGGGTGTATTTCCGGTTCGACTATCCCGGTGACGACCTCAACAGCGACCCCGGTTTCCCCATTCCGGAACGTCGTCCCGACGAGCGGCTCAAGCAGGTCGCCTTCCTTGGGATCACCCACTTCGTGACGCCGCTGAAGGGAAGCGTCGACGCGAACTACCGCTTCCACAACGACGACTGGGGGATCAAGGCGCACACCTTCACCGTGGCCTGGAACCAGAAGGTCGGTTCACGGCTCACCCTCTCGCCGCTGTTCCGCTACCATTTCCAGACTTCCGCCGACTTCTACGCGCCGTCGTTCATCGGCTCGAACAACCGCATCGACGCGAACGGCGTGAACATCGCGTTGCAGAGCGACGGCAGCTACCTGTTCGAGGGGGATCCGGGCTATCCGGGCGACGGTACGCCGTTCGCCGTTCCGGCCTGGCCGCAGCATTTCTCCTCGGACTACCGGCTCAGCCGCTTGGAGACCTTCACGGCCGGCGTGGGAATCCATTGGGAAGTCACCGACCACATCTCGGTCGACTTCGCCTACAAGCGCTACGCCATGTTCGCGCTGGAGGACCGCTCCTACCAGTCGGCGTTCCCGCAGGCGAACGTCTACACGGTCGGCATGGGATTCCGCTGGTGAACCGGATGTCGACCACCGCCTCCATCCCGGGAACGGCCGGAAGCATCGGGGACCCCTGGAACACCCGTGCGGTCCTGGAACGGATCCGCGGTTCCATCGTCGATGCCCAACTGCCCGGGGGACGCCAGAGGTCCTTCCTCGCCATGGGGACACCGTGTCGCCTGCTGGCCGCGGGCAGGCCGGCGGAGGTCGACGGCTTCTTCCGCACCGCCGTGGACTGGGTGGCCGCCTTCGAGGCCAAGTACTCGCGATACCTTCCCGGAAGCTGGGTCTCGGCCCTCAACGCCTCGGCGGGAGCCGCGCCGGTGGAATCCGACCCCGAGACCGACCGCATCCTCGCCCTGTGCCACGAGATGCACTTCCTCACCCGCGGGGTCTTCGATCCGACCGCGCTGCCGTTGATCCGGCTTTGGGATTGGCGTTCGGCGCGGATCCCTTCGGAGGCGGAGATCGCGGACGCACGGACCCGGATCGGCTGGCGGCGTGTGGAGCGGCAACCGGGAAAGGTGCGGCTGTCCATCCCCGGCATGAGCCTCGACCTGGGCGGCATGGGCAAGGAATACGCCGTGGACCAGGTCGTGGTCCTGGGTTCGGGGTTCGGGCTCACCGGTCTGCTGGTCGATTTCGGCGCGGACATCCGCGTCTCGGGCCTGCCGGCCGACGGACGTCCCGGGTGGCACATCGGACTGGAGGATCCGGACCGTCCGGGATCCGCCTGGTGCGGTCTGGCCGTCCGCAATGCGGCGGTGGCCTCTTCGGGCGATTACCATCGACGGTTCGAGGCGGGTGGACGCCGCTACGGTCACATCCTGGATCTCCGCACCGGAAGGCCGGTGGACAACGGCTGCCGCGCCGTGAACGTTCTGGCGCCGTCCTGCACCCAGGCCGGCATGCTCAGCACCGCCGCCTTCGTTCTCGGACCGGAGGAGGGGCTGAAGCTGTTGGAGACCCAGCCGGGGGTCTCGGGCGCGATCCATCTCGGGAACAAGAAACTCACCAGCAGACGATTCCATGAACACGTTGCCAGCTGAACCGCTTCACCGCCGCCAGTTCGTCCGCCGCCTCGGCGCCATGGGCGTGCTCGGAGCCGCCACCCTGTCGCCCTTCCGGTTGTCCGCCGCCGCGGCCAAGGCCGGGGACAAGCTGCCGGACCTCGCGAAGTTCGGATTGGAAGGCACCCTGCCCGCCACGGCCGGAAAGGTGGTCCATCTCGACTTCTGGGCTTCCTGGTGCGTGCCCTGCAAGGAGTCCTTCCCGGTCCTCGAGGCCTTGCACAAGGAATACGGCCCCAAGGGCTACGTGCTGATCGGCATCAGCATGGACGAGGAGAAGGCGGAGATGGACCGCTTCCTGAAGCAGAACAAGGTCACCTTCCCCATCGTGCGCGACGCCAAGGAGAAGGCGGCCTTCTCGCTGCGGCCTCCGGGCATGCCGACCTCCTACTTCGTCGCGCCGGACGGAGTCATCCACTCGGTCCACCCCAAGTTCGAGGGGGAATCCACCCGGAAGACCTACGTCGGCATCATCGAGGAACTGCTCGCGAAGCTGAAATGAGCTCAACGTACGATTCCACGTCCGGAGTTGCCCTCCGGCGTCCGAGAGACCCCGAAGTCCGTGCCGTCATGCCCCCAACCCGAAAGTCCCTGAGCGCCGCCGTCCTGCTGGCCGGCGTCCTGTTGGCCAGTGGTTGCAAGAACGTCGAGCCCTGGCAGAAACGGACGCTGTCCGACGCCACGATGCGTGGCGACCGCGATCCGGCCGGCCAAGGGCTGGCGGACCACATGTGGTTCAGCCGAGAGGCCGCCAACGGCGGTCGCGGCGTGGGTGGCGGCGGATGCGGATGCAACTGACCCCAAGGATCCCGAACCCAAGTCGATTCCCAGAATGAACGCCTTCCGCCCGCACGTCCTCGCCGCCTTCCTCCAGCTCGCCCCCCTCACCCGCGTCTTCCAGCACGCCTCGCCCAAGCTCGCCCCCGGTCCGGCCATCGCCATCCTGCGGTGGATCTTCGGCACCGCCTCGGTCGCCGGCTCCATGCACGGACTCTCGGGCGCCTCGGGCATCTCACCGACCACCGTGCGGGCCACCAACGGGATCCGGAGCTCCACGACCTTCATCGTCTCCGACACCTCCCACGGCACCGCCGCCGCCTACTCGACCACGAGTCCCCTGCCTCCCGGACTCGCCTTGAGCAGCCGGGGCATCCTTTCCGGCACGCCGACCAACGGCGGCAGCTACACCTTGTCCATCCGCGGTTGGGAGAACTCGAACTTCAGCGGCAATTCCGCCACCAAGAACGTGACCGTCACCGTGGTGAACACGGCGCCGCCCGTCATCACGACGCCGCCAACCAACGTCACCGCCAACCCGGGCCAGAACGCGACCTTCGCCGTCGCGTTCACCGGACACCGGCCCCTCACCCTTCGCTGGTTCAAGGAGGACATCGAGGTCTCGGGCGCCACCAACACCACGCTGACTCTCACCAACGTCCAACCCTCCGCCGCAGGCCGCTACCGTGTCCGCCTGGTGAACAGCGTGGCCACCGTGTTCAGCGAGTTCGTGAACCTCACCGTCGCCACGCCCAATCCCCCGCCGTCCATCACGGCCCAACCGGCCTCCCGGTCGGTCCACGCGGGAGAGACCGTGCGCCTCGGTGTCGGCGCGGCCGGAGACGGCCTTTCGTTCGCCTGGACCCGCGGCAGCCAGGCGGTGGGAGGGAATTCGAGCGAACTGGTGCTCACCAACGTGACCGAAGGCGACGGCGGCACCTACGCCGTCCGGATTTCCAACGCGGGCGGATCGACGAACAGCGTCAACGCCGTGCTCACGGTGGTTCCGCCCCTGCGGCTCGATCCGCCCGGCCGTTCGGCCGATTCGGTCCAACTCCGCTTCACCGGCATCGAAGGGCGTCCCTACCGGCTGGAATCGGCCGGCGACCTCACCGGAACCTTCTCTCCCGTGCTCGACGTGCTCGGACGTTCCACCGGCGCCGTGATGACCCTCGCCCCGACGAACGCCGTCCGCGTCTTCCGGGTCCGCACCGCGAACTGATTCCGGCCCAGGCCGCCGGCCATTCGCGATTCCGGATCTTCGATTCCAGATTCCCCGCAAGCAACCGCGGCCGCCAGGCTGCGGACTTCTCTTCTTTCCCCGATCCCGGATCAGGGAGCTCGCGACGTCGCCGGAACCGGGAACGTCGTACCCAGGGTCTGCCGGACTTCCAGGAGCGAGGTCGACGGATTCCGTCCCAACGCCCCGGCAACGCCGGAAACGTAGGCGGCGGAGACCGAGGTGCCCTGCACCCGCCAGGTGTTGCCGGAAAGGCTGACGGTGGTGGCCCCCGGCGCGGCGACGTCGACGAATCCGCCGAAGTTGGCGAACGACGCCAGTCGATTGCCGCCCGTGGACGAGGTGACCGCCAACGCCGAATCGTAGGCCGCCGGGTAGAAGGCCTCGGCGCTGGCGTCGTTCCCGGCCGCGGCCACCACCAAGGCGCCCTGCGAGGTCACCGAGGACAGCACGTCTCTCAGGTAGGGACTGTCCTGACCGCTTCCCAGGGAGAGATTCACGATGGTGGCGCCGTCCTGGACCGCCCGGGTGACGGCGACCGCGACGTCCCATGTGGTGGTGCTCGCGTTGGGGCCGTAGACGTCGTAGCTGCGGACGCGGGTGGTGGATTGTCCGTCGGAGGAACCGGCTCCGAGTCCGCGGAGAATGGCCTCGGCCATCGAGGTGCCATGGGTGGGCTCGGCACCCGGAGCCGCCCCGGGCACGATCTCCACCGCCGGCAACAGGAACGCCTGGTATTCCGCCCCCAGCGGCTGCACCGCGGAATCGACCAGGGCGATCACCCGTCGGCTGCCGTCGGGATTCACCGTCGGCTGCAACGAGAGCGGCGCCGGAAGTGCGTCGCTGGCCGGAACAGGAACCTCGGGCGGGAAGAGGTCGAGGTTGTTCTCCACCGAAGCCACCTCGGAATCCGACTCCAACACGGACTTCGCCGCGGACGCCTCGGCGACGGAATCGAACTTCAGGCGCATCGCGGTGCCATTGGTTCCCACCAGCTCGCCGCCCAACCGACGGGCCCATTCCGCCGCGGCGCCGGGGGCATTCCTGCGCAGACGCACGATCAGTTCGTCCTCCCGGATCCCGTCCCGTTCCGCGTCGACCTCCTCCCGGGCCGCCGACGCGGCGGAGCGGAAGACCTTGAGGGTCGTCACGCCGTTCGAGGCGGAGGTCAGCGAGAAGTCCAGCCCGCCGAGAAGTCGCGGCAACGCCTCACGCGCCGGGAGTCCGTTGAACCGGACCCGTACCGCCGAACGCACGCCAGGCTCCACGAGGACGCGCCAACCGGTCTGCCGGGCCAACCGGCCCAGCACCCGGGTGACCGGCCAACCGGGGATCGCGGCGTCATGGCGGTCCTTGGACGCCCTCCACACCAGCACGGGAGCGCCCTCATTGGTCGCGGCCTCAACGGCCATGGAGCCGCCGAGGACCGTCGCCAGCAGGAAAAGGCACCGGAACACGGCCGGGATCCTAGTGGATCGTGGGCGGTCCGCCACTTCCGGAACGGCCTCGGGGAATCCCACTTGAGTTGAAGCGACGTGTACGTACTTTCGTCCGAGTCCACCAATTCGCATGAACGGCATTGAATCACTCAACCGGAGGTCGTTCCTGAGGGGTCTGGGAACGGCGGTCGCCCTGCCCTTCCTTTCTTCCGCGCCGGGAGTGCGGCTGCTGGGAGCCGGAGCCGCGGCGGCCAAGGCGCCGTTGCGCATGGCGTTCGTGTACATCCCGAACGGGGCCAACATGGCCGACTGGACGCCCAAGGCCGAGGGAACCGACTTCGAGCTGCCGCGGATCCTGCAACCGTTGTCGGCGGTCCGGAACCAGGTCTCCGTGCTCAGCGGCCTGGCCCACCAGAAGGCCTTCCCCAACGGCGACGGCGCCGGCGACCACGCCCGGGCCTCGGCCACCTTCCTGACCGCAGCCCAGGCGCGGAAGACGCAGGGTTCCGACATCCATGTCGGCGTCTCGGTCGACCAGTTCGCGGCCCAGCGCGTCGGGAACAACACCCTCTTCCCCTCGCTCGAGCTCGGCACCGACCGCGGCCAACTCTCCGGCCAATGTGACTCCGGCTACAGCTGCGCCTACTCCTTCAACATCGCGTGGCGCTCGCCGTCCTCTCCCCTGCCGCCTGAGGTCGATCCCAAGCTGGCCTTCGAACGGCTCTTCGCCCACGGCGACCCCAACGAGACCGCCGAGATGCGCGCGCGGAAGCTGCAGCGCCGTTCGAGCATACTGGACTTCGTGCTGGAAGACGCCCGACGCCTCCACGGGAAGCTCGGCCGGAACGACCAGCGCAAGCTCGACGAGTACATGACCGCCGTCCGCGACGTCGAACGCCGCATCGAGATGGCGGACAAGGTCGGCCATGACATCCCCGACGAGACCCGGCCCAAGGGTGTTCCAGCCCGCTACGAGGACCACGCCAAGCTGATGTTCGACATCCTCACCCTGGCGTTCCGCACCGACAGCACCCGCATCGCCTCGTTCATCATGGCGCACGACGGCAGCAACCGTCCCTATCCCGACATCGGGGTGAAGGAAGGCCACCACGACCTCTCCCACCACCAGGACGACGCCGCGAAGAAGGAGAAGATCGCCAAGATCAACGTCCTGCACATGCAGCTCTTCGCCGCCTGGCTCAAGCAGTTGAACGAGACCAAGGACCCGGACGGCTCGAGCCTGCTCGACAACTCGATGATCGTGTACGGAAGCGCGATCGAGGACGGCAATTCCCACGCGCACAACAACCTTCCCGTGCTGCTCGCGGGACGCGGCGGCGGGACGATCCAGGCCGGTCGGCATCTCCGCTACGAGAAGAACACGCCGATGGCCAACCTGTTCCTCGCGATGCTCGAGCGCATGGGCGCACCGGCGGAACGTTTCGGCGACAGCACCGGCATCCTCGGCAAGCTGGCCGCCTGAGATTCCCACCCCGTCGTGCCGATATCCGATCGCGCGAGGGGGAGTTTTCGGTTGTTCGTTTCCAGGTTTCGGTGGGCAGACAACCGAATGGGCGGCGAGCGTCCGCTGCCGGGCCGCTGCGGCGCCGTGTCACTGACAACGATCAACGGGCTACAAGCCCTTGGTTCCGTGTCTCCGTGGCCAAACCTCAGTACCCTTCCAGGATGCCCGAGACGATGGACGGGATGATGCGCCGCTCGTTCGCGTGATCGGTGGTGAAGGTCACCACGACAAGCCGACGTCCGTCCGTCATGCGGATCAACGCCGCATCGTGACGCGTCTCGCTGGTGAGTCCGCACTTGGACCACAGGGTCGTTCCCGATTTCAACGCGATGCCGCTGTAGCCGTGCGCCTGATCCTCGGGATCGGTCGCCGGCGCCTCGAAATCCCGCGCCATCAACTCCAGCATCTGCTTCGAACGCTCCGCCGTGACCAATCGGCCGAGGGCGATCTCCGACAGCATCCGCGCGGTGGCCTCGGTGGTCAGGAAATTGCGCTTGGGTTCGAATTCCCGGATGGCCTGGCTCTCACGTCCGTAGGGCCCTTCGCACCACGGCTTCTTGCTCGCGTTGATCGATTCCGGGTAGCCGAGTTCCTTCAGCCACCGGTTGACCGCGTTGCGACGGTCCCACCAGTCCCGCAAATCCGACGCCGACAACTCCGGACCACTCGTCGTCCCGGTCAACAAGTCGATCAGGTAGTGGGTCGGCTCGTTGTAGGACTCCACGATCATGTCCCGCATCGCACGCCGCACCTCCGCGGTGTCTGCAATCCGTCCGTCCTCCATCCAACGGTGCACCGCACCCAGGTAGAACATCTTGATGACGCTCGCGGGATAGATGACCGCGGTGCCGCGATGGCTGGCGAACGCCGGCCGGTCCGACCCGGAAAGGTCCACGACGGTCACCGCGACCTGGTTCGACCTCAGGGCGGGCTTCCACGTCTCCGCCAACGTGCGCGCGACCGCTCTCTCCACCCGTTGTTGCAGCTTCTCCGAATGGGTGGCGCCGGCCAGGCCGGCCAAGGGCGGTTCGGCGGCGGCGGCGGTGGACATCATGGCCAGGAGAAGGCGGAACAGGAACCGCAGCGGAGAAGGCGTTCTCATGAAGGTCGGTGGAGGAAGCGCATGACGGTGTCGCCGTGGCGCATCTCCTTGCGTTCGGACCAGACCGAAGGGATCTCGAGCGTGTCGCGCTTGGTGTGGCCCACCACGAACAACCCGCCGGTCGCCAGCAGCCCGGGCAGCACGACATCGTCGAGCAGCTTCTGCGCGAGCGACGTCGAACGACGTCCCACGTTCTTCTCGCCGTAGGGCGGGTCGGCGATGATCAGGTCGAAGCTGCGTCCCGCTTCCGCGAGCTGGGGAAAGGCGGTGAAGACGTCCTGGACCCGCAGCGTGACCAATCCCGCGGGCAGTCCGCTGGAGTGGAGGTTCTGGCGGAAGAACCGGGCGTGCTTCTCGGACAGTTCGACGCTGACCATCTCGCGGGCGCCACGGCTGAGGCATTCGAGACCGAGGGCGCCGCTGCCCGCGAAGAGGTCGAGGACACGCGCCCCATCCAGGAAGGCGCCCAGGCTGTTGAAGACCGCCAGCTTGACCTTGTCGGGCGTGGGCCGGACGCCGATTCCGTCCGGGACCTTGAGCAGACGCCCTGCGGCGAGACCTCCGATGATGCGCACCCGCGGAGGTTGGTCGGTTGGAGGACGCCGGCAAGGCCGCACTCCGCGGATGTTTGGGGCGCACGGTCCGGTTCCCGCTGCATTGACTCCGCCGGAAACCACGCAATCTTCCCACGAACATGAAACTCAGCCACCTCACCGGGCTTCTGCTCGCCTCCGTCCTTTCCATGACCGCCGCCACCCCGCTCCAAGACATCAAGATCCAGGACATCGACGGCAAGGAGACCTCCCTCAAGGCCTACTCCGGCAAGGTCCTGCTGGTCGTCAACGTCGCGTCGAGGTGCGGGCTGACTCCCCAGTACGAACAGCTCGAATCGGTGTACCTCAAGTATCAGAAGCAGGGGCTCGAAATCCTCGGATTCCCCTGCAACCAGTTCGGTGGACAGGAACCGGGCACCGCGGCCGAGATCAAGACCTTCTGCGCTTCCAAGTACTCGGTGACCTTCCCCCTCTTCGCGAAGATCAACGTCAACCCGCCCGAGCAGCACCCGCTCTACGCCGAGTTGACCGGTGAAAAGGCCGCCTTCCCCGGACCGATCAAATGGAACTTCAACAAGTTCCTGATCGGTCGCGACGGCAAGGTCATCAAGCGCTTCCTCCACGGTGTGAAGCCCGACGCCCCCGAGATCATCGAGGCCATCGAAGCCGCGCTGAAGGCGCACTGATCGGTTCCGGGCGTCAGCCGCCGGGAATCCGGGATCGGAAACAGAAAGGCCCGCCGGAATGGCGGGCCTTTTCGTTTCTTCAGGAAACCTTGGGCGAACCGGTCAGAGACGCGGCAGCGCCACCACCCCGGTGCGGGTCAGGTCCTGGATGCCGAAGTCCTTCAGCAGGGCCAGGAACTGGTTGATCTTCCCTTCCGCGCCGGTGATCTCGATGACGAGGTTGTCCGGCTGGACGTTGACCACCTTGGCCCGGAAGAGCTCGGCCATCTGGCAGATCTCCGCGCGGTTCTGGCTGTTCGCGGCGACCTTCACCAGGACCAGTTCGCGGTCGATGTAGTCGGTCTTGCTGTAGTCGACGACCTTCACGGAATCGATCAGCTTCTCGAGCTGCTTGCAGATCTGCTCGACGGTGGCGTCGTCGCCGCGGGTGACGATGGTCATCCGGCTGAGAGTCGCGTCGTGGGTGGGGGCGACGTTCAGCGAGTCGATGTTGTATCCACGGCCGCTGAACAGGCCGGCGACGCGGGTGAGCACGCCGAACTTGTTTTCGACGAGGACGGAGATGGTGTGGCGCATGAAGTTGTCGGTTTTCAGTTTTCGGTTCTCGGCCGGACGCCGGGGCGGACCCGGACTTCGGAAACTGGGCCCCGCCAAAAACCGAAGCCCGCGATCCGTTGCCGGGGACGCGGGCGACCTGGAATCCGGACAGCCAGTCGCACGCATCAGCCCACGAGGGCTACGCGTACGGACATGGAACTGCGGACCGGAATCACGGGCGGACGCTATCCGCTCCCGACCCACAGCGGCAACGGGGAAATTCCATTCCAGCCATGGACCGTTCGTCACATATCGGTCACATTCACATCCATGAAGCACGCGCGGAACTGGCTCGCACTCTTCGTCCCCTTGTGGGTCGTCTTGACGGGCGAACTCCGGTCCCAATCGGTCACCTGGATCCCGGCGGGCGGCACTTGGAGGTTTCTTCGTGGGACCGCCGAGGCCTCCACGCCCGACACCTCGGTCTGGCGTGGGGTCGGATTTCCCGAGACCGGCTGGGAAACCGGACGGTTGCCGCTCTTCTACGGCGAACCCCTTGCCGGCACCGAGATCACCGACATGGCCGGCCGGTACTCGACCCTATTCCTCCGGCGGTCCTTCGTGGTCACGAACACGCTGGACATCCGGACCCTGTTGCTGCGGGTCAAGGTCGACGACGGCTTCGTGGCCTGGCTGAACGGCAAGGAGATCGCCCGTTTGTCCGCGCCCGAGGGCGAACCCCGCTTCGACAGCCTCGCCACGGCCAATGCCGAGGAGCCGGTGGACTTCGAGGAATATGCCGTCGCGGATCCACAGTCCGCGCTCCGCAACGGGACCAACGTCCTCGCGATCCAGGTCCTGAACGGAAGCCTGGGCAGCAGCGACATCGTCCTCGACGCCTCGCTCGGGGGAACGCAGGACTCGGAACCTCCGACCGTGGCCCGGATCCAACCGAACGACGGGGCGGTGGTCACGCGGCTCGACTCGATCGAACTGCTGTTCAGCGAACCGGTGCAGGGGGTCGAGGCCTCCGACCTGCGCATCAACGGGAACCCGGCCACCTTCTCGTTCCAGCTCGCTCCCGAGCAGTACCTCTTCTCCTTTCCGCCACCGGCGGCGGGTCCGGTGACCGTGACGATCCCGGCCGGAAGCGGCATCACCGACCGTTCCAGCGCGGCGCTTCCGTTTGCCGGCGGCACCTGGCGCTTCACCGTGGATCCCAACGCGGCCCCGCCGGGAATCAGCATCAGCGAGTTCCTCGCCTCCAACGACCGGGGGATCCGCGACGACGACGGCGACCGCTCGGACTGGATCGAGATCTTCAACGGATCGTCTTCGACGGTCTCGCTGGCCGGTTGGTCGCTGCAGGACGGCGGCGAAACCTGGCGGTTTCCTTCGGTGAACCTCTCCGCCAACGGGCGGCTGCTGGTCTGGGCCTCCGGGAAGAACCGGACCAACGCCGCCGCCGCGCTGCACACCAACTTCCGCCTCAGCACGGAAGGCGAACGCCTCGCGTTGCTCGGTCCGTCCGGCGCCGTGGTCTACCAGTATTCCCCGGCCTATCCGCCCCAACGTGGTGACGTCTCCTATGGCCACGCGGAAGGGGCCTCGACCCGGCTGGGCTATTTCACGACGCCGACTCCGGGTCAGCCCAACACCGCGCGTGGCGACGGATTCGCGCCGGACGTGGTGTTCTCGATCCCGGGTGGCACCTACCCCGCAGGCGTCCTGAGCCTGGCGCTGAACCCGTCCACGAACGCACCGGCCGTCACCAATGCGGTGATCCGGTACACGCTCGACGGCACCGTGCCGACCGAGGCCTCGGCCGCGTACACCAACGTCCTGACCTTCACCAACCTGGCGGTCCAGGTCCGCGCGAGGGCCTTCGCACCGGGCCTGTTTCCGGGAACGCTGCGGAGCGAGAGCTACTTCCCGCTGTCCATTCCGGTGGCCGCGTTCCGTTCGGACCTGCCCGTGATGTTGATCCACGACTTCAACCGTGGCCGCCCGCCGGCCAACACGCGCATCCCCGCGACCATCCAGGTTTTCGAGCCGGGAACCAACGGCTTCACCACCCTCACCAATCGGCCCGCGCTGAGCTCCAGGGCCGGCATCTCGGTCCGGGGTTCCAGCACGGAGGGTCTCGCCAAGGCCAGCTACCGGCTGGAGTTCCGGGACGAACTCGACAACGACCGGGCCGTCTCCGTGCTCGGCATGCCGGCCGACGGCGACTGGGTCCTCTACGGCCCGAACTTCTTCGAGCCGGTGCTCATCCACAATCCGTTCATGCACCAGCTCAGCCGCGACATCGGACGCTACTCGCCGAGGACGCGATTCGTGGAGGTGTACTTCGTCGGATCCGGCATCGGCCAGGTCCAGCAGGCCTCCTACTCGGGGATCTACGTGCTGCAGGAACGGGTCGAGATCGGCGGGGACCGCGTCGACGCCGGATCGCTCCAGCCGCAGAACCTCACCGCCCCGTCGATCACCGGCGGCTACATGATGAAGGTCGACCGCCTGGATCCCGGCGACTCCGGCCTCTTCGCCGCGAACCAGGTGATGGGCTTCGTGGAGCCGCCCGAGCGTGAGCTGACCCTTCCGGCGCGGGCCCCCCAGCTGAACTACATCCGGAACCACATGAACGCCTTCGGCAACGCCCTCTACGGCGCCGGCTTCATGAACCCGACCAACGGTTTCCGTGCCTTCGTCGACACGCCGTCGTGGATCGACCACCACCTGTTGAACGTCCTCGCGTTCAACGTCGACGCCCTGCGGCTCAGCGCCTTCTTCTACAAGGAGCGGAACGGTCCCCTGAAGTTCGGACCGCTGTGGGACTTCGACCGGGCCTTGGGATCCACCGACGGCCGCGATGCCAACCCGCGGGTGTGGCGGTCGCAAACCCAGGACGGTGGCACGGACTTCTTCAACTACACCTGGTGGGACCGGATGTTCCTCGATCCCGACTTCTTCCAGGACTACATCGACCGCTACCAGTCGCTGCGGCAACGCGAGTTCAGCACCACCAACCTATGGCGCCTGATCGACCAGATGGCGAACCAGGTCCGGGCCGCCCAACCGCGCGAACAGACCCGATGGGGCGTGGCTCCACGGGGCGGAAGCTACCAGTCCGAGGTGAACCTGATGCGCGCCTGGATCTCGAACCGGGCCGACTTCATGGACCGGCAGTTCGTCGCGCGGCCGACGCTGGCCACAGCAGGCGGTCGGGTCACGGCCGGCTTCGGCGCCGCGATCAACCCGCCCGCGGGACTCACGGTCTACTACACCCTCAACGGCACGGATCCCCGCGCCCCAGGCGGCCGCACCAACCCGGCGGCCTTCCGCTACAACGGGACCCCGGTCCGGATCGACGCCAACTCCAAGCTCGTCGCTCGGACCGTCAACCCGTCCCACAACGCCCTCACCGGCCCGAACAATCCTCCGCTCCGGTCCATCTGGTCGGGACCCGTCTCCGCGACCTACGTGACCGATCCGATTCCCTTGGCGGTCACCGAGATCCACTTCCATCCCGACGACAACGGGGCCGAGGGCGACGCCGACGACTTCGAGTTCGTCGAGTTGACCAACTTGGGCACGCGGACGGTCCCGCTGGCCGGGATGCGGTTGCGCGGAGGCGTGGACTTCGACTGGACCACGACCAACCGGGCGACCCTGGCGCCGGGACAACGCGGCGTGGTGGTCGCGGATCCCGTCCGCTTCCGGACCCAATACCCCGGTGTGACCAACATCCTCGGCAGCTATCCCACCCAACGGCTTTCCAACGGAGGCGAACGGATCGCGCTGTTCGGAGCCCTCGACGAGCCGGTGTTCGACTTCCGATTCGGCGCCGACTGGCAGCCCTTGGCCGACGGCGGCGGGTTTTCGCTGGTGGTCGTCGACGAAACCGCTCCCGGTGATCCGGCGCTGCCGGGGACCTGGAGGCGGAGTTCGGTCCCCTGGGGTTCCCCAGGCGCCCCGGATCCGGCCCCCGTGTTCAGGCCGGCCACCCTGGGCTTCTCCCCCGTGGTCGGCGATCGGCTCGGTCTCCGATTCGAGGCTCCGGCAGGTACTTCCCATCGGCTCGAGGAACTCGGCGAGCTTGGGGCCGGCCCCTGGATCCGCGTCGTCGAATTCCCGGGCGCACGGAGCAACCGGGTCGAATCGCTCGAGGTTCCCATCCTCCACTCCACCCGCTACTACCGGCTCCGGCGCCACTAGGGCGGTCCGCGCGGACTTTGCGCTTGCTGGCCCCCCGACGTATCCGCAGAAACAGCGGGCCGTGGAGGCCGGTCCGCTCGCCGCCACCCCCGGCCACGCACACCCGATGCACATCCCGATCGTCGCCCGCCTCCTCGGTCTCGTCCTCGCCCTCGGCGCACTGCTCGCCCCGACGGCCTTGGCCGGGAACCCGACGCCGTCCCTGCGCATCCTCCGTCAACCGGTGACCCAGGGCATCTTCGCCGGCGCCGACACCGAACTCTCGGTCCTCGCCGAGGGTGACGCCCCCCTCACCTACCAGTGGTACCAGGGAACCAACCTGCTGGTCGGCGCCACCAACAACTTCTTCACCAACACCACGTTGGCGACGTTGGCGTTCAACAACACCTCGGTCACCAACGCCGGCGACTACGGGGTGGTGGTCCGGTCCGGCGCCCTCTCCGTCACCAGTTCGGTGGCGACCCTGAAGGTGCTCGTGGGCCTCCCCTCCATCCTGCGTCTTGCCAATTCCACCAATACCGTCGTCAACCTCACCAACGTCGTCGACAACGGCGCCGGCCCCGTGACGAACGTCGCCGCGTGGAACCGCCACGTCTTTCCCATCACGTTCACCATCCAAGGCGACGACCGGGCGGTCGCGCTGACCCTCGGCTACTCCAACGGCGTGGTCGCCAATCCCCGTTTCGAGTTCCTCGCCGACTATGTCGGCAGCACCAACCACGTCCTCTGGGTCACCAACCATCCCTCCGCCCTGTCCTTCGTCTTCGCGCTGACCAACTCGACGTTCTTCACCAACGTCTCCCAGCTGCTCGGCAACTTCACCTTCGAGACCCCGGCCTCGCTGGCGCCGACCGACGCCCTCCGCCAGGCCGGCATCCAGGCGGTGACCGGCCTTCCGGCCACCAATCTCGTCGCGCCCTACATCGCCCTGCCCTCCGCCAGCCGACGGGTCTACGGGACCAACGAGGGCGTCTTCCCCCTCCTCATCTCCCTCCAGCCCCAGATCATCCCGGTCGGCTCCCCGACCCTCAACCGCCAGACCGGCTATTTCGTGCAGCCGGTGGATGTCGTGAACATCTCCCCCGATGAACTCGCCGACATCCGGCTCCTGATCACCGGTTTGACCAACGACACCCGTGGCGTGCCGGTCTCGCTGGTGACGTCCGTCGGCCCGGTGGGAACCCCACCCGTTCCGTCGCTCTTCCTTGGGCCGCTCGCGGCCTATGGCGGACCGCGCCGGGTCCAGCTCGAGTACTACGTCTCCGACGGCCGCATCGGAAGCCTCGGCACCCCCGGCTACGTCGCCGAGGCGGCCGTGGCCTACTCGGTCACCACCAGCACCGGCCGACGCAGCATCACGCCGACGCCCACGCGGGTCGCGGACGGCGTCCTGCTCGAGTTCCCGACCCTGAACACCTTCAGCTACTACGTCCGTTACACCGACACCCTGACCGACTTCAGCGCGCAGACCACGAACGACACCGCCATCCTCACGGCACGGCCGGCGTTCCGTGGCAACGGCCGCACCGTCCAGTGGCTCGACAACGGCCCGCCCCGGACCGTCTCGGCCCCGACCACGAACCGGTTCTACCGGGTCCTCGAGTTCCGCTGAACGCGGTCTGGGAACCCGCCTCCCCGAACGCCGCCTCCGTCCCCGATCCACACTCCCCCTTCTCCTTCTCCTTTCCAGCCGATGAAGCCCCAGCTCCGACACACCTTCCTCGCCCTCGTCGCCACCGGAACCGCCGTCGGCGCCCGGGCCCAGTCCCAGCTTCCCGACGAGGACCTTCCCGAGCCGTACGGCATCCGGATCCGCGTGCAGGGGCGCGTCCAGTTCGGACTCCAGGCGAAGTTCACCGACACCAAGGCCGCGCTCTCCACGGCTCCGGGACAATTCGGGGACGGCTACGTGCTGATCGGCTCCAACACCTCCACCAACGCGGCCGGCGTCGCGAATCCGGGCGCGGTCACTTGGAACTGGGGATATGACAACGCCTCGCAGGTCGCTGGCGGCAACCTGACCCTGACCCGCTACGACAACGTCCCGAGGGTCGGAACCCTCGATGGCGGCTCGTCAACCGGGTTCGGCGGCGAACTGTTCGGCATGTACGAGCTCTACGCCTTCCGCGTCTGGAACAAGAAGACCGCACACTGGGGATTCGAGGCCGGCTACGGCTACGGCACCTTCGACGCCGCGGCATCGGGCTCCACCACCGGAACCGCCACCCGGAACCAATCGGTCTACTCGCTCGGCGGCATCGTCCCGCCTGCGCCCGGCTACCGCGGAACCTACGAAGGCCCGATCCCGGGCGGCCCTCTGGCGCCGGTCCTGGACTTCGCCCCGGTTGGCTCCACGTCCGTCTCCAGCGCCGGGGTCAACAGCCTCTCCGCCTCCGTCACCGCCGACCTGCACAGCGTCAAGCTCGGCCCCTGGGTGGAATTGCCCCTCACGGACCGTCTCACCCTGACTGCCAGCGCCGGGTTCTGCACCGTGCTGGCCCAGGCGGACCTGACCTTCACGGAAACCTCCAGCTTCACAGACCCGGCCCTGGCCGCGGCGGCCCCGGGCTCCATCGTCGGGGACGCCTCGCGCCACGATTGGCGACCGGGCTTCTACGCCCAAGCCAGCCTCGACTTCCGGTTCACCGAACGGTGGAGCGCCTTCGGCGGAATCCAGCTCCAGTCCAACCCGGACCTGAATTTCTCCACGCTCAACCGTGGCGTCGAGATCCAGCTCGGATCCGTCTTCGGGGCCACCGCCGGCGTCCAGTTCAGCTTCTGAGCCGGGCCAGCGGCCGACACCACAAAGCCCCTCCCTTTGCCGCCAGCAGGGCCGTCGGAGGCGATTCCAAACCACCGACTCCGACGACAGGTCGCCGCCCTCCGGGACGGCTTGAGCCCGCGCAGCATACTGTTTTTGGATTTCACTTCTTGCCATTGCAAACCGTTCGCATCATATAACGCGAACGCTTTGCAATGAAGTCCCTCTTCTTTCCATCACAAGGCTTGCGAGCCAAGAAGAGTCCACCAGTGGGAGAAGGAACGCTCGCGAAGGCGCTGATGAGACAAGGCCGGTCCAGGCGGCGTGAAGCCCGCAGGCGGTTGGAGGACCAGATGTTCCGATGGGGGCTCGATGTCACAAATCCTTCAGGCAACCTGCTGGTTCGCCATGGATTCATCGCCCGAAAGCATCCGAATCTCGGCGGCAGCAGCGTCTACTCAAGGACATGGCATGACCGCCGGATCGAACTGCACTCGCAGTGGGTTGGCATCGGAGGCGGTGGACGCCCCGGAATGATCTTCGTCCGCCCTTTGGGATGCATCCGGCCCCTTCCCCCCGAGGTCTCCGAGGTTCCTTTCGGACTACTCCCTTCCGAGGTCCTTTCCCGAGCTGCCCGTGACCCGGAATCGTCGTCGGTCGAACTGGCCTTGTCGGAGTTCCTCGCCTGGCTGGAAGCCTACGAGTCCTGGGCCGATGGACTCCGAAGCCGCAGAAGCTCCCAACTTGCCGCCGATCCGGGTTCCCCTTCCGGTTCCGGGCTACCGCCTCGGACCACCGCTACGCACAAAAACACAGATCCGTCCTCAACATCCCGCTGAAATGAACGCCTCCCGAAACCAAATTCGCCTCGCCTGGACCGCAGCCGCGATCCTGGCCGCCGGAACGTCCACCTTGGCCCAGTCCTTCGTCTACTCCGAGGGACATGGGGACATCGGCCTCGCCTACGACGGCGGGGCCCTCGAACTCCACGGCCACATCCACGCCGGATCGCTGATCAATGGCGTCGCACTCGGCGAGGATGCGGAGTTCGCCCCGTCCGGATTCACCATCCTCGTCCCGGATCCCTCGATCTCGCGGCCTTCCGGCTCCGCTTGGGATTTCATCGGCACGGCCGCGGGTTCGCAGCTGTGGTTCCTCCCCCAGTCCCAGGATGCCTCCAAGCCGTTCCTCGGCATCGGTTCCGAGGAGCTGGATCCCGCCGATTGGACCGGCTTCCTTTCGATCACCCTGGATTCCGTCTCCGGTCCCGGACAGTTCTCCGTCTGGCAGAACGGCACCTTTGGTGAACCCTCGGTCCGCATGTCCACCGTCGATGGCATCTCGGGCACCGACCGCATCCTCCTCGGCGCGGGCGGCCACGCGCACTACAACGTCGGCTTCACGGCGCCCGGCGTGTATGAGGTCACCTTCACCGCCAGCGGCGTCCATGCGGTGGACGGCACGGTGTCGGACACCGGCACGTTCGTGTTCGCCGTGCAAGCGGTTCCTGAACCTTCGGAATACGCCCTCGTCGCCGGCGTCGCCGGTCTCGCTTTCGCCGCATGGCGCCGTCGCAGGACGGCGTGAAGGGTTGGGGAACCCCATGGCGACGGCGGTGGTCGGAGTCATCCGGTCACCGCCGTTATCTTTCCGCCGCCGTCACCGGACAGGCTGCGTCAACCCAACCGGGCCAGGATCGCGTCGACGTCATAGACGCAGCCGCCCCACGTGCCACCACCGGCCTTGACCAACGCGGCCCAAAGCCGGGTGTCGTCCGGCAGCTTCTCGTGGGCCGAAAGTCCCGGATGCGGAGCGCGGGAATCCAACAACGCCTTGGCGGCCTCAGGATCCAATGGCCCCGTCGCATCCCCGACGAGATCCAGGCTTCCCACCAGGCCGACCCGGTCGATCACGATGCGGATGCGGTCGCCGTCGCGGACCTTGCCGATCGGTCCTCCCGCCAACGCCTCCGGTCCCACATGCCCGATGCACGCCCCCGTTGAGACGCCGCTGAACCGCGCATCCGTCACCAGCGCCACGTGCTTCCCGAACGGCAGGTGCTTCAACGCCGAGGTGAGCTGGTAGGTCTCCTCCATCCCGGTGCCCATCGGCCCGGCCCCGGCGAGCACCACCACGTCTCCGGCCCGCACGTTCCCCGACTTGATCGCCGCCATCGCTTCCCGCTCCCGCGTGAACACCTTCGCAGGTCCCTCGATGCGGTAGACGCCGTCCGATCCCACCACCGAGGGGTCGATCGACGTGCTTTTTATGACCGACCCTTCCGGGGCGAGGTTGCCGCGCGGGAAGGTCACGGTGCTGGTCAGTCCCCGCTCCTTGGCCCGCGCCGGCGTGAACACCACGTCGTCCGGATCCACACCGTCGCGTTCCAGCAGCGCTTCCCGGAAACGTCGCCGGCGCTCCGAATCCCTCCAGGCGTCCAGCATCGCGCCCAACGGCTCCCCCGATGCCGTCAAGGCGGCCAGGTCCAGAAGCCCGAGGTCGCGCAGATGCAGCATCACCTCCGGCACGCCGCCCGCGAGGAACGCCCGGACGGTCGGATGATGCACCGGCCCGTTGGGCAGCACGGACACCAGGCGCGGCGTGCGGCGGTTCACCTCGATCCAGTCGTCCACGGTCGGACGCCTCAAGCCGGCCGCATGGGCCACGGCCGGGATGTGCAACAACAGGTTGGTCGAGCCGCCGAAGGCTGCATGCACGGTCATCGCGTTCCGGATCGCGCCATCGGTGAGGATCCGCGACGTCGGGATGCCCGCCTTCTCGCGAAACAGGAGCGCCCGCGCCGAGGCATGTCCGATCTCGGTCCAGACCGCCTCGCCGCTCGGCGCCAGGGCCGTGTGCGGCAACGCAAGTCCCAACGCCTCCGCCACCACCTGCGACGTCGCCGCGGTGCCCAGGAATTGGCACCCGCCGCCCGGTGTCCCGCAGGCCCGGCAGCCCAACGCCGCCGCCTCGTCCAGGCTCAGCATCCCATGGGCAAAGCGGGCGCCGATCGTCTGCACCGCCCCGGCATCCTCACCGGTCTCCGGCGGCAACGTCACCCCGCCCGGCGCCAGCACCGTCGGAAGGTCCTTCAACGCGGCCAAGGCCATCATCATGGCCGGAAGCCCCTTGTCGCAGGTCGCCACGCCGAGGACCCCGACCCGCTGCGGCAACGACCGCACCAGACGACGGAACACCATCGCCGCGTCGTTCCGGTACGGCAGGCTGTCGAACATCCCCACCGTGCCCTGCGTGCGGCCGTCGCACGGATCGGAAACATAGGCCGCGAACGGCAACGCCTTGGAATCGCGGATCGTCTCCGCCGCCGCCTTCACCAAAAGGCCGATCTCCCAGTGGCCGGTGTGGTAGCCCAACGCGATCGGACGTCCGTCTTCCGCCCGCATCCCACCTTGGGTGCTCAGGATGAGGAACTGCTTCCGCCCCAGTTCGGACGGGTTCCATCCCATGCCGGCATTCTGGGTCATGCCGAACAGGTCCCCGCTCGCCCATTCCCGCAGCATCGACTCGGTCAACGGAAGCGAACCCGCGGGCCCAGGGGCGCGCGTCCGGATCTTGTAGATGTCACTCGGGGCCGAGGCGAACAGGTCGGCGGAAGTCACGGTCGGAAGTTTTCAGTTCTCGGTTTCAAGTGTTCAGCGGAACGGGCGTCGGGCGTCGGGCGTCAGGCGTCAGGCGTCGGGAATCGGGAATCGGGAATCTCGAATACTCCCCGACGCCTTCCCTACACCTTCGTCACCCACTTGAAGTCCTCGGCCACGGCCTTCAACGAGATCAGGTTCCGCTTGTCGAAGACGTGTTTCGCGGCCTTCACCACCTGCCCCTTCTTCAAGGCGTGCCAGGTGTCCATGGCGTTCACCGCCACGAACTGCAGCACGCTCGGATCGCGGTAGCAGTCGATCATGCACCGCGTGCAACCGTCGCGGACCAGCTTGCTCTCGTCCCACTCGTACACGTTGCACATCGGGGTCTCCCAGAAATGGCAGCGGTACAGGTTGAGGTGCCAGTCGAGGTAGAAGTACTTGTAGCCACCCAGGCAGCCGAACCGCTCGGTCTCGCCACGCAGGTGCCGCTGCATCTCGTCGAGGGATTCCGTCGGGTTCACCACCGGATACCCGCTGGAATG
Source organism: Verrucomicrobiales bacterium (assembly GCA_027488845.1). GTDB lineage: Bacteria > Verrucomicrobiota > Verrucomicrobiia > Limisphaerales > UBA9464 > SXXZ01. The sequence continues at coordinate 16,130 of JAIYBC010000027.1, read as the reverse complement.
CTTCATCTTCTTGATCTTGTCGAAGACCCCGATGAGTTCGTCCCGTGTGAAGCTCACCAGCCCGCCCTCGCTGAAGCTCAGGTAGCTGCTCTTCAGGTCGGTCAGCGGATAGCTGAACGTGCAGCTCTCGAAGCCCAGGGACTTCAGGAACTCCGGCAGCTTGTCGAAGTCCTCGATCAGGCGGCTGGCGGTGATGCTCGCCGTCGTCTGGACGCCGAGCGTCGGGAAGAACTCGTTCGCCCGCTTGATCTTCCGGCACACGTCCGGAAGGCCGCGGTTCTTCTCGTGCACCGCGATGTCGTGGGCGTCGATCGACATGATCACGCTGCTCAGGCCGTCGCTGGCCAGGGCGCGCATGTTCTCCTCGGTCCACAGGCCGCCGTTGGTGCAGATCATCGGCCGGATGCCCTGCCGGGCCGCGTACCGGACCATCGCCCGCAGTTCCTTGTGGACCAGCGGCTCGCCGCCCACGAAGAGCAGGTAGCCGATGTGGTTCTTCTTCGCGATGTCGATGACGTCGATGGCCTCCCTGAGAGTCACCGAACGGCGCTTCTTCGGATCGAACTGGCTCCGGGCGAAGCCGCAGAAACCGCAGTCCGCGTTGCAGAGGTTGGTGATCGCGAACTGCAGGTAGCCGGGACCGCCGTGCTGGAAGACGTCGCGGACCAGGCCGAGCAGGTTGGTGGTCGGGCGCGGCACCGGCTGGGAGAAGTCCTCCACGGGCAGCGGGGAGGCCACGGTCGGCGATGCGACCGGCGGAATCTGGGGAAGTGCGACAGCGCTCATCGAAATCGGATGCGGAGTCTCCGTGAAACCCCCGACGTCGCAACCCTTAGTTGGCCGGGCCGATTCCCGTTTCCGCGTTCCGGACACCCGGTTTCAGGCACGTTCACCCATTCACCCTTCAACCCTTCAACGGTTCACTCTTCAACCCACCCGCTTCCCCCTCCGCGCTCCACACCCGCTCTGCCGCTTGTCGGGAGCTGGGCGGTTCCTCATGATGGCCCCACCGATGAGCTCCTCTCCGTCCCCGGTCCGTACGTTCAAGGCCGACGCCCTCGACGTCCTCCAGTTCGCCACCCAGCCCGATCTCGCCGCGTTCGTGGCCCTGCATGTCCGGGACTACCTCGCCGAGACCATCGCCCGCCAAGGATCGGCCGCGGCCATCCTCGCCACCGGCAATTCCCAGATCCAGTTCCTCAAGAACCTCGTCGCCCTCGGCGGGGTCGAATGGTCCAAGGTCACCCTGTTCCACATGGACGAATACCTCGGCATCCGCGCCGACCACCCGGCGTCCTTCCGGCACTACATGCGCGAGAAGGTCGAGTCGCTCGTCCATCCGAAGGCGTTCCACTACATCGGCGGCGACTGCGACCTGCCCCATGTCGAATGCGCCCGCTACCGCGCCTTGCTCGAATCCCAGGCCATCGACCTCTGCTGCCTCGGCGTCGGCGAGAACGGCCACCTCGCCTTCAACGACCCCCACGTCGCCCGGCTCGACGACTCCGAATGGGTCAAGGTCGTGCGCCTCGACGACGCCTGCAAGATGCAGCAGGTCAAGGAGGGGCACTTCAGCTCGCTCGAGACCGTCCCGCCCTACGCGATCACCCTCACCATCCCGGCCCTCATGACCGCGCGGAAGGTGGTCTGCGTCGCTCCGGAGAAGCGCAAGGCGGTGCCGGTGAAGAACCTGCTCCAGGGCCCGGTGAGCTCCCTCTGCCCGGCTTCCGCGCTACGACGGAATCCGGCGGCCGTGCTGCTGATCGACAACGACTCGGCGGCCCTGCTCTGACCCACCCCGTCCCATGCGCATCCTCGCCCTCGACCACGGCACCGTCCGGATCGGCGTCGCCGTCAGCGACGAACTCAAGATGATCGCCCGCCCGCTGGAGTTCATCCCGGCCGAGCCGTTCACCGAGTTCCTCGACCGGCTGAAGTTCCTCATCAAGGAACAGCAGGCGGACCTGATCGTCGTGGGCATGCCGCGGAACATGGACGGCACCTACGGCGAGGCCGCGGCCAAGGTCCGGGCCTTCATCGCGGCGTTGAAGGACGTGATCCTCGTCCCGATCCGGACCTGGGACGAACGGCTCACCACGGTGTCCGCGTCGAAGGCGCTCCGCAGCGGCGGCACGAAGTCCTCCGGCCAACGCGAACGGATCGACGCAGCGGCCGCAGCGGTCCTCCTCCAGGGCTACCTCGACAGCCTTGCGCCGTGATGTCCGGCTCGGATCGGCCGTCGACGACTCCGTGAAGAGTTCCCGCACGCGAGAGAAGCCCGACCGCGCCGCACCGGGTTCGGTGCGCATCCAGATGCTCGTGGCCTACGACGGCACGGCCTATCTCGGATGGCAGGTTCAGCCCGAGGGCGTGTCCGTCCAACAGCGCGTGGAGGAGGCATTGGCGCGCCTCTTCCCCAGCGCGCCCCGGGTCCTCAGTTCCTCGCGCACCGACACCGGCGTCCACGCCCGCGGCATGTCGGTGCACTTCGACATCCCGGCCGCTGAGTGGCGCATGGACGGCAGGAAGCTCGTGCTTGCCGCCAACGCCCATCTGCCCGAGGACATCCGGGTCGTGGACGCGAGGAAGCGGAGGCCCGACTTCCACGCGCGCTTCGACGCCGTGGGCAAGCAGTACCGCTACAACGTCTGGAACGCCCCGGCCGCCGATCCCCTTGGATTGCGGTACCAATGGCACCTGCCCCGCCCCCTCGACATCGCGTCCATGCGCCGCGCCGCGGCCAGCCTGGTCGGACGCCATGACTTCCTCGCCTTCAGCGCCACCCCGGGCTACGCGCGTCTGCACACCGTCCGCAACCTCACCCGATGCGACGTCCGGCGCTCCGGACCGGCCATCACCGTGGTGATCGAGGCCGACGGCTTCCTCTACAAGATGTGCCGCGGGATCGTCGGCACGCTGGTGCAGGTGGGACATGGTCGCTTCCCCCCGGAGGCTCTCCTGCCGATGCTGGAGGGCCGCGACCGACGTCTGGCCGGGATGACCGCCCCGGCGCTTGGCCTCGTCCTATGGAAGGTCTACTACCGAAAGCCGGGAGAACAACGCCGGCCGCATCCGGCGGATCAGGAAACCGCGACCGATGATCCCTGAACCGGACCGATGCAGAAGGGACCGCAACGCCAAGCCGCAACGCCGACGGGGAACGGGGAGCCATCCGCTGGTTTGCCGTTGCGGAACCGTCCACCGCACGGGGATCGCTGGTCCGGTCCCAAATCCGGCGCCCGATCGGCGCCTTTGCGTGCTTGTGTGAGATCGGTCTACGCCCCCACTGCAAGGTTGCGCCTGGACGAGGACTGAAGGTCCGGGCTGTTTCCGGCCTGGAATCCGTGAAATCCGTGTCGAAATCCCGACGATGAACATCGTCCTCCTCGAACCCGAGATCCCGCCCAACACCGGGAACATCGCCCGCCTGTGTGCGGCGACACGGAGCCGCCTTCACCTCATCGAGCCGCTGGGGTTCGAGATCGACGACCGGCGTCTGGCCCGGGCCGGGATGGACTACTGGAAGCAGGTCGACTGGAAGCTCTGGCCGTCTTGGGACTCCTTCCGGGCGGGACTTCCCGAAGGGGCACGTCTGTGGCTGGTGGAACAGGGCGCACCACGAAACCACGTCGATGTCCGGTACCTTCCCGGGGACTACCTGGTCTTCGGGCGTGAGACCGCCGGATTGCCCGCGGCGTTGCTCGAGGCGCATCGCGAGGGCTGGGTGGAGATCCCCATGCTCAATCCCGAGGCGCGCTCGCTGAACCTGTCCAACTGCGCGGCCATCGTGCTTTTCGAGGCGCTGCGCCAGACCGGATTCGGCGGCCGGATCGTGCCGAGGTAGAGAATCGGAGGATTCGGGATTCCGGATTCGCCGTACTCGGGGGGCACCCACTGGCAACGGACAACGGACAATGGGCAACGGACAACGCTCTGCTACTTCGAAGCGGCCTTGGCCGGCTTCTGGGTTGAAACCGGTTGGGCTCCGACGGCGGCGCGCACGGCGAGGTCGACCCCGATCGGAACCAGTTCCGGGAGGGAATTCAGGTTGGACCACTTCCGACGGTGTATCGAGAGGGTGGCCACACGTTCCGCGCTGGGATCCTTGAGGTCGATGAAGCGGACCTTGCCGACGGTGAGTTCCAGCCGTTCGACCCCCTTGAACGTGAGCTTGCCCACCCGCTGGGCGCGCTCGAAGTCCACCTGGTTGGTCAATGATGAGAGGCGGTTGGTGTACTCCGACATCTGCATCGGGAACAGCTGCACCATCTGCATCATGGTGACCGGCTTCTGCTCCACGCCGTCCACCAGGGCGAGTTCCTTGAGGTCGATCCGGACCTGCTTGAGACGCAGCTCGGACTTCTGCAGCGCGGAACGGTCGTACTCGATGAAGAGCTCGGGCAGGTCGAGCACCTGCACCCCGCCGAGTCGTGGCTCGGAGAAGAGCTTCACATCCCGGATGTGGATGCGGGGCCGGAGGATGCCGAAGTCGAGCGAGCCGATCTCCACCTCGGCGACACCGGACTGTTGGAGCTGCTGGGTGATGGTCTTCTTCAGGAACCAGTCCACGCCGAAGGCGATCCCGCCCACCAAAAGGACGGTCAGGAGGACGATCCCCCCCACCACCACGATGAGGAACCACCGCAGGAACGAGCGGCGGCGGGGAGGCGGATTGCCAGGGGTGGGGGTCTCTTCTTGGGAATTCATTTCGGATCGGTGGAGGCTGCGCCCGGCATCGGCCGGAGAATCTTCGGAAGCACGGGACAAGGCTTCAGAGGACGATGTCCTCGGGACGCACCTCGAGGCATTCGTCCTGGTCTTCCCAGATCAACGCCGGATACAGGTCGACCAGGGCCGGGACGAGATCGGTGGCGGCCTCGGCGAGAAGCCGCTCGGCATCCTGTGCGGCATCCTCGTAGGCGGCGTCGTAGTCCTTGGACTTCTTCCGCTGCCGGTCGTCCCAATGGGCCACCTGATGCACAGGCTCATAGCGGTCGGCCCACGCCTGGATCTTCTTCCGGATGGCCTCGGGGATGTCCTCGAAGGGTACACAGGTCTCACCACAGTGCTGACAAAGCAGCCCACTGGCGGCGACATCCCGGCTGAACAGCGGCAGCAACGGGGCGCGGCAGCAGGTGGCCTCGATGTAGCCCGGAGGCGTGGAGACCAGGCGTTTCAGCCAGATCTGGCGGTCATGGGAAAGCTGGGAGCCGAGCCGGTAGGCGGCCACGAGCGGATGGGACAACCGCCAGGCGCGACCACGGAGCTGTCCCAGCGTCTGGGAGCACCAACGGGCGAGGGTCAGGTCGTCGAAATCCCGGAACGCCTCGGCATACTCCTTCCACAGGCGGTCGAGTGTCGCGTCGGGATTGGCATCAGGCATTGCCAAGGAACCTAGCGGTCGGGCGAACGGCGGCCAAGCCGGGATGCAGGGCAAGGCGTGGGGCGTCGGACGTCGTTCAGCGAGGAAACACCCGAATGGGCGACGGGCGTCCGCAGCTTGGCAGCCGCGGCCACGGACCCCTGACAAAGAACAACCGACAGCCCCCTCCGCTCCGTGTCCTCCGCGGTTCCGGGGCCCATCCGGCCCCCCGTCGGGAATCCGCAGCCGAGGATCCCCCGAATGGACGAGGCACTTTCGCACTGTCGAACCCGAGAGTCCTTGAGAGCGTCCCCGCAAAGGCCATGTCGTTTCGCCGGATACTGACCCTTCTTCCATGGATGCTGCTGGCGGTGGAACTGTCGACCGCGGAGGACATCGCGGTGCCCGCTGGGGAATCCGTGGGGAAGACGCCGGCCTCGGCTTCGGGGGAATACCTCTTCCATCAATGGACCTCTGACGACGGCCTCCCACAGAACTCGGTCGTGGACATCGCACAGACCACCGACGGTCACCTGTGGTTGTCCACCTTCGGGGGACTGGCCCGCTTCGACGGCGTCGAATTCGAACCCTTCGATTCGATACGCAACCCGGAGCTTTCGAGATTCCACCTGAGCCTGAGCGCCGACCGTGAAAACGGCCTGTGGATGAGCCAGGCGGAGGAGGTGGTGGTCCTCTATTCCCACGGCCGCTTTCGACGGCTGACCTCCCAGGACGGTCTTCCCGGCGGTCAGGGATCCCGTGTCGCCGTGGGTCCGGACGGAACGGTCTGGGCCGGGCTTCCAGATGGAAGGCTGTTCCGCCGGGAGGCGGGACGGTTCGTCGAGTTCGCAGGACCGCCCCGTGCGGGCTGGGGGAGTCTCTGGCAGTTGTCCTTCGATACCGAGGGGCGCATCTGGACGGAACAGGGCGGCCAGTACGCCTTTCTCGAAAATGGACGCTGGAACCCGGTCCCAGGCACCGGGAGCGGACTGACCACGAGCGCCATGATGCCCATGGATGCCGGCGAGTTGTTGATCCAGTCCGCCTCCCAACCCGACTGGCTGCTGCGATCCCATTCGGGCCGGCTCGTTCCCGAAGTCCGGCTTCCGGTCCCATCCCCGCAGAGCCTCTCCCTTTTTCGCCAACGCGACGGGACGCTTTGGGCGCTCAACCTCGGGCCGCTTTGGCGACGGGCCGTCGGCGAGGACTGGAAGCAGGTCGGCGAATCGACGGCGCTCGCCAGCAACTCCCATCGACGGCTCTTCGAGGATCGGGAAGGAAGCCTGTGGATCGGGACCGACGGCGCGGGGCTCTTCCGTCTGCGACGCCGCGCGATCCGGGCGGTGGGAACCGCGGAGGGATTGACCCGACCCGTGGTGCTTTCCGTCGCGGTGAGGACGGATGGCGAGGTCGTGACCGCCGTCCACGGTCGTGGCGTACAGCGGTTCGACGGCACCCGTTTCCGGCAGGATTCCCGGCCCCCGGCGTTCGACGCCAACCAGCTGGCCTGGAGTGTCTGGCCGAGGTCGGACGGCGGGATCTGGGTCGGCACCTACGGGCTGGGACTCTTCCACCTTCCGGTCTCCGGTGCACCGGAGACCTTCCTCCCCTCGGCGACACCGGGCTTGATCGGAGGGCCGATCGCGGTGCTCTCAGGGGATGTCGGAGGCGGCCTATGGATCGGGGGCGACGAGGGATTGAGCCGACGCGACCCGGACGGAAGCTTCCGGAGATGGGGCCAGGCCGAGGGGCTCTTGGACGTCGAGATCGGCGCGGTCGTCGGGGACGGCTTGGGCGGCGCCTGGGTGGGTACCGAGAAGGGTCTGAACCACGTGACCGCGACCGGTGTCCGGACCTATCGCCGCACGGATGGGCTCGCCCATGACATCGTACGCAGCCTCTTCCTGGAGGCCAATGGCACGCTCTGGATCGGCGGCGGCGGGCTGACCCGATTCCGGAACGGGAAGTTCCGGCCGATCGGCGGGAACGACGGGCTGCCCGCTCCGACGATCAAGTCCCTCCTCGCCGACGACCTTGGATACCTGTGGTGGGGAACCGCGCGCGGGTTGTATCGCTGTCCGTTGTCCGAACTGGAGGACCTCTGCGAAGGGCGTCGCGGATCGATCTCGCCGACCCGCTTCCACCGGGCGGACGGCATGCCGTCGAACGAGTGCAGTGGCGCGCAACCGGCATCGTGGAAGGGGCCGGACGGACGGCTTTGGTTCGCCACCTTGAACGGATTGGCGGTCGTCGACCCGGGACGGTTGCCCAGGAATCCGATGCCGCCGCCAGTGGTGATCCGCTCCGTGGAGGTGGACGGCAGGTCGTTCGCCGTGGAATCGGGACGGGTCGAGATCCCACCGGGACCGCTGGTCACCGAGTTCCGCTACACCGCGCTCAGTTTCGTTGCGCCGGAAGGGAACCGGTTCCGGTGCCAGCTCGAGGGATTGGAGGATGCGGACCGGGAAATGGGAACCGCCAGGGCGGTCGCCTACACGCGCTTGGCGCCGGGCGAATACACCTTGAAGGTGACCGCAGCCAACAGCGATGGGGTCTGGAACACCACCGGTGCCAGGCTGTCGGTGGTGGTGCTGCCGTTCCTGTGGCAGACCTTGCCGTTTCGCGTCGCCGCCGTCGTGCTGTCCGTCGGGACGTTGGCCGGGATGGTTCGTTGGCTGTCGCAGCGCCGGCTGCTCCTGAAGGTGGCCCGTCTGGAACGGGACCACGCCGTGAACCGCGAGCGGGCCCGGATTGCGCGCAACATGCACGACGACGTCGGGGCCAGCCTGACCCAGATAGGCCTTCTCAGCGAGCTGGCCCGCAGACAGATCTCCGACCGCGCAGCCACGGAGTCGCGGCTCCACGAACTGGGCGAACTTTCCCGCGAGGTGGTCCGGAACCTGGACGCCATGGTCTGGACGGTCGATCCGGAGCACGACACCCTGGCCTCGCTGGTCGAGTACCTGGCCGGATTCGCACAGGACTACGTTCGGTCGGCGAGACTCTCATTCCGATTGGATCTTCCGCCGCGGCTTCCCGAGTCACCGATCCCGGCGGCGGCCCGCCATCATGTCCTGCTGCTGCTGAAGGAGGCGATGAACAACGCCCTGAAACATGCGCGGGCAACGGAGGTGACACTCCGGGCCGAGGTCCTGGATTCCTCGATGAGACTGGAGATCCGCGACAACGGCCAAGGTTTCGACACCGCCCTCGCCGGACGCTTCAACGACGGCCTGGAGAACATGAGGGAGCGGGCGCGTCTGGCAGGAGGCGAGTGCGTGATCCGCAGCACACCGGGGAGCGGCACCCTGGTGTCCCTCGATCTCCCGTTGTCACCGACCTGACTTGCCCGACGGATTCAGGCCGGGCCACCAACGCCAAGGACTCCTCGTTCGCCGCAGTCCTCGGCATTGACCCGGTCGGAGTCGAATCCGGAGGGATTCCCGACCTCGTCCTTTCGGAGGATGTCCCCGCGGCGCGGAACGTGCGATAGCTGTGGCGTGAGCCCGCCGGAGTCCACCGATCCGATCCGTGTCGCCCTTGTCGAAGACGACGCGCGCATCCGCTCCAGCCTGATCTCGCTCTTGGAATTGGCCGACGGATTCCGCTGCGTGAACGCCTTCGCGAACGCCGAGGAAGCGTTGGCCGGTCCATTGGCGGAGATCGCCGACGTGGTGTTGATGGACATCAACCTGCCCGGCCGTTCCGGGATCGAATGCGTGTCGGAACTGAAGCGCCGGAACCCGGCGCTCCTGGTCGTGATGCTGACCGTCTACGAGGACACCGAACGGATCTTCGCTGCATTGAGGGCCGGGGCGAGCGGCTACCTGCTGAAGCGCACCCCTCCCGCGGAGCTGCTGGAGTCGATCCGGGAGGTCCAGGGCGGTGGATCGCCGATGAGCAGCCTGATTGCCCGGAAGGTGGTGGCCTCGTTCCAGGACGCGGGACTGAACCGTCCCGGCAGGACGCCAGTCGCGGAGCCGCTGCCGGCGCTGACGCCACGCGAACGGGACATCCTCGACGCCCTCGCGCGTGGGCTCCTCTACAAGGAGATCGCGGAACGGCTCGGCATCAGCACCAACACCGTCCGCACCCATCTCCGGAGCATCTACGAGAAGCTGCAGGTGCAGACCCGCACGGAAGCGGTTGTCCGGTATCTTGGGAGCTGAAACGCCCTCGGATCGGGCTTCGCGGGAACCTGGACAAAACACCACCCGCAGACCCGGAGCAGGGTCATCGATGGTTTCAGTTCAACCCGGGGGAGGGCGGAAGCGGTGACGGCTTCGTCTCCGGCATCCCCATCAAAGCCCGCACGCCGTTCAGCCATCGGCGATAGACTTCGAAGGGTTCCTCACCGCCTGGGGGACCGAAGGACGCCACGATCCTTCCGAATCCGGCCCTGGCGACCGGGCATCCGGCGACGGCCGCACCGAAGGCGCCCCAACGATGGGCCTTGGGATCGGTCACCAACCCGGCCCGCAAGGGCGCCAGATCGATGAAGGCCGCGGTCGTCCACAGCACCGGGCTGGAGGCATCGACCCATTCACAGTGGTACCGCTGGTTCCAGGAGCCCCCTTCGTTGCCGGTCTTCCGGTTGTTCCACTCCGAGTAACGCTGCTTCACGTCCTTCATGAAGAGGCCGATGTTCCACATCCGGCGGTGGATCATGGATTCCCAAGCGGGCCGTTCGGCTGCAGGAAGGCATTCCCACCGACGCACAATCGCCCTCGCCCGAGCCTCGGGGAACAGGGCCACGAACCGACGCAGCAACTCCTCGCCGACCGGAAACTGGGAGGGAGGCTTCGGTACGTGGCACAGCAGGTGGAAGCGATCGTCGAGAAGGCTGTAGGTCAGGACCTCGACACCGCTGAAGGCCGCCTGGCGGTTCAGGATCTCCGTGAAGCGAGCCTTCCCGCCGGTGACAAAGGGACGGGCCGTGACATGGAGGCGGCAGTGGCAGTGGTAGAATTCGGGGGCATTCTCCGGCGGCTTCCTCCAGCGCCCCATCCTCATTCGCGGAATCATGGGAAGGAACCTCCGTGGAAAGCCGGGGAACTGCAGCGGGTGAGCGGCGCACACCGCTTGCCGTGGACGGGATGCCGTCGTGGAAAGGCAGGCCTTGCTTCCGCCGCTCCCGTAGGCACTCGCCACCGGATGTTGAACCTTTGGAACGCCGGCGACGGCGGCTGAAGGCGTTTGAGATTTCGCGTCGGGGACCCGGCTAATTTAACCGCTTCCAAGCCGCCGTGGGCACCCTTAGTTTCCGCCGTCCATTCTCACAACACACATGAGCAAGCAGTTTTTCCCCAAGATCGGCCGGATCTCCTACGAAGGTCCGGAATCGAAGAATCCCCTCGCGTTCAAGCACTACAACGCCGACGAGCTGGTCGAGGGCAAGCCGATGAAGGACCATCTCCGGTTCGCCGCGGTGTACTGGCACACCATGCGCGGAACCGGCGGCGACATGTTCGGCTGGGGCACGGCCGACCGCCCTTGGAACGCCGGTGAATGCACCGCCAAGGAGGCCATCGCCCGCGCACGCGCGTTCTTCGAGTTCGCGACCAAGCTCGGCGTCCCCTACTACTGCTGGCACGACCGCGACCTCGCCTCCCACGGCAAGAACCTCAAGGAGGCCAACGCCCAGTTCGACACCGTCGGCAAGGAACTGAAGAAGCTCCAGTCGGACACCGGACTGAAGCTGCTCTGGGGCACCGCGCAGAACTTCGTCCATCCGCGCTACATGCACGGAGCGGCCACGAGCCCGAACGCGGACGTCTTCTGCTTCGCCGCGGCACAGGTGAAGAAGGCGATGGAATGGACCCATGAACTCGGCGGCGAAGGCTACGTGTTCTGGGGCGGGCGCGAGGGCTACTCGACGCTGCTGAACACCGACATGAAGCGGGAACTCGACCATCTCGGCCGGTTCATGCACATGGCGGTCGACTACCGGAAGAAGCTCGGCATGAAGGGCCCGTTCTACATCGAGCCCAAGCCGAAGGAGCCGACCAAGCACCAGTACGACAGCGACGCGGCCTCGTGCCTGAACTTCCTGCGCGAGTACGGCCTGCTGGAGCACTTCAAGCTGAACCTCGAGGTCAACCACGCGTGGCTCGCAGGCAAGACCATGGAACACGAGTTGGAGGTCGCCGGCGCCGCGGGTGCACTCGGCTCGATCGACGCCAACATGGGCGACTACTTCCTCGGCTGGGACACCGACCAGTTCCCGACCGACCTCTACCTCACCGCGAAGACCATGCTGTCGATCCTCAAGTACGGCGGCCTCACCACCGGCGGCGTGAACTTCGACGCCAAGGTCCGCCGTGAGAGCTTCGAGCTGGACGACCTGTTCATCGCCCACATCGCGGGCATGGACGCCTTCGCCCGCGGCCTGAAGGTCGCCGCCGCCATCCGCAAGGACGGCCGGATCGGCGACTTCGTTAAGAACCGCTACCGCACCTGGGACAGCGGCATCGGCGCGAAGATCGAGGCCGGAAAGGCCACCTTCGCCGACTGCGAGAAGCACGCCCTGGAGCTGGGCAACGTCAAGGGTCTCGAATCCGGCCGCCAGGAGCTGCTCGAGGCGATCCTCAACGAGTACATCTGAACGCGGCCGGCCGACACCGGCCGACCCAGCAGGACCCGGCGGAGCCTTCCGCCGGGTCTTTTCCGTTTCCGGGTCCCGGCAATTTGGTTTTCGGCTTTTGTCCGCCGTTGCGCTTCACTTCGCGGCCCATGAGCAAGCGGTTCTACATCACCACCGCGATCGACTACGTCAACGGCGCGCCCCACCTCGGGCACGCCTACGAGAAGGTCGTCGCCGACGTGATCGCCCGTGCCCGTCGCAGCGTCGGCGAGCCGGTGTTCTTCCTGACCGGACTCGACGAGCACGGACAGAAGGTCCAGCTCGCCGCCCAGGCGTTGGGCCAGTCTCCCCAGGCCTACTGCGACGGCCTCGCCGACCAATGGGGCGACTTCGTCCGCCGCCTTTCGCTCACCAACGACGACTTCGTCCGCACCACCCAGCCGCGCCATCGCGAGGTGGTCCAGGCCATCCTCTCCAAGCTCCACGCCGAGGGGCACTTCTACAAGGCGTCCTACCAGGGCTACTACTCCGTCAAGGAGGAGACCTTCCTCACCGAGAAGGACCGCAACCCGGATGGCACCTGGGATCCCAAGTGGGGTCAGGTGAACGAGCTGGTGGAAGAGAACTGGTACTTCCGCATGGGCGTACACCAGGACTGGCTCGTCGCCCACATCGAGGCCAATCCGTCCTTCATCCAGCCCGACTATCGTCGCAACGAGGTGCTCGGCTTCCTTCGCTCCCAGAAGCTCGAGGACCTCTGCATCACCCGCCCGGAGGCCCGCCTTTCCTGGGGCATTCCCCTGCCCTTCGACCCGGGCTTCGTCACCTACGTCTGGTTCGACGCGCTGGTGAACTACTTCTCCGTGCCGGCCTCGCTCGGCGATCCCGCCGCGACCGGCCCGCTCGGCGCCCACTACCCCGCCCGCGATGCCAGGCTCGAGGCTTGGCCCGCGGACATCCACCTCGTCGGGAAGGACATCCTCAAGTTCCACGCAGTGTACTGGCCCATCATGTTGAAGGCCGTGGGCGCGCCGCTGCCAAAGACCGTCCTGGTCCACGGTTGGTGGCAGAAGAACGGTGAGAAGCTCAGCAAGACCACCGGCAACGTCGTGGACCCGATCGCCGTGATCGAGGAGTGGGGCGTCGATGCCTTCCGCTACTACGTGACCCGGGAATTGGGCATCGGTCCTGACGGGAACTGGACCGACGACGGCTTCAAGTCGCGCTACAACGCCGAGCTGGCCAACGGCCTGGGCAACCTGCTCAACCGCGCGGTCAACATGCTCAACAAGTACCGCGACGGCGTCGTTCCCAAGGCCTCCTCCTTCCTCGCCGCCGAGGCCGCACAGGCGGTCGCCAAGACCCGTGCCGCCTACCTCGAGCCGGCTCCGCAGGACGCCTTGGTGGCCACGTGGGAACTGGTCAACCGTGCCAACCTGTACGTCGAGCAGACCAAGCCCTTCAGCCTCGCCAAGGATCCGACCAAGGCGGTCGAGTTGGACGAGGTTCTCTACAATCTCGTCGAGACCTGCCGAATCCTCGCCGTGCTGATCTGGCCGGTGATGCCCGGGACCTCCGAGAAGATCTTCGCCCAGCTCAAGGTCTGCGCGGAACCGTCGGACTGGAACCAGTCCGCTTGGGGAGGCCTACAGGAAAGCCACCAGGTTGGCGCCCCGGTGCCGCTGTTCCCCCGGAAAGACCTGCCACCGAAGAAGTGACGTGGACGGCCGGGGCGGCCGGCTGGCCGATTCGACCGTCGGCGCGGATCCCGTTGTTCGACGGCTTCGCGGCTTTGATGGCAGATCCCTTCCGCCTCGTCGGGCTCAGGGAACCTTCACCTTGCCGAGGATCGTCTTCACGAGGCTCTCGGTGGTCACTTCGTCGGCCTCGGCTTCGTAGGTCAGCAGGATGCGGTGGCGCAGGACGTCGGCGGCGATCTGCTTCACGTCGTCCGGCGTGACGTGATCCCGCCCCTCGATCAGGGCGCAGGCGCGGGAAGCGAGCGTGAGGTTGATCGTCGCACGCGGACTGGCGCCGATGCGGACCAGGCGCTTCAGCTCGGGGGCGACGCCGGTGCCGGTCGCTGCATCCCGTGTCGCCACGACCAACCGAACGATGTAGTCGCGCACCAGCGGATCGACGTGGATCCGGTTCACCAGCTTCTGGTAGCCGGTGATCTCCTCCGGCGAGACCACGGCATCCACGGTGGTGTCGGGCTGGGTGGAGGCCATGCGGTCGAGGATGATCAACTCCTCGGCGGCGGTCGGATAGCCGACCACGACCTTCAACATGAAGCGGTCCATCTGAGCCTCCGGCAACGGGTAGGTGCCCTCCTGCTCGATGGGATTCTGGGTTGCGAGGACCAGGAACGGCTCGGGAAGCGGCCACGTGCGGTCACCAATCGTGACCTGACGTTCCTGCATCGCCTCGAGCAACGCCGACTGGACCTTGCTCGGGGCGCGGTTGATTTCGTCCGCGAGAACGAGGTTGGCGAAAATGGGACCCTGACGGGTGGAATAGGTGCCCTGGACCGGGTCGTAGATGAGCGTCCCGGTGATGTCGCCTGGGAGAAGGTCGGGGGTGAACTGGATTCGGGAGAACCGGCAGTGGGTGGCCCTGGCAAGCGTGCTGACGCTGGCCGTCTTGGCGAGACCCGGAAGCCCTTCGAGCAGGATGTGCCCCCGGGCAACCAAGCCGACCAGAAGCCGGTGGATGAGTTCCTTCTGCCCGACGATCACCCGGCCCATCTCGGAACGGACCTTGAGCAGGTGTTCACTGGCGGCCCGCAGTTGGGGAAGGAGATCGGGGGATTCGGGGACGCTCATGGGACAAAGGAATTGGGACTAGGGACCGATGCGAGAGCGAAACAGTTTCGGAGGCTCCAAGTCCAGCACGCGGAGGCGGATGGGCTTTGAACCCTGGGCTTTGGAACCCAGTCCTATTCCCGCAGAAGCGACCGAAACAAGCGCGCGAGCGTCATGGAGTGCGCGAGTCCCCTCGCCCATTTCCCCTTCCAACCATCGACCATCGCACCCCGCCCGGCTGGAAGCCTTCGCGGCCGAAAGCGTTTCCAACCTTGGGGACACGTCCCTTGGCTCGAAATTCCCTTCTCCCACGGACATGTCCCCAGTGGGCTTTTGTTTCAGGCGTACTTCGCCATATTTCAACCGGAACCGACTGGGGACACGTCCGTAGGCTACCAGACCACAAATGACATATCAGTGATTCAGATCAATGTGCAACCACCTCGAGGGTGGACGTGCCCAACTCTGCCTAATTGGATGGCGAAAACGGTGAATACGCCAACTTAATTGGAACGAACCTTTCTAGCATATCTATAGAGGCACTCGTAGTCACCGGCACGAAGACAATTTCTTGCGGACTGAATTTCGCCCTCATTCAATGTACCATCCTCATATAAATAATCAATATAGCGAGAACACTCAAGCATCCTGTCCCGATTGCGAAATGGGAGCAGAATCGAATCTTCACTGGAAAGACGCCACGATTCGTCATTCGAGCCTATCCGAGTTGATTTATCAGCCACCCAACCTATGGTTTCACGATTGATTGTCTTATATTGAACACCCATTAAATACCTCTCCTCCTGAACAATACCCGTTGCGCTAGACCATCTGACCACCCTACCACACAGGCGAGGAAACAGCATAGAAGACGCCAGCAACAGGGCACCCCAAACTGCAAACAAAGTTACGACAATAACGGCTGGACGCACGACTTTCATAGTCTATCGTCCCACAGGAAACAAACACTCGCATCCTCGAATCAATCTATAGATTGGCGGCCACTCGTTAATATCTATTTGCATTAGCGGGGTGATTGGTTCAGCGTTAATCAGTATACCTTCTCGTCACCGTCCTCAGTTCCGCAGATATGCGACAACTTATGGAACAAAGTCTCTTGGAAGTCGCCTTGAGGCATCAATCGCCAATTGAAGGAACCGACTGGGGACACGTCCGTAGGCTACCGATTCGGTAGGGACTGGCAAGGTGGGCGGGTGGGCGTGGTTGGCTCAGGTGACCTACAGGCCGGCTGATCGCCAGCAGCGCTGTCTTCTGCGGTTGGTAGCGGTCGTCAGCGCCATTTGGCGGCGGTTTTGCAGCCCGCTCGCTTCGAAATCGGCGGTATCGGCCAGCAAAGCGGCCACCGCAGGCGCACCTCCGG
>JAIYBC010000047.1 GCA_027488845.1 Verrucomicrobiales bacterium | reverse complement strand
GTCACCACCGCCGCCACGCCCGCTCCGCTCGGCCAGGCGCCGGCGCTCACCGCGGCGAAGGTCAGGCCGCCCGTCACCTCGCCCCACAAGGGCAAGGCTCCGGCCGGGATCAACGCCCCAACTTGCCGATCCTGCAGGGTCAGCCCCGCCGGATGACGCAACGAGAAGCTCAAGCCGCTCGGTGGCTGCGCGCTCCGCGTCAGCCGGATCACCACCCTCCACGGCTGCCCCACCACGGCCACAGGACCGTCCGGGTATTCCATCACCACCACGTCGTTCGTGTTCCCCGACGTCGGCAGCGACTTGCCCAGCTCCAGTCCCAGGCTCGCCGCCAACCCGGTTGGCCTCGGCTGTGCATCCAGGCCCACCACCGCCCGCAGTACCCGCACCACGTCGCCCGAGTCGATCGCGCCGGAGGTGTTGAGGTCGTTCAGGGGGACGTCCCAGGTCCGTCGCTCCTCCAGCCCGATCTGCAGTCGGCTGATGACCACCGCGTCGCCGATGTCCAGGCGCTGGTTGGCATTGTTGTCACCCGTGATGCGGCGCGGCTTGATGAAGCCGCCGCCCGGCACCGTGGCGTTGCCTCGGGAGATCACGGCTCCGCTGGAGTCGCTCAGGCTTTCGATCACCGGCTGGAGTCCGGCCGAAAGGCGGACCGGCACGCTGCGCGCCCGGAAGCTCACGGTCGCCACCCGGTTCGTCCCGACCGGCAACGCCGTCCCCGCCAGGGCGAATGACGCCCCGATGCGCCCGTCCGCTCCCAGGTTCAGGTTGTTCACGCTCTGTCCCACGAGGCTCCCCCATTCGACCTGGGGATCAGCCAGATGGGCCGCGTCGTACTCCAATCGGAAAGTCATGCCAGCGACGTCGGCCGCCCGGGTGATCAACTGCACCGGGAACACCAGCCGTTGGCCCTCCTGGACCTCCGTCGCATTCCCCACCGCCAGCACCCGTTCCGGAACCCAGATAAGCTCCCGATCGGAATCGGCAACGTTCCCCGCGACGTCGCGGATATGGATCGCAAACCGGTTGGTTCCCGGTGCCAACGTCAGCCCCTCCACCCGGAAGGTTCCGTCGGCCGCCAGCGCCAAGGCTTGTCCGGAACCGCCGTCGCGGCTCCAGCTCGCGGTGGCTCCGGGGGCGTTGTCCGTGATCCGGCCCGCCAGCACCACCTGCTCGTTCCCGGTCGTCCCGGCCACCGGCAGATCCCAGGTCAGGACCGGGGCGGCCACGTCTAGGAATCCCGCCTCCACGACCCGGTTCGTACTCATCGAGAGGGTCGCGGGATTGGTCGAGCCGGTGAGGTCCCCGGTCCACCGCTCGAACCGGTATCCCGTGGCCGGCACCGCCGTCAGCGTGACGCTTTCGGTCGGTTCATACCGGTCCTTCACCGGGGACACCGTCACCAAGCCGCCCCGACCGCCGGCCACGTTCACCGCCAACGTGGTCAGCCTCCTGATCTGGAACGTCTGCTCCGTCTGCGCAGACAGCCACAGCGGACTGCCCACCTGCCGCGCCAGCACGGTGACGGTTCCTTCGTTTAGCAGGGCCAGCTGGTTGCCGGTCACGGTCGCCGGACCGCTCAGCACCTGGAACGCCACCGGAAGTCCGGAACTGGCGGTGGCGACCAAGGTCACCGGAGGTTGGCCGAGGATCTGATCCCCGATCGGGTTGAAGGTGATGCTCTGCGTGCCACGGCTCACGGTGAAGGTGTTCGTCACGCTCGCCGCTGCCAGCCAGTTGGTGTCGCCGAGCTGGTCGGCGGCCACCGACACGACACCGACACCGGTCAACCGGAGATCGGCGCCATTCAGGGAGCCAGGACCACTGACCATCCGGTAGGACACCGGCAAGCCACTCCCCGCAGTCGCGTTCAGCGGAAGGACGTTGGTCGTGTAGCCACGGTTCGCGATGGTCGGGAAACTCAGCGTCTGCGACGCCTTCGACACCACGATCGTCTGGCTCGCCGCAGCCGCCTGGTACAGCGCGCTGCCCGTCTGCAGGGCCTGAACCGCCACGGTGCCCGCTCCCGTCAAGGTCAGCACGTCGCCCGCGACCGTCCCCGGCCCGTTGAGGACACGGAACGTCACCGGCAGTCCCACGCTGCTGGTCGCCACGAGCGCCACCGGCGCATCCCCGAACATCTTCGGTCCCACCGGCGTGAAGGCGACGGTCTGCGTGCCGGCCGTCACGGTGAACGTCCGGTCCGACGGCAAGGCCGCTTCCCAGTCCTCGTTGCCCGGCTGGCCCGCCCGTACGATCACGGTCCCCACACCGGTCAACGTCAACTGACCGGCGCTGGCGGTGGCCGGACCGCTCAGGACCGTGAGGACGGCGGGCAGCCCGCTGCTGGTGACCGCCACCGGCGTGAAGGGTTCCGGGGTGTAGGCTCGGTTGGCGATCGCCGGGAAGGTCAATGTCTGTGCCGCCTTCGCCACCGCGAAGCTCCGTTCCTCGCTCACCGCGGCGAAGTTCGTGTTGCCGGACTGGGAAGCCCGGAGGGTCACCGTCCCGGCACCGGTCAACGTCACGTTGGTTCCGTTCACCGTGGCCTTCCCGGACACCACGGCCAAGTCCACCGGCAATCCGCTATTGGCGGTCACCGCGACCGGGAAAGGGGCTTCCCCGTAGGTCCGTGACGCCAACGCCGGCCAGGTCAAGGTCTGGAGCGCGGGCTCTGCGATCAGGGTGCGTTCCTCGCTCACTGAAGCGTATTGGTCGTTGCCCGCCTGGACGGCACGCAGGACCACAGGTCCCGCCCCCGTGGCGGTCAGGATTCCGCCGGACAGGGTCGCTGGACCGCTCACGACGCTCACGCTCACCGGCAGTCCGCTGCTCGCGGAAATGGCCAGCGGACGGCTGTCCCGGAAGCGCAAGGCCGGCAACGAACCCCATACCACGGTCTGAGGGCTCAGGAACCGAAACGCGACCGTCGAACCTGAGACGACATCAATGAATTCAGGCGAATAGGCGACCACCCGGAGATCGCGGGGCTGGGCTACGACGAAGGGCGCAAAGTAGGCCGTGTCGGCGAAGGAGGGCTCGGTTCCGTCAAGGGTGTAGAACAGGAACCAGCCCGGCCTCGCGAACTGGAGTTCCACCGTCACGGGATCCAACGAACGGACCGTGGCCCCGGCGACCATGCCGTTGACCAGAACTCGGATCGCCGGGGTGAAGGTGACTACCGCCGTCCGGCTGGTGGCGATTCCGGCGGCATTGCTGACCACCGCGCGATAGCCGCCGGCATTGGTCTCCGACAACGACGGGAATTCCAGTGTCTCTCCCGTCGCCCCGGGGATGGCCACGTCCCCCTTGAACCATTGGACCGTCGGCGTTGGGAATCCGCTGAACCCGACACGGAGGGTCACCAGATCGCCTTCGACGGCATCCACGGAGTCCGGTTCCGCGGTGATCACGGGCGGAGCCTGAACCGTCACTGTCGCCGCGTCGGTCACGGCGCTGCCGTTCGCGTTTGTCGCCGTGAGACGATACCGGCCCGCATCGGCCAAGGTGAGATCGGTCACGGTCAGGGTTTGGCCGTCCGCGCCGCTGATGCGGCCGCCGTTCACGAGGTCTGCCTCATCCTTCTGCCAGCGATAGGTGATAGGGGCGGCGCCGGTGATCTGGGCGCTCAGGGTCAGGGTCTGGCCCACCAGCAGCGTGGCGTTTGCGGGGGAAGTCACCAAACGGGGCACAGGCGGGGCCGATTCGTACGCGTAGAGCGCGGCAACTTCCCCGTCGGAAAGAGCCCGATTATAGATGCGGACGTCGTCAATCATGCCTTGGAAGAAGGAAAACCTCCCGTTGACTTGATCCGTTACTCCTATGGAGATACCAGAATTTCCATTAGTGTTTAAAACCAATGAAAGTGGACGACTATTCTCCAGCTGTCCGTTCTTAAATATTTTAAGATATCTCCCGTCGTATGTAAAAGAAACAAATGCCCATACATTGGTTTGAAGCTTACCTCCAAACAATGAAGGGAAATGTTCACTCCCCAAATTACCACCAATAGAATCTTCAATTGAAACAGTGTGTGTTAGGTTGTCATTATCAATTCCCCACAACCATACCTGTCCATGAGGGACTGAATACCCGTATTGCAACCTTGCCGCAATAATCTGAGACCCCGCGCCGGTGACGGTATTTATCCAAGCCGACACTGTTACATAAGGGGTGTTGAATACTGGATTGAACGGGACATACACTTCCGATAACGTAAATCTGTAAGCGGCGTTGGAATTATCAAAGCGATCATTTCCAGATAGAACATCGTAGGCGATTCCATGATTTGCGTTCCCAGATGCATCCATTGCATCACCATTAAACGGATACCATGCGACCAATCCATTCCAGATCGAAGGATCCACTCCTCGCAAGGAGATGGTCGCAACGGTACTGGTCACACTGCCGACAGCATTCCCGACGATCACCCGATAGTCGCCGATCCTCGGCGGTTGGACATTCGTCAGCGTCAGTGTGGCGTTTGTCGCACCCGAAAGTGGGTTGCCATCCTTTGTCCACTGGAACGTCGTCGCATTGGTCGCTCCGACCGTGAATCTCACCGTCTCCCCCACATTCGCCGTGACTGACTGGGGGTGGGAAGTGATTCCGACCGAAGCTGGCACCTCGGACGCATAGAGGGCAGAGATCTCCGCGGCCGACAGGGCACGATTGTAGACACGTGCATCGTCCAGGAGGCCGAAGAAGTTGTAGGCGGCGGCTCCGGGTAGTCCTGCATGAGAGGAAGATCCAAAGAGAAGTCCGCAATCCACGGAGAACGCTCCCCCAACCACCGCGTCGGCAACCAGAAGCCCATTGGAATACTGGCGGACGCGTCCCGCGCTTCGGACTAAGACGACCTGCTTCCAGCGCCCGGCCTCCCATCCAGAAACCCCAGGAACGGCCTCAACACTGGTCCAAGATTGACCGTTGCCGACAGAAAACCGCATTTCCCCCGGCGCTCCAGGCGTGCCGAAAAGCATGGCCAATCCTGCATGAGGCACCGTGTTGAAGATGGCGCCGATCTGGTTGGCTTCCGCGGGATCCGTAAGGGCCACCCAAACGGCGACCGTGAAATCTTCCTGTCCCGTCCGAAAGAGCGGTCCGTCAACCGAGACGGAATTCGGCACGTTGAGGTTCGTCAGCCAGAGCGCCGACGAGGGTTGTCCAAAGCGGTCCGTTCCATAGGCAACCGCGTTTTCCCCGCCATGGGCGGCATTGGCGCTGGAATCCAAGGCATTCCCACTGAAGCGATACCAGCCCACCAAACCCCGCCAGATTCCCTCATTGGCGCCATTCAGGCGGAGCGATGCGACACTGCTTGTGACGCTGCCGCCGGCGTTGCCGACGATCACCCGATAGTCGCCGATCCGCGGAGGCTGGACGTTGGTCAGCGTCAGCGTGGAATTGGTCGCCCCAAACAGCGGGTTCCCATCCTTCGTCCACTGGAACGTCGTCGCATTGGTGGCCCCGACCGAGAAGCTCACCGTCTGCCCCACGTTCGCCGTGATCGACTGGGGCTGGGCAGTAATGGCGACCGGTGATGGCGCTTCCGATGTGTAGAGCGCGGCAATTTCAGAATCTGACAGGGCTCGATTGTAGATTCGCAGTTCGTCGAACTTGACTCCGTTCCCACCAAGATTTGCCGGCCCATAGAGTGTATCCGTGAAGAAATCCATTTCACTCGTTCGCACTCCGTTCACGTAGAACAAGGAGCGGGACTGTTGAATGACCCAACAGATCTGCCTCCATTTCCCATCGACCACACTCGAAGGGTATGCGTCCAAGGCAAGTCCGTAGTAGTCCACTCTCAGCATCCCAGGGCCACCTTGGTCGGTGACACCACTTCCAGTGAGGTGGATTCCCCAAGCTCGATTGAACTCACCTGCCCCGGCCCACCACAATGTCCTGAGCCCGGTCAGACTGGGGTCTACGACTTGGACCCACATGGAAAGCGTCCGCGCCTGGGTGCCCGAGGGCAGTGCGCCAGTTGGGAGCTCCGCGCGGGCCCCACTCTCAGGGGCGAAGGCGGCGCCGGGATTGCCGTAGCGATCCGCGCCGAACTGCAAGGCGGCCGGATTCAGGATGTCTCCGTTCAGCCGCGCCCCGTCCTTCGGATTCCCATCGAATGGGTACCACGCCACCAAACCTCTCCAGATCCCTGGATTGATTCCCTGGAGATTCAGCGCCGCCACACTGCTCGTGACGCTTCCCGTGCTGTTTCCCACGACCACCTGATAGTCGCCGATGCGTGCCGGTTGGACGTTGGTCAAAGCCAACGTGGAGTTTGTCGCGCCAGCGATCGGATAGCCGTCTTTGTTCCACTGGAACGTGGTCGCATTGGTCGCTCCGACCGAGAAGCTCACCGTCTGGCCCACGTTTGCCGTGATCGACTGAGGCTGGGCCGTGATGCCCGCCGGGACAGGGGCTTCGGAGGCGTAGAGCGCGGCGACCTCCACGGGCGACAAGGCCCGGTTGTAGATACGGGCGCTGTCCAATAATCCTGAGAACACCTCCCCGGGCCAAACAGGTCCGATGGAGCCCAACCAGAAAGACAGCGGACTGTTCCAGGCAGAGGTGGCGAGTTCCAGTGTCGCTTCGATCCGATCGTCGACAAAGAGGGTGAAAGTATCCCCGGATTTGACAAACATCACCATCCTCCACTTCGAGTCGGAGAAGGAATTTGTCGAATTCTGCACAGCAAACCACTGGGAACCATTGCCGACAAACATGGAGACCCGGCGTGAATCGTTGGCGTAGTTGAAATCGACACCAATCCCTTGGTGGGGATCCGTGTTGATCAGGGTTTGCTTTTCCTTTCCAGGTTGGTCGGATTTGAACCAAATGCCGATGGAATATTGCTGCTGCCCTGAATTGATGAAGGGGGTCGTAAGCCTTACGCCTTTGTTGATCGAATTGATACCATCGATGCGTACGGCATTGCCGGCGGTCACCCCTCCAGTGACAAGGTTCGCCCCCTCCAGCAGAAGGGCATCGCTGCCATTGCCGCATTCATCCTTCGTGTTCCCATCGAACGGATACCAGGCAACCAACCCCTTCCAGATCCCCGAATCGACCCCTTGGAGGTTCAGTGTCGCGACACGGCTCGTGACGCTGCCCACGCCGTTGCCCACGACCGCCTGATAGTCGCCGATCCGTGACGGACGGACGTTGGTCAGGGTCAGCGTCGGACCGGAAGCCCCCGGCAGGGGAATCCCATCCTTGGTCCAGGCAAACGTCACGGCATTGGTCGCTGCCACCGTGAAACTCACCGTTTGGCCGGCGATCGCCGTGATCGACTGTGGGTTGGAGGTGATGTCGGGGAGCGGAGGGGCCTCGTAGGCATGGAGCGCAGCCACCTCTGAGGCGCTCAGCGCCCGATTGTAGATCCGTATGTCATCGATCGATCCCCGGAAGAATTCCGCGGTGGTGGCGGCCGCTCCGATCAGCAGGGGAAGGTCGGACGGCCCGATGGCCCGCGGGGAATTCCTCGACGCAACCTGTCTTCCATTGATCCAAAGCGATTCCGTGCCAGAAGCGCTGACCACCGCGACCTGAGACCAGGCGTCGAAAGGCACGGTGCCGGCTCCCCACCAATCCCATGGGCCGTTTCCGTGGATCCACGAAAGGCTGCCGGGTTCCGGAAAATCCAACGAGAACTCGAAGCCGCTGACCGTCGGACCGGGTTCTCCGGCATTGTTGAGAATCGTCGGCCAACTCCCACCGGAGGGGCGCGCCCACGCGAAGACGGAGTAGTCGTTCGTTCCGAACGCCAGCGCGGAAAATGGTTCGACTTGGATGTAGTCGGAGACGCCGTTGAACAGGTAGCCGGAGTTGTCGGTGCCGAATCGATCTGCCGAAAGCCGGGCCCCCACCGGGCGACCGTCATGACCCTGACCACTCTCATCCCTCGCGTTTCCGGTGAAGGGGTAATACGCCACCAATCCCCTCCAGATCCCGGTGTCGAAGCCGCGAATGCTCAAGGTCGCGACACTGCTCGTGACGCTACCGACGGAATTGCCAACGATCACCCGGTAGTCGCCAATTCGCGTCGGCTGGACGTTGGTCAGCGTCAAGGTGGATCCCGTCGCGCCAATGAGGAGATTGCCATCCTTCGTCCATTGGTACGACGTCGCATTGGTCGCCCCCACCGTGAAACTCACCGTTTGGCCCACGTTAGCCAAAATGGACTGCGGTTGTGCCGTGATTCCAAACGGGGTCGGAGCTTCGAAGGCATAGATCGCCGCGACTTCGGCTGCCGATAACGATCGCCCATAGATACGCACCTCATCCAAAGACCCATCCAATGTGTATAGGATGTTTCCAAATCCTCTAGCCCCCAGAAAAGCGGTTCCTGAAGGCAATCCTGGATTTGTTCCACTGACTGTCGCTACAGACCGTCCGTTCAAGTACAAAGTTGCTCCCGACTGCCTTGCAACGAATGCAATCTGGAACCACTGGTTCGTTGGAATCGCAGAGGAAAGACTTCCAACAAGAGTGGCACCATTGCTTCGGAAACCGACAACCTGACGTTCCAACCAAAGGGTCGACCCATCCTCGAAGCCCATCAACGAGGTTTGATCCTTGCGACTTTTCAAGAAGATCCAACCCGACCAGGACCATTCCTGAATCCGCGATTCACTGACTCTAGATAATTCAACTCGATCTTCATCAATATAGCTTGCGCTCACACCGGCGAACGCAACCGATTGATTTGTTGAACCCAAACGGTCGCTGCCGAACAACGCCCCGCCGGCGAGCGCTCCGTGGCGCTGAAATCCGCTTTCATCGTTCGCGTTTTGATTGAATGGGTAATAGGCAATCAGCCCGCGCCAACTTCCGGAATCAACCCCTGTCAGGTTCAATGCCGCGACACTGCTCGTAACGCTTCCAGCACTGTTGCTCGCGATCGCCCGATAGTCGCCGATCCGTGCTGGTTGAACATTTGTCAGCGTGAGCGTGGCATTCGTTGCACCGGGAAGAGGATTGCCATCTTTCGTCCACCGGTAGCTCGTCGCGTTGGTCGACCCGACTTGGAAGCTCACGTCCGCGCCGACTGACACCGTTACCGATTGGGGATTCGTGAGGATTTCCGCCGTCGGATCCACCGCGACCAATGCCAGAGAATGTCCTCCGCCGGCGGCGATGGATTTCACATTGACCAATCCGGCGGGAACCGAGGCCTGCCCAGTCTGATTGTATCCCCAGGAAACGACCGTGCCGTCGGATTTGAGAGCCATCGCGTGATAGTTTCCCGCGGCGATGGTCACGACATTGGAAAGCCCGTTGGGCACCTGCGTCTGCCCAAAGTCATTAGCTCCCCAAGCAACAATCGTCCCATCCACTTTCAACGCCAAACTGTACTTGTATCCGGCAGAGATCTGCTTCACCCCGGCAAGACCGGCTGGAACATTGATTTGGCCCGCATCGTTTTCACCCCAAGCCAAGACAGTTCCATCATTCCGCAATGCCAAGGTATGGTGGATTCCTGCGTCCACAGACACCACGGAATCCACCCCGGATGTCGGCGGAATCTGGCCGAAGCGATTGTCGCCCCAACCCACGATGCTGCCATCCCGAAGCAGCGCGAGGCTCACGGATTCATGCGCCGATATCTGAACGACATTGGAAAGGGAGGCCGGCACGACTGCCTGTCCCAAATCGCTGCCTCCCCAGGCGACCACCGATCCATTTCCGGTCAACGCCAAGTTGTGATTCCTGCCCGCCGCAATGGCGACAACGTTGGTCAACCCTGCTGGAACCGTGGATTGCCCTGCATCATTCTTCCCGAACGCGAATACGGTTCCATTCGAGCGAAGAGCGATGGAATGTTCGTCGCCGGCCGATATCGCCAGGATATCGCGTTCCCCTGAGGGCGGGGTCGTTTGACCAAAATCTCTGGCTCCCCATCCAACAATCTCGCCCTCCGCGTAAGCGGAGAGTCCAAACGCTATGCAAGCCAAAGGAACAGTCGCACCAAACATGCGAAGTCGTCTGCTTGTCCAACAGAAAATCTTCATAGTGAGTTTACGCTGACCACAAATTGATAACAGTAACTTACCGATAACGTCTTGAGTTTCCGCGAAACTCAGAAACTAATGCTATACCCAGCAAACGAAAGCTTTCGTTTTTACCGTGTATTTTATACATTAATATTATCGATGCCCGGTGGGAAAAGATTCAAAGGGCTTGATAACCCATCGAAAAACCGTGGCTCAAGTTTAATTTTTTCCCGAAATCCACCACGCTTTTGTAACACTCTCCCCCTGCCTCGAGGCGACGAGAGTGCCTCCCAAACACCCTAGGACTTTGAGCATCTGAGATTTGGGAAAATCGAGTTGGCTCCGCCGGCAGACGAAGCCCGTCCCAATGGAGCTCCGGAGAAGGATTCTCCGTGGGATGGACCTTTCGGAGATTGGCGAACTCCGTCGGGCGAAGGATGGCCCGAGTCGACGGTGTGCCGAGGGAACCAGACCATCGAGAGAGGGTAGGTCGCTCAGACCGAACCCTCTCGGCAGAACAGCGGCCGAGCCGCTGGGAACCGCTTCCATTCGGACTTGGGTCGGCCAGTGAAACCTCCCCGGACTCGTGTACGCTTCTTGGCGACGCTTTTGGAAGCTTCCCAGCTCAACCGTTCTGCCTTGGGCATCCCGGTTCGGTGGTCGAAGCAATGCCCGAATCGCGCCGTTGGGGACAGGTCCCGGATTGGTTGGTCCCATGAACGACGTCGAAACCCACAGCGCGCACACCCGTGACTTCGCAAGTCGCCAGGCAGGGATGAAGCAGACCGTATTTCTGGGAAGAGCCCATCCCGGAACGGACCGGTACGCATGAGTCGGCAATCCGGTCGGGACCCTGCTGCGCGTTCTGTGCGAGGAGCCGCCTACGGCTCGTCTGGACGGGGCGTTCGGCGGAAAGTTTTTGGGACAGTTTGGGACAGATTGGCGTGGTGACGACGCGGGACGCTGCGAGCGGATGCTCGAGAAACCCCAGCAAAACCGCATATTTGAGCAAGGTCTCCCCCGCTCGGTCTGGATTCGTAAACCGTAGGTCGTCGGTTCAATCCCGACCACCGGCTCCAGTTCTGCGATGGAATTCCTTCTCTCGGCACCCGCCACACGCGGCGTCCCTCCGAGCCATCCGTGTCAATGCGTCCTCTCCGTATCCTCCGGGTCTCCGTGGACAATCCCACGGCGGTGGACAGTCCGGGTCACTTGGCGAACTCGACGCCGAGCAGCAGCATGACGAATGGCGCCGCGTTGAAGACCATGTGTGCGGCGATCGGCGCCAGCAGGCTTCCGGTGCGATCGTACACCAACGCCAACAGCATGCCGAAGCCGGTCAATGGCACGAGTGCTCCCAGGTTGAAATGCACGGCGCCAAACAGGATCGCCGATCCCAGCAGCGCCGATCGTGGCCACCCGTTGTCCCGGATCGTGGCGAAGATCACCCCACGGAACAGGATCTCCTCGGCCACCGGCGCACCGATGCCCGCCGCGAGATAGATTCCCATGCGGCCAGTTGGACCGGCGGCCATCAGCAGTTCCACGGCATTCTGGATCGGCACCTCGAATCCCAACATCCGGAACAGCCCGGAGACCAATGCCTGAAGACCATAGGCGGCCGGAAGGAACGCCAGTCCAGCCAGGAGTCCGGCACCGACATTACGCGGCCACAGCGGGTTCCGGCATCCAAGCGCTTCCGCGAAAGCCCGCCCATGGGCCCTCGACAGTCGGACGAATCCGAAGAGCACGAAAACGAGGAACACCGCCTGACCGCAGACCAGCCCAAACCAAGAGGGGAATCCACTGGCCTTGAGCCAGCCGGCGACAAGGCCTTGCTGCAGGAAGCCCGCCCCGGCCCACGGAAGGAAGCCCAATGCCTCCGGCCATTCCCATCCGGCGTGGGGCCGTCTGTCGGCGGGTGTGCCGGGGAACGGATTCATCAGGTCGGGCTGGCCGATTTCCGTCCAAGGCCGTCGTCGGGAACCAGCTTGCCGTCCTCCATCCGCAGGACCCGGGACATCCGGCCGGCCAATTCCGGGGAATGGGTGACCACGAGCAACGTGGTCGCGAGTTCGGACTGAAGCTCCAGCAGCAGCCGGGTCACCTCGGCTGCCGAGGCCCGGTCGAGGGCGCCGGTCGGCTCGTCGGCCAAGACCAGGGCCGGCGAGCGGATGAGCGACCGGACCACCGCGACCCGCTGACGTTCGCCTCCGGAAAGCCGGGCAGGAAGGTGGTCGAGCCGATGTCCCAAGCCGACCCGATCCAACAGGCGACGTGCCCGTTCGAGGACCTCATCCTCCAACCGGTCCGCCCCGGCCAGGCAGGGCACCAAGGTGTTTTCCAGCACCGTGCAGTGCGGGAGCAGGTGATGGGATTGGAAGATGAATCCAAGGCTGCGATTGCGGAACTCCGCTTGGGCCGTCGGATTGAGCGTGGACAGGTCCTTGCCTTCGAAGAGGATCGAACCGGCGTCCGGTCGATCCAGCGTCCCGATCAGGTTCAGGATCGTGCTCTTTCCCGAGCCGCTGGGCCCCATGATGGCGGTGCTGGAACCGCGTTCGAGGGCCAGATGGGCGTCGCGCAGGACTTCGATCCGGGCATCCCCGGCCGGAAAGGACTTCGACACCCCGATCAGTTGCAGCAGCGGCGACGACATGGTGGCGGAAGGATAGGCGGGGTCGGCGGAATGTCAGTCCGGGAATAGTCACCGATTTGTGAGCAACTTTGCAGGCTAACGGTTTGACGCCACAACGGGTAGTGGCCTAATTCAGGCGCTGCCACAGCCGGTTGTTGGCAGACCTCCTATGCGCTGTCCGAAGTGTGCCTGTCAGGATGACAAGGTGATCGATTCCCGCTCTTCCAAGGAGGGGGCGACGATCCGTCGTCGGCGGGAATGCCTTCAATGCGAGCACCGGTTCACGACCTACGAGCAGATCGAACACGATCCGTTGGTGATCGTGAAACGCGATGGACGGCGGGAAGACTTCTCGCGCGAAAAGCTGGTGGCGAGCCTCAAGCGGGCGTGCCAGAAGCGACCGGTTTCGGAGGATGCGATCGTGGCCGCGGTGGACCGGATCGAGGAGTCGCTGGCGGCGAGTTTCGAGAGGGAAGCCGGCAGCACGGCGGTGGGGGAGCGTGTGATGCGGGAACTGCGGGCCATGGACCAGGTGGCGTATGTGCGGTTCGCGAGCATCTACCGCAACTTCGAGGAGGCGAGCGACTTCGTGAACGAAGTGGAGCGGTTGGAATCGCTGCCACCGGATGACAAGCGTCAACTGGAGCTGCTGGCGGAAGCCGCGGCGGTGGAGAAGGGACGACGAAAACCATGATCGCCCTGAACAACGAGTTCCTGTTGGTGGCCAAGGAGGATGGCGGATTCATCCCCTGCTCCGTGGAGCAATTGACCTTCGAGTTGGCGGGGGGCGCCGCCGAACAAATCGATCCGGAATGGCTGAAGCAGGCCGCCGCCGGCGTGCTGCACTATTTCAAGAACGAGCTCGGCCAGACGCATGTCACCGTGGCGGAGTTCGCCTCGGCCTTGGCCCGGGTTTTCCAGGGACTCGGGCTCACGGCGGAGGTCACGACGGAACCTTTGGCGGCGGGAGCCAAGCCGAAGAAGTCCCCCGCGGCGGCCAAGACCACCGGCGAATCCCCGGACGCACCGGCGGCACCGGGCAATCCGGCGGCCAAGGTCTGGCGGGCGGACCTGCGGAAGATCGCGGTCGAAGCCGGGAAGCTGGGAGAACTGGAGTTCCAGAGGCGTCTGCGTGCCCTGCTCGACGAAGCCATTTCATCCGGTCCCGAGGCGGTCGAGTTCTCGGGACTGCGCGGCTGCGTGAAGCAGATCACGGGGCGGAAGATCTGGTGTCCGGAGTGTCGCCGTTGGGAAGCCTGGCTCCTGGACCAGATCCAGACCTGGTTTGGCGAACGGGCCGGTGGGCGTCGGGTTGCCCTGCTCGTCCGCTAGCATTCCGACCCCGTACCCACCACGATGTCCCTCCCGGATGAACGCCTCCTCCTCCCGACCGAATCGCCGGATTCGGAGCTCCCGGCCAATGAACGCTGGAAGCAGCTTCCGCTTGGGCTCATGAACGAATACCGCGTCCAATTCGAGGTGTTCGAAGGTCCGTTGGATCTGCTGCTGCACCTGGTCAAGAAGCAGGAGGTGGACATCTACCAGGTCAACCTCACCCGGATCGCCTCCGAGTTCGTCGCGTACATCGACCAGATGCGCGAGCTCGACCTCGAGGTGGCCGGGGAGTTCCTCGTGATGGCGGCGACCCTGATCTACATCAAGAGCCGCGAGCTGCTGCCCGCCGACAAGAAGCCGGAGGTGCTTTCGGAGGAGGAAGACGAGGAGGATCCGCGTTTCGAGCTCATCCGTCGGCTGGTCGAGTACCGGAAGTTCAAGGACGCGGCAGGCCGGCTCCAGTTGCGCGAGGCCGAGATGGAGTCGATCTACGAACGTCGGCCGGCCCGGCCGGAACTCGAGGAGCCCGAGGCGCCCCGGAAGGCCCCGGTCTCGGTCTTCGACCTGATCGAGGCGGTCAGCACTATCCTCAAGCGCTTCGGCGGCCGTGACGAGTACCGCGAGATCCAGGCGGATCCCTACACGGTGTCCGAGAAGATGTCCGCGTTGCGGGAATGGATTGCGCAGCGGGGCACGATCCTGTTCTCCGAACTTTTTGCGGGAGCCCGGACACGGTCGGAGGTCGTGGTGACCTTCCTGGCCATGTTGGAACTCACCCGTCTGAGGACGCTGGTGATCCGCCAGGGTGAGGATTTCGGCGAAATCGAGATCGGTCTCGCACCGCCGGAACCGGTCGCCACCGCGGAGGCCGGCGAAATGGCGGCCGAGCCCGAGCCCGAGCCGGATTCCGAGATCGCCGAAGCGGAACCCGCGGCGCCGCCGGCCGGAACGACCACGGAATCCACCGGGGAGACGCCCCCTCCTTCGGCCTGACCCGTCCTGCGACGGAGCGCCCATGCCCGAGGCTTCCGGTTCCATCCCGGTTCCCAACCTCGATTCCCCGGCCTCCCTCGTGCCGGGCATCGGTCCCGCCCGAGTCCGGCTGCTCGAGCGGCTCGGCATCCGGACCATCGGGGATCTCCTGCTCGATCCGCCCCGGCGCCACGAGGACCGCCGATCCTTCAGCCTGGTCCGTGAACTCCAGGCGGGCCAGACGACGGCGGTGCTCGGACGCATCGTCGCCGCGGGCACGAAGAAGTTCCGGCAGGGAACGCGGTCGGTGTTCGAGTTCGTGCTGGATGACGGCACAGCCCGTCTCCATTGCCGCTGGTGGAACATGCCCCACATGGAGCGGCAGTTCGCGGTCGGCGAGGAATGGGTGGTGCATGGCAAGGTGCGGTCCCTCAAGCCCCGCACCATGGACCACCCGGAAACCGAGCGCCTCGGGACCACCTCGGAGACCGAGGACCGCTCCGCGGCACCGGATCCGGAGGAACCCCGGCTGCACGTCGGCCGGATCGTGCCGATCTACCGGCTGACCGAAGGGCTCGGACAGCGGGGACGGCGTTGGATCGCGTGGGTGGCTCTTCAACGGTTCGGGCACCTGTTGGCCGAACCCGAGCCCGACCTGATGTCGAAGGCGGTGCGGGACGACGGAACCCGTTGGCCGAGCCGTGCACAGGCGGTGGCGGACATCCACTTTCCATCCAACGAGACCGCCGCCAACACGGCCCGCGAGCGGTTGGCCATGGACGAGTTCATCGCCCTCCAGCTCGAGATCCAACGGAGGAGGAAGAACCTCGAACTCAAGGCCAAGGCCCTGCCCTGCGGCGGCGACAACCGGTTGATGCGTCCGTTCCTGGCTTCGCTGGGATTCCGTCCGACGGACGCCCAGGCCCGGGTTTTGCGGGAGATCCGTTCCGACATGGGAGGCACGGTTCCGATGCGGCGACTGCTTCAGGGCGACGTGGGCGCCGGCAAGACATTGGTGGCCGCCGGCGCGGCACTGATGGCCTTGGAGAGCGGCTTCCATGTGGCGGTGATGGCTCCCACGGAGATCCTCGCGGCCCAGTTGGAACAGGTGTTCGCCCGGTGGTTCGTCCCGCTCGGGGTCGAGGTTTCGTTGATCACGGGCTCCAACAAGCCGGCGGGACCGGGTTCCCTCTTCACCGACACCCCGACCCTCACCGTCGGCACCCATGCGTTGATCGAGTCCGGCTTCACTCCCGACCGGCTCGGCCTGGTGGTCATCGACGAGCAACACCGGTTTGGCGTCTCCCAGAGGGAACGGCTGCTGCGCAAGGGCCGCTACCCGCATCTGCTGGTCATGACGGCGACGCCGATTCCGCGGACCTTGGGACTGACCCTCTACGGGGATCTCGACGTCAGCATCCTCGACTCGAAGCCGGCGGGCCGAAGCCGCATCCGAACCCATCTCCGGACACCGGATTCCCTACCGAAGATCTGGGCCTTCGTGCGGAAGGAACTGGAGGCCGGGCACCGGGCATATGTGGTGTACCCGCGGGTGACCGACACCGGGGACGACGATGCCAAGTCCGTGGAGGCCTCGCTGCCGGTGATCGCGAAGGCATTGGCGCCGCACGCGGTGGGACGGCTCCATGGGCGGGTTTCCGCAGAGGAGAAACACCGGACCATGGAGGCGTTCCGCAGCGGGAAGATCGAGGTGCTGGTCGCGACCTCGCTCATTGAAGTGGGCGTGGACGTCCCCGAGGCGACGGTCATGGTGATCGAGAACGCGTCCCAGTTCGGACTCGCGCAACTGCACCAGCTCCGAGGCCGCATCGGCCGGGGCGGATTCGAGTCCCATTGCATCCTGGTCTCCGGCGAGACGCGACCCGAGGGCCGTCAGCGGCTGGAGATCCTGGCGGGCACCGACAACGGTTTCGACTTGGCCGAGGCGGACCTGCGGCTGCGGGGGCCGGGAGAACTGACCGGCGAAGCCCAGAGCGGACTTCCGGACCTGCGATTCGGGGATCTGGTGCGCGACGGGCGCCTGGTGTTGTCGGCCCGGGAACTGGTCCGGGGACACCTTTCCGGAGCGAAAAAGCCGGACTGGCCCTTCAATGGAGATGGACTACGGTGCCGCCCATCCCAATGAGTTCCACCCGAGAGCAACGCGTCATCGAGGATCCGTGGCGCGTCTTCAAGATCATGGCGGAGTTCGTCGACTCGTTCGACACGCTGTCGCGGATCCCGGCGGCGGTGACGATCTTCGGTTCCGCACGAACCCGACCTGAGGATCCCTACTACAAGGCCGCGGTGGCGATCGCCAACGGGTTGGCCAAGGAGAAGTTCGCCGTCGTCACCGGCGGCGGTCCCGGGATCATGGAGGCCGCCAACAAGGGTGCGGCACAGGGCAAGGGCCCGAGTGTCGGCCTCAACATCGAGCTGCCGTTCGAGCAGAAGGGCAACCGCTTCTCCAACGTCTCGGTCAACTTCCACTACTTCTTCAGCCGCAAGGTCTGCCTGGTGAAGTACAGCATGGGCTTCGTCTACATGCCCGGAGGCTTCGGCACCTTGGACGAGCTGTTCGAGGTGGTGACCCTGGTCCAGACGGGTCGCATACCGGCGTTCCCGCTGATCCTCTTCGGCCGGGAATACTGGAAGGGCCTGCTCGACTGGTGCCGGACCACGATGGAGAAGGAGAAGATGATCTCCCCGGGCGACGTCGACCTGCTCAAGGTGGTCGACACCCCCGAGGAGGCGATCAAGATCATCTTGGACTATCGCCGGACGGTGGGTGTGCCGGAAAACGTTCCAGACGCGTTCCGTTGAGCGGTCCACGGTTCGAATTGAAGCGGCCGATGGAAGCGCTTCCCCGGAAGCCCGATGCTCTGGATACTTGCCGGAAGTCACCGGGCTGTAACGGAAACGACCCGTGACCGAATCGTAGACATTCCCACATCACACCATGTTCTCACTTCAACGACTGGTCGGGGGCGGCGACATCTTCTTCGACCTGCTCGAGCAGAGCGCCCGGGAGGCCAACGAGAGCGTCCAGATCCTGGTCAAGACGCTGTCCAGTCCGGGCCCGACCACGCTGGACCAGTTGGCGCTGGTCCGACGGAAGGACAAGCGGATCACCGAGGAGATCCAGGAGCGGCTGGTGACGACTTTCGTCACGCCGTTGGAGCGTGAGGACATCGACGCCCTGGCAACCGCGCTCTATAAGATTCCCAAGACCCTCGAGAAGTTCGTCGAGCGGTTCATGATCTCCCCGGAGCGGATCCAGCACACCAGCTTCAGCCGTCAGGCCGAGCTCCTGCAGCAGTCGATGGAGGGTTTGCTTTCGATGGTGTCGGATCTCCGCAATTCGCCTGATCTGGCCAAGATCAAGGAGAAGAACGACAAGCTTCAGTACCTTGAGGGAGAGGCGGACAAGCACATGACCGGGTTGCTCAAGGAACTCTACGCAACACGTCATGACGCCGTGACCGTCGTCGCGCTCAAGGATCTCTTCGACCTCTTGGAGAAGGTGATCGACCGTTGCCGCGATGCCGGCAATGTGATCGTGCAGATCGTGCTCAAGAACTCCTGAAGCCCGAGCCATGACCCTACTGCTTACGGTCATCCTCGTGGCCTTGGTGTTCGAGTACATCAACGGTTTCCATGACACCGCGAACTCGATCGCCACGGTGGTCTCGACCAAGGTCCTGACACCTCGGCTGGCGATCCTGTTGGCGGCGTTCACCAACCTGGTTGGAGCCCTCTACGGCACCGCTGTGGCCAAGACCATCAGTTCAGGCCTGCTGGATTCGAAACTGATCCCGTCGGAACTGGGCACCCAGATGCTGATCTGCGCCCTGGGTGGTGCTATCGTCTGGAACCTGGTCACCTGGTGGTTCGGGCTGCCCTCCAGTTCCAGCCACGCCCTCATCGGCGGACTGATCGGCGCCGGCGTCGCCGCCGCCGGCAACAACTTGGCTGTGGTTGTCCTCCGCAAGGCCAAGGAAGGGGCTCCATGGTACAAGTACGATGGCCTCATCTACAAGGTGGTCATCCCCATGTTCCTTTCGCCGATCATGGGTTTCGTGGTGGGCATGCTGGTGATGACCCTTCTGTACCTCCTCCTGCGTGGATGGACTCCGATGTGGGTTTCAAGGGTCTTCGGCAAAGCCCAGCTGGCCAGTGCCGCCTACATGGGTTTCAGCCACGGCTCGAACGATGCCCAGAAGACCATGGGCATCATCGCCCTGGCCCTCGTGGGAGCTGAGAAGGCGGGGACGCTGGTCCAACTCCCCAGTTGGCTGCAGTTCCTGCATCACCCGATGTCCGTGGACGCCTCGGGCACCGAAGGCATTGCGAGCTGGATCAAGGTCACCTGCGCCTTGGTGATGGCCGCAGGCACCGCCGCCGGCGGATGGAAGATCATCAAGACCATGGGCCACAAGATGGTGAAGCTGCAGCCGGTGCACGGCTTCGCTGCCGAGACGACCGCGGCCACGGTCCTCTCCGTGGCGGCCCATTTCGGCATGCCGGTCTCCACGACCCATGCCATCACCACCAGCATCATGGGTGTCGGGTGTGCCAAACGGTTCAGCGCGTTGAACATCGGCGTCGTGGAAAGGATCCTGTGGGCTTGGGTCCTGACCCTGCCTGTCACGGCGACCATTGCCTACGTCCTGATGCGATTGGTGCGGGCTTTCTGAGCTTCGCCAAGTCTCCTATCACCCCGACTGGCTGGAAAGCGACAGTCCTTGCAGGCCGAACTCCGGCCGAGCCCCTCCGAAAGGGCCCGGCTCGTCTTTTGCTTCCGAGCGTGCAATCGGTCCGCCGATTCCGGAAACCTTCCCCGACATGCTTGAACGCTGGTTCCAATTGGCCGCCCACGGCACCACGGTCCGCCGTGAAATCGTCGGCGGGCTGACCACCTTTGCGGCGATGGCCTACATCCTGGCCGTGAATCCCGGGATACTCAGCGAGGCCGGGATCGACAAGGGGGCGCTCATCACCGCCACCGCCCTCGCCTCCGCCATCATGACGGTGGTCATGGCCCTCGCGACCAACTACCCGATCGCCTTGGCCCCGGGCATGGGGCTCAACGCCTTCTTCACGTTCGGGATCTGCCTCGGCGCGAAGATCCCCTGGCCCGCCGCACTCGGCATCGTCTTCTACAGCGGCGTCGTCTTCTTCGTCCTCAGCGTGACGGGGATCCGCAGGAAGATCATCTCCGCCATCCCCCATGAGCTGAAGCTGGCGATCACCTGCGGCATCGGGCTGTTCATCGCCTTCATCGGCCTGAAGAACGGCGGCGTCATCGTCGCCAGCCCCCCGACGCTCGTGAGCCTCGGCAATTTCCGCGAAGCCGGTCCCCTCATGGTCCTGCTCGGCATCGTGCTCGCCGCGGTCCTGGTCTGGCGCAAGGTCCCCGGCGCGATCGTGATCACGGTCATCGCGCTCACCGGGATCGGATTCCTCCTCCGTGGCCCCGACGGGAAGCCGCTCACCTCCGTGCCGACTTCCGTGGTCTCGATGCCGGCCTCCTTGGCACCGACCTTCCTGAAGCTGGATCTGGGCTACTTCTGGCAACATTGGAAGGAGTGCCTCCCGCTGATGCTTGCGCTGCTCTTCGTGGACCTCTTCGACAACATGGGCACCTTGATCGGCGTCTGCCAGCGAGCCGGCCTGCTGGATGCCGACGGCAACCTCCCGAAGATCGGCCGCGCGCTCACCGCCGACGCCACGGCGGCCATGGTCGGCTCCACCCTCGGCACCAGCACGGTCACCAGCTACATCGAGTCCGCTGCCGGAGTGGAGGCGGGAGGACGGACCGGTCTCACCGCCATCACCACGGCGTTCTGCTTCCTCGGCGCCCTCTTCCTTACGCCCCTGATCGCCGTGATCCCCAGCGTGGCCACCGCGCCCGCGCTGGTGATCGTCGGCGTCTTCATGATGCAGAGCGTGGCGGAACTGGACCTGCGCGACTTCTCCAAGGCGGTTCCGGCCGTGATCACCATGCTGGCCATGCCGCTCACCTTCAGCATCGCCGAAGGCATCGCGCTGGGCTTCGTGGTCTACGTTTCCTTCAACCTCCTCACCGGACGTGCGCGTCAGGTGACTCCGCTGGCCTACGTCCTCGCGGCATTGTTCCTGGCCCACCTCGTATTCCGTTAGTCCACGCGGCTCCTCCGCCGGACCCACCTCCGCTCCCATCATGTTCCGAAAGCCGTGCTCCTGGTCGATCCTCTGGGTCGCCCTCCTCCTGACCGCCTGCTCCACTTCCCAACCCGGAGCGGTCCAGGGTGGACGCCGAGGATCCACACGCCCGCTCATCGCGGTGATGGGCGCCTATGGACCGGAACTGGCCGCCAACGACGCCGTGTTCGCGGAGGCGGCGACCTCCGTCTCCAGCGAGCGGGTCAACGGCCTCGAGTTCCGCCGCATCCGGTTCGACGGACACGACCTCCTCCTCTTCCCCAGCGGGGTCAGCATGGTCAACGCGGCGATGAACACGCAGTTGGCCATCGACCGGTTTGGCGTCACCCACGTGCTCTTCGCGGGCATCGCCGGGGGCATCAATCCGGATCGCCACATCGGCGACGTGGTGATTCCGGAGCGCTGGCACCACCACAGCGAGGCCGCGTACCTGAACCCCGCACCCGACGGCAAGGGGTACGTGATCCCGAAGTACTTCAAGGCCTCCCATGAGAACTTCGGATTCATCTTCCCCGACCATGTCTGGGCGGTCCGCGACGGCATGAAGGCGCCGGAACGGCAGGCCAGCTTCGCCGCAGACCCCGGTCTGCTGGACATCGCCCGCAAGGCGGTCCGAAAGGCGCCCCGGATGGAGTTCCGTGGACGCGTCGCCGAGGTCCACGTCGGCGGCGACGGCATCGCCGGGCCGGTGTTCATGGACAACCGGGAATACCGGCGCTGGGCCTTCCGCGTCTGGAAGGCGGAGTGCCTCGACATGGAATCCACGGCCATCGCGCAGGTCTGCTGGGCCAACCGCGTGCCGTTCCTGATCATCCGGAGCCTGAGCGACCTTGCCGGCGGACAGGAAGGGATGAACGACGCGGACTTCACCGAGGGTCCCGTGGCGCAGCACGCCTCGTTGATCCTGCGGGAGGTGATCCGGGGCATCCCCTCGGCGCGCTGAGCGGATCGATTCCCGTTCGTCGTGGTCCGGAAGGGGAACGCCGGAAGGATTGGATTCGATCCCATGGGTGTTGCGGTTTGCGGCCAGGCAGGTGTCGGCGGTTCCTTCGACAGGACATTGCAATCGTCTGTGCGCCCCGTAGGTTTCCGGTTCGCATACATGAGTTTGTCCCTGACCGCGCCGTCCGAATCCCGTCCCCGACCGTTTCCCCAGAATCCGCCCGGAGTGTTGGTACACCGGTTTGAGAACGGACTGGAATTGATCCTTCGGGAGGATCGCTCCGCGCCGGTGGTGAGTGTCCAGGCCTGGTGCCGGGCCGGCAGTGTCGACGAGGGCAAGTGGATCGGGGCCGGTCTCTCCCATGTGCTTGAACACATGCTGTTCAAGGGCACGACGACACGCGGACCGGGCCGCATCGACCAGGAAGTCCAGGCGGCTGGCGGCTACATGAACGCCTACACGTCGTTCGACCGCACGGTGTACTGGATCAACGTCCCGGACACCGGTGCCCCGGTGGCCATCGACATCCTCTGCGACATCGTCCAGAACGCGTCCCTCCCGGAGTCCGAACTCGAGAAGGAACTGGACGTGATCCGGCGTGAGATGGACATGGGAGAGGACGACCCCGGCCGCCGTTCCAGCCGAGGCCTGTTCTCGACCGCGTTCACCCGCAGCCCCTACCGGCATCCGGTGATCGGCTGGCCGGACATCTTCAACTCGATCCGCCGCGAGGACCTCCTGGCCTACTACGCCGAGAAGTACGCACCGAACAACTGCTTCCTCGTGGTCGTGGGGAACATCCGTCCGGCCGATGTCATCGCCCAGGTGGCGGCCGCATTCTCCAAGGCCAAGGCCCGCGCCGTGCCCGAGAGCGTGCTGCCGGTGGAGCCCCGCCAGACAGGTCCTCGTGAGACGCTCGAGGAGGCGCCCGTGGAGTTGGCCCATTTCCATTTCGGATGGCACATCCCGGAGGTCCGCCACCATGACATCCCGGCCCTCGACGTCCTTTCGACCATCCTCGGCAGCGGTCGCAGTTCGCGGCTCTACCGCACCGTCCGGGACCGTTCCGCCTTGGTCCACTCGGTGAATGCCTGGATCTACACCCCCTCGCTCGGGGGGCTCTTCGGGGTCAGCGGCGTCTGCGACGGCGACAAGTTCGCCGCGGCACGGGACGCCATCCTCGCCGAAGTCCACCGCCTCGCTTCCGAACCGGTCGCCGCGTTGGAGTGCTCGAAGGCGGTCAAGCAGTTCACCGCCGGAATGCTGGCTTCCCGCAAGACCATGGAAGGCCAGGCCCAGGACCTGGGCGGCAACTGGATGGCGGCACGTGACCTCGGCTTCTCGGAACGCTATCTCGAGGCGGTGAAGCAGGTCACCCCGCAGGACCTCCAGCGGGTCGCCCAGACCTACCTCGCCGACTCCAACCGAAGCCTCTACGGACTGCTCCCGAAGGGATTCCGCCCTGTCGAGGACTCGGCGGCCGAAGCGTCGGCGGATCATCCGATCCACCTCTACACGCTCTCCAACGGGCTCCGCCTGCTGGTGAAGGAGGATCATCGGCTTCCGTTCGTCCAGTTCCGCGCGGCGTTCTCCGGTGGACTCCTCTACGAGACACCGGCCGACGGCGGCATCACCGCCCTGCTCTCCCGGATGCTCGTGAAGGGCACGGCACGCCGTTCCGCCGAGGAGATCGCGGAGACGATCGAGGGGCTCGGCGGCAGCCTCGACGCCTACGGCGGCAACCACAGCTTCGGCCTCAGCGCGGAGGTGTTGACCGACGATTTCGCGATCGGCTTGGACCTCTTCACCGACGTCCTGCTCCATCCGGCGTTCCCCACCAGCGCCATGGAACGCGAACGCGAGGCCCAACTCGCCTCGATCCGGGGCCAGAAGGACCAGCTCCTCCAGTCGGCGTTCCGCCTCATGCGTCGCGGCCTGTTCGGCGAGACCGGCTACGGCCTCGACAGCTCCGGCACCGAGGAATCGGTCCGGGCCCTTTCCGTGGCGCAGCTCCGCGAATGCCATCGGAACCTGGTCGTTCCTGCGAACGGCATCCTTGCGGTGTACGGAGACATCCATGCGGACGCCGTCCGTGGCGCGGTGGAAACCGCGTTGGCCGGATGGAAATCCGGGAAGGTGGTTCCGCCACCCGCCGCCGTTCCGAGCACGGTCACGCCGCGCTTCGACGAGACCCGGGAGAAGGAACAGGCGGTCTTCGTGATCGGCTTCCCCGGCACCACCTTCCATTCGCAGGACCGGCACGCACTGGAGCTGCTCCAGGAGGCCTGCAGCGACATGGGATCACGGCTCTTCATGCGGATCCGTGACGAACTCGGGCTC
Organism: Verrucomicrobiales bacterium; assembly: GCA_027488845.1. Lineage (GTDB taxonomy): Bacteria > Verrucomicrobiota > Verrucomicrobiia > Limisphaerales > UBA9464 > SXXZ01. The sequence goes on along the minus strand of JAIYBC010000047.1, from coordinate 115,235 downwards.
GCCTATTATGTCGGCGCGTCGCAGTTCCCCGGACGTTCGGAAGGCTATTTCGCGTTCTACTGCGGGACTTCCCCGAGTCAGGTCGACACGGTCGAAACCGAGCTGCGGGCGCAGGCGGAGATCCTCCGCCGGGACGGACTCACCGCAGAGGAACTGGAGCGGGCCAAGGCGAAGATCATCGGGCAGCGCAAGATCGCCAGGCAGGACCTCGGCCAATGCGCCATGTCCCATGCCTTGGACGAGCTCTACGGACTCGGCTACCGGAACCACGAGACCGAGGCGGAACGCGTCGCCGCGGTCACCCTTGAGGAGATCCGCGAAGTGACGGCCCGCTACCTGGTGGCGGACCGCGCGGTGGTGGCGATCCTGCGGGGGACCCGCGCGTCGGGCGCCGGTACCGGGGAATGAAAAAACGCGCCGGGGAAAACCCATAAACCCCGGCGCGTCGGCCTTTCGGCCTTTTCGCGCGCCCTACCTAGAGCGTTCCTTCAGCACCTCAAACTGCTTGTCCCCATCGCGGATGAAGCTGACCAGGACTCGGCCCTTTGCCTTTCGGACCTCGTCCCGGAACTCCCTCACGGTGGTGACAGGCACGTGGTTGATATCGGTGACCACATCCCCCGGCTTGAGCTCGAACTGAGCCGCAAGGGAGCCTTCGGCGACTTCCGTGATGATCACACCCTCGGTCTGCTTGACCTGGAAGCGCTCCGCCAGGTCCTCGTCGAGGTCCTTGACCGTCATGCCGAGTTCCATGGTGGGCGTCTCCTTCTTCTGACGCGGGCGCGTCCGCGTCGAGGCCATCAGCTTCTCCGGCGACGGCTTCTCCGCGGCGGTGACCTTGACCTTCATCGACTCCTGGCCGCGGATGACGTCCAGCACGAGTTCCGTGCCCGGGCGCTTGCGGGAAACCGTGCTGCGCAGGGCCTTGGTGGTCGGCGTCGCCTTGCCGTCGACGGCCACGATGACGTCGGCGGGGCTCAGCAGCGATCCGTCCGCCGGTCCGCCCTCCTCGATCCTGCTGACGAGCACGCCGTTGGTGGCCTTGGTGTCCAGGTCCCGCTGGTTCCGGGATTCCGTCAGGTCCTGGATGCGGACGCCCAACCACGAGCGGGCGAACTTCCCGTCCGCGATCAGCCGGTCGCTGACCTCCCGGGCCAGGTTGGCCGGGATGGAGAACCCGATCCCGACCGGCGCGCCCATGGAGGTCCGGATCATGGAATTCACCCCGATGACCTCGCCTTCGATGTTCACCAACGGGCCGCCGGAATTGCCCATGTTGATGTTGGCGTCGGTCTGGATGAAGTCCTGGTCGAACAAGGCGCCCATCTCACGCACCTCGCGCCCCTTGGCGCTCACGTGCCCGAAGGTGACGCTGTAGTCGAGGTGGAAGGGCGCACCGATGGCGATGGCGAACTCGCCCACCCGGACCTTGTCGGAATCGGCGAACCGGATCGGCACCAATCCCGGGACCTTCTCCTTGAGCCGGATCACGGCGAGGTCCGACTCCGGATCTCGGCCCCGGATCTCCGCCTTGAACTCGCGGCCGTCCTTGAACGCCACGGTGATCTCCTCCGCGCCCTCGACGACGTGGTTGTTGGTCAGGATGTAGCCGTCCGCGGTGAGGATCATCCCGGAACCCTGACCCGCTTGAAGCGGCACCCTCGACGACGGCCGCTTCTCCCCGGAATCGGACTCGGATTCGGAATCCGGGCTGCCGCGACGCCCCCGCCCCGATTCCTGGCCCCGGAAGAACTCCATGAAACGTTCAAACCGTTCCCGCTGTTCCTCGGGCAACTGTTCCAGGAAATCCTCGGAACCGGCACCGTCCATGCGGGATTGGACATGGATCACCACCACCGAGCGCGATGCCGATTCGGCCACCTCGACAAAGGCCTCGTTGAGTTTCCGGGCCATCTCCAAGGCGGGGGAGGCCGCCTTCAGCGCGGGGCATCCCAAGACGAGGAATCCCAGGACCAGGGGACGGAGAACCAGGGTGGGGCGGATCATGCCGGAACCCTAGCGCGGGGTCGCCGGTTCGCCAGCGGCAGATTCAGCCGCTTTGTTTGACTCGCGCGGCGGGCCACCGATAGCGTTCTCCTCGATGCTTCCCGTCATTGAGAACCTGCTCGTGCTCCAGGACCGCGACCGCCGTCTCCGCCGGATCCAGGCCGAACTCGATGCCGTTCCCGCCCAGCGTCTCCTGCTGCAGACGAAGGCCGCCAAGGCAGCCGCCGAATTCGACGCCGTGAAGAAGCGGGTACAGCAGATCGAAAGCGACCGGAAGAAGCTGGAACTGGAGGTGGACACCCTGAAGGACCGGATCGGGAAGGTCCGCTCCCAGCAGAACGACACCCGCAGCAACGACCAGTACAAGGCGTACCAGCACCAGATCCAGACCACGGAAGGCGAGATCTCCAAATTGGAGGACCAGCAACTGACCCTCATGGAACTCGCGGAGACCGGGGCCAAGGAAGTCGCCGCCGCCTCACGGATCAACGCCGAGGTCAAGGCGGAGACCGATCGTCACCTGGCCGACCTCGCCACCCGCGAGGCCCGGTTGAACGAGGAGGTCGACGAAGCGGCCGATGCGCGGGACGAGGCCGCGTCGCGTGTCGACGACGCGACCCTCAGCCGCTACGAACGCCTGGTGAAGACCAAGGGCGACAACGTGATCGTCGGGGTCGCCGGCGGCGTGTGTGGCGGATGCCACGTCAAGTTGACCACCCAGGCCACCGTCTCCGCCCGCGGCCAAGCCGAGATCGTCCCCTGCCCCAACTGCGGCCGGATACTCTACTTCACCTCGGACATGGGCTGATCCGGTCCGCGTTGGCATCCCTGCGGTTCCAAGACAGCTTCCAGTGCGATGCCCTTGATCCGGATCCTGGTGGATGGCTACAGCCTCCTGCATGCCTGGCCCGCGCTGGAGCCGTCGAAGGCCCGTCATTCCGAGCAGGCGCGTACCGCGCTCGTCCGGACCCTCTCCGAGTACCAGACCCGTCTCGGCACACCGATCACGGTGTTTTTCGACGGCCAAGGCCGGAAGCCAACGGTGTCGAAGGAAGCCGGCGAACCCGTCGAGGTCATCTTCTCGAAGTCGGGACAGACAGCGGACGACCTGATTGAAAGGGCGGCCTACCGGTTCCGCGAATACGGTCCTGTGCTCGTGGTGACCGACGACTTCGCGGAGCGGGATCTGGTCACGGGTTTCGGCGGACTGTGCTCCAGCTGTGCCACCTTCATCGCCCAGATCGAGGGCGAGATGGACCAGACCCGTCGCGACCTGGCCCGGATCAACCGCCGCGAACGCCAGGAATTCCGGAGACGCGGTTGAACGGGAAGAACCGCCCCTGCGGAAGCCGATGGATGCCGACGGTCAGTTCAGGGGCATCTCTCGGCTGAGGTCGGAGAGGACCTCGCGGGCCCTCTTGATCTCCGGGGACCTCGAATTCTCCTTCTCCGCCGCCGCAACGAGCAGCTGGAGCGCCTTGTAGAGATCACGACGCGCATCGGCGAGATCGGCCAGGCTTTGGAGCATGCGCTCGAACGCCTCGTCGGAGCGACGGTGCTGGGCCTCGATCCGCCCCAACTCGTCCCTTAGCTTCCGGATCTCTCCGGGAACGTCCATTCCATTGGCGGCGAGCAGCCCCTCGTTGTCACGCAGCCGACGTTCGGTCTCCATGGCGAGCGAACGCAACCGGTCCAGTTGATCGATTTCTTCCCAGTTCAAGTTCCCCTTCCCAAGATCCGAGGTTTCCCTCGGGTCTTTTCCCTAGGGCGTAGCGTAGGAACCCAAGTCGGCTTGGGAAACGAAAACAGCCGTCGGATCGAAAAAGCACGGATCCTGTTGCGCCGGACATTTCCGGATTGCCGGCGATCGTCCCTGCGAGAGGGTTTGCCACGATGAAGGTCACGCTTTTCCTCGAGGTCGTCTCTTCGTGGTGCCATTGGGCCGAACCCATCTGGGCCCGGCTGCGCGCCGAATACGGCGATCGCGTGGAGTTCGACTGGAAGATCGCCTTGATGGATCCGTCCGGACTTCCGGTGAGTCGGGCCCAATGCGACTGGTTCTACCGGCGCAGCGGGACGTTGGTGCGATCTCCGTACATGCTGAGTTCCGAATGGTTCGAGCCCGGCCTGGCCGAGTACCTCGCGCCCAACCTCGTTCCGGAAGCGGCCCGGCAACTCGGGATCCACGACGACCGGGCACGGTTGGCCATCGCCGAGGGCGCGGTGCTCCGGGGATTCAAGGTCGCCGACTGGCAGGTCTCCGTGGATCTGGCCGCCAAGGCCTGCGATCTCGATGCGGCGGAATTGATGCGTCTGGCGCGCAGCCCGGAGATCGAGGCGCGGTGCCGTCGGTCGACCGCGGAGTTCCATGCATTGGGCCTCCGGCAAAGGCCGGCCTTCGTGCTCGAGAACCGGATCGGGGACCGGGCCACCTTCTCCGGCGTCGTCGCCCATGCCCCGCTCGCGGCCGCCATCGAGGCCCTGCTCTCCGACTCGGCCGGCTACGCCTCCTACGCCGTCCACCACGGCGGACCTCCTCCGGTCTGAGCATCGCAATGCGCGGCAATCCGGAGGCCTCTCCGTCAGACCCGGCCGCCGACAACCGTGGACGTCGCCGTGGCGATGGATCCAAGGAAAAAGGCCGCCGGCCCGTTGGCGAGCCGGCGGCTTGGGGTGCAGGGAACCGGAAACGGATCAGGAGTTCTTCTTGGTCTTCTTGGAGGAACCCTTCTCCGGCCGGACACCGGCGCTCGCCTTCACGACGACCTCGGTGCCGGAACCGTCCTTGCGGAGCAGGCCCTTCACGTAGTCGCCGGGTTTCACCTCGGAGGCCGCGATCGACTTCCCGTCGCGGTCGAACTGGCTCTCCGAGGCGATCACCACCCTCCGCGTGCCGTCCTTGCGGGCGAGCAGGAGATGGTCGGACTCGACCGACTCCACTTCCCCGCGGAACGGATAGGTGGAGCGTGCCGAGGCCTTGCCGGCGGCCGTCGCCGTGTCGCCTGAGACGCCGGAAAGCGTCTTCTCCGCGGCGACGCTGGAACCAGCGAACAGCAGGGCGGTGGCGATGGCGAGGATCTGGAGCATGGGGGACTTCATGTGTTTGTTTGGGTGTCGGTTTGTTGCCTTTCGTCGGCGTTTGGGTGTGCCGACATCCATGAATACGCAGGCAAAGCCGTTGGATTTTCATGGGTCACCTGGGCAAGCGGAACCCGATGCTCGAAGCGCATCCTGTGAAACGGAACATTGACAACACCGGTGCTGGAACCGTATTTAACGCCCCTTTTCTAGGAACTGAGATATGCCGAATACGAAGTCTGCCGAGAAGCGCGTCCGCAGCAGTGCCCGCAAGGCCGCCCGCAACAAGTCCATCACCTCCCGTGTGAAGACCTTCGAGAAGAAGTTCGTCACGCAGGCCGCCGCCGGCAAGGTGGAGGACGCCAAGGGCGCCCTGTCCGCCGCGATTTCCGCCTACGCCAAGGCGGCCAAGGGTGGCGTGATCAAGAAGAAGACCGCGCAGCGCAAGGCTTCCCGCCTCCAGTTGGCGCTCAACCGCGCGGCCGCGGCTCCCAAGGCCGCCAAGACCGCCAAGGCCTGATCGCCCAGCACGGTCTCCCTGTCCTTCCTCCGCAGCTTCCCCTCGGGAATACCGAAGACGGAACGGACATCGGGAAACAGAAAAGCGGCACCGGATCCGGTGCCGCTTTTTCGTTTCTTGACCCGACCCCGGGATCCACCGATCCCGGCCCATCCCGAATTGGCCACCTTGGGGACGGGGCGTCCGGCCCGCCTCAACCCTTCTCGATGCAGGCGTAGGCGTTGTGGTTGTGGATGCTCTCCTGGTTCTCCGCCTCCACCTTGTACCACGAGATGTCCGGATGCTGGTTCAAACGCAGGGCCACGTTGCGGACCAGGTCCTCGACGAACACCGGGTTCTCATAGGCGCGTTCCGTCACCGCCTTCTCGTCTTCCCGTTTCAGCAGGGAATACATCTCGCTGGAACCGCTGGCCTCGATCCAGGCGATGAGCTCCTCGATCCAGATGATCTTCTCCGAACGGATCTGGACGGTGACCTCGCCCCGCTGGTTGTGGGCGCCGTACTTGCTGATCGCCTTCGAGCAGGGGCACAGCGTCGTGACGTTGGCCTTCACGGTCAGGACGAAGTCGAGTTCGGTCCCGTGCATCGCCGCGTCGAAGCGGACCTGGTAGTCCATGACGCCTTCCTTCCCGGAAACCGGCGCGCGCTTCACGAGGAAGTAGGGGAACTCCATTTCCAGGTGGGCGCTGTGGGCCTTCAGGCGCTCCTGCATGGCCCGGAGGATGTCGGGGATGTTCTCCACATGGACCACGCCGCCGTGGCTGTTGAGCACCTCGACGAACCGGCTCATGTGGGTGCCCTTGAACTCCTTCGGCAGGTCCACGAAGAGGCCGATCGTGGCCACCGTGTTCTGGAGGTCGTGGGTGCGGTCCCGGATCTGGATCGGGAACCTCAGGTTCCGCACGCCGACCTTGTCGATGCGCAGTTGCCGGTGATCCGGTTCGCTTTGTTTGTCGGAAAGTGGCTTCACGGAAGGGGCGGTGGTACCGGGGGCGATGGTGGCGTCCGGTGACAGGAGTGGAGGCCTGGCGTTCAACACGGTCGACCGTATCACCGCACCGCGGTCGCGCAAAAAGAGTTTGGCCAGGAGGTCCCGCTCCCTAGCCTGAGGCGCCATGCGCCGGAAGAACCCGCTGACGCCTCTCCTGTTCCCGCTGCTTTCCGCCCTCCTCGCCTTCGAGGCCTTCGGCGAACGCTTCCGGGTCGCCACCTACAACGTCGAAAACTACCTGCTGGAACCGGTCGGCACACGCACCCCGAAGCCCGAGGCGCATCGGGCCAAGGTCGCCGAGATGATCCTTTCCATCCGGCCCGACGTGATCGCGTTCCAGGAGATCGGGGGGACCAACGCGCTCCTGGAGATCCGGAGCCGCCTCGCCGCCAAGGGACTCGACCTGCCACACATGGAACTGGTCCACGGTGCGGACGAAGCCATCCAGGTCGGCGTCCTGAGCCGGTTCCCCATCGTGTCCCGAAATCCCCACACCAACGAGAGCTTCCTCCTCGACGGCCGCCGCTTCCGCGTGAGCCGCGGGTTCCTCGAGGTCGGCATCCAGCCGTCCCCAGGCTACCGGTTCACCCTGTTCACCGCCCACCTCAAGTCCAAGCGCACCACCGCCGCCGCGGACGAGGCCCAGCTCCGAGAACAGGAGGCGCGCCTGCTCCGCGGGCTTGTCGAGGAACGCCTCAAGGAGAAGCCCGACGCCAACATCGTGGTGTGCGGGGACTTCAACGACACCAAGGATTCCCGCGCCATCCGCGCCCTGGTCGGCGGCAACACTCGGACGCCTCTCACCGACACGCGGCCCGTGGAACGCAACGGGGACCACCTGCCGTCCGAGAATCCGCGCTGGGATCCGCGCCATGTCGCATGGACCCACTTCTACGGCAAGGAGGACACCTACAGCCGTCTCGACTACCTCCTGCTTTCTCCCGGCATGGTCCGGGAATGGCGCCGAGAGGGATCCTACCTGCCGGTCGTCGCCGACTGGGGACTCGCCTCCGACCACCGGCCGGTCGTCTGCGAGTTCGAATCCGTGGAACGCTGAAGCCATGCAAGAGAGCCACCGCGTCGAACGCAGCCTGTCCGAGCGGATGCTCCAGGCGATCCCCTTCGGCCTCGGCACCACCAAGCCGAAGCACTTCCGCGACATGGTCGGCATCGTCTGGCGGAACCGCGACAACCTCGCCTACGGCTGGAAGGTGCTCAGCCAGGGCGTCTGCGACGGCTGCGCGCTCGGCGTGGCCGGTCTCCACGACTGGACGATCGAGGGCACCCACCTGTGCATGACCCGCCTGAACCTGCTTCGGTTGAACACCATGCCGGCGATGGATCCGGGCCTGCTGGACGACGTCCAGAAACTCCGTGCCCACGACAACGCCGCGCTCCGCGAAATGGGCCGCCTTCCCTGCCCCATGCTGCGTCGCGCGGGCGAACCCGGCTTCCGACGCGTTTCCTGGGACGAGGCCCTGGCGCTGGCGGGAAGCCGCATCCGGGCGACGACTCCGGATCGCATCGCCTTCTTCGTCACCGCCCGCGGCGTGACCAACGAGGTCTACTACATGGCCCAGAAGGCGGCCCGCTTCCTCGGCACGCCGCACGTGGACAACGCGGCGAGGCTTTGCCATGCGCCGAGCACCACCGCGATGAAGTTCGCGATCGGCCATGCCGCTTCGACGTGTTCCTACCGCGACTGGTATGGCACGGACCTCATCGTGTTCTTCGGCTCCAACCCGGCGAACGACCAACCGGTGACCACCAAGTACCTGCACGAGGCCAAGGCCCTCGGCACGCGTGTCGCATTGGTGAATCCGTATCTCGAGCCGGGCATGAAGCGGTATTGGGTCCCGAGCTCGGCCGCCTCCGCGCTCTTCGGCACCGGCATCGCCGACTGGTGGTTCCCGGTCACCCAGGGCGGCGACATCGCCTTCATCGCCGGCGTGCTGAAGGTGCTTTTCGCCCGTGGCTGGGTCCGTGATGACTTCGTCCGGGAACACACCGTGGGAATCGAGTCGCTGCGCGAATCCGTGGAGACGACGTCCTTCGAGGTCCTGGAGGCGTCGGCCGGACTGCCTCGGGCTTCCATGGAGGAATTCGCCGAACTGCTCCACCGGTCCCGCAACGCCGTCTTCGTCTGGAGCATGGGCATCACCCAGCACGGCTACGGTGGCGACGCCGTCAGCGCGGTGCTCAACCTCGGCCTGGCGATGGGCTACGTCGGCCGCGAGAAGACCGGACTGATGCCGATCCGCGGACACAGCTCGGTCCAGGGCGGCGCCGAGATGGGCTGCTACGCCTCGGCCCTTCCGGGCGGCAAGCCGCTCACCGACACCCATCGCGCCGCCCTCGCCGCGGCCTACGGGTTCCCGATCCCCGCGGGCCCGGGCCTGTCCGCCGTGGAGATGGTCGAGGCCTGCGGCTCGGGATCGTTGGACGTCTTCTACAACGTCGGCGGCAACTTCCTCCGCACCCTGCCCGATCCGGACCACGTGGCCCGCGCCCTTGGGAACGTCCCGCTGCGCATCCACCAGGACATCGTCTTGACCGACCAGATGCTCCTGCCCGCACGGGAAGCGGTCCTGCTGCTCCCCGCCAAGACCCGCTACGAACAGGACGACGGCGGCATCGAGACCACCACGGAACGTCGCATCGCCTTCTCACCCGAGATCCCGCGGCAGGTCGGCGAAGCCCGGGCCGAGTGGAAGATCCTGCGCGACGTCGCCGCGGCCGCCCGCCCCGAGGCGGCCCACCTGCTGGGCGGCGCCGACGGCTGGGCTCTCCGTGCGGAGATCGCCCGGATCGTGCCCTTCTACGCCGGTTGCGAGGACCTGCGCTCCACCGGGGACGCCATCCAGTATGGCGGGCAACGGCTCTGCGACGGCGGCCAGTTCGGGACTCCCGACGGCAAGGCCCGTTTCCGGGTCGTTCCCCTGCCCGCTGCCGCGGTCGAGTCACCGGAGTTCGACGGCGCTCCCGACGCCGGGGACTCCTTCGTCGTCAGCACCCGGCGGGGAAAGCAGTTCAACTCGTTGATCTACGCCGAGGTGGATCCGTTGACCGGCGCCGGTCGGGACGCGGTCTTCATCGCCGCCAAGGACGCGGTGCGTCTCGGCCTCGAATCCGGCGACAAGGTGGAGCTGTCAAACGCGGCTGGCACGATGGTCGGCACCGTGTTCATCGCCCCCATCAGTCCTGGCAATCTCCAGGTGCATTGGCCCGAGGGCAACACGCTGCTCCGCGCAGGACGGGTGGATCCGGCCAGCGGGGTGCCCGAGTACAACGCCCGGGCACGCCTCCGCCGCGCACCCGCGGCCGCCCACTCAGGGACCTGACGGCTCGACCTCGAGGATCCGTCCCGGAAGCCAACCGCGTCCGCTCCTGAAATCGGTGGGTCGCGTGTACTCCAGCACGTAGAGCCGACCGCCCGAGAGATGCAGGTCCAACGGACGCCCCAGCGGCGCCAGGAAGGTCTTCGTCGTCGCCTCCCAAACCTCGGCGTCCGTCGGCCTTGAAGGCCGCACCGAGAGGACGTCGAAGCCGGAGTCCTTCCCCTGGTCGCCCGAGATCAGGTTGCCGAATCGTCCCACGAGGAAGGCATTCCGCCATGCCGCAGGCCAACGGCCGTCCAGCCACACCATTCCCGCGGGCGAGGAGTGCGGCGAGAAGGTCCAGCCTGTCCGGCCTTCGGGCTGACCGTCGGGTCCGAGGTTCTTCACCGGGTGCACGAACGAGGCGCCTTCCGGAGATTTCGGCGTGTGCGGATACGCCGCCCGCGTCGGGCTCCAATCCTCGAACTGGTACGGAAACCCGTGATGCCGCGGGGACTCGCCCAATGCCGGCGGACGGATCCAATCCATCTCCTCGCAGGCATGTGCATCCGGGCCGTTGGAGACGCTGAAGAGGTGGCCCGAGGAATCCCATGCGAAGCTCCAGGCGTTCCGGATCCCCCGCGCCACGACCTCGGGTTCGGGTGACTCGGATTCCGGATCGAAACGCAGCAGCGCGGCGGTGAGATCCGTTTCCCCCATCGTTCCCAGACGCGGATCCGATCCACGCTCACCGCCGTCCGTCCGCGAACCCGAGGCGAGGTAGAGGCGTCCATCGGGACCGATGGCGACATGGGATGCGCCGTGGTTGTAGGGACCGATTCCCCATGGGTAGCGCATCTGGAACCACGCCTTCGGTGCCGTCGGGTTGCCCTGCGGATCGACCCGGGAGGTCCGATGGATCGCGACCTCGTTCGTCACCAGGGCAGATCCTTCCTCGCGACGGTGGTTGGTCACGATCCACAGGCGGTTCCGGGTGTCGAGATGGAGACCCGCTGCGGAGATCCCGGCGCCGCCGTTCGGCAGGTAGTCGGCCGCGGCGAACAGCGGAGTGATCTTCCGTGTCGCGAGATCCAGGCGGCTGACGGATCCTTCGCCGGTCAGGAGATACGCCACGCGTCCCTTGCCGTCGCCGGCGATGCGCACCACGAACTCGTTCAGCCGAACCGTCTCCCGGACCCGGGTTCCCTCGGGCGCCTTGGGCAAAGGCTCGTAGGCGTTGGCCTTCACCAGGTCGGCGAAGGTCTTGAACGGCGAATCGGCGCGGATGCGGGCCACCTCCTCCGCGGAAAACGCACCGCCCGGATTGCCCCACTGGTTGAAGACGAAGGTGAGGACGTCGGCGACGCCTTGGTCGTCAAGGACCACGGCCGGCATCTGGTTGTTGTAGGCCTTACCGTTGACCGTGATCGGTCCCTGGAGTCCTCCGACCACCGCAGCCACCGCCGACCGGCGTCCTTTGTCGCCCACAAGGAAATCGGATCCGGCGAGCGGCGGATACGTCCCCGCAGCGCCCCGTCCCGTCACCTGATGGCACATCGAACAGTGGGCGATGTACAAGGTCTGCCCGCGACGGACCTGGCCGGCCAGGTCCGTCGGATTCCCTGCGGCTTGGGCAGGGAAAGCGCCGAGGAGGCCGGAGAGCAGTGTTGTCAGTGCCGATCGTGGGAACACGTCGCAGACGCTATTCATCGCGGATCTCGGATCAAGTCCACTTCATCCCCAGCCGTCGTCCGGAAGCGTGGGTCAGCCCATCCCCACGGTGTCCCATCGACCTGACGCACCTCCACACAGGGCACCAATCCGTGCGAATCCGTGTCCAACCCCAATTCGGATCAGTGGTCGCGCTTCAGCAGGTACTCGGCGATCGCTTCAAGCGCCGTCGCCTTGCCCCGGAATGGCTTCAACGCGGCAAAGGCCTTCCGCGTGAGGGCGGCCGCGATGCGCCGCGATTCGTCGAGGCCGACGATTGCCGGGTAGGTCGCCTTGCCCGCCTTGACGTCCTTGCCCGCGGTCTTGCCGAGCACCTCGGAGGACTGGGTCACGTCGAGGATGTCGTCGATGACCTGGAACGCGAGGCCCACGTGGTATCCGAAGTCCGTGAGCGCCTCCAGCTGCTGGGGCTTGCAGCCCACGCTCATGCCGCCGAGACGCACCGAGCAGCAGAGCAGCGCGCTCGTCTTGCGTTCATGGATGTAGCGCAACTGGGCCCGGGACGTGGGCTTCCCCTCGCCCTCCAGGTCGGCCACCTGGCCGGCGATCAGCTGGAGCGACCCGGAGGCCCGTGCCAGCTCGAGCACCAGGTCGCGGTGCGAATAGCGGCTGTTCGATTCGCAGAGCGCAGCGATCTCGAAGGCCTGGGTCAGGAGCGCGTCCCCCGCGAGGATGGCCATGCCTTCCCCGAAGACCTTGTGGTTCGTCGGCTTTCCACGGCGCATGTCGTCGTTGTCCATGCCCGGCAGGTCGTCATGGATCAGCGAGTAGGTGTGGATGCACTCGACGGCGCAGGCGAGGGAGTAGGAATCGGGATTGGGCCGTCCACAGGCCTCGGCGGCTGCGAGGACGAGGGCTGGGCGCATCCGCTTGCCGCCGGCGAAGATCGAGTAGCGCATCGCCTTGTGGATGGTCGAAGGCTTCTTCGATTCCTTGGGAAGCGAACGGTCGAGGGCGGCATCCACCTCGGCGGTGCGCAGGTTGAGCCAGCTGGAGAGGTCGAACGGGGGCATGTGGCGGAGCGCGTTGTAGGTTGGACCCCGCCCCGGCATCAAGCGGGTACTTCCCGGTTTGACGCCCATCCCCCATTCGCAGAGCCTAAGGCATCCCGTGATGGCAACGACGTTTGACCTCGGTCGGCTGGACCGATTCTGGAAGACGATCGGCGGATCGACTCCGCCCGACCTCGACGGAGGTCCGCGCACCGGGATCCCTTCGGCCACCGAGATCCGGGACCAACTGGCCTTGCTGGAGGCCGACTGGGGATTGTCCGCCCGTGAGGCTTCGCTGCTCCGCGCGGTGGCCTTCCTCTACAACGACCACCACGACGAGGCCCATGACATCGTGCAGGACATGTCGTGTTCCGAGGGTTGCCTCCTCCATGCCATCCTCCACCGCCGCGAGCCCGACTTCTGGAATGCGAAGTATTGGTTCCGCCGCTGCGCCGACCACCCGGCATACACGCGCCTGACCGAACGGCTCCCCGAAATCCCCACGGCATCGCCCGCCATCCAGGCGCTGGCCCGCCGGCTCACCCTTTCCGGAAACGTGGATCCGATGGCGTTGGTGGACGAATGCGAGGCCGCAATCCGACGGCCGAACTCCGAGGAGGCCGCATTCCTCCGCCAGGTCCAGCGCCTCGAGTTCGAATCCATCGCCCGGCATCTGCTGGCGTGACGCCTGCCCGCGGAACGGATTAGGGTCCGTCTCCAGCGGAAGAATGATTGGCCTCAACGAAGTCTTGGCGGCGGTGCTGCCGGTGTTCTGCCTAGCGGCGGTGGGTGTCGCCCTGCGAAAGGCCGAATGGCTCACCGAGGAGGCCGACAACAGCCTGATCCGCGTGGTGGTCAACGTCCTGACCCCGTGCCTCATCCTCGACAAGGTCCTCGGCAACGAGGCGCTCCGCCGTCCGAGCAACCTGCTCGTCCCGCCCCTTTTCGGATTCGGCGGAATCGTCATCGGAATCGGGCTGTGCTGGATCTTCCGCAGGAGACTCGGACTCGGCTCCGACGCGGCCCAGCGGACCTTCTCCCTCGTCGCCGGACTGCAGAACTACGGCTACGTCCCCTTTCCGCTCATCCTGACCCTGTTCGCCAGCCACCCGGACACGCCGGGCGTGCTCTTCGTCCACAACCTCGGCGTCGACATCGCCATGTGGACCCTCGGTCTCATGACGCTCGGCCACGCCAGCGGTTGGCGTGAGTGGCGGCGTCTGCTCAACCCGCCGATCGTCGCGATCCTCATTTCGATCCTGCTCAACGTGGTCGGCGCCCAGCGGTTCCTTCCGAAGGCGGTGCTGACGACGGCCGCGATGCTGGGCGCCTGCGCCTTCCCCCTCGGGATCGTCCTCACCGGGGCCACGATGGCCGACCAGACCCGCGAACTGCGCTCGTCCGACACGGTGCGGACCGTCGCCTGGGCCTCGCTCTTCCGCCTCGGCCTGATCCCGCTGGCGATGCTCGCCGTCGCGATGGTGGTGCCGACCTCCGAGGAGCTGCGCCGTGTCCTCGTCGTCCAGGCCGCGATGCCCGCCGGCGTCTTCCCGATCATCCTCGCCCGCATGTACGGCGGCCACCCCGCCACCGCGGTCCGCATCGTCATCGGCACCTCGCTGATCGGCATCCTCACAATCCCCTTCTGGATCCAGCTCGGGCTCCGCTGGCTGAAGGTCGGTCCCTGAGCCGGCCGGCGCCCAACCATCGACCCTGATGTACAGATATTCGGAACTGCCCTCGGGACTGCGTGTCGTCTCCGCCCGGATGCCCCACCTCGCCAGCGTCTCGCTGGGGATCTGGGTCGGCACCGGCGGACGCTACGAGGCCGCCGACAACAACGGCGCCGCCCACTTCATCGAGCACATGCTGTTCAAGGGCACCCGCCGGCGTTCGGCTGCCCGGATCTCCCAGGACGTCGAGGGCGTCGGCGGCTACCTCAACGCCTTCACCGACGAGGAGCTGACCTGCTTCTACAGCCGGGCCGTGGCCGCGAGGATGCCGGACCTGCTCGACGTGCTGCTCGACATGTTCCTCGAGTCCCGCTTCTCCCCAGCCGAGGTCGAGAAGGAACGCGAGGTCATCCTCGAGGAACAGTCGATGTACCTCGACCAACCGGCGGAGCTGGTCCACGACGTCCTCAACGCCACGCAGTTCCCAAGGCATCCGCTCGGCCGCCCCGTCATCGGCACCCCGCGGTCCGTCCGTTCGCTGGGCCGGAAGGAGCTGCTGGCCTTCCTCGGAGAGCAGTATGTCGCCGGACGCACCGTCGTGTCGGCCGCCGGCAACGTGGACCACGACGACCTCGTCGCGCGGTTGACCCGCATCGACCCGATGTTCCGCCGTGCGCCGATCCGGACGCCGGCGCCGGCGCCCGCGCCGCGCGGCTTCCCGGTCGTCCGCCTCCGCACCCGCGAGACCGAACAGACGCACCTCGCCATCGGATTCCGGACGCTCCCGCGCACCGATCCGCGTCGGTTCGCGCTGCGGCTGCTCAATGTCGTCCTCGGCGAGAACATGAGTTCGCGCCTCTTCCAGGTCGTCCGCGAGGACAACGGGCTCGCATACAACATCCAAAGCACGGTCAGCGCCTGGAGCGACTGCGGCGACCTGGTGGTTTCGGCCGGACTCGACGACCGCCAGCTGGAACGGGCCCTGCGCCTGGCGCTGGGCGAGGTCCGGCGATTGGCTTCGCGGGCCGTGGGCAAGGCGGAGCTGCTGCGGGCCAAGGACTACGCCACGGGCCAGGCCGATCTCGCCCTGGAAGGCTCGGAACAGGTGATGATGTGGCTGGGGGAACAGGTCCTCGGACATGGGCGCGTCACACCGCCCGAGCAGTCCCGTGAGAAGGTCGCCGCGGTCACCGCCGCCGAGATCCGCGCCGTCGCCGCCGAGTTCCTTCAACCCGGCAACCTCTCGCTCGCCCTCGTCTCCACGCGCGATTCGGATGCCGGCCTCAACCGCATCCTGCATCGGGCGTTCAGCTGAATCGGCGACACCTCGACGCCGGACTCGGCTTCCGGCCGACTACGGCTTCCCGTCGAGGACTACACCCTCGCCCATGGCCTTCTCCAGCCGCGCACGGGCCACGGCGCCATCCCGCAGCGCCTGGCTGTACACGGTGCGCGCCTGGGTCAGCGCGGTCTGAGCGGAGAGCACATCCAACTGCGTTCCGCTGCCCGCCTCGGAACGGGCCGTCGCGAGACGGAGCGCCTCCTCGGCCTGCTCGATCACCTTCGCCTGGGAGAGCAGGACCTCACGCGCCTCGGACCAGCCGGAATGCGCCGTACGGACCTCCAGCTCGATGCGACGCTGGATGTCCTCGATCTCGATGCGGGACTTCTCCTCGCGGCTCCTCGCGGCCTGGACCCGCCCCTTCGTCGCCCCGAAGTCGAAGATGTTCCACGTCATCTGCCCGCCCACCGTCCAGCCGTTGAGGTCCTGGGTGAGGTCCCGGACGAAGTTGCGGCTCTGCCAGCCGTATCCGGCCGTACCGGCCAGGGTCGGATAGTAGTCGGACTTGGCCTGGATGACCTCCTCATGGCGGAGCTTCTCCCCGGCACGGGCGGCCGCGATCTCCGGACGGTTCGTCAGCGCACGCACGATGGCGGCGCTCACACCCACCTCGAGCGGTTCGTCCTGCAGGCGCCCGGACACCGAGAGCGGGATGTCCTCGCCGACTTCCTTCGGCACGTCGAAGCCGAGGAGGTTCGCGAGGTTGTTGCGGGAGTTCCGGAGCTGGTTGCGGGCACGGATCAGCGGCGGACGCGCGTTTGCCAGCTCGACCTCGGCCCGCAGCACGTTGAAACGGGGAACGGTTCCCGCCTCGAAGCGGCGCCGGGTGTCGGCCAGTTCACGGTCGAGCAATTGGATCGAAGCCTCCTGCACGCGGATCTGCTCCGCGGCGAGCAGGATGTCCTGGTAGGCGATCCGGACGTCGAGAAGCGTGTTCGCCACCAGGGCCTTGTAGGAAGCGAGGGCGGCCTCGCGGGTGATCGCGGACGAACGACGGCTGGAGCTCAGGCGTCCGCCGGCGAGGATCGGCTGGGTGACCACCAGGTTCGCGTTCCAGCTCTGGTTGTTCTGGAACGAAACCGCAGGAGCACCCGGCGCGAACGCCACCTTCTCGATCCGGTTCTCGTCGATCTGCTGGTAGGCCCCCGTGGCGGCGAGACGCGGACGCGAGACGGCCGACTGCTGGATCGCCAAGCCATGCGCCTCCTGGATCTCCTGGCGTCCCTTGAGAAGGGCTGCGTTGCCCTTCAGGGCCAGCGACAGGGCGTCGCCCAGGCCCAGGGCGTTGGTGGGCCACATCGGCGCCGCGGCGGCATGGACGGCGACCAGCAGCGCCGGGAGTATCAGACGGGTTCTCGGTTTCATGGGAATCACGGTTGGGCAGTTCAGGGATTGGCGGCGGACCGGGCGACACGCTCGACGAACACGTCAACCTGCTGGCCGACATACACGGGGAACTTCGGGCGGTCGAACTCGTACACGATCTGAAGGACGCGGGTGTCGACCCGCTCAAGGCTGTCGCCTGTCAGGCTGCGCTTCGGCACGACATACGGTTCGAAGCGCACGAAGCGCAGGTCCATGCGGAGCTCCGGATGGCCCTTGAGCGAGGCCACCGCGGGACGGTTCGGTTCCACAAGAACCGCGTTCTGTTCGTCCACCTCCGCCCGGACCTGGAGCGTGTCGGTGTCGCCGAGGAGCATCAGGGTCTCGCCCGAGGCGCCCGCGGTGGCGAACTCGCCCTCGCGGATGTTCACCTGCAGCATCCGGCCGTCCCGGGGGGCGCGGACGGTCAACAGACCCAGTTCGGTCCTCGCCTGATGGAGCTGCGCCGCGGCCACGGCCTCGGCGGCGTGTTGGGCGGCCACACGGGCCTTGGCTGCGGCCAATTGGAACCCGCGACGCTTCACCTCGTCCTCCGTCGCCACACGGTCCTTCTCCAGCCGCGTGAACCGCGCCAACTGGTCCGTCCAGTCCTCCACCAACGCCTCGTCCACCGCCGCCTGCGCCCGGATGGAGGCCACCTGCGCCTCCTGGGCCGCTATCCGTGCGACCACCTCGCGGGAATCCAGCTCGAACAGCGGGTCGCCCTTCCTCACCGCGTCACCGGCGCGGACCTTCACCGCGACCACCAGACCCGACCGCGGACTGGCGACGCGCACGTTCTCACGGGCGGCCTCGATCAGGCCGGTCGCCGCCACCGTCGACGGATACGGAGACCGGGCCGGGGCCGACACCGGTCCCGGATCGGGCGGACGCTGGCCCTGAAGCCGCACCAGTCGCACCGCGGCGACCACGCCGAGCACAGCCAGCCAGAAGGAAACACGCTTGAAGAGGATCATCGTCGGAAAGGTTCAGTGGGTCATGGAAACGAACTCGCCCAAGGCGGCGCCATCGAGCACCCGGGTGACACGGCCGTCCTCCATCTCGGTGATGCGGTCGGCGTAACGGTGGGTCCGCGGGTCGTGGGTCACGATGATCACGCAGCGACCGGGCGCACGGGCGACGCCGGAGAGGATGTCCATGATCTGGTGCCCCGTCGCGGAGTCGAGGGCGCTGGTCGGCTCGTCGCAGATCAGCAGCCGCGGCTCGTGGACCAGTGCGCGGGCGATGGCCACCCGCTGTTGCTGTCCGCCGGAAAGCTGGGTGGGACGCTTGTTCCCGCGGCCCTCGAGTCCGACCTGCTTCAGGAGCTGGGCCGCCTTCTCCTCGGCCGTCCGGCGGCCGGCTCCGTTGAGCAGCAGGGGCACCGACACGTTCTCCACCAGGGTCAGGGTCGGGATCAGGTTGAACTGCTGGAAGATGAACCCGATGTTCGACCGCCGGAACCGGGTCACCGCGCCTTTGCCCATGCCGTCGAGGCGGGTGCCGAACACCGAGACGTCGCCCTCGTCCCAGTCGAGCGTCCCGGCCACCACGCTGAGCAGCGTGGTCTTGCCGCAACCCGACGGGCCGACCACGAGATGCAGCTCGCCCTCGGCGGCCGAGAAGTCGATGCCCTTGAGCGCGACGGTCTTGGCATCGCCGACGCCGAAGGTCTTGATGACGCCGCGGACACGGACCGCGCCGTCGGCATGGGGGGAAGCGGTCGGGGTCATCCGCGGAAGACGATGGCGGGTTCGAGACGGGCGACCTTGCGGATGCCGAAGAGCGCGGCGAGCACGCAGATCACGAGGACGGCGCCGAAGGTCTGGACGAGGTAGAGCGGCACGAGCTTGAACGGCGGTTGGCCGGACTGGGCGACCGCCAAGCCGAACAGCGCCGTCAGGCCGAGGCCGAGGCCGTAGCCGATGACCCCGACGGTGATGGCCTGGAAGAGCAGCATTCCTGCGAGCAGGCCGTTGCCGGCGCCCATCGCCTTGAGGGCGCCGAGGTTCTTCAGGTTCTCGAGGACGAAGGAGTAGAAGGTCTGTCCCGAGACCGCCACGCCGACGACGAACCCGAGGATGATGGTGGTCATGAAGGACGCCGGGATACCCGTGTTGCGCCAGATCCAGGCGACCGTGGAACGCTCGAACTCGGGCACCGTGTAGGCCTTCATCCCGGTCTCCGCCGCGATCCTCCGGGCCACCTCCTCGGCCGGGATGCCCGGCTTCGGTTCGGCGAGGATCATGGACAGCATCTTGCGCTGGCGGGGCGCGTACTGGAGGGCCTGGTCGTAGCTGGTGAAGACGTAGGGATAGCCGAAGAAGTGGCGCTCCGTCTTGCAGATGCCGACGACCCGAGCTTCCCGGTCGTTGATCTCGAAGGTGTCGCCAACCTTCAGGCTACGCCCCAGTCCCGCTCCCAGCCGCGTCGGCTGTGCCGCGAGTTCATCGACCACCACGGTGTTCGGCACCCGGAGCTGCGAGATGTCGCCGTCCACCATGACGGCAGGCCGCCCATAGAGAGTTCCGCCATGCAGGCCGATCAGCTGCACCTGCTTGTCCGATCCGTCGGCGGCGCGCGCCTTCATCACCCCCTGGAACAACGGCACAGCGAAGTCGACGCCGTCCACCGAGCGCACCCGGTTGACGTCGGTGTCCCGCAACGCCTTGGTCTCGTTCACCTGTTCGACCCGGGATTCCACGACCCAGATCGAGGCCCGCATGTTGCGCATGTGGCTGGTGGTCCAGGAAAGCAGGCCCTGGAACACGCCGTTCTGCTGCGTCATCAGCAGCGACGAGAAGGTCAGGCCGCCGACGAGCATGATGTACTTCGCGCGGTCTCCGAGCAGCATCTTGAGGGCGAGCAGGTACATGGTTCAGTTCCTTCCCTTCGCGATCCGGCGTGCCGCGGGCCTGGTGGCTGCCGCCGTCCCCGGAGTCCCCTTCCCCTTGGCCTCTCGGGCTGTCGAGCGCGCGGCACTCAGCCCACGGAGACCGGCGACGGAGAAGCCGGTGATGCTCTCCGCCAGGACGGAAACGGCGGCAGAATCGAGCCGGAAGTCGGGAAAGAGGCGCTCCACCACCGGGCGGCAGTGTTTGTAGAAGACGACTTGGGCGGCGACGCTCATGCAGAGGAGGCGGATCTCCTCCCGGGTGAAGTCCTTCCCCACGATCTCCCCCACCGCAAGCGACAGCATCTCGGCCTCGGGCCGGATGAAACCGTCCACCAACTGGTCCAAGGCCTCCGTCGGCTCGATCATCTCGCGGGCCATGATCCGGCCGTGCACGGCACACGGTCCCTCGGCGAGGACACGTGTGAGGAAGACCTCCACGTACGCCCGGAGCCGGTCCTCGGCCGCCCCACCCGACGCCGCGAGCCGTCCGGCCATCTCCGAGGTGAAGGCCCCGCCGGACTGGACCACGGCCCTGTAGAGACCCGCCTTCCCGCCGAAATGGTAGTTCACCGAAGCGACGTTGGTCCCCGCCCGACGGCAGATGTCCCGGATCGTCGCCGAACGGTACCCCTGGTCCGCGAACACCTCCGCGGCGACCCGCATCAGTTCGGGCCGGGTGCCGGCCGATTCCCTTGGAGGTTTTGAACGCACGTTTCAAACAACCGTTTAACCGCAGACCCCCGTGGTGTCAAACAGGTGTTTGAAAGGAAGCCGAGGATCGTGATGCAGCGCCGGCGCATTGCCTCCCGGCGCGGCCCGGCCTAGCTTGGTCCCAAGGATGATTGGAGAGATTCTCGAGAAGCTGTATGTCGCCGTGGTGGTCCTGGCCCTCTTCGGGGCCTCCATCTTCGTGCACGAATACGGCCACTACCTGATGGCCCGGATCCGCGGCCTGCTGGTGCTCGGCTTCTCCATCGGCTTCGGCCCGAAGATCATGGCGTGGACCGATCGCCAGGGCGTGGAATGGGCGCTCCGTTGGATCCCGGCAGGCGGCTTCGTGAAGCTGCCCCAGATGATCACCTCGGCCGCGATCGAGGGCGACTCCGGCACGCGCGTTCCGCCGGTCTCGCCGGTCTCCAAGATCCTCGTCGCCCTCGCCGGGCCGTTCATGAACGTCGTCTTCGCCTTCCTCGTGGCGTCGCTCGTCTGGCAAATCGGGCTGCCGGTTCCGGTCAATCCCCCGATCGTCGGCTACGTGGAGCCGGGCTCCGACGAACAGGCCCAGGGCGTGCGCGAAGGGGACCGGATCCTCAAGGTGGACGACCGCGCGGTCCGGAGCTGGCAGGATGTGCAGCGCTTCACGGTCCTCGCCCGCACCAACCGGCTCGCGGTCGAGTTCCAGCGCGGTGAGGAACGCCGCACCGTGACGCTCAAGGCCGAGGTCAACCCGGCCTTCGGATTCAAGCTGCTGAACCTCGATCCCAGGGACCATCCCGTGGTCCAGGAACTCGTCGCCGGCGGTGCCGCGGAACAGTCCGGATTCAAGGTTGGCGACCAGTTCGTCTCCTTCTCCGGCGTCCCGGTCGTCGGACAGTCCCAACTCGTCGAACTGATCGGTTCCCGCGCCGACAAACCTTCGGAGGCCGAACTGTTGCGGGACGGCAAGCGCATCAGGATCCAGGTCACCCCCAGATTCGATCCCAAGGCGAAGGTCGGACGCATCGGCGTCTCCCTGGCGCCGAGCCGGGTCGTGGTCTTCCAGGTACAACGCCCCGGCCCCACGCCGATGGAACAGGTCGGCGGCGTGCTCGAGCAGATGTGGGACGTCGTCAACGCCCTCCTCCATTCCAAGGAGACCGGCATCACCCCCAAGGACATGAGCGGCCCCGTCGGCATCTTCGGGAAGCTCGCGGCCGACGCACGTGTCGACATCCGGCTCGCGCTCGGCTTCATCGTCATGGTGAACATCAACCTCGCGATCCTGAACCTCCTCCCGATCCCGGTGCTCGACGGCGGCCACATCACGATGGCGCTCTACGAGATCGTCACCCGACGCCGCGTCAGCGTCCGGTTCCAGGAGACGGTCACCGCCGCCTTCGCCGTCCTCCTGCTCAGCTTCATGCTGTACGTCTCGTTCTTCGACGTCGTGAAACGCGGGCCGCTGTTCCAGGCGCTCTTCCGCCAGGAGTCGGTGGTCGAGAAGGCCCCGGAACCCGCCCCCTGAGCCGACGCCCTTCCCGCGGCCAGGCCCATCCGGTTGACGCCGACCCTCCCCTTCCCGTCTAGTCCCCCCAGAATTCATGAAGTATTGCGCCTCATTGTGGAGCTTCTCCCGCCGTCCCACCCGTGAAGTGGTCGTCGGCGATCCCCGGAACGGCGGCGTGGTCATCGGCGGCGACCACCCGGTGGTGAAGCAGTCCATGCTCACCTGCGACACCATGGACACCGAGGCCTGCGTCACGCAGACCCTCGAACTGGTCGACGTCGGATGTCAGATCGTCCGCATCACCGCCCCCACGGTGAAGGATGCCGCCAACCTGGAGAACGTGGTCGCCGCGCTGCGCGCCCGCGGTTGCCTCGTGCCCATCGTGGCCGACATCCACTTCAAGCCCGAAGCCGCGATGGAGGCCGTGAAGTGGGTCGAGAAGATCCGCATCAACCCGGGCAACTACGCCGACTCCAAGAAGTTCGCGACCCGGGAGTACTCCGACGACGCCTACGCCTCGGAGCTGGCCCGCATCGAGGAACGGTTCACGCCGCTGGTGCTCGAATGCCTCCGGCTCGGACGCGCGCTCCGCATCGGGACCAACCACGGATCGCTCAGTGACCGCATCATGAACCGCTACGGCGACACGCCGCTCGGGATGGTTGAAAGCGCCCTAGAATTCGCCCGCATCTGCCGGAAGA
This sequence comes from Verrucomicrobiales bacterium, assembly GCA_027488845.1. Lineage (GTDB taxonomy): Bacteria > Verrucomicrobiota > Verrucomicrobiia > Limisphaerales > UBA9464 > SXXZ01. The sequence goes on along the minus strand of JAIYBC010000047.1, from coordinate 92,419 downwards.
ACGGATTCCACAACTTCGTGTTCTCCATGAAGTCGTCGAATCCGAAGGTGATGATCGAGTGCTACCGTCTCCTGTCGGCCCGGCTGGAACAGGAAGGTCCGGATTGGAACTACCCCCTCCACCTCGGAGTCACCGAGGCCGGCGAAGGCGAGGACGGACGGATCAAGTCCGCCATCGGCATCGGTTCCCTGCTCTGTGACGGCATCGGCGACACCATCCGCGTCTCGCTCACCGAAGACAGCCCCCGCGAGATCGCCGTCTGCAACGAGCTGCTCGCCCAGGTTCCGACGCTGGTCTGCTCCGCCCCGGTCGCCCCGGGCCTCGCCACGTCCGCGCCCCCTTGGGACCCGTTCGTCTTCAAGCGCCGGGAATCCGACGTCGCCGACCTCGGCGACGTCCGCTGCGGCGGCAACGAGACGGTCCGCGTCGTCGTCACCCGCGCCGTCTTCGACGCCGTCGCCCCGCGCATTGCGGCCAAGGCCGATGTCCGGCCCGAAGCCGTCCTCGAGGACCTCAACCTTCTCGAACTCGATCCGACCTCCCCGATCTCCATCGAGGCGATCCCCTGCGACACCCAGCTGGTGACCGTCCGCGATGGAGTGTCGATCCCGGTGATCACCGCGTTCCGCCTGCTGGCCGTTCAGCTCGCCCGACTCGGACGCCGCAACCCGATCCTGCTCAAGGACACCCTGACCGACGCCGCGTCCACGGAATCGCCCCAGTCGGCCCTCCTGCGGGCCTCGGTGAACATCGGCTCGCTCCTGGCGGAAGGCATCGGCGACGCGATCCTGGTGCGGGGCGAACCGGGCTCCGGCCAGTCGCTGCGCCTGGCGTTCAACATCCTCCAGGCGGCCGGATGCCGGTCCTTCAAGACCGACTACGTGGCCTGCCCGAGCTGCGGCCGCACCCTTTTCAACCTCCAGACGGTCACCGCCCGGATCAAGGCCCGTACCGGCCACCTGAAAGGCGTGAAGATCGCCATCATGGGCTGCATCGTGAACGGCCCCGGGGAGATGGCCGACGCGGACTTCGGCTACGTCGGCGGCGCCCCGAACAAGATCAACCTCTACGTCGGCAAGAAGCCCGTGAAGTTCAACATCCCGGAGGAGGAAGCCGTGGACCGCCTCGTGGACCTCATCCGCGAGCACGGCAAGTGGGTCGAGGCGGAGCCCGCCGCCGCCGCCCAAGTCTGAGGGACTTCCGGGGATCGCGACACCGATCCCCGTGGACTCCACGACACGAAAGCCGCGATCCACTCCGGATCAGCGTTCTCCGCGCCCATCCGCGCCTCCCTGCGAATGGCTCGTCGTCGAAGCCACTGGGGAGGCCGAGGAACCCGCCGACTGGAAGACCAAGTCATCGCTGGTATCCCCAGCGGACTTCCCAGATTCCGAGCATCTCCTCAGGGTATGGAGAACCGGCTTCAGCCGGCGGAAACCGTCTCAACCCAAACGCCCCATATTCCGAGTGTGACGTGCCCCCAAGGCGGCTTTGGATTCCATCTGCGCCAATCTGTGAAATCTGCGGATGAAGATTCCCGTGTAATATCTGTTGGGATTTTCATCCACAGATCTCGCAGATGCACACAGATCAGGAAGGGGGAGATGGAGGAAAACCGAAATCCCTCAATCCGACCTGTGTTCCTCTGACGTGTCCCCAGCGGGACTTCTCTACCCCGCAATGCATGAAGTCCGACATCGTCGTCCGATCTCTGTGGACGACGATGCCGGGCGTGTGGCCCCAAACGGACCTAGATCGCGTCCTCAGACCCGTTCGGGCACTTCGAATCCCTTGCGGTACTCGCGGGTGAGGCGCTGGTTGGCGGCCGCGTTGCCGCGGAACCGCTCCTTCGAGACGTCCATCCGCAGCCGCTCTCCCAAGACCACCGGCTGGGAGGCGATGTCGACGCCGTTGGCCCCGAGGTGCTCGGCGAGGCGTCCGAAGGTTTCCTGGGCCATCGACTCGCCCTTCAGGCGCTCGCGCACCGCGTCCGGCGCCAGCCGGCTGCCCAACTGGTAGCTGATGTTGCCGGTGTGGCAGAGGGCGCTGGACAGGTGTCCCTCGAGGATCTCCGCGTTGAGGTCTGTATTGCGGCGGCTGCGCATGGCCCCGATGAAGTTGGCGTAGTGGTCGGCCCCCTCGCGCCAGGACTTGATCTCCTTGCCCGACTTGTCGAACGCCTTCGCGCTGTCGTAGCTGGGAATGACCATTCGCCCGCCTTCGCACTCGATCACCACTCCGACCTGGGCGCCGTGGTAGTCCGGCATGTTCTTCGCCCAGCGGTTGTCCTGGAATTCCTTCGACTTCGGCAATCCGCGGACCTCGAAGATCAACGGAGCCTTCTCGTACCCGTGGTAGACGAACTGGCTGTTGGGGGTGTCGCCGTCGTCCTTGTAGCCGAAACGACCGCCCACGCTGAACACGAACGGGCTGAGCGTCTTCTCCCGCAGGGCCCAGCGGGCGATGTCCATCTGGTGGATGCCCTGGTTGCCGAGGTCGCCGTTGCCGGTGACGAACTGCCAATGCCAGTCGTAGTGCAGCTTCTCACGCATCAGCGGAGCCATCGGCGCCGGACCGCACCAGAGGTCGTAGTCGATCGTGCCGGGGACCGCGGTGGGGCCGGACACCCTGCCGATGCTCTGGCGCGGCTTGTAGCAGAGGCCGCGGGCGACCAGGACCTTGCCGAGGTTGCCGGCGTGAAGCCACGCGATGGCTTCGCGCAGTCCGGGGTTCGAACGGCTCTGGGTGCCGGTCTGGACGATGCGCCCGTACTTCCTCGCGGCCTTCACGATCTGGGCACCTTCCCAGACGTTGTGCGAGACCGGCTTCTCCACGTAGACGTCCTTGCCGGCCTGGCAGCTCCATACCGCCAGCAGCGAATGCCAGTGGTTCGGCGTCGCCGTGGAGATGGCGTCGATGTCACCCCGTTCCAGCAGCTTCCGCACGTCGGTGAAGGTCTCCACCTGGATGCCGTCCTTCTGCAGTTCGGCGCGTCCCTTGGCGAGGACCTCGGAGTCCACGTCGCACAGGGCCACCAGCCGGACCCCCTTGATCTTCTTGAATCCGGAGATGTGGTCCTTGCCCCGGGAATTGAAGCCGACCACGGCGACGCGGATGTCGTCGTTGGCCCCGATGACCCGCGACTGGGGACGGAAGCGCGGGGCCGCCGAGGTGGTGGCGGTGGTGGAACAACCCGCGGCGAAGGCGCCGGCGGCGAGCGAGGTGGCGGTGAGGAATTCGCGGCGGTTCATGGTGCTGTCGTGGGGTTGGTGACGGTGGGGGAAACGGACTCGGGGACGGCGTCGACGCGCATCTGGTCACGGGTCGGCCGGAAGGTGACGCGGTAGGAAGCGTTGGTTCCGCAGCGCTGGACGGTCCAGCGTTCGACGAACAGGGAGTAGCGGCTCTCGGGCGGGACGACGTAGCTGTTCGGGGTCCCTGCTCCGCTGAACGAAACCGATTCGCGGCCCTCCTGGGGTCCGGCCACGACCTCGGGCGCCTCCAGCAATGCGGTCTCCACGACCCGGCGCTCGTTGCAGCCCGGAAACGCCTCGCGATCGCGGGCGAGGACGACGGTCTCCGCCTGACGGTAGAGCGCACCGGACGCGATCGGCCCGCGGCCCAACAGGCTGTCGATGCGGGAACCGGCGCAACCGGTTAGAAGGACGGCCGCGGACCCGAGGACGGCGAGGCAGGCGATGGGATTCCGTTGGGTCACGGCAGGAGCTTCCCCTGGGAATAGGCCTCGTGGAGGGCGTTCAGACGCGCCGGTTCCAGGGGTCCGCGGTGGAGGACGAAGCGGTAGCGGAAGGTCACGGTGGCGCCCGGAGCCAAGTGGTGGTTGCCCGCGCCGACGGGCTTCTTCTCGAAGTCGTGCAGGCCGAAATGATTGGCGGCGAAGAGGCCGTAGTCGCGCACGTGCCACCAGGTCGGGAAACGCAGATTCGACGGGTGATCGAACATGGCGACGCCGTAGGTGCCGTCGCCCACGGGGCCCACGTAGTCGCACCAGGCGGCCCGCTTGCCCCAGGTGGCGCCGTCGGCGTCACCGGCGGAGTTCAGGATGCGGCCGGCACCCCGGCTCTTGTCGGGCTTCACCAGGCGCATCGATTCGGCCACGCGGATCGCCATCGTCCCTTCCTTGGTGTCGCCGAGTTCGAGCCCCTTCTCACCGGCGAACACGGTGATCTCGAAGTCGAGGACCCGGAGGTCCTTGCCCGGCGCGTGGAAGGTCATCTTCCGCTCGTCCTCGGCGACCACCTCGCCGGACTTGGCCACCCAGCGGTTCCGGGCGGCGACCACCGCCTCGCGGCCACCGCTGCGACGCGTGAAGTACTGGTGCACCGTCTTGCCCGCCTTCGCGGACTCGCTCCAGAAGTCCTGGCCATTCGCCTCGCCGTGGGCCCACCAGAGGGCGTGGTGGTGCGGATGGTCCTTCTCCTCGCCCGGGAATTCCTCCTGGGGCCAGCGCCGCGTCAGGTGGACGTCGTCCGGCCCGAGGATGGGATACAGGAAAGGCCGGGAGACGTCGCGGAAGTGGTACTCGGAAACGAGTTGGCCGGCGTGTTCGATACGGATGCGGCCGTCCTTCTCCTCGACCGTGAAACCGCCGGAGGCCTTGCGCGGACCGGATTGGCATCCGGAGCCGGCAAGACCGGCAAGCAGGAGGACGCCGAGCAACCACTTTGGGGACATGCCCAAAGAGTTACCCGCGCCGCCGAGAGCGGATCAACGGTTATTCCGTTGTGGGACGAGGAATCGGGGCCGGCGGCCGCCGCAAGCCTCCGTCAAAAGGAGTAACCGTAGGCTGCGGAGACCAGATGCACGTCCATCGAGTAGCTCCCGATGTAGGCGGCGTTCTGGTTCGCGATGCTGGTGCGGTCCTCGTAGAAGACGCGGGCGTAGGAGGCGTCCACCCGGTGGTTGCCGTTCCGCCAAGAGATGCCCGCCGAGACCACGTTCTGGTTCGCATCCGGGATCAGGGGCGAGAGCGTCGCCTCCGGAACGGGTGTCATGAAGTACTGGTAGCCGCCGCGCAGGCTCCACTGGTCCGAGAACCTCCATTCGCCGGAGATTCCCGCGGTGACGGTGTCCCGCCAGTCCTGACGGATGTCGCCGAGTCCCGGCAACGCGACGCCGGGCGGGGCGTCGACGCGGATCGGCAGGGTCTCGAAGCGGGAGAACTGGATCCATTCGAGGTCCGCCTGGACGCGGAACCGCTCGGAGCAACGGTGTCCGATCCCGAACGTGACGATGGTCGGGGTCGCCAAGGCGGTGCCGAAGTTGAAGCCGATGTCCCCGGCGAGCGGGACTTGGGAAGCCTCCAAACGGCCGTCCATGTTCAGTTCCGTGGGGATCTTGACCCCCACGGCGACCCGGGTGCCGGGACGGAATTCCCAGGTGGCGGAGACGTTGCCCCCGAAGGCGATTCCGTCGCCGGCGGCGGCGACATTGCCGTCGGGAAGCGGCAGGCCACCGGACAGCAGTCCCCAAGGCACGGATTGCCGGAACTTCAGTTCACCCCAAAGCACGTCCAGACCCGCGGAGATCGAGAGCTGGTCGGAAACCTTGTAGGCGATCGATGGACCGACGTTGAGAGTCTGGAGGGCGGTCTCGTAGGGAGCGGTGTAGCGGAAGGCGCCGTTCCGGTCCCAATTGATGCCAAGACCGTAGGGTGCCGTCACCGCGAGCCCGAGGGCCACCCGGTCCGCCACGGGACCGCCGGCGAAGACCGATGGCAGGAACTTCCAGGGATCCACCGTCGAGGCCGAGCCGAGTCCCACCCCCGATTGGAAGTCGACCTGATGGTGGACAAGGGTGACCTCCGCCGAAGCCTCCCAGCGTTGCAATGCAGTGAGATTCGCAGGCTGATGCCAGGAAGCGGAGGCATCCTCGATGAAGGCTCGGCGGCCGCCGGTGAGAGCCAGGCCCTGAGCGCCCAGGGTCGGGCTCCGGAAGCCTTCGGCATTCGCCGAACTCCCAAGCGCGAACGCGATGGCGGTTGCGAAGGACGTTTTCGAGAGGAGTCTGGAGTCCATGGCGGGAAGCTGCCCGGTTGGATCGGTATCCGGGCCGGAGACTTTAGGTTAAATCCTGCAATTGCACGATGGGTCTTGCATGCAGGTGAATTGCAGGAGTTAAGCTCGGCACGTGGATAGAGCTGCAGAGTGCCTTTGTCACCCCTCCAGTTGGGTTTCGAAGGTGCCAAGTCGCGAATCGGTCAGGATGGGACAAGACTTGAACCCTTGAGTCGGAACCCCAGAACCCCATGACGCCCCCCGGATTGTTGAGCAGCTTTGGCGAGAGGGAGACGCTGATCTCCTGTCGCAACAGCCAGGGCGCCGAGATCCGGGCCACACCCGTCCGGTTGACCCGCTACACCGTCGTCTTCGAGGTCTACAACCCGTTCAGCATCCTCCAGCTGTCCGAGGTCCTGAGCGAGTTCCGCATCAGTATCGGCGAACGTCTCGCCTACAACGGGCGGGCGGTGGTCTCGAACATCGTCAATGCCGGGATCATGATCGTCTGCGAGGCCACGCTCGAGGAGGCGTGGCTGGAGATCGACCTGTTCTCCCCCATCTCGCAGCCGGACCGGCTTCGGTCGGACTTCTCGGAGTTCATGGCCGAGTGGGCGAAGATCCGGGCGGTACTGCCGGATTTCAAGGTGGCGGTCGCGGACTTCCAGACGCTGCTCCTGGACCTGCGGCGGTGGTTGGACCAGGTCGAGCTGGGCGTCCGATCCGAGGCCTCGGGCAGCCGGGTGGACATGGAGAGGGAGGTCCTGCTCGAGCTGGAATCCCGCATGTTGCCCGAGATCGAGGGTTGGATGACCCATTTCGACCAGGTGGCGGACAAGGTCGAGGAGGACTCGAGACCCGCCCACCGGGCCTACGCCCGTCGGCAGCTCCATCCATTGGTGCTGTGCTCGCCGTTCGTGTACCGGACCTACCAGAAGCCGCTGGGCTACGCCGGGGACTACGAGATGGTGAACATGATCCTCCGCGATCCCCACGAGGGCGCGACGATGTTCGCCAAGCTGGTCAACGTCTGTTTCCTCCAGAACCCGCCGGCGATGGCGCACCGGAACCGGATCAAGTACCTGAAGAGCTGCCTTGCCGGGGAATCGCGACGGACCCTCGAGGCCGGACGACGCCTGCAGGTGCTCAACCTCGGCTGCGGTCCGGCGCGGGAGGTGCGTGAGTTCCTCGCCGAGGACGCCGCCTCCGACATGGCGGACTTCCAGCTCTTCGACTTCAACCCCCAGACCCTCGACTTCACCCGGACATCCCTCTCGGAGGTGAGGTCCACCCATGGACGCCGGTCCGTGATCAACCTCGCCGAGAAGTCGATCAACCAACTGCTCAAGGAAGCCGGCAAGATCAGCGGGACATCGGCGGTGCGGCAGTACGACCTCGTCTATTGCGCGGGGCTCTTCGACTACGTCTCCGACCGGATCTGCCGGCGTCTCAACGAGCTGTTCTACCACCTGCTCGCGCCCGGCGGCCTGATGGTGGTGACCAACGTCGACGCCTCGAAGCCGTTCCGTCACTCGATGGACTTCCTTCTCGAGTGGCATCTCATCTACCGCGACCGCGCCGCCATGGAACGGCTGGTTCCCGCCGGCGTACCTCCCGGTTGCGCGCGTGTCGGCGCCGATCCCACGGGCGTGAACCTCTTCCTCGAGATCCGGAAGCCGGCCTGACGGGCCGCCACCCCCTCATGGCGACCCCGTCCGAGACCCTCCGCAGCTACGACGAGTTCGACCGTCAGACGGCCCTCCAACGCATCAAGGTCGGCGTGGTGCTCACGTGCATCGTGCTCCCCTTGGGCTCGATCGTGGACGCGGTCATGTACGACGCCGGCCAATGGCGGCGTTTCCTGGCGGTGCGCTTCGCCTTCAGCGGCGTGATGTTGCTTGTCGGGCTCCTGATCTACACGCCGTGGGGACGCCGCCGTCACCGGGCCCTCGGGGTGGCCCTGGCGATGGTTCCCGCCGGATGCATGGCCTGGATCATCCATGCGACGCTCCGCAGCCATTCGACCTACTACGCCGGACTCAACCTGGTGCTCCTCGCGGTCGGGCTCCTTCTTCGCTGGAACACGCTCCAGAGCATCGTCGCGACGGTGGCGGTGTTGCTGATGTATTTCGCGGCGTGCCTGCCGATCGGCTCGTTCGACCCGATCTTCGTCAACAACGTGTTCTTCATCTCGTTGACCGGCCTGATCGTGGTTCTGGGGAACACGATGTACACCCGGCTGCGGAAGGCGGAGCACGCGGCGATGATCGCCGTCGACGAAAAGCGCCGGGAACTGGAGACGGCGAACGGGGCGCTGGCCGCGAAGTCCGCGGAACTGGAACTGGCCAACAGCTCGCTGGAAACCAGCCGGGCCGAACTCCAGGTGTCGTTGAAGCGGCTCCAGGAGCTGGACGAGCTGAAGCGGAACTTCTTCGCCAACATCAGCCACGAACTCCGCACGCCGCTGACCCTGATCCTCGCCCCGCTGGACCGCCTCCGCTCCTCGGACGCCATCCGCGGCGAACCGGACCTGCGCGTCTCCGTGGAGACCATGCAGGCCCACGGTTTCCGGCTGCTCAAGCTCATCAACGACCTGCTCGACCTCGTCCGACTCGAGGCCGGAACCCTGCGTCTGGAACGTCGGCGGTTCCATCTCCCCACCTTCATCCGGGGCATCCAGGCCGCCATGCAGCCCGCCGCCACCGAGAAGAACATCCGGCTCCTCTCCAGCCTTTCCCCGGACGCGCCGGAGATCGAGGGCGACACCCACCAGCTAGAGCGGGTGCTCTTCAACCTCGTCTTCAACGCCATCAAGTTCACGCCGGCGGACGGCTCCGTCACTCTTTCCACCGCACGCGAGCAGGACTGGATCGTGATCCGGGTCACCGACACCGGCATCGGCATCGATCCCTCCCACCTGCCCCGCATCTTCGAGCGCTTCTGGCAGGTCGACGCCTCGGCCCAGCGCAAGTACCAGGGCGCGGGAATCGGCCTCTCGCTCGTGCGCGACCTGACCGAGGCCCACGGCGGCGGCGTCTCCGCCGAAAGCACTCCCGGAAAGGGCACGTCCATCGTCGTCCGCCTCCCCGCGCCGGCACCCGGAACCGGGTCGGCTGCGGACTCGTCACCGCCGGAGAATGGCGACGCTGCGGCGGATTCCGCGCCCGTCGCGACGCGGGCCGAAGAGCCCGCAGCCGCGGATGGGGAATGGCTTTCGACCCTCTACCGCCGCGCGGAACTCTTCCCGGGCATCCCGAACCTGCGGGAATCGTCCCAGACCCGGCGCAATGTTCCCCGGACCGACTCGCGTCCTGCCGGTCCCCGCATCCTGATCGCCGACGACGAGCCCGACATGCTGGTGTTCCTGAGGACCCATCTGGAGGCGGAGTTCGAGGTGCTCGAGGCGGTGGATGGCAACGCCGCGGTGACCCTGGCCTCCCAGTACCTGCCGGAGGTCGTCATCTGCGACATGATGATGCCCGAGAAGAACGGCATCCAGGTGTGCCGCGAGCTCCAGGCGAGGCCCGAGACGCGCAGCATCCCGTTCCTCATGCTCACGGCCCGGGCCGACGACGAGACCAAGCTGGCGGCGCTCTCGGCGGGCGCACACGACTTCCTGTGCAAGCCGTATTCCTCCGCGGAACTCGCGGCGCGGGTGCGGAACCTCGCCCAGAACCACCGTCTGCAACGCGAGCTGGGTTGGCAGAACCGGAAGCTCGAGTCCACCATCGAGCAGCTGAAGGAGACCGAGATGAACCTGGTCCAGAGCGAGAAGCTCGCGTCCTTGGGACGTCTCAGCGCGGGCATACTCCACGAGATCAACAACCCGCTCAACTTCGCCAAGACCGCCGTCTACACCCTGAAGAAGCAGGCCGCGAAGCTGCCTCCGGAAAGCCGCGGACCGATCGAAATCAACCTCAAGGACCTCTCCGACGGCATCGACCGCGTGGTGAAGATCGTCACCGACATGCGGAAGTTCAGCCACCAGGGCGGCGCCGCCGGCGGACTGGTGCGCACCGAGGTCCGACCGGTGCTCGACAGCGCGCTCCGTTTCCTGTCGGCGGAACTGCGGGACCGTGTCGAGGTCGTCATCGAGGTGCCGGACTCGCTGGCGGTGGAGGCGCATCCAGGGAAGCTGCTGCAGGTCTTCACCAACCTCCTGCAGAACGCCCTGGATGCGCTGGCCTCGCGGCCCGGCGGCACCTCCGGGCCGCCGGAGATCCGGATCCGGGCCGGGGTCCATGACGGCATGACCGTCGTGCGGATCCACGACAACGGCACCGGCATCCCGGCGGATGTCCTCGGCAAGATCTTCGACCCCTTCTTCACGACGAAGGAGGTCGGCAAGGGCACCGGACTCGGCCTGAGCATCTGCTTCCGCATCATGAACGAGTTCGGCGGCGCCATCCGTGTCGCCACGGAACCCGGCCTGTACACCGAGTTTGCATTGGAGTTCCCCCCTGTCTTCGCCGATAACACATCCGACAAATCCTATGTCCGCAACTGAGCCGAACCACGACTACCGCCGGTTCGCCATCCTCTACGTCGACGACGAGGTGGCCGCGCTTCGACAGCTGCCGCAGGCGCTGGAGGACGAGTTCCGCTTCTACACCGCGGAAAACGCCGAGGAGGGGTTGAAGATCCTCCACGAACACCTGGACGACATCGGCCTGGTGCTCTCGGACCAGCAGATGCCGGGCATGAAGGGAGCCCAGTTCCTCGAACGCGTCCGGCAGCTGCGTCCGCGGATCACCCGGATGCTCGTCACCGCGCACAGCGACCTGCAGGCGGCGATCGACTCGGTGAACCGCGGTGCGATCTACCGCTACCTCGACAAGCCATGGGAAATGGAGCCCCTGTCGCGCGAGCTGCGCCGGGGCCTCGAATACTTCATGGTCCAGCGCGAGCGGGACGCCCTGCTGCGGGAGAAGCTCTCCGCGCTGCACCGCATGGTGATCACCGACCGTGTGCTTTCCCTCGGCGTCCTGGCCGCGGGACTGGGGCATCACGTCCGCAACGCGATGTCCGCGGTGCGCACCTTCCTCGACCTCGCCCCGGAGATGCTGGGGCGCGAGAGCCTCGACCTCGGGCAGCTTCAGCATCCGGCCTTCTGGCATGACTTCCACGGCAAGGTGCAGCAGAGGGTGAGCATGGTCGTGGACCTGCTCGACGACCTCTCCAAGCACGCCGGCCCCGGCGGTTTCCAGTTCGATTCCGTCGTCCGGCTGCGCGAGGTGATCGACCAGGTCGTAACCCTGCAGAAGCCCGAGCTGGATTCCCTCGGGGTCGAGATCCAGAACGACATTCCCGCCGACCTGCCTCCCTTGAAGGTCGACGGCGGCCGTTTCCAACGGCTGTTCGAGCTGCTCTTCAAGGACCAGTACACGAACCTCCAGAAGGGCGGCCGCATCGTCTGCAAGGCGCGCCACCTTCCCCAGGAACCGGGTCGCGCGGCCGAGGTCGAGATCCGGGTCTCGGATAACGGCCCCGGACTGCCCAGCGACGCGATCCGATCCGTCTTCGATCCGTTCTTCGTGCGCAGCGGGGATCCCCAGACCTTCGGCGTCTGCCTGATGGCGGTGTACTTCCTCGTCTACCACCACGGCGGCCGCATCCAGGTCGAGTCCGCTCCCGGTGGCGGACTGTCCTTCCAGATCAACATCCCCGTGGAACCGCCCGTCGTGGAGGACCCTGAGAAGGGCAACGACTTCCTCGCCCGGGTGATGACCAACGAACGTCTCTGGGAACGCCTCCTGTCGCAACCATGAACCTCACGGCAACGATCCCGGCTCCGCATCACGTCCCAGCACCGAGAATGAACCCAGGACGCGAACCGAAGCCCCCGGCCCAGAGGCACCGTGTCCTGGTCGTCGACGACGACTCGGCGGTCAGGGATTCCATCCGCATGATCCTCGAAGGGGAGTTCGACGTGTCGCTGGCGTCGTCGGCCCCCGAGGCGCTTTCCTCGTTCCGGCGCGACCTGTTCTCCGCGGTGCTCACCGACTACCGCATGCCGGGCATGGACGGCATCGAGTTCCTCACCCAGTTGAGGGCGCTGGATTCCAACGTCCCGGCGATCCTCTTGACCGGCTACGGCAACCTGGACATCGCCACCCAGGCGATCCGGCTTGGCATCACGGCGCTGGTCACCAAGCCGTTCAAGGTGGCCGAACTGCGGGCGACCGTCGCCGAGACCTGCCGGAGGGAGGAGCGTCGTCGCCAGGACCAGCAGTTGGCCGAACAGAGCCGTCGCTCGCTGGCCGCCGCCGAGTCCGCGACGCTGGAGCGAAACATGTACGCGGGCATCCTCCACGATCTCAACGGCCCGCTGACCTACCTCGCGGGGATGAGCGAACTGCTGCGGGACGAGATCGCGATCTCGATCCACGTCTCCCCGGAACACCTCAACAACTGGCGTGAGCGGACCGAACAGCTCTGGAGGCAGGCGACCTACTGCGGAGAGCTTTCCCATCGTTCGGTGCGCTACCTTCGGGGCAACCGCAACCAGGGCGCCGACCTCGGCAAGGTGTTCGACGACCTGACCCAGATCCTCCGCGCACACCCGTCCCACCGCGGCAACCATCTCATCGTCCGTCCGGTCGCCGAAGGCCTCAGGGTACGCATCGGCCCACCCGAACTGCTCCGTATCCTGGTCAACCTCGGCGTCAACGCGCTGCAGTCGACCGACGAACCCCATCGCGTGGAAGTCGACGCCTGGGCGCTGCTGGAGCCGGTGGACCTCGACAGCCTCAACCTGCGTTCGCCGGGGATGTTCCTCGGACGCGAGACCTTCCTGAACCGTGCGCCGCTGGTCGCCGTGGCCGTGCGGGACAACGGTCCCGGCATTTCGCCCGACGTCCTTCCGAAGCTCTTCCACGGGATCGTCACCACCAAGGATGAGCAACACGGGACGGGCCTCGGCCTCACCGTCGTGCGCCAGGCGATCATCGAGTCGGGAGGTGCCGCCCACCTGCGCACCCAACCCGGACGCGGCACGGCCTTCACCCTCTTCCTTCCGGCCTAGCCGGTCGCCTCGCATGCGGGGACTTCCCGTGGGCCTCACGCGCAGGGATTTCCTGGCCGCCACCGCGGCCTTGGCATTCGCCGCATGCAGGCCGCTGGCGTCCCCGGCCGGCGACACGGCGAGCGCGCTGCCGCCGTTGTCCGGACCCGACGGGGTTCGGCGTCCGCTGCCGCTGGCGCCGGGAACGCGGGCGGTTGTGATGATGACCCTTTCGGTCGACTGCCCGATCTCCAACCAGTTGCTGCCGGACTACCGGGAACTGGCCCGACGTCACGCCGCCGAGGGCGTGTCGTTCCACGAGCTCTACCCGAACGTGGATGAGACCGACGCGGCCGTCGCGGAACATCGGGACGCGTATGGAACCGGAGCCGCCGCTTGGCGTGATCCCGAGGGCGGATGGACGCGTCGGTTCGGCCTGACCGTCACACCCCAGGTGTTGGCCGTGACGCCGGACGGACGCCTCATCTACCGCGGACGCCTCCACGACCGGTTCGAAGGCCTGGGTGTCCGGCGTCCCGCTCCGCGTCGGATGGAGTTCGCCGAGACCCTCGTCCGTTTCCTGGCCGAAGGTCATCCACGCGCCGTCGAAACCAAGGCGATCGGGTGCCGCATCCGGACTTCCCCGCGTCCGGCGTCCCGCTAGTTTCGCTGCGTTGCCCCGTCGCCTTTTCCAACTCCTGACCCTGCTCCTGACCTGGGGCTTCCTGTCGGCCGGCATCCTCCGGAGCGCCGCCAGCCCGGTCACCTTCCACGACCAGGTAGCCCCGCTGATCGCCCGGCATTGCGTCTCCTGTCATCGGCCCGGCGGCGCGGCGCCGTTCCCGTTGGTTTCGGCGGAGGATGTCCGCAAGCGGTTCAGGGAGATCGAGGAGGTGGTCCGGGCTGGAAGGATGCCGCCTTGGCTGCCGGCCGCGCAGGAAGACCGCTTCCAAGGCGAACGCCGCCTCTCTTCCGAGGAAGTCCAGACGCTCCTGAAGTGGCGTGAGGACGGCTGGCAGCAGGGGGAAACAGGAGCCGTTCCACTTCCACCGGCGGTTCCCGGCGGATGGACCTGGGGCACGCCGGATCTCGTGGTGCGTATGCCCCTGCCCTACACGGTTCCGGCCACTGGACGTGACGTCTATCGGCACTTCGTGCTGCCAACCGGACTGACCCGGGATGTCCGGATCGCCGCGTGGGAATTCCGGGCCGGTTCCAGGACCGTGCACCATGCGTTCCTGAAGTTCGACCGGAAGGGTGAAGCGCGGCGACACGACGCGATGGATTCCGAAGTGGGCTTCCCGGGCATGGACTCCCCGTCTGGAATCCAGCCGCCCAACGGCCACTTCGCCAGCTGGCAGCCGGGTGCCCCTCCGACCCGCAACCCGAAGGGCATGGCGTGGTTGCTGCCCGCCGGAGCCGATCTGGTCTTGCAGGCGCATCTTCAACCCTCCGGAAAGCCCGAGCCCCTGCAGGCCGAGGTGGCGCTTTGGTTCACCGAGGACCCCCCATCCCGGGCCCCGCTCAAGCTGGGCCTGGTCAACTACGGCTTCGTCATCCCTCCGGGCTCGACCCATGTCGTGGCCACCGACCGCTTCATGGTCGCCGGCGACTGCGATCTCCTGGGGCTGCTGCCGCATGCGCACTACCTCGCCCGGCGCATCGAGGCGACCGCGGAGCTGCCGGACGGCAGCCGCCGGCAACTGCTGCGGATCCCGGACTGGGACTTCAACTGGCAGGGAGTCTATCTCTACGAGAAGCCGGTGTTCCTGCCCCAGGGAACCCGGGTGGAGATGCGGGTCCACTTCGACAACAGCGCCGCCAACCCGAGGAACCCCTTCGATCCGCCACGGGAAACCCGGTTCGGACTCGGCACCACGGATGAAATGGCGGAACTATGGCTCCAAGTCCTGCCGCGTACGGATGACTCCGCGCGCCGTCTCGGGGAGGGCATCCTGCGTCAAACGGCCCGGGACGTGGTCGCCTACAACCGCGAACGGCTTCGCATGGACCCGAAGGACCCGGTCGCCTACCTCAACCTCGGCAAGGCGTTCCTTTCGCGTCAACAGACCACCAATGCCGCGCGTCTGCTGGTCCGTGCCGTCGAGTTGGCCCCGGACTCCGACGAAGCCCACTACCAACTGGGGCTCGCCTACCGGATCCTCAACGCCCTGGAGGCCGCGAAACGGGAATTCGAAGACGCCGTCCGGCTCCATCCGGGCAACACCCGCGCCTGGGGAAACCTGGGGTTGGTGGAATTGGACTCCGGCAACCCGGCCACGGCGGTCGGATTCCTTCGGAAGGCGCTGGAGCTGGATCCGGCGGACGCCTTGGCCCATGCGGCCCTTGGATCGGCTCTGCAGCAGTCCGGCAAGGCCGCCGAGGCGATTCCGCATCTGAGGAAAGCCGTGGAATTGGCTCCCGACGACGCCGGATCCAAGGAACTTCTTAAGGTTCTCGAAGCGACTCTCCTGAACAGACAATCCAAGGCGCCCTAGGGTCTTCACCTGATAAAAGTCATTTCTCCCTTGATGCTGTCACATCTTCTGGTATCACCTACGGAACTGGGCCGTGCTGGGGAGCGGCCCGATGCAGATTTCAAGTAAATGAATTCGTTCAACAAAGGGGTGTTGTACATCGGTGCCATCGCGATGGCGCTGTCCACAAGTGCGGTCGGTCAGCAGCTGTTCAGCAACGTCAGCTTTGAGACAGGCGTCTACACCGGCTCAAACGTCCAGGCTCCTGGGTCTTTCGCTGGTCAGGAGGCTCACGGTCAGGGAGGAACCGGCAGCGGACTCACCACCACAGGTTGGTCCATCGCGGGTTGGTCTTTCGCCTCTGGCAACAATGGCAACTCGGAACGTTGGATGCAGGACGCCGACGACACCATCCGCGCCAATCAGGGAAACCGCTATGCCTACCTGAGCACCACGGTCACCTCCGGTGCTGGCAATGCATGCATTCTCTACACGGGCAGCACCCTGAACTTCACCCAAGGTTACACCTACCGCTTCTCATTCTTCGCGGCCAACGCGGGTTCGACTGGGGCGCTTCCTAAGATCGGGTTTGAAGTCCAAAATGGTGGTGGGCCTAACGTCCTCCAGACGGTCACACTCCCGGCGAATTCGAATTGGTCGAATACAGACGAGTCTGTCATTCCTTGGGTCCAGTACGACTTCGATTGGATCCCGACCGTCAACTACACCGGTGCGAACTTCTACTGGTCCTCATTTGCGGGCGGCTCCGGTGCCGTCGGCAACGTCGTCCTCGACAACGTCTCCTTGACCTTGGTGGCCGTTCCCGAGGCCCACACCGTGGCTGCCGGAATCTTCATGGCGGGCGCCGTGGGTTCGACCCTGTATCGTCGCCGCAAGGCTCAGGCCTGATCCCAGTTCTTCCGATGAAGGGACCGTCCGACTCGCATGTCGGACGGTCTTTTTGTTTCCCGCCAGCCTTGTTGAATGAATCAAGACGAGAACCCGGAGCCTGAATCCGCAGAGCCCCTCTTCGACGACCCCGTCGCGATGCCGGACCGCCGCGTCTGGCTTTGGGTTTCGATTGCGGTCGTGCTGATGGTCGCCGCCGGCATCGGCGCGCCCTACGCCTACAAGGCCGCCAAGGTCTTTCGGGCCAAGAAGCTGATCGCCAGTTCCAAGGAAGCCTTCGGGAGATTGGACCTCACCAACGGTGCGGCCCGTCTGCGCTCCGCGGTGGTCCTTGCGCCGGACGAAAACGAGGTGCTCCGCATGGCGGCCGAGACGCTCGCCCTCTTGGGCAGCGCCGATTCCCTCAGCTACTGGGGGCGCCTGGAGCAGAAGGGCGATTTCACCTCACACGACCGCATCAACCGCGCCCGTACGGCCCTCGTGCACGGACGCTTCGACGTCGCCGGCACGGACCTGCAACAGCTCTACCGCGCCAACCCGACGAACACCGAGGTCCTCGGGCTATCGATCGACCTCTTCCAGCGGACCGGCAACTCGGCCAAGGCCCGCGAAGCCGCGGCCGAACTGCTCCGGGTGGATCCGGCTTCCCAAGCCGGCAGGCTGGCGGCAGGTGGCTTGTTGGCCTCGGATGCGACCTCCGTGTCCAACCGTTTTCAGGGCCGGCAGATGCTGATGCAGTTGGCCCGGACCGAAGGATCCCTGCAGACCAACGCGTGGCAACTGCTCGCCACCTTGGGAGATCTGGAGGCGTCGAACTGCATCGAACTTTCCCGCATCCTGACCAATCGCCCCTCGCCCGGGTTGGACCATGTGCTGGCCGCCGCCGAGTTCGTCCGCCGTGCGGACACCAATTCCGTGACGGACTGGATTCCCCGTGTGATTGGCTCCGCCCGGGCCAGCAAGGAATCCTCCTCCTTCGCCGCGGCATCGCTGTGGCTCCTCGACCGTGGACAGCATGAGGCCCTGATCCAGATGCTTCCCCTGGAGGAAACCCTGAAGGTGGGAACGCTGCTGCCGGTGCTGCTGCAGGCGTATTCGCAGGCCGGCGATTTCCAGCGGATCCGGGAGGTGGTCGACCACCCGAATGCGGCCCTGAATCCGTTCGACCGGGCCCTGTACCGGGGAACGCTGTCCCTGCAAACCGGCAAGAATCAGGACGCCGAGACCCATTGGATGGAGGCGCAGAACCTCGCCACCAATCGGTTCCTGCTGCAGCGGTTGGCGGACACCACGACACGTGCCGGATTTTGGCGCATCGCGGCGGCGTCTTGGAAGCGGTTGATTCCCATGGTTCCGAATCGGCTGGAAGCCGCGGCCGGATTCCTCAGGACCGCCCAGCGGTCCAAGGACGCACGCCTTTCCCTGGAAGCCCACAAGAGGTTCCTCGAGGTCGTGCCCAACGATCTCGGAGTCCGGACCGAGGCGGCCTACCTCCAATTGGTCCTCGGTGACAAGCCGGAGCAGATCCTGGCCGAGTTGGATCTCTTTCCCGAGGGGCTGAGGAAGACCGAACGGATCCAGTTCCTCGTCGGACTCGGCCAACTGCGTTCCGGCAAGGAATCGGACGGATTGGCGACCCTCGAGCGGTTGAGCGTGGATTGGACGGCACTCGAACCCCGATGGAAGGCGCTCTACGCCGCGCTTCTCTCCGCAAACGGACAGCGGGAGGCCGCCCGTCGCTATGGCGCCATGGTCAAGCCAACCGAACTGACTCCCATCGAGCGGGAGTGCTTTGGCGGTTGGGTACCCAGCCTCCGCTGATGCCGGATCCGACTCCATTCACCCCGCCTCCAGCCCAAGGCCGAGCCCTCGCGGTCGCAGCGATCGTCTCCGGCTTGACCGGACCGTTCAGCTTCGGAATCGGTCCCTTGTTGGGGCTCCTTTTGGGATCGGTCGCCGTTGTCCGGAATCGCCGCTCCGGACGGGATCCACGGACGGAGAAGCTGGCCGTCGCCGGCATCCTGACTTCGGTGATCTGCCTTCCTCTCGGCATCCTGGCCGCCCTGCGACTGTTCGTCCGCTGAGGCGGGCCCCGTTCGTCAGAAAGGCATCCACCCGAGGTCGAACGCGCGGTCGACGAGCCAACCACAGGCCGTCAGCGCAATCAGAACGGACCCAACCGGAAGCAGGAAACGTCGGTAGACCGAATGTCGGCGCAGCAGAAAGGCGGCAGGCAGGAACGCCGCGACACAGGCCAATTGCCCCGCTTCGACGCCCAGGTTGAAGCACAGAAGGGGAATCACGAGTTCGCCCCGCGTCAGCCCCAATTCCCCCAGCGCCCCGGCGAATCCGAATCCATGGATCCAGCCGAAAACGAGCGCGACGGTCGCAGGCTGGCCAAGCCAGACCGCCCGGATCCGGGACAGCCACCCTTTGCCGGCCGCTTCGGCACTTCCGAACCCGTTGGCCGCCACGGCGACCAGGATGCTGCCGGCGATCGCCGATTCCACCCAGCGCTCCGGCAACCGCAGCCAACCCGCTGCGGCGATGGCCAGCGTCATCGAGTGGGCCAGAGTGAACGCGCTCACGATGCGAACCACCGGAAGCACGGCTTCCCCGAGACCTTCCACAGGCCTCCAACCCGACATGGACCTCTTCAGCACCGCCGGCAGAAGCAGCGCGAAGAGGAACGCCAGATGGTCGTAGCCGGTCCGTATGTGATGCACCCCTTCCCGGAAGAATCCCATCGCCCCTGCGCCGCCACCCTTCTGCGCCATCGCGAATTCCGCCACGGTGCCCGAGGGACCCACGACCGCGGTCTGCATCCCGGATTCGTCCTCGAACTTCACCAAGGCCCGATGCAGCGGGTCGCGGACCGCGAAAAGCCCGTACTCCAGTCGGAGTCGGTTCCCTGGGACTCCGTCGATCCTCCGGTCGAAGCGCACGTAGCCGCCCTCGGCACGCCGAACGGCCGACGACCCTTCTTCCACCACCTTCAACAGGCCCGCCCCGGAGGAGAACTTCACCGTACGGTCCACCTCCCGGAGGAACTCCGACTCGCGGGAACGGATCTCCTCCCAGACCACGAATCCGTCCGCGTTCGCATCCAGGTTGAGGAGGTCGTCGATGTCCCGGATCGCCACCTCGAACCGGATCCTGAGGGTCGCATTGGTGTGATGGAGCTCGAGGTAGGCCGAGCTGGCGTTGTGGCCGCGGACGATCGGTGCCCACAGGAACAGTCCGAAGAGGCAAAGGAGCACCGGCATCCCGCCGGGCAACGCCCAGCGGCGGCAGCCCGCCCGTCGAATCGAGATGGTTCCTGTGACCGTTGGCATGCCGTCGTCGAGACTGGATTCCTTGGCCACTTCCAGCCAAGGCATTCCGGATCTCCGCCCCGCTCGCCAGCCGCACCGTCGGCGGAGGAAGCCCGCTCAAGTCCCGGAAGATCCCTGCCGATGCAACCGATGTCATGGATCTCTCGCTCTCGGGCTTGGCCTCAGGAATGGACTGGAAGTCGTTGGTCGACCAGTTGGCCCAGGTCGAACGCGCCCCGCAGTCCCGTCTGCGGATCGAGCAGAACAAGATCGAGAACCGCAACAACGCGTTCGGGTCCATCAAGACCCAGCTGAACGTGCTGAAGAACCGTGTCGACACGCTCAAGGACCCCGCGTTCTTCGACAGCCGCACGGCGTCCAGCAGCGATTCCACGGTCCTCTCGGCGACGGTCGGTTCCGGTGCCGCGATCGGCGCCTACGCCTTCAACATCAGCCAACTGGCCACGGCCGCCCGCAAGCTGGGCGCCGCCGATTCCGGCGCCGCGCTCGCCACCACGTCCGACGTGTCCGGTGTCACCCTTTCCTCCGCCGGTTTCTCGACCGCCATCACCGCGGGCGACTTCACCGTCAACGGCAAGCGGATCACCATCGCCACCACCGACACCCTCAAGGCCGTCTTCGACAAGATCGACGCCGCCACCGGCGGTCAGGTCACCGCCAGCTACGATCCCGGGACGGACCGCATCGGCCTGACCGCGACCTCCGGAGAGATCGTCCTCGGCAGCGCCACGGACACCACGAACTTCCTCGGCGTCGCGCGGCTGTACAACAACGGCACCGGGACGGTGAACAGCGCGTCGTCCCTGGGAGGCGTGAAGCTTGGGAGCACCCTCGCCACCGCGAACCTCGCCACCGCGGTCAGCGACGGCGGCTCGGGCGCCGGACGCTTCAAGGTCAACGGGGTCGAGGTCTCCTTCAACGCGACCACCGACACCGTCCAGAACGTCATCGACCGCATCAACGCGTCCTCGGCCGGCGTGACCGCGTCCTACGACGCCGTCAACGACCGCTTCTCGCTGACCAACAAGACCACCGGGGACGTCGGTGTCGCCCTCGAGGACGTCACCGGCAACTTCCTTGCCGCCACGCGGTTGACCTCCCCGTCCTCCACGTTGGAACGCGGCAAGGACCTGCTCTACACCGTGAACGGCGGCGCGACGCTGGTCAGCCGCTCCAACACCATCACCGCGGACTCCTCGGGACTCACGGGAATCACCGTCAACGCCCTTGCGGAGGGCTCCACCGCGACGGTCACGGTCTCCTCGGACACGTCCCGCATCCGGGGCGCGATCAACAGCCTGATCGACGACTACAACCGGGCCCAGTCCACGATCGATTCCCAGACGGCGAGCTCCACCGACTCCGCGGGCAAGGTGACCGCCGGCACCTTGGCGGCCGACGGCGAGGCCAGCGAGATCGCCACCAAGCTGCGCTCCATCCTCTTCAACCAGACCACGGGCCTCTCCGGGAGCCTCACCTCGCTTTCGAAGATCGGCATCGACAGCAATGGCGACAACAACTCGCTCTCGGTCGACGACCCCGAGATCCTGGACAGCGCGATCCTGAACAACCTCTCGGAGCTGAAGACGCTCTTCACCGACAGCTCCAAGGGGGTCGTGGCCAAGCTTTCCGAATACATCGAGGCGACGATCGGCGACGACGGAACCCTGATCGCCAAGCAGGACGCCCTGACCGAGCAGTCGAGCGACATCGACACGCAGGTCTCGGACCTGGAGAAGATCGTGCAGTCGAACCGCCAGCGGCTGATCAACAGCTTCGTCCAGATGGAAACGGTCCAGTCCACCCTGAACCAGCAGCTGAAGTACCTGCAGCAGCAGCTCGGGATCAAGTGACCTCGCGGCCCGCCCTGACCGCCGGGAAGGGCGGCGGGGATCCCACCGCGGCTCCGCAAGTCCAAGCGATTCAATCGGACAAGGGACCGGCCTCGCACCGACACCTGGTGACGTAAACCGGCCTCGGATCCGGAACCGGATTGGCGACCAAGGTCCGGTGTCGGGTTCATCCCCGGGGAGACTTCGGGTTCCCCTCGTCCCCTGCGGCTATGCGGGCGGATCCCTTCCGGGTCTTTGGCTCAGAACCGCTCAGGGACCCCCTCTTCCATCAACCGCACCTGGCTCGCGATGCGGTGCTCATGCGCCAGTTCATTGAGCCACCGGGGCGGTTCCTCCAGATCCTCGAAGGAGAGCTTGAAGGTGCCGAAATGCATCGGGACGAACCATTTCGCCCCGAGGTCCTGGAACGCCTTCACGGCCTCGTCCGGGCCCATGTGGACCGTCCGGAAGGTGTCCGGGAAGTAGGCCCCGATCGGCAACAGGGCCACCTCGGGCCGCATCCGTTCCCCGATCTCCCGGAAGCCCGGGAAGTAGGCCGAATCCCCCGCGTGGTAGAGGCGGCGTCCACGGTACTCCACGACGAAGCCGCCCCAGCCGCGCTTGCTGTCGGCCAGCGTCCGGGCTCCCCAGTGATGTGCCGGCACGAGCGTCACCCGCCATTCTCCGTGCCCGAAGCTTTCCCACCAGCGCAGTTCCACGATCCGGGAGAAACCCAGCCGCTTCGCCAGGTTGCCGCATCCCCAGGGCATCACCGCGATCGCCGGCGAGGGGAGCTTCTTCAGTGTCGGACGGTGGAAGTGGTCGAAGTGCGCGTGGGTGAGCAGCACCAGGTCGATCGGAGGCAGGTCGCGGAGCCGAAGCCCCGGCCGGCGCAGGCGCTTCAGGAGGAAGAGCCAGTTGGCGAAGTTGGGATCGATCAGGGCGTTCAGGCCCTCGAACTGGACCAGGAAGGATGCATGGCCGATCCAGGTCAGCGCCATCTGGTCCTCACGCAGCGTCGGGAACGTCGGCACCTTCACCGACCCCGTGGGACGCGCGAGCAACGCCTTCCAGACCATCTCCCGGAAGAAGGTCCGGGGATTGAAGTGGTTCGACGGGGTGAGGTCCTTGAACGACCGCGGAATGCGCCTCCGGCGGTGGCCCGCAGGCTTGGGGGACTCTGGGTCCTTGCTCATGAACCGTGGCGACACTGCGCTTCCCACACGGCGGAGGCAAGTTGGCCCGGCCGGAGTTTTCCGGGTGCCGCGGACGCTTTGGGTCTGGCTTCCTCCGCCCGCTTCCAGTAGCCCGGGAGCGTGTCCCGATTCCGCACCATCGAGATCTCGGAACCGTCCCCGGGCCTCGAGGGGCTCCGGTTCGTCACCGTCCACAGCGCGGCGTTGCGGGGACGTGGCGACCTCACCGTCTGGTGCCCCGAGCCGAGCTCGGCCCGATCCCCCCTGCCCCTCGTCGTGCTGCTGCATGGCGTCTACGGCAGCCACTGGGCCTGGGCCCTGAAGGGTGCGGCCCACAGGACCGCGGCGCACCTGGTCGCCTCGGGAGCGATCCCCCCGATGGCGTTGGCGATGCCGTCCGACGGACTCGCCGGCGACGGCACCGCCTACCTGACCACGCCTGCGGCCGACTACGAGTCGTGGATCCTGGACGACGTGCCGGCCGCCGCGGCGGAGGCGACCTTGGCCGTGGACCCGGCCGCTCCGTTCTTCCTGGCCGGTCTCTCGATGGGCGGATTCGGGACGCTGCGACTGGGCGGTCGGCACCCGCGGCGGTTCCGGGGACTCTCGGCCCATTCCGCGGTGGTCTCACTGGACGACCTGAAGCCGTTCCTCGGTTCCGCGCCGACGTGGACCGAGACGGTCGAGGACCCGGAGGTGGGGATCCTCCTGACCCGCGCAGGCGTCCAACCGCCGCCGATGCGCTTCGACTGCGGCCTCGACGATCCGCTCCTCGAATCCAACCGCCGGCTGCACCGGAGCCTGGAAGCCGCGGGGGTTCGCCATCGCTACGAGGAATTCGAAGGCGGCCACACGTGGCCGTATTGGGAGCGCCACCTCGTGGAGACGCTGAGGTTCTTCGGCGGGATCCTGGAGGGCCGTCGGACGGAAGACCGCTGACGGCATTGAATCCCGGCGGCGGGTCCGCTATCCCAACCACCCACGAAATGAGCGAAGTCCTCGTCATCGGCCACCGGAATCCGGACACCGACGCCATCTGCTCGGCGATCGCGTACGCCGAGTTCAAGCGCCGGACCGGCATGCACGACGTGGTCGCGGCCCGCTGCGGCGACTGCAACGACCGCACGGACTTCGTGCTCCGGACCTTCGGCGTCCCCCCGCCCCGCTTCGTCGCCGACGTCTCCCCCCAGGTGCGCGACGTGATGGCCTCCAACGTCATCTCCGTGCCCCCGCGCACCAGCATGTTCGAGGCGCTTTCGGTCATGGACCAGCGCAACATCCGGGTCCTCCCCGTCGTGGACTCCGAGCGCCGATGCAAGGGACTCCTCTCGGTCTTCAAGGCGAGCAAGTTCTTCTTCCCCTCGCCCAACCGGATCTTCGATTCGCGACGCATCGTCGCCTCGGTCCGGGGACTCAACCGCACCCTCGGCGGCAGGATGATCTGCGCGTTCGAACCCGACGCCGAGGAGGACCTGGTGCTCATGGTCGGCGCCATGAAGCCGAGCTCGTTCACGGCCCGTCTCGGCACCTACCACGCCGAGAAACTGGTGGTCGTGGTGGGCGACCGCGAGGACATCCAACGCACCGCAATCCAGGGACGTGTCCGGATCCTCGTGGTGACCGGCGGACTCGACGTCTCGGAAGAGATCCAGTCGATGGCCCGGAAGAACGAGGTGACGGTGCTGCTCTCGCCGCATGATTCCGCGACGACGGCGATGCTGTGCCGGGCGGCCATCCCCGTGGAACGTCTCATCCGCGAGGACTTCCTCACCTTCAAGGCCGACGAACGTCTTGAGGTCGCCCAACGGATCGCCGCCCCCTCCCAGTTCCAGGCATTCCCGATCCTCGACGAGGACGGGCGGATCGTGGGGATGCTCTCCAAGTCGGACTTCCTCAAGAAGGTCGAGCGTCGACTGATCCTCGTCGACCACAACGAACTGAGCCAGGCGGTCCTCGGCGCGGAACAGGTCGAGATCATCGAGGTCATCGACCACCACCGCATCGGCGCCTTCACGACGCACCAGCCCATCCTGTTCCGCAACGAACCGGTCGGATCCACCAGCACCATCGTCGCCGACTGCTTCTTCCGTCAGGGAGTCGAGCTTCCCCAGTCCATCGCGGGACTGCTGCTCGCCGGACTCGTGTCGGACACCCTCAACCTGACCTCACCGACCACCACCTCGCGGGATGCCGAGATCCTGTCCCGGCTCGAGAAGATCGCCGGGGTCGATGCCCGCGGGTTCACCGAGAAGCTCTTCAGCTCGGGATCCGTGCTCACCTCGAAGCCCGCGGCGCAGGCGATCACGACCGACTGCAAGGAGTACACCGAGAGGGGACACCGGTTCTCCGTGGCACAGATCGAGGAGGTCGGTTTCGAGCAGTTCGAACGGCGCAAGGCCGAGGTGGCCAAGGCGCTGGAGGAATACCGGACCGGGAACGGCTACCTGTTCTCGGCGCTGCTCGTCACCGACGTCGTGGTCCAGAACTCGATGCTGCTGGTCGCGGGTCCGGCGAAGTTCCTCGACACCATCCAGTATCCGGAGCCGGAGACCGGCATCTTCTCGATGGTCGGCGTGGTCTCGCGGAAGAAGCAGCTCCTGCCCTTCCTGACCGACTGCATCGGGCACATGAACTGATGCCCGAGGCGGGTGTCGAATCAGGAGGCCAATCCCAGCCTCCGGGCCACCTCGGCGGACGTCAGGCCCGTGATGAGCACCGTCTTGTGCGGCTGGGTCGGCCCGCGCACCAGCTGGACGTCGCGGCGGGGAACCTGCAGCGATTCGGCGACGAACTCGGTGACCGCGGCGTTCGCGGCGGAGTCGACCGGTGGCGCGGTGACCCGCAACCGCAGCTCGGCGCCCGACAGGCCCGCCCATTCCGTGCGCGACGCCCTGGGGACGACCTTGAGCGCCAGCAGCACGCCTTCGCGGGATTCCCGCAGGCAGGGGCTCATAGAGGAAGGCGCTGGAACAGCCTTGGGATGGCCCCTTCGAGGAAGTAGGCCGCCGCCCAGAACGCGGCCGCGGCGAGGACCGGCGAGAAATCGAGCGCTCCGAACTTCAACGGAAGCCATCGAAGCCATGCGGACAATCGTCCACCGGTGGCATGGGCGTAGTCCCAGAACGGCGAGGTGCCGAGGTAGACGTGGTCCAGCAGGAAGCGCAACAGGCACACCGCGGCCAATGGCCACTTCAACGCCGGAAGGATCCCGGCGGCGACCACCAGCATCTGCTGCAGGCGATGGGCCTCCGACCGGATCGGCGGGAGCAGTCCCGCCGATGCCAGCCATCCCGAGATGGACACCCAGATCACCGCCATCACCGCCAACGTCGGCAGGGGCGAAAGAAACACCGGCCAACGGGAAAACCAGCCCAGCTCCGCCCGGATGCTGCGGGTGAGCGGATCGGGATCGGGATCGTTCCTGCGGAGGGAACCGAACACCCCAAGGATGAGATAGGCCACCACGGCGAACTCCAGCCAACTGAGCACGGAATAGGCGAGGATCCGACCGAAGAGGTCGCTGCGGAAGGTCACCGCGACCGCGCCCGGCGACCAGATAGCCGCCTCGGCGAACTGGCCGGGGAACTCGTGGTGGAGCAGAGCACGGCCACCCAGGAGGGCCAGCAGCCCTGGAAGCGCCAACCGGGACCGCCCGGCCCGCCGCCCAGCCGGACGGAGATTGCTGGCCAGGGTCAGCGCCGGACGGGAGGAGACCGGCAACGCGCCGAATCCCCTCCATCCGAGCCACAAAAGAAGGCCGGCCAGGTTGACCATCCAGTCGAGCCACTTCATGGGAGGTCCGCCCGGTATGGTTCCAGAGGGCCGGCGACGACTACATCATGCGCAACAGCGTGTCCGCCATCTCGCTCGGGGTCGCGGCAACCCCGATTCCGGCAGCCCGGAACGCGTCGAACTTGGCCTGCGCGGTTCCCTTGCCGCCGCTGACGATGGCGCCGGCGTGGCCCATGCGGCGTCCCGGAGGAGCCGTGGCGCCCGCGATGAAGCCGGCCACAGGCTTGGTGCCGTTCTTCGCGATCCACTCGGCCGCCTCTTCCTCGGCGGAACCACCGATCTCGCCGATCATGATGATGCCGTGGGTGTCGGGATCGGCCATGAACATGCGGATGACATCCAGGTGCGAGGTCCCGTTCACGGGGTCGCCGCCGATGCCGACGCAGGTCGACTGGCCGACGCCGCGGCTGGTCAGCTGGTAGACCGCCTCATAGGTCAACGTGCCCGAACGGCTGACCACGCCGATGTGGCCCTTCTTGTGGATGTAGCCCGGCGCGATGCCGATGCGGCAGCCGCCGTGGGAATCCTTGCCCTCGCCCGGAGTCACCAGGCCCGGGCAGTTCGGCCCGATCAGCCGGGTCGAGCGACCCTGCATGGAACGCTTCACGCGGACCATGTCGTTCACCGGGATGCCCTCGGTGATGGCCACGACGAGCTCAAGCCCGGCGTCGACGCCCTCGAGGATGGCGTCGGCGGCGAAGGGCGGCGGCACGAAGACCGCGCTGGTGGTGGCCCCGGTCGCCTTCACGGCGTCGGCGACGGTGTCGAAGATCGGAACCTGGACGCCCTTGTGTTCGAACACCTGGCCGCCCTTGCCCGGGGTGACGCCGGCCACCACTTGGGTGCCGTAGTCGATGGACAACTGTGCGTGCCGGGCGCCGAAGGAGCCGGTGATCCCCTGGACGAGAACCTTGGTCTGCGGAGTGACGAGAATGGACATGTCGGAATTGGGTCTGAGGTTTCGTTCAGGTTCAGGCGGCAACCGCGGCGACGACCTTGCGGGCCGCGTCGGCCATGGTGTCCCCGCTGATGATGGTGAGGCCCGACGCCGCGAGCGTGGCCTTGCCGGCGGCGACGTTGTTGCCCTCGAGGCGGACGACCAGCGGCAGCTTGAGCCCCGTCTCCTTGACCGCCTCCACGATGCCCGTGGCGATCACGTTGCAGTCCATGATGCCGCCGAAGATGTTGACGAAGATCGCCTTCACGTTGGGGTCGCTGAGGATGATCTTGAAGGCCGCCGAGACCTGGTCCTTCGAGGCCCCGCCTCCCACGTCGAGGAAGTTCGCCGGCATGCCGCCGAAATGCTGGATGATGTCCATCGTGGACATGGCCAATCCGGCTCCGTTGACGAGGCAGGCGATGCTGCCGTCGAGCTTGATGTAGTTCAGCGAGAACTTGCTCGCCTCGATCTCCAGCGGCGACTCCTCGGCGAGGTCGCGCATCGCCTGGATGTCCGCATGCCGGTACAGCGCGTTGTCATCGAGGCTGATCTTGGCGTCCA
Source organism: Verrucomicrobiales bacterium (assembly GCA_027488845.1). Lineage (GTDB taxonomy): Bacteria > Verrucomicrobiota > Verrucomicrobiia > Limisphaerales > UBA9464 > SXXZ01. The sequence continues at coordinate 64,357 of JAIYBC010000047.1, read as the reverse complement.
CGCAGACGATCGACTCCTTGCCGGAAGGCGTCTCGACGATCGCAAGGGGGTTGATCTCCACCATCGCGGCATCGGTCTCCCAGGAGGTCTTGTAGACACCCATGATGAGCTTCACGGCCGCGTTGAAGACGTCGCCCTTGAGGCCGAGGCCGGAGGCGATTTTCCGGGCCTGATAGGGCATGATGCCCACGGCGGGATCGACCCACTCCTTCAGGATCTTCTCCGGCGACTTCTCGGCGACTTCCTCGATCTCCACACCGCCCTCGGTGCTGGCCATGATCAGGGGCCGCGACGTGGCGCGGTCGAGCAACACGGCGAGGTAGAATTCCTTCAGGATCTTCTCCGCCGCGGCGACGAGGATCGTCTGGACCACACGGCCCTCGGGTCCGGTCTGCTTCGTGACCAGGGTCTTGCCGAGCATGTTCGTCGCGAAGTCGACCGCCTCCTCAACGGACTTGGCCAGCTTGACGCCACCCTTGAAGCCGTGGGTGAAGGTTCCCTTCCCGCGGCCGCCCGCGTGGATCTGGGACTTGATGACGATGAGGGTGTGGCCGGCTCCGAAGAGCCGCTCGGCGGCCGCGCGGGCCTCCTCGACGGTCTTGCAGGGATCGCCGGCGGGGACGGCGACACCATACTGCTTGAGAAGCTGCTTGGCCTGGTATTCGTGGATGTTCATTCGGGGACGTGAAAACGGGATTGGGGCGCCGAAGACGCGGGTCCGCCCCCTGTGGGCCGGACCCGGCTGCGGCAACGGTTCAGCGCGATGCGATCGGGGACACCTTCAGTCCGACGGGACCGGTGTACACCGACTGCGGACGGATGAGGCGGTTGTCGGCCAGCTGTTCGAGCACGTGTGCCGTCCAGCCGCTGGTCCGCGCGATCGCGAAGATCGGCGTGAACAGGTCCGTCGGGATGCCCAGGCTGTAGTAGACCGTGGCGCTGTAGAAATCGACGTTCGCGTGGAGGTTCTTCTCCTTCAGCATCAGCTCCGCGATCCGCTCGGACATCTGGATCCACTTGGGCTCGCCCAGCTTCGCCGAAAGCACCTGGGCCATCCGCTTGAGGTGCGGGGCTCGGGGATCGAGCACCTTGTAGACCCGGTGACCGATGCCCATGATCTTGCGCTTCTGGGCGAGGCAGTCCGCGACGTACGCGTCCACCGCCTCCAGCGAACCGATCTCCTTGAGCATCTTGATCACGCCCTCGTTGGCGCCGCCGTGGAGCGGGCCCTTCAGGGTCCCGATCGCGGTCGTCACCGCGGAGTACATGTCGCTCAACGTCGCGATCGTCACCCGGGCGCTGAAGGTCGACGCATTCATGCCGTGGTCCGCGTGGAGCACGTAGCACATGTCCATCGTGCTCTCCTTCTCGGCCGACGGCTTCTCGCCGTCGATCATCCACAGGAAGTTCGCCGCCTCGCCCAGCGACGCATTCGGCGAAACCAGGGGCAGCCCCTGCCGGGAACGGTGGAAGTAGGCCGTGATCACCGGGATCTGGGCGATCAGCCGCAACGCCTTGCGACGCTGGGCGTCCATCGTGTCGTCGTCCGCCGTGGTGTCGTAGCAGCCCAAGGCGCTGACGCCCGTCCGGATGGCATGCATCGGCGGACAGTCCTTCGGCAGCGACGTGATCAGGTCGACCACCCCCTGGGGCAACTCGCGGTAGCCGGCAAGCACGGTCTTCAGCTCGGCCAGTTCCTTGGGATTCGGCAGGTGGTTGTGGAAAAGCAGGTGGACCACCTCCTCGTACGTCACCGCTCCGGCAAGCTCGTTGATGTCGTAGCCGCAGTAGATCAACTGGCCGATGTCGCCGCGGACGTCGCTCAGGCGCGTGTGCGCGGCGACGATGCCCTCAAGACCTTTGGAAACGTTGCCTGCCGGGGTGGTGGTACTCATCGTGTGGTAGGATGCCGCAGAATGCGAATGCTTCAACCAGTCTGTTGGCGCGATGAAATGGGCGTCAACGAATTACCCGTCCTGATCCTGGGTAATCCTCTGCTTCAGCGGGATCAATGACCCCCTCGAGGGTTCGACGGCGACGCCAGATGCGCGGGAGCACGCCGTCGTGGGGTCCGAACAGCCAGGCGACGACGAAGAGCCCCGATCCCGCCACCACCGCGGCCCCCGAGGGCGAGCAGTCGAGCCAGACGGAAAGGTGCATCCCGAGCACGGCGCTCAGGGCGGAATGAACCACCGAAAGCACCATGCGCCGCCCAAGGCGATCGGTCACCAGCGACGCCGTCGCCCCGGGGAGGATGAGCATGGCGATCACCAGGATCGCCCCCACCGCCTCGAAGGCCGAGACGACCACGATCGAAAGCCAGACCATCAGGCCCTGGAGAATCCATCCCGGCCGGAATCCCAGCGAAGACGCCAAACCGGGATCGAAGGCTCCCACGAGCAGTTCCTTGTAGAAGAGGAGGATCCCGACCACCGACAGCAAAAGGACCACCGCCATCCGGACCAAGGCGGGAGGCCCCAGGGCAATTCCCCACAGTTCCACCGACGGAGACAGAGGGATCAACGGAAGTTCGCCGTTCAGGACACAATCCTGGTCCAGGTCCACCTTGTCGGCGAAGAGCGAGATCAGGATCACCCCGATCGCAAACAGGCTCGAAAAGGCGATCCCGATGGCCGCGTCCTGCTTGACCCGGGAGTGCCGGTGGATGCCTTCGATCAGCAAGGTGGTGACCACCGCCGCACCCACCGCGCCGATGAACATCGGGACGGTTCCGCGGGAGCCGGTGGCCAGGAAGGCGACCACGATCCCGGGCAGGACACTGTGGCTGATGGCGTCCCCCACGAGGGCCATCCGCCGCAGGATGAGGTAGTTCCCCACCAGGCCGCAGGCCGCGGCCACCAGGAAGGACATCAGCGCCATCACCCCGTAGTTGGCCAACTCGGTGGTCCAGGGCGCCACGACCACCCTGTGGAACTCGAAGGGAGGAACGAGGTTCATCGATTCCCCCCGTAGCCCGTGGGCTTGCCCGGCCGGGCTGCCGGCGACGGGCCATGGACGGCGTGCACTCCCGGGATCGGCTTTCCGTGCGGATCCGTGTCGGCGAACTGCAGTCGGCGTTCCAGCTGGCGCACCGCGTCCTCTCCCAACACGTGCTCGATCTTCTCGGCGTCGTCGTGCACGTGGTCCGGGGCCACCTGGGCGGCATGGGTCAGGTACAGCTCCCAAAGGCGGTGGTTGCGGACGATCGCCGCCGCGCGCTGCCAACCCGACGGGGTCAGGCACACGGTCTCGTCGTCGAGGGTGGCGAACTCCGCGCGCCGGAGAGACCGCGCCTCGCCTCCCGCGGCTTCCAAGGTCACACGACGTTTCTCGGCCAGTTCACGGAGGCTGATGCTGTCCCTGCGGAACGCCTCGTCCTCGAGGATCTGGTACACCGCCTTGAGGGTGTTCTCCCGAGCGATCCGGACCCGTTGGCCGCGGGACCGCCACCAGCGGGGCACAAGTCCGCGGGACGGCGAGAGGAAGAAGGCGAGCACGAAGAGTCCGCTGGCCGACAGGACCATGAACGGCCCCGTGGGGAGGTTGGTCCCGAGGAACGAGAAGAAGGCACCCGAAACGCCGGAGACCAGTCCCAGGAGCGCGCCGATCAGCAGCAGCCGATGCATGCGGTCGGTCAGCAGGTAGGCCGTGGCCGCCGGCGTGATCAGCATCGCCGAAACCAGGACGACCCCCACCGCCTGCAGGGCGATCACCACCGAGAAGGCGAGCAGGAGCATCAGGAGGTGCTGGAGCCAACGGGTGGGAAGAGCCGACACCTGGGCGAATCCCGGATCGAAGCTCACCAGCAGGAACTCCTTGTAGGCGACCCCCAACACCATGACCACCAACAGCGTCACGACCGCCATCAGACGGACGTCACCGGGCCCCAATGCCGCGGCCTGCCCGAAGAGGAACTTGTCGATGCCGGCCTTCCCGCCGCTCGGCAGCCTCTGGAACATCGACATCAGGCAGAGCCCGGCCCCGAAGAACCCCGCCAACACCATCCCCAACGCCGAGTCCTCCTTCAACCGGGTGGTCCGTGTGATCAGGAAGACCGTCCCCGTCCCCAGCAGCCCCGCGATGGTCGCACCGACGAAGATCGCCACGGGATCCTTGCTCATGTTCCACAAGAACCCCAACGCCACGCCGGGGAGCACGGCATGGGACAACGCGTCGCCGACCAGCGCCATCCGACGCACCACGAGGAATCCCCCAAGGAGTCCGCACGCCACCCCCAGCAGCGCCGTGCCGGCCAACGCATAGCGGACCGCCGGGTCGGAAAGGGTCAGGAAGCGGACCGCCTGCGTGCGCCAGTCCGTCTCGGCCATGTCCCCGATCTTGGCCGCCGACACGGGCAGAACCCCGGCAAGCAGCAGGACGGCGACGCACGCCACCCAAGACTTCGGCAAAAGGACGTTGGGAGTGCGCAACCTCATCCCAGGTGGCCCTTGGCACGCACCGCCTCCGCCACCTCGGACAGGATCGTGAGGCGTCCGCCGTAGGCCTTTTGGAGCAGTTCGTAGGTGAACACCTCTTCGGTGGGACCGAACGCCACCACGCGCATGTTCAGCAGCAGCAGCCAGTCGAAGTAGTTGCGGGCCGTGGGCAGGTCGTGGTGCACCACGAAGATGGTCTTCCCCTTCCCCCTCAGGTCATGCAGCAGCTCGATGATCGCCGATTCCGTGGCCGCGTCGACCCCGGCGAAGGGTTCGTCCATGAAGTAGAGGTCGCTTTCCTGCGCCAGGGCCCGCGCCAGGAAAACCCGTTGCTGCTGGCCACCCGAGAGGTTCGAGATCTGTCTGTCGGCGAAGGGCAGCATCTTCACCCGCTCGAGGCACGCCCTGGCGACGTCCCGGTCCGCCCGGCTCGGACGCCGGAACAACCCCACCTTCCCGTACCGTCCCATGAGCACCACATCCATCACGCTCACCGGGAAGTCCCAGTCCACCGACTCCCGCTGCGGAACGTAGCCGACGCGGGAAAGGGTCTCCGAGATCGGCTTTCCGAAGACCTTCACCCAACCGGCCGCAGGTGGGATCAGCCCCATGCACGCCTTGATGAGGGTCGACTTGCCGGCGCCATTCGGACCCAGGATCCCGATCAGCTTCCCCGCCGGGGCCACGAGGTCCACACCCCACAGCACCGGCTTCTTCTGGTAGGCCACCGTGAGGTCGTGGACCTCCAGCGGCGCCATGCCGCCGGGCGGTTCGCCGGCCGCCTCCGTCTTCCTGTTTGCGTCGCTCATGATTCAGAATCGGACCGAAAGGCCGACAAACGGCCCGTACTCGGGCGCGTCCCCATGGACGCCGAAATTGCATCCGAAGTCGGCCTGGACATCCGGTGTCAGGCCGAGGGTGAAGCCGATGTCGGCCCAACCATCCCAGTCCCCGCCCATGGAGACCGGAGCCACCGAGAAGAACTCCACGTAGCCGGCCAACGGACCGACGATGTCATGTCCCAGGGTTGCCGAGTTCATCCAGGACAGATCCTCAACGGATCCGCCCACGGAACGCGACACCTGAGGGCCGGTCTGCAGGCCGAGGCCCCAACCGGAGGGCAGCTCCACCGCCATGGGGACGATGACACCGGCTTCCGCGACCCCACGCCCGGGCTGGATCTCCGAGGTCGACCACCGGACGTAGGGCATGAGCGCCAAGGCGGTCCTCCCGCCGTCGTTGCCCCAGACGTTCCACTTCAGACGGGTCTCCATGTCGCCGAACCCGTCCGCCCGGTCCCGGATTGTCGGATCCGTGGAATCCAGCAGGTAGCGCTCGTGAGGACTCAGGACGACCTGGAGGTCGACCGATGGCAGCAGACCCGCCTTGATGTTGAGTCCGCCGAAGGTCCAGCTCTGCTCCTGCTGGCGGATCCCGCCGGGCAGGTCCGAGGTCGCACGGGTGTAGGCCACGAGGTCCGACTCGACCTGGAAGTGGCCAGCATCCACGGTGAAGGCGCTCTCCGTCTGGTCCGGCCGGTCGGTGCTCAACTCCCGCATCTGCTCCCGCGGAACCGGACGGAGGAGATGGTATCCGGACTTGTCGGGACGGGATTCGCCGGCGAAGGCCGAAGTCGCCAGGAAGAAGGCCGACGAGGCCGCGACACGTCGGCCGGACATCACTTCAATCCTCCGACGATGCGCCGGATGTTGTGCCGGATCATGCCCTCGTAGGTGCCCAAGTCGTCGCCTTCCTCCATCTCCCCCGGCGTGCCCAAGGCGTCGGAAAACAACTCGCCGCCCATCTTGACACCGGCGTCCTTGCTGATGCGTTCGATGGTCGCATGGGGCACCGACGTCTCCACGAAGACCGCCGGGACCTTCTGCGACCGGATGAAGTCGACGAGCTGGGTGACGTCCGCCAAGCCGGCTTCGGTCACGGTGGAGACACCCTGGAGGGCGACGACCTTGAACCCGTAGGCGCGGCCGAAGTAGTTGAAGGCGTCGTGGCTCGTCACGAGGATCCGCCGCTCCGCCGGCACCTCCGAGACGCGGGAGCGCACCCAGCGGTCCAGCTCCTCCAGGCGGCCCTTCAGGAGGACGGCCCTCGCCTGGAACGCGTCGTTGGAGGCGGGCCGGGCGGTTCCGAGGGCCTCCGCGACGACGTCGGCGCACTGGCTCCAAAGCGCCACGTCGAACCAGACGTGCGGGTCGTATTGGCCTTCGAACTCCTCCGGCTTGAGCAGCCGCGTGCGGGGCAGCTTCTCGGTGACAGCCCGGACCGGCCTGCCGGACTTCGCCAGCTTCTCGAAGACCCCCTGCATCTTGCCCTCGAGGTGGAGCCCGCCGTAGAGGATCACGTCGGCCCGCTGGAGCTTCACGAGGTCGGAGGCGGTCGCCTTGTAGAGGTGGGGATCGACGCCCGCGCCCATGAGGCCGGAAACCTCGACCTCGTCGCCACCCACCTGGCGCACCATGTCGGTGACCATTCCCACCGTGGTGGTCACCCGCAGCGGGGCGGCCTCCGCCCCCACGGCCCCTGCGAACAGCAGCGCCGCCAAGCCCAGCAAACCGGTCAACAAGCGGTACCTCATGGGCGCAGAACATCCGGGCCGGTGAGTATGACGTCAAACATAATGTGTGATGGCTAAAACTCTTTGTGAGGATCCGTACATTCCTGCTTGGCGATCCCGTTGCCCGGACGGCAGCATTTTCCCGCGTGAGCTCCCACCCCCATCGGCCGGAAAGGTCCGAGTCCACGGAGGACCATCTCGAGCGGATCCACGACCTCGTGGAGCGCAACGGCTATGCCCGGGTGAGCGACCTCGCGGCGGAACTGGGTCTCACGCGGTCCACGGTCTCCAACATGGTCCGGCGCCTCGCGAAGCGCGGCTTCGTGAACTACACCCGGTACCGGGGGTTCACCCTCACCGTCGAGGGCATGGCGGTGGCCGCACACATCAAGGACCGCCACCACACCCTCACCGCGTTGTTGGGCCAGATGGGGCTCGAGGCGCAGACGGTGGCCGAGGAGGTCGAGGAGATCGAACACCACCTGCGGCCCCAGACTCTGGCCGCCTTCTCCGCGCTGGTCCGCTACTGGAAGGAGCACCCCACGGAACTGAAGGCGTTCCGCCGCTACCTGATCCGTCGGACCGCAGCCTGAGCGGCCGGGCTCCCCTTCCCTTTCCCCCGGCCTCGGTTGCGGTTCGCATTTCCCCTGAGGCCCGCCCCCGGGCATCCTCGCCGGGTGTTCGAACTCCTCTCCAAGGATCCCTCGTCCCGCGCACGGCTCGGGCGCCTGACCACCGCGCATGGCGTGGTCGAGACCCCGGTCTTCATGCCCGTCGGGACCCAAGCCAGCGTCAAGGCCCTCGACAACCGCGAGCTGCTCGAGATGGGCACGCAGATCCTCCTCGGCAACACCTACCATCTCTCGATCCGGCCCGGCATGGAGATCATCTCCCAGGCCGGCGGCCTGCACCGCTTCATGAACTGGAACGGACCGATCCTCACCGATTCCGGCGGGTTCCAGGTCTTCTCGCTCGGCAAGATCCGCAAGATCAAGGAGCACGGTGTCGAATTCCGCAGCCACCTCGACGGTTCCCCGATCTTCCTCGGGCCGAAGGAAAGCATGGAGATCCAGCGCATCCTCGGTTCCGACATCGCCATGGTCTTCGACGAGTGCCCGCCGCACACGGCGTCACGCGACGAGGTCGCCCGCGCGGTCAAGCGCACGCTCCGCTGGGCCGCCGAGTGCAAGTCCCAGCCCCGCGCCCCCGGACAGCTCGTCTTCGGCATCGTCCAGGGCACCCACCATCCGGACCTCCGGCAGAAGTGTGCCGAGGAGCTCATCGCCATGGATTTCGACGGCTACGCGATCGGCGGCGTGAGCGTCGGGGAACCCGAGCCCGAGATGATGCACGCCGTGGAGATCAGCGAGCCGCACCTGCCCGAGAACAAGGCGCGGTACGCAATGGGTCTCGGCACCCCGGCCCAGCTCGTCGAGCTGGTCGCCCGCGGCGTCGACATGTTCGACTGCGTCCTGCCCACCCGGGTGGCCCGCAACGGCACCGCGTTCACCTCCCGCGGCACCTTCGCCATCAAGGGCGGCGCGGTGAAGGCCGACTTCGGCCCCATCGAGGAGGGCTGCACCTGCTTCGCCTGCCGCAACCACACCCGCGCCTACATCCGCCACCTGCTCAACGTGAACGAGATCCTCGGGCTCCGTCTCGTCAGCATCCACAACAGCCACTTCTTCCTGAAGGTGATGCAGGACATCCGCGACCACCTCAAGGCCGGCACCTTCGCCGATTTCCGACGCGAGTTCATCGGCCGCTACGTCCCCACCGAGAAGGTCCGCGCCGCAAGGGCAGCGCATGTCCCCAGGAAGCCCGTGGCGCCTTCAGCCGCATCCACGCCCGCGGAGCCGTCGGCAGGGTGACCCGAAACCGACCGACGGCGCGGCCGTCCGGTTCATCGCTCCCCGTCGGGAGGCCCCATCGAGGGCGTGTGGATGCCGAGGGCCTTCCATCCCTCCGGCCCCAGGCGCTGCAACGTCTCGAGGTTCCGTTCCACGATGCGCTCCGATTCCTCGGGACCCGCAGCGGCCGCGATGGACTCCTCCCGCAACAGATGCAGCGTCGGATAGGGTGCCCGGTTGGTGAAGTTGGTGATGTCGTCCGCCTCGGTCCCGGCGAAGCGGAAGTGCGGATGGAAGCTCGCCACCTGCAGCACGCCCTCGAGGCCGGAACGTTGGACACAAAGCGCCACCTCGGACTGGAACAGGTTGAAGTCGAAGAAATCCCCGAGCACCCGGGGATGGATGATCAGCGTTGTCTCGCACTGGCTGCGATCCACCCCTGCGAGGTGTCGCAGCTCCTCCTCCAGTTCGGCAAGGAGACGTCCCGTGTCCACGGCCGTGCTGACACGGTATCGGATCCGCCGATTCAGGTGCTCCGCGCGTGCGAAGGGACACAGGTTCAGGCCGATCACCGCCTTCTCGAGCCATTCCCGTGTCCGATCCAGCACCACGGTGTCTGAGGGCGTCCAGTCGGCCTCGGGGACGTTGGACTGGGTGGATGCATCCATCTGCGCCCGATCCCTCTCATCGACCCGGGCCTCGGTGCAAGCCGCGTTTGGTTGGGCCATCCGACGGATCCAATGCCATGGAAGGAGCAGTCTGGGGTTGATCAAATGTCCATCCCGGGCGATTCCATGGGCAGCACCCAGGACGGAACCGTTCCAGATTCGAAATGCCCAGCGCCTCCAAAGGAAGCTCCTTTGCCGGGATCCCCACCGGACGCGAGATCATCACGGTGATCGAACCGGAGGACATCTCCGTCCGGAGGAAGTCCGTTTCCAACGGGCCGACGCTCACGATCCGGAAGCCGGAGGGCATGCCGCGCGAGGATTTCGAGGCGCTCTACGGATTCGAGCGCCTGCGCCAACAACACGCCGCACAGCTCCTGATCCCGGCCGGGAAATCCCGGCTGGACTGCCTCAGGGACGCCAACCTCTGCCAGACCTACCTGGAACGGCAGCCGATCCTGCCTGCGGACCTGATCTCCCAGCTCGGCAAACGGCACGCGTTCTATCGGCGCAATGCGATACCCACCCGTATCGCGCTGCGTACCGCGGTGCCTGAAACCGCGAACCTCCCGACGGAACGCCTGCGAAGACTCTACTCGGACAGCCGACTGTCACTGCCTCCGATCGAGGATCTGCTGGTGCTGCTGGTCGCCCACTACGGCGCGACCGCCATCCATGGCATTCCACGGGGCATCCGCGTCCGCGCCGCCGGCGGCGTGGTGAAACTCGTCGACGAGACACTGCAGCTGGAGTTCTCGGAACCCAACCGGGATGCGGGCGGTCCCGGCAGCATCTCGGCCGCCGTGATCCCGCACGGCCGCACCTCGGTCAACCTCCGCCGTCGTGACTCGCTGCGGATCCGCTTTTCGGACTGGCTCCGCAGCCTCTGACCGGCTCCGCCTCCGATTCTTGTCCGGTCGTCCTACCGGGGAGTCCGCGCCGCTGCTCTTCCCTCATCCTTTCCAGGAACCCCGCCACGGCGAAGGCCGTCCGTCCGGCGCGCCCCGGCAGGCGCGTTCCGCGCTCGGGGAATCCACCCAAGGCCGACATGGCCGCTTCCGCCGAGCCCGGCCGCCGCTTGAACCGGTGCGCCGCCAGCAGCCGCAGGTCCATTGGGGGCGACGCCGGCCGCCACGCCTCCTGCGCCAGCTGTTCCACCGCGAAATTCCCCCATCCCGCCACGATTCCCGACGCCCCCACGAAGTCCGTCCACCGCGCCAGTTCCCCATCCACAGTCCCGCCTCCGAGCAGGTCCTCGCGGGTGACCTCCAGATGATGCGGCGCGCCGGGCGCCAAAGGACGCCGAGGTGCCAGGAAGGCGTTGAACAGCTCTCCTGACGCCAGTCGCACCGCCGCCAGATGCACCAGCTCCGGGCGCCCGGGAACACCGCTGTCCCGACGGTGCGCATTCGCTTCCGCCGCGACCGCCACCAGATTGGGCCAGAGCGCTTCGAGATCCGGGGCCGACGGCGAGGCCCACCAGGGATCCGCCGGCTTCAAGCGCCTTCGCGGCGGGCCGGTCCTCGCCGCAGCCGCGGCGATCTGGTGGTCGACCATCGATTCGAACGCCTTGAGCAACGGTGCGAACCGCTCCTCATCCCGTTCCAGGGCGGCCAGGACCTCGACGACCGCCTCGATGGTGGCCACGCAATGCTCCGCCGGCTCCTTGCGGATGCGGTAGTTCCCCGGCCGCCGGGGCCGGAAGCCGATCCTCGGCAGGGCACGCAGGGCCGGGTTCAGCGACAACATCTTCCGCGCCTGCGGCCATGTGCCGTCGATGACCAGCAACGTCTCCGGGGGCCGCTCCAACGAATCCGGGGACACCGCGCCTTCACCCGGGAAAAGCAGGGCCGTTCCCGGCCGGCGTATCAGTTCCTCGACCCGTGCGTGCCCGCCGAACTCGACACCCTCGTGCAACTCGCTGGCCAGCAGCCCCAGATGCGCCATCCGTGCCGTGCCGATCGCGACGCGTGATTCGCGGGGATGCTGCAGGAACACCACGCGGGTACGGGTCCCGACCGGCGTCAGGCCGCCACACCAGCAGGCGGAAACCGGCCGGCGACAGCGCAGGCAGGTGGGACGGGAGACGGGAACCGACATCGGGCCGCAGACCGAACCACGCCGAAGCCGGAGATTCAAGGCCGCCCCGGTCGCTGGATCCGCCCCCGCCGGTCGGCCGGGGGGGAGTCCAACGATCTGCTCGATCCGCGACTTCGGCCAAGGCATGGTTCCGCGTATGCGCTTCCCCCGTCCCTGGCAGACGCTTGCCCTGTTGACGTCCCTGTTCACCGCCCAGGCGGCCGATTCCCCCGTCATCGCTCCCGGCGCGAAGCCCGAGAAGTCGGGTTCGGGCTTCGTGTTCACCGAAGGGCCGTCCGCCGACAAGGAGGGCAACGTCTACTTCACCGACCAGCCCAACGACCGCATCGTGAAGTGGTCCGCGAGGGACAACGCCTGCACCGACTGGATGAAGCCGTCGGGCCGCGCCAACGGCACCGCCTTCGACAAGGACGGCAACCTGCTCGCCTGCGCCGACGAGAAGAACGAGCTGTGGTCCATCTCGCCGGACAAGAAGTCCAAGGTGCTCGTCTCCGACTTCGACGGGAAGCTGCTCAACGGGCCCAACGACCTGTGGATCCGGCCGGACGGCGCGCTCTACTTCACCGACCCGCTCTACAGGCGCGACTACTGGAAGCGGGAAGGCAAACCCGTCCAGGATTCCCAGCAGGTCTACTTCTTCGGTGCCGACCGCAAGACCCTCCGCCGCGTCACCACCGACCTCCGCCAACCCAACGGCATCGTCGGGACGCCCGACGGAGTGTCGCTCTACGTCTCCGACCTCGGCGCCCGGAAGACCTACGTGTACGACATCCGCGAGGACGGCTCGCTCGAGAACCGGCGCCTGTTCTGCGAGCAGGGTTCCGACGGCATGACCCTCGACAACGAAGGCAACGTCTACCTCACGGGACGCGGTGTGACGGTCTTCAACAAGGCCGGGGAACGCATCGAGCAGATCCACCTTCCCGAGGGTTGGACCGGCAACGTGAAGTTCGCGGGCAAGGACCGCAGCATCCTGTTCATCACTTCAGGCAACTCGGTGTACACGGTGAAGATGCGCGTGCACGGAACCTTCTGAACGTCTCCGACTCCGTGAAGTTCCCCTCCCGTTCCCAGCTCGCCGCGGCCGCCTTGGGCGCCATTGCCGCCGCCCTTCCGACCTCGGCCCAGACGCCCGACGCGGGCGCCTACCGGAACCACGCGCTCACCCGCAACGGCGACGTCGGGAACGGCCGCCGGCTCTTCTTGGCGGATCCCCGCCTGAACTGCGCGAACTGCCATTCGGTGGATGGCACCGCGTCCAAGGCAGGTCCGGATCTCCAGTCGGCCGGCGACGCCTTCGGACGCCGGGACCTGATCCAGTCGATCCTGCATCCTTCCGCGACGATCTCGCCGGGCTACGGCCTGATGACCGTGGAGACCCGCGACGGCCGCACGCTGCAGGGAACGCTCAAGAAGGCCGACGACTCCGGAATCGAGCTGATGGGCGGCGACGGCCAACGCGTCCGCATCGCCACCGCCGACGTCGTCTCCCGCACCGGCAGCACCACGTCGCTCATGCCGGAGGGCCTGCAGACCGCCCTGTCCCTGCAGGAGTTCACCGACCTCGTCGAATACCTCGCCAGCCTGCGGCAACCGGCCCACTCCCTCGCCACGGCCCATGGCATGCCGACCGAGATTCCCGAGTTGGCCACGCCGGTTGGCGTTCGGCCATTCTTCGAGCGTCCGTTCACGCTTCCGCCGGGCAAGGTCCACACGGGCCTGACCTCGATCCACGCTGTCCCGGGTGCGGAGGGAACCTTCCTCGTGCTCCACCAACGGGGCTTCATCTGGCGCGTGGAGAAATCGGCGGCGGGCGAATCCCGATCCGACTTCCTCGACCTCACCGGCGAGGTCTTCAGCGACCGCGGACCGAACGGCCTGCTCCACCTCGCCTTCCATCCCCAGGTCCGCGCCAACCGCCGGTACTTCCTCAAGTATCAGGTCCTCGAGAAGGGCACGGTCACGACGGTGCTCGTGGAACGGGAACTCACCGCGGACCTGAAATCGGATTCCGGCAAGCCGGGACGGCGTCTCATCGCCATTCCCAGCGTGGCCGAGGACCACAGCGGCGGCTGCGTCGACTTCGGGCCGGATGGATTCCTGTACTTCGCGATGGGAGACACCGGACCGCACCACGACCCGAACGGACACGCCCAGAACATGGGCCTGCTCCTCGGCAAGATGCTGCGGCTCGACGTCGACCGCGTCCCCGCAGGGCAGGCCTACGGGATCCCGTCGGACAACCCGTTCGTCGGCCTCGCCGGTGTGCGGCCCGAGATCTGGGCCTCCGGACTTCGCAATCCGTGGCGGTTCACCTTCGACCCCGCGAACGGGGACCTCTGGGTCGCCGACGTCGGACAGGACCGCGAGGAGGAAGTCGACCTCGTCCGCAAGGGCGACAACCTCGGCTGGAATGTCCTCGAAGGCTTCGAGGCGTTTTCCAGCCAGTACCGGAAGGAAGGCAGGACGTTCGTGCCGCCGGTGTTCGCCTACGGACGGAAGTTCGGGAACTCGATCACGGGCGGCCCGGTCTTCCGCGGCGACCCGAAGTCGAGCTTCGACGGCGTCTACTTCTGCGCCGACTTCAACTCCAAGCGCCTCTTCGGCGTCCGCCAGGAGAACGGGACCCTGAAACAGGTCCACCAACTCGGCGTGTTGCCGGACCAGCCGGTCTCCTTCGGCCGCGATCACCGGGGCGGGATCCTCGCCGTCGGCTTCGCCGGAACGGTGTTCACCCTCGACCTCGATTCCACCCGCTTCGACGCCGTGAAGACGCCGTGATTCCGAAATCGCCCGACATGCCTGGGCTCCAGCCTTTCGCAAACAACTCCAGCCCCCGTCCCATGCGCTCCCCATACCGACTGCTCGCCGGACTTCTGCTCTCTTCCGCCTTCGGCCTGCTCCACGCCGCACCCGGATTCGCCTCGGCCGGCCACGAGGACTTCGGCCGCACCCGCGGCGGCGAACCCGTGCGGCGGATCACGCTGAAGAACCGCAAGGGCCTGTCCGCGCGGATCCTCACCTACGGCGCGATCATCCAGGAGATCAACGTCCCCGACCGCGAAGGCAACTGGACCAACGTGGTGCTGTCGACGGACACCATCGCCCAGTACGAGCGATTCCCGGGGTCGGCGGCGGTGATCGGACGCGTCGCCAACCGCATTGCGGGAGCCCGCTTCGAGCTGGATGGCACCACCTACAATCTCGCGAGAAACAACGGCCGCCACTCCATCCACGGCGGCAGCAAGGGCTTCGCCAGCGTGGTGTGGAACCTCGACGGGACCGGCGTGCGTCGCGGCGACGCCTTCGTCCGCCTTTCCTACCTCAGCGCCGACGGCGAGGAAGGTTACCCCGGCAACCTGCGCACCACCGTCACCTACACGCTCACCGACGACAACGAGCTGCGGGTCGACTACGAGGCGGAGACCGACAAGGCCACGATCGTCAACCTGACCAACCACGCCTACTTCAACCTCTCCGGCGGCGGCAGCTGCGTGGACAACATCCTGACGATCCCCGCCAAGCGCTACACGCCGTCCGACAACGAACTCATCCCCACCGGCGAGATCCTTCCGGTGGAGGGAACGCCGGTGGACTTCCGGAAGCCGACCCGTGTGGGCGAACGCTTCAGCCAGCTTCGGAAAGGCCTGAACGGCTATGACCACAACTTCGTGCTCGGAGGAAGCCGTCGGCTGAAGTTCGCGGCGAGGTTGAGCGATCCCGCCAGCGGCCGGGTCATGGAGGTGAAGACCACCCAGCCCGCGATCCAGCTCTACACCGGCAACCACCTCGGCAACACCGCAGTGTGCCTCGAGACCCAGTACTACCCGGATGCCATCCACCACGCGAACTTCCCGTCGATCGTGGTGCGTCCCGGCAAGCCGCAGAAGGACACCACGGTGTTCACCTTCCGCACGGACCGGCGCTGAGCGGAAACCATTCAGTCGGTTTGGGTGGCACGACCAACTTGGCCGTGGCCGGCGGCAACCTGCCGCCGGCATTCATCCCCGCAGGCTCACGGGATGGCGGCCGCCCGGGTCAGCGTCTTGCGACGGAAGACCGCGTCGGAGGCACACACGTAGAGGTACGCCTGGTCCGGTCCGGCAAAGGCGCAGCTCACGATCCCCTTGCCTTCCGGCTTGGCGATGACGCCGCCCAACCGCCCGGTCCAGTCGAACATCTGGATGCCCGCGTGTGAGGTCACATAGGTGCGCCCCAGGGCGTCCACCGTCGAACCGTCGCCACCGCTGTCCTTGCGTCCCGGCGGCACGACCAGGGTCATGTAGCGCTCCCCGGCGGACAGCCCGCCGTCCGCATCGACCACGAAGCTCCACACGTTGGTTCCACCGTACTCGGAGACCAGCAGGAGGTCCTGCTTCGGAGAAAGGGCGATGCCATTCGGACGGTTGATCCCGCCGGCCACGACGCGCGGACGGGGCATGGCCTTGGCGGAGATCGGCACGGCCTGGACCTGGCCGGCGGCGGTGTCGGTGTAATAGACCCAGCCCGCCTTGGAGACGATCAGGTCGTTGGGCTTCACGTCGACGCCGACGTCCGTGATCGCCTTGGTGGCGGGATCGATGGCGATGATCTTCTGCTTCTCTCCCTGGGTTGCGGCATAGAGCCGTCCATCAGGACCGAACTTGAGTCCGCTCACCTTCGGCCCGCCTTCGAGCCAAGCCACCGGCCTGGATTCCCCGGCGGCCACGCGGTACAGGATGCCCTTCGGCAGGTCGCTGAAGTAGAAGTCGCCCTTGGAGTCGCCGCAGGCGCCGTCGGTGAACCCGTAGCCGTCGCCCACCTTCTCCCACGGAGCGTCGGTGCCGCCGCCCGCCAGGACCTTGTTCAGCGCCTCGTCGCCATTCCAGTTGTTGGTGCTCGGCTCGGGCGGACGCATCGCAGGCCTCCACAGCCAGCGCAATGCGTCGGGGAGGATCACGCCGCCATGCTTGCCGCTGTGGGAACCGTCCCCCAGCACGAACTTAGAATCGTAACCGGCGAAGGTCAGCGCGCTGGACATCTCGCGGTTCGCCAACGGCCAGTCGCCGTGCAGGTTGTTCAGGTCGTTCACGCCGTCCTGCAGGAACACGCGGAGCGGCTTGCGCTCGGTCTTGCGGATCAGCGCCGGATACACATGGCCGCCGCGGATGTTCACGAAGCTGCCGATCTGGGACAGCACCTTGCGGAACTGGTCCGGCCGCTCCCAGGCAACCGTGAAGGCGCAGATGGCCCCGGAACTCATCCCGCCGATCGCACGGAACTCCGGGTCGTCGGTGATCTTCACCCCGAAACGCTCCTTCACGTGCGGGATCAGTTCGTCGACCAGGAACCGGGCGTAGTCGCCACCGAGCGAGTCGTATTCGAACGAACGGTTGCTCCGGTTGCCCCAACCCGCGGCGGGAGGCGCGTTCGTCCCGCGGTGCCCGGGATTGATGAAGAGCGCGATCGTCACCGGCATTTCGCCTTGGGCGATCAGGTTGTCGAAAACCACCGGAACCCGCTGCGACCCCTTGTCCGACCGGTACTCATGCCCGTCCTGGAAGACCATCAAGGCCGCCGGCTTCGACCCGTCGTACTGGGCCGGGATGTAGAGCCAGCATCCGCGGGTGGTGCCGGGGAAGACCTTCGAGTCGTTGAAGTCGAACTCCTGCACCTTGCCCGCAGGCACCCCGGCCGCCCGTTCCAACGACTCGCGGGACAACGTGTAGTCGTCGGCGCCGTGCAGGCCGACGGGAACCAGTGTCGACAGGGACAAGGCAAGGATCGCCAGGAACCGTGAACGGGGAGACATCCCGCGATCGTCCCCAAGCTCCCCACCGACGTGAAGCCCCAATCGGCACGAATCGCCCGCTCCCTGTTCGAGGCGCCACCACAAAGAGTGGATT
The DNA here is from genome assembly GCA_027488845.1 of Verrucomicrobiales bacterium. GTDB lineage: Bacteria > Verrucomicrobiota > Verrucomicrobiia > Limisphaerales > UBA9464 > SXXZ01. The sequence goes on along the minus strand of JAIYBC010000047.1, from coordinate 46,846 downwards.
CCCCGTATGCCGGGGATTTCCTCAGGGTATGGAGTCCCGGCTTCAGCCGGCGGAAACCATCCCAACCCAAACGCCTGAAACCTGCCAATCGGACACGTCCCAGGAAGAATGGGTCTGGTATCTCTCGAACGGATTCCCAGCGGATTGCAGAAGGGTCAACCGAAGCGAACGGGGATTCCCGACCGAACCACCCTCAAGGGCGGATCGTCGGAAGGCCTGAATTCAAACGGCTGCGTCCTCCAGAAACGGAACCGGCGGCACCCCGGCGGACGTCCAAATGGACTCCGTCGAAAAGTGCCGCCGGGTGCGCCGGATTGGATCGGGTCACTCCACGCGGAAGAACCGATGGCTTTCCACCAAGCCAGGGGACGGCAGGTCAACCTCACCGGAGGTCGGAAGGGTGAACTCGCCGACGCCAGTCCACGTGGAGAGGTCGGAGGACGACAGCACGCGGTAGGCGGCCGACGGTGTTCCCGTCAGACGGAGCTGCAGCGCGTTGGCGGAGGCGCCAACCGTGAGGACGGCACCGGAGCCCGGTTCCACCAGGCCGGCCTCGAAGGCTCCGAGGTCGGCGGCACCACCGATGACGCCGCGGATCTGGCTGCGGGCGATTTCGAGGTACTGAAGCGTCGGCCCCGTGCCGACGGCGGCGTCGCGGCAGGGAGACGCCGCGACCGGACGAAGGTTCGCATCGAGACCCGGGTCGTTGTTGGCGGCGCCGATCAGGTTGGCGGCTCCATTGACCACGGCCGGGGAGACGGATTCCCAACCCGGACTGACCCAGTTGACGCCGCAGTTCAACGTGCCCCGGTCACCGAGCAATTGGATCCGTTCGGACCCGGCCCGGTGGATGATGTTGCCACGGAAGTCGACCGACACCGGGGTCCCCACGGAGGGGATGTTGACCTGGTAGGTGCCGCTGCGGATGAGCACGGTGTTGTGGAGCATCTCCAGCGTGCCCGTGCGGGGACGGTCCCGGTCCGAGAGGTCCGCGCCACAGAACACCGGCTGCGTGGCCTCACGATGGGTCACGAGGATCAGGTTGCCGACGACGCGGGTGAGGTTGAAGCGCGGGTCGTTGCGGATGAGGTTTCCGACCTCGCCGATCGGGGCGGCGATTTCCAGCATCCGGGCCCCGCCCTCGATGCGGTTCGCCTCGAAGACGGTCCCAGCCGAGCGGTCGAGGACGTTGTCTCCGAAGGAACCCTCCAACGGCGGCCCCAGGAGGCAGGAGCGGACCGTGATTCCGGCGACTTCCGTGTTCAGGTTGGCTCCGCTGTAGCTTCCCACGGCGCCCAACCGGTGGAAGAGGCAACGCTCGATCACGAGGTCCCGGGTGAGGCCGAACTCACCGCCGTTCAGGCGGGCGGAGATGCCGGTGGGGGCGTCGTGGATGTCGCAGTCCTCGATCCGGACCTGTTCCGCCCCGTCGAGACGGATGGCGGCCGCTTCGAACCAGACGATCGGAAGCACGCCGTTCGGGGTCGGCTGGATGTCACGGAGCTCGAAGCCGCTGATCCGGATGTGGCCCGGCTTGAAGAACGGGGAGTCGCCGTCGGCCCGGGCCACGGTGACCAGTCCGAGGTACTGGCTGACGTCCCACGATGCGAACGCGGTGTTGGTGCCGGTCACGGCGCCCAGGCCGCTGATGACCGGCCGTTGCCCGGCCGGGCCACGGACGCCTTCGAAGCGGATCGGTGCCGTCGCTGTGCCGCGACCCGGGATGAGGACCTTCTCGGCGTAGGGCTCGGGCCTCCAGTGAACGCGGACCGTGTCGCCCGGAAACAGGCGGGTCCAAGGCACCGCGGAAAGCGTGGCGTAGGGACGTCCCGGACCGACCTCGTAAAGGAAGGGACCGTTCGCGGGCGGAACCGCACGGAAGAGGGCCGCCACCGTGGTGTCCCCTTCAGGCATGACCAAGGTCGTTGTCGGCCGGATCGAATCGGCGACCGCGGCGCCAGCCCAGGTGATGAAGCGTTGTCCGGCCGCGGCCTCGTTGGCCGCCAACTCGATCGTGGATCCCGCAACGTAGCGACCACCTCCGGATCCTCCCTGGACGGTGAGCAGGTATCTCGGCCGCTCGACCGTGAGCGAGACGGTGACCGGAGCGGAGGTCAGGCCGGCGTCGAAGGTGACGAAGACGAAGCTGTCGTTGCCGAGGAAGCCGGCGGACGGCATGTAAGTCAGCGTCGGTGCCGTGCCGGAAAGGACGCCGTTCGACGGCTGCGACACCACCGCGAAGCCCAAGGTGTCGCCGTTGCCATCGTAGCCGGTGAGACGGACTTCGAGCGGGCGGTTCTGAACCACGGCGAGGTCCTGCGGATGGGCTTCCGGGGCAACCGGCCCCGACGGCGGCACGAACTCACTCGCTCCCGGATCCGGGGCGCCGACCACGGGCCGGACCTCGCTCCGACGATGCATCACGTACTGCAACGGAGCCTCCGGAGCACCGACAGGCAACGCTTCGCCGATGTCGCGAACCGGCGAATAGGCGCCGAGCCGGTAGTCACCGGCCGCGGCATTGACGAATCCGGGAGACTCGCCGCCAGGAGAGACCAGCTTCTCCAGGCCGACCATGGTGCCGATGCCGGGGATGCCGTTGTCCCAGGGACCCCAGCCCGGGCTGATCCAGTTGGTGCCGAAATGGTGCCGCCCCTCGGAGAGACCTAGATAGAGCAGCGCCGGGGCGGCCCCTGGAGTGGCGGACTCGCGGTAGAACACGTTGTTCCAGGCCATCAACTCCTCGTCGTTCGAGCTGATCTCGAAGACCCGCACCCGATAGATCTCCGACTGGTCGCGACGGAAGACGACCGTGTTGTGATGGAATTCGAGCCGTCCCTTCCGGTAGGTGTTGAATGATCCTGAGTCACCCCCGTAGTGGACGGCGGTGGCGGCCTGACCCGGCCCGCTGACAAGGTAGTTGCCCTGGACCACGGCGCGGCGGTAGGCGGGATCGTCCTGGGCCATCGGCCAGGCGTCCTGGGCCTCGACAAGGTCGATGAGGCGGAGTCCGCCTTCGATCCAGTTGTTGCGGATCACGGTGCCGGTCGAGCGGTCCTTGAGGTTGCCCCCGTTGGACCCCGGACGGGTCGGACCGAAAAAGTTGTCCTCGAAGACGATGCCGAAACATTCGGTGTAGATGTTGTGGGAGGCGAACGCGAACGCCGGAGGAGGCGGCGGGATCTCGGAGTTGTTTTCGATATGGCATTGGGCGATGCGGATCCGACGAGTCGCCGTCGCCTCCTCGCCATTGGACTTGGCGAAGATGCCGTCGCCACAGTCATGGATCTTGCAGTTGATGATGCTGACGTCCTCGCAGCCAAGCATCCAGATGCCGGAGCCGCCATAACGGCGGACCGCGCCGCCGGCGTCGGTGAAGGTGTAGGTCTTGCGTCCGTGGCGGATTTCCAGGCCGGAGATCTCGATGTGCTTGGGCTTGTACTCGAAGTCCCGGCCCGGCCCCCGGTACACCATCACCAGTCCAAGATCACCAATCGACTGCTCTTCGCCGCCCGAGACGAAGGTGGGCCAGACGTCTCCCGGATGGGTTGTCGCGTTTTCGCCGTCGATCACGGGACGTTCGCCGTTCGGGCCCGGAACCCCCATCACCCGGATTGGACGGTCCGCGGTACCCTCGCCCGAGATTCGGAACTTCTCGCGATAGGGTTCGGCCCGCCAATGGATGCGGACGGTGTCGCCGGCCTGGAGGTCGTGCATGGCGACCTGGCCGATGCGGCTCAGCGGTTGCCCAGGCCCGATGTCGTAGTCGGTGGCGTAGGCGACGCCGACCAAGGACAACGGGACCAGCAGACGGAGTAGGTTTTTCCACGGTATCATAGGTTTGAGAAGGACGCGGACGGCGCCGCCCAAGCAGGCGAAGGGCCAACCACGCAGACGGAGCCGGTTGGGTCCGCTTGGTCACTTGGATCCACCGTGTCCAAATGCAGGGGAACCTGACGTCGCGGAGGGTTCGTGGAAGGTGCGTCCTGGACACGAAATGGTGGCTCTGGCCGCTCGCATCCGTGCCCGTGCTGGGATATCTCCTGCGGACGTGAAAGCCGCCGTCCTCCAAGGCATCAACGAACTCGTCGTCGACACCGTCCCGCAGCCCGCACCGAAGTCCGGCGAGGTTCTCGTCCGGATCCAGGCTGCGGCCCTGAACCACCGCGACGTGTGGATCAAGACCGGCCAGTACGCCGGACTCCATTTCCCGATCATCCCCGGCTCGGACGGCGCCGGCACCGTGGTCGAGGTCGGCGAAGGCGTCGACTCCGCGTGGATGGAACGGGAAGTCATCATCAACCCGTCCTTCGACTGGGGGCATTCCGAGAAGGCCCAGGAACCGCGGTTCACCATCCTCGGGCTACCGCACGACGGCACGCTGGCCGAGTATATCCGGGTTCCCTTGGCCCAAGTCGCCCCGAAACCTTCTCACCTTTCGTGGGAGGAGGCCGCCGCCCTGCCCTTGGCTGGCTTGACCGCGTTCCGGGCGCTCTTCCGCCGCGCGCAGTTGCAGCCCCACGAACGCGTCCTCATCAACGGCATCGGGGCGGGCACCGCGCTCATCGCCCTGCAATTCGCGGTCGCCGCCGGCGCCCTGCCCTGCGTGACATCCAGCACGCCGTCGAAACTGGAGAAGGCCCATGAACTCGGCGCCAAGGCGGGTGTGCTCTACAACCTGCCGGACTGGCACGTTGAGTTCGGACGCCACCACGGACCGTTCGACGTCATCGTGGACAGCGCCGGCGGCAGCGGCTTCGACCATCTCATCGACCTCGCCGCCCCGGGCGGACGCATCGTCTTCTTCGGGGCCACCCGAGGAAACCCGCCCGAACTCAGCATGCGCAAGGTGTTCTGGCGGCAACTCTCCCTGCTCGGAACCACCATGGGCAGCCCGGCCGACTTCGCGGACATGGTCGACTTCGTGAAGAACCATGCCATCCGGCCGGTGGTGGACACCGTGTTCCCGTTGGATCGGGCCACGGAAGCCTTCACGCGCATGGAGCGCGGCGAGCAGTTCGGCAAGCTGGTGATCCGACTTTGAATCGGCGGGAGCGCCGCGGATCACGGGTTTCGGGGATCTTCCACCCCGACAAATCAAAGGCGGCGAACCCGACCCTGTGGATCCGGTCCGCCGCCGTCAAAAGGGCCCGATATCCCAGATCAGCCGCCGACCTCGGCGCGGGCTTCGGCGGCCAGCGCCGTCGAGAGGTACCGCTCACCGGTGGAGCATCCGATCGTGACGATCGTCTTGCCCTTGTTCTCCGGACGCTTCGCGACCTCGATGGCCGCCCAGACGTTTGCACCGCTGGAGATGCCGGCGAGGATGCCCTCCTCCTTGGCGAGACGCCGCGCGATGGCGAAGGCGTCGTCGTTCGAGACCTGCACCGCCTCGACGATCTGGTCGTTGCCGTTCGAGTCCTTCAGATGGAGGTTCTTCGGGACGAATCCGGCACCGGTGCCCTGGATCTTGTGCGGTCCGGGCTTCACCGACTGTCCGGCCAGGGTCTGGCTGATCACCGGGGAATCCTTCGGCTCCACGGCGATGGCGTGGAACGACGCCTTGAGCGGCTTGATGTATTCGTACACGCCCGAGATCGTCCCGCCGGTGCCGACCGCGGCCACCAGGATGTCGACGGCGCCGTCGGTGTCCTCCCAGATCTCAGGCCCCGTGGTGGCCGTATGGATGTTGGGGTTGGCGGGATTCTCGAACTGCTGAGGGATCCACGAGTCGGGCGTCTCCTTCGCCAACTGCTCGGCCCGGGCGATCGCCCCGCGCATGCCTTCGCTTCCCGGCGTCAGCACGAGCTTGGCTCCCAGCAGCGCCAACAGCGTGCGGCGCTCCAGGGACATGGTCTCCGGCATGGTGAGGATCAACCGGTAGCCCCGCGCGGCCGCGACGAAGGCGAGGGCGATGCCGGTGTTTCCGGAGGTCGGCTCGATGATCGTGGTGCCCGGCTTCAACACGCCGGACTTCTCGGCGGCATCGATCATGGCCATGCCGATGCGGTCCTTCACGGAACCCAGCGGATTGAAGAACTCGCACTTCAGCAGGACCCGCGTGGAGGGATCGACGCCGAAGCTGGCGGGAATGCGGTTCAGACGGACCAGCGGCGTGCGGCCGACGGTTTCGACGATGTTGTTGTAGATGCGTCCCATGTTCGGAGGGCTTACGGAGTGGTCTTGAATTCTGTCCCCCGGTCGCCCCCGGGCAAGCCTCCATTTCCTCAGCGAAGTCCCGGAAACGGACGGAACTCCGACACGGACGCCGCTTCCCCGGCCGTCCAGATGCGGATCGAGCCATCTTGGAAACCGCCGGCGACCCGTTCCCCGACGCTCGTCCAAGCCACGGCCGTGGCACGCCCCGCGGAGCGGAACTCACGGGGTTTCTGGACCGACTTCCAGGAATGCCGCCGCACCACGCCGTCCGTTCCCGCGGTCAGGAACCCGTCCGGCACCGAGACCATCGAGGTCAGCTCCGCATCCCCGAACGAGGCCACCGTCTTCGAATCCGATCCCGCCACCTCCCAGACCCGGAGTTTCCGGTCCTTGCCGCTGCTGACGACACGGCCGGCGCCCATGTTGAACTCCGCCGCGAAAACCGCCGCCCCATGCTCGGTGAAGCTGGAGACCGCCTCGCCCGAGGCCGCATCCGCCACCCGAACGGTCCGATCGCGGCTGGCGCTCACCAGGCGCTTGCCGTCACCGCTCCAGGCCAGGGACAGCACCCAGTCCGAATGCGGCGGCAGCGCGACCCGCCTCGTTCCGGAGGCCGCGTCATGGACCGACACCACGCCGTCCGCCCCCCCGACGGCGATCAGGCTGCCATCGGGACTGAATCGCACGGCCGTCAGGACATCGGCCCCACCCCGAAGCCAGGCCCGCAACGTGCCGTCCGACGCGTCGAGCAGGACCGCCTCTCCCTGCCGTCCGGGACTGCCCGCGGCCACCGCCAGCGAGGCGCCGTCCGGACTCCAGTCCAAGGCGGTGATCCGGTCCGGCAGCCCGGGAAGCCGACGCTTCAGTCCGCCGCCTAGGGTCTCGACGACGAGCACCTCCCGAAACGCCCCGACCGCCAGTTCCGATCCGTCCCGTGAGAATGTCAGCGCCGCGATGGGGACCGGATGGCGGTACGCGACGGGAGCCACGCCGCCGGCACCCCGCGGCAGCCAAGCGGACAGCGCGGCGTCCGCGGACTTCCCCTCCATCACCGCCCCTCCCTGGATCCAGGACCGGATCCGTTCGATCTCGTCGGCGGTGAGCGGGGCACCGTCCTTCGGCATGCGCTCCTCGGGATCCTGGCTGGTGATCCAACGCATCCAGGAACTCGCCCCCGGATCGCCGGGAACGACCGGAACTTCTCCGCTGGTGCCGGCCAATCGCAATTGCGCCACCGAATCCATCCGGTAGCGGCCCTTGGCCTTCGACTCCTGATGGCATCCTAGGCACCGCTCGAGAAGGATGGGGACCACGTCCCTTCCGAAGTCGGCTTTCCGCACCGCGGACTCCTGCGCCACAGCCGCGGGAACGGGACAAAAGGCCACCCACAACAAGGCCTTCGCCAGCGGGTTCAACGCCGCCTCCATTCGATGCCCGCCCAGGCGAGCAGCGCCATGCCAACCGGCGTTCCGGTGATGGAAGTAGGCACTGCGGCGACGATACCTAGGGCGAAGGCCTTGGCGAGTGCGGCGGACCACGGATCACGACGCGCGGCTCGTTGAAGCCAAAGCGTGGGCAGGAAGACGCTGAGAAAGCTCAGCGGAATGGTCACCACCCAGAGGAGTGCGGCCCAGTCGGCCGTCATCCAAAGGTTGTCCACGAACAGGAGGATCGCCGAAGCCGCCGGATGGATTGGGGAGAACTTCCTCTCCAGCAACGGCGGCGTTTCGGAGTCGAGGTTCCCGTCGGTCTCCGGAAGCCGCATGGGCACGCCTGGCGACGTACGGTCCGGGACATCCCGCTTCGTTGGTTCCGGTTCGTGCATTCGTCCGCTCCGCCGTCAGAAGAGGCTTCCCTGCGCGGCAGCCTCCTCGGGTCCGAGTTCGGACAGAAGACTCCGGAATCCCCATCGCCGATAGAGTTCGCGCAACGTCGGGACATCCAAGGGCGTCGGGGCGAGCGACGCGAGGTCAGGTCCGCCTTCCAACGAGCACTTCAGGGCCACCATCCGCTGGTTCCTCCGGACGTTCTCGATGGCCCCGAGCAGCTCGGCGCGTTGGCGGTCCGATTTCACCTCGGTCAAACGGGAGAACAGCGCCTCGACGCTGCCAAAACGCCGTAGCAGGTCGGTCGCCGTCTTCGGGCCGACACCCGGCACTCCGGGGATGTTGTCCACCGCGTCGCCGACCAGGCTCAGCCAGTCCACGATCTGCGCCGGCTCGACGCCGGACTTCGCCACCACCTCCGCCGCCCCCCAGACCTTCTCGGTCTTGTCATTGGGATTGAAGAGACCGATGCGGTCGTTGACGAGCTGCATGAAGTCCTTGTCCGAACTGGCCACGACCGTGTTCCAGCCCGCCGCCTCGGCCCGCTTCGCGTAGGTCCCAATCCAGTCGTCGGCCTCCGTGCCGTCCTGCTCCCACGAGGAATAGCCCGCGGCCGCCAGCCAGCCGGGCATCTGGTCGATCTGGACCGCGAGTCCCTCGGGCATCGGAGGACGCTGTTGCTTGTATCCCGGAAGCTCCGCCATGCGGTCCTCGGCGAGACCACCATCCCATATCACGAGGCGATGCGTCGGCTTCAGGATCCCCTCCATCTTCTGGAGCATCTTGATGAAGCCGTAGAGGGCGTTCGTGGGCGCGCCGTCGGGGCCGTTGAGCGAGCGGATCGCGTGGAAGGCCCGGTAGGCGTAGGCATGACCGTCCACGAGCAGCAGCCGCGGGGTGGGTTCGGACTCGGACATCGCGGATGAACCTGCTTGGCGACCCGATCGCAGACAAGGCCGGGCTTCAGCGGCTCGGCGAAGCGAGCGTCCCGGACAGGAATTCCTCCACGGCCTTCGTCCACTCCGCAGGCGAAGTCGCCAGCCCTCCTTCGTGCCCGGAGTCCGTCAGACGCACCAGCGTGACCGGTCCTGCCGCCGCGCGCTTCAGTTCCTCGGCTTCCTCCGACCGCACCCGCGTGTCGCGTTCCCCGTGGATCAGCAGCACCGGGACCCGGATCCGCCGAAGGTACCCCACCGGCTGATGCCGGAACCCGTTGAAGCCCGCCACACGGCCTCCCCAGAAGGTCAGCAGCCAACCACCCGGATTCCTCGGAAGCCCCATCGCGGCGAAGCGGTTCTCCACGGCGTCCTGGAAGCGCGCGAAGGTGCATTCGCCGACGATTCCCCGCGGCTCGATACCGAGTTCCCCAACCGCCCGCATCACGGCCGCCGCCCCCATCGAGGCCCCGTGGAGAAACACGGGAATTCCCGCTGCACGGGACGAAGCGGCCGCGAACACCGCCCTGACGTCCTCCGCCTCGTGGTAGCCCAAGGAGGTGGTGTTTCCGCTCGAACCGCCGACACCCCGGAAATCGGTCAGCCAGACCTCGAGTCCCATCCGGTGGTAGGCCTCGCCCATTCCCAACAGCCCGTCCTTGCTCCCTCCGTATCCGTGGAAGAGCAGGATCACGCCACGGGTGGGCCCGCCCTTCGGTGCCGGGAGGCGCCAGGTCTCGAGCAGGACATCCGACGAGGCGGAGATCTGGAGCGTTTCGAACTCCAACCCGAGGTCGCGGGGCGTCCGACGATTGCCTGGACGTGGGAAATCGACACCGCGAACGAGGACCCCGAGACGTTCCAGCCGGCCCAGGCTTTCGGGCGGACGTGTCCGCACTGCCACATCCGAGAAGGCCATGAACTTCCGGGCGTGGTTCCACGCCAGCAACTGGGTTAGGAACACCACGGCCGCGATCCCCAACACGACACGGAACAGGATCCTTCGACGTGCGGATGGAATGGACGGGACAGCCATCGACGCGACTCTCGCCGGCGGGATCGACTGCATCAATGTCGGGGGAACGCTTTTCGATTCACCGGAACGCGGTGGGATCGGCGACACCATGCGGCGTCATGAACGCATGGTTCACCGTACCGCTCGAGACCGCAGGGATCTTCCTCGCCGCCGACTTCGTCGTCGGCTTCGTCCATTGGATCGAGGACGCCTACATCCGGGAGAACAGCCCCGTGGTCGGCGGACTGATCGGAAGACCCAACATCCTCCACCACCACCTGCCCCGTCACTTCACCCGCAAGTCGTGGTGGGAATCGTGCTGGGACCAGATGATCCTCGCGGGTGTCTTCCTCGCGTTCGCCTCGTGGGCCGGGTTCCTCGGCTGGCAGGCGGTCCTGTTCGCGGCCCTTGTGGGCAACGCCAACCAGATCCACAAGTGGGCGCACCGCAGCCGACGGGAGAACGGTCCTTGGATCAGTCTTCTCCAGGACCTGAAGGTCTTCCAGAGTGCCCGTCATCACGCCCGCCACCACACTGATCCCAAGTCCACCCACTACTGCGTGATCACCGAATTCCTGAACCCGGTGCTCGAACGCCTCCGCTTCTGGACGCGCCTCGAATGCCTTCTCTGGAAGCTCTTCCACCTGCGCCGCCGGATCGACACCTCCAACCGCCGCCATGGCGCCCCTCCGGATTGGATCCGGATGGCGTCCCATGCCTGACTCCGAGCCGTACGACCCATGAAATCCGCCCGCAACTACCCACTCCTGCTGTTGAGCCAGTTCATCGGCGCCTTCGGCGACAACGCCATCCTGGCGGTGATCGTCGGCCAGCTCACGCTGCTGCAACAGGCGGGTTCCATCACGCCGGACCAGCTGCGGGTGCGCAGCGGACTCTACTCGAGCCTGCTCTTCATTCCCTACATCCTGCTGGCTCCCCTGGCCGGATTCCTCAACGACCGCTACTCGAAGACCGCCTGGCTCGCCGGGGGCAACATCCTCAAGGTCGTCGGCGCTTCACTTTGCGGACTCAGCGTCTGGTACGGTCCCTTCTGGCAAGGACCCGGCTACTTCATCGTGGGGATCGGTGCCGCGATCTATGGTCCCGCGAAGTACGGCATCCTGCCCGAGATCCTTCCCCGGGAACGCCTCGTCAAGGCCAACGGCACCGTCGAACTCCTCACGCTCGTCGCCATTCTCGTCGGCGCCGTCGGCGGCTCCGTGATGGTGGACCGACTTCCGATCGCCACCTGCTACGCCACCGTCCTCGGGGTGTTCGGCGCTTCCTTCCTCCTGAATCTCCTGATGGAACGCACGCCCGACGACCCGTCGGTGGTCCTGCGTCGCAGCATGGGCGAATTCCACACCCACCTCATGGACCTGTTCCGCGGTCCACGGCTCGCGAAGGTGCTCGTCGGCACCGCCCTCTTCTGGGTTTGCGGAGCCGCCATGAAGATCAACTTCACGGCCTGGGGCCTCAATGTGTTGAAGCTTCCCTCGAACACCCAGATAGCCCTCCTGGGACTCTGGCTCAGCGTCGGCGTCATGGTCGGCAGCATCCTTGCCGGACTGCTCTATCCGGTGGGTGACCTCCGGCATTCCAGGGCCCACGGCCTGTTCCTTTCCGGGATGCTCCTGCTTCTCTTCGCGGCCGGGCCGCTCGGGCTGCCGGACATCGCACGGCGCACCTGGGAATCCACCGGCCCCGACGGAGTCCGTTCCGTTTCCTTCGTCCTGCTTCCGGCAATCGTCACGCTCCTGATCGGTGCCGGTGTCGCCGCGGGGCTCTTCCTGATTCCGTTCAACGCCGCGCTGCAGTCCGAGTCGGATCCCGGAAAGCTCGGGAAGACCATCGCCGTGCAGAACCTGTGCGACAACGTGGGCATGGCCGCCGCGGGGATCCTCTGCACCCTGGCACCCTCCGCCGGGATCAGCGCCGGAGGGGTGTTCCTGGTTCTCGCGGTGGTCACCATGGCAGTGGTCACCTGGCTGCGGATCCCTCCCCAACGCACCGCGTGATCCGGCCCTGAACCCATCCCTACCTCCCATGACCGCATCCCAAAACATCGGCACCGCGCCCCTCCCACCGGGTGGACGGACGTGGACGCCGGTTCTCCTGGGGGCCGTCGCCTGCTTCCACGCAGCCTTCCTGACCCCCCCGATGTCCGTGCTGATGCTGGGGTTCCTCGGCGGCCTGTTCCTGCTCCGGCGCCTCCCCACCGCCAGGATGGCCTTCTACGTCTCACTGGGGCTCGGCGTCGCCTGCTACGCACCCCACCTGGGATTCCTCTGGAACATCTTCGGGCCGGCGGCGATCCCCCTTTGGCTCATCCTCCCCTTTTGGCTCGCGGCGTTCTCCCTCACCCTGTGGCATGTGGAGCATCGTCTCGGGACCTCCTGGAGCCTCGCGCTTTCCCCGGTGATCTGGGCCGGCATCGAGTATTTCCGGTGCGAGGTCTGGTGGCTCCGCTTCTCGTGGCTGAGCGCGGGATCTGTTCTGCCCGATACCCTCCCGCTGCTCGACCTCGGGGTCTTCGGTGCCGGCATCGCGCTGTTCGGACTCGCCGCAACCCTGGTGCGGATCGCCGAACGCGGATTCCGGAGCGGTTACCTCGCCGTCCTGGGCGTCCTCGTGGGAATCGGGGTCCTGCTCGTTGTCGACACGATGCTGCGACCCCGCATCGACAAACCCGAACCCCACCGCCCGGTCGCTGTCGCCGGCCTGCAACTGGAGTTCCCTTCGATGACCGAACTCATGGAGGCCCTCGACCGGACAATCCGGGAACGCCCGTCCGTGGAACTGATCGTCCTGCCCGAGTACACCTTCGAAGGCGAGCCTCCCGAGGTCGTCCGAAACTGGTGCCGCTTGCACACCCGCTGGCTGGTCGCGGGCGGGAAGGAGTTCCTGACTTCCACGCCGGGCAACGGCGCCTCCTCGTCCCGTGCCCTTCTCCGTCCGACCCAAGCCCCGGATCAGGACTCCGGGGCGGCCTTCCGCAACACGGCATTCGTCGTCGGGACCAATGGCGACGTGGTGTTCACCCAGGCGAAGTCCCAGCCGATCCAGTTCTTCAACGACGGGCTTCCGGCGGAATCCCAACGGCTCTGGAACTCGCCCTGGGGCCCCATCGGAATCGGCATCTGCTACGACGCCAGCTACCGGCGCGTCTCCGATGAACTGGTTCGCCAGGGGGCACGGGCCCTCCTGTTCCCCACCATGGACGTCGAGCAATGGGGCGCCTACGAGCACGGACTGAATGCTCGTCAGGCACGGTTACGGGCGACGGAGTACCAACTGCCCGTGCTCCGGGTGGCCAGTTCAGGCCCCTCCCAGCTGATCTCCGCCCGCGGCGGCCTAGAACGTACCACGACGATTCCCGGCCAAGGGGAAATCGTGGCCGGGACCCTGTACCTGCGGGAAAAGCCGAATCCGCGTCCCCTCGACCATTGGATCGCCCCGCTTTGCACCGGGGCGTGGCTCGTGATCGCCACCGGTTTGGCACTCTCCGCCCTGGGATCCGCCCGCACCGGCCCCAAGCCCATTTCCATTTCCCAATGAAGGCCCTGCTCCGACTGCTGCTCCGGATCTGCTTCCGGTTCCGCGCGTTCAACACCGGCGTGCTCAACACCCCTGGACCGGTGCTGCTCCTGCCCAACCACGTCTCGTGGCTCGACTGGGCGTTCCTCGGTGCCGTGCTCGACGACGACTGGCGCTTCGTCACCAGCTCCACCACCGCCGAGACCAGCTGGATCCATCGGCGGGTCATGGTCAATCGCCGGACCTTCCCGGTGGATCCCGCCTCGCCCTACGCCGCGAAGCGCATGGCCGAGTTCCTGGCCCAGGGCGGACGCCTCGTCCTGTTCCCCGAGGGACGGATCTCGGCAACGGCGCGCCTGATGAAGCTCTTCGACGGCACCGGCTTCCTCATCCACAAGACCGGAGCGAAGGTGGTCACCTGCCACCTGCGGAACGCCGGCCGAGTCGCCTTCGTCCGCCATGACGGATGGACCCGGTGGTTCCCGACCGTCACCGCCCACTTCAGCCCCGTCCTCGAGGCCCCGCGGCTGAAGGAACTCTCCAACACCGTCGCCCGACAGCGGATCACGGCCTGGCTCCGCGACCGCATGGTCGAACAGCATTTCGAGGTCGAACAGGAGTTCGGCCCCTCGACCGTGCTCGCCGCCATCGCGGAGACCGCCGCGACGCTTCCCGGGAAGAAGGTGCTGGAGGACATCAACCAGAAGCCGTTGACCTACCGGCGCCTCATGGTCGGCGCCGAGCTGCTCGCGCAGCAGTTCGCCCACTTCAGCCCGCGCTTCGCCGAAGGCCGCGATCCCGTCTCCTCCCACATCGGCGTGCTCCTGCCGAACGTCAACGGGATGCCCGTCACCCTGCTGGCGCTCTGGGCGAACGACCTCGTCCCCGCGGTCCTCAACTTCTCCACGGGCGTACCCGTGATGCTGCAGTGCGCCCGGCTCGCCGGGCTCCGCCACGTGGTCACCTCGCGAGTCTTCCTGCAGAAGGCGAAGATCGACATAGGCCCCATGGAGGCCGCCGGGATCACGTTCCACCACCTCGAGGACGTGCGCGAACGGATCACAGCGGCCGAAAAGGCCGTCGCGTTGCTGCGGAATCACGTCGCCTGCGGTCGCACGTTCCGCGGACGTGACCTCGGAGCCGCCTACGGACGCCGGCCCGCCGTGATCCTGTTCACCTCCGGATCCGAGGGCGTCCCGAAGGGCGTGGTCCTCAGCCATGCCAACCTCCTGGCCAACATCCGCCAGATGGACGCCTCGCTGGACATCACCGACCACGAGCGCTTCTTCAACGCCCTGCCGCTCTTCCACAGCTTCGGTCTCACCGCCTGCACGCTCCTGCCGCTCGTCCGCGGGCTCTACACCTTCCTCTATCCCTCCCCGCTGCACTACCGCGTCGTCCCCGCGGTGGTCTACGACAAGAACTGCACCGTGATGGTCGGAACCAACACCTTCCTCAACGGCTACGCCCGCAAGGCGGCTCCCTACGACTTCCGCAGCGTGAAGTACCTCGTCGCCGGAGCCGAGAAGGTCCAGGAGGCCACCGCCCAGACCTGGGCCCGCAAGTTCGGCATCCGCCTGCTCGAGGGCTACGGCGCCACCGAATGCAGTCCCGTGCTCTGCGCCAACAACCGCATCGAGTCCCGGTTCGGAAGCGTCGGACGCTTCATGCCGGGAATGTCCTGGCGCCTGGAACCCGTGGAGGGCGTCAGCGAACACGCTTCCGACGGACGCGTCATCTCGGGTCGCCTGTTCGTGCGTGGCCCCAACGTGATGCTCGGCTACCTCAACCCCGACGCCGACGCCACGTTCCGCGGGCACGGCGGCTGGTACGACACCGGAGACCTCGCCCGCATCGACGACGACGGCTTCGTCTTCCTTCTCGGGCGCATGAAGCGCTTCGCCAAGGTCAGCGGCGAGATGGTCAGCCTGACCGCGGTCGAGGACGCCCTGGCCGGCGCGTTCCCCCAACACGGTCTCCGGTGCGAGGTCGCGGTCGTGGCGGTGGCCTGCGAGGACAAGGGGGAGAAGCTCGTCGCCATCACCAATGCCGAGAAGCTGACCCTCGACGAGATCCGCCAGGTCGTCCGCGCCAAGGGACTCGCCAACCTCTGCGTGCCGCGCGAACTGCGGCATGTCCGCGAGATCCCCAAGCTCGGCACCGGCAAGGTCAACCACCGCGCTTTGGTCGAGTCCATCGCCAACCCCTGATGCCATCATGAGAAGATCCGACATCGAGCAACTGCTGCAGGAAGGGCTGATCACCCGGCTCCAGCACGATCTCATCATCCACCGCCACCGGCTCGACAGGGAATCCAACCGGCTGCTCGTGATCCTCGCCGTCCTCGGGGGGATCCTGTTCGTCTGCGGCGCCGTGCTGCTCGTGGCGGCCAACTGGGACTCGGTTCCCAAGGCGCCCAAGATCGGCGGCGGCATCCTGCTGATGCTGGGCGCCCATTTCCTGGGATGGCGGCTCGGGAAGGGAGGCGACCATCCCGCGATCGCCACCACCCTCCACCTCGTGGGCGCAGGGCTGTTCCTCGCCAACATCGCGTTGGTGGGGCAGATCTACCACCTCGGCTCCCGCGCTCCCGATGCGGTGCTGCTCTGGCTTGCCGGCATGGTTCCACTCCCCTGGATCCTTCGCTCGAGGGCCCTCCACATCCTCACGCTCACCACCTTCGGAATCTGGCTTGGCATGGAACTCACCCAGGACGACGGACTTCTCCGGTTCGGTGGCGGCGCCCGCATGTGCTCGTTCTACCTGCTCCTCGGCGTGCTCTTCGTCGGACTGGGCGGCCTGCTGCGACGCGGACCCTTCGCCGAGTTTGCCGGGGCCACGGAGAAGTTCGGCCTGCTCGGCGTCCACCACGCCTCGTTGCCCCTGATGATCGGGGCCTTCTATGGGCAGTCCGCGGTGACCCAGGGAGCCTGGATCCTCTCCGGGGCCGTCGCCGCGCTGGCGCTGGCGCTCGTCGGCACGGCGCTGGCCCGCAATGTCGACGGCATGCCCGCGAAATGGAGGATGGCGTGGTTCGGGGCACTTGTCGTCGTCGTCGCCGTCGGCTGGACCGGCCTGCTCGCCGGATCCGACTCCGCCTTCCACCAACGGGGCGACATCGGACCCCACTGGCTCGTCATCCCAGTCCTGTTCGCGGTCTCCCTGGTCCAGATCCAGGTCGGGATCCAGCGGTCCAGCGCCTTCCACGTGAACCTCGCCATCGTCGCCATCGCGGTGCAGATCCTGGCCGCCCTCTTCCAGCTCTTCGGATCGATGGCCGACACGGGAATGATCTTCGTCAGCACCGGCCTGCTGCTGATCCTCCTCGGCTGGTACCTCGAGCGACACCGCAGGTCCCTCGTCAGGAGCATGAGGTCCGCGGCCTGAACCGCACGGAACCCAACCATGAAATCCACACTCCTCTTCCTCGTGCTCGCCGCGCAGTGCCTCTGGATCCTGGCCACGGTCACGGTGCAGGAATCCCGCCTCCGCTCCGACGTCACGGTGCTGCTGGAAACACGGCCGATCGACCCGCGGGACCTGCTCCGCGGCGACTACGTGATCCTCAACTACGCCATCTCCGAAATACCCCGGGAACTGTTCCAGGGTCCAGCCTTCCAACAACCCGCCATCGGAACCCCGGTTCACGTGGTGCTCACGAAACAAGGCGACTTCCATGTCGCCGTCGCGGCCCACCTCCACAAGCCGAAGGACGAATCCCGGCCGGTTCTCCAAGGGCGGGTCGTCCAATCGCGTTGGACGGCAGGCGAGTCCAACTCGGTGCGGCTCGAATACGGCATCGAACGCTTCTACGTCCGGGAAGGCACCGGAGAACCGCAGGGCAAGTTGACGGTCGAGGCGGCCATTCCGCCCAACGGACGCCCGGTCATCCGAGAGCTGTACCTCGACGGAAAGCCCTTTGCCGAAGCCATGTCAGGCATCGCCCGCTGACTCGCCATCCGGACCGGAACCGAAACCCGACCTCCCATGAATCCCAAGTCCCCGAGATCCCCGCTATCCCGGTTCCTTCCACTCGCCGCCCTGTTCCTCGCCGGGTGCGAAACCACCTCCATCTCCGATCCGGGCGGCTACTCCACGAGTTCCGGCATCCCCTCCCGAAGCCGGCTCTATCGCGGTGAGATCGCCGAGTACGAGTTGCTGGGAATCGGTGGGACGAACCGGATCACCGACGACGACATCCTCAAGGCGCTGGCGTCCGCCCAGCCAGTCCGCCTCCGCCGTGGATCGTCGGTCCTGCTCGTGCAGTCCGGCGCCATCCAACCCGACGAACCGCTGCGTTCGGGACTCGCCGAGTCCTTCAAGGTGGTCCCGTTCGACGGCCGGCCCGGAGACGGCGGCACCGACGGGCGGGCCGTCCGGCTGGCGGCCGCCCATGCCGGCTGCGACCACATCGTCGCCTGCTGGGGTGTGCTCGAGTCCGCCTCGCAGCAGTACGGGACGGAACTGGTCTCCTGGGTACCGCTGGTCGGCTGGGCCATCCCGGAGCAGACCCGCAGGACCCGCATGCGGCTGAAGGTCGCACTCATCGACACCCGCACCGGCTCGTGGTCGGTGTTCACCACGCAGCCACGCGAGGAGGACGCCACCACGGGCTACCTCAACCGCGACAGCGGACGCGTCGCGCAGGTGGAAAAGCTGAAACGCGCCTGCTACGCCGAGGCCGTGAGGACGCTGCTCGACCGCCACTCCGATTGACTGCGGGTGGGAAGCCGTCCCGGACGCGCACCGATGCAAACTCCTTCGGAACAAACCACGGAAACGGTCGTGCTGCTGCACGGCTGGTGGTCTGGCCGGATGCATCTGGCCGGCCTTGCCGGAAGGCTGAGGCGTTCCGGATTCAAGGTGGTGTCCATCGGCTACCCTTCGGTCCGGATGCCGTTGGAGGAGATCGGCTCGCGGCTCCTCGGACGTGAATTGGCTAAACGGATCCCGCCTGCCGGTGGCAAGATCCACTTCGTCACCCACTCGATGGGCGCCCTCGTCCTGCGGCGGCACCTGGAACTCCATGGCTGCGATCGCCTCGGGCAGGTGGTGATGCTGGGTCCGCCGAACCAAGGCAGCGAGGCCGCCGACTTCTGGTCGCGGTCGGCCCTGGTCCGCGCGGTCGCCGGACCGAACCTCGTCGCCTTGGGCACCGGTCCGGATTCCTTCGCGCGAAGCCTGCCACCGGCCGACTTCCCGCTGCTCGTCGTCGCGGGGACGCGTCCACCGCACCCGTTCGTCTCGCCCCTGCCGAAACCGCATGACGGCCGGGTGAGCGTGGAGTCGACCCGACTCGTTGGCATGACCTCACACCACTCGGTGCGGACCTGCCACACCGCATTGCCGTGGGATCGCGAGGTCTTCGACGTCACCGTGCGGTTCCTCCGACAAGGGCGCCGGGAGACCCAGGTGGAATGAGCGTCCACGACACCGCCTCCGACCGTGAGGTCCGATGCACAGTCTCGGGTCCCGAGAACGCGGCCACCGTGGTCTACCTCCCGGGCCTGCATGGGGACTGCACGCTGTTCGGCGGCCTGCGTGCACGGCTTGCGGTCCGGTTCCGGATCGTCGAGGTGGCCTATCCCAGAGACCAGGATGACGGGCTGGACGGTTTGGCCACCGCAGTGATCCGGACGCTGCAGGAAGCCGGAATACGACGCGGGACGCTCCTGGCGGAATCGTTTGGGTCCCAGGTCGCCTGGGCCATCCTCCGCGCAGCACCAACCGGCTTCCAGGCCGAGCGCCTGTGTCTCGCCGGGGGATTCGTGTCGCATCCGTGGCCATGGGCGGTCCGGTTGACAGGCGGATTCCCATTCGGCACCGCGTCGCCCCTGCTCGCCGCCATGGTCCTGCTCTTCCCACGGATCGCTCCGTGGATCGGCGAATCCTGGGTTGGGAGGCGGGAGGCGATCCGCCGTTTCGTCGCAGAGCGGAGACGGAACGGCGACCGTCTGGCGATGAGCCGACGTCTCCGGATGATCCTCGACGAAGACCTCCGCCCCACCGCGGCCAACACCTCCATCCCGGTGCACCAACTGAGCGGGTTCTGGGATCTGGTCGTTCCTTGGTGGTCGGTGGACCGATGGCTGCGGAGCCACTGCCCGGGTCGAATTGGACCGTGTCGGCTCGTCAACACCGACCACGCGGTCCTGTTCAACCGACCCGCCGTCGCCGCCGCCTGGCTCGCCGAAATCCTCGACGCCGGTGGGCTCCGGGAAAACACCGGCTTTACTCCGAACCGCCTTGCGTCAGGATCGTCCCCGCGTTCCCCCGGGAACGAACCCGAACATGTCAAAGGTCATCGCTGAAATGCTTGTCGAGTCGGTGAAGATGGAGCTTCCCGACGTGAAAACCGTCCGGTTCCAGTGGCCCGCCGGATACGAGCCGGACTTCAAGACCGGCCAGTTCATCACCGTCTACTGGCCCCACAAGACGAAGTACAAGCGCGCGTACTCGCTGAGCTCCTCGGCCCTCGACCGCGGCCACTACGAGGTGACCGTGAAGCGCGACGGCAAGATGGGCACGAGCGTCGTCGACTGGCTGGAGGCCGGGGACAAGATGTTCGTCATCCCGCCGGTCGGGAAGTTCCTCCCGGTCTTCGATCCCCCGGGCAAGCACCTCATCTGCGTCGCCGGCGGCTCTGGCGTCACGCCGTTCCGCGGTTTCGCCCGTGAGGCGACTGCACGGAACCTCGATACCCGGATCACCATCCTCTACACGGTCCGGACGACCAACGACATCATCTTCGCCGAGGAGTTCCGCGAACTGGCCGCGAAGAACCCGCGCTTCCAGTTCCATGTCACCTGCACCCGCCTCGCCCCCGAGGACCCGTGGACCGGCCGTCGCGGCCGCATCACGCCGGAGTGGGTGAAGAGCTTCGTCGACAACCCGGCGGATTCGGTGTTCTACGCCTGCGGCACCAACGAGATGGTGAACGCGGTGGAACACCTGGTCCTGCACGACCTCGGACTGCCGAAGGAGCAGATGAAGCTCGAGAAGTGGGGCTGATCCGACCCTTCTCCAGCCATCCGACCCCGAATTGCGAAAGGCCCCGTTCCTCCGTGGAACGGGGCCTTTTCGTTTCCCGTCAACTTCCCCAACGGGCTCCGGAAACACAAAAGAGGCCGGGAAGCGGAACTTCCCGGCCTCTTGGATGGAAACGTCCTCCGGGGCATCCCTCGCGGGACGCCCCGGATGCGGCGGTTTCAGCGAACCGTGCGGAAGAACACGGTGCCCGTGGTCGGGACCGTGTACGGGCTCGTGGCGCCGGTCACGTTCTGCCACGGACCGGTGATCGCCGGAGCGGACTGCAGCGTGGCGGTGTAGGTGATCACCGTGGACCCGCCGCTGACACCGACCGTGAGGGTCGGGTTGGCACCGGGGGCGACCAGCTTGACCACGTTGGACGGCACGTAGTTGCCCGGGACGCCGACGAGGACGCGGAAGGTCGCGGTGAAGTCCGCGGCCGCCGTGGCGAAGAACCGGTAGCTCGACGCGGTGGCCGTCGGGATGTCGGTGAAGCCCGAGCCGTCGTTCCGCTGCCACTGGTAGGTGAACGGAGCGGCCGCACCCTGGCGGGTGACGGTCGCGGCGGACTCGAACAGCACTTCGGTCGGAGGCGTGCTGTAGGCGAGCGTCAGGCTGCGGATCTGCCAGTTCGGCGAGGAGCCGACGGTGTTGTCATCCCAGCCACCCAGGAACTGGACCGAGATCCGGTCACCGGTTTGGAAGGTGCCCAGGAGGGCGGTGGTGGTGATGAACTCGCCGGCGGCGTAGCCCGGGGAGTTGGCGTTGAACGCATACTGGCCGTTCAGGATGCCGCTGCCCTGGATGGTGCGTCCGATGGCGTAGCCGTTGGCGGTGAAGTTCTCCTTCGGAACCACGGTGTAAGCGCCGCCGTTGACGCTGATCAGGACCTGGCCGCCGTCCCAGTAGTCGCCCTCGAAGGAGTAGCGGTGGCTGAAGGACAGGGTCACGCCCTGGCTCACCGGCACGGTGAACGGCGGGCTGCTCAGGCGCGAGTTGAACGGTCCGTTGCCGCCCTCGGCGAGCCAGGTGGCGCCGTCGTAGTTGAACGGTCCAGCCGCGGTCTCGGTGCTGTTGGTCACCGTGAATCCACCGTCGGAGGTGGCGAAGTTCACCGTGGCGAACGTGGTCGAACCACCCGCGGGAACGGCCTCCTCATCGGTCGGCTGCTGCGTGATGGTGACGTCCGCGTTCGGATCGACGTAGGTGGCGAAGAACGTGCCGGCCAGCGGACGCAGGTCGGTGGCGATGGTGCTGTCCGTGGACTTGCGCCAGGCGAGCTCGAGCCAGTCGCCGCCGCCGCCTTCCTTGAGGAGGACGAGGATGGCGTACCTGCGGCCGGCCTGCAGGGTGATCGGGGTCGCGGTGGTCGCGGCGTCGCCGGACTCCGGTTCCATGAACGCACCGCAGCAGCCGAGCTCGAAGGCGATCGGGGTGTCGGTCGCCGGGTTCGGCGGGGTCTCGTTGCTGCTCAGGTAGACACGCGAGGCGTCGTCGGAGCGGACGAAGATGTAGTAGTCGGCGGTCTCGGTCGGGGTGAGGAAGCCGGTGATCTTCGCCATGTAGTTCTCATGGGAGTCGTCGGGGAACACCGTGCGGGTGTTGAAGCTGCCGGTCATGTGGGCGAGGGTCGTCGGAGTTCCGGCGATGACGCGCGGATCGGAGAGACCGGTGGTGATGGCCCCGTCGCTGGCGGTCGGGATGTTGTCGTAGTGCTCGAAGCGGAGCATGCCCTGGACGAGCGCCCACGACTTGAAGCCCAGCGTGGTCGACGCGACGGTCGCGGCGGGCAGCATCTGGTCCTTCACGCCGGTGACGGTGACCGTGTAGCTCGCGCCCTGGGTCTGCGCGGAGGTGGTCAGGTCGACGATGTTGTCGCCGGTGCGGCCGGGAGCGGCCGAGAGGGTGGCGGCGGTGACGGTGAGGCCGGGGATCTGGTAGTTGGCCGGGTTCTGGGCGGTGACCGGGTCCAGGGGCTTCGAGAACCAGATGCGGACGCCGGTGAGGCCGCTGAGACCCGAGGCGTACTGGGCGACCGGGGCGATGCCGTCGGCCGGGAGCACGTCCACGGTGACCGGGGCGCTGGTGGTCGCGCCGAACGGATTGCGGACGACGACGTCATAGATGCCCGAGAGGGCGGTCGTCACGGAGGGGATCGTCAGGGCGGAGGAGGTCTGGGAACCCACAGCGGTTCCATTGCGACGCCATTCGTAGCTCAGCGGTGCGGTGCCCTGTGCGGCGACCGACAGCGAGAGCGTGTAGCCGGCGTAGACCGGGCGGGCCGGGAGGGACGGCTGGGTGGTGACGACCGGGACGACCTCGGACGAGAAGTACAGCGCCTGGACCTGCGCCGGGGTCAGCGCCACGGGAAGGATCGCGACCTCGTCCACGTTGCCGCGGAACACGTCACCGGAGACGTTGAAGATGCCGCCGCCGCCGATGTTGAAGAAGTAGGTGCTGGTGCCGTACGTCTCGATGGTGCCGCTGAGGCGGCCGATCTCGCGGCCGTTGGCGTAGAGCACGGTGTTGGTGGTCGTGCCGGTCACGACGAACTGGCCCCACTCGTTGTCCGCGAACGGATAGGGGGCGACGATGTTGCCACCACGCGCGTTGACCCAGAGCTCGACGCTGGTTCCGCCGTTGGCGTCACCGAACTCGAGCAGGTCGTTCTGGCCGAAGTAGCCACCGCGCCCGCTCTTGACGGTGCCGCGCTTGACCCAGCCGGTCATGGTGAACTCGGTCAGGTCGTTCATCTGCACCGGGGTGCCCACGAAACCCGCGCTGCCATTCAGGGCCGGGGCGCTGTTGCCCGCGCCGAAGCCGGAGTAGGCGGGCGGCTGGGGACCAGCGGCACCGACCTGGATACCGGGGTTGTACGACCCGTTCGCACCGGCGCCGAGGCTGCCGGTCGCGACCGCGGCCGGCAACGAAGTCGGCGGGGTGTAGGTCGCCTCACCGAGGCGGTAGTAGGCGACGGGCGACTTCGCCTGCACCAGGGTCTGGTACGGGGCGGAAGGGGACGCGCTGGTTCCGTTGGCGTAGTGGGCGGCCACATCGGCGGCCGACAGGGCGCTCGGGTAGATCGCCACTTCGTCCGCGGCGCCGTTCCAGTAGAAGGAACTATCCGCGCGGCCGCCGATGGCGAAGCCGCCGGACGCACCCGGGACGTAGCCCGTGGGCGTGCCTTCGGCGGAAAGCTGGCCGTCCACGTACATCTTCACCCTGGTGCCGTCATAGGTCGCGACGACGTGGTACCAGACACCCGCGGAAGGCGCGGGGCCCGCGGTGATGTTCAGCGAGGTGGCCGTGCCGTTGGCGTTGTACGTGCGCAGGTTCCAACCGGTCTCGGACTGGTAGATCAACCACCCGGTGCGGGGGGCGGCGAACTGACCGCTCGACAGCGCGCAGGTCAGCGTGCCGGAGCCGGCCGCGTGGGCAACGGCCGGATTCAACCAGGCTTCCACCGTGAACGGAGCCGGGATGTGCATCGACGGCAGGTACGGGCCGAAGGCCATCGTCCCGGCCGAACCGTCGAACGACGAAGCGGAATCGGTGCTGCCGGCCAGTGCGCCGGCTACAGGATGGACCGAGGCTCCCTGGTAAAACGCCGAGGCGGCGCCACCGAGGGACCCCGTGTTCACGGCGACATCGGCCGCGGGCGGTTGCGTTGTCTCGTTCAACCGCCAGTAGGCGAGCGGGTTGAAGCCGGACAGCGTGGAGGCGTAGTCGGCCTGCACGACCGTCGTCGCACTGCCAAGCAGCGCGACAAGGCTGGTGATTTGGAGGATTTGGGGTTTCATGGGCTATCTTACGGTCGAAGGGACGGCAAAGGCCACGGTGACAACCGTCACCGATGCCCCTTCCGGCGATCGACCTAAGACGAGCCCGCGAAAGTCCTGGGTTGGACAACCCGGTCCCGTTGCGGTGTGCACCGCCGGAATTTCACCCTCCCGTAACCGTTCAGGACGCAAAGACGAAACCTGCCCGGTCAAGTCAAGGTGGGGTTGCCGGCTGTGCCGGAATTGGCGGTCGGAGTGACATTCCAACGCCAAAATGGCAGGCTGTCACCGGAGCGTGACAACCCTTGGGTTTGCCGGTGACTGGCGAAGACGCGGGTTCGACCGAGCCGAACCAAAAACGTTCGACGAGTCCGGGAAGGATTACGGCGGGGAACTTGGAAAAGTTCACGAAAGGAACCGAACTTGGCAAGAAATGGATGGCAGGATCATGATCTTTCGCCATCGCCAGGCGCCCAGCTGGGCGATGCGGATGCTTCCGGCAAAGCGGACACGGAACCTGAGCCGACCTATGCGGGCATTCCCGGTTTGGTGCCACCCAGCGGCCGTCCAACCGGACCGCGGGAAGGTCCTGCCAAGTTCCTTCTTGCAAACACGGGACTTCCAGAGACTGTCCGCGGCGCCGGTCGTCACGTGTGTGGCGGCAATCTCGGCTGAGAAAAACAGTTAAACACGTCACCTAACCGCTAACCTCCGTTGCCAACCGCAACGTCGGTCACGTTGGGCAATGGAGTCTTCTGAGGGGCCGGATTCGCGCCCCGCTCAAGCCTCCTCGCAGCACGAAACCTAGCGGACGAGTCCCGTCCGCACATTCCATTATGTCGGCCACCGCCGAATTTGCTGAACTGCTGAAGCAGTATGACCGCCACTTCCAGGCCGGTCAGATCGTCAAGGGAACCATCATCGAAATCCGTCCGAAGGAAGTCCTCATCGACATCGGCGGAAAGTCGGAAGGCGTCGTCTCCTCCTCGGAGTTCGTCGACTTCGACACCGTCAAGGTCGGGGACGAGGTCAACGTGCTCATCGAGCGCGCCGAGGACAAGGAAGGCAACGTCCACCTCTCCAAGGAGAAGGCCGAGTTCCAACAGAACTGGGACCGCATCCAGACCATCTGCAACGAGGGCGGCAACGTCACCGGCCGGGTCAAGTCCGTCGTCAAGGGCGGCCTGCTCATCAACATCGGCGTCGAGGCCTTCTGCCCGTCGTCCCAGGTCGACATCGTCCCCCCGAAGAACCTCGCCGTCTTCGTCGGCAACTCCTACGAGTTCAAGGTCGTCAAGCTCAACCCCGACCGCCAGAACGTCGTCCTCAGCCGCCGTGAGATCATCGAGGCCGAGCGCAACGCCCGCCGCGCCTCGCTGCTGTCCGAGATGATGCCCGGCGACATCCGCAAGGGCACGGTCAAGAACCTCACCGACTTCGGTGCGTTCATCGACCTCAACGGCCTCGACGGCCTCCTCCACATCACCGACATGTCCTGGGGCCGCCTCAGCCACCCCAGCGAGATGCTCAAGGTCGGACAGGAGATCGACGTCGTCGTCCTCGACATCAACCGCGAGAAGGAACGCGTCAGCCTCGGCCTCAAGCAGAAGCTCGCCAATCCCTGGGACAACATCGAGGGCAAGTACCCCGTCGGCGCCAAGATCAAGGGCAAGATCGTCAACCTCGTGCCCTACGGCGCGTTCGTCGAGATCGAGCCCGGTGTCGAAGGCCTCGTCCACGTCACCGAGCTGTCCTGGACCAAGCGCATCGCCAAGCCCTCCGACGTCCTCAAGCAGGGTCAGGAGATCGAGGCGGTCGTCCTCGGCATCAACCGCGAGGAGCAGAAGATCAGCCTCGGCATCCGCCAGCTCGAGACCAACCCGTGGGATCTCGCCCACTCCAAGTACCCGCCGGGCACCCAGGTCAAGGGCCCGATCCGGAACCTCACCAGCTACGGCGCGTTCCTCGAGCTCGAGGAAGGCCTGGACGGCATGATCCACGTGTCCGACATGAGCTGGACCCGCAAGATCAACCACCCGAGCGAAGTCCTGAAGAAGGGCGACGAGGTCGAGGCCGTGGTCCTCGAGGTCGACCGCGCCAACCAGCGCATCAGCCTCGGCATGAAGCAGCTCGCCATCGACCCGTGGGAGCAGATCGAGAAGCACTTCAAGGTGGGCGACCTCGTCTCCGGCAAGGTCACCAAGCTCGCCTCCTTCGGCGCCTTCATCGGCCTGCCGAACGACATCGACGGCTTGGTCCACATCTCCCAGGTCAGCGAGGACCGCGTCGACAAGATCAAGAACGTGCTCAAGGTCGGCGACGACGTCACCGCCCGGGTCATCAAGATCGACCGCAACGAGCGCCGCATCGGACTCTCGATCAAGGCCGCCAACTACAGCCCCGAGCAGCTCAAGGAAGAGCAGAAGCTGCTCGACCAGCTCAAGCCCGGCGAGGACCTCGTCGCCCTCGAGCACGCGTTCGCCGCCGCCGAGGAGAAGCGCGAGTCCAACTGATCCGTCGTCCACGACGATCCCGACAGGGGCGCACCTTCCATGGTGCGCCCCTTTTTCGTTTCCGCTTCCGCCTCAATCCGTCGACGCGCTCCCGACCGCAGCGTCGCCTGTTCCCGGGCCTTGACCTCCGTCTCCGGCGCCCGGAGCTTGGTCCTCAGGCATGGCCGCCCGGAAACCCAGGAAGTCCGCCACGCCGCCGCCCGCTCCGCTTCCGCTCCCGCCCGACCCGGCGAGGCGCCGCCGGGCCGAGGCCGCGGCGAGGTCCCGCACCGTCGATTCCTGGCGGAGGATGCCCTTCTCCGCCACGGAGAAGGCCTGGAAGGACGCCTCCAAACCCGTCGCCGACATCCTCACCGGCGTCCTCGGCAAGATGCGTCTCGAGCAGCGGCTCGACGAATCCCGGATACAACAGGTCTGGCCGCAGGTGATCGACCCCACCGTCGCCGCCCACGCCAATCCGTCCAACTTCGCCCAAGGCACCCTCTTCGTCACGGTCGACAGCAACGTCTGGCTCGACGAGATCGTCCGCTACCGACGCCACGAGATCCTCGAACGTCTCCAGACGGCCCTCGGCAAGACCGTCGTCCAACGCATCTCGTTCCGACTCGGCTGAGTCAACCCGCCTCTTCTGCCGCAAGCCCCCCGGACAGGAACCGTCGGATTTCCCCGGCATACCCCGAGCGGAAGTCCGTATGGATCGGCGCCCAACCGGACTCCTCCCTGAGCCGACGATTCGAGACACGCTTGTCCGTCGTTCCCCGTTTCCGAACCGGCGTCGCTTCCCCGGGCGTCGCCTCCGGTGGAAGCGGCAGGCCGGTTTCCTTCGACAGATAGCCCAGGAAATCCCCCTGCCGCACCGGTTGATCGTCCACCACGTTGTACAACCGTCCACCCAAGCCACGTCGCAACACCGCCTCGATGGCGCCGGCGACGTCGTCCCGGTGGACCATGTTGATCCACCGTCCGCCGTTGGCCTCCCGACGGGCTTCTCCCAAGAGGAACTGTCGGAAGAGATGCCCCCGGCCCGGTCCATAGATGCCACCGACCCTCAGCACGGTCGCCGGCACCCTGCCCTCCCGGGCCGCACCCAGGAACACCTGCTCCGTCTCCAGCAAAAGCCTGCCGGTTTCCCCCGCGGGTTCCGCCGGGCTACCCTCGTCGACCCATCCGCCGTCGGTCTGTCCATAGACGCTGGTGCTGCTCGTGTAGGCCAGGCCCCGGATCCCACGCGACTCCGCCCAGCGGACCAGGTTCCGGGCTCCACCCAGGTACACGTCACGGTAGGCCTCCACGCCGCCCCGGCTTGAGGAGACGGTGTCGACGACCCAGTCGAACGGCACAGTGAGCGAATCCAGGTCGGCGGCGTTGGTGAGATCACCGGTGACCGGATGGATGCCCGCCGCGGAAAGCTCCGGATCCTCCGCGGCTTTCCGACGGAATCCCCAGACTTCGTCGCCGCGCTGGACCAGTTGCCTTCCCAGCGCCTTCCCGACGTAGCCACATCCCACGATCAACACGCGCATCCCGGCCACCCTCCCCCGGTCCGCGCCGCGGTCAAGCCGCCGGGCCACGTGACAAATCCGCGTCCACAGGGTTCCATCCAACCCATGTCCTCCACTGGACGCAAACTCGGCATCCTCATATCGGCGGGTCCCTCGACCCCGGCGTTCCGCCATGGCGTCCGATTCGCCTCCGCGGCCGTGGATTCCGGATGCGACGTCTTCCTCTACTGCATCGACGACGCCGTCGCCGGCGTGAGGGATCCGGAACTCCAGGCGCTGCCCGCACGCGGCGTCCGCTTCTACGCCTGCGCCTACGGGGCCCACCAACGCGGCCTGCCGGTCGACGATTCCGCCACCTTCGCGGGACTCACCGTGGTCAGCGACCTCGTCGCCTCCACCGACCGCTTCGTGAGCTTCAACGCCTGATGAAACCCTCCCTGCTGGTCATCGTGGACTCGGATCCCCGGTCCAACGCCCGCGCCGCCGAAGCCGTCCGCATCGCCGCCGGCGTCGGTACCTGGAAGAAGGCCGAGGTGCATCTCTACCTGCGCGGCCCCGCGGTCCTCGCGCTCACCGAGTTCCCGGACGAACTGCTCGAAGAGGACAATTACACCCGCTACCTGCCGATCGTCGCCGAGTTCGGCCGTCCAGTCCGCGTCCAGAAGGGCGCCATGGAGGGATTCGATCTGGGAACGCCGACGCAGCCCTTCGAGGAGATCGACGATGCGGAGCTGTCCCGGTTGGCGGCCCGTTCCACCTACGTGCTCCGCTTCTGACCCAATGCCCACCCTGCTCCACATCCTGAACCGGCCCGCGGAAAGCTGGGTCCTCGAGCTCATCGAGAACCAGCGGAAGGAACCCGCGAACACCGTGGTCGTCGCCGACCTCACCGGACCGCGACCCGACTACGCCGCCCTGGTGGAACTCGTCCTCAAGGCGGATTCCGTCCAGACGTGGTGAGCCGAGGCGGAGTTCCTGGACTTGGATGGTCGTCCGGGTATCCGCCGTTCCGGCCCGCAGCCATTCAAACCCGGTGCTCCTCCGCTCCGCGGTTCAGGGAATGAACGAGCAGATGTACTCGCAGATGCCGGACGTCACCTCGATGTCGAAGCCGGACTTGGCCGGCACCTCGAAGGTCGATCCCGCCGCGTAGGTAGCGGTCGTGACGGAGCCGTCCAGCTTCACCACGCACGACCCGGCGACGATCTCCATGATCTCCGCCTTGTCCGTTCCGAAGTGGAACTTCCCCGGGTAGATCAGGCCAAGGGTCTTCTTGCTGCCGTCGGGTTGCAGGATCGTGTGGGAAACCACCCTCCCTTCGAAATACACGTTGGCCTTGGCGACGGCAGTGACGTTGCGGAACTCGGTCGGAATCGGCATCGCGGAAACCTGCCGCGCCGACGCCCCACCCAGCAACTCCGTTCTCTCCGGGAGCGCGGCTCCGATCCGGAGAGGACCACCTTTCTCTGGGACCGGGATCCCTCCGACCGTAGGATGACCTCCGTGTTCCGACCGTGCATCGATCTCCGGAACGGCAAGGTGGTCCAGATCGTCGGCGGGACGCTCACGGACTCCGGCGCCGGAACCCGGACCAATTTCGAATCCGACAAGCCCCCCGGCTGGTTTGCCGAACTCTACCGTCGCGACGGCCTCGTCGGCGGACATGTCATCGCCCTCGGCCCCGGCAACGAGTCCGCCGCCCGTGAAGCCCTCGGAGCCTGGCCCGGGGGCCTCCAGTACGGTGGCGGCGTGAACTTGGACAACGCCGAGTCGTGGCTGGAGGCCGGCGCGGCGAAGGTGATCGTGACCTCCTGGGTGTTCCGGGAGGGCCGCCTCGACCTCGAACGCCTCGAAAGGCTTGTCGCCCGGATCGGCCCCGATCGCCTGGTCCTCGACCTTTCCTGCCGGAAGCGCGATGGCCGCCATTGGGTGGTCACCGACCGATGGCAGAAGTTCACCGACCTCGAGGTGGACTCGGCGACCTGCTCGCGTTTGGCCGGATTCTGCTCCGAGTTCCTCGTCCACGCCGTGGACGTCGAGGGCCTCTGTCGCGGGATCGATGTCGACCTCGTACGCGACCTCGCCGCATGGAGTCCGATCCCGGCCACCTACGCCGGTGGCGCACACACGATCGGGGATCTCCGGACCGTCCATGAGGTCGGCGCCGGCCGGATCGGACTCACGATCGGAAGCGCGCTCGACATCTTCGGCGGCACGGGCGTCCGCTATGCCGACTGCGTCTCCTTCAACCAGGCGCACCGGAAGTCGCCTTGAGCGCTCCGGCGTCCATCGGCTCCCGTTCCTCCGGCTCCGGCGTGGTTCCATGGCTTTTGGCGGCCATCCTTCTTTGGGGCGCGAACAACGTCTCCCTGAAGCAGGTCCTCTCCCGTTGGCCACCACTCTTCACCGGTTCCACCCGGTTCCTTGCCGCCGGCTTCCTTCTGCTGGCGATCGCCCGGAACCGAAGGCTCTTCGGTGACGCGGTTCCCATTCCGCAAGGCCGGGGTGGCCGCCTCTGGATGGGCGGACTGCTGCTCGCGCTGTACGTGGCCGCCTGCAACTGGACCCTCCACTTCCTGCCGGCCTCCCACTTCGCCCTGCACATGGCGGTCTCCCCCGCCTGGGCGCTCCTGCTCGAAGGCCGCGTCGAAGCCGCCGGCTCGGTCCGTCTCCGACGTTGGAGTGCCGTGTTCCTGACCTTCTGCGGTGTCGGGGTGCTGCTGCTGCCTTCGTTGGGCTCGGACGGCTCGGGCGTCGGGCACCTGTTCGGGATCTCCACCGGATTGCTGTGGACGTTCTACAGCCGGGAGTGCCGGCGCATTGGTGAGGGTTGGTCCGGCGCCGCCGTCTCTGCGCACACCATGTGGCGAGGCGGCCTGCTGCTCGTCCTCCCGGCCACCGTCGAGATCCTCCGGGCCGAAGCCCTGCCGGTGATGGATCCGCGCACGCTGGGCTTCCACGTCTTCTGCATCACACTCGGCGGGATCGTGCCGTTCTCGCTGTGGACCCGATCGCTCACCCGATGGCCCGTCTCGAAGGTGGCTCTCTTCGGAAACCTGATCCCGCTGACCACCGCCTCGTGGGACTTCCTCGTCTTCGGCACCCCGCTGTCCGCCACCTTCTGGGCGGCCACCGTGCTGATCCTCGGCGGCGTCGCCCTTTCCCAGTGGGAGATCCTCAAACAGGGCGTCCGCTGGTGGATCCCGGAGGAATGACGCCGTCTCTCGCGCTCTTCGGGCATGATCCGATTCAATCCCTGAAGCGTCGGAGTCTCATCCTCAAGGGTCGCGGCGGAACACAGATCACTGAAACCGCCTGCGAGCCGACGGGTGGGACCTAGGAGGTCCGATTCGTCCCCTCCGTGTCCTCCGAGCCTCTGTGGCCACCTTCCCTTGCTCCTGACAAACGTTCGCGGAGTGCACCCATTCGGAAGCCGGTGGCAAGCTGTTCCAGCTCGACGAGGAACTGGACTTGGTCCGGGTGGATCGACTTCAGGCGGAGGATCTCACGACGCAGCAGGCTGACGTCGCCCCGGTTGGCCGCCTCCCGAAGGACCTCCAGTTCCCCGTCGGGCAACCCGGTCGGACTGTCAGTGGCATTCGACTCCGGATCCGCTCCCCGGGCCGCCGTCCCAGACCCCGATGGTTCCATCCCCCTTTCACCCACGATCCACGGAACCGGCAGCTGCTGGCGAAGCAGCTCGTGGAGCTCCTCCTCCTTGAACGGCTTGGGCAGGAAACCGTGGGCTCCCGCACGCAGGGCATCCTCGCGGTTGAATCCAAGGACAGACGCCGAGGTGGCGAGCAGGCGAGCACGGAACCCCGGCATGGCGACCAGGCGACGCGTCAACTCGAAGCCGTCCATGCCCGGCATCCGGAGGTCGAGCAGGACCAGCGCCGGACGGCACTTCCCGGATTCCAGAATCGTCAACGCCGCCCGTCCGTCGGCGGCTTCGGCGACCCGGAAATCCAGCGGCTCCAGGAACTCCCGCAGCAGCCGCCGATTGACCTCGAGGTCGTCCACCAACAGGACCTCCAAACGTGGCCCTTCGTAGCCGGTGATCCGGACGACGGACCCCGTCGACGCAACCGCCGCCTTGGCCGACGGCAGCGCGACCGAGAAGCGGAACTCGCTGCCACGTCCGGGTTCGCTGACAACCTGGATCTCGCCGCCCATGAGGCCGACCAGATGCTGGCTGATGGCGAGTCCCAGTCCCGCACCCTGCTCCGGTGGACGTCCCTGCTCGGCCTGCGAGAAGGGCTTGAAAAGGCGGGCCACATCCTCGGCCGCCATTCCGGGTCCGGTGTCGGCCACCACGAATTCCACCCGGCCGGACTGGGATCCACGCACCGTCAGGGTCACTTCGCCCACCTGGGTGAACTTCACGGCGTTGCCCAGGAGATTCTCGAGCACCTGACGAAGACGCTTGGCGTCTCCCTGGACCATGTCGTCGACGAGACCTTGAGCATCGACGCGGAAGGCCAATCCACGTTGGAGCGCCCGTTGCGAGAACCCCGGCTCGATGTCCCTCAGCAGGTCGCGGAGCACGAACGGCGCAGGCCGCAGCTCCACACGACCCGCCTCGACCCGGGCCAGGTCGAGCACGTCGTTGATCAGGCCGAGGAGGTGGTCGCCGCTGGAACCGATCACCCGGAGCCGTTCGCGGTTCCGGTCCGACTGTCCCGGCTCGCGGGCCAGGAGCTGGGCGAAGCCGAGGATGCCGTTCAAGGGCGTCCGGAGTTCGTGGCTCATGTTGGCGAGGAACCGCGACTTGGCCCGGCTGGCTTCCTCGGCGACGTCCCGAGCGGTCGCGAGTTCCTGTGTGCGTCGGGCGACGAGTTCCTCCAGCCGAAGTCGCTCCCGTTCGAGCTGGGCCAGCCGTTGCCGCAGGAACCCCCAGACCATCAGGCCGGCCAAGAGGACGTAGCCCGCGTAGGCCGCAACGGTTCGGTACCACGGTGGCACGATCACGAAGCCGTACGCCGCCACCGGTGTCCGCCGCAACAAGCGGTCCACCGCCCGCACCTCGAAGCGGTACCGCCCTTCCGGCAGTCCGCTCCATTCCTTGGCCAACACGACCGATGGCTCGCTCCACCCCGTATCCCATCCAGTCAGGCGCGTCTCGAAACGCAGCGAAGCACCGGGCTCGAATTCCGGAGCGGACCACTCGAACCGGACCGCGCCCCGATCCCACCTCCACTGGTCGTCGCCGGACAGGCTTGCCGCCTCCCGGAGCCCACCGTCCCGCAACCGGCGCCGCAGCCGCACATCCGGCAGTTCCCGCGGCGGATCCATCCTGCCCAACGCGATCCGGACCATCGGGCCGTCGCCCTTGGCCCAGAGGACGCCGCCTTCCGCGTCGTCCTCGAAATGCAGCAACATCGCCCCATGGCCACCCAACGCCGCCTGGACGGATGCCGCGAACGGCGTGAAAGCCAGTCGACCGTCCGGACCGGATCGGTGTCGCCCCAGCAGCGATGTCCCCCCGTCGACGATCACGGAGACGAATCCCTCGCCGCCCCTCCCGTCCACCGCCGCAGTCACGCGATCCACGGGTTTTCCAGCGTAATGGAGGCGGTTCTCATCCACCCATCGCCCGCCCCCATCCCGCCGTTTCTGGCCGGCCGAAGTGGACGCGGTCGGGCCGCCTGGAAGGAGGATCAGACGCACCGGTCCGCTGACGGAACCCGTCGGAGTGGACCACTCCAAGGTCAGGTTCGAAGAATCCCCAGGCACCGACCAGATTCGCCCGTCGCCGGTTCCGCAGAGGATGGCCTCGCCTTGCTCGACCAGGGACTGGACCGGCCCGGAGTTGGTCCAGAAACGGAGTTCCCGGACCTCGGCGCCGGCGGACAACTCGGAGACCCCCAGTCCCGCAAAGCCACCCGACCAAAGCCGTGACGGCTCCCGGACGGACCGGAGCAGGACCTCATGACGCCGCGGAGCGGAGATCGGCGGTAGCGCCGTGGGGATCTTGGAACCCGGTTTCGTCATGTACCGGAACAGGCCCTCGGCATGTCCGATCAGGATCCGTTCATCGACCACGACGCAACCGCGAGGCTCCGTAAAGTCGACACCGGAGATGCCCAATGTGAGTCGACCCGGAATCAGCTTGTTCCATGGAGCAAAGACCCGGAATCCGTCGCCGATGCTCACATGGAGGTCGCCGCGCCAACGCAGCATCCCGTGGATCGGCCCGTCGAGCATGGAGTCCCGCTCTCCCAGCCAGGACAAACCGCGCCGGTGTGCGAACTGCGTGATGCCGCGGCGGGTGGCGAACCACAGGTCGCCCCGCGAATCCTCCAGCGAGGCCACCACTTCGCCGTCACTGAGGCCGTCCTCCGGGGTGAACACCTCCACGACCCGGCCGGTCGGCGTGACCACCACCGCACCTGCCCCATCCCGACCGAGCAGCAGGTTGCCGTCCCTCAGCCGGATCGCGGAATTGATCCAGCCACCGCCAGGAAGCGCCTGAAACTCCTCGCCGATGGACCGCACTTCTTCGCCCATCAGCCTCAGGGGCCCGGCTCGACGCCAAGCGAGAAGGAAGGAACCGTCCGGCTCGGGGAACAGGCCATAGGGCTGATCGCGAGCCACGGCCCGGTTCGTGACCCACGCCTGGAACCCCGAACCATCCCACCGCATCAGCCCGACCCGTGTGCCATGGAGGTACGGCCGCCCCTCGGCAACGAGCAGGACCAACGTGCCGGCACCCGGGTTCCGGTATGCCTTCAGCTCGCGACTCTTCCAACGGAACACCCGGTTCTCCCCGCCCAGCCAGACCTCTTCCCCGATGCGATAGGCCTGCCAGATCGCTCCGAAATCACGGTCCGACGGATCCAGCCGGTCCGAAAGCGACTCGTAATCCCATCCGCCGGAGGCTCGCCGGCTCAACATCCCGAAGCCGCCGGTTCCGGCGATGACGATGCGTCCGCCCCCGGCGTCCACGATCGCCCGGATGTGCGCCACCGGAGTCTCGTCCGCCCTCCAGGCCGATCCGTCGAACTCGATGATCTTCCGACCGGAAGCGAACAGCATGGTGCCCCATGGAGACTCCATCACCGCCCCGACCTGGGCATCCCCACCGTAGTCCTGGGGCATGAATGCACGCCCCCAAGGCCGGGCCCTCTCGCCCGGGAGCGGATCGGCTCCCCAAAGTCGAAAGGCCAAAGTCAGGACCAACCACGAGAGGAGTCGGGTGATTCCATTGAGATGGCGAAGTGCGGACATCGGCCTCTCCACAGGATGTGGATCCCGCACCACGACGACAATCTCCGCAGTTCCCACAGGGCCAACATCCACAGAGATCGAAGGTCCCCACCAATCTCCCCGTTGAGCCCCCATCCGCGTCCATCTGCGACATCTGCGGATGTCCCCGCGCGAAGTTCGTCCATCGATCGGAAACACAAAACCGCCGTCGGCGGATCCAGAATGGACCCGGCGACGGCGGCGTGGGATCGGCGGAGACGACCGGGGTCAGTCTTCGCTGAAGAGATACTCGAGGTCGTCCTTGCTGAGGTTGCTGGCGAAGCCCTCCTCGCCGAGGACGTCGGCGATGGTGGCGGACTTCCTCTGCTGCAGCTCCCAGATCTTCTCCTCGACCGTTCCCGGGGTGATGAGGCGGTAGGCCATCACGGTCTGGGTCTGGCCGATGCGGTGTGAGCGGTCGATGGCCTGGGCCTCGACGGCGGGGTTCCACCACGGGTCGTACAGGACGACGTAGGACGCGTTGGTGAGGTTGAGGCCGGTGCCCGCGGCCCGGAGCGACAGGAGGAACACGCACGGCTCCGGATCGGCCTGGAAGGCGTTGACCACCTCCATGCGGCCCTTGGTCTCGCCCGTGAGGATGTGCGTCTTGATGCCCCGCTCGCGGCAGGCGGCCTCGAGCAGCTTCAGCATCTCCACGAACTGCGAGAACAGCAGCACCTTGTTCCCGGACGCCAGGATCGGCTCGAAGAGCTCGAACAGGGTCTCGGTCTTGCCCGACGGTGCGTCGTTGCCGACGAGCCGCGGATGGCAGCAGATCTGGCGCAGGCGGGTGAGCGCCGCGAGGACGTGCATCTTGGACTTGGCCACGCCCTTCTCCTGCATGGTCTTCATCACCTGCTCGCGGCTGCGGCGCAGCTCCGCGAGGTAGAGCTTGCGCTGTTCCTCGTCGAGCTCGCTGTCGCGGCGTTCCTCGATGCGGTCCGGGAGGTCCTTCGCGACCTGCTTCTTCACGCGGCGCAGCATGATCGGACGCAGGCGCGCGCTCAGACGCTTGCGCTTCGCGGCGCCGTCCCACTCGGGACCCTCGCCCTTCGACTCGTAGGTCTCGATGAAGTTCTGCTGGTTGCCCAGGTAGGCCGGCTGCGAGAAGTCGACGATCGACCACAGGTCGAGCATCCGGTTCTCCAACGGCGTTCCGGTCAGGGCGAGGCGGTGGTCCGCCTCGATCTCCTTCACCGCGACGGTCACCTGCGCCGTCGGGTTCTTGATGAACTGCGCCTCGTCCAAGACCAGCGCGTGGAAGCGGAACTTGCCCAACTCCTCCAGGTCGCGCCGGAGGATCGCGTAGTTGGTCACCACGATGTCGTACTCCGGGATCTGCTTCCGGAGGTTGTGACGCTGCTGGCCCGACTGCAGCACGAGGACCTTGAGTCCCGGAGCGAACTTCTCCGCCTCGCGGCGCCAGTTGTGCAGCACGGAGGCGGGACACAGCACCAAGGACGGCTTGCGGTCCTTCTTCGGCGCACGCTCATGGAGCCACATCAGCCAGGTGAGCGTCTGCAGGGTCTTTCCGAGACCCATGTCGTCCGCGAGGATGCCGCCGAGGCGGAGCCGGACGAGGTTGGCGAGGAAGTTGAAGCCGTCCTGCTGGTACGGACGCAGGTCGGCGACGATTCCCGCGGGCAGCGGCGTCTCCGGCACGCCCTTGAAGTTGGCGAGCTTGGCCCGGAGCTCGGCGACCGCCTTGCCGGCCCCAAGCCCCTCGATGGTCGCGTCGTCCAGCTGGGTCGCGTGGATGAGGGAGGCCTTCTGCGCGTCGGCCGAGAGTCCGTCGAGCCCGAGGGTCGCCGCGGTCTCGTGGGCCTTGCGGTTCGCGTCTGTGTCGATCTCCACCCAGCCGCCGTCGGGCAGCTTGACGAAGCGCGAGGTCGAGGCGGCCAGGCGTTCGACGTCGGCCCGGGTGAGCTTGAGTCCCTCGGCCTCCCACTCGGCGCACACCGAAAGCCAGTCGATGCCGGATCCGCGGAGGACCAGCTTCGGCTTCACGAGGCGCCGGCTCAGGAACAGGCGTTGGAAGCTGGGATTGCCGAGGTACTCGGCGTCGGTCGGCCGGTCACCCCACGCGGTCGCCAGCTGGGAAAGGCAGTTCTCGTTCGCATCCAGCACCCAGAGCCCGGGTTCCGGGGTGAACCAGTCGGCGCGCTGGAGCCAGTGGATCGCGGGCATCAGCCGAGGATCGTCGAGCAGCTCGGGCCTCGAGTCGCCGGCGCGGCGTTCCACGACGCGCGTCCACTCGTGTCCGTTCCACTGCCACTCCGAACCGTCCTTGTCGCTCACCGCCAACAGCCGCACCCGGACGACCTCGTCGGCCAGCTCGAAGGTGAACTTGGGCTTCGCCGGATGGGTCTCGCAGAGCTCTTCCCAACGGGCGTTCGGCTGCTCCTTGGCCTGGGTCCGACGGAGCTCCGTCAGCAGGCGCTGCGAAAGCCGCTTCACGGGAACCACCGGGCGCTCGGCCCAAGGTCCCAGCAGCGCCGGCGGCGGCGCGTTGCGCAGGACGAAGAACTCGCCCTCCACCAAGACCAGCGGCGGCTCGCCCACGAAGAAGCGCGCCTCCTGCAGCCGGTGCTCCGTCCCGTCCGGCAATGCCAGCACGTGGGTGAAGCTCATCTCCTCTTCGATGGTCTCCAGTCGCGGCTTCAGCTCGGCGACCCGGCCCACGAACTGGAGGCTCAGCCCCTTGCCCAGCAGTTCCAGGCGGTTGCCGTGGGCCCACTTCGCCAGCCAGGTCAGCAGGTCCGGCCCGTCGAGCACCAGCAGTTCGCCGGCCTTCACCTTGCCGCCCCAGTGTCCATGCAGCCAGTCGATCACCTGCCAATCCTCGGCGGGGAACAGCTCGGCCTCATGCGCGGCACGCGTCCGGAGATCGCACAGTTCCGGCAGGAAACGCTCCTTCTCCCCGGACCGGGAGCGGAAGAGGAAGAAGTGGACCGACAACCGCCACTGGTTCACCGCAGCGTCGTCCCGCGTCGGTTCGCAGACCACCCGCAACGCCGCCCGCGGCGAGTCCAGGTGGGTGTGGTTCGGCGGGAAAAGCCAGTTCTCCAGTTCCTGGACGAAGCCGGTCTCCTTCTCCGACTGCTCGACCTCGGCAAACTTCTCGAAGTTCGCGTACTGCAGCAGCTCGGTCGGCAGCGAACGGTTGTTCCTCAGGAACAGCATCGCCACCTCCTCGAGCCGCGGACGTCCCGTCGACTGCTGCATCCGGGGCCACCATTCGGTCTGCCCGAAGTCCTTCCGGTTCAGCGCCAGCTTCTCCAGGTAGTCGTCGAGCAGCAGGTAGGCCCTCTGGGGATCGGTGCAGGTGGCGAAGAGCTTCAGCACCGCCTCCCGTTCACTGACCTTCTCCTTGGAGTCCGAGAGCTCCCGCCGGAGGTCCGCGAACGAACCGTAGGTCGTGGTCAGCACCTTGTGGTGCGCGTCGTATCGGGAACTGGCCGCGGATTTGTTGGCCACCGCGGTTTTTCGGACATTTCTCGCCATGATTTCTTTCCAAACAGTCCGGAACGGTTCCGGTACGTCCCTGATGTTGTCGTCAGGATAAGCCGCCCCGGTCAACAGGAATCACCGTCCCACCCATGTCGGCACCGGACCGTTTGCCGATCCGGAAGGTCGATCCTAGGATCGGCCGGTCGGTTTCCTCCACCCATGAACACGCTCCCTCCCGAACAGCTCGTCCAACACCTCCAGTGGCGCTACGCCACCAAGAAGTTCGATCCCTCCGCCCGGATTCCCGCGCCGGTCTGGGCCGCCTTGGAACAGTCCCTGGTCCTCGCCCCCTCCAGCTTCGGACTCCAGCCGTGGAAGTTCCTCGTGATCGACGATCCCGCCCTCCGCGCCCAGCTGGAGCCCAAGTCCTGGGGGCAGAAGCAGGTCACCGAGGCCTCGCACATGGTGGTGTTCACCGTCCGCACCGGTCTGGACGAGGCCCATGTGGACCGCTTCCTCGACTCGCAGGTCGCCCTCCGCGGCGGCACCCGCGAAGCCCTGGCGGGTTACCGGGGAATGATCCTGAACAGTCTCAACGGCGCACGCACCGCCGGCCGCCTCGACACCTGGCAAACCCACCAGGTCTACATCGCCCTCGGCCAGTTCATGGCCGCCGCCGCCCTCCTCGGCGTCGACACCTGCCCCATGGAAGGCATCGAGCCTGCCGCCTACGACTCCATCCTCGGACTCGAGGGAACCGGCTACCGTACCGTGGTGGTCTGCACCGCGGGCTACCGCTCGGCCGACGACAAGTACGCCTCGCTGCCCAAGGTCCGGTTCCCGGCCGCCGAGGTGGTCCGCCACGTCTGAGCCGTTTCCCGACGGCCTCGGGCGCACTCCCGAGGCCTTTCCCATTTCCCCTCCGGCCGCACGGCCGCGGTCGGGTCCGACTCGCCACTCAAGCCACGTCGAGGTCCTGCCGATGACCCCGATGGGTCGCCCGCCCGAATCCCGGGTGGGCGGCACCGGAATCCGTCGTCCATGGCCTCCTACTGCAATCCGAGCGTCTTCCGTGTCCTGGTGGTCGACCGCAAACCCGCGGCGATCACCTCGCACCTCGTGTCACCCGGAAGCCCCTTGCCCTTGGTCGACGGCGGCGAAATCGACGCCTCCCCGGTACGGCCGATCATGTTCGACGCGGATGGTGTCGAGGACGGTGCCAAGGCGGTCCAACGCCTGGAGTCCGCCCTCATGACCGGGCGTCCCTACTCCGTCGCCTTCGTCTCCCAGTCGCTCTCCGGCGAGGTCAGCGGTTTCGAGACCGTCTCCCGCCTCTGGGAATACCAGCCGGACCTCCAGGTCGTCTTCTGCGTGCCCCCCGGCACCGATCCCAACGAGCTCTCCGCGCGGTTCGAATCGCCGCAGCACCTGCTGGTCCTCGAGGTCCCGGCAGGTGCCGCCGAGGTGCACCAGGCGGCCCGACTGCTGGCGCTCAAATGGGACCAGTTCTCCGAATACTGCCACCGGCTCCAGGAACTGAACCGCGTGCTCGACCAACGGGCCCTGAAGCTCCAGGCCACCAACAACCGCCTGGAACGCGAGGTCGCCGAACGACGCGCCGCCGAGGCCCGCTTCGCCGCGGCCTTCCGCATGAACTCCACCGCGATGGCCGTGCTGGCCATCGACGACGGCCGCGTCACCGACGCCAACGACCGGTTCTTCGAGCTCGTCGGCACGCATCCGCAGAGCCTGCTGGGCCGCACCCTGAGCGACTTCCCGGCGCTGGACGACGCGGTCTCCTGGGCGAGCGCACGCGCCCTCCTGCCCCAGTCGGGCAAGTCGGCCAGCATCGAATGCCGGTTCCAGCGCAAGCCCGACGACCTCCGTGACGTGGTCCTCTCGGCCGAGGTCGCCGAGTTCCAGAACGACTCCTGCATCCTGCTGACCATCGCCGACATCACGCAGGTCCGCCGGCTCGAGGACGAGGTGCGCCTGGCCCAGCGCGCCGAGGCCGTCGCGAAGCTCGCGCTCGGCGTCACCCACCGATTCAACAACCTGCTCACGGTGATCCATGGCCAGGCTTCCCTGCTCACGGACGGCGGGTTGAAGTCGCCCGGCGCGACCCATTCGGTTTCGCAGATCCTCGCCGCCACCGAGGAGGCCACGGCGCTCAGCCGCAAGCTGGCTTCCCTGACCCAACGGGCACCCGCCAACCGTCAACCGCTCGGGTTGAACGAGATGACGCTCCAAATCGAGCCACTGCTGCGCCAACTGCTCGACGCCCGGATCTCCCTCGAACTCGACCTCGCCCGCATCCTCCCTTCGGTCCTCGCCGACAGCGCCGGCATCGAACAGGTCCTCCTCAACCTCGCCACCAACGCCCGGGACTCGATGCCGCTCGGCGGCCGGCTCACCCTCTCCACCTACGAGGTCGGCCTCGATGCCCAGTCCGCACCCCACCGCCATCGCATGGCGCGCCCAGGGCGCTTCGTCTGCCTCGAGGTCACCGACACGGGCGCCGGCATGGACGCCCGGACCCAGGAACGCATCTTCGACCCGTTCTTCTCCACCAAGCCCCGCGGACAGGGCTCCGGACTCGGGTTGACCGTGGTGGAAAGCATCGTCCAGGAGCACGGCGGCTGGATCGAGGTCCAGAGCGCCCGCGGCGCCGGATCCCGGTTCCGCGTGCTCATCCCGGCCCAGGCCGGCGTCCAGGCCACCGGAACCCGGGTCGAATCGTCCCTCAACCCGACACCCGGCAAGGGCACCGTCCTGCTGGTCGAAGACGAAGAGGCCGTCCGCTCGTTCACCCGCACCGTCCTCGAGCAACTCGGCTACTCCGTCCACGAGGCCTCCAACGGCACCGAGGCCCTCCGCCTCTGGTCGTCCATCGGCTCCAAGGTCGACCTGCTGCTGACCGACATCATCATGCCCGGCGACTGGACCGGCCAACGCCTCGCCGTCGAACTGCGGCGCCAGCGCCCGGACCTCGGCGTGATCCTCATGAGCGGATACGGACCCGGTCTCGTGGAGGAGGCCGGCGCCTTGCCCAAGTCCGGAACCTTCCTCCCGAAGCCCTACTCGATCCGCGCCCTCCGCGAGACCGTGGAACAGCAGCTCGCCTGCATCGGCGCCGATACGGTCGCCAACTGATCCGGCTTCCGATACGTTGCCGCGGTGCCGGACATCCTCCTGTCCACGCTCAACGCGAAGTTCATCCACGCCGCCTTCGGGCTGCGTTGCCTCCTCGCGAACCTGGGCGACCTCCGCAGCTCGGCCGCGATCGCCGAGTTCGACATCAACCAGCGCCCCCTCGACGTCGCCGAGGCCATCCTCGCCCTCAACCCCCGGATCCTCGGACTCGGCGTCTACATCTGGAACGTCGCCGCCACCACGGAACTGGTCGCGCTCCTCCGACGACTTCGCCCGGATCTGGTCATCGTCCTCGGGGGACCCGAGGTCAGCCACGAGACCGATTCCCAGGAGATCGTCCGGCTCGCCGACCATGTCGTCACCGGCGAGGCCGACCTCGCCTTCCCCGAACTCTGCCGCCAGCTGCTGTCCGGCGGCCAACCGCAGCGGATCATCGCCGCCGGGGTGCCCGACGTGACCCGCCTCGCCTCGCCCTACGGGTACTACGACGACCGCGACCTCGCCCATCGGGTGGTGTACGTCGAGGCCTCACGCGGATGCCCGTTCACCTGCGAGTTCTGCCTCAGCTCCCTCGACATCCCGGTGCGCCAGTTCCCGCTGGAGCCCTTCCTCGAGTCCATGCAGCGGCTCCTCGACCGCGGCCTGCGGCGGTTCAAGTTCGTCGACCGCACGTTCAACCTCCACCTGCTCACCAGCCGGAGGATCCTCAGCTTCTTCCTCGAACGCTGGACTCCCGACCTCTTCGTCCATTTCGAGATGGTCCCGGACCGCCTGCCGACCGAGCTCCGCGGGCTGATCGAGCGCTTTCCTGCCGGTTCGCTCCAGTTCGAGGTCGGCATCCAGACGCTCAACACGGAGGTGGAGGCCCGGATCGGCCGACGCCAGAACCACGCACGCATGGAGGACAACCTCCGCTGGCTCCGCTCCTCCAGCGGCGTCCATGTCCACGCCGACCTCATCGCCGGTCTGCCCGGCGAGTCCCTGGAGTCCTTCGGCCGGGGATTCGAACGCCTGCTCGAGCTCGGCCCGCAGGAAATCCAGGTGGGCATCCTCAAGCGTCTTCGCGGCACGCCGATCGTCCGGCACGACGCCGAGCATGGCATGGTCTACAACCCGTTTCCGCCCTACGAGATCCTCGCCAACAACGACCTGGACTTCGCCACACTCGCCCGGCTCCGCCGCTTCGC
This sequence comes from Verrucomicrobiales bacterium, assembly GCA_027488845.1. Lineage (GTDB taxonomy): Bacteria > Verrucomicrobiota > Verrucomicrobiia > Limisphaerales > UBA9464 > SXXZ01. The sequence continues at coordinate 3,513 of JAIYBC010000047.1, read as the reverse complement.
GAGGACCTGGGATCTCTACGGCAACAGCGGCAACTTCAGCGAGACGCTGCCCCGGTTGCTGCAGCACGCCGGATCCGCGTTCCACGCACTCCTGCGGTTCAGCGACCGCCTCCACGAACGCGGCGTGAAGGGCCACGGCATCGCGTTGCCACGCCAGTACGAACTCCTCTGGGAACATCTCACCCGTGACCTCGGCCAAGATCCCGCATCGGTGGGTCCCACGCTCGCCCGCGACTACAGACGTCCCGGCCGAACCGACCTGCCGCCTTGGCTCCTGCCTTGGGCCGGTGAGGAGGCGGCCACGCCGACCCGGCGCTCCCTGCCCCGCCGCCAAGCCCGACACCTCGCCTCCGTTCCGGAGCTGGCCGGCAGACAGGAAGGCACCCCGCATCCGAAACCGGACTCGCCGCCACCCACCTCGACATGACAGTCTCATCGGTCCTTCGGAGTCCCGCTGAGCGGGCCCCGTCGGACTTCCGCATTCCATGAACGAGTTCGAACTGATCGCCCGGCTCCGTCCCCGCCTTCCGGGCAATGCCTCGGTCGTCGTCGGCGCCGGAGACGACTGTGCGGTCCTCGCTTCCCCGGGCCCGGGAAGGCAGTTGCTGCTCAAGACCGACTGCGTGGTCGAGGGAGTCCACTTCCTGCCCGACACCGACCCGGCCAAGATCGGCAGGAAGGCCCTCGCCCGCGCCCTCAGCGACGTCGCCGCCAACGCCGGCACGCCCACAGCCGCCGTGATCACCTTGGGATTGCCCGACGGCTTCGATCCCGTCCGCATCGAGGCCCTCTATGACGGCATGGCCGACCTCGCCCGCCGTCACGACGTCGCGTTGGTGGGAGGCGAAACGACCCGATCGCCGGGAGCGTTCTTCGTCAGCGTCTCCCTGCTCGGTTGGGTCGAGGAAGGGAAGGCCGTCCTGCGCTCCGGCGCAACGGTCGGCGACGCCCTGTTCGTCACCGGAGAACTCGGCGGATCGATCCTCGGACACCACCTCGACTTCGAGCCGCGACTCGCCGAGGCCCGGTGGCTCGCCGAGCACTTCGACGTCCATGCCATGATGGACCTCAGCGACGGCCTTGCCGGGGACCTACCGCACCTGTTGGCCGAGAGCGGCGTTCCCGGCGCCGAGATCCACCGGGAGTCGCTTCCGATCCGTCGGGCCGCCCTGCTTCGGGCCCGCGAGGGCGACACCGCCACCCCTGCCGTGGCCGCGGCCCTCGGCGACGGAGAGGACTTCGAGCTGTTGCTGTGCGTCGCACCGCGGGACGCCGTTCCGCTGCTCGACGGATTCAAGGCACGGTTCCCGGACACACGCATCACCTGCATCGGCCGGCTCACCGCGAACCCCGGCGTCTTCCTTCGGGAACCACGCGGACTGACGCCGGTCACGCGGGGCGGCTATCGCCACTTCGCCGGATGAACGTCGTCGTCACCCACGGCCCCCAGGAAACCGAGGCGCTCGGAGGCCGGGTTGCCGAACTCGTCCGGCCTGGCTGGCTTCTCGGGCTCGAAGGCGACCTCGGCGCGGGCAAGACGGCGTTCGTCCGCGGCCTCGTGCGGGCGCTGGGTTCGCCGGCAAGGGTCCATTCGCCGACCTTCTCCCTGATGAACCGTTACGCCGGTGGCCGGATGGAAGTGGTGCACCTGGACCTCTACCGGCTCACCTCCCCGGAAGACTTGGTCTCGGCCGGCCTTGAGGAACCTTTGCTCCGACCCGAGGGGGTCACCGTGGCCGAATGGATCTCACGGGCCCGGTTCGACGGACTCCCACACCTGCGCACGCTCCGGTTCCGCTGGATCGACGAGAACACCCGCGAGATTTCCCATGATCTGCCTGGCCTTTGAGTTCACCAGCCGGCGCCGCTCGGTGGCGGTGGGACGCGACGGCGTAACCCTCGCGGAGTCCGTACAGGAAACCGGACGCGAAACCCCTGTCTTCGCCCTCGTGGATCGGGCCCTCCGGACGGCCGGCATCGATCGCGCCGAAGTCGGCCTCCTCGCCCTCGACATCGGCCCCGGCAGCTACACTGGGATCCGGATCGCCATTTCGACCGTCCAAGGCTGGGCGTTGGGCAGCGGGATTCCCGTGGTCCCCGTGGGATCCTTCGAGATTCTCCGCAAGAGGGCCGCAGGACTGGGACGCCCCCTGCCCTGGACCTTTGCCGTCGACGCGCAACGGAGGGAGTTCGCGGTCCGCACTTGGAACGGTGACGGATGGGATGGCGACGTGCGCCTTGTGCCAGATACAGAACTGGTCCGATGGATCCGCGATGGCCGCACGGTACTCGGCCCCGACTTGGACGCCGCCTTCACGGGAATCGCCGAGTTCGGCCCGGAAGTCCTGGCCATGATCGACGCGACCCGGATGCATCCCGCGGCGACGGACCTCCCGCAACTGGCAACGGCCGCTTCGGAGGCGGTTCCGGCGGAGAAATTGGCTCCGGTCTACCTGCGCGAGGCGGCATTCGTGAAGGCACCGCCCGCGCGTCCCATCCCCGGCGACCCGACCTGACCATGCCCATCTTCTGGCAATGCGATCGCTGCACCGCCTGTTGCCGTTGGCCTGGACAGGTCCGTGTCACCGAGGAGGAAATCGGCCGCATGGCCGCGCACCTCGGGATCACGGAAGAGGAGTTCATCGCCGGCTACACACGGGTTACCGTGCAGCGAAACGGACTCGCATTGACCGACCAGGCGGACGGCTCGTGCGTCTTCCTGCGAGGCGGTGACTGTCGGGTGCAACCGGTGAAGCCGCAGCAATGCCGCGACTTCCCCAACCTTTGGAACTTCCCCGGGTTCGAGGAAAAATGCCGGGCCCGGCCGATGGACGTGCCCGCCGACGAATGGCGTCGCCTGGTCCAGAAGGCAACCGGCCGCGACGTCGAACCTCCCCGAACCTGAAACCTCCTGTAGGCGATTTTGGAGATCGCCCATCGAACTGCGCCACCCGAAGTCGCCCCTCTTCCTCTTGAAGCAGCGAAACCGACCGCCCCATCCCGGCCGGTCCAGCGCTGCATTTGGCTGAATCGGTCCCTCACTCCTCCCCATATAGTGACACGTCACACCTCCCCGACTGGGGACACGTCACACCGAGTGTTTAAAGAAGCCCCCGCGGCCGACGGAAGCGCGCGAGCGTCATGGAGTGCGCGAGTCCGCTCGCGCTTCTGTAGCGAGACACGGATCACCACCAAGCGCGCCGGGTCCCGATCAGCTCCTACAACCGCCCCGAACACTCCAATCTCGAGTTCCAGCATTCCTCCCCCTGATTAGGGACACGTCACACCCCGCTCACCTTCTGCGTTGGGGACACGTCACACCGAGAGTGGAATCTCGATTGATTGGGACACGTCTATCTGAGATCACCTTCCGCGATGGGGACACGTCTCACCGCGAGTGGAATCTCCATCCCACGGAGCATCCACGGAAGTCGTTGCCCTGGAACCGAGTGCCTTCCTTGTCCGTGCAGTAAGCCCTCCCGCCATTCGCCCCCTGAGCACAAGCCGCCCGTC
>JAIYBC010000039.1 GCA_027488845.1 Verrucomicrobiales bacterium | reverse complement strand
TGTCTCTCGACGGCCGTCCGCCTGCTAGTAACAGGTAGCTCTGGGTGTGAGTCTCTCCGCCGGGAGCGTGGACGGCCTTTTGGTTGGGGCCGGCGGGAAGAAAAGCGGCCTCCGCAAAAATGGGAGGCCGTGAAATCAGTAGTCTTCGGGCAGGAGCACGGTCGTCACCGACCGATCCCATTCCGTGATGATCCAGAACTTCGTCCGGTTCACCGTGTGGTACACCGACAAAAGGCGGGAGTCGTGCGTCAGGGCGGAGTCATTGGCTGTCCAATCCTCCGAACCGCAGTCGCCCCAGTCGCCCCGGACATGCCGGGACAGGGCCACCGTGATCTCCTCGTGAGAGACCTGGGCCAAGGCGTTGGGAGTGGCCACGAGCTGCCCTAGCGAAAACTTGGCGCTCATAGGCGGTAGTCCTCAAAGGTGGCGGCCAGGCCGTCCTCGTCGTCGCCCAAGAGTTCTTCCAAGGCTGCCTTGGTTTGAACCCGCTCGAGGTTCGGTTGAGCGTCCTTGGGACAGCACGGGCAACGGACGACGTTGATGACGCTCTGGCCAAACTCGTAGCCAATGGCGCGAAACTCCTCCCGGTATCGGGTGGAGAGCTTCTCCGCGCGAGGCAGCAAACGCCACGCGGCGGCCAGCTCTGGCGACAGACCGGTCTCAAAGACGGCATCCTGCAAGAGGTGATAGGTATCCCACGGTTCCCCGCAGGTGGAGCAATGGACATCCATGGTGGTCTCCTTTCAGGCGAGGATGTCCGTCAGCTCTTCGGCGGTGAGGTGTTCGGGCTGCTGTCCTTCCTCGAATGCGTGAATCCGCACGAAGGCGAGCTGTGCCAGTCGGGCAGCGATTTCGGTCGCCGCACTACGGCCGGCGTCATCTCCGTCAAGCATCACCAGGATCTGGCTGTGCTTGTCGGTGTGCCGGCGGAGCAATGCTTCTTGGGCGGAGGAAAGAGAACTGCCCATGAGGGCGACCACCTTCCGGTGCCCCAACTGATGCAGCTTCATGGCGTCGAAGAAGCCTTCGACCACGATGAGCATGCCGGGTTCGGCTTTGGCGCGGTCGAGGTTGAAGAGCTCCAGGGACTTTCGAAATCCCGGTGGAAGCTTGTACTTGGGAGTGCCTTCGGGCGCGTCGCCAACATGGCGGCCCGAATAGGCGACGACCTGTCCGTCGGGATTGTGGATCGGAATGGCGATGCGCCCTTCCATCATTCCCTTGGCACAGTAGCCGACCCCGAAATCCACGAGGGTTTCGAGGGTCAGACCGCGCTCGGTTAGGTACGGATGATCCCGCTGAAGCTTGTCCAAACGGAATTTGAGAGGCGGGTTGGGCGCGGTGCCCTCCGGTTGAGGTGGGGCTTGTACCGGAGGCCGGACAGAAGAGCTGGCCCCCTGCCCTGTATGACCGCCTGACTCATCCCTGTCCGCGACCACCTTGGCCGACGGCTTGGGATCGAGCCGAAACCATTCGACGGCCTTCACTGCGGCGGCGTGGATGGTTGCTTTCTCCATGGCTGCAATGAAATCGAGGGAGTTGCCGCCCCGTTTACAGACCGAGAAACAGTTCCAGACGTTCTTGCTGAGGCTGACCCGGAACTGGGTGGGGTTCTCTCCTTTGTGAATCGGACAGGGTCCGCTGAGGCTGTCTGGACCCCGTTTGAACCGATCCATGAGGCCATAATGCTGGAGCACCTGCTCCATGCTGAGGGCCGCTTTGACGGACCGGAAGTCGATGAATGAAGCTCTGGACATGGCTTTCCTGTGGTGGTTGTGAAGAACTGCGGCGGCTCAGTAGTTGATCCGCCTCCAGGAAGCATTTTACCGGACCAGAGAGTTGCCCCAAGACACTGCGGTTTGCCGGCATGGGCAAAACGGGACGGACGGGAAGACGTCGGAGAAAAGGGCCGCTGGATTTGCTCAAACCTCGGTACCCGCGCTCGCGGGAATCATCCCAGAATACTGGTAGTCTCCCCGGGGTTGCCGGTCTGCCAAAGCTCCCCAAACAAGAGCTCAGGCCGCTCCAAGACAGACCGATCTGCGAACAGGAACAAACCACGGCCGCGGGCGACTTCGGAGCAGGCTTTGACGAGAGACTGCACTCGAACGGTGCTGGTCGTCACCGTGAGCACCCGGAAACGATGGAAACCGAAACGGGTGCGATGAATCGACCGAGCCCAGGTCGCCTCGTAGGCGAGCAGCTTTCGAAGAAAGGAAGTCTGAAGGAGATTCTTGCGAACCACCGGCATGGTGCCGCGGTCCGCTTCGAGGAAGAAGTAGGACCGTTCTCGTCTCCCACCTGCGGTAGGAAACTCCAAGGCAAACACCCGGTCAGGGACGATTCCGACGGCGCGACCTAGTAGATTGACCTGCCAGTGGAACGTTCGCTCTTGGCCCCCGGACAGCTCCACTTCGGTGAGCAATACGACTTCCGCAATCCGGCAGGCCAACTCCAAGGCTACCATGACGTCGGAGACCAGGAGTGCGTGTTCCAGAAAGATTCGGCCAACGGCCCGGTTCTTCTCGCCCCAACGGCCTCCCTGCTTCAGGAGGGCTGCGCCCTTGCTTCCAAGTCCATACACCAGATGGCGGGAACCGCCCTGGTGGTAGTAGTCGAGCTGGGCGCGGGGACGCTCCATATAGCCGTGGTGGAAGAGCAACTGCAGGCGCCGCAGGAGCTGCTGCGACTGATCCGCGAGGAGTATCGCAAGCTGCGGAGAACGCAGAAAACGGTGCCGCTGCACATGGCGAAGGATTTCGCGGTCGCGTTCGGTGATCTGGATCCGGGCAACGGATGCAGTGCGTTTGAAGCGGGGAAGGCGGAAGGGCATTCCCGAAGAGTAATGGAAGGAAGGCGGAACCAGTAGCCATCAAGTCTTGCCTTTGAAGACAAAAAGCACGGCAGTTCTACTGTTCAATCGCCCGAACTGCAGCCCACTTTGCCCTTCGACGTCCTAAAACTAACGCGGCGGCGATTCCTGCACCAAAAATTAGCACCGAGTACGATGAGGCCTCAGGGATTCCATTTAGAAGAAATTCGCCGTTAACCACGTATGCAAACTTAACTCCGGTCTGCAGATCATAGCTATGAGTCGCTTGAGGACTTCCGCCATAAGCAACGCCAAGCCCATCGGATTGGGAACCTGGATATCCCCAGCTGAATGGTGCAAAGCGGGTATCGCTATACACGTAATACATGGTCGCCTCTAGTAAGCTGACCGGTTCGTAGAACACATATCCGTTCTCCGGCGAAAATGGTTCGCTGATAGCGAGGGGAGAACTGAACGAGATCGATTCGTAGGTTCCAAAGTAGCGTGTATCGAATAGGTAGAGCCTGCCGGCCCCGGTGGGTACGAGGTTGCTGCCAACCGGAGTTAAGAATGCAAACGAATTCAGAATCGACTCCTGATCCGGACTGAGGAAACTTTGTCCAATCTGGTCGGTTGCCGAGCTCCATGTACGGGTCGGTTCCAGATATGAGCTGATGATATCAGCTGCTGTTGGGAGTGACAGAGTCAATCCAAGTGCAAGAGCCAAAGCATTTTTCATCGCAAGCCTCCTTTCGATTCAACAGCCCGACTGGAGTTGCTTCCTAATCAGACCTCTCCGAATCCCGAGATGAATATCGGATAAACAAGCGCAGGTAAAGATCAACATCAATGTATTAACAAATCTGTATACGATGATGCCATACCTAGCTCTCAAGTTCAGCGTACCGCCCGCCCCTTGCGTCAAATGCAATACGTTAATTATGAGGCAGATCCACGTCTGATCATTGTTTTCACCCATTTACCTTCACAGCAATCAGCCTTGGTTTGGTTTGCCCAGTTGAAGATCTTTCTTTCGACTTTTGCCCGCCCCGTCGCATACCGCTCGCGTGACCGGGCGACAAACCTATCCCTCCTTCCGGTCGCGCCATCCAGCGGCGGAAGCATCTTCGCCAAAAATGGCTGCCGGTTCGTGCCGTCCTCAAGCAGCTTCACCACCGCCTCGTACCGACCCAAGTCTGCGAGCATGTTCACTGTGAAGGCGCTGCCGAACTCCTTGGCCATGATTTCTGCATCGGCATGGCCGATACGGAACGAGATCAGTGTCCCAACATTGCCGAAGACCGCCTGCCGCACCGGCAGGGAAAGCTGGTCGATGTATTGGTGGGAGAGGACGAGGCACAGGCGGTATTTGCGGGCCTCCGCGAGGATTGAGGCGAACGCATCCGTGGAGAAGTTCTGGAACTCGTCGATGAACAGGTAGAAATCGCGGCGTTCGGCCTCGGGTTGGTTGGCCCGCGCCATCGCGCTCAGTTGGAACTGGGTGACGAGTGTACGACGACGATTATTTTTCCCGGTGACGACGATTAAAATTCCCCACGTGAAGTGAGGGGATTTTCGGTTCGTCCGGCGGACGGACGGCTGGCGAGTGCCTGCGTGTCTGGAGGTC